>NZ_JBIAII010000005.1:0-579305 GCF_042871345.1 Streptomyces sp. NPDC005863 | reverse complement strand
TTACATTCCGAACCCGGAAGCTAAGCCTCACAGCGCCGATGGTACTGCAGGGGGGACCCTGTGGGAGAGTAGGACGCCGCCGAACTAATTTTGAATGATAAGAGCTGGTCCCTGAACTTCGGTTCGGGGACCAGCTCTTTTTTGTTGTGCGTCACCTTCCGTTCACGTCGTGCAACCAACATCGCCAGACATGGGGACAGTTGGATTGTTGCGCGCCGCCGGTGTCGGCACCGGCGATGAGGTCGTCGTGCCGGCCTACGGGAACGCCGAGGTCGCCGAGGACGTGGTCCTCGCCGGCGCGGTGCCCGTCTTCGCTGACATAGACCCGGCCACGTACTGCCTCGACCCGGACGCCGTGAACGCCGTGGTGACCCCGCGGACGGCCGCCGTCGTCGTCGTGCACCGCTTCGGCAACCAGGCCGAGGTGCAGCGGCTGCGGGACGTCGGGAACCGGCAGGGACTCCTCGTACTGGAGCGCAGGGAGCCGGACGCCGCGGCCGTGGAGACCTCGTACGACATACTGGAGCGTCGGCGGGCGCACGCCGCGTATCTCAGCGGGCGCCTTCGCGGTGTCGTGACGCCCGACGGCGGCGAGGGGCACGACTACCAGCAGTACGTCGTCCGCGTGCCCGGGAACGGGCGGCCCGACCGGGACGCCTTCGCACGGGCCGTACGGGCCAAGGGAGTTGACTGCCGGGTGCCGGTGAAGACGCCCGTGCACCGCATGCCGCGGTTCTGGCGGGACGTGCGTCTGCCCGAGACCGAGCGGGCCGCCGACGAGACGCTGGCGTTGCCGGCCGACGCGTCCCTGTCGCGGCGCGAGCTGCACCGTGTCGTCTCCGCGTGCAATGCGCTCGGCGGGCTGCTGCAGCCTGCGTTCTGAGAGGTCGAAAGCCGGAAGCGGGAAGTCGGAAGGCGGTTCGAGGCACCCTTCGATTTCAGGTATGATCTATTCCGTTGCCGCGGGGAAAACCCCCACAAGGCAACAGGCCCCTATAGCTCAGTCGGTAGAGCGTCTCCATGGTAAGGAGAAGGTCAGCGGTTCGATTCCGCTTGGGGGCTCACTTAAAGAAGGCCCCCGCCCAACTGGGCGGGGGCCTTCTGCGTACTCAGTCCTTCTGCAGGCCGGGCACCCGCATCGCGAGGATCGCCATGTCGTCGGAGGGCGCGTCCGTCGCGAAGCGCTCCACCGCGCGCATGATGCGTGCCGCGACCGCTCCCGCCGTCAGACCCGTGCAGGTCGTCAGGACGTCCGCGAGGCCGTCGTCGCCCAGCATGCGGGTGCCCTCGCGGCGTTCGGTGACGCCGTCGGTCACGCAGAGCAGGACGTCGCCCGGGTCGAGCGTCATCGTCTGCTCGTACAGTTCGAGGTCGTCCATGACGCCGAGCAGTGGCTGCGGTTCCGCGTACGGCTCGACCGTGCCGTCCTGGCGCAGGCGGAGCGGCAGCGGGTGGCCGGCGCAGACGACCTTCAGGACCGCCGAGCCGTCCTCCTGGGGCCACAACTCGCCGTACAGGAGCGTCAGGAAGCGGCTGCGGGCGCCCTCGTCGAGGATCGCGGCGTTGAGCCGCTCCAGGACGGCCGGGCCGCCGAACCCCTCGCGCGCGAGCAGCCGCAGGGCGTGCCGGGCGAGGCCCGTGACGGCCGCGGCCTCCGGGCCCGTGCCGCAGACGTCGCCGATCGCGAAGCCGTACGCGCCGTCGCGGATCGGGAAGAGGTCGTAGAAGTCACCGCCGACTTCGTTGCCCTCGCCGGCCGCGCGGTAGATGACCTCGACCTCGACGCCCGGGACCGGCGGGAGCCCCGGCGGCAGCAGGCTGCGCTGCAGGGACTGGCTGATGGCCATGCGCTCGGAGTAGAGGCGGGCGTTGTCGAGGGCGAGTGCCGCCCGGCGGGAGAGATCTTCGGCCAATTCCAGGATCTCTTGGCGGAAGTGTTCGTCGGCGGGCTTACCGAGGGTGAGCATGCCGATGACGCGATTGCGGGCGACCAGGGGCAAGACCACCGTCTCGCCGCCCACCGCCGACGCGGTGGAGAGCGTCGTGCCGATGCCCGAGCCGAGGGTCATGGGTTCACCGAGGCCGAGGCTGCGCATCGAGGTGCGCAGGGCCGCCTGGTGGGCCGCCTCGGACGGGGCCGCCCAGATGCGGGCGCCGGGGGTGGGCACCGGGTCCGGCGGCGAGATCTTGGACAGGAGGGCCTTGAGGCCGTCGATGCGCTCCTCGTCCTCGTGCAGGACGTACGAGAGATAGGGCTCGGCGGACTGGTCGGCGATCGTGTAGACGGCGCACCAAGTGGCCAGGGTCGGGACCGTCATCTGGGCCATGAGGGCCAGGGTTTGGTCGCGGTCCAGGGTGCCCGCGAGGAGGTCGGAGGCCTCGACGAGGAAGGAGAGCGAGCCGCGGCGGAGCCGCTCCAGCTCGCCGAGGCGCGCGGACTCCACGGCCAGGGCGATGCGGTCGGCGGCGAACTGCAGGCGCAGGGCCTCCTCGTTCGAGTACCGCCCGGAGGCCTCGGCGGCGACGCCCAGGGAGCCGGTGAGGCGGCCCTCCACCTTCAGCGGGACCGTGACGACGGAGCGCATGCCCGTGCCGGCGAGCAGCGGGACCGCGCCCGGCACGACCGTCAGGTCCTCGTGGACGGCCGGCATGCGGGCGGAGCCGTACCGTCCGGGGGCCGACTCGACCTGGACGCGGGCGAAGCGCTGGCGGGCGGAGGGCAGGCCCGTGGAGGCGCGGACCTCCAGTTCCGTCTCGTCGTCGGTGGCGAGGAGCAGGAAGGCCGCGTCGCCGTCGAGCATGTCGCGGGCCCGCTCGACGGTGCGCTGGAGCAGGCCGTCGAGGTCGTCGGGGGCGGGGGAGCCGATGAACACCTCGAAGGGGTCCGTGGCGTGCGGCTCGGTGCGCGAGCCCGGCTCGGGGGGCGCGCCGCGCAGCGGGGTCTGCAGCACCGCGCGTTCGTCGTCGCGTACGAGCAGGCAGACCGTGGAGGGTTCGCCGTCGGCGTCGCGGACGCGCAGGTGCGAGGCGTAGACCGGGATCACGCAGCCGTCGGCGCCGCGGACGCCGTAGCTGCCCTCCCAGCGGGAGAGCTGCAGGGCCTCGGCGATGCCGGTGCTGGTGCCCGGGGTGTGCGGCCAGGCCGCGAGGTCGCTGAGCGGCTTGCCCATGACCTGCTCGGAGCCGTAGCCGAAGAGTTCCTCGGCGTCTTCGTTCCAGGCGGAGATGGCGCCCGGGCGGTCGATCTGGATGACGGCGACGCGGACTCTGCCGTCGGCGATGGGCAGCAGCGCGGCCGGGAGCGAGGGGCCGGCGGAGCGGGTGCCCACGGGGCGGTGGGGGAGGTCGAGCTGGAACCAGACCTGCTTGTGGGTGGGCGTGTAGTCGACGCCCCAGCGGGATGCGAGGGCCGCGCAGAGCTGGAGGCCGCGGCCGCCCTCGCGGTCGGGGCTGCCCATGTTCACCGAGGACTGCTGAAGCGGGATCTCGCGCTCCGGATAGCGGTCGGAGACCTCGATGCGTACGGCGTCCTCGCTGCGCAGACACTCGACGTCGGCGGCCGTCCCGGCGTGCACCACGGCGTTGGTGACCAGCTCGCTGGTGAGGACCACGGCGTCGTCGACGATGTCCGAGAAACCCCAGCCCTGCAGGGTGTCGCGCACGAAGGAGCGGGCCGTCGCGACGGAACGTCCGACGGGGTCGAAGGTGGCAGCCGCGCGCGCGGTGATCACAGCACTCCTCGTACGAGTATCGACGACGTCGACAGTGGCGACTGTCTCGACGCCCAGTTCTCCCGAACCCATGGTGACGGCCGCCCCTCCGATGCCCGCTTGTTCGTGTACCACCGCCCTGGTTGGGCAGGACCGGGGTGGTTGGACAGCCGGATGCAAGGTTACTTACCTTCGCCGTCCATGCTGATGCCGGTCGTCAGTGTTTCCGCCCGGAGGGTGTGCGGACGGTGTGCGAAGCTGCCGAACTGTTATGGCCTGGTTCGGCCATGGTGAAACACTGGGCAAGCTTCATGGAGACAGCCCAGAAATACCCGAGCAGTACCGGTCGACCCTTGCGGGAGGGACACAGTGGAGTCTGGCGCAGCGACGCGGGGTTCTAAAACGCGCGCGAAAGACGGACAGTCCCTGAACAAACAGCGCAAACCGCGCAACGGGACGACGGCTTCAGTGGACGCTGCGGCTCTGAACAGGCTGCTCGCAGCCCTGGTGGCGATGCGGGACGGCAACTTCCGTAAGCGGCTCACGGTCTCCGGCGACGACGTGATGTCCGAGATCGCCGCCGTCTTCAACGAGGTGGCTGACCGAAATCTGCACCTCACCGGTGAGCTTTCGCGGGTGCGGCGCATGGTCGGACGTGAGGGAAAACTCACGGAACGACTTGAGGCCGGGGCGAGCGAGGGCTCGTGGGCGGCCGCGATCGACGCCTCGAACGCGCTCGTCGACGATCTCGTACGTCCCGTCTCCGAGGTCGGCCGGGTGCTGTCCGCGGTCGCGGAGGGCGACCTGGAGCAGCGCATGGAGCTGCGGGCCCAGGGGGTCGACGGGGCCGCGCATCCGCTGCGCGGCGAGTTCCTGAAGGTCGGGCGGACGGTCAACAACCTCGTCGACCAGCTCTCCACCTTCACGGACGAGGTCACGCGCGTGGCCAGCGAGGTCGGCACCGAGGGCAAGCTCGGCGGGCAGGCCAGGGTGCGCGGGATGTCCGGTTCGTGGAAGGACCTCACGGACTCCGTGAACACCATGGCGTACCGCCTGACCGCCCAGGTGCGGGACATCGCGCTGGTGACGACGGCCGTGGCGAAGGGTGATCTGTCCCGCAAGGTCACGGTTCATGTCGCGGGCGAGATGCTGGAGTTGAAGAACACCGTCAACACGATGGTGGACCAGCTCTCGTCGTTCTCCTCCGAGGTGACGCGGGTGGCCCGCGAGGTCGGTACGGAGGGCGAGCTCGGCGGCCAGGCGCAGGTGCCGGGTGTGGCGGGCGTGTGGAAGGACCTCACCGATTCGGTGAACCTGATGGCCGGCAACCTCACCGCCCAGGTGCGGGGGATCGCCCAGGTCACGACGGCGGTCGCGAACGGCGATCTGTCCCAGAAGGTGACGGTGAGCGCGCGCGGCGAGGTCGCCCAGCTCGCCGAGACGATCAACCAGATGACCGAGACGCTGCGGACGTTCGCGGACGAGGTCACCCGCGTGGCCAACGAGGTCGGCGCGGAGGGGCAGCTCGGCGGCCAGGCCAACGTGCCGGGCGCGGCCGGTACGTGGAAGGACCTGACCGACTCGGTCAACACGGTCTTCCGGAACCTCACGACGCAGGTGCGCGACATCGCGCAGGTGACGACGGCGGTCGCCAACGGTGACCTGTCGCAGAAGGTCACCGTGGACGTCGCGGGCGAGATGCTCGAATTGAAGAACACCACGAACACGATGGTCGACCAGCTCTCCGCCTTCGGCTCCGAAGTGACGCGCGTGGCGCGGGAGATCGGCGTCGAGGGCGAGCTCGGCGGTCAGGCGCAGGTGCAGGGCGCGGCCGGTACGTGGAAGGACCTCACCGACTCGGTGAACACCGCGTTCCGCAACCTCACGGGGCAGGTCCGCAACATCGCCCAGGTGACGACGGCGGTCGCCAACGGTGACCTGTCGCAGAAGGTCACCGTGGACGTCTCCGGCGAGATGCTCCAGCTGAAGAACACCGTGAACACGATGGTGGACCAGCTGTCGTCCTTCGCCGACCAGGTCACGCGGATGGCGCGGGACGTGGGCACCGAGGGCCGGCTCGGCGGCCAGGCGCGTGTGGACGGCGTGAGCGGTACGTGGAAGGACCTCACGGACTCCGTCAACTTCATGGCGGGCAACCTGACGTCGCAGGTCCGCCAGATCGCGCAGGTCACCACGGCGGTGGCGCGCGGCGACCTGTCGCAGAAGATCGAGGTCGACGCGCGGGGCGAGATCCTCGAACTCAAGAACACCATCAACACGATGGTCGACCAGCTGTCCGCCTTCGCGGACCAGGTGACCCGGGTGGCCCGCGAGGTGGGCACCGAGGGGCGCCTGGGCGGTCAGGCGCAGGTGCCCGGTGTGGCCGGCGTGTGGCGTGATCTGACGGACTCCGTGAACGGCATGGCCGGCAACCTCACCGCGCAGGTGCGCAACATCGCGCAGGTGGCGACGGCGGTGGCGCGCGGTGACCTGTCGCAGAAGATCGACGTGGACGCGCGCGGCGAGATCCTGGAGCTGAAGAACACCCTGAACACGATGGTGGACCAGCTGTCCGCCTTCGCCGAGCAGGTCACGCGGGTCTCCCGCGAGGTGGGTACGGACGGCATCCTGGGCGGCCAGGCCGAGGTGCAGGGTGTCTCCGGCACCTGGAAGGACCTCACGCAGTCCGTGAACGGCATGGCGAACAACCTCACCCTGCAGGTGCGCAACATCGCCGAGGTCACCACCGCCGTCGCCATGGGCGACCTCTCCAAGAAGATCACCGTCGACGCGAAGGGCGAGATCCTCGAACTCGTCACGACCGTCAACACCATGGTCGACCAGCTGTCGTCGTTCGCCGAGCAGGTGACCCGGGTGGCCCGCGAGGTGGGCACCGAGGGCCAGTTGGGCGGCCAGGCGCGGGTGCCGGGCGTCACCGGCATCTGGAAGGACCTGAGCGACAACGTCAACCTGATGGCCAACAATCTGACCAGCCAGGTGCGCAACATCTCCCAGGTCTCGGCGGCGGTCGCCAACGGCGACCTCACCAAGAAGGTGACGGTGGAGGCGCGCGGCGAGGTCGCGCAGCTCGCCGACACGGTCAACACCATGGTGACGACGCTGAGTTCGTTCGCCGACGAGGTCACGCGTGTGGCCCGTGAGGTGGGCACCGACGGCATCCTGGGCGGCCAGGCGCGGGTGCCGGGCGTCTCCGGTACGTGGAAGGACCTCACCGAGTCCGTGAACTCGATGGCGTCCAACCTGACCGGTCAGGTCCGCAACATCGCGATGGTCACCACGGCGATCGCCAAGGGTGATCTGACCAAGAAGATCGACATCGACGCCCGGGGCGAGATCCTGGAGCTGAAGACCACCATCAACACGATGGTCGACCAGCTGTCGTCCTTCGCCGAGCAGGTCACCCGGGTCGCCCGCGAGGTGGGTACGGAGGGCCAGCTGGGCGGTCAGGCACGCGTGCGTGACGTCGACGGCACGTGGCGGGACCTCACCGAGTCCGTGAACGAGATGGCCGGAAACCTCACCCGTCAGGTGCGCGCCATCGCCAAGGTCGCCACCGCGGTGACCCGGGGCGACCTCAACCTCAAGATCGAGGTCGACGCCGCCGGCGAGATCCAGGTGCTGCAGGACAACATCAACACGATGATCGCCAACCTGCGCGACACCACCCTCGCCAACAAGGAACAGGACTGGCTCAAGGGCAACCTGGCGCGGATCTCCGGTCTGATGCAGGGCCGCCGCGACCTGGACGACGTCGCCTCGCTGATCATGAGCGAGCTGACGCCGGTGGTCTCGGCGCAGCACGGCGCGTTCTTCCTCGCGATGCCGACGGACGACGCACAGGACCTCGGGGGCGACCACGAGGACGCGTACGAGCTGCGGATGCTCGGCAGTTACGGGTACTCCATGGGGTCCATGCCGACGTCCTTCCGGCCCGGCGAGACGCTCATCGGGACGGCCGCCAAGGAGCGGCGCACGATCCTCGTGGAGAACGCGCCGTCCGGCTATCTGCGGATCGCGTCCGGGCTCGGCGAGGCGCCGCCCGCGCAGGTCATCGTGCTCCCGGTGCTCTTCGAGGGGACGGTCCTCGGCGTGATCGAGCTGGCCTCCTTCCAGCCCTTCACGCAGATCCAGAAGGACTTCCTCAGCCAGATCGCCGAGATGATCGCGACGAGCGTCAACACCATCAGCGTCAACACCAAGACCGAGGTGCTGCTGAAGCAGTCGCAGGAGCTGACCGAGCAACTGCGGGAGCGTTCGGCCGAGTTGGAGAACCGGCAGAAGGCGCTTCAGGACTCCAACGCGGAGCTGGAGGAGAAGGCCGAGCTGCTCGCCCAGCAGAACCGTGACATCGAGGTCAAGAACACCGAGATCGAGGAGGCCAGGCAGGTCCTGGAGGAGCGGGCCGAGCAGCTCGCGGTCTCGATGCGCTACAAGTCCGAGTTCCTCGCGAACATGTCGCACGAGCTGCGCACGCCGCTCAACTCCCTGCTGATCCTGGCCAAGTTGCTCGCCGACAATGCCGACGCGAACCTCACGCCCAAGCAGGTCGAGTTCGCCGAGACGATCCACGGCGCGGGCTCGGACCTGCTGCAGCTGATCAACGACATCCTCGACCTGTCGAAGGTCGAGGCCGGCAAGATGGACGTCTCCCCGACGCGCATCGCGCTGGTCCAACTCGTCGACTACGTAGAGGCCACTTTCCGGCCGCTGACCGCGGAGAAGGGGCTCGACTTCTCCGTACGGGTCTCCCCGGAACTGCCCGCCACGCTGCACACGGACGAACAGCGCCTCCTCCAGGTGCTGCGCAACCTCTTGTCGAACGCGGTGAAGTTCACCGACTCCGGAGCGGTCGAGCTGGTGATCCGGCACGCCAACAACGACGTGCCCAACGCCATCCGCGAGCAGCTCCTGGAGGCGGGCTCGCTGCGCGACGCGGACGCCGACCTGATCGCCTTCTCGGTGACGGACACCGGCATCGGCATCGCGGCCAGCAAGATGCGGGTCATCTTCGAGGCGTTCAAGCAGGCCGACGGCACGACGAGCAGGAAGTACGGCGGCACCGGCCTCGGTCTCTCCATCAGCCGGGAGATCGCGCGGCTGCTCGGCGGCGAGATCCACGCGCAGAGCGAGCCGGGCCGCGGCTCGACGTTCACGCTCTATTTGCCGCTGCACCCGAGCGAACTGCCGCCCCAGGGCTACACGCAGCTGGCGCCCGCGCCCCAGCCGCGCGAACTGCCCGCCCTGGAGGAGGCCCCCTCGACCGAGGGCACGGCCCGGCCCGAGGCCGCCCCGGCGCGCCAGGAGGCGCCCACGGGCCCCGCGGCGCTCTTCCGCAGGCGGCGCCGTCCCGCGCCCGCGCAGGAGCCCTCGGCGCTGCCGGGGCAGTCGGCTCCCGGCGGACAGGAGCAGCGGCCCCAGGAGCAGCGCCCGCAGGATCAGTGGCCTTCGGTGCAGGAGACCCCGGCCCCTGCCGCGGCCCGGCCCGGCATCCACTTCGGCGGTGAGAAGGTCCTCATCGTCGACGACGACATCCGCAACGTCTTCGCGCTCACCAGCGTCCTGGAGCAGCACGGCCTCGCGGTGCTGTACGCGGAGAACGGCCGGGAGGGCATCGAAGTGCTGGAGCAGCACGACGATGTGGCGGTTGTTCTGATGGACATCATGATGCCCGAGATGGACGGGTACGCGACGACGACGGCGATCCGCAGGATGCCGCAGTTCGCGGGCCTCCCGATCATCGCGCTCACCGCCAAGGCGATGAAGGGCGACCGGGAGAAGGCCATCGACTCCGGAGCTTCCGATTACGTCACGAAGCCGGTCGACCCGGATCATCTGTTGTCGGTGATGGAGCAGTGGATGCGCGCTGAGTGACCGAGAACCGGCTTCGTCACACGCAGTTGCTGACAGAGTGTGGCGGAGGTCGTGTAGAACCGCGGTGTGCGGGGAACCTTCTGGTCTCCCACCGCGTTTCTGCTACGTGCACAGTGACATCGCGGTGACAGGGTGTGGCGACAGGCGGGGTGCGGCTACCATGACCGGCACAAGGACGGGCGGCGCAAGGGAGTCGTCCTCTGGGGCGGCGCCCGGTGTACCGCCGGGGCGAGGAGGGCGGGCCATGGTGCAGAAGGCCAAGATCCTCCTGGTCGATGACCGGCCGGAGAATCTGCTGGCGCTGGAGGCCATCCTCTCTGCGCTCGATCAGACACTGGTGCGGGCATCGTCCGGGGAGGAAGCGCTCAAAGCACTACTCACGGACGACTTCGCGGTCATTTTGCTGGACGTCCAGATGCCGGGAATGGACGGCTTCGAAACCGCCGCGCACATCAAACGGCGGGAGCGGACGCGGGACATCCCGATCATCTTCCTCACCGCCATCAACCACGGACCGCATCACACCTTCCGTGGCTATGCGGCGGGCGCGGTGGACTACATCTCCAAGCCGTTCGACCCGTGGGTGCTGCGCGCGAAGGTCTCGGTCTTCGTCGAGCTGTACATGAAGAACTGCCAACTGCGGGAGCAGGCGGCGCTGCTGCGGCTCCAGCTGGAGGGCAGCGGCAAGGCCGTGGCCGGCGACGCCAAGGAGCCCGCGGGGCTGCTCGCCGAGCTGTCGGCGCGGCTCGCCGCGGTCGAGGAGCAGGCCGAGGCGCTGTCCAAACAGCTGGACGACGAGTCGGCGGATGCCGCGGCGGTCGCCACCGCCGCCCATCTCGAACGCAAACTCACCGGCCTCCGCCGGGCGCTTGACGCCCTGGAGCCGGGCACCGGCAGCGGCGCGCCCTCGGTCCCCTCGCAGAACTGACGTGGCACGGAGCCTCCCTGACGAGGTTTCGTGCCGCGTGAGCGCGGTGAAGCGCCGTCAGTTCTCCGCCACCGCAAGGGCGACACAAACGGGTGAAGCAGTGGGCACACGTGTCCGCAGTGGTCGACACCGGTAACCTCACACCCATGGCCTCACGTCAGTCCGCAGCCAAGAAGACGCCCGCGAAGAAGGCGGCCGCGCCGACGAAGGCTCCGGCGAAGAAGGCCGCTGCCAGACCGCCCGCGAAGAAGATCGCGGCAAAGAAGGTGCCCGCCAGGAAGGCGCCGGCCAAGAAGGTCGCGGCGAAGAAGCCCGCGCCCAGGCCGGTGCCCAGCCCCACCGGGGGCGTGTACCGGCTGGCGCGCGCCGTCTGGCTGGGCATCGCGCACGGAGTCGGCGCCATGTTCCGCGGCATAGGGCGGGGCGCCAAGGGGCTCGATCCGGCGCACCGCAAGGACGGCCTCGCGCTGCTCCTGCTCGGCATCGCGCTGATCGTCGCCGCGGGCACCTGGTCGAACCTGCGCGGCCCGGTCGGCGACCTCGTGGAGGTCCTGGTGACCGGTGCGTTCGGCCGCCTCGACCTGCTGGTGCCGCTGCTGTTCGGCACCATCGCCGTACGCCTCATCCGGCACCCGGAGAAGCCCGAGGCCAACGGCCGCATCGTGATCGGCCTGTCCGCCCTGGTCATCGGCATCCTCGGGCAGGTCCACATCGCGTGCGGCTCGCCCGCGCGCAGCTCCGGGATGCAGGCGATAAGGGATGCCGGCGGTCTGATCGGCTGGGGCTCCTCCACGCCGCTGATCTTCACCATGGGCGAGATCCTCGCGGTGCCGCTCCTGGTGCTGCTCACCGTCTTCGGGCTGCTCGTCGTCACGGCGACGCCCGTCAACGCCATCCCGCAGCGGCTGCGGCTGCTCGGCACCAAGCTCGGCGTGGTCCAGCCCGAGCCGGAGGCCGAGGTCTACTTCGACGACGACGAGCGGTACGAGGACCAGTGGCGCGAGGCGCTGCCCGCCCGCCCCTCGCGCCGGCGCACCCCCGCCCCCGACGGGTACGACCCGGACGGCTACGGTCCCGACCGGGCCGAGGAGGACGCCCTCTCCAAGCGGCGCAGGCCGCGCAGGACCCCCGTACAGCCGGACATGGACCGGCCGATGGACGCCGTGGACGTGGCGGCCGCCGCTGCCGCCGCCCTGGACGGTGCCGTGCTGCACGGCATGCCGCCGTCGCCGTTGGTCGCCGATCTGACCCAGGGCGTCTCCGGGGAGCGGGAGGACCGCGAACACAGCGAGGAGCGGGAGCCCGCGGCCCCCGTGCCGACCGCGCGCGCCACCGACGCCCCGGTGCCCGGCAAGCTCAAGAAGAAGCCGCAGGCGCCCGCTCAGAGCGCCGTACAGGACCTCACCAAGCCCGCGCCCGAGCCCCCGCGCGAACTGCCGCCCCGCGCCGAGCAGCTCCAGCTGTCCGGCGACATCACCTACGCGCTGCCCTCGCTCGACCTCCTGGAGCGCGGCGGCCCCGGCAAGACCCGCAGCGCCGCCAACGACGCGGTCGTGGACTCGCTGACGAACGTCTTCACCGAGTTCAAGGTTGACGCGCGCGTCACCGGCTTCACGCGCGGGCCGACGGTCACGCGGTACGAGATCGAGCTGGGCCCCGCCGTGAAGGTCGAGAAGATCACGGCGCTGGCCAAGAACATCGCGTACGCGGTCGCCTCGCCCGACGTCCGGATCATCTCGCCGATCCCCGGCAAGTCCGCGGTCGGCATCGAGATCCCGAACACCGACCGCGAGATGGTCAACGTCGGCGACGTGCTGCGCCTGGCCGACGCGGCCGAGGACGACCACCCCATGCTCGTCGCGCTCGGCAAGGACGTCGAGGGCGGCTATGTGATGGCCAACATGGCGAAGATGCCGCACATCCTGGTGGCCGGTGCCACCGGCTCCGGCAAGTCGTCGTGCATCAACTGCCTGATCACTTCGATCATGATAAGAGCGACGCCCGAGGACGTCCGGATGGTCCTCGTCGACCCCAAGCGGGTCGAGCTCACCGCGTACGAGGGCATCCCGCACCTGATCACGCCGATCATCACCAACCCCAAGCGGGCCGCCGAGGCCCTCCAGTGGGTCGTGCGCGAGATGGACCTGCGCTACGACGACCTCGCCGCCTTCGGCTACCGGCACATCGACGACTTCAACCAGGCCGTGCGCGAGGGCAAGCTCAAGACGCCCGAGGGCAGCGAGCGGGAGCTCCAGGCGTACCCGTACCTCCTGGTGATCGTCGACGAGCTCGCCGACCTGATGATGGTCGCCCCGCGCGACGTCGAGGACTCGATCGTGCGCATCACCCAGCTCGCGCGCGCGGCCGGCATCCACCTGGTGCTCGCCACCCAGCGGCCCTCGGTCGACGTCGTGACCGGCCTGATCAAGGCGAACGTGCCCTCCCGCCTCGCCTTCGCGACCTCCTCGCTCGCCGACAGCCGCGTCATCCTCGACCAGCCCGGCGCGGAGAAGCTCATCGGCAAGGGCGACGGTCTCTTCCTGCCGATGGGCGCCAACAAGCCCACCCGTATGCAGGGCGCCTTCGTCACCGAGGACGAGATCCACGCGGTGGTCCAGCACTGCAAGGACCAGATGGCGCCGGTCTTCCGGGACGACGTCACCGTCGGCACCAAGCAGAAGAAGGAGATCGACGAGGACATCGGCGACGACCTCGATCTGCTCTGCCAGGCCGCCGAGCTGGTGGTCTCCACCCAGTTCGGGTCCACGTCCATGCTGCAGCGCAAGCTGCGCGTCGGCTTCGCGAAGGCCGGCCGGCTGATGGACCTGATGGAGTCGCGCTCCATCGTCGGGCCCAGCGAGGGATCCAAGGCACGTGACGTTCTTGTGAAACCTGACGAGCTGGACGGCGTGCTCGCGGTGATCCGCGGGGAGGCTAGCCCATAAGGCCGGGCCAGGCTCACCCGTAAGGGATCAGCAGGCAACCGTTTCCCTTCGGCGCACGTCAAGTTGAGGGAGATAAGAGCACGATGTCCCACCATCAGGATGTCCGGCCATTCTGATGGCGTACAAAGTCCGTCCGTCCGGTTGCCCCACCCTTTCAGGACCCGCCTAAACTGAACCTCCGGCAGGTGGCTACACGCTCGAAAGGCGCCCCCGTGTCCATCGGCAACTCCCCTGAAGACGACCGTCCTTCAGACGACCGCCTCGACCGCCCCGACCGCGCCGCAGACGAGAGCGCGGCAGACGGGACGCAGGCCGCCGACCGCCAGGCCGACGACCGGCTCCCGATCGGCCGTGTCCTGCGGCAGGCCCGTATCGACGCGGGTCTGACCGTCGACGAGATCAGCACCTCCACGCGCGTGCGCATCCCGATCGTGCACGCGATCGAACAGGACGACTTCTCCCGCTGCGGCGGCGACGTGTACGCCCGCGGCCACATCAGAACGCTGGCGCGCGCCGTCGGCGTCGACCCGGCCCCGCTGCTCGCCCAGTACGACGAGGGGCACGGCGGCCGCCCGCCCGCGCCCACCCCCGCGGCGCCCCTCTTCGAGGCCGAACGCATCCGCTCCGAGCCGCGCCGGCCGAACTGGACGGCCGCCATGGTCGCCGCGATCGTCGCGGTGATCGGCTTCGTCGGCTTCACCGCGTTCGGCGGCGGCGACGACAAGGACAGCTCGAAGTCGCTCGCCGAGGGCCCCACGCCCGCGGCCTCCCAGCCGGTGAAGAAGCCGAAGCCCGCCAAGCCCGCCGACCCCAAGCCCGACCCGTCGGACAGCGCCATCGCCGGTGTCCCGCGCGACAAGGTCACGGTGAAGGTCGTCGCCCCCGAGGGCCGCAGCTGGATCTCGGCCAAGGACCACAGCGGTCGGACCCTCTTCGACGGCGTCCTTGAGCAGGGTCAGGACAAGACCTTCCAGGACAAGCAGAAGATCGATCTCGTCCTCGGCGACGCGGGCGCGATCAAGCTGTACGTGAACGGCAAGCAGGTCGACAACGAATTCGAGCCCGGCCAGGTCGAGCGCCTCACGTACACCAAGGGCGACCCGCAGGCGGGCTGACCGCGGCCCGCGAGGGCGTCTGACCAGCGACGCTCCGCGGGGTGCGGGACCGGCCCGGTGGCGCGCCGCCGACCTGGGGCGGACCGGCGGGTAACCCTGGCGGGAGGTGCCGGGGCGGGGACGAAGTAGTCTTGAGACCATGCCCGAACGCCGCACCGTCGCCCTTGTCACTCTTGGCTGCGCCCGTAACGAGGTGGACTCGGAGGAGCTCGCAGGCCGCTTGGAGGCGGATGGCTGGCAGCTCGTCGAGGACGCCGAGGACGCGGACGTCGCCGTCGTCAACACCTGCGGCTTCGTCGAAGCCGCCAAGAAGGACTCCGTCGACGCCCTCCTCGAAGCCAATGATCTGAAGGGTCACGGCAAGACCCAGGCCGTCGTCGCGGTCGGCTGCATGGCCGAGCGGTACGGCAAGGAGCTCGCCGAGGCGCTGCCCGAGGCCGACGGGGTGCTCGGTTTCGACGACTACGCCGACATCTCCGGCCGGCTGCAGACCATCCTCAGCGGTGGCAGCGTCGAGGCCCACACCCCGCGCGACCGGCGCAAGCTCCTGCCGATCAGCCCCGCCGAGCGGCAGAACGCCCAGGGCGCCGTAGCGCTGCCGGGCCATGCGCCCGTCGAGCCCGCGCTGATCCCGCAGGACCTGCCCGAGGGCGTCGCGCCCGCCTCCGGCCCGCGCGCGCCGCTCCGCCGCCGCCTGGGCTCCAGCCCCGTCGCCTCCGTGAAGCTGGCCTCCGGCTGCGACCGGCGCTGCTCGTTCTGCGCCATCCCCTCCTTCCGCGGCTCGTTCATCTCGCGCCGCCCCTCCGACGTCCTCGGCGAGACCCGCTGGCTCGCCGAGCAGGGCGTCAAGGAGGTCATGCTCGTCTCCGAGAACAACACCTCGTACGGCAAGGACCTCGGCGACATCCGCCTCCTGGAGACGCTGCTCCCGGAGCTCGCCGCCGTCGACGGGATCGAGCGGGTGCGCGTCAGCTACCTGCAGCCCGCCGAGATGCGCCCCGGCCTCATCGACGTCCTCACCTCGACGGAGAAGGTCGCCCCCTACTTCGATCTGTCCTTCCAGCACTCCGCGCCCGGCGTGCTGCGCGCCATGCGGCGCTTCGGTGACACCGACCGCTTCCTGGAGCTCCTGGACACCATCCGCTCCAAGGCCCCGCAGGCCGGCGTGCGCTCCAACTTCATCGTGGGCTTCCCCGGCGAGAGCGAGGCGGATGTCGCTGAGCTCGAGCGGTTCCTGACCGGCGCCCGCCTGGACGCCATCGGCGTCTTCGGGTACTCCGACGAGGAGGGCACCGAGGCGGCCACGTACGACGAGAAGCTCGACCAGGACGTCGTCGACGAGCGGCTCGCCCGCATCGCGCGGCTTGCCGAGGAGCTCACCTCACAGCGCGCCGATGAGCGGCTCGGCGAGACCGTGGAGGTGCTCGTGGAGTCCCTCGACGAGGAAGAGGGCCCGCTCGGCCGTGCCGCGCACCAGGCTCCGGAGACGGACGGCCAGATCCGGCTGACCGGCACCACCGGTGCGGGCGGCCCCCAGGTCGGCCGTATGGTCGTGGCAAAGGTCGTCGGCACGGAGGGCGTGGACTTGGTGGCCGAGTGTCTGCAGGAGGCCGGCAGATGACAGGAGTCCCGGCACCCGCGGGTGGTTCCGGTGCGCCGGGCGCGCCGGGGACGAAGCCGGTCCGGGGCGGGAAGCTGGGCGCCGCGGCGGTCAATCAGGCCAGCCTGTGGAACGTCGCGAACCTGCTGACCATGGTCCGGCTGCTGCTCGTGCCCGGCTTCGTGATGCTGCTGCTCGGCAACGGCGGGTACGACCCGGCCTGGCGCTCGTTCGCCTGGGCCGCTTTCGCCGTCGCCATGATCACCGACCTCTTCGACGGCCACCTGGCCCGCACGTACAACCTGGTCACGGACTTCGGGAAGATCGCCGACCCGATCGCCGACAAGGCGATCATGGGCGCCGCGCTGATCTGTCTCTCCTGGCTCGGTGACCTGCCCTGGTGGGTGACCGGGGTGATTCTCGGGCGGGAGCTCGGGATCACGCTGCTGCGCTTCTGGGTGATCCGCTACGGCGTCATTCCGGCCAGCCGCGGCGGGAAGATGAAGACGCTCGCGCAGGGCACGGCGGTCGGGATGTACGTTCTGGCCCTGACCGGACCGCTCGCCACACTGCGGTTCTGGGTGATGGGGCTCGCCGTGGTGCTGACCGTGGTGACCGGACTCGACTATGTGAAGCAGGCCGTCGTGTTGCGCAGGCAGGGCAGGGCCGAGGCGCGTGCGGCGGCGGACGAAACCGCCCGGGAGGCGGCGAAGTGACATCCCCCGGGCACTCGGCGTCCGAGGCGCCGGCGCGCACGCTGCTGCGGCTCCTGGCCGCACGCGGCGAGACGCTGGCCGTCGCCGAGTCGCTGACCGGGGGCCTGGTGGCCGCCGAGATCACGTCGACGCCCGGGGCCTCGAAGGTCTTCCGCGGCTCCGTGACGGCGTACGCCACGGAGCTGAAGCGGGACGTGCTCGGCGTCGACGGCACTCTGCTGGACCAGCGCGGGGCGGTGGATCCGGAGGTCGCGCGGCAGATGGCGGCGGGCGTGCGGACGGCCCTCGGCGCGGACTGGGGGATCGCCACCACCGGGGTCGCGGGCCCCGAGGCGCAGGACGGACAGCCGGTCGGGACCGTGTACGTGGCGGTCGCCGCTCCGGCGCGGGACGCGGGCCGGGAAGCGGCTTCCGGTACGAAAACCGAGAACATGCGCGGTTACGCCGATGGCGGAGCCCAGGTAAAAGTGGCCGCCCTGCGGTTGAACGGGGGGCGTGCGGAAATCCGTAGGGAAAGCGTACGGAGCGTCCTCACGCTGCTCATCGAACAGCTGTCCGGCGAACCTCCGGGGAACGGGCGGGCACAGGATACGGAACAGAACGGGGGGAATTGATGTTTGCAGCCCTGAGTGAACACGACATCGCTCCCCGCACGGCCGCCGTGCAAGGCGGTACGGTGGGGCGTGAAGGATGCGGCTACGCGGTCCGAGGAGGGAGCCACCGATGATTCTGCTCCGTCGCCTGCTGGGTGACGTGCTGCGTCGGCAGCGCCAGCGCCAGGGCCGTACTCTGCGCGAAGTCTCCTCGTCCGCCCGAGTCTCGCTCGGCTATCTCTCCGAGGTGGAGCGGGGGCAGAAGGAGGCTTCCTCCGAGCTGCTTTCCGCGATCTGCGACGCGCTTGACGTACGGATGTCCGAGCTCATGCGTGAAGTGAGCGACGAGCTGTCGCTCGCCGAGCTGGCTGAGTCTGCAGCAGTCCCGGAGCCGGTGCGCGCACCGGTTCGTTCGATGCTGAATTCCGTCTCCGTGGCCGGCGTGCCACCGGAACGGGTCACGATCAAGGCACCTGCGGAGGCGGTCGACGTCGTCGCGGCGTGACGTTCCGAGAAGTGTGTGGAAGCCCCGGCCGGGTACCCGGTCGGGGCTTCTGTTTGTCCGAGGTGCACCCCACGTGACCTGGGATTCATGAATCGACCTATTTGGCGGTTTTATGACATGGTTGGTGGGGATTTACCTCATTCGATCGTGAGTTGGAGGAGACAGATGTACGTCGTGAAGAGCCCGCTGTCCGATGCGGATCTGAAGACGGTCTCGGAGGCCCTGCAGGGCGCGCTGGTGGACCTGGTCGACCTGTCCCTGGTGGCCAAGCAGATTCACTGGAATGTGGTCGGCCCGCGCTTCCGTTCCGTGCATCTGCAGCTGGACGAGGTCGTCGACACGGCCCGGCAGCACTCCGACACGGTGGCGGAGCGTGCCTCCACGCTCGGCGTCTCGCCCGACGGGCGCGCGGCCACGGTGGCGCAGAGCAGCGGCATCGGCAAGACGCCCGAGGGCTGGGTCAAGGACGTGGACGCCGTGGGCGCCCTCGTGGACGCGCTCGGCGCGGTGATCACCCGAATGCGGGAGCGGGTCGACGCGACGGGCGAGGCCGACCCGGTCAGCCAGGACATCTTCATCGGGATCACGGCGGACCTGGAGAAGCACCACTGGATGTTCCAGGCGGAGAACGGCTGAGCGCGCTGCGGCGGCTGATTCGCCGGGTGGCTGATGTAGGTGGGCGGTCCGGTCCCTTGGGGGGCCGGGCCGCTCTGGCGTTTCTGTGCCCGGCGGCCTCGGTCGGCGCTCCGGTCGGCTCCGGCTCGTGCGCCGGGGTGCGGGTGGGTGAGCGCCCCTGATCCTGGGGCGCTTTGACCGGGTCGGTGCCATCATCGGTTGCACCGTGGTTCTTTCCGGTGACGACGACGCGCCCTCTCGTGGGAGGTGGCTTCTGTGGCTGCGGTGAGCGGTGACGGAGCGGCGATATCCAGGCGCGCCGCGCGGTGGGTGCCTGCCCTCGCGTTCGGCGCGCTGTGGTGGTGGGGCGTGCTGAGGGTCGCTTTCGTGCCCGACGCGGGGGTGCTCGAAGGGGCCGTGGCGGCCGGCGGGTGGGGGCTGAGCGTGCTGCCGGTGCACTGTGTGTCCAAGGCGCGGGCGGCTGGTGTGGCGGACGGGGGCGGCGACGACGGTGGGGTTGAGGTCGAGGGTGAGGGATCTGCTCGGCGTTCTGGCGGCTTGCTGGTGCGGCTGAGGGGGCGGGCCCTGGGCGTGCGGGAGCGGGCAGGGGAGCGGGTGCGGGACGGGGTCACCAAGGCATGGCAACGCCGCCGTTCGGGCGGAGGATCTGGCCCGTCGTAAAGGACGCGGCGTCGGAGGCCAGGTGCAGTACGGCGTGCGCGATGTCCTCCGGTTCGCCGACGCGGCCCAGGGGTGACATGCGGGCCATGATCTTCTCGGTGTGGAGCGGGGGCTGGAGCTGGGACTGGGGCTGAGTCCGGGTTTGCGGCTGGGCTTGGGTCGGGGCCTCGGTGTCGTGCCGCGTCGTCATGGGGGTGCGGATCCAGCCCGGCGCGACGGCGTTGACGCGGATGCCGTGCGGGCCGACCTCCATGGCCAGGGTCTTGGTGAGCTGGACGACGGCCGCCTTGGCCGCGCCGTAGCAGAGAAGCCCGGGGCCGCCGGTGTCGACGGCGCCGGAGGCCATCGTGATGATGCTGCCGCCCGAACCCGAGTCGATCATCGTGCGGGCCGCTGCCTGGCACGCGTACAGGACGCCCTTGAAGTTGATGTTCAGGACCCGGTCGAGGTCCTCGTCACGGGTCTCCAGGACCGAGCTGCTGTGCATCACGCCGGCGATGGCGGCCATGATGTCGAGGCGGGGGGTGTCGCCGGGGGTGAGCGGGGCCGTGGCGGAGCCTGCGGGTGCGGGTGGGCCTGCGGGCGTGGTTGTGCCTGCGGGTGCGGCCGGGGTCGCCGGTGTGGTCGCGGCCGTCGTCACGGCTCGGTCCACGTGGGTGCGGTCCGCGACGTCGAGGACGTACGTGTACGGGGCGCCCCCGGCCGTCTTGATGAGGGCGGCGGTCTCGTGGAGCCCCTGCTCGTCGCGGTCGGCGCAGTGGACGGTGGCGCCCGCCTCCGCGAGGAGCAGCGCGGTGGCGCGGCCGATGCCGCTGGCGGCGCCGGTGACGAAGGCGGTGCGTCTGGTGAGGTCGTACGCCGTGACGGGCATGACGGGACGGTACGGCTATGCCTGACGGGGCGTCAACTGGTACGCAGGGGTGGCGGATTGCCGCTTCGGGGAGAGGGTGGCGGGCCAGGGATTACGGTGTCGGGCCCGACTGGCAGGTCGGGCACCAGTAGGTGGGGCGGCTGCGCGAACCGTCGCCCTGTTCGCCGACGCGGATCGCGGTGCGGCAGCGCATGCAGGGGCGCGGCGCACGTCCGTAGACGAAGAGGCGCTGGCCGTCGCGGTCACGGCCCGTGGTGGTGCGGGATGACCGGTCGCGGTTGGCTTCCAGGAGCTTCTTGCAGAGGGCGGGGAGGCGGGCGGACTTCTCCTTGGGGAGTTCGCCGATGGGGAGCCAGGGGGTGACGCCCAGGATGAAGCAGATCTCGCTCTTGAAGACGTTGCCAACGCCCGCGAGATTGCGCTGGTCCAGGAGGGCCTCGCCGAGGGGGCGGTCGGGCGCGGCGAGGAGGTTGCCCAGCGCGCGGTCCGGGTCCCAGTCGGGGCCGAGGAGGTCGGGGCCCAGATGGCCGACGGCCTTGTACTCGTCGGTGGTGCGGAGCAGTTCGAGGACGGGCAGGCGGTAGCCGACGGCCGTCCGTTCGGCGTTGCCGAGGATGGCCCGGATCTGGTGTCCGGGTCCGCCGCGCCAGCGCTCGTCCGGCGCGTACACCCGCCAGGAGCCGTCCATCCGCAGGTGGGAGTGGAGGGTGAGGCCGCCCTCGATGCGGGTGAGGAGATGCTTTCCGCGCGGGGTGACGTCCAGGACGGTGCGGCCGGTGAGGTCGACGGTGGCGAGCTTGGGCACGCGCAGGTCGGAGCGCGTCAGGGTGTGCCCGGCCAGGGCGGTGTGCAGACGCCGGGCCGCTTGGAGGACGGTGTCACCTTCGGGCATGAGATCAAGGGTGGCATGGCGGGGGCGGGGCGGGGCGGTTATGGGGTGCCCGTAGGGGGTGCCCGTCGCGCAGGCGTCCTGCCTTCGCCTACGGGCACGCCTCGCCTACGGACGGGCACGCCCTTCCTTTCGGGCACGCCACCGCCCACCGCCGCGTGCCGTCACGCTCGCAGGCGCAGCCCGCGCGGGGTGGCGTGGAAACCGGCTCCTTCCAGGAGGGGGGCGAACGGTGAGGTCAGGGCGGCCACGCCGTTGACCCGCTCCACGGTGACCGTGCCGAGGGATCCCGCCCGTGCCGCCCCGGCGAGCGCTTCGGCGGCCGCGTGCAGGCGCGGGTCGTCGCCGAGCGGGTCCTCCGGAGAGGCGGGCCAGGCCAGCAGCGTCTTGCCGCCCCGCTCCATGTAGAGCGTCAGCTCGCCGTCGACCAGGACGACGAGGGAGCCCGCCTTGCGGCCCGGCTTGTGGGTGGTGTCCTTCGGCGGCTCGGGCCAGGGGAGCGCGGCCCCGTACGCGTTGGCGGGGTCGGCCGCGGCGAGCACCACGGCGGCCTGGGCGTCGGAGGGGCGCGCACCGTCCGTACGCTCCCGCGCGTTCGCCGTGGCGCGCAGCCGGTCCACTGCTCCGTCCATCGCGAACTGTGCCGCGCCTAGCCCCTCGACCACGTAGCCACGGCGCGCCTGGCCGCTGTCCTCGAACGCCGACAGGACGCGGTACGTGGCGGAGAAGCCGCCCTCGACCCCCTCGGCCGCCACCGCGCCGCGGGTCACCACGCCGTGCCGGTCCAGCAGGGCGCGGGCCAGGGCGTGCGCGCGCAGGGTCGGGTCCGTCTCGCGGTCGGGGAGCAGCGACCAGCGGCCCGCGACCGTCGGCGGGCCGGTGCGTGAGGTGGGGCGGGCGGCCCCGGTCAGGCTGCCGTACCGCCCGCGCGGGACGTTGCGTTTGGCGCGGTGGGCGGTGGCTCCCGCGGTGCGGCCCGAACCGAGGAGCGAGCGCATCGGGCCGAGGGTGTCGTTGGTCAGCCGGCCCGACCAGGCCAGCTCCCAGATGGCGTCGGCCAGTTGGGGATCGAGCACTCCGGGGTGGGTGGTGGCGCGGACCTGGTCGGCGATCTGGCGGAAGAAGAGGCCGTACCCCCCGGAGAGGGTGTTCAGGACCGCCTCGTGCAGGGCGGTGAGCTCCAGTGGGTGCGGGGGAGGCAGGAGCAGGGGCGCGGTGTCGGCGAGGTACAGGGAGACCCAGCCGTCCTTGCCCGGCAGGGATCCGACGCCGGCCCAGATCACCTCGCCGGCCGCGGTCAGCTCGTCGAGCATGGCCGGGTTGTAGCCCGTGACGCGGGAGGGCAGGACGAGCTTCTCGAGGGCGGAGGCGGGGACGGTGGCCCCTTGCAGTTGCTCGACGGCGCGCACCAGGCCGTCGATGCCCCGCAGGCCGTGCCCGCCGAGGTTCTGCCACTGGGGCAGGAACTGGGCGAGCGCGGCCGGGGGAACCGGCTCCAACTCGTGCCGCAGGGCCGCGAGGGAGCGGCGGCGCAGGCGGCGCAGGACGGCGGCGTCGCACCACTCCTGGCCGATGCCCGCCGGATGGAACTCTCCCTGCACCACGCGGCCGTTCGCGGCGAGGCGTTGCAGCGCCCCGTCGGTGACCGCAGCTCCGAGGCCGAAGCGGGCGGCGGCGGTGGCGGACGTGAAGGGGCCGTGCGTACGCGCGAAACGGGCCAGGAGGTCGCCGAGCGGGTCCTTGACCGGCTCCATGAAGGCCTCGGGCACGCCGACCGGCAGGGCCGTGCCGAGGGCATCGCGCAGCCGGCCCGCGTCCTCGATCGCCGCCCAGTGCTCGGCGCCCGCGATGCGGACCCGGATCGCGCGGCGGGCGGACGCCAGCTCCTCGGGCCACTGCGGCTCGGCGCCGCGCTCCACCAACTCGGCCGTGGTGAGCGGTCC
Source organism: Streptomyces sp. NPDC005863 (assembly GCF_042871345.1). Lineage (NCBI taxonomy): Bacteria > Bacillati > Actinomycetota > Actinomycetes > Kitasatosporales > Streptomycetaceae > Streptomyces > Streptomyces sp. NPDC005863. The sequence continues at coordinate 556,302 of NZ_JBIAII010000005.1, read as the reverse complement.
GAGGAGCCGCAGCAGGTCGGCGACGCCTTCGGAGTCCTTGATGCGGCGGTCCTCCGTACGCCACTGGAGCTCCTGCTCCAGCTCCGCCAGGACGTCGGCGTCGAGGAGCTCGCGCAGCTCCGCCTGGCCGAGCAGCTCGGCGAGCAGTCGCGAGTCCAGGGAGAGTGCTGCCGCGCGGCGTTCGGCCAGGGGGGAGTCGCCCTCGTACAGGAACTGGGCGACGTACCCGAACAGGAGGGAGCGGGCGAACGGGGAGGGTTCGTTCGTCGTGACCTCGACGAGGCGGACGCGGCGGGACTCGATGTCGCCCATCAGCTCGGTGAGCCCCGGCACGTCGAAGACGTCCTGGAGGCACTCCCTGATCGCCTCCAGGACGATGGGGAAGGACCCGAACTCGCTGGCCACCTGGAGCAGCTGGGAGGCGCGCTGACGCTGCTGCCACAGCGGGGTGCGCTTGCCGGGGCTGCGGCGCGGCAGCAGCAGCGCGCGGGCGGCACATTCGCGGAACCGTGAGGCGAACAGAGCCGAGCCGCCTACCTCGTCGGTGACGATCTGGTTGACCTCGCCCTTGTCGAAGACCACGTCACCGGCGCCGACCGGGGCCTTCTCGGCGTCGTACTCCACGGGGGGAGCGGTGGGCTCCTGGTCCAGCAGGTCGAGGCTCATCAGATCGGCGTCGGGCAGCCGCAGGACCAGGCCGTCGTCGGCGTGCATGACCTGGGCGTCCATGCCGTACCGCTCGGTGAGGCGGGCGCCGAGGGCGAGGGCCCAGGGGGCGTGCACCTGCGCTCCGAAGGGGGAGTGCACGACGACCCGCCAATCGCCCAGCTCGTCGCGGAACCGCTCGACCACGATCGTGCGGTCGTCCGGGATGTGCCCGCAGGCCTCGCGCTGTTCGGCGAGGTAGGACAGGACGTTGTCGGCGGCCCAGGCGTCCAGGCCGGTGGCGAGCAGGCGCCCGCGCGCGTCATCCCGCGAGAGCGCGCCGACCTCCCGGAGGAACGCGCCGAGCGCACGGCCCAGTTCGAGCGGCCGGCCCAGCTGGTCGCCCTTCCAGAAGGGGAGGCGGCCCGGGACGCCGGGCGCGGGGGAGACGAGGACGCGGTCGCGCGTGATGTCCTCGATGCGCCAGGAGCTGGTGCCCAGCGTGAAGACGTCACCCACCCGGGACTCGTACACCATCTCCTCGTCGAGCTCCCCGACGCGGCCGCCGCCCTTCTTGGGGTCGACGCCCGCGAGGAAGACACCGAAGAGGCCGCGGTCGGGAATCGTGCCCCCTGAAGTGACCGCAAGGCGCTGGGCGCCCGGCCGGCCCGTGACGGTGCCCGCGACGCGGTCCCAGACCACGCGCGGGCGCAGCTCCGCGAAGGCGTCGGAGGGATAGCGGCCGGCGAGCATGTCCAGGACGGCCGTGAACGCCGACTCCGGGAGGGAGGCGAAGGAGGCCGCCCGGCGGACCACCGTCAGGAGGTCGTCGACCTGCCAGGTGTCGAGGGCGACCATCGCCACCAGCTGCTGGGCCAGCACGTCCAGCGGGTTGGCCGGGATACGCAGCGACTCGATGGAGCCGGTCTGCATCCGCTCCGTGACGACGGCGGCCTGCACCAGGTCTCCCCGGTACTTCGGGAACACGACGCCCGTGGAGACGGCGCCCACCTGGTGGCCCGCGCGGCCCACGCGCTGCAGCCCGGAGGCCACGGACGGCGGCGACTCCACCTGCACCACCAGGTCGACCGCGCCCATGTCGATGCCCAGCTCCAGGCTGGACGTGGCGACGACGGCCGGCAGCCGGCCCGCCTTGAGGTCCTCCTCGACCTGCGCGCGCTGCTCCTTGGAGACCGAGCCGTGGTGGGCCCGGGCCAGCACCGGCGGAGCGCCCTTGGCGGCGCCCGACTCAGCCATCAGCTCCGCCGGGGAGTGGTCCTCGGGGAGGGGCTCACCGGTCGCTCTCTCGTACGCGATCTCGTTGAGGCGGTTGCACAGGCGCTCGGCGAGACGGCGTGAGTTGGCGAACACGATGGTGGAGCGGTGCGCCTGGACGAGGTCGGTGATGCGCTCCTCGACGTGCGGCCAGATCGAGGGACGCTCCGCCTCGGCGCCCGGACCGTCGGCCGCGTCGGTGGCCGGGGATCCGCCCAGCTCCCCGAGGTCCTCCACCGGGACGACCACGGACAGGTCGAACTCCTTGCCGGACGGCGGCTGGACGATCTCGACCTTGCGCTTGGGGGAGAGATAGCGCGCCACCTCGTCCACCGGGCGGACCGTCGCCGACAGGCCGATGCGGCGGGCGGGCTTCGGCAGCAGCTCGTCGAGGCGCTCCAGGGAGAGGGCGAGATGGGCGCCGCGCTTGGTGCTCGCGACGGCGTGCACCTCGTCGAGGATCACCGTCTCGATGCCGGTGAGCGCTTCCCGCGTCGCGGAGGTGAGCATCAGGAACAGCGATTCGGGGGTGGTGATCAGGATGTCCGGCGGGCGGGTCGACAGGGCCCGGCGCTCGGCGGCCGGTGTGTCACCCGACCGGATGCCGACCCGCACCTCCGGCTCGGGCAGGCCGAGGCGCACCGATTCCTGGCGGATGCCGGTCAGGGGGCTGCGCAGATTGCGCTCCACGTCTACCGCGAGCGCCTTCAGCGGGGACACGTACAGCACCCGGCAGCGCTTCTTCGGGTCGGCGGGCGGAGGCGTCGACGCCAGCTGGTCGAGGGCGGCGAGGAAGGCGGCCAGGGTCTTGCCGGAACCGGTGGGCGCGACGACCAGCACGTCGGACCCCTCCGAGATGGCCTGCCACGCCCCGGCCTGGGCGGAGGTGGGCGCGGAGAAGGCCCCCGTGAACCAGCCGCGGGTCGCGGGGGAGAATCCGTCAAGGGCGCTGCGGGCGCCGTCGGCACGGGACGCGGAGCTGACCATGCCCCCATCGTGCACCCCGCCACTGACAACGGCGCCGACCTGCGGATCAGAGGGTCGAACACGTCGCGCAGGTCGCGGTACGGGGCGCGGCCGACGGGGTGATCGAATGGGTCGTGCGCGAGAGCCTGACTCCGTCAGCCGATGGGCCGCCCGTACGCCCGGAGCGTGCGCAGCGCCTCGATGGTGACGATCGGGCGCGACTCCAGGGCCGTGCCCGGCGCCCACTGCCGCCAGCGGACGGGCCAGCCGCCGTCCTCCTGCTGCTCCCGGGCCAGGAAGTCGAGCGAACGTTCCATCTCCGCATCGGTGAACCATGAGCGGGCGAGCGATTCCGGGGTCCTCGCGAAGTCGTGCGGGAAGTGGTGCTCTCCCGGTGCGTAACCGGGCGCCACCGGGTACGCGTCCAGGTCCGCGGGGTCCAGCGCCGCGAGCCGCTGCCGTCGCACGAGGCGGCCGAGCCGGTCGGCGGCGGCCCGCGCGCGGGAGCGGTCGGGCACGCCGTCCAGGAAGGCGACCGCCGCGTGGATCTCGTACGGGTGTGACTTCTCGAGCGACTCGACGGCCGCCCAGCAGAAGTCCGTGGCCCGGAAGAGCCAGGCGTGCCACACGTCGTTGCGGTGCAGCAGACCCACCACCGGGCCGGTGGCGAGCAGCTCGCCGGGCGGGTCCTCCACGACGGGGACGAACGGCGCCGAGGGGTAGCCGCGCTGGCTGGGATGGATCGCGGGCAGGGCCCCCGCGGGCGTCGACACCGACGTGAGATACCGGCACACGCGCTCCACCCGCTGCCCGCCGCAGCGGTGGATCGAGTCCAGTACGCGCAGCGCGTGCCCGACGTGCAGGGGCTGGCCGACGGGGCCGCGCAGATCGGGTTCGAGCGCGTAGCCGTACCCGCCGTCAGCGGTGGCGTACGAGGTCAGAGCGGTCTCGACCGCGTCCGCGGCCGGGGCCCCGCCCGCGCCGTCGAGGAAGTGGTACGCGAACCTCCGCTGCTCGAGGACGCGCGCGGTGAGCCACACGAAGCGCTCGGCGCGGGCGACCGGGGAGGGCGCCGCGTCGGGGGAGTGCACTGCGTCGGGGGAAGCTCCGGTTTCGGCCATGTTCCGACGGTAGGGCGGAAAGCGTTCTCGGCAAGCCCCCTGTACCGGGCTGCACTCTCAGGGGCGCGATACTGGAGGCATGCGGTTGACGGTCTTCTGGCAGCGGATGGCTGCTCACTTCGGTGCGGGGTACGCCGACTCCTTCGCGCGCGATCACGTGATGTCGGAGCTGGGCGGCCGCACGGTCAACGAGGCGCTGGACGCGGGCTGGGAGGCCAAGGACGTCTGGCGCGCGGTGTGCACGGCGATGGGCGTGCCGGACGACAGGCGCTGACCTTGGTCGGCCGGAGCGCGGACGGGCTGCACGCGCGCGTGCGTCCGCCCAGCTCGTTCACGGAAGCGTCCCAAGATGTGAGGGTGGCGGTCGATTGTCGGCGGCGTGGGCGAGACTGGCTCCGTGGCACCGACAGATGAGACCGCGCAGGTCACCAAGGACACCGCTCCCCTCGGCACGACGCCGCCCGCAGAGCCCCCCGCCGGGGCCGGGGCCGAGGCAGGGCCGGCCGCCCGCATGCCGCGGTGGCTGCCGCGCGCCATGGTGCTCGCCCTCGCGCTCATCGCCTGTTTCCAGCTGGGCAGTTGGGCGTTCCATCAGCTGACCGGGCTGCTGATCAACATTCTGATCGCGTTCTTCCTCGCGCTGGCGGTCGAGCCCGCGGTGAGCTGGATGGCCGCGCGCGGGCTGCGCAGAGGCTTCGCCACCTTCCTGGTCTTCTTGAGCGTCGTGATCGCCGGTGCGGGCTTCATCACGTTGATGGGGTCCATGCTCGCGGGCCAGATCGTCGACATGGTGGAGGATTTCCCGGACTACCTCGACAAGGTCATCAGCTGGATCAACCAGACCTTCCACACGGACCTCTCCCGCGTCGAGGTGCAGGACAGCCTGGTCCACTCCGACTGGCTCCAGAAGTACGTGCAGAACAGCGCCAGCGGCGTCCTGGACGTCTCCGCGCAGGTCCTTGGCGGGCTGTTCCAGCTCCTGACGATCCTGCTGTTCTCGTTCTACTTCGCGGCCGACGGCCCGCGGCTGCGGCGCGCGCTGTGCTCGGTGCTGCCGCCCGCGCGGCAGGCCGAGGTGCTGCGCGCCTGGGAGATCGCGGTCGACAAGACCGGCGGCTACCTCTACTCGCGCGGCCTGATGGCGCTGATCTCCGGGATCGCGCACTACGTCCTGCTGCAGGTGCTCAGCGTCCCCTACGCGCCCGTGCTCGGCGTGTGGGTGGGCCTCGTGTCCCAGTTCATCCCGACCATCGGCACGTACCTGGCGGGCGCACTGCCGATGCTGATCGCCTTCACGGTCGATCCCTGGTACGCGCTCTGGGTGCTGGTCTTCGTGGTCGTCTACCAGCAGTTCGAGAACTACGTGCTGCAGCCCAAGCTGACCGCCAAGAGCGTGGACATCCACCCCGCGGTCGCCTTCGGCTCGGTCATCGCCGGCACCGCGCTCCTCGGCGCGGTCGGTGCGCTCATCGCCATCCCCGCGGTCGCGACGCTGCAGGCCTTCCTGGGGGCGTACGTAAAGAGGTACGACGTCACGGACGACCCCCGGGTGCACGGCCACCGGGGCCGGGTGGGAGCGCCGCTCCTCGCCGGCGTGCGGCGCGGACTGCGCGGGCCGAACCATCCGGAGGCGCCCCCCGCCTCCGCCGAGGAGCAGCCGAAGCCGGACCCGGGGGAGTAGGAGAACGCCTCCCGGGGCCGGGCCGGCCGGCGCCCATACGGAACCGTCCCGGGGGATCTCCGTACCGCCCCTGACAACGCCGCCGGCTGCGGCGTGCCACGCTTGACACTGAAATCGAACATCCATTCTTATGGGGTGTCCGGCGGCGATTTTCCGGGGCTGAGCGGAGGTTTCCCGGGACGCTCCAGAGGATGTGACGAGGAGCCGGCCAGGGGCCGGAGCCTCGAGTTATCCACAGGCTGGACGGGCGTCGGGGCGGATTGTCAGTGGCAGGCGTTAGCGTCTTTGACGTGAAGCGATCGACTCAAGCAAATCGGGTGGAACCCATGGCAGGAACCGACCGCGAGAAGGCGCTCGACGCCGCGCTCGCACAGATTGAACGGCAATTCGGCAAGGGCGCAGTGATGCGCATGGGCGAGCGGCCGAACGAGCCCATCGAGGTCATCCCCACCGGGTCGACCGCGCTCGACGTCGCGCTCGGCGTCGGCGGCATCCCGCGCGGCCGTGTGGTGGAGGTGTACGGACCGGAGTCCTCCGGTAAGACGACGCTGACGCTGCACGCAGTCGCGAACGCGCAGAAGGCCGGCGGCTCGGTGGCCTTCATCGACGCCGAGCACGCCCTCGACCCCGAGTACGCGAAGAAGCTCGGCGTCGACATCGACAACCTCATCCTGTCCCAGCCGGACAACGGCGAGCAGGCCCTCGAGATCGTCGACATGCTGGTCCGCTCCGGCGCCCTCGACCTGATCGTCATCGACTCCGTCGCCGCCCTGGTGCCGCGCGCGGAGATCGAGGGCGAGATGGGCGACTCGCACGTGGGCCTCCAGGCCCGTCTGATGAGCCAGGCGCTCCGGAAGATCACCAGCGCGCTCAACCAGTCCAAGACCACCGCGATCTTCATCAACCAGCTCCGCGAGAAGATCGGCGTGATGTTCGGCTCGCCCGAGACCACGACCGGTGGCCGCGCGCTGAAGTTCTACGCCTCGGTGCGCATGGACATCCGCCGCATCGAGACCCTCAAGGACGGCACGGACGCGGTCGGCAACCGCACCCGCGTCAAGGTCGTCAAGAACAAGGTCGCGCCGCCCTTCAAGCAGGCCGAGTTCGACATCCTCTACGGCCAGGGCATCAGCCGCGAGGGCGGCCTGATCGACATGGGCGTGGAGCACGGCTTCGTCCGCAAGGCCGGCGCCTGGTACACGTACGAGGGCGACCAGCTCGGCCAGGGCAAGGAGAACGCCCGCAACTTCCTCAAGGACAACCCCGACCTCGCCAACGAGATCGAGCGGAAGATCAAGGAGAAGCTGGGCGTCGGTGTGAAGCCCGAGGCCCCTGCCGCCGAGGAGCCGGTGGTGGACGCGGCGGCACCCGCTGCCGTGGCCGACGACGCCAAGACGGTGCCCGCGCCAGCGGTCAAGGCCACCAAGAAGACCGCGGCGGCCAAGAGCTAGCCCGTGACGCGACGAACCGACTGGGCGGACCACACCGCCCCCGAGAAACGCCCCGGCCCCGCCGGGCGGGGCCACGGGGACGGTGCGGAGCAGGACGGCACGGGCTGGCCCGGCAGCCGGCGCGGCGGCTCGGAAGCCATCGGGGGTGACGCCATCGGGGGTGACGCCCTCGGTGGTGACGACTTCGGCGGCGGCTTCGGCGGTGACGGCCTCCGGGAGGACGGCCGTCGGGACGGTGACGGCCGGGGGCGCGGACGCCGCCGGCGGCGCGGTGGCTCCGACGGCCATCAGGACGGCGGGCCCCCTTCCTCGTCGAGGGCCGAGAAGGGGGAGCCGCAGGATCCGGCCGAGCGGGCGCGGGCGATCTGTCTGCGCCTGCTCACCGGCACGGCGCGGACGCGCAAGCAGCTCGCGGACGCGTTGCGCAAGCGGGAGATCCCCGACGAGGTGGCGGAGGAAGTCCTCTCCCGCTTCGAAGAGGTCGGTCTGATCAACGACAGTGCCTTCGCGGACGCGTGGGTGGAGTCCCGCCACCACGGCCGGGGCCTGGCCCGCCGCGCGCTCGCGCGGGAGCTGCGCACCAAGGGCGTGGACTCCACGCTGATCGACGAAGCCGTGGGGCAGCTCGACCCGGAGCAGGAGGAGGCCACCGCGCGCGAGCTGGTCGCCCGCAAGCTCCGCTCCACGCGCGGCCTCGACCGGGACAAGCGCCTGCGCCGCCTCGCGGGCATGCTCGCCCGTAAGGGTTACGGGGAGGGCATGGCGCTCAGAGTGGTCCGCCAGGCCCTGGAGGAAGAGGGCGAGGAGACGGACGACTTGGGGTACGGGGCGTTCTGAGCGGGCCGCTCCCACGGGGGTGGGGCGGCAGCCGGAACGACTCCCGCGTCGTGGGCAGGACGTACGTCGGTCCGACGTGAGGGCGGGTGCCCCTTACCGAGCCATAGGTCACCAGAGGCTCGGTGAGCGGCACCCACGCGTGCGTACTCACGCTTCGGCGGTGACCACCGGAAGCCCCGCCGCCCGCCATGCCTGGAAGCCGCCGACCAGGTCGGTGGCGTGCCGCAGCCCCAACTGCCGCAAGGAGGCGGCCGCGAGACTGGACGCGTAGCCCTCGTTGCAGACCACCACGACGCGCAGGTCGTGACCGGTGGCCTCCGGCGCGCGGTGGCTGCCCCGCGGATCGAGGCGCCACTCCAGCTCGTTGCGCTCGACGACGAGCGCGCCGGGGATCAGGCCGTCGCGCTCGCGCAGCGCCGCATAGCGGATGTCGACCAGCAGGCCGCCGCCTTCGGCGGTCTCGTACGCCTCCTGAGGGGTGAGCCGGTCGAGGTCGAGCCGGACGCGCTCCAGCAACTCGTCGATGCCGGGCGGCTGTTCATCGACGGGAACGCGGTCGCTCGCTGCTCGTCCTCCCGTCACTGCCAGTCCTCCGGGCGCTCCACGGACTCCAGGCGGAGCACGTCACCGGTGCGGCTGTAGCGGCGGATCCGGGGGAGGGGCGGGTAGTAGGCGTGCACGGAGACGGCGTGCTCGGTCGCGGACTCGTTCAGGACCTCGTGCACGTGGTTGGTGCCGAAGGCGCGGCCCTCGCCGGTCGTCAACTCCCGTCGGCGGTCGACGTCGTCGGAGAGTTCGAGGGTCTTCCAGCCGTCGGTGGGCAGGCGCGCGGCGAGCGAGTTCTCCTTGAGGGTGCCCGCCGCGGTGAGGAAGGCGCCGACCGACTCAGCGTGGTCGTGCCAGCCGGTGCCGGTGCCGGGCGGCCAGCCGATCAGCCAGGCCTCGCTGCCGCCGGGGCCCTGCAGCCGCACCCAGGTGCGGCCCTCGGGGTCGAGCGGCAGGGAGGCGATGAGTTGGGCGTCGGCCGCGGTGCGGCGGACGAAGGCGAGGAGCTCGGCCGCCGTGGGCGCCGACGAAGACGTGGCAGGGGCGGCCGAGGGTGCGGCGGAGGAAGGGGCGACAGACACAGGTACCGTCCTGGAGGTTCGCGGAAGAGCGCGCGAGACGGCCCCTGGGGGGCGCTCAGCGCGCGAGGAGATCAGGCGAATTCAGCAGGACGGGTGACACACGCAGCCTGCATAGCGGACGAGGTCCATGTGGACCCTCCGCCACAGGCGAACATCGGTGTCGGTCACGATCCGGAGTAGAACACGGGGGTGGAAACCGGTCAACCCTGACTCAGCATGCGGTCGTCAGCCCTCGGGGGATGGTGGCGGGGCCCTGGGCGGAGGCGCCCTGGGCCGAGACGTGGGCTTCGTCCTCACGGCCGACGAGCAGCCCCCGCCTCTCCGCTCCTCCCCGCCTACGCCCTCGGCCGTACACCCCCGGCCGCCCTTGCCGTACTCTCCGCCCCCGCCGTCCTTTCCGCCTCGCCCTCCCGATCGGCACGGGCGGCCGTCTCCGCCCCTGCCTCCGTCCCTGCCTCTGACTCTGTCCCCGCCTCCGCCTTCCGGCCAGCCCGTGCCGGGCCGCCCAGTGCCGCCTCGGCCGCCGCGTACAGCTCGGCGGGGCGTACCCCGGAGAACGCGGTGACCAGGTGGCCGTCCGGGCGGATGAGGAGGACCGCGTGGGCGGCGGCCCCGGGGTAGCTCTCCGCGACGAGCAGCTCGGCCGGGTGCGGCAGCGCCGTCACGGCGGCGGCGAGCCGCGGCATGAGCCCGGCCGTCACCCAGTGCCGCCGCTCCCACACCCCGGTGCCCGGCGCGACCAGCAGGACGATCAGCTGCCCGAACCCGAGCCGGTCGCGCAGGTGGACGAAGGACCCGTCGGGCGCCGTGACCCGTACGTCCGCGACCGGCGCACCCGGCTCCGTGCCCACCGGAAGGACGGACTCCGAGGGGGCGGGTGCCAGCGGCGACTCGGCGTACGACGAGGGCGCGCCGAGCGTCCCGCGCCCCACATGACCGTCCGTGAGGAGCGTGTCGTGTCCGCGCGCGCTGCCGGGCACGTACGAACGCAGTCCCTTGCCGCCGCGCAGCACCGGCAGCGACTGGTCGGCGGCGCGCAGGCGTGCGGCCACGCCGGCCCGCCGCTCGACCTGGTAGCTGTCGAGCAGCGCCTCGTGCCCGCCGTGGTGCCAGGCGAGCGCCAGCTTCCAGGCGAGGTTGTCGGCATCCCGCAGCCCCTCGTCGAGCCCCTGGGTACCGAGCGCGCCGAGCAGGTGCGCGGCGTCCCCGGCGAGGAAGGCGCGGCCGACCCGCCACCGTCGGGCGAGCCGGTGGTGGACCGTGTGCACGCCCGTGTCGAGCAGTTCGTACGGCGGTGTGGAGCCGCCGCACCAGCCGGCCAGGGTCTCGCGGATGCGGGTGACGAGGGCGTCGGGCGTCACCAGCTCGCCGCGGGGCGGGAGCAGCCAGTCGAGCCGCCACACCCCGTCGGCGAGCGGGCGGCCCGTCACTTCGGCGCCCCCGCCGCGCCACGGGGGCATCCGATGCAACAACGCCTGGCCCGGCCAGGGAAGTTCCGTGCGCAGCGAGGCGACGGCGTGTCGTTCGACGGCGGTGCGGCCGGGGAAGCGCACGTCGAGGAGTTTGCGCACCGTGGAGCGTGCGCCGTCGCAGCCCACCAGGTAACTGCCCCGCCACCATGTGCCCTTGGGCCCGCGCGTGTGGGCGGTCAGCCCTGCGGGGTCCTGTTCCAGGGAGTCGAGCTTGTTGTCCACCGCGATCTTGACGAGTCGTTCGTCGGCGATGGCCTCGCGCAGCGCGGCGGTCAGTGTGTGCTGCGGCAGGTGGAGCGGGGAGGGGGTCTCGTCGTCGAAGTGGAGCTCGCGCATCAGCTGTTTGCGCCGTACGGAGCGCCAGCCGGCCCACCGCGCGCCCGTTTCCGTATCTCCGAACGAATGGCCGGCGAGCCGCTCCACGAACGCCGCGGTGTCCTCGCGGAGCACGACGGTCCGCGCCGGCCGCTGCTCGTCCTTGCCCGGGCCTTCGTCGAGGACGACGGTGGGCACCGAGTGGCGGGCGAGGGCGAGGGCGAGCGCGAGTCCGACCGGGCCCGCGCCGACGACGATCACCGGGTCCACGGCGCACGTCCTCCGCCCCGCTGGGCTCCGAGGGTCCGGGCTGTCCGGAAGCGCTGGACGTACGTACGAGAACTGGCAGTTGGAGCCCGGTGCACGATCACAGAACGTATGCAACCCACTGCTTGTGCCCGCGTCAAGCGACGGCGGTGCTGACACGACCCCAGCCGTCACGGCCTTGTCCGATCGTCTCATCGATCGGGTGTTCGCCGTGGCGGGCGCCCCGGCGGCCGTGTCTACGGGGAGCAGTACGCACCCGGTGAACGGAGAACAGGGGAGGCGGTAGCCGTCGGGCCACCGCCTCCCCTGTCACCACAGGTCAATTCCTGACGCGTGATCAGTTGCCCTTGGCGGGCGGCTCGTGGTCCGGGCCGTCGTCACGTGCCGTGTCGGTCTTCGGCTCGGCCAGGAGCGTGTCGGTCGACTGCGCGGCGTCCGACGTGGGGCCGAGCGGTTCGGACGGGTCGAGCACCCCGGGGGCCTCGGCCGGTTCGGCCGCCGCCGCCACGACGATGCCCGTCTTGGTGCGCCGCCCGCGCTTCTCGACCCAGGTGGCGAGCGCGGAGAGGGCCATGCACATCGCCACGTAGATCGTGCCGACCACCATGATCACCGGGACGTAGATGTACTGGCCGTTGACGAGCGTGGTGTTGGCCAGCTGGCGCCCCGCGTACAGCAGCTCCGCGTACGTGATGATGTAGCCGAGCGAGGTGTCCTTGAGCGTGACCACCAGCTGGCTGATGATCGTCGGCAGCATGGACCTGATCGCCTGCGGGATCAGCAGCATCGTCATGACCTGGGACTTGCGCAGCCCCAGCGCGTAGGCCGCCTCCACCTGACCGCGCGGCACGGCGTTGAAGCCGGCTCGCAGCACCTCCGCCTGCACCGCGCCGTTGTAGATGGCCAGGCCGATGACGAGGGCCCAGAAGCCGTTGTTCGTCCCGATGGAGCCCAGGTCGCCCTTGTAGGTGAGGAAGAGCACCCACAGCGCGTAGATCGTGATCAGCAGCGGGATGGCACGGAAGAGCTCGATGAATCCGGTGGCCAGCCAGCGGACCGGGCGGTGGTCCGACGCGCGGGCCACCGCGAGCAGCGCACCGAGCACCAGGGACAGCGCACCGGCGAGGACGAAGACCTTCAGCGTGGTGACGATGCCGTCGCGGATGGTGGTCCGCACATTGGAGTAGTTGAAGGTGTTCCAGACCTCGGACGCGAAGTGTCCGCGGTCCGCGAGGCGCATGATCACGAAGACGACGAGGCCGATGATGGCGGCCGTGCCGACGACGGAGTAGATGCGGTTGCGCATCCGGGCCTTGGGGCCCGGAGCGTCGTACAGGACGCTGGAGCTCATCGTGCGACCTCCATGCTCCGCTCCAGCAGCCGGAACAGACCGCTGATGGTGAATGTGATCACGAGGTAGCCGAGCGCCACCCAGAGGAAGAGCCAGGCGATGGCGAAGCCCTGGTCACTGAGGAACTTCTGCCAGCCGAACAGCTCCGTGACGCTGAACGCGCCCGCGATGGCGGAGTTCTTCGTCAGTGCGATGAAGATGCTGCTCAGCGGCGGCAGCACGGTGCGCACGGCCTGGGGAAGGACGATCGTGCCGAGGGTCTGGAAGAACGTCATGCCGAGCGATCGGGCGGCCTCCGCCTGCCCCAGGGGCACGGTGTTGATGCCGGACCTGACGGCCTCGCAGACGAACGACGAGGTGTAGACGCTGAGCACGATCAGCGCCTTGGTCCACGGGTCGAAGCCGAAGTCGAAGACCTGCGGCACCGCGAACCAGATGGTGAGGAAGAGCAGCGTCAGCGGCGTGTTCCGGAACAGGGTGACCCAGGCGGTGCCGAAGAACCGCAGCGGTGGTACCGGCGAGACCCGGAAACCGGCGAGCACGATGCCGAGGAGCAGCGCGAGCGCGCCACTGGCGACGGTCAGCCAGACGGTGCCTATGAATCCCTCGCGGAATTCCGCCAAATGGTCGAGCAGTACATTCACGGGGATGTCCTCGTGGGCGGCAGTGGTCGGGCAGGGGGAGCCGGCCCCGTACGCACCGTTCTCGATGCGTACGGGAGGCCGGTCAGCTCACTGCCGGGGAGTGGAGCGGGTGAGCGACTGCGTCAGTAGCGCTCGAGGGCCGGCGGCTCGGTGAACTTGGCGCCCGAGAGGCCGAGCGTCGCGTCGTACGCCTTCTTGTAGTCGCCGTTCTTCTGGTGGGCCTCGACGGCGTCCGCGACCGCGTTGCGCAGCGCCTTGTCGTTCTTGTTCATGCCGATGCCGTACGGCTCCTTGGTGAACGGCTTCTCGACCACCTTCAGCGCCTTCGGCTGCTGCGCCGCGTAGCCCTTGAGGATCGCGTCGTCAGTGGTGACGGCGTCGACCTCCTTGTTGATGAGCTGCTGCACGCACTCCGAGTACTTGGCCAGCTCGACGGTCTTGGCGCCGTACTTCGCCTTCTTGATCTCCTGGAGCGGGGTGGAGCCGACGATCGAGCAGACCTTCTTGCCCTTCACGGAGTCCGGCCCTGTGATGCTCTTCTCGTCCTGGCGGACGAGGAGGTCGGCGCCGGCCATGAAGTAGGGACCGGCGAAGCCGACCTGCTTCTTGCGCTCGTCGTTGATCGTGTACGTGCCTACGTAGAGGTCGACGTCGCCCTTGGAGATGGTGGTCTCACGGACGCCGGAGTCGATCGTCTTGAACTCGATCTGGTCGGGCTTGAAGCCGAGGTCGGCCGCGACCATCTTGGCGATCTCGATGTCGAAGCCGGAGCGCTTGCCTGCGCTGTCCTTGAAGCCCAGGTACGGCTGGTCGTCCTTGGCGCCGATGACGATCTTGCCGGCCTTCTGGGCCTTCTTCAGGACGTCGGAGTCGACCTTGACGCCGGACTTCACGTCGTACGTCGGCAGCTTGGGCGCGTTCTTGCCGCCGGTCGGGTCCTTCGGCTTGTCGCCGGCGGTTCCCTCCTCGCCGCCGCAGGCGGTGGCGGTGAGGGCGAGGGCGGCGACGACCGCCGCGGCAGCTGCGGACTTGCGGAGCTTCATGGTGAACATCCTCTTGGTTCGACTGGTGTGGAGACGGCGTGGAAGCCTCAGTGCTTAAGGATCTTCGAGAGGAAGTCCTTGGCCCGGTCGCTGCGCGGGTTGCTGAAGAACTGGTCCGGCGTGGCCTCTTCGACGATCCGGCCGTCGGCCATGAAGACGACGCGGTTGGCCGCGGAGCGGGCGAAGCCCATCTCGTGCGTGACGACGATCATCGTCATGCCGTCCCGGGCGAGTTGCTGCATCACCTCGAGGACCTCGTTGATCATCTCCGGGTCGAGCGCCGACGTGGGCTCGTCGAAGAGCATCACCTTGGGGTCCATCGCCAACGCGCGCGCGATGGCGACGCGTTGCTGCTGTCCACCGGAGAGCTGCGCGGGGTACTTGTCGGCCTGGGAGGCGACGCCCACGCGGTCCAGCAGGCCGCGCGCCTTCGTCTCCGCCTCCGCCTTGCCGATCTTGCGCACCTTGGTCTGGCCCAGCGTCACGTTCTCGAGCACGGTCTTGTGCGCGAAAAGGTTGAACGACTGGAAGACCATGCCCACGTCCGCGCGGAGCCTGGCGAGCTCCTTGCCCTCCTGAGGCAGCGGCTTGCCGTCGATCGAGATGTCTCCCGAATCGACCGTCTCCAGGCGGTTGATGGTGCGGCACAGGGTCGACTTGCCGGACCCGGAGGGGCCGATCACGACGACGACCTCGCCGCGGGCGATGGTCAGGTCGATGTCCTGGAGGACGTGCAGAGCGCCGAAGTGCTTGTTGACGTTCTTCAGCACGACCAGGTCGTCGGCCCCAGACGGTATGGCGTCCTTGGTCACCGATACTTCGGTCACGGCTTGTTGCTCCATCCTCCTCGGTTGGGAGGACAGTAATAACCCAGTGCGACCAGCGTCATTACATCTGAGGGGAAATTGAGCATAACGATCCGGCCGCAACCGGACACACCGTGTGAAGAGGGTCCACGGAGTGCGTACCGGGTGGGTAACGGAACGTGCCGACGACCCGGGCCCTCTTGACGCGGTCCTTATCCATCGGCGTGGATGCCTTGTGCGCCCGCGAGCGAGGGGCGCCACTACCTGCGACGACGGAACGACCGATGAACTGGAGGGGGCCCCTATGCGACTGCTTCTCGTCGAGGACGACGATCATGTGGCCGCCGCCCTGTCCGCGGTCCTGGCCCGGCACGGCTTCGACGTCGTGCACGCGCGCAGTGGCGAGGAAGCCCTGCAGGCGCTGCTGCCCGCCCAGGCGCCCCCCTTCGGAGTGGTGCTCCTCGACCTCGGACTGCCCGACCAAGACGGCTACGAGGTGTGCGGAAAGATCCGCAAGCGCGGCTCGACGCCGGTGATCATGGTGACGGCCCGCTCGGACGTACGCTCCCGGATCCACGGCCTCAACCTCGGAGCCGACGACTACGTGGTGAAGCCGTACGACACCGGGGAGCTCATCGCCCGTATCCACGCGGTCATCCGGCGCCCCACGGCGGACGGCGCGGTGACGGGCGGCGACAGCGACGTGCGGCTCGGCTCCGTACGGATCGAATTGCCCACCCGGCAGGTCAGTGTGGACGGCTCGGTCGTGCAACTGACCCGCAAGGAGTTCGACTTGCTCGCCCTCCTCGCGCAGCGCCCCGGCGTGGTGTTCCGCCGGGAACAGATCATCAGCGAGGTCTGGCGGACCAGTTGGGAGGGGACCGGCCGCACCCTGGAGGTGCACGTCGCGTCCCTGCGCTCCAAGCTGCACATGCCGGCCCTGATCGAGACCGTGCGCGGCGTCGGCTACCGGCTCGTCGCACCGGCCGCCTAGTCCCGGCGAGGACAGGTGCGCTCTCGGCTCCTCCCGCTGCTGATCATCCTGATGGCGGGCGTCCTGCTCGCCCTCGGCTTTCCGCTCGCGGTCAGCGTCGCGGCGGCCCAGCAGCAGAAGGTGGTCGTCGACCGGATCGACGACACCGCGCGCTTCGCGTCGCTCGCGCAGTTCGTCACCAAACGTCCCGCGGGGTCGCGGGTCGTGGGGAGCAAGGACGAGCGCCGCGACACGCTGCAGAAGGAACTCGACGACTACTACGACGTGTACGGCATCCGCGCGGGCGTCTTCTACCGCGACGACGGCCCCATGGCGAACGCGCCGAGCGACTGGTTCCTGCCCCGGCACGGAGACGTGCGGGACGCCTTCGAGGAGGCGCTCCGGTCGCGCGGCAGCCACGACCCCGAACAGGTGTGGCCCTGGCAGCGGGGGCGGCTGGCCGTCGCGTCCCCGGTGATCAAGGACGGCGACGTCATCGCGGTCGTCGTCACGGACTCGCCGACCGGCCGCATGCGGTCGCAGACGCTGCGCGGCTGGCTCCTGATCGTCGCCGGTGAGTTCGCCGCCATGCTGCTGGCCGTCGGCGCGGCCCTGCGGCTCACCGGCTGGGTGCTGCGGCCGGTCCGCGTCCTGGACGCGACCACGCACGACATAGCGACCGGACGCCTCAAGTCCCGGGTCGCGGCGGCGGGCGGCCCGCCGGAACTCAGACGCCTGGCCCGGTCGTTCAACGAGATGGCCGACAACGTCGAGGACGTCCTGGAGCAGCAGCGCGCCTTCGTCGCCGACGCCTCGCACCAGCTGCGCAACCCCCTCTCGGCGTTGCTGCTGCGCATCGAGCTCCTCGCCCTCGAACTGCCCGAGGGCAACGAGGAGATCGCTTCCGTGCGCACCGAGGGCAAGCGGCTGACGCAGGTCCTCGACGACCTGCTCGACCTGGCCCTCGCCGAGCACGCGGCGGCCGACCTGAGCCTCACCGACATCGGCGAGCTGGCCGCCGAACGCGTCGCCTCCTGGCGGCCGCTCGCCGACGAGCGGGGCGTGCGCCTGACGGGCGACTGCCCGGCCACCACCGGCTGGGCCGACCCGGTCGCCCTCTCCAGCGCGCTGGACGCGGTGATCGACAACGCCCTGAAGTTCACCCCGGAGGGCGGCCCGGTCCACGTGTCGGTCTCCTCCAGCGAGGCGACGACGACCGTCGTGGTCACCGACGGCGGACCTGGCCTCACCGAGGACGAGCTGGCCCGCGTCGGCGACCGCTTCTGGCGCAGCAACCGCCACCAGAACGTGAAGGGTTCGGGGCTCGGCCTGTCCATCTCGCGGGCCCTGCTCGCCGCGGGCGGCGGCTCCATCGCGTACGCCCCGCACACACCGCACGGGCTGAAGGTGACGGTCAGCGTTCCGCGGAGCGAGCCGTCGACGCGCTGAGGGAGGCCGAAGCCGCCCAGGAGGCCCCACAGGGCGACGGGAAGCCGCTCAGGGCGCCCCGGGAGCCTTGGCCCCTCTCAAGACGCCTGAGAGCCTCTCAGGGCTTGACCGAGCGGTAGTAGCGGCGCGCGCCCTCGTGCAGCGGGAGCGGGTCCGTGAACAATGCCGTGCGCAGATCCACCAGTTGCGCCGCGTGCACCTGGTCGCCGATGTGGTCCCGGCTGTCGATGACGGTACGGGTCAGCCCCTCGGTCAGCCGAGGATCGGCGCGGTCCGTGGTGACCAGGAGGTTCGCCACCGCCAGCGTCGGCACGGCGGAGCCCTGCTGTGCCTTGGGGTAGGCGTCGGCCGGCATCGTCGCGGCCCGGTAGTAGCGCGAGCCGCCCCCTTGCTTGTGCAGCGCGTCGACCAGGTACCCGAGCTGCACGAGTGAGATGTCCATCTCCTCGGAGAGCTCCCGCACGGACGTGGTCGGCAGCCCGCCCGACCAGAAGAAGGCGTCGATGGAGCCGTTCTTCAGAAGGGCGGGCATGGTGTCGATGCCGGCGGCCACCGGCTCGATGTCCGCGACCGGATCAAGGCCCGCCGCGCTGAGCACCCGGTCGGCTATCAGCCGCACCCCCGAGTGCTTCTGCCCCACGGCCACCCGCTTGTTCCGCAGGTCCTCGACGGAGTCGATGTGCGCGGACCTCGGCACCACCAGCTGGACGTAGTCGTCGTACAGCCGCGTACAGCCCCGCAGCCGGTGCCAGCCGGGGGCGCCGTCCAGGCGGTACGTCTCCACGGCGTCGGCGGCCGCGATGGTGAAGTCGGACTTCCCGGTGGCCACCCGCGCGACGTTCTCCTGCGACCCCTCGCTGTTGAGGAGCTTCACGTCGACGTCCGGCATGTCCTGGGAGATCGCCGTCCGCAGCAGCTTGCCGTACCGCTCGTACACGCCCTTCTGCACGCCCGTGCTGAACGTCATCCGGCCGCTCGGTGCGTCCTCGTCCACTGGCAGCAGCCACCACAGCAGCAGCCCGAGGACCACGAGCGCCGCGACCGAACCCTGCAGGGCGCGGCGTCTGCCGATGTGGGGGAGTGCCTTGAGCATGCGCGCGATCCTGCCAGCCCTCCACCGTGCTGACCAGGGGTGGGATCACGGGACGCCGTCCCCGTAGGCGTCCCCCGGCACCGTGGTCGTCATCCGCCGCCACGCGCGCGTGGCGACCCCGTACCCTGGGGGACGAGATGAGCGCGAAGACTTACGAGGTGCGCACCTACGGGTGCCAGATGAACGTCCATGACTCCGAGCGGCTCTCCGGCCTGCTGGAGGACGCCGGTTACGAGCGTGCGCCCGAAGGGGCGGACGGCGATGCCGACGTCGTCGTCTTCAACACGTGCGCCGTGCGCGAGAACGCCGACAACCGCTTGTACGGCAATCTCGGCCGCCTGGCGCCGATGAAGACCAAGCGTCCGGGGATGCAGATCGCCGTCGGCGGCTGCCTGGCCCAGAAGGACCGCGACACCATCGTCAAGAAGGCGCCCTGGGTGGACGTCGTCTTCGGCACGCACAACATCGGCAAGCTGCCGGTCCTCCTGGAGCGCGCCCGCATCCAGGAAGAGGCGCAGGTCGAGATCGCCGAGTCGCTCGAGGCCTTCCCTTCGACGCTGCCGACCCGCCGCGAGAGCGCGTACGCGGCGTGGGTGTCGATCTCCGTCGGCTGCAACAACACCTGCACCTTCTGCATCGTGCCCGCACTGCGCGGCAAGGAGAAGGACCGCAGGACCGGCGACATCCTCGCGGAGATCGAGGCGCTCGTCGGCGAGGGCGTCAGCGAGATCACCCTCCTTGGGCAGAACGTGAACGCGTACGGCTCGGACATCGGCGACCGCGAGGCCTTCAGCAAGCTGCTGCGCGCCTGCGGGACGATCGACGGCCTGGAGCGCGTGCGCTTCACCTCGCCGCACCCGCGCGACTTCACCGACGACGTGATCGCCGCCATGGCCGAGACGCCCAACGTGATGCCGCAGCTGCACATGCCGCTGCAGTCCGGCTCCGACCCGATCCTCAAGGCGATGCGCCGCTCGTACCGGCAGGATCGTTTCCTGGGGATCATCGAGAAGGTCCGCGCCGCCATGCCGGACGCGGCGATCTCCACCGACATCATCGTGGGCTTCCCCGGCGAGACCGAGGAGGACTTCGAGCAGACGATGCACGTGGTCCGCGAGGCCCGCTTCGGGAGCGCCTTCACCTTCCAGTACTCCAAGCGCCCCGGCACCCCGGCGGCGACCATGGAGGACCAGATCCCCAAGGAGGTCGTCCAGTCGCGTTACGAGCGTCTGGTGGCCCTCCAGGAGGAGATCTCCTGGGAGGAGAACAAGAAGCAGGTCGGCCGCACCCTGGACCTGATGGTCGCCGAGGGCGAGGGCCGCAAGGACGGCGCCACGCACCGCCTCTCCGGCCGCGCCCCCGACAACCGCCTGGTCCACTTCACCAAGCCGGACACCGAGGTGCGCCCCGGCGACGTGGTGACCGTCGAGATCACCTACGCGGCGCCGCACCACCTGCTCGCCGAGGGCGCCGTGCTGAACGTGCGTCCCACGCGCGCGGGCGACGCCTGGGAGAAGCGGAACGCCGAGGCGGCCGCGAAGCCCGCCGGCGTCATGCTGGGCCTGCCGAAGATCGGCGTCCCGGAAGCGCTTCCGGTCGCCACGGGCAGCGGCTGCGGCTGCGACTGAACGTCCCTGGGCGCGCGTCGAGGCCGTACGCGCGCGCCCTGACGGGACGTGGCGGTGATCGTTCCGACGAAGGCCGCAGCGGCCGCCCCAGTGGCGGGCGTTACTCTGCGGACCATGCTTGTCGCCGCAGCCGTCTGCCCCTCTCCGCCGCTGCTCGTCCCCGAGGTCGCCGCGGGTGCCGCCCCTGAAATGGACGCCGCGCGTGCGGCCTGTTCCGACGCCGTCGCGGTGCTCGCCGCGGCGCGGCCCGACCTCCTCGTGGTGGTCGGCCCCGCCGAGCAGAGCGGTCGCGGGCCGCACTCCCAGGGCGCGCGGGGCTCGTTCCAGGGGTTCGGCGTGGACCTCGACGTACGCCTCGGTCCCGCGCCGGCGCCGGGCGCCTCCGCGTCCACCACCTCACCGGAAACGCAGCGTCTCTTGCCGCCGTCGCTCGCCGTGGCCGGCTGGCTGCTCGCGCACGCGCGCTGGTCGTCCGCTCCGGTGGAGGGTCTCGGCGTGGGGGAACCTCTCGCCCCCGAGCGGTGCATCCAGGTCGGAGGGGAGATCGGGAAGCGGGCCGACCGGGTGGCACTGCTGGTGATGGGTGACTCCAGTGCCTGCCGCACGCTCAAGGCGCCGGGGTATCTGGACGAGCGGGCGGCCGGTTTCGACGCGGAGGTGGGACGGGCCCTGGGCGCGGCCGACGTGGCGGCACTGAAGGCGCTGGACGAGGAGCTCGCGTACGAGCTGAAGGCCGCGGGACGCGCTCCGTGGCAGGTGCTCGCGGGGGCGGCGGACGGCGCGGGCCTGAGCGGCGAGCTGCTCTACGAGGACGCGCCGTACGGCGTGGGGTACGTGGTGGCCACCTGGTCGTAGCCGACGGGCCCGCCCGGACCCGAGGTAAAGACATCTGGCCCGAGGCAGAGACATCCGGCCGAGGTAGACACGTCCGGCCGAGGCAACAGACGGTGGCGGCCGCGGAGCGAGGTGCTCCGCGGCCGTCCGCCGCTGCGGTTCAGGAAGCCGGAGGGGGCGGCGGGGGTGACGGAGGGGTGGTCCCGCCACCCGCGTTCCTGCCCTCGTCCGCCCCGGCGAGACGGTCGACGGCGTCCTTCGCCTTCCCCGTACCCGCCTGGATCTTGTCGCTGTACTTGCCCTTGGTCTTCTCGTCGACGACCTTCGCGGCCTTCTCCAGACCCTGGTCGATCTTGTCCCCGTGCTGCTGTGCGAGGTCCGAGACCTTGCCCCTGGCCGGGGCGAGCTTGGCCTTCAGCTGGTCCAGAAAGCTCATAGGTACACCTTCCCTCGCCGGGGAGCTACTTGCGGGCGCCCTCACCGGCCTCGTTGTCGGCAGCCGCCTGAGCGGACTGCTGCTTCGGGATCTCCACACCATCCGCGTCGGCCGCACCATCCGCATCGGCAGCACCATCGGTGCCGGCCGATCCGGTCGGCTCGGCCGCGGCCGTGGCGTCCGCCGTGACGTCCGCCGCTGCGGGCTCCGTGGACTCCTCATCGGCCGTGCCCTCGGCGTCCGCCCCGGGCTCGGCAGAGGTCTTGGCATCCGTATCGGTGGCGGCCTCGGGGGAGCCCTCCGCCGCCTTCTCGGCTGTCTCCGTATCGGTTGTCTTCGTATCGGTGGCCGCCTCCGTGGCCGCCGCCTCTTCGCTGTCCTTGCTCTTCCGGCGGAACCGTGCAAAAACGCCCATATCTACTCCATACGTTACTCGTGTGGGCGAAATCCCGCCCCGCCCGGTGCGTCTCATTGCGGCGCCCGGGTGATCGGTCCTCGAAACCGGCGGCCGGAACCTCGCAACAGGCAACGACCCCGAAGCCGTGCCGTCACGTAGCTCGTTCGGGAAGCGGGCGGCGAGTTTGCGAGACTGGGGCGGTGAGTAGTGCAACCCCCGCCCCGCGGGTCATCGCCGTCGTCGGTCCGACCGCGGCAGGAAAGTCCGATCTGGGCGTTTTCCTCGCCCAGCGTCTCGGCGGCGAGATCGTCAACGCCGACTCCATGCAGCTCTACCGGGGGATGGACATCGGCACCGCCAAGCTGACGCCCGAGGAGCGGGGCGGCATCCCCCATCACCTCCTCGACATCTGGGACGTCACGGAGGCCGCCAGCGTCGCCGAGTACCAGAAGCTGGCCCGCGCAGAGATCGACCGTCTCCTCGCCGAGGGGCGCTGGCCCATCCTGGTCGGCGGCTCGGGGCTCTACGTGCGGGGGGCCGTGGACCACCTGGAGTTCCCCGGCACCGACCCCGCCGTCCGGGCCCGCCTGGAGGACGAGCTCACCCGCGACGGCTCCGGGGCGCTGCACGCCCGCCTCGCCGCCGCCGACCCCGGGGCGGCCCAGGCGATCCTGCCCAGCAACGGCCGCCGGATCGTCCGCGCCCTGGAGGTCATCGAGATCACCGGCAAGCCCTTCACGGCCAACCTCCCCGGCCACGACTCGGTGTACGACACCCTGCAGATCGGCGTCGACGTGGCCCGCCCCGAACTCGACGAACGCATCGCCACGCGCGTGGACCGCATGTGGGAGGGCGGCCTGGTCGACGAGGTGCGCGAGCTGGAGGCGCGGGGACTGCGCGAAGGACGGACCGCGTCCCGCGCGCTCGGCTACCAGCAGGTGCTGACCGCGCTCGCGGGGGAGCGCACGCTGGAGGATGCGCGCGTCGAGACCGTGCGCGCCACCAAACGCTTCGCGCGCCGTCAGGACTCGTGGTTCCGCCGCGATCCCCGGGTGCACTGGCTCAGCGGTGCCGCGGCCGACCGGGCGGAACTCCCGGCACGCGCACTGGCGTTGGTCGAACGACCGGTCACAGCCTGATCACGTGATGGCATCGGGACGCTCCGGCGGTCATCCCGGCACCTGACACCGTGCCATCATCGACCTTCGATCGACCGGTGGAGTCCGAAGTAGGAGGGCGCGTGGCGATGGAGGCCGGCCCTCGTGACACCGCACATGACGGCGAAGAGCAGCTCAGTCCGGATGGTCCCGACGAGACCCCGGGCGGCGTGACGGACGACGGTCCCGGCGCCGACGAGATGTCGGCGGAGGCCGAGGTCGAGGTGGTCGAGCTGCGCCCGCAGCGCCGCCTGCGCATCTGGCAGCTCGCGCCCATCGTGGTCCTGGCCGCGGTCGGCTCCCTGATGTTCGCGTTCCCGCTCGCCTTCGAGTTCGGCGACGGCGGCGCGGTGGTCGCCATGCTGGGTCTGCTGATCAGCTGCTGCGCCGCCGGCTGGGGCATGATGGCCGCCCGTCGCGTCGGGCACACCTGGCCCGGTCTGCCCGAGCGCGGCTCGGGCCGCCGTCCGGACTGGCGGGTCGTCTCCGCGTACTCGCTGCTGTTCCTGGGCGCCGTGGCCCTCGCCGTGTGGCGTGTGGCCAGGCTCCGCTGAGGACGCGCGGGAGGCCGCGGGCCGGGGCGGAAGCCCTGGGTGGCCCGCGCCCGCCGCACCGCCTGGGCCGTCTGTCGTAGCCACCCCGTACGATCGAGGAATGAGCACGCGGATCGCCTTCCTCAAGGGGCACGGGACCGAGAACGACTTCGTGATCATCCCCGACCCCGACAACACCGTCGAGCTGCCCCCGGCCGCGGTGGCCGCCCTGTGCGACCGCCGTGCGGGCATCGGTGGCGACGGCCTTCTGCACGTCGTCCGGTCCGCCGCCCACCCCGAGGCGCGCCACCTCGCGGACCGCGCCGAGTGGTTCATGGACTACCGCAACGGCGACGGCTCGATCGCCGAGATGTGCGGCAACGGAGTGCG
Source organism: Streptomyces sp. NPDC005863 (assembly GCF_042871345.1). NCBI lineage: Bacteria > Bacillati > Actinomycetota > Actinomycetes > Kitasatosporales > Streptomycetaceae > Streptomyces > Streptomyces sp. NPDC005863. Next base: position 532,411 of record NZ_JBIAII010000005.1, on the reverse strand, counting down.
CGTCTTCGCCAGATACCTGCAGCGCGCGGGGTACGCCGCCGAGGGCGATCTGGCGGTGGCAACCCGCGGCGGCGTGAAGACCGTGCACATCGCCAAGGAGGAGTCCGGCGGCGACATCACCGTCGGGATGGGCAAGGCCTCGCTCCCCGAAGGGAACGTCACCGTAGCGGTGGGCGACCACCGCTGGCCCGCGCGGAACGTGAACATGGGCAACCCGCACGCCGTCGCCTTCGTCGACGACCTCTCCGAAGCGGGCAGCCTCTACGACCCGCCGCCCTTCAGCCCCGCCTCCGCCTACCCGGACGGGGTGAACGTCGAATTCGTCGCCCCCCGCGGCCCGCAGCACGTCGCCATGCGCGTGCACGAGCGCGGCGCCGGCGAGACCCGCTCCTGCGGCACGGGCGCCTGCGCCGTCGCCGTGGCCGCGGCCCGCAAGGACGGCGTGGACCCGGCCGTGACCGGGACCCCCGCCACGTACACCGTCGACCTGCCCGGCGGCCGCCTGGTGATCACCGAGCGGCCCGACGGCGAGATCGAGATGACCGGGGGCGCGGTGATCGTCGCGGAAGGCGAGATCGCGTCCGAATGGCTCGAAACGGTACTCCCATGAACTGTCGCTCGAATGGGTGATCCGTTTCACGCTCGGCGAGAGGCGGTCAGCACCGCGTGATGGGCTCGGTAGCATCAAGCACCGGCCCGGACGGAGTATGCCGCCGTCCGTTCACCGCCGGTCGAAGCAGCCGGAGGTGCTCATGAGTGCGGAGGCCACGAACCCGGCCACGCCCGGCCCCGTGCCGCCCGGGGCCCAGCGCAGGCGCGGCCGCGCCCGTCTCGACCTGCGCAGGCTCGGCCGCGCGGCCCTGCTCGGCCCCGGCACCCGGGACCGCCTTCCGGACGCGATCGGCCATGTGGCGGAGGCCCACCGGGCCCACTACCCGGACGCGGACCTGGAGCCCCTGCGCCGCGCCTACGTCCTCGCCGAGTCCTCGCACCGCGGCCAGATGCGCAAGAGCGGCGAGCCGTACATCACCCACCCCCTCGCGGTGACCCTGATCCTCGCCCAGCTCGGCGCGGAGACCACCACCCTGACCGCCTCGCTGCTCCACGACACCGTCGAGGACACCGACGTCACGCTCGACCAGGTGCGCACCGAGTTCGGGGACGACGTCTGCTACCTGGTCGACGGCGTCACCAAGCTGGAGAAGGTCGATTACGGGGCGGCGGCGGAGCCCGAGACCTTCCGGAAGATGCTCGTCGCCACCGGCAACGACGTCCGCGTCATGTCGATCAAGCTCGCCGACCGGCTGCACAACATGCGCACCCTCGGCGTCATGCGCCCCGAGAAGCAGGCCCGTATCGCCAAGGTGACCCGGGACGTACTCATTCCGCTCGCCGAGCGCCTCGGTGTGCAGGCGCTCAAGACCGAGCTGGAAGACCTCGTCTTCGCGATCCTCCACCCGGAGGAGTGCGCCCAGGTGAAGGCCATGATCGCCGCCAACGACGCGAGCGAGGGCGACCCGCTCGGGGACATCGCGGGCGAGGTCCGCGGTGTGCTGCGCGACGCGGGCATCACCGCCGAGGTGCTGATCAGGCCGCGGCACTCCGTCTCCGTCCACCGCGTGCACCGCAAACGCGGTGAGCTGCGCGCCTCCGACTTCGGCCGCCTCCTGGTGCTCGTCAACGAGGACGCGGACTGCTACGGAGTCCTGGGCGAGCTGCACACCTGCTTCACGCCGGTCGTCTCGGAGTTCAAGGACTTCATCGCCGTACCGAAGTTCAACCTCTACCAATCGCTGCACACGGCGGTCACCCGCTCCGACGGCGAGGTCGCCGAAGTCCTCATCCGCACGCATCAGATGCACCAGGTCGCCGAGGCGGGCGTGGTCGCGCTGCGCAATCCCTACGCCCCGCCCGCGGAAGAGCCCGCCGACAGCGTCGACGACGAGCGGATCGACCCGACACGGCCCGGCTGGCTCTCCCGCCTCCTCGACTGGCAGGAGGCCGCCCCCGACCCGGACACCTTCTGGTCCACGCTCCGGGAGGACCTCGCCCAGGACCGCGAGATCGCCGTCTTCCGGCCCGACGGCGGCACGCTCGGCCTGCCCGCGGGCGCCAGCTGCGTGGACGCCGCGTACGCCCAGTACGGCGAGGACGCGCACGCCTGCATCGGCGCCCGCGTCAACGGCCGCCTCGCGACGCTCAGTACGGTCCTGCACGACGGCGACACGGTCCAGCTGCTCATGGGCCAGGACCTCACATCGGGCCCCTCGCGCGAGTGGCTGGCCCACGCCCGTACGCCCGCCGCGCGGATCGCGATCCGGCGCTGGCTGACCACCCACCCCGCGCCCGCGCCGACCGCGCCCGCCCCCTCCGTGCAGCGGCCGCCCCAGCAGGCGCCCGCGGGCGTCTCCAGGGCGGAGGCCCCCGGAGCCGGACGGCCCGCCTCCGCGAACGCCGTCGTGGACCGCGAGGGCGCCACCGTGCGCCTGGCCGGCTGCTGTACGCCGGTGCCGCCGGACGACGTCACCGCCTTCGCCGTCCGCGGGGGCGTGGTGACCGTCCACCGGGTCGGCTGTCCGGCCGTGGAGCGGATGAAAGAAGTGGGGCGTCCGGAGGTCGGCGTGCGCTGGGGGGACACCGCCGAGTGCCGGGTCACCTTGATCGCCGAATCGTTCGGCCGCGCCCATCTGCTCGCCGACCTCACCGAGGCCATCGCCCTCGAAGGCGTCGCGATCATCTCCGCCACCGTGGAACCGCCGACCCAGCAGCGCGTGCGCCACACGTACACGCTGCAACTCCCCGACGCGGCGCACCTGCCGGGCCTGATGCGCGCCATGCGCGCCGTCCCCGGGGTGTACGACGTGAACCGCGCCCAGCACCCGGCTGCCGCCGCCCACTGAACGACGGCGACTCGTTCGGGTGGCTCGGAGCGCGCCCTCACACGGCGGGAAGACGCGCGCTGATAGCGGTAGTTCATGCTGCTCACCCCTCGGACCCCGGCCCGTCGGCCGAAGGCCCTTCGCACCCACCGCATCGCCGTCGCCTTGCTCGCGGCGACCGCGTCCGCCGCCCTCGTCGCGGCGAGCGCCCCGGCCCCCGTCGCCCCGCTCGGCATCGGCGACCCGCTCTTCCCGCACCTGGGCAACCCCGGCTACGACGTGGCGTCGTACGACATCGCCTTCACCTACGGCGGTGACAACCGCAAGCCACTGCAGACCGTCACCAAGATCGAGGCCTGGGCGACCGAGCCCCTGGAACACGTGAACCTCGACTTCGCACACGGCAAGGCCCGTTCCGTCGAGGTGAACGGCGAACGAGCGCGCTTCGAAAGCAGCGGCGAGGACCTGGTCGTCACCCCGACCGCACCGATCGGGCGCGGCGACCGGCTGCGGATCACCGTGCGGCACACCAGCGACCCCCTCCCCACGAAGGACGCCGGGGGCGGCTGGCTGCGCACCTCCGACGGACTCGCCATGGCCAATCAGGCCGACGCCGCCCATCTGGTCTTCCCGTGCAACGACCACCCCGCGGACAAGGCGGAATTCACCTTCCGGATCACCGCACCCAAGGGGCTCACGGCCGTAGCCAACGGGCTGCCGGTCGGCAGGACCCGGCAGGGCGGCGCCACCACCAGCGTGTACCGCACCCAGCACCCGATGGCGACCGAGCTGGCCCAGGTGTCCATCGGCCGCTCCACCGTGGTGCACCGGGAGGGTCCGAACGGCCTTCCCGTACGCGATGTGGTGCCCACCAAGGACCGCAAGGTCGTGGAGCGCTGGCTGAAGAAGACGCCCGACCAGATCGACTGGATGCAGCGGAAGGTCGGCCGCTACCCCTTCGAGACCTACGGCGTGCTGATCGCCCACGCCCAGACCGGCTTCGAGCTGGAGACGCAGACGCTCTCTCTCTTCGAGAGAGAGATCTTCACGCGTCCCGAGTACCCGGCGTGGTACATCGAATCGATCATGGTGCACGAGCTCGCCCACCAGTGGTTCGGCGACAGCGTCAGCCCGCGGAACTGGTCGGACCTGTGGCTCAACGAAGGCCACGCCACCTGGTACGAGGCCCTCTACACGGAGGAGAACGCGGAGAACTCCGAGGACCGCGCGAAGAAAACCCTCACGGCCCGGATGCGGAACGCCTACCGCCTCTCGGACGGCTGGCGCACCGCCGGCGGCCCGCCCGCCAGGCCCAAGGCGCCCGCACCGGGGAAGAAGATCAGCATCTTCCGTCCCGTCGTCTACGACGGCAGCGCGCTGGTGCTCTACGCCCTGCGCCAGGAGATCGGGCAGCGGGCCTTCGAGCGCGTGGAGCGGGAGTGGGTGCGCATCCACCGCGACGGCAACGCCTCGACCGCGGACTTCGTACGGCTCGCCTCCATGGCCGCCGGGCGTGACCTGGGCGGATTCTTCGACGCCTGGCTGTACGGGAAGAAGACACCGCCGATGCCGGGGCACCCGGACTGGAAGTCCGGCGCATAACCCGGATGACGAGACGGGCCGTGTCGTGCAACCATCTTCAGGTCGACGGCGCGGTCCGTCCGGGACATCCCCTCGGGGACATCTCAGGGCAGGACCGGGACGGCTCCGGGAATCTCCGGACCCCCTCGGGCGTTGTCGACTGTGACGGATCCCGCATCCGTCGCTTTCCCCTCGACGGATCGACGTAAGGACCCAATGACCTCCTCTTCTTCCCCTTCCCAGGACGCACAGAGCTTCGCGCAGAACTACCCCGAAGGTCTTCGGGCCGATGCCCTGATGGAAGAGGACGTCGCCTGGAGCCACGAGATCGACGGAGACCGGGACGGCGACCAGTTCGACCGCTCCGAGCGTGCGGCCCTGCGCCGCGTCGCGGGCCTCTCCACCGAGCTCGAGGACGTCACCGAAGTCGAGTACCGACAGCTCCGCCTGGAGCGGGTGGTGCTCGTCGGCGTATGGACGTCGGGGACGGTGCAGGACGCGGACAACTCCCTCGCCGAGCTGGCCGCCCTCGCCGAGACGGCGGGTGCGCTCGTGCTCGACGGCGTCGTCCAGCGCCGCGACAAGCCCGACCCCGCGACGTACATCGGCTCGGGCAAGGCCCTGGAGCTGCGCGACATCGTGCTCGAGACCGGAGCCGACACCGTCGTGTGCGACGGTGAGCTCAGCCCCGGCCAGCTGATCCACCTGGAAGACGTCGTCAAGGTCAAGGTGGTCGACCGGACCGCCCTGATCCTCGACATCTTCGCCCAGCACGCCAAGTCCCGGGAGGGCAAGGCGCAGGTCGCCCTCGCGCAGATGCAGTACATGCTGCCGAGGCTCCGTGGCTGGGGTCAGTCGCTCTCCCGTCAGATGGGTGGCGGCGGCGGTGGCGGTATGGCCACCCGTGGTCCCGGTGAGACCAAGATCGAGACGGACCGGCGACGGATCCGCGAGAAGATGGCGAAGATGCGCCGGGAGATCGCGGAGATGAAGACGGGCCGCGACATCAAGCGGCAGGAGCGCCGGCGGAACAAGGTGCCGTCGGTCGCGATCGCCGGGTATACGAACGCGGGCAAGTCCTCCCTGCTCAACCGGCTCACGGGCGCCGGCGTCCTGGTGGAGAACGCCCTGTTCGCCACCCTCGACCCGACCGTGCGCCGGGCCGAGACGCCGAGCGGCCGCGTCTACACCCTGGCCGACACCGTCGGGTTCGTGCGGCACCTGCCGCACCACCTCGTCGAGGCGTTCCGCTCCACGATGGAAGAGGTCGGCGACTCCGACCTGATCCTGCACGTGGTGGACGGTTCGCACCCGGTGCCGGAGGAGCAGCTCGCCGCCGTGCGCGAGGTGATCCGCGACGTGGGCGCGACCGACGTGCCCGAGATCGTGGTGATCAACAAGGCGGACGCGGCGGACCCCCTGGTCCTCCAGCGCTTGCTGCGCAACGAGAAGCACGCGATCGCGGTCTCGGCGCGCACCGGCGCCGGCATCGCCGAGCTGCTCACGCTGATCGACACCGAGCTGCCCAGGCCCGAGGTCGACATCGAGGCCCTGGTGCCGTACACGCACGGCCAGCTCGTCTCCCGCGCGCACGCCGAGGGTGAGGTGCTCTCCGAGGAGCACACCGCCGAGGGCACCCTGCTCAAGGCGCAGGTGCACGAGGAACTCGCCGCGGAGCTCGCTCCGTACGTGCCGGCCGCGCACTGATCGTCGGCCCACCGACCGTCAGCCCGCACGGCGAAGGCCCGCCCCCTCTCGTAGGGGGCGGGCCTTCGCCATGGAATCAGTGCTCGCTCGTGAGCGGCTACCGGGAGCCCTACTGCGAGCCGTACTTCTTGCTCATCATGTCGTAGAGCTGCTCGGCGCCCCGGCCCAGCTGCGGTCCGGCCAGCCAGGTGTTCTCGGCCGGGCCGATCGAGGTGTTCGACACGAGCTTCGTCTTGCCGCCCACCACGCGGAACCAGCCGCCGCCGGACGAACCGCCGGTCATGGTGCAGCCGATGCGGTACATCGTCGGCAGGGACGGCGACAGCGAGAGGCGGCCCGGCTTGTCGACGCACTTGTGCATCATCAGGCCGTTGTACGGCGGGGCGGCGGGGTAGCCCCAGGCGCCCATCGAGCTCACGCTCTGCGTGGCCGGGGTGGAGAAGTCGACGTCGAGCGCGTTGCCGACGGTCTCCTCCAGCGACTTGCTGCCCTGCTCGGGCTTCACGTGCAGCACGGCGTAGTCGTACGTCGCGCCCGAACCGCCGGTCGGACCGCCGCCGTTGATCCACTCGTTGGAGGTCGAGATCCAGTCCGCCCAGTACTGGCCGTAGGGGGCGATCTCCTGCGGGGCCGCGTTGCGCAGCGCGGCCTCGGACTTGCCGAGGTCGTTGTACGCGGGCACGAAGGCGATGTTGCGGTACCAGCCGCCGTTCTTGCCGGCGTGCACGCAGTGGCCCGCGGTCCACACAAGGTTGGACTTGCCGGGGTTGCGCGGGTCCTTCACGACGGTGCCGGAGCAGACCATCGAACCCTTGGGGGAGTCGAAGAAGATCTTGCCGACGGGGGCCGCGTTCTCGTGGTACGGCGTCTTCTCGGGCTTGGCCCGGACCGGCGTCGGCTCGGGATCGGTCGCGCCCTGGTCGGCGGCCGCGTCCTTCGAGGCGATCGTCTTGTTCGGGTCCTTGGCCTTCTTCATCCGCTCGGGCTTCCAGAGCCCTTCGATGACCGGGTTGGCGAAGTCCTTCGCCTCCCGGACCCAGTCGTCCTTGTCCCAGTTCTTCCAGGCACCCTTCTTCCAGTCGTCCAGGTCGATGCCCTTCTCCTTGAGCTTGTCGGCGAGGCCGGCAGGCAGCTTGGAGTCGGAGTCGGTGCCGGAGCTGGAACCGTCGGAGCCCTGGGACGTGGTGGATTCGGGCTTGTCGCTCGCCTTGTCGTCGCTCGGGCCGCAGGCCGTCGCGGTGAGCGCCAGGGTCGCCGCGAGGCCGGTGGCGGCGAGCGCGACCCGCCGTCCGCGACTGCGCGCGAAGGGCGCACGAGTGGAACGCATGGTGCAGTTACCCCCGTTGGAAAAGATGTGCCATGTACGTGTCATGCATGAGTGCGGAGTTCCGTGCGGATCCGCGCCGACGCAACACCTCACTATGCCCGTGAGGTTGGGGACGAACGGCGGCGGGGTCGTGAAGGTTTACGGTGCCCCGCCGCCACGCTGTCCTGCCGGTTCCGGCAGCTCTGCCGCGCTACTGCCCTACGGCACTACCGCCTTGCGGCACCGCCGTCCTGCGGCACCACCGATCTACTGCCCGGCGAACTTCTTGCTGACCGCGTTGTAGATGCCCTTGGCTTCCTTGCCGAAGCGCGGACCGGCCAGCCACCCGGCCGTCACCGGGCCGATGGAGGTGTTGGAGACCAGGGCGGGCTTGCCGTCCTGCCCCTGCGCGACCCAGCCACCGCCGGACGAACCGCCGGTCATGGTGCAGCCGATGCGGTACATCGTCGGGTCGGGCTTGCTGAGCGAGAGGCGTCCCGGCTTGTCGGAGCACTGGAACAGCTTCTGCCCGTCGTACGGCGGAGCGGCGGGGTAGCCGGTCGCCGTCATGTCCTTGATCTGCGGTACGGCCGGGGCGTTGAAGTCCACCGGGAGCGCCGAACCGACGGTCTCCTCCAGGGACTTGCCCTCGCTGCCCTTCTCGGGCTTCACGTGCATCACCGCGAAGTCGTACGGCGCGCCCTTGCCGCCCGTCGGACCGCCCTGCTCGATCCACTGGTCGGAGGTCTGCGCCCAGTCGCCCCACCAGACGCCGTACGGAGCGACCTCTTCCTTCGGGGCGTTGCGCAGTTCCTCGACCGACTTGCCGCTGTCGTTGTACGAGGGCACGAAGACCATGTTGCGGTACCAGCCGCCCTTGGCGCCGTCGTGCACACAGTGGCCCGCGGTCCACACCATGTTGGACTTGCCGGGGTGGGCCGGGTCCTTCACGACCGTGGCGGAGCAGACCATCGAACCCTTGGGGCTGTCGAAGAACAGCTTGCCCGACGCGGGCTCCTGGCCGTGGTACGGCGACTGCACGGCGGCTGCCTTGACGGGCCGCGGGGTGGGGTCGGTGACGCCCTGGTCACCGGAGATGTCGTTCTCGTCGACTTCCCGGTCCGGGTTCTTGTCGGCGTCCCGCATCCGGTCGGAGTCCCACAGGCCCTTGATGATCGGGTTGACGAAGTCGCCCGCCTCGCGCAGCCAGTCGTCCCTGTTCCAGTTCTTCCAGGCGCCGTTCTTCCACTTGTCCAGGTCGAACCCGTGGTCCTTGAGCTTGTCCTTGAGGTCGTCCGGGATCCTGAGCGGGTCGTCGCCGTTGCTGTCGCCGGGCTGGGAAGCGGACGAGTCGCCACCGGCGTTGTCGTCGCTCGGGCCGCAGGCGGTGGCGGTCAGCGCGAGGGTGGCGCCGAGCGCCACGGCGGCCGCCACGGGGGACGTTCTGGTGCGCGCGCTCCTCCTATTGCGAACGGTGAAGAGCGGACGTATGGGTCGCATGGTGAGAATCCCCCTGGGCCTCGAAATCGTTCCAAAGTGCTGGACATCCGGGTGAGCGGCACCCGTTGCCACCGGTGCTGCACCCCTTCGCTGGATTTGCTCCGGTTTGCTCGGGGGAGCGGTGCACCTGTCGCTGATGAACGGCCCCCACACTATGCCGATGCCGTTGGGGACGGCCGACGGAAGGGCAACGGTTCCGTCACGGCAAGGATCTTCCGTTGACCCGTGATCCTCCGGCTCCCTCGTCGTTGGTACGTACGGGGGAGCCGCGGCCTGCGTTCATCCCCCTGCCAACTCGCCCGCGCGACCGCCCACATGGAGCTCCCCAGGAGCCGCACCGGACGGACGCGCTCGCCCCCAGGGGGAGGACCAACAGTCGTGGCCGTGACCGAGCCCGCGCCCGCGGCGGTGTCCGCAGGACGTCCCGTGACAGAGACCGCACAGATCGCACCGCACCCCGTGCCGCACCCGGCACCGCAGCCCGTACCGCAGCCGACGAGGGACGATCAGCCGGGGGCCGCGCACACTCAAGAGGCCGCGCACGCTCAAGAGGCGATCCTGCGGCGCCAGTCGGCACGCGAGTCCGCGGCGCGCACCTACGCGCGAGCCCTGCCGATCGTGCCGGTCCGCGCGCGCGGTCTGACGATCGAGGGCGCCGACGGAAGCCGCTACCTCGACTGTCTCTCGGGCGCCGGGACCCTCGCCCTCGGGCACAACCACCCCGTGGTGCTGGAAGCGATCCGGAAGGTCCTCGACTCCGGGGCCCCGCTCCACGTCCTCGATCTGGCGACGCCCGTCAAGGACGCCTTCACCACCGAGCTCTTCCGCATGCTGCCGCGCGGCCTCGCGGAGCACGCGCGGATCCAGTTCTGCGGACCCGCGGGCACGGACGCGGTGGAGGCGGCGCTGAAACTGGTCCGCACGGCCACCGGCCGCGACGGCATGCTCGCCTTCACCGGCGCCTACCACGGCATGACGGCCGGCGCGCTCGCAGTGTCCGGCGGCGCACGCGACGTACGGGTCGCGCGCTTGCCCTACCCGCAGGACTACCGCTGCCCCTTCGGGCTCGGCGGCGCTCGCGGTGCGGAGCTGTCCGCCCGCTGGACGGAAAGCCTCCTCGACGACACCAAGTCGGGCGTCCCGGCGCCCGCCGGCATGATCCTCGAACCGGTCCAGGGCGAGGGCGGCGTCTTCCCCGCCCCGGACGCCTGGCTGCGCCGGATGCGCGAGATCACCGCCGCGCGCGGCATCCCGCTCATCGCGGACGAGGTGCAGACGGGCGTCGGCCGCACCGGCGCCTTCTGGGCCGTCGAGCACAGCGGCGTCGTCCCGGACGTGATGGTGCTCTCGAAGGCAATCGGCGGCAGCCTCCCCCTGGCCGTCGTGGTCTACCGCGACGACCTCGACGTCTGGCCGCCCGGCGCGCACGCGGGCACCTTCCGCGGCAACCAACTCGCCATGGCCGCGGGGGCGGCCACCCTCGCCTACGTCCGTGAGAACGGCCTCGCCCAACGCGCGGCCACCCTCGGCGCCCGTATGCTCGCCGAACTGCGCTCCCTGGCCGCGGAACACCCGTGCATCGGCGAAGTCCGCGGCCGAGGGCTGATGATCGGAGTGGAACTGGTGAACCCCGCGGGGGAGGAGTCAGGACCGGGCGAGTCGGGGCCCGTCACCTCGGTAGTGGATGCGCCGGGACCTGATGTGTCGGTGCTGGATGCGCCGGGACCTGACAGCCCGGTACTGCGTGCGGCGGGACTCGACACCTCGGTACTCGGTGACCTGGCCGCCACCGCCCGGCCTCATCCGCCGGCGCCCCAACTCGCCGCGGCCGTCCAGCGCGAGTGCCTGCGCCGGGGGTTGATCGTCGAACTCGGCGGCCGGCACTCCAGCGTCGTACGACTCCTTCCTCCGCTGACCATCACCGACGAACAGGCTGCCGCGGTCCTCGACCGCCTGGCCGACGCGCTGGCGACCGCGGCGCGTACCCACCACGGATGACCGAGACGGAACCCGGCCCTTCGACGCGGAGGAACTGACCGCCGAAGCGCACCGGACCCGCCGCCACACGGAGACCCGGACAACCTCACAAGGAAGCCCTCTTGAACGCCACCCCCGCATCCGAAGGCCGCCCCCAGCCCCACGCCCCAGACGCGTGCGGCGCGTGCACCTCAGTGGTGGCGGAGTCCGAGACGGTCCCGCGGCAGAAGGGTGGCGGCCAGGAGGCCGAGCGCCTGCGCGGCACGTCCGCCGACCTCCTCGAACACCCCGACCCGTACACCGCGGCCCAGGCGGCGGCCGTCGAGAACCTCCTGCGCTGCTGGGTCAGGGAGAACGGCCTCCCCGCCCCGGACCGCGGAGTCCTGCGCATTCCCCTGGAGGCCAGCGGAACGGCGCTGCTCGTCCCCGTGCAGTACTGGTCGGCCACCGGATGGCACCGCTTCAGCCTCCCGTACCTCGAAGACGGGCCCACGAGCGCCCCGGCCGTGGACGCCGTCACCGTCGCCGCCCTGCTCAGCCGGGAGACCGCCCGCCACGCGACGGAACCCCCGACGGGGTCGGCCGGCCCGGACAACGCCACCGATTCGGCCGACGCACTCAGAGCCGCCGAGGCGTCACGCGCATCCGAGCCAGCCGAATCCGCCGAGTCCGCCGAGTCCGTCGACGGCGCTGATTTGGTCGGCCGGGTCGCCGACTCGGTCCGGCGCACCGCCGAGTTCATCGCCGACCGTCGCAAGCGGCCGGACGACGAGCCCGATCCCTTCCTCGCCGCCGAACAGTCCCTGCTCCTCGGACACCCCCTGCATCCGACCCCCAAAAGCCGCGAGGGTCTCTCCGACGCCGAATCCCACCTGTACTCACCGGAGTTGCGCGGCGCGTTCGCCCTGCACTGGCTGGCCGTCGACCGCTCCGTGCTCGCCTGCGACTCGGCCTGGACCGAACGCGGACGCACCGTCCCCGCCGACCAGCTGACCGCGCGCCTCGCAGGCCCCGACCTGCCGCTCCCGGACGGCCGCGTCGCCCTGCCCGTACACCCCTGGCAGATCCGCGAACTCCGGCACCGCCCCACCGCCGCCGCCCTGCTCGACGCCGGGCTGCTCCAGGATCTCGGCCCGCACGGCGCCCCCTGGCACCCCACCTCCTCCGTCCGTACCCTCTACCGCTCCGGCGCGGCCGCCATGCTGAAGCTCTCGCTCGGCCTGCGCATCACCAACTCCCGTCGTGAGAACCTCCGTAAGGAACTCCGTCGCGGCGTCGAGGTCCACCGGCTGCTCCGCAGCGGGCTCGCCGAACAGTGGCAGTCGGTCCACCCCTGCTTCGACGTGGTCCGCGACCCCGCCTGGCTCGGCGTCACCGGCCCGGACGGCGCGCCCGTCCCCGGACTCGACGTCATGATCCGGCACAACCCCTTCGGACTCGGCGACAACGCCACCTGCCTCGCCGGACTCGTCTCGCCCCGGCCGTCGACGCTCCCCGCCGGCCAGGAACGCCCCGTGATGCGCTCCCGGCTCGGCGAGACCGTCACCCGCCTCGCGGGCCGAACAGGCCGCCCACGAGGCGCGGTTGCCGCCGAGTGGTTCCTTCGCTACCTCGAATCGGTCGTACGTCCCGTGCTCTGGCTGGACGGCGAGGCGGGCGTCGCTTTGGAAGCGCACCAGCAGAACACCCTGCTGCTGCTCGACCCCGAGGGCTGGCCCGTGGGCGGCCGGTACCGCGACAACCAGGGCTACTACTTCCGCGAGTCGAGGCGCGCCGAACTCGAACGACGACTCCCCGGCATCGGACGCGACAGCGACACGTTCGTCTCCGACGAGGTGACGGACGAGCGATTCGCCTACTACCTCGGCATCAACAACGTCTTCGGCCTCATCGGAGCCCTCGGCGCCGAACGGCTCGCGGACGAGCGGCTGTTGCTCGCCGCCTTCCGCCGCTTCCTCGGCGATGTCGCGACGGGCCCCGACCGGCTGCACACGCCGCTGCCCGCGACCCTGCTCGACTCACCCGTACTCCGCTGCAAGGCCAACCTGCTGACCCGGCTGCACGGCCTCGACGAACTCGTCGGCCCGGTCGACACCCAGTCCGTCTACGTCACCATCCCCAACCCCCTCCACTCCTGAGGACATGCCTCACCTCTCCTGAGCCCCACCCTCCTGAGCCCCACCTCTTCTGACAGGAGCGACTCCGTGACTCCCACCGACGCGAGCACCGACGCCGGGACCGGATCCGCCCCGGCGGGCGCCGACTGTGCGGACACCCTCGACCTGCGCCTGCCCGAGGAGCTCGTCGCCCTGCTGGCCGAGGGCGACGGGCGGGACGCCGAGGCGCGGGACGATCTCCTGGGCGGCGTCGGGAGGTGGGGGCGCACCCCCACCGAAGCCGGTGCCTTCCGCCTCGTACCCGTACGTCTCGAACGCGACCTCCCGCTCATCAGCCGCTGGATGAACGATCCGACCGTGGCCGCGTTCTGGGAGCTGTCGGGACCCGAGGCCGTCACCGAAGCCCACCTGCGCTCCCAGCTCGACGGCGACGGACGCAGCGTCCCCTGTCTGGGCGTGCTGGAGGGCATGCCGATGAGCTACTGGGAGATCTACCGCGCGGATCTCGACCCCTTGGCCCGTCACTATCCCTCCCGCCCGCACGACACCGGTATCCACCTCCTGATCGGCGGCGTCGCCAACCGGGGCCGTGGCCTCGGCACTTCGCTGCTCAGGGCCGTGGCCGACCACGTACTCGACCATCGCCCCGCGTGCACACGCGTCGTGGCAGAACCCGACCTGCGCAACACCCCCTCCGTCTCCGCATTCTTGAGCGCCGGCTTCCGCTTCTCCGCCGAAGTGGATCTGCCCGACAAACGCGCGGCGCTCATGATCCGTGACCGGGCCCTGCGCGCCGTGCTCTGACCCCGTCACTCTTAGTAACTCCGCACGACCCGATCCGGTTCCCTCCCTGAGGAGTCCCCGTGCCGAATCCGTCCGCCGGCCAGATCCCCCGCCCCGCCGCCGAGCTGCACGACCCGCCCGAGCTGACCCAGGACAGATGGCGGCAGGCAGGCCGCCGCCTGCTGGCGAAGATGATCGGCGAGTTCGCGTACGAGGAGGTCATCCACCCCGTACCGGCGGCGGGCGAGGAGGCGGACACCTACCGGCTCCGCCTCGAACCGGCCGGGCTGGACGGAGCCTCCGCCTCCGACGGAGGGCAGGACGCCTGCCTCACCTTCCGGGCCCGACGCGGCTCGTACGGCAGCTGGTACGTGGACGCGGCCGGCCTGACCCTCGCCGAGGGGGACGGGCCGGCCGTCGCCGTCGACGACCCGGTGCGTTTCCTCGTCCGGGCCCGCCGGACCCTCGGCCTGGACGGTGCCACACTCGGTCATCTCATCCGCGAGCTCACGGTCACGCTCAGTGCCGATGCCCGGATCGACCACACGGCGCTGAGCGCGGCCCAGCTCGCGGACCTCGGCTACGCGGAACTCGAAGGGCACCAGACCGGCCACCCCTGGATCGTCCTCAACAAGGGCCGCGTCGGCTTCTCCGCGGCCGACACCGACCGGTGGGCGCCCGAGGCCCGCCGCCCGACACCGCTCCCGTGGATCGCCGTCCACACCGACCTCGCCGAGTACCGCGGCGTCGCGGGACTGGACACGGCACAGCAGCTCTACGACGGCGAACTCACCGCCGACGCCAGGCAGGCCTTCGCCGACTTACTCCGGGCACGGGGACTGGACCCGCGGCAGTACCTGTACCTCCCCGTGCACCCCTGGCAGTGGGACGAGATCGTGCTGCCGCTCTTCGCCCCGTCCATCGCCGCGGACGCCATCGTGCCGCTCTGCAGCGACGGCGACCTGCGCCTGCCTCAGCAGTCCATCCGCACATTCCTCAACGTGTCCCGCCCCGACCGGCACACCGTGAAGCTGCCCCTGTCGGTCCTCAACACCCTGGTGTGGCGCGGGCTGCCGACAGGCCGTACGGTCGCCGCCCCCGCCGTGACGGCATGGATGCACGCGCTCCGCGACGGGGACCCCTTCCTCCGGGACGAGTGCGGGGTGATCCTGCTCGGCGAGGTGGCCTCGGTGGCCGTCGAACACCCCGTCTACGACGGGCTGCCCGAAGTCCCGTACCAGTACCGGGAACTCCTCGGAGCGATCTGGCGCGAGCCGGTCGACCGCCATCTCGCGCCGGGGGAGCGCGCCCGCACCCTCGCCTCGCTCACCCACACCGACCCCACAGGGCGGGCCTTCGTCGCGGAACTCGTGGAACGCTCGGGGCTGGCGCCGACGACCTGGCTGCGCCGGCTCCTCGCCGCGCTGCTGCCTCCCCTGCTGCACTTCCTGTACCGCTACGGCACGGTGTTCTCCCCTCACGGGGAGAACACGATCGTGGTCTTCGACGACAAGGACGTGCCCGTCCGCCTGGCGGTGAAGGACTTCGTGGACGACGTCAACGTCAGTGACATATCGCTGCCCGAACAGGACTCGATGCCGGCCGCCGTCCGCGACGTACTCCTCACCGAGCCGCCCGGCTTCCTCACGCAGTTCATCCACTCGGGTCTCTTCGTCGGGGTCTTCCGCTATCTCGCGCCGCTCTGCGAGGAGCAACTGGGGATCACGGAGGGCGACTTCTGGGCGTACGTGCGTGCCGAGATCCTCAGGTACCAGGCCCGCGCCCCGGAGCTCAAGGAGCGATACGAGATGTTCGACCTGCTCACGCCCCGTATCGAGCGGCTGTGCCTCAACCGGAACCGCCTCCACCTCGACGGTTACCGCGACCGGGCGCAGCGCCCGCACGCCGCCGTGCACGGGACCGTGGCCAACCCCCTCCATCAGCCTTGATCGGCGCAATGTCAGTGGGGCACCGTAGGGTGGTCGCGCTATGACGAAGCCCTCCCTCCCCGAGCTCCTGCACGCCGCCGTCACCGCCGTCGGCGGCACGGAACGCCCTGGCCAGGTGTCCATGGCCGAGACCGTCGCCGAGGCGATCGACGACGGCTCCCACCTGCTGGTCCAGGCCGGCACCGGCACCGGCAAGTCCCTCGGCTATCTGGTGCCCGCCCTGGCGCACGGCGAGCGCGTGGTGATCGCCACGGCCACCCTCGCCCTGCAGCGCCAGCTCGTGGAGCGGGACCTGCCGCGGACGGTGGACGCGCTGCATCCGCTGCTGCGCCGCCGCCCTCAGTTCGCGATGCTCAAGGGGCGCTCGAACTACCTCTGTCTGCACCGCCTCCACGAAGGCATGCCGCAGGACGAGGAGGAGGGGCTCTTCGACCAGTTCGAGGCGGCCGCCCCCACCAGCAAGCTGGGCCAGGACCTGCTGCGGATGCGGGACTGGGCGGACGAGACCGAGACCGGCGACCGCGACGACCTCACCCCGGGCGTGTCCGACCGTGCCTGGTCTCAGGTGTCCGTCTCCTCCAGGGAGTGCCTGGGCGCCTCGAAGTGTGCCTACGGGGCGGAGTGCTTCGCTGAGGCGGCCCGCGAGCGCGCCAAGCTCTCCGACGTCGTCGTCACCAACCACGCGCTGCTCGCCATCGACGCCATCGAGGGCGCCCCCGTCCTGCCCCAGCACGAGGTGCTGATCGTGGACGAGGCGCACGAGCTGGTCTCCCGGGTCACCGGCGTGGCCACGGGCGAGCTCACGCCGGGGCAGGTGAACCGTGCCGTGCGCCGCGTGGCCAAGCTGGTCAACGAAAAGGCGGCGGACCAGCTCCAGACCGCTTCGGAGGGCTTCGAGCGGCTGATGGAGCTGGCGCTGCCCGGCCGGCTGGAAGAGATCCCCGAAGACCTCGGGTACGCGCTGATGGCGCTGCGCGACGCCGCGCGGACGGTGATTTCCGCGCTCGGCTCGACCCGCGACAAGTCGGTGCAGGACGAGGACGCGGTCCGCAAGCAGGCGCTCGCCTCCGTGGAGTCGATCCATGACGTGTCGGAGCGCATCACGAACGGCTCCGAGTGGGACGTCGTCTGGTACGAGCGGCACGAGCGCTTCGGTGCCTCCCTGCGGGTGGCCCCCATGTCCGTGTCGGGGCTGCTCAGGGAGAAGCTCTTCGCCGACCGATCGGTGGTCCTCACCTCCGCCACGCTGAAGCTCGGCGGCGACTTCAACGGCGTGGGCGCGTCGCTCGGCCTCGCCCCCGAGGGCACGGAGTCCGAGGACGCTCCCGTCTGGAAGGGCCTCGACGTCGGCTCGCCGTTCGACTACGGCAAGCAGGGCATCCTGTACGTCGCCAAGCACCTGGCCCGTCCGGGCCGCGAGGGAACCCGCGGTGACATGCTGGACGAGCTGGCGGAGCTGATCGAGGCGGCCGGCGGCCGGACCCTCGGCCTGTTCTCCTCCATGCGCGCCGCTCAGGGGGCCGCTGAGGAACTGCGGGAGCGGCTGGACGTGCCCATCCTG
This sequence comes from Streptomyces sp. NPDC005863, assembly GCF_042871345.1. Lineage (NCBI taxonomy): Bacteria > Bacillati > Actinomycetota > Actinomycetes > Kitasatosporales > Streptomycetaceae > Streptomyces > Streptomyces sp. NPDC005863. Next base: position 515,051 of record NZ_JBIAII010000005.1, on the reverse strand, counting down.
CTGCAGGGCGAGGAGACCCTGGGCGAGCTGATCAAGGGCTTTGCGGCGGACCCCAGGACGTGTCTGTTCGGGACGCTCTCGCTCTGGCAGGGCGTCGATGTGCCGGGCCCCAGCTGCCAGCTGGTGATCATGGACAAGATCCCGTTCCCGCGCCCCGACGATCCGCTGATGAGCGCCCGCCAGAAGGCGGTGGACGACGCCGGCGGCAATGGCTTCATGGCCGTCGCGGCGACCCATGCGGCGTTGCTGATGGCGCAGGGGGCGGGGCGTCTGGTCCGGGCGTCCGGGGACCGCGGCGTGGTGGCCATCCTGGATCCCCGCCTGGCCACCGCCCGCTACGGCAGCTATCTGAAGGCCTCGCTGCCCGACTTCTGGTACACGACGGACCGCAATCAGGCGCGCCGCTCGCTGGCCGCCATCGACGCCGCGGCCAAGGCCGTCGAGGACGCGTAGGCACGGGCGGCCGGGGGCCCCGCAGTCAGGGGCGGCCGGGGCGCCTGGCGGGCGCGGGGTTTGGGCAGGGCACGGGTCGGCCGACCCACCCCCCTCCGGCCCACCCCCCTCCGGACGCAGCAGGGCCCCGGGACCGGCGCAGTTGGTCCCGGGGCCCGGTCAGGGCGGAGTCCTCAGACTCGCCGCAGCACCGCCACCACCTTGCCGAGGATCGTCGCCTCGTCACCGGGGATGGGCTGGTACGCGGAGTTGTGCGGGAGCAGCCAGACGTGGCCGTCCTCGCGCTTGAAGCGCTTGACCGTCGCTTCGCCGTCCAGCATGGCGGCCACGATGTCGCCGTTCTCCGCCACGGGCTGACGGCGGACCGTGACCCAGTCGCCGTCACAGATGGCGGCCTCGATCATCGAGTCGCCGACGACCTTCAGGACGAAGAGCTCGCCGTCGCCCACGAGCTGCCGGGGGAGGGGGAAGACGTCCTCCACCGACTCCTCGGCGAGGATCGGCCCGCCGGCCGCGATACGGCCGACAAGCGGGACGTACGAAGCGGCGGGCTTGCCGGTGGTGTCGGTGGGCTGGCTGCTCGGCTGGTCCGAGCCCCGCACCTCGTACGCCCGCGGGCGGTGCGGGTCGCGGCGCAGGAAGCCCTTGCGCTCCAGGGCCATCAGCTGATGGGCGACGGAGGAGGTGCTGGAAAGGCCGACGGCCTGACCGATCTCCCGCATCGACGGCGGGTAGCCGCGCCGCTGCACGGAGTCCCTGATGACCTCGATCACCCGGCGTTGCCGGTCGGTCAGTCCCGAACTGTCGGCGCGGATGCCTGGAGGTCGGCCCGGCAGGGAGCGGGTGGGCGCGGGCCCCTCCTGGTTCGTGGCTGCGTCATTCATGGCATGCACCGGCTCGAGTCGGCTCTGGGAACGGTCCTGGGCAGTGATGGTGGCGCTGTCAGCGGTGGTGGTCACGTCGGTCGGCCCCTCTCGAGATGTTCTCTCCCTAGCTAGCCAACGGTAGTTGCTTTCGAAAGGTTGCGCCAAACACACGTTCGAGTGAAAAAGTGCAGATTACCCGCCGCGATCATGTGTTTGGGTGTATGGCCGACGCTCTGGCCGAACGGCAATTCGGCTCATTACGGTACGCTTCACCGCCGGGACCGTGAGCCCCTCAGCGGGGCTCCCATAGTGCCATCCAGCACCCCGTCAACCCCGCACCGGCCCCCCCGCCGCGAGCGGCGTGCGGGGCGGTCGTGTCCGCCCGAGGCCCGATGGGGCGACACGACACGCGCGGTACCGAAAAAGCGGCCCAACCCCAGATCTAGTGGTTGGATTGCGGCAGCAGCCCAGAAGTTGTGGTCCATGGTCTTCCGGGGCCTCCCGGATCGCCTATGCTGGGGGCTGCTTCGAGGGCCCCAAGGGCCTGTTGAGGCTTATGAGTCGTGCCGTGAAGGAGGGTTGGGAGTTCCATGCACTGCCCCTTCTGCAGGCACCCCGACAGCCGCGTCGTCGACAGCCGGACCACCGACGACGGCACGTCGATCCGCCGGCGCCGTCAGTGCCCCGACTGCTCCCGCCGTTTCACGACGGTGGAGACGTGCTCACTGATGGTGGTCAAGCGCAGCGGCGTGACCGAGCCCTTCAGCCGTACCAAGGTCATCAACGGTGTCCGTAAGGCGTGCCAGGGCCGTCCGGTGACCGAGGACGCGCTCGCGCTGCTCGGCCAGCGGGTCGAGGAGGCCGTGCGTGCCACCGGGAGCGCGGAGCTGACCACGCACGACGTGGGCCTTGCCATACTGGGCCCGTTGCAGGAGCTCGACCTCGTCGCCTACCTGCGCTTCGCGTCCGTGTACCGGGCCTTCGACTCGCTCGAGGACTTCGAGGCCGCCATCGGGGAGCTCAGGGAACAGCGGCTGTACGCGGAGCCGCGCGACGCGGGCGGAGAGCGCGTCGTGAACGATCGCGGGCCCGGAGGGACTGCCGAAGTCCCGGTGCCCGCCACCGCCGCCGACTGACCGGCTGACCGACCGGCCGGCGGCGAACCAGACCTGTTGAGGGCGTCCTCTGCGACGTCCGCAACACCAGACACACATCCGTGCCACAGGGAAGAACGTGGCACTTCAGGGCGTTTTAGCCTGATACAGGGAGGCGGCATGACCGAGACGACGAGCGGCCCGGCACGAGGTTCCCGCGCCAAGGGGTCCAAGGCCAGCAAGGGTCTGCGTATCGAGCGCATCCACACGACCCCCGGCGTGCATCCGTACGACGAGGTGGTCTGGGAGCGCCGAGACGTCGTCATGACCAATTGGCGCGACGGCTCGGTCAACTTCGAGCAGCGTGGCGTCGAGTTCCCCGACTTCTGGTCGGTGAACGCGGTCAACATCGTCACCAGCAAGTACTTCCGCGGGGCCGTCGGCACCCCGCAGCGCGAGACCGGCCTCAAGCAGCTGATCGACCGCATCGTGAAGACGTACCGCAAGGCCGGTGAGGACTACAGCTACTTCGCCTCGCCCGCGGACGCCGAGATCTTCGAGCACGAGCTGGCGTACGCCCTCCTGCACCAGATCTTCAGCTTCAACTCGCCGGTCTGGTTCAACGTGGGCACGCCCCAGCCGCAGCAGGTGTCCGCCTGCTTCATCCTGGCCGTCGACGACTCCATGGAGTCGATCCTCGACTGGTACAAGGAAGAGGGCATGATCTTCAAGGGCGGCTCCGGCGCCGGCCTGAACCTCTCCCGCATCCGTTCCTCCAAGGAACTGCTGTCCTCCGGAGGCAACGCCTCGGGTCCCGTCTCCTTCATGCGCGGTGCCGACGCCTCCGCAGGAACGATCAAGTCCGGTGGCGCCACGCGCCGCGCGGCCAAGATGGTCATCCTCGACGTCGACCACCCCGACATCGAGGGCTTCATCGAGACCAAGGTGAAGGAAGAGGAGAAGATCCGCGCGCTCCGCGACGCGGGCTTCGACATGGACCTGGGTGGCGACGACATCACGTCGGTCCAGTACCAGAACGCCAACAACTCGGTCCGCGTGAACGACGAGTTCATGAAGGCCGTGGAGTCCGGCTCCAAGTTCGGTCTGCGGGGCCGGATGACCGGTGACGTCATCGAGGAGGTCGACGCCAAGTCGCTCTTCCGCAAGATGGCCGAGGCCGCGTGGGCGTGTGCCGACCCCGGCATCCAGTACGACGACACCATCAACGCCTGGCACACCTGCCCGGAGTCCGGCCGCATCAACGGCTCGAACCCGTGCAGCGAGTACATGCACCTGGACAACACGTCCTGCAACCTCGCCTCGCTGAACCTGATGAAGTTCCTGAAGGACGACGGCAAGGGCAACCAGTCCTTCGACGCCGAGCGCTTCTCCAAGGTCGTCGAGCTGGTCATCACCGCGATGGACATCTCCATCTGCTTCGCGGACTTCCCGACCCAGAAGATCGGCGAGAACACCCGCGCCTTCCGCCAGCTGGGCATCGGCTACGCCAACCTCGGCGCCCTGCTGATGGCCACCGGTCACGCGTACGACTCGGACGGCGGCCGCGCCCTCGCCGGCGCCATCACGTCGCTGATGACGGGTACCTCGTACAAGCGTTCCGCCGAGCTCGCCGCGGTCGTCGGTCCCTACGACGGGTACGCCAAGAACGCCACGCCGCACAACCGCGTGATGAAGCAGCACGCCGACGCCAACGCCTCGGCCATCCGCATGGACGACCTGGACTCGCCGATCTGGGCCGCCGCCACGGAGGCCTGGCAGGACGTGGTCCGCCTCGGCGAGAAGAACGGTTTCCGTAACTCCCAGGCGTCGGTCATCGCCCCGACCGGCACCATCGGTCTCGCGATGTCCTGCGACACCACGGGCCTGGAGCCCGACCTCGCCCTGGTGAAGTTCAAGAAGCTCGTCGGCGGCGGCTCGATGCAGATCGTCAACGGCACCGTGCCGCAGGCCCTGCGTCGCCTGGGCTACCAGGAGGAGCAGATCGAGGCGATCGTCGCCCACATCGCCGAGAACGGCAATGTGATCGACGCCCCGGGCCTCAAGCCCGAGCACTACGAGGTCTTCGACTGCGCCATGGGCGAGCGTTCCATCTCCGCGATGGGTCACGTCCGCATGATGGCCGCCATCCAGCCGTGGATCTCGGGCGCCCTCTCCAAGACGGTCAACCTCCCGGAGACCGCCACCGTCGAGGACGTCGAAGAGGTCTACTTCGAGGCGTGGAAGATGGGCGTCAAGGCGCTCGCCATCTACCGCGACAACTGCAAGGTCGGCCAGCCTCTCTCCGCCAAGACGAAGGAGAAGGAGAAGGCCGAGGTCACCGAGAAGGCCGAGGACACGATCCGTGCCGCGGTCGAGAAGGTGGTCGAGTACCGCCCGGTCCGCAAGCGTCTGCCGAAGGGGCGTCCCGGCATCACCACGTCCTTCACGGTGGGTGGCGCCGAGGGCTACATGACCGCCAACTCCTACCCGGACGACGGTCTCGGCGAGGTCTTCCTGAAGATGTCCAAGCAGGGCTCGACCCTCGCGGGCATGATGGACGCCTTCTCCATCGCCGTCTCGGTCGGTCTGCAGTACGGCGTGCCCCTGGAGACGTACGTCTCCAAGTTCACGAACATGCGGTTCGAGCCGGCCGGCATGACGGACGACCCGGACGTGCGGATGGCGCAGTCGATCGTCGACTACATCTTCCGCCGCCTGGCGCTCGACTTCCTGCCCTTCGAGACGCGCTCCGCGCTCGGCATCCACTCCGCCGAGGAGCGTCAGCGCCACCTGGAGACGGGGTCGTACGAGCCCAACGAGGACGAGGTCGACGTCGAGGGCCTGGCGCAGTCCGCCCCCCGGCAGACCGAGTCCCTGAAGGCCGTCGCCACGCCGCAGGCCGAGTCCGAGGCGGCCAAGGCCGCTCCGCAGCAGGCGCACACCAGCGCCGAGCTCGTGGAGATGCAGCTGGGCATCCAGGCCGACGCGCCTCTGTGCTTCTCCTGCGGTACGAAGATGCAGCGTGCGGGCTCCTGCTACATCTGCGAGGGCTGCGGCTCGACCAGCGGTTGCAGCTGACCGGGCGGATCAGCCGGAACCGGGTTGGATGGCGTCGGATGCGACACTCGACGTAGCTGAACCCGAAGCGCGTTCTCTGTGAGGGAGGGGCGATGGCCATGAGCCGTCGCCCCTCCCTTCTGCGTCGGGTCCCTGGACGCACGGCGGCAGGGGCTCAGCGCTCGGAGCCCATGACCGAGGCGAACGTCGTCGGGTCGGTGTCGAAGCCGCGGACGTCCTGACGGAACGACCAGGCCCCGGACTCGTCCCGGATGAACTCGGCGACGGTCGAAGCCGGGTACCCGGAGACCTCGGACAGGTCGAGCTGCGCCAGGTCCGTGTACCCCTCGCGGATGCGGACCGCGGTGTTCGGGATCTCTCCGAAGACCCGCTGCCCCTCCTGCTGCTGTATGGCCACACCTACGACGACCCGGACGAACGAGCCCGCCAGCCGGTCCAGTTCCAGGGTCATGACCTCGTCGAAGCCGAACCCCTGCCCCGTCGTGCTGTCCCGGTTGAGGGTGATCGTGCCGTCGGGGGAGCGGCTGTCGAAGTGCACCAGATAGACCGGGCTGCCGTACGGGGCGTCCGCCGCATACGTCGCGGCGATGATGTCGAGATCATTGGGCGGCGCCCCGGCCGGGCTCGGGTCCCACTTGAGCCCGACTTCGACCTTCTTGATTCCCTTGCTGACACTGCTCACCGGATATCCCCCTCCTCGTGACCTGGCCCTGCGGAGCCGCCAGGCATCTCCGACACCCACGCTACGACGTACCCCGGACAACGGGGGATCATGGGCGTATGACATGGAACGGGGAAGAACTCGATGTCGAGGCCTACTTGGCGAGACTCGGGCACACGGGCGGGACGAAGCCGGATCTGGACACGCTGCGCCTGCTCCACACGGAGCACGTGGCGGCCATCCCCTTCGAGAACCTCGAGATGATGCTCGGCCGGCCGGTCCCGCTGGACCTGCCCGCACTGCAGAACAAGCTGCTCCACAGCCGGCGGGGCGGCTACTGCTACGAGCAGAACCTGCTCTTCGCGGCCGCCCTCGAACGCCTCGGCTTCGACGTCACCGGGCTCGCCGCCCGCGTCAGGGCCGGAGCCTCCGTCACGCGCGCGGTGACGCACATGCTCCTGAAGGTCGAGGTGGACGGCGAGGCGTTCCACTGCGACGTCGGCTTCGGCGCCGACGGGCTGCTCGAACCCATTCCGCTGCGCGCCGGCGTGGAACGGCAACAAGGAGAGTGGCGTTACCGCGTCAAGCAGGAGGACGAAGGCGTCCTGGTGCTGCAGACGCAGAGCTCCGACGGCTGGTTCGACCTCTACGCGTACACACAGGAGCGCCGCCTTCCCGTCGACTACGTGGTGATGAACCACTACACGTCGACTCATCCCAGGTCGTCGTTCATCCGCCGCCCCGTACTGCAGAAGGCCGGCCCAACGGTCCGTCGGCGCCTTGTGGGCGATCAGCTAACGCTGACCCGCGCGGATGGCACGGTGGACGAACGAAGCGTTCCTGTGGGCGAATTGATGTCCGTTCTCGACCGGGAGTTCGGTATCGAACTCGATGCGGACGACTCTGCCGAGCTGATCAGGGCGCACTACGCCGGAGCGTGACCCGGGCCGGGCTCCGCGCCGTACGATGGCGCGGTGCTGGTCAAGTGGATTCGCTGCACCGTGGTGGACCGTCGGGGGTTCGAACGAGGACAGCGAAAGTGGGCGGGGCTGTTGGGAGAGCCGGGATTCCGGGGGCAGGGCGGGGGGTGGAGCCGGGGACGGCAAGGCGTCGCTCACGTCTTCGCGTTCTGGGAGAGCCGTGCCTTCTACGACTCCTTCATGGCCCGCTCGCACGACCGCCTCGCGGCCGCGCAGGCCGGCACGCACAAGAACCTCCGGGCCAAGCTCTTCGACCACCGTTTCGACGTGAAGACCGGGTTCGAACCGCGCTTCACGGACGCCGATGTGGTGCGTGTGGCGCACTGCAGGGTCCGTGAGCCGCGGGTCGAGCACTTCGCGCTGATGCAGGAGAAGGTCTGGAACCCGGCGATGGCCGGTTCACCGGGCATGGTACGCGGACTCTTCGGAGAGGCGCCGGGCCACGAGTTCCTGGTGCTCTCCATGTGGCAGTCGGCCGCCGAACACGGCAAGTACCGCGCCGAGCGGGTGGAACGCCTGTCTCTCCGGGCGCAGACGGACGCCGATGTGTCCGCGCTTGCGGGAGACATCGTGGAGTTGGAGCCGTCGTGGACGGTGTGACTCGGTGATTCAGTGATTCAGTGACTGGGCGGCTGGGTGACTGGCTCACTTGCCGTGCGTCACCTCCGAGCGAACGCGCCCCCGCGGGTCGCTGCGACGGCTGCCGCCGCCGACTGGTCGGCCAGCGCCGCGTCGACCGGTTCGCGGGTGATGAAGACGCGGAGCAGCAGCGGGGCCGAGACGGCGCGGACGAGCGCCGCCGCGTCCGTGTCCGGGGGAGCTTCGCCGCGGGCCACGGCGCGAGCCACGACCGTCTCGCAGCGTCCGAACCGCTCGGCGTAGAAGGCGTGCAGGGCGTCGGCGGCCCGCTGTGACTGGAACGCCGCCGCGACGAACGCGGTCGGTGCGGAGGCGGCCGTCTCGTCGGTGAAGGAGTCGACCACCTCGCGGGCCAGCTCACGCAGGTCACCCTCCAGGCTCCCCGTGTCCGGCGGGGTCCAGGTGTCCTCACCCGCCATGTCCAGGGCGTCCGCGACCATGCCCTCGAGGCCGCCCCAGCGCCGGTACAGCGTGGTCTTGTGCACCCCCGAGTGGTCGGCCACGTATTCGACGGTGAGGCCCGGGTAGCCGTGGTCGGCGAGGCCGCTCAGCACGGCGTCCCGAACGGCTGCGCGAGTGCGGGCCGTGCGGCCGCCGGGGCGGCGGGTGCCGGGGGCGGGGTTCGCCGGCTCCTCATCTCGCTCGCTCATCGCTTCGTTCCTCTCCTTCGGCATGCCGCGGCTCCCGCGGAATCTCGAGCCACAAATTTATCGCTACTCGCGTTGCATTAGCTCCGGCAGTGTGTCACACTCGTCGTAATGCGACAGCAGTTGCGTTTGCTTGGTGGATGTGAAACCGGGGGGTGCTTTGCCCATGCCTACTCAGATCTCTCTGCATGGTGTGACCAAGACTCGTGGGGAGCGCCTGCTCCTCGACGGGGTCTCACTCGCGATCCGCCCGGGCGAACGCATAGGGGTCGTGGGGGAGAACGGCGCGGGAAAGTCCACGCTGCTGCACCTGATGTCCGGCGACGAGCGGCCCGATGAGGGAGAAGTGGTGACCGTCGCAGAGGGAGGAGTCGGCCTCCTCGCGCAGACTCCGCGACTCCCGGCCGACCGCTGCGTCGCGGACGCGATCGACGCGGCGCTGGCCGAACTGCGGTCGATGGAAGCGCGGTTGCGCGATCTCGAATCCGGCCTCGGCGCCGCCACCGAGCGGGAGTTGGGCGAGTACGGCGACCTCCTGACCGCCTTCGAGCTGCGGGGTGGCTACGAGGCGGACGCACGCGTGGACAAGGCGATGCACGGACTGGGCCTCGCTCACATCGACCGGGACAGAGTCCTGGGCAGCCTGTCCGGTGGCGAACAGGCCCGGCTGGGCCTCGCCTGCCTGCTGGCCGCGTCACCCGAGCTCATGCTCCTGGACGAACCGACCAACCACTTGGACGAGAGCGCGCTGGACTGGCTGGAGGACGCCCTGTCCGCACACCGCGGGACGGTGGTCGCCGTCTCCCACGACCGCACGTTCCTGGAGCGCGTCACGACCGCGATCCTCGAAGTGGACGCGGACCGCCGCTCCGTCGTACGGCACGGCGGTGGCTACCAAGGACTCGTCGCGGGGAGGGCGGCCGCCAGACGGCGCTGGGAGCAGGAGTACGCGCAGTGGTGCGAGGAGACGAGTCGCCTCCAGGAGTTCATGGCGACGACGGCACACACCGTCGCCGGTGGCCGTGGCATGAAGGACAACAACAAGATGGCCTACGACCGGGCCGGAGGGCGGGTTCAGGCGTCCGTCTCCGGACGCGTGCGGAACGCCCAGGAGCGGCTCCGCAGACTGCGGGAACAGGAAGTGCCCCAACCTCCGGAACCGCTGCGGTTCGTGGCGCGACCCGTGACGGGCGCGGCCGAGGGAGCCCTGGTGGCCCTGCGGGACGTGCGCGTGGGCGAGCGCCTCACCGTGGACTCGCTCACCGTCTCGGCCGGCGAACGACTGCTGATCCATGGCGGGAACGGCGCAGGAAAGTCCACGCTGCTGCGCACCATGGCGGGCGTGCTCGGACCCGACGCGGGCACCGTCGTCCGCAGAGGCCGGATCGGCTACCTCGCCCAGGAAATACCGGTCCAACGACCCGCGGAACGTGTCCTGGACGTGTTCGGCAGAGGGCTCAGAGGGCTGGGGCTCGCCGTGGACGAGCAGCGGGAACTGCTCCTCTCGTTCGGCCTGTTCCACCCCCGCGACCTGCACGTCCCGGTGGGGTCCCTGTCCGCGGGGCAGCGGCGGCGGCTCGCCCTCGCGCGGCTGCTCGCCAGACCCGCCGACCTGCTCCTGCTCGACGAGCCCGCCAACCACTTGGCGCTCGGCCTGGTCGAGGAGCTGGAGGCAGCCCTCGAACAGTGGACCGGAGCCCTGGTGGTCGTCTCGCACGACCGATTGCTGCGCCGGCGTTTCACGGGCCGAATACGCCGGATGGAGGCCGGGCGGCTACCCGACTGAGCAGCCCGCCGGTGACCCGATCTAGGGTTTCCTTATGGCACGCCCGCGGCGCATCTTCCTCGTCCGGCACGGCGAGTCGGCCGGAAACGCCGACGACACCGTGTACGAGCGCGAGCCCGACCACGCACTCGCCCTCACCGAGACCGGTTGGTCCCAGGCTGAGGACACCGGCAAGCACCTGCGGGAACTGGTCGGACGCGAGCGGGTGAGCGTGTACGTCTCGCCCTACCGCCGCACCCACGAAACCTTCCAGGCGCTGCGGCTCGACCCCGAGCTGGTGCGGGTGCGGGAGGAACCGAGGCTGCGGGAGCAGGACTGGGGCAACTGGCAGGACAGGGACGACGTACGCCTGCAGAAGGCCTACCGCGACGCGTACGGGCACTTCTTCTACCGCTTCGCGCAGGGAGAGTCGGGAGCCGACGTCTACGACCGGGTGGGGGCCTTCCTGGAGAGCCTCTACCGGAGTTTCGAGGCCCCGGACCATCCGCCGAACGTCCTCCTTGTCACGCACGGACTGACCATGCGCTTGTTCTGCATGCGGTGGTTCCACTGGTCGGTCGCGGAGTTCGAGTCGTTGTCCAACCCGGGGAACGGAGAGATGAGGGTGCTGGTGCTCGGGGAGGACGGCAAGTACACGATGGACCGGCCGTTCGAGCAGTGGCGGGAGCCCGAGTCGTACGGCGTCACCGGATAGACATGGCCTCACCGCATGGGGACGGCCTCACCGCATGGGGACGGCCTCACCGAATGGATACGGCCTCACCGGATAGAGTGGCAGGGCGATGACCGCTGACTCCTCTCCCGACCTGCGCCTCGAGCGCGCTCTGGCCAGCCTGCGCGGACTGGCGGTGGGGGATGCGCTGGGCTCACAGTTCTTCGTGCCCGCGCACTACCCGCTACTCAAGCGCCGACAGCTGCCCGATGCCCCCTGGAAGTGGACCGACGACACGGAGATGGCTTGCTCCGTGCTGGCCGTCCTCATGAAGCATCGCCGGATCGACCAGGACGCACTGGCCCGGTCGTTCGCCGAGCACCATGATGTCGACCGTGGGTACGGTCCCGCGGTGAACCGGTTGCTGGGTCAGGTCCGGGAGGGCGGGGACTGGCGTGAGCTGGCCTCCGCGCTGTTCAAGGGGCAGGGGTCCTGGGGGAACGGGGCCGCGATGCGGATCGCTCCTCTCGGCGCCTGGTACGCGGACGACCCGGAGCAGGCGACGCACCAGGCGGAGATCTCGGCGTATCCCACGCACCAGCACCGTGAGGCGGTCGTCGGAGCCATGGCGGTGGCCGCGGCGGCGGCGCTGACGGCAACTCCCACCGGGCCGCCCACGCCGCAGCAGCTTCTCGACGGCGTGATCGACCTGGTGCCGCGCAGCGCGGTGGGGGCGGGACTGCGCAGGGCGCGGGACATGCTCGACTACGGCGATGCGGGGACGGTCGCGGCGGTTCTGGGGTGCGGGCGTCGTACGACGGCCCATGACACGGTGCCGTTCGCGTTGTGGTCGGCCGCGCGGGGGCTCGGATCGTACGAGCGCGCCGTCTGGGACACCGCGCGGGTGGGCGGGGACATGGACACGACCTGCGCCATCGTGGGCGGAGTGGTGGCGGCCGGCGAGGGCGGAGCGCCGCCCGCGGAGTGGCTGGAGCGGACCGAGGACCTGCCCGGGTGGGTTCCCGGGGGCGGGGTCTGACCGCAGGGCGGGGCGAGGCTCGGTAACGGCACGGCGTACCGACGCGGTGTAACGGCACGTCGCACTGTCACGGTCATGCCACAGGCATGGATCGGCCCGGGGCTTGGATGTCGCGCCCGGCTACGCTGAGGCGGGCCGCCAGTTGATCTTGGCGTTGGCCTGGCGTGCGTTGAACTGGATGCCGGTTCCGGCAGTCCCGAGGCCACCTGTGGGGGGCCGCGTGCTGTGAAGAGCCGGTCGGGGGAGGGGTCCCGTGTCAGACACATCAACTGGGCGTGGTGCGGCGGACAGACGTGATGCGGCGGAGGGACGTGCGGCGGCGCCGGGCGGTTCTCCGTCGGCTCAGGGTGAGGCTGAGACCGCCGAGACCCCCGGGACGACCGAGACCCCCGGGACGGCCGAGACCGCCGAGGTAGCTGCGCCTGCCGAGGTGGATGGCGGCGTCCCTCGTGCCGGGGGGCGTGGGCGTGCCACGAGGGCGGGTTCGTACGGTGCTGCGCGTGGCTATCCGCGGGCGGGAGAGCGTGCGGGGGAGCGGGTGAGGACGCAGGACGTGGAGGGGGCGAAGGAGCAGGTTCCGCCGCTCCTTGCGGATTTGCGGGGTGAGCCGGCGGAGGCTGTGGGGCCGGTGACGTTGGGCGCTGTGCTGGTCGCCGGGTTGTTGAGCATGGTGCTGCTCGGGGACGGGCTGGCGTGGAACCTGTTGATCGTCGCCGTTCCGGTCGGGGTCGCCGCGTGGTTCTCCGCGCAGCGGGACGGGCGTCGTGGGCGGTGGCCTCGTCCGTGGTCGTGGGTGTGGGTCGGGGGAGTGGCGGCGCTGTTGGTCGTGCCGGCGTTGCGGGACGCGGGGTGGCCGTCGTTTCTCGCGATCGTGGCCGCGTTCGCGCTCGGGTCGCTGGCGTTGCACGGTTCCCGGACGTGGACGGGCGTCATCCTGAGTCCGCTCGGTGTCTTCGAGGCGGTCGTCCCGGGGCTGCGCTGGGGCTGGTCCGGGGTGCGGGAGCGGGCGGGCGAGGTGCGGGGCGCCGCGCCCATGCTGCGGGCGGTCGCGGTGACCGTGGTGCTGTTGGCGGTGTTCGGGGCGTTGTTCGCGGGGGCGGACGCGGCCTTCGCGGACCTGCTCGGGGAGCTGATACCCGATGCGTCGGTCGCCGGGAGCCCGTGGCGGATAGTGCTTTTGGCCGCGGGGGTGGTCGGAGCGCTCGCCGTGGCACGTACGGCCGCGTCGCCCGTGTGCTGGGACCGGCTCGTGGTGGGGCCTGGACGGGCGCGGGGACGGGTCGAATGGGCGCTGCCGCTGGTCGTGCTCACCGCGCTGTTCGCGGCGTTCAACGCGGTGCAGCTGGCCATGCTGTTCGGGGGGGTACGACACCGTTCTCGACAAGACCGGGCTCTCGTACTCCGCCTATGCGCGGCAGGGGTTCTGGCAGTTGCTGCTCGCGACCTTGCTCACGTTGCTGGTGATCATGTTCGCGTTGCGCTGGTCGCCGCGTGACGGGGCGCGGGACCGCACGTTGGTGCGCGGGGTGCTCGGCACGCTCTGCGCGATGACGTTGGTGGTGGTGGCGTCGGCGGTGCGCCGCTTGGACATGTACGTGGAGGCGTACGGGCTGACCAGGCTGCGGATCTCGGTGGTCGCCGCGGAACTCTGGCTCGGCGTGATCCTCTTGTTGATCATGGCCGCGGGCGTCTGGGGTGCCCGGTGGCTGCCGCGTGCCGTGGCGGCCAGTGCGGCGGCGGGTGTGCTGGCGTTCGGGCTGCTGTCGCCCGACGCGCTGATAGCCGAGCGCAATGTGCAGCGCTACGAGGAGACTGGGAAGTTCGACTTCGACTACGCGCGCCAGCTGTCGGCCGACGCGGTGCCGGCGCTGGACGGGCTTCCGGAGCCGCAGCGCTCCTGCGCGCTGAAGGAGATGGCCGACGAGCTCGGTGACGAGCGTGGACCGTGGTTCGCGACCAGCGTGGGGGAGGCCAGAGCACGGCGGATCATCGAGAAGAGGCCGGTGGCTGCGGTGGACGCCACCCGGTGCGGCGGGAGTGACGCCGACCGCGACTTCGGCCCCTCCACCACCTCGTACTGAACGACAAGGCCCGGACGTCCGCACGCCTCATGCCGCCTGAAGTGTCCGCCTCATGTGCCGCACGAGCGGGTGCCGGGGCGGCCACGTTGTCGTGGTCGGCCCGGCACCCGTGTGCGAGGGACGTGCCGTCAGCCGGCGGCCGGGCCCGCGGCGCTCGCCGTGCCGGCCAGCGCGTCCAGGTCGCTCTTGCGGACGCGGATCACCAGCGCGGCGGTGAGCAGGGCGAGGACGGCCATGCCGACCGCCGGGATGAAGGCGGTCGAGATGCCCTCGGAGAGCACCTCGTGGCCCCAGGGCGCCGGCAGCTCGTGGGTCTTGGCGAACTGGGCCTTCTGCTCCGGGGAGGCGTGGGCCATGAAGTCCGCCATCTGGTCCTTGCCCTCGTTGCGGCTCGCCGTGCCGAAGACGGTGGTGAGGATGGACAGACCGAGCGAACCGCCCACCTGCTGGGTGGTGTTGAGGAGGCCGGAGGCGGCGCCCGCCTCGTGGAGGGCCACGCCGGAGACCGCCGTCAGCGTCAGCGTCACGAAGTTCAGGCCCATGCCGAAGCCGAACAGCAGCATCGGACCGAGCACGCCGCCCAGGTAGGAGCTGTCAGGACCGAGCAGGGTCAGCCAGCCGAGCCCCAGCGCGACGATGACCGAACCCGACACCATGAACGGCTTCGGGCCGAGCACCGGAAGGAACTTCTGCGACAGGCCCGCACCGACCGCGATGACCATCGTGACCGGCAGGAAGGCCAGGCCCGCCTCGATCGGGGTGTAGCCCAGGATGTTCTGCACGAAGAGCACGATGAAGAAGAAGATGCCGAACATCGCGGCGGCCAGGCTGAGCATGATCACATATGTGCCCGAGCGGTTGCGGTCGGCGAACATCCGCAGGGGCGTGATCGGTTCCTTCGCCCGCTTCTCGACGAAGACGAAGGCCGCGAGCAGGACGACCGCCGCGCCGAACGAGCCCAGCGTGATGCCGTCGCGCCAGCCTTCTTCGGCGGAACGGATGAATCCGTAGACCAGGGAGACCATGCCGAGCGTGGAGGTCAGGGCGCCCGTGAGGTCGAAGCGGCCGGGGTGACGCTCGGATTCGTTGATGTAGAGCGGGGTGAGGACGGCGATCAGGACGCCGATGGGTACGTTCACGAACAGGACCCAGCGCCAGTCGAGCCACTCGGTGAGCATGCCGCCCGCCAGCAGGCCGATCGCGCCGCCACCTGCGGAGACGGCGGCGAAAACGCCGAACGCGCGGTTCCGCTCGGGCCCTTCGGGGAAGGTCGTCGTGATGAGGGCCAGCGAGGTGGGCGAGGCTATCGCGCCACCGACGCCCTGCAGGGCGCGCGCGGCCAGCAGCTGCCAGGGTTCCTGGGCGAATCCGCCGAGGAGTGAGGCGAGCGTGAAGAGGAGGATGCCGGACATGAAGACGCGACGGCGTCCGAGGATGTCACCGGCGCGGCCGCCGAGCAGCAGCAGACCGCCGAAGGTGAGGGTGTACGCGCTGACGACCCACGTGAGGTCGGTCGTCGAGAAGTGGAGCGCTCCCTGGATGTGGGGGAGCGCGATGTTCACAATCGTCGCGTCCAGGACCACCATGAGTTGGCAGGCCGCGATGACGGTGAGGGCCAGGCCGGGATGCCCCTCCCGGCGGGCGGCTCCGGGCTTGTGATCGTGTGTCAGCTGAGAGGTCGTCGTCATGATCCCCCGCAAGTTCCTTAGTGAACGGGCCCGTTCACTGTTCACTACGACGGTAGTGACTCCTCTTGAGTGAACGCAAGCGTTCACTCACCTTTGTTCTCAGCACCTGGTTCTCGATGTGTCTGCTGGTTTCTGGCGCATCTGCTCGCTCAACGGAGAGAAATAGATGGCTACTTCGCGCTGGACGGCCGTTCCCGCCCGGACGGTGTCCCCGCGTCGGCGGGGGCCCGTCCTGGAGCGCGCGATCCTCGATGCCGCCCTCGAGCAGCTCAGCACGGTCGGCTGGAGCGGCCTGACGATGGAGGGCGTGGCCGCGGGGGCGCAGACCGGCAAGGCGGCCGTGTACCGCCGCTGGCCGTCCAAGGAGGACCTCGTCGTGCACGCCCTGCGGGCCGGGCTGCCCCGCCTGGACAGCGTTCCGGACCTCGGCGGCGTCCGGGAGGACCTGCTCCAGCTGTGCAAGCAGATGCGGGTCACGATGTTCTCGCGCACCGGGTTCGCCCTGCGCGCGGTGCTTCACGAATGCGACACAGCGACGGCCGAGCTCTTCCATGACGTGATCTTCGAGGGCGTCATCGAGCCGAGCGTGAAGCTGATCAAGGAGGTGCTGCGCCGTGGTGTCGAGCGCGGAGAGGTGCGTTCCGGCGGGACGGACGCGTATGTGTGCGATGTGATCCCGGCGATGTTCATGTACCGCACGAAGGTGTGCGCGAGCGAATGGCGGGACGAGGAGTTCGAGGCGCTCATCGACCAGGTGATGGTCCCGCTGCTGCGGCCGTGAGGGTTCCACCGCGACCGTAAGGGCGTCCACGGGGATGTCGGCGGGTGTCCACGAGAGGGCCCTCCGAGGGGCGGTGGGAGTCGTCGGCGTGGTTCGGGCGGGGCCTGGGTGTCGCGGGCGGTTCCCGGCGGCGTAGGCTGAGGACGCCATGCCGTACGAAGCACCCACCCACACCGTCGAGCGCTCCCTGCGCGCCACCACCGGAGCGAAGATCGTCGCCGGTGTCGACGAGGTCGGGCGCGGCGCCTGGGCCGGACCGGTCACCGTCTGTGCGGCGATCACCGGACTGCGCAGGCCGCCCGAGGGGCTCACCGACTCCAAGCTGATCACCCCCAAGCGGCGCACCGCGCTCGCGGTGGAGCTGGAGACCTGGGTCACCGCCCACGCCCTCGGTCACGCCTCGCACGAGGAGATCGACGACCTGGGCATGACGGCCGCGCTGCGGCTCGCCGCGGTGCGTGCTCTGGAGGGGCTGCCGGTCCGCCCGGACGCGGTCATCCTCGACGGAAAGCACAACTACCTCGGTGCTCCCTGGCAGGTCCGTACGGTGATCAAGGGGGACCAGTCCTGTGTGGCCGTCGCCGCGGCTTCCGTGATCGCGAAAGTCCGGCGCGACAAAATGATGGCCGAACTGGGCATCGAACATGCAGACTTCGGTTTTGCGGCCAACGCCGGCTATCCGTCGCCGGTGCACAAGACCGCGCTGGCGGAGCGGGGGCCCACCCCGTACCACCGGCTCACGTGGGCGTATCTTGATGCGCTGCCCCAGTGGCGGCACCTCAAGAAGGCCCGCAGCTGGGCGGACGGAAACGTTCCGGAAATCGAGGGCCAGCTCGGCTTTGAGTTCTGACGCTTTTCCGGCACGTCCGGTCGCACTCATGTGCCACCCGCCGACGCGATTCGCATCGGCGTTTGATAGACAACACTTCATGCCTCTCATTCCCGAGGAGCCTCAGATTCACGAGAGTGCCCAGGGTCCCCGCGCCACGCAGGCCAGCGGCCGCGTCGCGCCGACCCCCCGCCCCGTACCCGGTCCGCGTCCCGCGGCTCCGCCGCGTCCCGGCCGTCCGGGTCCTGCCCGGCCGATGCCGCCCGCGCAGCGAACCCCGCGCGACACGGCCGCCAAGCCCGGGCCGTCCGCCCCGGCTGCCCCTGCCGCCCCCGGTCCCGCCGTGGCCTCGGCTCCGCAGATCCAGCTCGTCCCGGCCTCGGCCGAGGGCGCGCTGGACGCGGCCGAGGAAGCCGTCGACCTGCTGCTCGACGCCGGGCGTGCCCCGGGTGAGGTCCTGGTGATCACCACCGGCGACCCCCACCCGTGGGCCACGCACGAGCTGTCGTTCGGCGAGAGCGCCTACTGGGCGCAGCACGACGCGGGCGACGACGTCTTCTACGCCGACGCCGCCGCGCTGTCCCGTGCCGCCGCCCGGCCCGTGGTCGTCGTCGCCGTCAACGGCGGCAGCGAAGAGACCGCGGTCGCGGCGCTGCCGACGGCGCTCACCCGCGCGAGCACCCTGTTGATCGTCTGCGGTGACCCGCAGCGCATCAACTCGACGCTCGGCGCGGGCGTCTGACACCGAGGCAGTGGACGTACGTCCTCGTGCGTTCTCGTGCGTTTTCGTACGGCGGTCGGCATCAGGGCACGGAGTTCGCGCGTACGCATTCGTACGCGCGTCTCCGTATGCGGGACCAGGTATGCGGGACCGGGTACGCAGGCGGGATCCTCAGCGTGCCGCCGCGCGGCGCAGGACGTCGGAGGCGGCGCCTCCGGTACGTGGTGCAGGCGGATCCGTCCCGGCGAAGGCCTCGGGCCGTGAACCGGCGCTCGGCCGACGACCGCCCCGCCCCTCGCCGAGCACCTGCCACCCGTCGCGCGTCAGCGTGATGTACGCGCCGCACCGCAGCCCGTGCAGGGTGCAGGCGTCCCGCAGGCCCCACATCCAGGCGCCGTCCTCGTGGGTCCAACGGGCGTCCCCGTCACGGCAGTAGAGCAGGACGGCGGTACGCACCGGGGTGCGGCGGCGCAGGTCGTGCGGGATGATCCGGCGCAACTGGGCGAGCAGCGCGTTACGGAAGACCCAGCCGTCGGTCGGAGTGGTCTGGCGGCGGAACGAGGCGCTGGCCCGCAGCCGTTCGTCCGGGTCGAGCACGGCCACGACGGCCGTCGACGGGGTCGGCCGGTGGCGGGTGTGCAGACCGGCCACGACCTCACGGGGGTTGCGCAGCAAGGGAATTCCCGCGGCCGACCACTCGGCGGGCTCCAGCATCCGGCCCAGGCGGTGGTCGGAGTCGGCGGACAGCTCGGCCGAACCCGGGGACTCCGGCACCGATGCCGCACCGGACGAGGCGAATCCGAAGGTCACGGTCCTCCCTTCGGCTACGCGCCCCAGACGGGCGGGGTCGGACTGCGGGAGCGCGCCACGGCGGACCCCTGCCGGTCGCAGGAGCCGCACGGGAGCGGTTCCAATTGTTCCCGCCCCGGTCGCTCGCGGCAATGAGCGGAGGGCGATGGATCAAGCGCGTGGATCACGGACAGGACGCGGGGATCACGAACAGAACGCGAGGTCGCGGCGGCTGACCGCGTACGGGTCCGGTACCTGACTGCCTACGGATCCGGTACCTGACCGCGTACGGGCCCAGCGTTCGGCGCCACGCGGGGTCCGATCACGTACTGCCTATTCCTGCCCAGCGCGTCCCCCTCCGACGCACCCCTTCCCCTCCTGCCGCCCGGACCCGGCGCAGACCCGCCGCAGACCCGCCGTGGATTCGGCGATTGTCAGTGGCATCGGGTTGCATGGGGGCATGGACAACCTGGAGCTCCGCACCGAAGCCGACGCCATCCTCGCCGAGCTCGTCGGCGATCCGGGCGGTTCGGCCCGGCTCCGCGAGGACCAGTGGCAGGCGGTCGGGGCCCTGGTGGAGGAGCGGCGCCGCGCCCTGGTGGTGCAGCGCACCGGCTGGGGCAAGTCGGCCGTGTACTTCGTGGCCACGGCCCTGCTGAGGCGGCGCGGCGCGGGGCCCACGGTGATCATCTCGCCGCTCCTCGCGCTGATGCGCAACCAGGTCGAGTCGGCCGCCCGCGCCGGCATCCAGGCGCGCACCATCAACTCGGCCAACCCGGAGGAGTGGGAGGCGATCTACGGAGAGGTCGAGCGCGGCGAGACCGACGTCCTGCTCGTCAGCCCGGAGCGGCTCAACTCGGTGGACTTCCGCGACCAGGTGCTGCCCAAGCTCGCGGCCACGACCGGCCTCCTCGTCGTGGACGAGGCGCACTGCATCTCCGACTGGGGGCATGACTTCCGGCCGGACTACCGGCGGCTGCGGTCGATGCTCACCGAGCTGCCGGCCGGCGTGCCGGTGCTCGCCACCACCGCGACGGCCAACGCGCGCGTGACCGCCGACGTGGCCGAGCAGCTGGGCACCGGCGCGGGCGAGGCGCTGGTGCTGCGCGGCCCGCTGGACCGGGAGAGCCTGCGCCTCGGCGTCGTCGAGCTGCCGGACGCCGCGCACCGGCTGGCCTGGCTCGCCGAGCACCTGGACGAGCTGCAGGGTTCCGGCATCATCTACGCCCTGACCGTCGCCGCGGCCGAGGAGGCCACCGCCTTCCTGCGCCAGCGCGGTTTCACGGTGGCGTCCTACACGGGCCGCACGGAGAACGCCGACCGGCTGCAGGCCGAGATCGACCTCCAGGAGAACCGGGTCAAGGCGCTGGTCGCCACCTCCGCGCTCGGCATGGGCTTCGACAAGCCGGACCTGGGCTTCGTCGTCCACCTCGGCTCGCCGTCCTCGCCGATCGCGTACTACCAGCAGGTGGGCCGTGCGGGCCGCGGGGTGGAGCACGCCGATGTGCTGCTGCTGCCGGGCAAGGAGGACGAGGCCATCTGGCGCTACTTCGCCGACACCGCCTTCCCGCCCGAGGAGCAGGTCCGCCAGACCCTGTCGGCGCTCGCCGGCGCCGGGCGGCCGCTGTCCGTGCCGGCGCTGGAGGCCCAGGTCGAGCTCCGGCGCACCCGCCTCGAGACCATGCTGAAGGTGCTCGACGTGGACGGAGCGGTCAAGCGGGTCAAGGGCGGCTGGATCTCCACCGGCGAGCCCTGGGTGTACGACGCGGAGCGGTACGCGTGGGTGGCCGGGCAGCGGCGGACCGAACAGCAGGCCATGCGGGACTACGTGAGCACGGACCGGTGCCGGATGGAGTTCCTGCGCCGGCAGCTGGACGACGAGGGGGCGGTTCCCTGCGGCCGCTGCGACAACTGCGCGGGCCCCTGGACCGACGCGTCCGTCTCCACGGAGGCGCTCACCGGAGCGACGAAGGAACTGGACCGCCCCGGCGTGGAGATCGAGCCGCGCCGCATGTGGCCGACCGGTATGGCCGCGCTGGGCGTGGACCTCAAGGGGCGCATTCCGGCCAGGGAGCAGTGCTCCACCGGCCGCGCGCTCGGGCGGCTCTCGGACATCGGCTGGGGCAACCGGCTGCGCCCGCTCCTCGCGGAGAGCGCGCCGGACGGCCCGGTCCCCGACGATGTGCTGCGGGCCGCGGTGGCGGTCATCGCCGACTGGGCGCGCTCGCCCGGCGGTTGGGCGCCCGGCGTCCCGGACGCCTCGCCCCGCCCGGTGGGCGTCGTCGCCGTGCCCTCGCAGACGCGCCCGCAGCTCGTCGGCTCGCTCGCCGAGGGGATCGCGACCATCGGCCGCCTCCCCCTCCTCGGCACCCTGGCGTACACCGGCCCGGACGGCGCGCACGCGGCCCGCCGCAGCAACTCCGCCCAGCGACTGCGGGCGTTGTCCGACGCGTTCGTGGTCCCGGACGAGCTGGCCGAGGCGTTGGCCGCGACGCCCGGCCCCGTCCTGCTCGTGGACGACCTCACCGACTCCGGGTGGACGCTGGCGGTCGCCGCCCGCCTGGTGCGGCGGGCGGGCGCCGAGCAGGTGCTGCCCCTGGTCCTCGCCGCGGCGGGCTGATCCACGGGGCGGGGACGGGGGTGCGTCAGGGGCGGCTGGTCAGGTAGCCGCCCATGGAGGTGAAGTACTCGGCGGCGGGCAGTTCCTGGCCGTCCTCGGTGCGGACACGCGTGATGGCCAGGCCGTGGTTGCGGCCGGTGCGCGCGTCGGCGCCGGCGACGATCACCACGCCCTCGCCCTCGCGGTAGAAGACGCGGCCCGGCGTGCCGCCGTACCGGCCCTCGGAGACCACGGCCGAGACGATCTCAAGCCGCTTGCCCTTGTGGAAGCAGAAGGCGCTCGGGTACGGCGCGGACTGCGCGCGGACGAGGCGCTCCAGGTCCGCGGCCGGCCAGGTCCAGTCGACGCGGATGTCCTCGACGGAGCGCTTGTGGAAGAAGGTCGCCTGCGAGCGGTCCTGCTTGGTGAACTCCGTCTTGCCGGCGGCGATGAGGTCGAGCGCGCCGATGGTGACGGGGGCGATGAGGTCGACGGTCTTGTGGAAGAGATCGGTGGCGGTGTCCTTCGGGCCGACGGCGACCGACTCCTGGCGGACGATGTCACCGGCGTCGAGCTCGTCGTCCATCATGTGCGCGGTGACGCCCACTTCGGGCTCGCCGTTGATCAGGGCCCAGATGATGGGGGAGAAGCCGGCGTACTTCGGCAGCAGCGAGTCGTGCACGTTCAGCGTGCCGTGCCGCGGCAGGTTGAAGATGCGCGGCGGAATCCACGTACGCCAGTTGTTGGCGACGATGATGTCCGCGTCGGCCTCCTTGAGGCGCTCGAACAGCTCCTCGTCGTCGGGGCGGTTGCGGATCACCACGGGTACGCCGTGCTCCTCGGCGAGGTCCGCGACGGAGTCGCTCCAGATCTTCTCGTACGCGTGCTCGCTCTTGGGGTGGGTCACGACCATCACCACGTCGTGTTCGGAGTCCAGGAGGGCTTGCAGGGTGCGGTGCCCCCAGGTCTGGTAACCGAACATGACGACCCGCATGGGGTTCCTCCTCAGAGCAGGGAATAGCCGACGACAAGTAAAGCAAGCCTTACCTTATTAGGCAACGCGTTGACTTTATACCCGAGTTGGAAGGCGGCTGCCCTCCGGCGGGTCGACAGCTCCGTCGGATTAGCTTAGGCTCACCTAAGTTCCGGTGGGTTGCTGTGTCGACGTGCTGCTGTGTCGACGTGCCCACCATCTGTACCTTCCCCACGCCTGACAGGCGGCTTCCCCGCACGATGGGAGTGACATGTCACAGGTTCTTCCTGGCGACGCACCACTGGTCCACGACCTCATTGGCATCGGCTTCGGCCCGTCCAATGTGGCCATGGCGATCGCGCTCAGCGAGCACAACGCAGGCGTCGGCAGGGAGGAGACGGTCACCGCCCACTTCTTCGAGCAGCAGCCGCGCTTCGGCTGGCACCGCGGCATGCTGATCGACGACGCGACCATGCAGGTGTCCTTCCTCAAGGACCTGGTGACCCAGCGGAACCCCACCAGTGAGTTCAGCTTCCTCTGCTATCTGAAGAGCAAGGGGCGCCTGACCGACTTCATCAACCACAAGAACCTCTTCCCGCTGCGCGTGGAGTTCCACGACTACCTGGAGTGGGCCGCGGCCAAGGTCGACGACCAGGTCTCCTACGGCCACGAGGTCGTCGGCGTCACGCCGCACCACCGCGACGGCGTCGTGGAGTACCTCGACGTGACGGTCCGTTCGGCCGAGGGCCTCGCGGTCCACCGCGCGCGCAACCTCGTCGTCGGCACCGGCCTGCGCCCCCTCATGCCGGAGGGCGTGGAGCGCGGCGAGCACGTCTGGCACAACTCCGACCTGCTGACGAAGGTCGACACCCTGGAGGGCACCGCCCCCTCCCGCTTCGTCGTCGTGGGCGCCGGACAGAGCGCCGCGGAGAACGTCGCGTACCTGCACCGCCGCTTCCCCGACGCCGAGGTCTGCGCGGTCTTCTCCCGCTACGGCTACAGCCCCGCCGACGACAGCAGCTTCGCCAACCGGATCTTCGACCCCGACGCGGTCGACGAGTACTACGCCGCTCCCGAGGGCGTCAAGCGGCGGCTGATGGACTACCACGGCAACACCAACTACTCCGTGGTGGACATCGACCTGATCGACGACCTGTACCGGGAGATGTACCGCGAGAAGGTGCTCGGCACCGAGCGGCTGCGCTTCATCAACGTCTCGCGGCTCACCGGCGTCAAGGAGACGGACGACGGCGCCCGCGCCACCATCACCTCCCTCGTCACGGGGGAGGAGACCTCCCTCGACGCCGACGTCGTGGTCTTCGCCACCGGCTACAGCCCCGCCGACCCGGTCGGCATCCTCGGCGAGGTCGCCGAC
Source organism: Streptomyces sp. NPDC005863 (assembly GCF_042871345.1). Taxonomy (NCBI): domain Bacteria; kingdom Bacillati; phylum Actinomycetota; class Actinomycetes; order Kitasatosporales; family Streptomycetaceae; genus Streptomyces; species Streptomyces sp. NPDC005863. The sequence goes on along the minus strand of NZ_JBIAII010000005.1, from coordinate 491,320 downwards.
CACTGCCTGCGCGACGACGAGGGCCGCGTCCGCGTCGAGCGCGACTACCGCATCGCGACCGACCCCGAACTGCGCTGCGGCATCTACCTGCAGGGCGGTACGGAGCACACGCACGGCATCACGTCGTCGCTGCTGTCCAACATCGCGATACGGGTCGGCGAGATCCTCGACTCGCTGCGCGCCCGCACCGCGGAGTTCGCCCCCGACGGAGCCCGCCCGGTGGCCGACGAGACCGGCAGCGCCGCACGGTAGCCGCGGTCCCGCGTCGGCCCACCGGCCGTGCGTCCCGGTCCGATCAAAGGGATAACGTACGTCGAATGAGCACGACTGCAGTGGAGCGCCCCCTGGCGAGAGGGGCGACGGACGCCCGCCGGAAGCGGCTCGTGGGGCTCGCGGTGCTCGCCGCCGCCCTGGTGATCGCGGCCGCGCTCTCGCTGGCCGTCGGCGCGCGCTCGCTGAGCCCCACCGAGGTCTGGCACGGGCTGTTCGCGGCGCCGGAGTCGGACCAGCGGCTCACCGAGATCCGGCTCATCGTGCAGACCGTGCGGCTGCCCCGGACGGTGCTCGCGATCGTGGCGGGCATCGCCCTGGGCGTCGGCGGCGCCCTGATCCAGGGGTACACGCGCAATCCGATCGCGGACACCGGTCTGCTGGGGGTGAACGCCGGCGCCTCGTTCGCCGTGGTGTCGGTGATCGCCGTGTTCGGGCTCTCCAACCCGTTCCAGTACGTCTGGTTCGCGTTCCTCGGCGCCGCGGTCTCCGGGGTCGTCGTGTTCGGCCTCGCCAGCATCGGCCGCGGGGCCGGCAATCCGCTGACGCTCGCGCTCGCCGGGCAGGGGATCACCGTGTTCCTCGCCGCGATGACCACGGCGGTCGCGCTCTCCGACCAGAAGTCGCTGAACGCCCTGCGGTTCTGGAACGCCGGCTCGGTCGCGGGCGTCGGCTTCGACGTCATCTGGCCGGTGACGCTCTTCATCGGCGTCGGTCTCGTCCTCGCGCTGAGCCGGCTGCCCTCGCTCAACCTGCTCAACCTCGGCGAGGACGTGGCGCGCGGGCTCGGCGTGAACATCGCGCTGAGCCGCACCATCGGCATCCTCGCGATCACCCTGCTCGCCGGCGCGGCCACGGCGGCCTGCGGACCCATCGCCTTCCTCGGCCTGATGGTCGCCCATGTCGCCCGTCATCTGACCGGCCCGGACTACCGCTGGCTCGTCCCGTACGCGGGGCTGCTCGGCGCCGTCGTCCTGCTGGTCTGCGACATCGTGGGCCGACTGGTCGTGCGGCCGGGCGAGTTGGAGGCGGGGGTGGTCGTGGCCCTGCTCGGGGCGCCCTTCTTCGCGGTCATGGTGTGGCGAGGAAAGTTCAAGAACGCATGAGCGGGACAGCCCATGAGCGGGACAAGCGCATGACCGGGACGGACGAGCGCACGGACGGAATGCGGGAGCCGATGAGCGGGACGGACGTGCGGGCCCCGGTGGCGTCGGGCGTACGGCTCGGCCGGATGTCGTTCGTGTGGCGGCCCTGGCTCGTGCTCGTCACGCTGCTCCTCGCGGCCGCCACCTTCCTGGTGTTCTGCCTCTCGATCAGCGTCGGTGACTTCCCCATCGACCTGTCGCGCGTGCTGGCGACGATCGTCGGACGGGGCGAGCAGGTCGACGAGTTCGTCATCATGGACCTGCGGATGCCGCGGGCCCTGGCCGGGCTCGTCGTCGGCGTCGCCCTCGGCGTTTCCGGGGCCATCACGCAGTCGGTCGCGCGCAACCCGCTGGCCAGCCCCGACATCCTGGGCATCACCGGCGGCGCAGGCGCGGTCGCGGTGTTCTCCGTCACGGTGTCGGGCGGCGCCGCGGCGGCGGCCGTCGACTCCGTGGGCCTGTCGGCGGCGGCGCTCGGCGGCGGTCTCGCCACCGGACTGCTCGTGTACTTCCTGGCCTGGCGGCGCGGGGTCGACGGGTTCCGCCTCATCCTCATCGGCATCTCGGTGAGCGCCGTGATGGAGGCGGTCACGACGTGGCTGCTCGTCTCCGCCGACATCAGGGACGTGGCCAGGGCCCAGGCGTGGCTGGTCGGTTCGCTGGACAACCGGTCCTGGGACGAGGTCCGGGTGGCGCTCTGGTGCTCGCTCGCCCTGCTCGTCGTGGTGGCCGCCGCGTCCTTCCAGTTCAAGCCGCTGCACCTGGGTGACGACGTCGCGGCGGGGCTCGGCGTGCGCCACTCCCGGGTGCGGGCGGTCCTGCTGCTGTGCGCGGTGCTCCTTGCCGCCGTGGCGGTGAGCGCGGCGGGACCCGTTCCGTTCGTCGCCCTGGTGGCGCCGCAGGTGGCGATGCGGCTCGCGCGCCGTCCGACGCCGCCGATGGTGGCCTCGGGGCTGGTGGGCGCGCTGCTGCTGATCGGCGCGGACCTCACCGCGCGCGCAGGCCTGCCGGTCAGCCTTCCGGTCGGCGTGGTCACCGCCGCGATCGGCGGCCCCTTCCTCGTCTATCTGTTGGTCCGGGCGAACCTCAAATAGCCGGTGCGGCACCGATAGCTGGTACAAAGGTGAGGCAAACCTAATATTAGGGGGGCTTGTGGCCACGCAGTTCATCACCGAGATCGAGTCCGACGCCGGGTCCGGGGTCGGGGACGCGGCACGCCTCGCGGCCCGGGGCATCTCCGTCGGCTACGGCAGCCGTACGGTCATCGACGACCTCGACGTGGCCATTCCGCCCGGGGTGATCACCACGATCATCGGCCCCAACGGCTGCGGGAAGTCGACCCTGTTGCGCACCCTGACCCGGCTGCTCAAGCCGGCGAAGGGCTCGGTCGTCCTGGACGGCGAGGACATCGACAAGCTCAAGACCCGGGACGTGGCGAAGAAGATGGGCCTGCTGCCGCAGGCGCCGGTCGCCCCCGAGGGGCTCACCGTGGCCGACCTGGTCGCCCGTGGCCGCCACCCGCACCAGAGCTGGCTGCGGCAGTGGTCGTCGGACGACGCCGACGTCGTGGCGCACGCCCTGGCCATGACCGGGGTGTCCGACCTGGCCGACCGCCCCGTCGACTCGCTCTCCGGCGGGCAGCGGCAGCGGGTCTGGATCTCCATGACCCTGGCCCAGGGCACCGATCTGCTCCTCCTCGACGAGCCGACCACCTACCTCGACCTCGCGCACGCCATCGACGTGCTCGACCTGGTGGACGACCTGCACGAGTCGGGCAACACCGTGGTGATGGTCCTGCACGACCTCAACCTGGCCACCCGCTACAGCGACAACCTCGTGGTGATGAAGGCGGGTTCGATCCTCGCGCAGGGCCACCCGCGCGAGGTGATCACGGCGGATCTGCTGTACGAGGCCTTCGGACTGCGCGCCCGGGTGGTCGACGACCCGGCGAGCGACCGGCCGTTGATCGTGCCGATCGGCCGTACGCACGTGCAACTCGACTGACCCCGCGAAGGAAAGCACCGGTAAGGCTAGGCTAACCTCACCTGTACGGGTTAAGGTTTGGCTCGCTCTGCATCAGGGCGCAGCGGTCAGCGCGAAAGCAAGGGAATCCGGATGCTCCTCCATCGAACGACGCTCACGAAGCCTTGGCGGCGGCTGGCCGCGGTGCTCGCCGCCACGACGCTCGGCGTCGGCCTCCTCGCCGGATGCGGTTCCGACTCGGAGGACAAGGCGAGCGACACCCCGGCGGCCGCCGGCGGCGGCACGTTCCCGGTCACCGTGGAGCACGCGTTCGGATCCACCAAGATCACCAAGGCGCCCCAGCGGGTCGTCACCGTCGGCTACACCGACGACCAGGCCGCCCTGGCGCTCGGCACCAAGCCGGTCGGCATGGTCGACCAGTACCCGAACCCCTCGGGCAAGTCCCCCGACATCAACACCCAGTGGCCCTGGGTCAAGGACAAGTGGGGCGACACCAAGCCCGAGGTCGTCATGAAGAACGGCGACTCCGGCCCCAACTACGAGAAGATCGCCGCCCTGCGGCCCGACCTGATCATCGCCGTGTACTCGGAGATCGACAAGGCCGGCTACGACAAGCTCTCCAAGATCGCCCCGACCGTGGGCCGCACCAAGGGCGAGAAGGAGCTCTTCAGCGCCCCGTGGCAGGACAACACGGTGCACATCGCCAAGGCGCTGGGCAAGGAGGACGAGGGCAAGAAGCTCGTCAGCGGCATCGAGGACAAGCTCGCCGCGGCCAAGAAGGCGCACCCGAAGTTCGCGGACCAGAAGGCCGTCGCGCTCTCCTGGTACAAGGACTCCATCAACCCGTTCACCTCCAAGGACGTGCGCGGCCGGCTCCTGACGGGCATGGGCTTCTCGTACCAGACCAAGATCGACGAGATCGCGGGCGGCAAGTTCTCCACCGAACTCTCGCCCGAGCGCACGGACCTGGTCGACGTCGACCGCGTCGTCGTCATCAACGACAAGGCGGACACGGCGGCGTTGAAGAAGTTCGAGCTGTTCAAGAACCTGAAGGCCGTGAAGAAGGGCCACGTGTCCTACCTCCTGGACAGCGAGGGCCCCGCCGTCGGCGCTGCGATGTCCCAGGGCACCGCGCTCTCCCTGCCGTACGCGATCGACGAGCTCGTCAAGTCGGTCTCCTAGCGATGCCGTTCGACCCCTCCCGCCCCCACCCCGACTTGGCCAGCGTGTGAGCACCATCGAGACATCGACCACCGAGACCCCCGCCGCCCCGGCGACCCTGCGCACGGCGACCGGACGCGAGGCCACCCGGTGGGTCTCGGTCCACTGCCGCGAAGTGCCCTGGCTGTCGGCCGCCACCGTGCTCAGCACGGTGGCGGGGGCCGCGCTCCAAGTACTCCCGGTCCTCCTGCTCGGCCGGGTGGTCGACGGGGTGGCCGGGGGCGAGTCGCGCTCGGTCCTCACCACGATCGGCGTGCTGATGGGGGCCGCCGCGCTGCTCGGCGCGGTGGCCACCGCCCTGTCGACCTATCTGATCGGCCGCCTTGGCGCGGATCTGCTCGCCCGGCTGCGCGAGGGCGCCGTCCGCGCGGTGCTCGGGATGCCGAGCGCGCGGATAGAGCAGGTCGGCAGGGGAGACGTGCTCTCCCGGGTCGGTGACGACGTGGCCGTGCTGTCCAAGGGCATCCGCACGGCCATCCCCACGGTGTTCTCCGCCGGGGTGCTGGTCTTCATAGCGACCGTCGGCATGTTCGGTCTCGACTGGCGGCTCGGCCTCGCGGGCGCCGGCGCGCTGCCCGCGTACGCGCTGGCCCTGCGCTGGTACCTGCCGCGGTCCGCCCCGCTCTACCGCAAGCAACGGGTGGCCCAGGCCGACCGTGCGCAGGCGCTGATCAGCGGTCTGGACGGGATCGACACCGTGCGGGCGTACCGCCTGGAGGACGGGGTCCGCGACAAGGTCACCCAGGAGTCCTGGCGGGTGCGCAACCTCGGGATCGAGGTGTTCCGCTTCTTCGGCCGGTTCGTCGGCCGGGAGAACCGCGCCGAGTTCATCGGGCTCGTCCTGATCCTCGTCGTGGGATACGCCCTGCTGGAGGCGGACGCCGCCACCCTGGGCGAGGTGTCGGCGGCCCCGCTGATGTTCCACCGGCTGTTCACACCGCTCGGCGCCATCATGTTCACCTTCGACGAGGCGCAGAAGTCGGGCGCGAGCCTGACCCGTCTCGTCGGGGTGCTCGGGGAGTCCGGGCAGGAGCGGCTCGTGGGTGACGCCTCGGTCGAGGCGGCCGGCGCCGGGCCCCACCCGGTGACGGTACGAGGCCTTACGTTCAGCTATCCCGGCACCGACGAACCGGTGCTGCGGGACGTCGACCTGACGATTCCGGCGGGCGGTTCGCTGGCCCTGGTGGGCGCGACGGGCGCGGGCAAGTCCACGCTGGCCGCGCTGATCGCGGGCATCGGTACGCCGCAGAGCGGGTCGGTGCGGGTCGGTGCGCAGGACCTCGGTGAGCTGGACGAGGCGGGGGCGCGGGCCCTGGTGAGCATTCTGACGCAGGAGACGCACGTGTTCTCCGGTCCGCTCGCCGAGGACCTGAGGCTCGCCGCGCCGACGGCGACCGACGCCGAACTGATGGACGCGTTGCGCACGGTCGGCGCCGCCGACTGGGTCGACGCGCTGCCCGAGGGGCTGGACACCCCGGTCGGCGAGGGCGGCGAGCGCCTCGACGTCACCAAAGTCGCCCATATCGCCCTGGCCCGCCTTGTGTTGGGCCGCACCCCGGTGGTCGTGCTCGACGAGTCGACCGCCGAGGCGGGCAGTGAGGGCGCCGCGGAGCTGGAGCGTGCGGTGCTGGCCGCGTGCGCGGGCCGGACCACGCTGTTCGTGGCGCACCGGCTGACGCAGGCGATGGCGGCGGACCGGATCGCCGTGCTTGACGCGGGGCGGGTGGTGGAGCAGGGCACCCACGACGAGTTGGTGGCTCTGGGCGGCCGGTACGCGCGTCTGTGGCGGGCCTGGCGAGAGGGTAGTTAGGCAACCCTTATTTAGGTTAGCCTAACTGCGATGACCTGGAAGGGACGCTGTCTTCGATGATGGAACCGAGCGCTCGCCTCGTACTGCTTCCTCCCCCGCGCCTGGCCGATCTGCGTCGGCGGGCCGGTGACCACCGCGACCGGACCCTCGCCGACGCGTGTGCCGTCGCGCTGACGTACTGGGCCACCGGACGGAGTCCCGAAGGCATCGAGCTCACCGACGCCACGCTCTTCGCCGACGTGCTCGGCTGGGTCGCCAACGGCGGCACCGGGCCCGGCAGTCGGGACGCCGGCGAGGACGGCCGGAGCATCGCCGTCCCGGACGGCGTCACGCAGGCCGACGCGCAGCTCGCCCTGGACGACCTGGCCGACTTCCCCGACCGGCCGCTGGGCACCATCGGCGCGACGGGCGCCGAGGAGCGGCTGCGGACCCTCCTCGCGTGGAACGACACCGACGCGGAGCGGGTCCGCCCGACCATCGTCGAGATGTTCCGGGAGCAGGCGCGCAGCCGCCCCGACGCCGTCGCGATCGTCGACGAACACCGGTCCCTGACCTACCGCGAGGCCGCCGAGCGCTCCGCCCAGCTGGCCCACCACCTCGTCGGCCGCGGGCTCACCGCCGAACAGGTCGTCGGCATCTCGCTCGGCCGCTCCGCGGACATGGTGATCGGCCTGCTCGGCGTGTTGCAGGCGGGCTGCGCCTTCGTGCCGCTCGACCCGCAGTGGCCCGCCGCGCGCCGCGCCGTCGTCATCGAGGACGCCCGCGTCGTGGTGCAGCTCAACGACTCCGGCTCCGGCGACCCGGACGAGCCCGAGGCCGTCCAGGTGGACCTCGGCGACTGGCGGTTCGGCGCCGAGCCGACCGAGGCGCCCGCGCTCCCCGTGCCGGGTGCCGCCCTCGCGTACGTCATCTTCACGTCCGGCTCCACCGGGCGGCCCAAGGGCGCGATGATCCGTCACGAGGCCATCGCCGAGCGGCTGCTCTGGCAGGTCGACGAGATCCTGCACTTCGGCCACGACGACGCCTCGCTCTTCAAGGCGCCGCTGTCCTTCGACATCTCCATCAACGAGATCTTCCTGCCGCTGGTCAGCGGCGGCCGCCTGGTCGTCCTGCGCCCCGGCGGCGAACGCGACCCGCACCACCTGCTCGGCGTGATCGCCGAACAGCGCGTCACCTTCACGTACTTGGTCTCGTCCATGCTGGACGTGCTCCTGGAGATGGCCGGCGACTCCGGACGCCTGGACAGCCTGCGGCACGTCTGGTGCGGCGGCGAGGTGCTCACCCCCGAGCTGTACGAGCGGTTCCGCACCCGGCTCGACATCCCGATGTACCACGGCTACGGCCCGGCCGAGACGACCATCGGCGTCTCGCACGTCATCTACCGGGGCGCCGCGGAACGCCTGTCGACCTCCATCGGCAAGGCCAACCCCAACACTCAGTTGTACGTCCTGGACGACGAGCTGCGCCCGGTGCCGGTCGGCGTCGGCGGCGAGCTGTACGCGGGCGGCTTCCTGCTCGGCCGCGGCTACGTCAACGCCCCCGGCCTGACCGCCTCCCGCTTCGTCGCGAACCCTTTCGCCGCGGACGGCTCCCGGCTCTACCGCACCGGCGACCTCGCCCGGTTCCAGCCGGACGGCTCCCTGGACTTCCTCGGCCGCGCCGACAACCAGATCAAGATCCGCGGCATGCGCCTGGAGATCGAGGACGTCGAGGTCGGCCTCGCCGAGCACCCCGGCGTCCGGCACACCTGCGTCGTCGCCAAGAAGAACACCGCGGGCGGCACCTACCTCGTCGGATACGTGATCCCGGCCGCCGGCCACGAGGGGCTGCGCGCCGACGACGTCAAGGCGTGGGCCACCGCGCACATGGTCGAGTACATGGTGCCCGCCCACCTCGTCGTGATGACGGAGTTCCCGCTCACCGCCAACGGCAAGCTCGACCGCAAGGCACTGCCCGAGCCCACCACCGGCACCGGCGCCGTCGTCCCGCCCGCCACCGAGGACGAACGCGCGGTCTGCGCGGCGGTCGCGGCCGTCCTGCAGCTCGACGAAGTCGGCGTCGACCAGGACTTCTTCCAGCTCGGCGGCGACAGCATCCTGACCATCTCGCTGCTGAGCGCGCTGCGCGAGGCGGGCCTCTACGTCACCGCGCGCCAGATCTTCGACCACAGTGTCGTCGGCGCCCTGGCGGCGGTGGCGAGCCGCGAGGACGTCTCCACCGTCGACCACGGCGACGTCGCGACCGGGCCCGTCGAGGGCTCGCCGATCGTGCAGTGGCTCGGCGAGACCACCGACGCGATCGACGGCTTCGTGCAGTCCGTGGTGCTCAACACCCCCGCCGACCTGACCCCCGAAGCGCTCGACGAGATCCTCTCCGCGCTCCTCGCCCGGCACCCCATGCTCCGCGCCCGCCTGGTGCGCGGCGAGCGCTGGAGCTTCGACATCCCGGAGACGGCCCCGGCCGCCCCGGTGTGGCGGGAGAGCGACCTGCCGCTCGACGCGTGCGTCACGCTCGCGACCGACGGGCTCGACCCCGACGGCGGCGCGATGTTGCGCGCCGTCTGGCGCCGCGCCGAGCGCCAACTGGTCGTCGTCGCCCACCACGTGGTCGTCGACGGCGTCTCCTGGCGGGTCCTGATGGAGGACCTGGCCACGGCCTGGCGCCAGTGCGCCGCGGGCACGCCCGTCGAACTGCCGCCGGAGGGCACCTCGTTCCGCCGCTGGACCCAGCTGCTCGGACGCCCCGGCTTCGAGGCCGACCACGCGTACTTCCGGCGCCCCCTGCCGGGCGAGGACCGTCCGGTGGGCCGGCGCCCGCTGGCCGCGGACGACACCGTCGCACGGGAGCGGCTGCGCACCGTCTCGGTCGGCCCCGAGGTCACCGCCGCGCTGCTCGGCGAGGTCCCCGCCAAGTTCCACGCGGGCGTCAACGACGTGCTGCTCACCGCGCTCGCCGTCGCCCTCGCCCGCTGGCGCCGCGACCTCGGCCAGGACCAGACGTTCGCCCACATCGAGCTGGAGGGCCACGGCCGCGAGGGCCGGTACGTGGCGGACGCCGCCGGTTTCGAGCCCGAACTCTCGCGCACCGTCGGCTGGTTCACCACCCTCTTCCCGGTGACCGTCGACCCCGGCACCGCCCCCGACCTCACCTCACCCGCGTACCTCGCCGCCGCCCTGAAGGCGGTCAAGGAGGACCTCGCACGGGTGCCGAGCAACGGCATCTCGTACGGCGCGCTGCGCTACCTCGGCGACACCGCGTTCGACGCTCCCGCGCCGCAGGTGCTCTTCAACTACCTCGGCCGTTTCGACGCGGGCGCGCAGGGCGACTGGAACCTCGCGGGCACCACCGGCCAGCTCGGCGAGAAGCGCGACCCCGCCATGCGGCTGCCGCGCGCCCTGGAGTTCAACGCGATCGCCGAACCGGCCGCGGGCGGCGGCGAGTACGAGCTCGTCACGACCATCTCCTGGCCCGACGGTCTGTTCACCGACGAGGACGTCGAGACCCTCGGCGGCTACTTCCGGGTGGCCCTGGCCGGTCTCGCCGCGCTCGACGCGGGCGGCCACACACCCAGCGACTTCCCCCTGGTGCCGCTCACCCAGGCCGACGTGGACGCCCTGGACGGCGCGTCGCTGCGGGACGTCCTGCCGCTGACCCCGCTGCAGGAAGGCCTGTACTTCCACTCGGTGTTCGACGACGACTCGGCGGGCGCGTACGTCGAACAGCAGCTCCTCACCCTTGAGACACCGGACGGCGAGGTGGACGCCGACCGGCTCGCGGCCGCCGCCACCCGGCTCCTCGCCCTCCACCCGAACCTCGCGGCACGCTTCACGGCCCTCGCCGACGGACGCGTCGTCTCCGTCCTGGAGCACGGCGTCGAGCCGCCCTTCACCACGCTGGACCGCCCCGGCATCACCGACGCCGAGATACGCGAGCTCGCCGAGCGCGACCGCCGCGCCGGATTCGACCTCGCCACCGGCCCGTTGATGCGGTACACGCTCATCCGCGCGGGGGAGGGGCGCACCGTCCTGGTGCAGACCGTGCACCACATCATCGCCGACGGCTGGTCGGTGCCGCCGATGCTGCGCGCGCTGCTCGCCGAGTACCACGCGCCGGGCACCGTGTACCCGGTCGGCGGCTTCGCCGACTACGTGCACTGGCTCGCCGGACGCGACGACGACGAGAGCGACCGGGTGTGGCGCGAGGAGCTCGCCGGGCTGCCCGGCGCCTCACTGGTCGCCGAGGGGCACACGCCGTCCGACCGGTTCGCCGACACCGCCGCCGAGGCGCAGGCCGACGTCGACGCGGCGGTCCGGGACGCCGGTGTCCCGCTGAGCGTGGCCGTGCACAGCGCCTGGGCGGTGACGCTGGGCGGCATCCTGCACGCCGACGACGTGGTCTTCGGCTCCACCGTCTCCGGACGCGACGCCGACGTGCCCGGCATCGGCGACATGGTGGGTCTGTTCATCAACACGATCCCCGTCCGCGCCCACTGGTCCGGGTCGACCACCGCACGCGACCTGCTCGCCTCCGTACGCGAGCACCAGGGCGCCGTCCTGCCCCACCAGCACGTCTCGCTGGCCCGGATCGGCCGCCAGGCGGGCGCCGGATCGCTCTTCGACACGCTGGTCGTCTTCGACGTCGCGACCGACCTGGACAGCCTGCGGACCCCCGACGCCGAGCTCGTCATCACCGACCTCGTGAACGAGGGCGCCCCGCACTACCCGCTCACCCTCGTCGTCGAGCGCGCCCTCGACGGCCGCCCCCGCTTCAACCTCATCTACGACGGTGAACTGCTGCGCGAGGAGAGCGCCCAGGAGATTTTGCGGACGTTCGGCCAGACCCTCACGAGCCTGCTCACCCGCCCCGACGCCCTGGTCCACGACCTCGTGCCCGGAGACTCCCGGCTGCCCGTACGCGTCGAACCGACCACCCTGGGCGGCCTGTTCGACGCCGCCGCCCACCGCGACCCGGCGGCCATCGCCGTGACCCAGTGCGCCCTGGACGGCGGCACCCGCTCCCTCACGTACGGTGAACTGGCGCACGCCAAGGACGAGTTGGCCGCCACCCTGCGCGCCGCCGGGGTCGGCCCGGGACGACGGGTCGCCGTCGCCGTGCCCCGCTCCGTCGAGCAGGTCACCGCGCTGGTCGCGATCGTCACCGCGGGCGGCGCGTACGTCCCGCTGGACCTCGCCTACCCGGACGAGCGCCTGGAGTACATCCTCACCGACGCCGCCCCACAGGTCGTCCTCGTCGACCGCGAGCAGCGGGACCGCTTCACCGCGCTCCTCGACCGGACCGGGCTGCGCGCCCGCGTCCTCGTCCAGGGCGAGGAGCCGCCGCACGACGCGACGGACGCGCCCGCACCGGAGGCCGGCTGGCACGACCCCGCGTACGTCATCTACACCTCCGGCTCGACCGGCCGCCCCAAGGGCGTCGTCGTCCCGCACTCCAGCGTCGTGACGTTGCTCGCCGACACCCGGCCCGACATGGGCTTCGGGCCGGACGACGTGTGGGTGCAGTTCCACTCCTTCTCCTTCGACTTCGCGGTCTGGGAGCTGTGGGGCGCGCTGGCCCACGGCGGTGAGCTGCTGGTGCCGGAGTACGGCCTGACCCGCTCGCCCGTCGACTTCCACCGCCTGGTCCGCGAGCGCGGTGTGACCGTGCTCAACCAGACACCGTCGGCCTTCTACCAGTTCATCGAGGCCGACCGGCACGCCGACGAGCCGGCCGGTGCGCTGCGCCGGATCATCTTCGGCGGCGAGGCGCTGGACCTCGGGCGGCTGCGCGGCTGGGTCGACCGGCACGGCACCGCATCGCCCGAGCTGGTCAACATGTACGGCATCACCGAGACCACGGTCCACGTCACGCACCGGGTGCTGACGGACGCGGACTTCGGCGGCGCGGACCTCGCCGGTGCGGGTGACGTCAGCCCGATCGGTGGGCCCATCCCGGGTCTGGTCGTGCATCTGCTCGACGACCGGCTGCGGCCGGTGCCGCCGGGCAAGGTGGGCGCCATCTACGTCGCGGGCGACCAGGTGTCGCTCGGCTATCTGGGCAGGCCGGGGCTGACCGCGGGCCGCTTCGTGGCGAACCCGTTCGCCGGCGACGGCTCCCGGATGTACCACACGGGCGACCTCGCCCTGCGTACCCTCGACGGCGAGCTGGAGTTCGCCGGGCGCGCCGACGACCAGGTGCAGCTCAAGGGGTTCCGCATCGAGCTCGGCGAGGTGGAGTCCGCGGTCCGTGAGCTGGACGGCGTCGTCGACGTGGCGGTCACCGTCGCGGACAGCGGCGACCACCTGGTCGCGCACGTCGTGGGCCGGGCCCCCGGCGACTTCGCCGAACGGCTCGCCGCGAAGCTGCCCGTGCACATGGTGCCGGGCCGGGTGCTGGCGCTCGACGCGCTGCCGCTGACCGTCAACGGCAAGCTGGACCGGAAGGCCCTGGTGGCACGGGCGGCTGCGACCGCCGACGACACCGGCGTGCGCGGCCCCGTTCAGGACGCGCCCGCGTGCCCCGGTCAGGACGCGCCCGCGACCGAAGGCTCCTCGGCCCTCTCCCAGTTGACCGGTGTCTTCGCGGACGCGCTGCCCGGCTCCGCCGTCGACGCCGACACCGACTTCTTCGCCGCCGGGGGCGACAGCATCGTCGCCATCACGGTCATCAACCGGGCCCGCGCCCTCGGCCTGCCGATCGCGCCCCGGGACGTGTTCCTGCTCAGGACGCCGCGTGCCCTCGCCGCCCACCTGGGGTCGAGCACACCGCAGACGCCCGCGCCCGCCTCCGAGCGGCACGCCGACGGACCCCTGCCGCCGACGCCGATCATCCTGCGCCAGCGTGAACTGGGCGGCTCCCTCGACCGGTTCGTGCAGGCCAGGACCGTCCCGGCGCCGGAGGGCGCCGGCTTCGCCGAGGCCGAGCGGGCCGCGCACGCCGTCGTCGCCGCACACCCGGCGCTGCGGCTGCGGCTGCGCGTCGAGCACGGCGTGTGGGCCCTGAGCACCGAGCCCGCGCGCGAGGTCACCGTCGTCCGCAGCGACGCGGCCGACGCGACGGCGGCGGCGCACGAGGCGGCCGACCGGCTCGACCCCGAGGCCGGGGACGTCATCGCGTTCTCCTGGCTGGAGTCGAGCCGCACCCTGGTCGTCACCGTGCACCACCTCGCCGTCGACGCGGTGTCCTGGCTGGTCCTCGCCGACGACCTGACCGCCGCCATGCGCGGCGCGGAACTCGCGCCGCCGACCACGTCCTACGCGGAGTACGCCGAGGCGCTGACGCTGCGGGCCACCGAGCCGGCCGACTCCCTCGGCCACTGGGTCGACACGCTCCGGGCGGCCGAACTGCTGCCTGCCGTCGGCGCGTTGCGCGAGAGGACCGTCGTCCTGCCGCCCGAGGTGAGCGACCGCGTCACCCGCACCGCGCCCGCCGCCCTGGGCGTCGGCCTCACCGAACTGCTCTGCGGCGCGCTGCGCACCGCGCTGACCCACGTCCAGGAGGACCCCACCGACCTCGCGGTCGAGCTGGAGCGGCACGGCCGGGTCCCGGCGCTCGCCCACCACGACTACACGCGCACGGTCGGCTGGTTCACCTCCATCGCGCCGGTGCGCCTCACGGCGCACACCGACCCCGTCGCCGCCGCCCACGAGGTCGCCGCGCGCCAGCCGGACGAGGAGGGCCACACCGCGTACGGCAGGCTCCGCTACCTCAACCCGCAGACGGCGCCGCTGCTGACCGCACGCCCGCAGGTGCTGTTCAACTACCTCGGCCGGGGCGGCGAGTCCCGGGCGGTGCACGTCACCGGCGGCGACCAGCGAAGCCCGTACGCCGTCGAGGTCAACGCCTGGACCGACGAGGCGACCGGCAGCCTGCACGCCGCCTTCACCCTCGCCGAGGGCGTGCCCGACGAGATCACCGGGCACTGGACGAGCGCCCTGGAACACCTCGCGGACGCCGCCGCGACCGCCGAGCGCACCGCGCCGGTCACCCCGCTGCAGCGCGGCCTGTTCTTCCAGGCGCAACTGGCGGGCGCCGCGGGCCACTACGTCGCGCAGAGCTGGTTCACCTTCGACCGGCGGCTCGACACCGACGCGCTCGCCGACGCGATGGCGCACGTCATCGCACGCCACCCGATCGTCGGCGCCGGCTTCACCACCGACGACGACGGCAACCCCGTCCAGGTCCTCAAGGCGGGCCGCCGCGTCCCCGTCCGCACGGTCGAGCTCACCGGTGAGGCCGAGGTCGACGCGCTGCGCACCCGCGACCGCGACACGGGCTTCGACCCGGGCGAGCCGCCGCTGATCCGGCTGACCGTGGTGCGGCTTCCGGACGGCCGCGACGGCCTGCTGCTCAGCTACCACCTGCTGCTGTGGGACGGCTGGTCCCGCGAGATCGTGCTGCGCGACCTCTTCGACGCCTACGAGGCCGTCGTCGCGGGCGAGCCGCTCGACGCGAGCCCGGCCACGCCCGGCTTCGAGGAGTACGCGCGGGAGCTCGCCGCCAAGGACCCGGAGGTGTCGACCCGCTTCTGGGCGGAGCACCTTGCGGAACTGCCGGGCCCGACCCTGCTCGCCGGACCGGGCCCGGCCCTGACCGAGGAGCTGCCGCCCGCGCTCGTGCACACCCTCTCCGCCGAACAGTCGGAGCTGCTGCGGGACGCGGCCAAGAAGCACGGCGTCACGCTGAACTCGGTGCTGACCGGTGCCTTCGGCCTCCTGCTCGGTGCGCACACCGGCCGCGGTGACGCGGTGTTCGGCGTGACCGTCTCCGGGCGCGACGGCGAGGGCCTGTCCGACATCGTCGGCGTGCTGCTCAACACCGTGCCGATGTGGACGAGGGCGCGGCCCGACGACACCGTCGGGGGCTATCTGTCGGCCGTGCAGGCCTCCCGGGTCGACGCGATGGAGCACGAGCACCTCGGGCTCGGCGAGATCCAGCGGGCCAGCGGGCACGACACCCTCTTCGACAACCTGTTCGTGCTCCAGAACTTCCTGGACATGGATGCCTTCGCGGAGATGAACTCCCGGCACGGCATCACCTCGGTGAAGGCCGACGACTCCACGCACTATCCGTACACCTGGGTCGTCACGCCCGGTGAGAAGCTCACGATCAAGCTGGAGCACCGCCACGGCGACACCGCGGACGCCCGGCGCCTCCTCGACGACTACGTGCGCGTCCTTCAGGACCTGGCCCGCGCGAGGGGCCCGCTCGGCGCGCTGCCGGGCCTCGGCGAGCACCCCGAACCCGCCGGGCGCACGGACATCGGCACGGACACCGTCGTCGACCGGTTCGACCGCGCGGCCGACCGTGACCCGGACCGGATCGCCCTCGTCGCCCACGGCGCGACGCTGACCTTCGCCGGGCTGCGGGACCGCAGCCGCGCGGTGGCGGGTGTCCTCGCCGCACGCGGCATCGGCCCCGAGACCACGGTGGGCCTCGCGATTCCGCGCTCCCTCGACTCGATCGTGGCGCTCTTCGCGGTGCTGCGCGTCGGCGCCGCGTACGTACCGCTGGAGCTCGACCACCCGGACGAGCGGATCGCGGCGATCGTCGCGGACGCCCGTCCGGAGGTGATCCTCACGGTGAGCCCCGTGTCCCCGCGCCTGGCGGGCGCCTGCGAACTGATCGAACTGGACCGGCCGTTGCCCGCGGCCGACCCCTTCGTGACGTTCGCGCCGGACGACCCGGACCGGCTGCGCCACCCCGCGTACACGATCTACACCTCGGGATCGACCGGCAAGCCCAAGGGCGTGGTGACCGAGTACGCCGGTCTCACCAACATGCTGATCAACCACCAGCGCCGGATCTTCGAGCCGGTCCTCGCGGTCCACGGCCACCGGCGCTTCAGGATCGCGCACACCGTGTCGTTCGCGTTCGACATGTCGTGGGAGGAGCTCCTGTGGCTCGCCGACGGCCACGAGGTGCACATCTGCGACGAGGAGCTGCGGCGTGACGCGCCAGGACTGGTCGCGTACTGCGCCGAACACGGCATCGACGTCATCAACGTGACGCCGACGTACGCCCAGCAGCTGGTGGCCGAGGGCCTTCTCGACCGCCCGGGGCGGCGCCCCGCGCTGGTCCTGCTCGGCGGCGAGGCCGTCACCCCGTCGCTGTGGCAGCGGCTGGCGGACACCGAGGGCACGGTCGGCTACAACCTCTACGGACCTACCGAGTACACGATCAACACCCTGGGCGTCGGCACCTTCGAGTGCCAGGACCCGGTGGTGGGCGTCGCCATCGACAACACCGACGTGTACGTCCTCGACCCGTGGCTGCGCCCCCTGCCCGACGGCGTCCCCGGCGAGTTGTACGTGGCCGGCGTCGGCATCGCCCGCGGCTACCTCGGACAGCCAGGGCAGAGCGCGCACCGCTTCGTCGCCTGCCCGTTCGGCGCACCCGGCGAGCGCATGTACCGCACCGGCGACTTGGTGGTCCGCAGGCCCGACGGGAACCTGACGTACCTCGGCCGCACCGACCAGCAGGTCAAGATCCGCGGCCACCGGGTCGAACTGGGCGAGGTCGAGGCGGCGTTCGCGGCCCACCCCGCGGTCCGGTTCGCCGCGGCGGTGGCCCAGGCCGACCCGCAGGTCGACGGCGCGTACCGGCTGGCCGCCTACCTCGTCCTGGACGGCGCCGACCTGGCCGCCGTCGCCGCCGAGGTGGGCGCCGCCCTGCCGGACTTCCTGCGCCCGACCCACTACGCCGAGGTCGACGGCATCCCGCTCACCGTGAACGGGAAGGCTGACACCAAGGCGCTGCCGGAGCCCAAGCCCCTCGGCGCGCTGACCACGGCGGGGGAGCGCGGCCCTGAGACCGAGACGGAGAGCGTGGTCTGCGAGTTCTTCGCCGAAGCCCTGGACCTCGACGACGACGAGGTGAGCGCGGTGAGCGATTTCGTGTCCCTCGGCGGACACTCCATGCTGGCGGTGCGCCTCATCGGGCTGCTCCGCCGCGAGTACGGCCCCGTGGTCACCATCCGTGACCTGTTCACCCTGCGAACCCCGGAAGCGATTGCCCGCCATCTCGATGACAACTCCTGACACGACTCCCGACCCGCCGCGGCCCCGCAAGGGATCCGACATCCTCAAGACCGCCCTGCGCCGCAACATCGGCGCCATGGCCCTGGGCACCCTGCTCATGGGCCTGTACCAGGCGGGCGAGACGGCCTTCCCCATCGCGCTCGGCATGATCGTCGAGCACACGATGAAGGACGACCGGACCCTCGGCGCCCTCGGCCTGTCGATCGCCGCGCTCGCCGTGATCATCACGACCGTCTCGCTGTCGTGGCGGTTCGGGATGCGCGTCCTGCAGAAGGCCAACACGACGGAGGCGCACCGTTGGCGGGTGCGGGTCGCGGGGTGCGGGCTGCAGCCGGTGGCCCGGGACGTCGACCTCAAGTCCGGCGAGGTGCTGACCATCGCCACCGAGGACGCCGACCAGACCGCGGACATCATCGAGGTGGTGCCGCTCCTGGTCAGCTCGCTGGTCGCGGTGGTGGTCGCGGCGGTCGCCCTGGGCCTGGCCGACCTGCGGCTCGGCCTGCTCGTGATGGTGGGGACGGTCGCGATCCTGTCGATCCTGAGCGTGATGTCCAAGCGCATCGGCTCCAGCACCCGGGAGCAGCAGGCCCGGGTGGCGCGGGCGGGTGCGAAGGTCGCCGACCTGATCAGCGGCCTGCGTCCGCTGCACGGCTTCGGCGGCAACCACGCGGCGTTCCGCTCGTACCGCGAGGTCAGCGCGGAGGCGATGCACCAGTCGGTCACCGTCGCCCGGGTGAACGGCGTGTACGCGGGCACCGCGCAGGCCCTCAACGCCGTCCTTGCCGCCGCGGTGACCCTGACGGCGGGCTGGCTGGCGTTCGAGGGCCGGATCACCATCGGTGAGCTCGTGATGGCCGTGGGCCTCGCGCAGTTCATCATGGAGCCGCTCAAGATGTTCTCGGAGATGCCCAAGTACGTGATGATCGCGCGGGCGTCGGCGGAGCGGATGGCGCTGGTCCTCGCCGCGCCGCCGGTGACGGACCCGGGGACGGGGCGCCCGGCCGCGGGCGGCGGCCTGGAGGTCGACTGCGTCCGGTACGGGTCGCTGCGCGAGCTCAAGTTCACGGTGGCGCCGGGCGAGTTCGTGGCCATCGCCGGCTACCAGCCACGCGCGGTCGCCGACCTCGCCTCGATCCTGGCGGTGAACGTGCCGCCCGAGGCGTACGAGGGTGTGGTGCGGGTCAGCGGGCAGGAGATCGCCGACCTGTCGGTGGAGTCGGTCCGCGAACACCTGCTGGTGAATCCGTACGACGGCGAGATCTTCGCGGGCACGCTCCGCAGCAACATCGATCCCTCGGGCACGAGTGGTTCGGTCCCCGAGGCGGTCGAGGCGTCCATGCTGACCGATGTGGTCGCGCTGCACCGCGAGGGACTCGACTACGCGGTCCGCGACCGCGGCGCGAACCTCTCCGGCGGGCAGCGCCAACGGCTCTCCCTGGCCCGCGCCCTGGCCGCGGACACGGACGTCCTCGTCCTGCACAACCCGACGACGGCCGTCGACGCGGTCACGGAACAGCTGATCGCCCGCAACGTGGCGAAGTTCCGTCGGGGCCGGACCACACTGGTGATCACCAGCAGCCCGGCCCTGCTGGACACGGCAGACCGAGTCCTGATCCTGTCCGACGGCATCATCACAGCAGAGAACACCCACCGAAACCTCTTGGCCCACGACGAGGACTACTGCGCGGCGGTGGCACGCTGAGGGTGGGGTGAGGGGTGAGGGGTGAGGGGTGGGGGATGCGGGGGGTGAGGGTCGGCGCTGGTCTGGGGCGGGAACGTACGAGGTCGCGTACGGTGCGGGTGAAGGGGCGCGGGGAACGGCGCGAGCACCCCCCACCGGGCGGACGGCTAATTCGCGCACCCCGTCGCGGGGGCCGGGACGTACGAGGCGCGTACGGCGCAGGTAAGGGGCGCGGGGAACTGCGCGACCAACCCCCACCGGGCGGACAGCCGATCCACGGGCCCCGTCGCGGGGACCGGAACGGGCAAGGCCACACACGGCGCAGGTGAAGGCGCGCGGGGAACGGCGCGAGCAACCCCCACCGGGCGGACAGCCGATCCACGGGCTCCGTCGTGGGGGCCGGGACGGGCGAGGCCACACACGGTGCAGGTAAGGGGCGCGGGGAACTGCGCAATCACCCCCCACCGGAGGGACGGCCGATCCACGCGCCCCGTCGCGGGGGCCGGGGCGTACGAGGTCGCGTACGGCGCAGGGGAAGGGGCGCGGGGAACTGCGCAATCACCCCCCACCGGAGGGACGGCCGATCCACGCGCCCCGTCGCGGGGGCCGGGGCGTACGAGGTCGCGTACGGCGCAGGGGAAGGGGCGCGGGGAACGGCGCAAGCACCCCCCACCGGGCGGACAGCCAACTCGCCCACCCCGCCGGGGGGACCACGCAAGGTCACGCCCCTCAGGGGCTACCCCAAAGCCCAGGCAACATCCCGAAGCACCGCCCCCCGCCACCCCGCCCGATCATGCCCAAACGCCCCCCGGGCGACCCGCACCCGCGCCCCCGCCTCCCCAACCAGCCCCTCGACCACCTCACAGTGCGGCAACATCCCCACCTCGTGCTCCCCGACGTCGAACGCGATCCGCAGCCCCGACAGGTCAGCCCGGCGCTCCCGCAACCGCTCGGCGACGGCACCGCCCAGCGGCCCCGCCAGCAGATCCGCCCGCCCCAACGCATCCCGCGTCCACCAGAACGACGCCGACTGACAGGCGACCCGGGAGACCAACTCGGGGAACTCCAACGCCGCGTACATCGCGCTCAGCCCGCCGAGGCTCTGCCCGACGACCACGAGCCGCCCCGGATCGCCCGGGACGCCGCTCTCCGCGACCAACGGGAGCAATTCGTCGCGGACCGCCTCCCAGAGCGCGGGGTCACAGCCGAACTCGGCCGCGCGGTCCTTGGCCGGCAGGAAGACGAGCGTGACGGGAGGCATCTCGCCCGCGGCCACGGCCGCGTCGAAGGCGGTCATGGCCGGATGCAGATAGAGCCAGTCGTCCCCGTCGAGCAGCAGCACCAACGGCCCGCCGCCGCCCACCGGATGGACCCGTACGGTCCGCCGCCCGCCGAGCCGTTCGCTGGCCCAGCGGATCCGGGTGCGCGGCACGGGCAGGACGTCATCGGCGCCGACGAGCGGCCAGTGCGGCGCGGCCGGCACGTCGGGCGTGGCGGCGATGGACCGATCACCGCCCGCACCGGCCGGATTAAAGGGATCGGCGTACGCGCCACCGTCCAAGCCCATGACCCCGCCCCCGCCCCCATCCCCGTCCCCGTCCACGAGGAATTGATAGGTCACACACAACCGCTCGGGCATCGCCACCTCGGCGTACCAGCAGTCCGAATCCCGCCAGCGTCGCAGCGGGACGGGGTCGGACCAGCTCTCGAAGGAGAGGGTCGCCGGCGCCCCGCGCCACAGGAACAACATCGTCCAACCGCCACCGCCACCGCCGTCGGCGTCAGTGGGAACGGAGACGGGCGCACCGACCCCGGCCCAGAACGCGTCGGTGCCGGGTTCCCCGGCTAGCCCGTACGCGCCGAAGGCGGGGGAAGCGTTCTCCGTGTCGGCACCCGGGCGCATGAACGTCTCCTTGTGAGAGGGAAGGGGAAGAGGCTAAGCTCGCAGTAATTTAGGGGAGCCTAACCTAATCAAGCTCTCCCCTTCCATCCCTGGTCAGCCCAAGGAGGCACTCACCCATGAGCACCAACCCCTTCGACGACCCCGAGGGCCGCTTCCTCGTCCTGGTGAACGACGAGGGCCAGCACTCGCTCTGGCCGTCGTTCGCCGAGGTGCCCGGCGGGTGGACGACCGCCTTCCCGGAGAACTCACGGGAGGCCTGCCTCGAGTACATCGAGACCAACTGGACGGATCTGCGCCCCAAGTCCCTCATCGCCTCGATGGACAGCTGACCCACGGGGGTCCACACCGCGGAGGAACCCCGTCGATGCTCATCACCAGACTGACCAACGCGCGCTTCCTCACCATGGATCCGGACCACCCCGTCGCCCATGACCTCGGCATCTGGCGGGGCCGGATCGTCGGCCTCGACGAGGCCGTGACGTCACTGCCCGCGGCCGAGGTGGTCGACCTCCAGGGCGCCACCGTGCTGCCGGGGTTCATCGACGCCCATGTGCACCTGGCCTGGACGGGGTTCAAGGAGCGGACCCCGAGCATCGCGGGCCGTACCCGGATCGACGACGTGCTCGCCGTCGTGGCCGAGGCCGTCGCCGAGAGCCCGCCCGGCGCCTGGGTGAACGTCGCCGGCTACGACCAGCGGGCCCTCGGTCGCCATCTGACCGCCGCCGACCTGGACCGGGTCAGCCGCGGACGCAAGGTGTACCTGCTGCACGACTCTGGCCACGGCTGCGTCGTCAACTCCGCCGTCCTCGCGCAGTTGCCCGGCGACCTCCCGCACGAGAACGGTTTCCTCGCCGAGGGTGCCATGGGCGCCGCCCGCGCGCTGCGCCTGCCGTACTCCCAGCGCGAACTGGCCGACGCCATCGGCCGCGCCGCCCGGACCTGTCTGGCCGAGGGCATCACCGCCTGCGCCGAGGCGGGCATCGGCGGCACCCTCTTCGGCCACAGCCCGGTCGAGCTCGGCGCCTACCAACTCGCCCGCGAAGAAGGTCTCTTGCCGCTGCGCGTGCAGCTCATGGTCTCCGCCGACCGGCTGCGCCCGGTCGCCGCGCACCGCGCCGACGGCATCCCGCGCGCCCTCGACCTGGGCCTGCGCACCGGCTTCGGCGACGACCGGCTCTCGGTGGGCGCGCTGAAGATCTACACGGACGGCGGGATGATGGCCCGTACCGCCGCGCTCAGCAGCCCGTACGAAGGCCTCGACCACGCAGGCCAGTTGCAGGACGACCCGCAGACGCTCGCGGACACCATCGTGGCGGGGCACCTCGCGGGCTGGCAGCTCGCCGTCCACGCGATCGGCGACCGCGCGGTCGACCTCGCGCTGGACGCACTGGAAGAGGCCCAACGCCGCCGCCCCCGACCGGACGCCCGGCACCGCATCGAGCACGCGGGCCTGATCCGCCCCGACCAACTGCCGCGCATGGCACGGCTCGGCGTCGCCGCGGTCGTCCAGCCCAACTTCCTGCGGTACTTCGGCGACGACTACGCCACGATCATGGGCGAGGAACGCGCTCCCTGGCTCTACCGGGGCAGGGCATTCCTGGACCACGGCATCCCCCTCGTCGGCAGCTCCGACCGCCCGGTCACGGACGGATCCCCGCTGCGCGCCGTCCAGTTCATGGTCGAGCGCGCCGCCGCGTCCGGCCGGCCGATCGGCCCCGACGAGGGCATTACGGTCGACGATGCCCTGCACGCCTACACGGTCGCCGCCGCCAGAGCCTGCCACTGGGAGGACACCCTGGGCACCCTCACGCCGGGCAAACTCGCCGACCTGACGGTGCTCGCCGACGACCCGCACCACGTCGACGTGGCGCGGATCGGCGACATCGAGGTGGTGGCCACGTACGTGGGCGGAGAATGCGGCGACCTCTAGGGAGACCTAGGGGGATTTAGAGGGACGACGACTCCGCGGACGCCCGGGAACTCCTGAGCACCACGAGCCGCTGGGTCGCCCGGGTCATCGCGACATAGCGGTCGACGGCCCCCTCGATACCGTCGCCGAACGTCTCCGGGTCGACGAGGACGACGAGGTCGAACTCCAGCCCCTTCGACAGCTCCGGGGTCAGCGACCGCACCCGGGACATGGCCCGGAACGTGGGGTCGCCGATGACGCAGGCGACCCCTTCGGCGTGCTCGTCGAGCCACGCCGCGAGGATCGCGTCCCGATCCGCCACCGGCCCGTGGACGACGGGAACTCCGCTGCTGCGGATCGACGTCGGCACGTTCGCGTCGGGCAGCGCGGCCCGGATGACCGGCTCGGCCTCCGCCATGACCTCTTCCGGCGTACGGTAGTTGACGCCTAGCGAGGCCATCTCGATCCGGTCGAGCCCGACCCGCTTCAGCCGTTCCTCCCACGACTCGGCGAACCCGTGCCGCGCCTGCGCCCGGTCCCCGACGACGGTGAAGCTCCGCGACGGACACCGCAGCAGCAGCATCTGCCACTCCGCGTCGGTCAGTTCCTGCGCCTCGTCCACGACGACGTGCGCGAACGGCCCGGCGAGCCGGTCCGGGGCGGCGGTGGGCAGCGCGCTCTCGTCGATCAGGCTGTCCTGGAGGTCCTTGCCGCGCAGCATCCGTACCGCGCCCTCGCTGTCGTCACCCGCGGAGTTGAAGTCGGCGGCCGCGATGATGTCGTCGATGACCAGCGCCATGCGCGCACGCTCGGCGGCGACGGCGGCATCCTGACGGCGCTTGAGCCGCGCCGCCTCCGGATCGCCGAGCCGCTGCCGAGCCGCGTCCAGGAGCGGCAGATCGGAGACGGTCCAGGCCTGCGGCCCGGCCTTGCGCTGCAGCTTCGCCACCTCGTCGCGGTCGAGCCAGGGCGCGCACAGACGCAGATATGCGGGGACCGTCCACAGGTCGGACACGAGATCGGCCGCCTCCAGCAGCGGCCACGCGCGGTGGAGGGCGGTGACGAGCTCCCTGTCCTGACGCAGCGCCCGCAGGAACTGGTCCGGCGCGACACCGTCCTCGTCCTCGTCCATGCCCTGCTTGTCCATCAGGATCGTGGCGAGCTCCTCCCAGATCTGCTCACGCGCCTCGTTGTGCGGGGTCCCCGGGCTCGGCGCCCGGAACGCCTCGGTCCAGTCGTCGGTGCTCACCCTGACCTCGCACCACGGTGTCGTGACCGTCATGCTCTCGGCGGGCGCCTCCTCGTAGAACGCGACGGCCTTCTCGATCGCCCGCACCATGCCCGCCGACGACTTCAGACGGGCCACCTGCGGATCCCTCTCGGCCACCGCGGCGGCACCCTCGGCGACGAGATCCCGCAGCGTGCAGGTCTGGACGCCCTCCTCGCCGAGGCTGGGCAGGACGTCCGCCACGTACCCCAGGTAGGGCTCGTGCGGGCCGACGAAGAGCACCCCACCGCGCCGGTGCCCGAGGCGGGGATCGGAGTAGAGCAGGTAGGCGGAACGGTGCAGAGCCACCACCGTCTTGCCGGTGCCCGGACCGCCGTCCACCACGAGGGCGCCGCGCGAGCCCGCGCGGATGATGGCGTCCTGGTCGGCCTGGATGGTACCGAGCACGTCGCGCATCCGCGCCGAACGGTTGCTGCCCAGGCTCGCGATGAAGGCCGACTGGTCGTCCAGCGCGGCGTGGTGTTCGAGCCCGTCGACGGTGAACACCTCGTCCCAGTAGTCGCTGATCCGCCCGCCGGCCCAGCGGTATCTGCGGCGGCTCGCCAGCCCCATGGGGTGGGCGTGCGTCGCCGCGAAGAACGGCTCGGCGGCGGGGGAGCGCCAGTCGACGAGCAGCCGCCGGCCCTCGCTGTCGGTGAGGCCGAGGCGTCCGATGTAGAGGGGCTCGGCGTCGTCGGCACCGACGACGTGCCCGAGACACAGGTCGAGACCGAACCGGCGCAGGGCACGCAGCCGGCTGCTGACCCGGTGGATCTCCGAGTCCCGCTCCAGCGCCTCCCGGCCGATGCCGCCGGGCGCCCTGCGCAAGTCGTCGAGCCGTCCGGAGAGTTCGGCGACGGTCTGGTCGAGGCTCTCCGCGATGGCCGCGAAGTGCCGGTCGTCCGCGGCGATCAACGCCGGGTCGGCCTTGGCCGAGAGGTTGTCGGGAAGGTTGAAAGCACTGGTGGCCAGGGGATTCACGTCGTCACTCCGTTCCGAGGCCAGTGATTGTGCGGCAGAACGGGGGCCTTGCCGCAAGCCCCCCGGTGCGCTATAAGTTGAGAGTGGCAAGAGGTGGGCACTCCCTCTTGCCTTTTGTTTTGCGCCGTTCTGTACGGCTGATGTCGTGTCAGTCGTGTCCGGCGGTCGAGCATCGTCTCCCCCCGACTCCTGACTCCCGCCCCCTCGCGGCGGCTCCCTGAGGCTGAGGCCCCCTGCGGTCCCACTGAGGTCCCCCTGAGGCTCCTGATGGTCCTGAGTCGGTTGGACTCAAGACTTAGGTAAGGCTAGCCTTATCAATCTCGGTTCGTCGGGGCTGCGCCTCGGCGCCGAGCCACCCTCCGACCGCGGAACCGGAAAGGTACAGCCTTGATCACGGCTACGCCGCGCCCTGCCCAGCTGCCGCACGCACGCATCGCAAGGACACCGTCCGCCGCGTCGGAACCCTCGGCGCCATCAACCACTGCCTACGTGCCGACGCCTTCCGGTCCCCAGA
This sequence comes from Streptomyces sp. NPDC005863, assembly GCF_042871345.1. Classification (NCBI taxonomy): domain Bacteria; kingdom Bacillati; phylum Actinomycetota; class Actinomycetes; order Kitasatosporales; family Streptomycetaceae; genus Streptomyces; species Streptomyces sp. NPDC005863. The sequence continues at coordinate 465,600 of NZ_JBIAII010000005.1, read as the reverse complement.
CGGCACCCTCCGTGCGCTCCGCCCGAGCGGAGGACGCCCCGGCCCTCGTGGCTCTGTCCCGCCCCTTCGTACGCTCTGGCGCGCTGCGCGAACGACCGGCCTCGTTGTACGCCGCCCAGTCCGCCGACTTCCTAGTGGCGGACGCCTCCGCCGACTCCCCGGACTCCCTGGCGGGCTGCGTGGGGCTGCGGTTGTACCCGGCGGGGCCGGGAGGATTGGAGGGCCCGGGGGAGGGCCCCGGACCTGTGGGCGTGCTGTACAACTTCTGCGTCGCCGGGCACCGCCAGGGTCGCGGTGTGGGAGCGGGGCTGCTGCGCGCCGTTCTGATGGTGGCACGCGCCCGTTCGCTGAGCGCGCTGTTCACGGCGACGACCGGTGGCGGCGACCTCTTCCTGCGGTACGGCTTCGCCCCCACGACCGCGCACAGGGCACCCACCGCTTGGGCGGCATCCCTCGACCCCCGGCGCAACGCACGGATCCTAACGATGAGTTTGTGAGGTGCGGCGCGAGGTGTGAGGTGCGGCGCGAGGTGTGAGGTGCGGCGCGAGGTGTGAGGTGCGGCGCGAGGTGTGAGGTCCGGGGGCACGGCCTGAAACGGCGCCCCGGCGTGCCCGTCCTCGGCACGCCTCCCCGGCGTGCCTATCCATGGCGGCCCCTGGCGCGCCCCCAGCGTCCCCCCTGACGTCACATCCGACTCCTCAGATCACATCTGCCCCCTCTCCACACACTCCCCAAACGGACTGGGCTGACTTCACGACGGCGCGGGCGCCATGGCGGTGTCGCCGAGCAGGACGACCTCGGGGGCACCGGAGGCACCTGGGGTCCCGGCGACACTGGGGGTCCCGGCGACACTGGGGGTTCCGGCGACACCAGAGGCACCGGGGTCCCCGGCGACACTGGAGGCCCCCGCGCCACCGGCGACACCGGAGGACCCGGCGACACCGGAGGCCCCAGAGACACCGGAGATCCCGACAGCCATACCGTCACCCCCGTCACCGGCAACAACCGTCGTGCCAGGACTCGTCTCCCCCAGAACCCCCCGCAACACCGCGTGCGCCACACGCCCGTCAAGTACGTGTGCCTTACGCACGCCCCCGCGGACGGCCCGCAGGCAGCCCTCCATCTTCGGCAACATCCCGCTCGCCAGACCCGGCAGCAGCCCCTCCAACTCGTCGGCCGTCAGGCGCCCGATCACCTCGGTGCTGCGCGGCCAGTCCGCGTACAGGCCCTCCACATCGGTCAGCATCACGACGCGCTCGGCGTCCAGGGCGACCGCCAAGGCCGACGCCGCGAGATCGGCGTTGACGTTGTAGACCTCGCCCTCCTCACCACGCGCCACCGGGGAGACCACGGGTATGTGCCCCTGCTCCAGCAGCGTGCGCACCATGCCCGGGTTCACGTCCACGACGTCGCCGACGAGGCCGATGTCCACCGGCCGGCCGTCCACCCAGGCCGGCCGCCGCACGGCCGTCATTGTGTGGGCGTCCTCGCCCGTCATCCCCACGGCGAACGGTCCGTGCGCGTTGATGTGACCGACCAACTCCCGCTGCACCCGGCCGGTCAGCACCATGCGGACGACCTCCATGGTCTCCGGCGTGGTCACCCGCAGGCCCGCCTCGAAGCGGCTCTCCAGGGCGAGTCGGTCGAGCATCGCGCTGATCTGCGGCCCGCCGCCGTGCACGACGACCGGTCGCAGCCCGGCGCGCCACAACTCCACGACATCGCGCGCGAACGTCCGCTGCAGGGTCGCGTCCACCATGGCGTGACCGCCGAACTTGACGACGACCACGCTGCCTCGCAGTTCCTCGGGCACCCCCGGAAGGTGGGGGAGAGCTCCGACGGCGGCCGGGTCCGCGTCCATGTCCGCGTGCATGTCTTCCCTTACTCCGTTCACGAGCTGTACGCGCTGTTCTCGTGGACGTACGCGGCGGTGAGATCGTTCGTCCAGATCGTCGCCGACGCCGTCCCGGAGCGCAGGTCGATGACCACCGTCACCTGACGCCCCGACAGGTCCACCAGGTCGCGGGACTCCCCGGCCGCACCGTCCCGGCACACGTGGATGCCGTTGATCGTCACGTCCAGGCGGTCGGGTTCGAAGGCGGCGTCAGTCGTGCCGATCGCCGACAGCACCCGGCCCCAGTTCGGGTCCTCGCCGTGCAGGGCGCACTTGAGGAGGTTGTTCCGGGCCACCGACCGGCCGACCTCGACGGCGTCCCGTTCCGAGGCCGCTCCGATCACGCGCACCTCGATCTCCTTCGACGCGCCTTCCGCGTCCGCTATGAGCATGCGCGCCAGGTCGTGGCAGACGTCGTGCACGGCCTGAGCGAAGGCTGCCGGGTCGGGCCGTATCCCCGAGGCGCCCGAAGCGAGCAGCAGCCCGGTGTCGTTGGTCGACATGCAGCCGTCGGAATCCACCCGGTCGAAGGTGGTGCGCACCGCTTCCCGCAGCGCGGAGTCGAGTTCGGGCGCACTCACGTCCGCGTCGGTGGTGAGCACCACCAGCATGGTCGCGAGGCCGGGCGCGAGCATGCCCGCACCCTTCGCCATGCCGCCCACGGCCCAGCCTGATCCTGACGCCACCGCCGTCTTGTGCACGGAATCGGTCGTCTTGATCGCCATGGCGGCGTCCTCGCCACCGTCGTCCGAGAGGCGGGCCGCGGCGGCGTCGATCCCCGCCGTCACCCGGTCCATGGGCAGCGGAACGCCGATGAGCCCGGTGGAGCACACCGCGACCCGATCCGCCTCGGCACCGACCGCCCGCGCCGTGCGCCCCGCCATCTCCCGGGCGTCGTCCTCGCCCGCAGGCCCGGTACAGGCGTTGGCGCCACCGGAGTTCAGGACGACAGCCGACAGCGCGCCGCCGGCCACCACGCGCCGGGACCAGCGCACGGGCGCGGCCTGCACGCGGTTCGAAGTGAACACGGCGGCCGCCGCGGTCGACGGCCCACGGTTCACCACCAATGCCAGATCCGGGTCCCCGGATCCCTTGATACCGGCGGAGACCCCGCTGGCGAGGAACCCCCGGGCAGCGGTCACGCTCACGGAGCCACTCCGTTCGTGGGCAGGCCCGTCCGTTCCGGCAGGCCGAGGGCGATGTTCATGCTCTGCACCGCGCCACCGGCGGTGCCCTTGGTCAGGTTGTCGATCGCGCTGACACAGACGAGCCGGTGGGCGGCGGCGTCGACGGTGACCTGTATCTGGGCGGTGTTGGACCCGAGGACGGCGGAGGTGGACGGCCAGGTGCCGGGCGGCAACAGGCGGACGAACGGCTCGTCGGCGTAGGCGGTCTCGTACGCGGCACGCACGTCGTCCTCCGCTGCGGCGACCGTCAGACCAGGGCGCAGACGCGCCGAGCAGGTGGCGAGGATGCCCCGAGGCATGGGGGCCAAGCTGGGCGTGAAGGAGACGGTCACGCGTTCGCCTGCGACCTGCGACAGATTCTGGGTCAGCTCCGGCGTGTGCCGGTGCCCGCCCCCGACCCCGTACGGCGCCATCGAGCCCATCACTTCGGCGCCGACCAGATGGGGTTTGGCCACCCGGCCCGCTCCCGACGTCCCGCTGGCGGCGACGACGACGGCCTCCGGCTCCACCAACTGCGCCAGGAAGGCCGGGAACAGGGCCAGCGTCACGGCTGTGGGGTAACAGCCGGGCACGGCGATCCGGCGACTGCCCTTCAACTCGTCTCGCGCGCCCGGGAGTTCGGGGAGTCCGTAAGGCCATGATCCGGCGTGCGGGGTGCCGTAGAACCGTTCCCAGTCGGCCGGCTCGCGCAGTCGGAAGTCCGCGCCGCAGTCCACGACGAGGGTGTCGTCCCCCAACTCCCGCGCGACCTCGGCGGACCGGCCGTGGGGCAGTGCGAGGAAGACGACGTCGTGACCGCGCAGCTGGTCCACCGATGTCTCGGCCAGAACCCGGTCCGCGAGGCGCGACAGATTCAGGTGCGGCTGTACGTCCCCGAGCCTGTGCCCGGCGCTGCTGTGCGCGGTCACCGCACCGATCTCGACCTCCGGGTGCGACGTCAGCAGCCGGAGGATCTCCCCGCCCGCATAGCCACTCGCCCCGGCCATCGCGGCCCGTACTGTCATGGTCCCCGTCTCTCGTGCGTGCCTGTCTCGCTGCGATGTTGACCTTAGCTTAGCCTAACCTAATTAACTGATCCGCTGGTGTGGCATGACCCTCCGTCACCTCCCGGGTTCGGTTGCGAGACATCAACTCTGCGCTCGAAGGGTGCGACCTGGCGAGTGGGTGCCATCCGCTGTGGATAACTCTTGGCGTGCCCCTGATCGGGGTTATCCACAGGGCCAACCGGAACTCGACGATCCGCGGGAGAGTCGGCGCATGACGAAGAACCACAGCGAAGCAACCGGCCCGATCGACCCCAACAACACCGCCCGCGCCACGGGTTCGTTCGACGCGCCGGTGGTCACCCTCCGCTCTCCGGCCGAACTGGCCGACGCCTTGCCGTATCTGCTCGGCTTCAAGCCCGAGGAGAGCATCGTGCTCATCGCCATGCACGGCGAGCACGGACGGTTCGGCGGCCGCGTGCGCCTCGGGGTCCCCGAGCGCGCGGAAGACTGGCCGTGTGTGGCGGAACAACTGGCCCAGTGCCTGGTGGTCGGCTGCGAGCGGAGGGGAGCGCGGCCGGACGGCGTCGTGGCCTTCCTCTGTCAGGAGCCGGTCGGCGAGGAGTCCGGCCGGCAGGTGAGGGAGCGCCTGCGCCCCCTGGCCCAGGAGTTGCGCATGGCGTGCGGTCGTCTTGACGTCCCGGTGATCGAGGTCGTGTGCATCTCGGAGGGCAGCCTCTGGACCTTCTGCTGCCCGGACACCCGGTGCTGCCCACCGGAAGGCATGCCCCTGCTCAGGCCCGGCACGTCGGTCCTGGCCGCGGCCGCGACCTATATGGGAATCCCGGCGGGCGTCACGCAGAGCGCTCTGCGGGGGCGGCTCGCGCCCTGGCAGACCGCCGCGTCGGCGGACCAGGAACGCGCACTCGACGCGGCCGCTCTCACCCTCATCCCTCGGATGCTGACGGACATGGACCTGAATGACGCGGGTCCGTGCGACGACAGCAGGGGAGGCGCCGGCACGGCCAGCGGCCGGAGCGCGAAGGAGCAGGGCGCCGACCATCACGGGCTCGTAGCGGCCGAGACGCTCGACCTGGCCCGCCGCATCATGACGCGCCTGGCCGCTGAACCCCCGCTCACGGACGCGCTCGAAGCGGATTGCAGGGACGACGAGTTGATCGCGCACGACGAAGCGGCCGCCCTGATCTTCGGCCTGCAGGACCGCACAACCCGTGACCGTGCGGCGGAGTGGATGGAGGGAGCCGCGGCGCGGCCCGCGCTCCGGCTCTGGAGGAGCCTGTCCCGACGCTGCGTCGGGGCGTACGCGGAACACGCGGCGGCACCCCTGTCCCTCGCCGGCTGGGTCGCCTGGTCCCTGGGCGACGTTGCGGAAGGCCAGGAGGCCCTGGACTTGGCGCTGCGCGCCGACCCCGGGTACGCCTTCGCGCTGCTCCTCAACCAGGCCTGCAACGAGGACCTGGACCCGGAGGCGATCCGCCGTTGCTTGCGCAGGGAGCGGGACAACCGCGAGAGCGATGAGGAGGGAGAGGTGCGCGGGGGAGAAGGAGAGGTAGAGGGCGCAACAGAAGGCCAGAAAGTGACCGCCGGCCAGGGCGACGCCGAGACCGAGGGAGGGGGCGAGGGTCAAGGAGCCTCAGGCTGTGCCGACGAGGCACCAGTCGACACCCCTCCGCGACGCCGCCGCCGACGTCTGCCGCGCCCGACCGGCAGCGGCGACGCACACCGCCCCCGCACGCCCGGCGGCTCCCGGGCGCCCAGCGGCCCAGCCTTCGGAGGCGCACGGGCCGCCGGCGCCTCGGGCACCGGACCGCGGAACCGCCGCCGCACCCTGCGGCGCAACACACGGGACGACCGATGAGCGGCTGGCTCCGATGGCCGGCCGGGTGGGCGGCGCGACTACGACAGGGGTCGGCGAGGTTGACGGGCCTGGTGAGCCTGATGCTTCTGGAGGTCCTGGTGAGGATGGCAGGCCGGGGCCATCCGGTCGGCTGCCCGCCGCGAGGGCGTGACTTGGAGCGGGGTCGGCCCGTTCACCTGTGTGGCGGTACCCGCCTCCGGGCCGCGCCGCCGCACATCCTCCGACTTCCCGTAGCGCAGACAACGCAGAAGAAGCTGCCCCATGTCTCTCCCCGCTCCGTCTTCCGTCTCCGACAGAGAGGGGCCCCGGCGGGCCGTGCAGGCCCGCCCGCCCCTGCCCGGCGGCCCGGCCCGGAATCCGACTCCGGCACCGTCCCGTCCCGTGGAACTCCCGCCCGCGCACACGGTGCTGACCTGCGTCGCGTTGCCCGCCCTTGCGATCTCGACGGATCAGGGGCAGTTGACCGGGCGGGGGCTGGAGGGGTTCTACCGCGCCGGGCGCCGGACCCTGTCGCGGTGTCAGGTGCGGGTGGCGGGACGCGAACCGGTGGCCGTACAGGCCCGCATGCTGTCGGCCGACAGCGCGCGGTTCGTTGCGACGCTGCGACTGCCGGCCGATCGTGGCCCCGACCCGGAGATCATCGTCGAACGGATCCGTCACGCGGACGGCACGGAGCGGATCACCCTGCACAGTGCGGCCGCGCGACCTCTCCGACTCCCCGTCGAGATCTCGCTCGGCACGGACCTGGCCGACGTGGGCGCGGTCGCTTCCGGCCGGGCCGGCCCCGAACTCCCGGCCAGCGTGCACGACTCCGGAATGCGGTGGTCCACCGCCACGACCCACTGTGTGGTGACGGCCGACCCCGCGCCCGACGACGCCATGGCCTCCGCGGGCCTGCTGCGCTGGGAGACGGATCTGCCGGCCGGCGCCTCATGGAGTGTCGAGCTGCGGGTACGGCCCGAGGGAGCCGGACCGGTGCGGGCGGCGGGGCACGGTGGGATGAGATCCGTCGCCGGAGCGCGGGCGGTCGGCGACGACCCACGGGTCCAGCCGCTCCTCGATCGATCCGTGGAGGATCTGCAGGCACTGTTGCTGCGCGACCCCGAACACCCGACCGACATGTACCCGGCCGCGGGGGCACCGTGGCGCTGTGGACTTGCCCCGGCCGAAGCGCTGGCCACGGCCCGTATGGCGCTGCCGCTGGGCACCCGGATCGCCGCGGGGACATTGCGCGCTCTCGCCCGCAGCCAGATCACCGGCCCCGGGCACCGCGCGGGCATGATTCCGGGGCCGTTGCGGGACGCGGGCCCCCACCTGCCCCCGGGTTGCACGGGCACCGAGGCGACGCTGCTCTTTCCGGTGCTCCTGGCGGAGGCCTGGCGCTGGGGAATGCCCGCACAGGAGGTCGAGGAGCTGCTGCCCGCGGCCCAGCGGTGTCTGCGGTGGCTGCAGGCAGCGGTCGACGACGGCGTGTTTCTGTCCGACGTTCTTCCAGTTGGCCGCCCGGGTGCTGGCCAGGCGGGTCACGCTCACCGCGACGGGCAGGGAGCGGCGGGCGGTCCCGGAGCCCGACGAGCCCGTCCCGGAGGGATCGCGCGGGGCGAGGTCCAGGCGCATGCGCACCGGGCCGCACTGCTCGGTGCCGATCTGCTCGACGCGCACGGCGGTGGCGACGCGGCTGGCCTGCGCGAGTGGGCGGCGCGGCTGCGGTCCGCGTTCCGGGAGGAGTTCTGGGTGGAGGACCGGGCCGGTGGCAGACCGGCCGCCGCCCGTCTGCCCGACGGACGGCCCGTGTCGCACCTCACCGGTGGCGCGGCCCACCTCCTGGACACCGGCCTGCTCGGGTCCGGCACGCTCGCCCCCGGTCTGCTCGACAAGGTCAGGACCGAGCAACTCGCCCGGCTGCTCGGCGGCCCCACCATGGACTCCGGCTGGGGGTTGCGCAGCCTGGGTGCGAAGGAGACCGCGTACAACCCGTTCGGACACCGGGGCGGGTCGGTCCGGGTGCAGGAGACGGCGGTCGCGATCACCGGTCTGGTGGCAGCCGGTTATGAGAAGGAGGCGAGCGCGCTGCTGCACGGCATGCTCTCCGCGGCCGAGTCCTTCGACCACCGGCTGCCCGAGATGTTCGCGGGAGAGCAGCGCACCGCGGGTGGGGCCCCGCTGCCGCACCCCGCCGCCTGCCGTCCGGCGGGGGCCGCCGCTGCCGCCGGGATCCACGTCCTTGTGGCGGTCGCCGGGATCCGGCCCGACGCGCCGGCCGGCACGGTCACGCTGCGCCCGGTCCGCGGCGCCCCGTTGGGGGAGCTGGAACTGCACGGCTTGAGTGTCGCGGACGCCCCGTTCTCCGTACGGGTGAGCCGGCTCGGTCTCGCCATGGTCGAGGAGGCGGCCGACGGGCTGCAGTTGGGGGTGTGACTCCGCCGCGCCACCGAGCGGAGGGGCAAGAGGTGCGGACAGCCGGTCCTGGTGACCCGGACCGGGAGGCAATGGGTGAAGGAGGTGTTTATCGTCAGGCAGACGACTATGATCGCGGCATGTCGCCCTACGACCCGTCGGCCTTCCCGCCCTTCGCAGTCACCGTCGACCTGGTCGTGCTGACCGTGCGCCGTCACGCGCTCTGCGCGCTGGCCGTGCGGCGTGGTGAACAGCCGTTCCAGGGTCGTTGGGCACTCCCCGGAGGCTTCGTACGGGCGGACGAGGACCTCTCGGCGGCGGCGGCGCGCGAACTGATCGAGGAGACGGGCCTGTGCGCCCACGACCCCGGCGCCCCGGCGCAGGCCAACGGAGCGCACCTCGAACAGCTCGCCACGTACGGCGACCCCAAGCGTGACCCGCGTATGCGCGTCGTCAGCGTCGCCCACCTCGCCCTGGCCCCAGACCTGCCCGCGCCCCGGCCCGGCGGCGACGCGCACAGCGCGCGCTGGGCGCCCGTCGAAGCCCTGCTCCACCAAGGGGGCTACGGCCGCGAGGACGAGCAGGCGGCACCGCTCGCCTTCGACCACGCCCAGATCCTCGCGGACGGCGTGGAGCGCGCCCGATCCAAGATCGAGTACTCCTCGCTGGCGACCGCCTTCTGCCCGCCGGAGTTCACCGTCGGCGAGCTGCGACGCGTGTACGAGGCGGTCTGGGGAGTCGTCCTCGACCCGCGCAACTTCCACCGCAAGGTCACCGGCACCCCGGGCTTCCTCGTGCCCACCGGGGGGACGACCACCCGTCAGGGCGGCCGCCCCGCGCAGCTCTTCCGAGCGGGCGGCGCGACGCTTCTTAACCCTCCGATGCTGCGCCCCGAAGTCTGACCCTCGAGCTCGCCAGGAACCGCTGAACCCGTAAACGGTCGTCGGCGGGCGGGTCGCCGCGCCCGCACCCTGACCGAAAAGCCGTAAATGTCGCGTTATCTTGCTGCAGTACCCACGGGGCTCGTCCGTCCCCGACCGGTGGACGGGCCCCGGCCGCCGAGCGGTCGCACATCCTGCGAGAGAAGCGATGATCCAGGCCATCGGACTGACCAGCAATCCCCGCGAGGAGCTCCCGCCCGCCGTGGACGACGTGTCCTTCGAGGCGCGCAACGGCCGTGTCACGGCGCTGCTCGGCGCCGACACCACCAGCACGACCACGGCGCTGCGGCTGATGCTCGAACTCGAACAGGGCCGTGGAATCACGTACTTCAGAGGCCGCCCGCTGCATCGCATCACCCATCCGTCGCGCGAGGTGGGCGTGCTCCTGGGGGAGGTCCCGGGGCATCCCGCACGTTCGGTCCGCGGCCATCTGCGCATGCTGTGCGCGGCCACCGGCGTGCCCGTCCAGCGCGCCGACGACGTCCTGGAGGTCGTCGGGCTCGTCAGCCTGCGGGATCAGCGTCTGGGCACCCTGTCGCGCGGCATGGACCGCCGCCTCGGGCTCGCCTGCGCGCTGCTCGCCGACCCGCACACGCTGGTCCTGGACGGACCGGGCGACGGCCTTTCGGCCCGTGAGGCCGCGTGGCTGCACGGGATCCTGCGCGCTCACGCGCACGAGGGCGGCACCGTCCTGTTCAGCACGGATGATCCGAAGGAAGCCGCCAAGGCTGCCGACCGCGTCGTCACGCTGGAAGAGGGACGGCTCGTAGCCGACCAGGGAGCCGCGGACTTCGCCCGTACCAGGCTCCGCCCCCGCGTCGCCGTCCGCAGTCCGCACGCCGCCCGCCTCGGCGCGCTGCTCGCCAAGGAGGCCCGCGCGAGCCGGCGCGCCATCGAGGTGGTGCGCGAGGACGGCAACAGGCTGTCCGTGTACGGAAGCTGCTGTGCCGACGTGGGGGAGACCGCGTACCGCCACGGCATCCTGGTCCATCAACTCGCCGACGAGGTCGGGGACGCGGGCCCGCTGCCGCCATCGGAACCCACGGCAGTCCTGCTCGACCGAGAGAAGCCGGACGAGCCCCGCCCGGCCGCCTCACTTGTCGTTGCCTCTTCCCCGGCTCCCGCTCTGGCCTCGATCATCGAGTCCGGTAATCCCGGCGCGGATGCCCCGGCCGCCTCGACCCCCCAGGCCCCACGCCAGGCCGAGGACTCCCTTCCGCTCGAAGTCGGCTCCACGCACTCCGAAGCGTCCTCCTCCGCCCCGCCGGCCCTGCCGGCCCCGCGAGGCGGGCTCTCCTCCCTGCCGCCGCCCATCACCGTCCGCCCCAGCCGGAGCCCCCTGCGCCCGTTGCGCTACGAGCTGCGCCGCCTCACGGGCGTCGGCACCGGCTACCTCACCCTGGGCCTCGTCCTCGCCGCCTCCGCCGTGCTCTGCGTCTTCCTCGCGCGGGCCGGACACACGCCGCAGCAGCGACTCCTCGCCGCCTGGCCCGAGGAACTCCCCCTGCCGCCCGCGGCACTCGGCGCCGGGCTGCTCGGCGCCCTCGCCTTCGGCGACGAGTTCCGCCACCCCGCACTCGCCACCGACCGGGGCACCGTGCCGCGCCGCCTCGGACTGCTCGGCGCCAAACTGCTCGTCGCCGCCGCCACCGCTCTGTTGCTGAGCACCCTCGCGTTGGTCTCCGATGCCGCGCTGCTCCACCTTGTATACGGAGAAGAGCTCACCAGAGTTCCCGCGGACTGGCTTGCGCAGGGCGCCAGTTGGGCCGCCCTGGTGACGGGGTGCGCCTGGGCCGGCGTGCTGGCCGCGGGCGTTTTCCGGTCCACGGCCGCGGGGCTCGCCGCCGTGCTCGCGGTGCCGATCCTCGTCGTACCACTCGTACAGAAGGCCGTTGAGGGACCGTCTGTGCGATCGGCGGCCGGGCTGCCGGGCCGACTCCGGGACCTCGCCCTGGTGCAGTGGCCGTTCGGTGCCGAGCGATATCTGGCCGTCGGGGTACGCATGATCGCCCAACCTGTGGGCAGTGCACTGATGTTGTCCCTGACCGCCCTGCTCTGCGCGTATCTGCTCACAGCAATGCGCACGCGCGTCCGTTGAGGTCCGTCCGCCGCCTTCCGTCTCCAGGGTGTGCGCAACTCCCCGGTTGACGTCCATTTCTTTCCGATAAGGCGTCAATTGCGGTGGGGTAAGCGATCACCCTTTCGTGTGCTTTTCACCAAAGACCTCAAGGGAGTTGAAGGCAGAGCCGACAACTGATCCGTGAGTACCCTTGCGCACACCATGATGACCACCGCCCGCTCCGCCGACTCCGGTCTCGCCGGCCCGGGTGACCTCGACCGATACCCCTACGCCGACTCCCCCGGCGGCGAGCGCGCCGCCGCGTCCATGTGGGACGGCGCCGACCAGGATTTGGGGCGTGTGGGACGCCGCGCCGCCGGGAACCGCGGCCGCGGGCTGCACGGCCAACTCGTCCAGCAACTGGGGCAGATGATCGTCTCCGGCGACCTCGGCGCCGACCGCCCGCTCGTCCCCGAGGAGATCGGCCAGCGCTTCGAGGTCTCCCGCACCGTCGTCCGCGAGTCGCTGCGCGTGCTCGAGGCCAAGGGCCTGGTCAGTGCCCGGCCCAACGTCGGCACGCGCGTGCGCCCCGTAAGCGACTGGAACCTCCTCGACCCGGACATCATCGAGTGGCGGGCCTTCGGTCCGCAGCGCGACGACCAGCGGCGCGAGCTCGGTGAGCTCCGATGGATGATCGAGCCGCTCGCCGCGCGCCTCGCCGCCGGGCACGGCCGCGAGGAGGTGCAGCAGCGCCTCGCCGACATGGTCGAGATCATGGGGCACGCGCTGGCCCAGGGAGACGTGATCACCTTCTCCCGCGCCGACGCGGAGTTCCACTCGCTGCTCATCCAGGTCGCGGGCAACCGCATGCTGGAGCACCTCTCCGGAATCGTCTCGGCCGCCCTCCAGGTCTCCGGCGGACCGACCACCGGCTGCGACCGCCCCACCGAGGCCTCCCTCGTGCACCACTCGCGCGTCGTCGACGCCCTCGCCGCAGGCGACGGAGCGGGCGCCGAAGCCGCCATGAGGCAGCTGCTCACCGTCCACCCCGAGGTCGAGCGCGTCGTGCCCGCCCCGCGCGAGCACTGACCGCGGCCCCGCCGACGCCGCGACCGTGCACGCGCCCCGCGGCAGCGCCGATCCGTCCGCGTACCTCGATCCGTACGCCGTGGACCGCTTCGCCGCCGCTCCCCGTGTCGCCGGACCCCCACGGGCTCCTCGAGAGCCCGGCGGGGTCCGGCGACACGACCGTGGGGGGTTTCTTCACGGGGCATCGGGGGATCATTCGTGCATGCGTATAGGACGCTTCTGACCGTATCTGCGTGCTTTTGAGCGCTTACGGGGTGTGACTCGGGCCACGTAGATTGGGCGTAACGCTCCAAGGAACAGCGCGATGACCTAAGAGGTGATAGCCGAGGAAGGAATACAGACGTCGTTCGCGACGCTGTGCAGCTCCCAGGCGACGCCCGCGCCGTCGGCACAATCCCCAGCCGCCGGTCGTCGGCTCCGGTCCACAATGGACGGGGCCGGAAGCCGTTTTCCAACGTTCCGAGAGGTTGTTCGTGTCGGCCAGCACATCCCGTACGCTCCCGCCGGAGATCGCCGAATCCGTCTCTGTCATGGCGCTCATCGAGCGGGGAAAGGCTGATGGGCAGATCGCCGGCGATGACGTGCGTCGTGCCTTCGAAGCTGACCAGATTCCGGCCACTCAGTGGAAGAACGTTCTGCGCAGCCTCAACCAGATCCTCGAGGAAGAGGGTGTGACGCTGATGGTCAGTGCCGCGGAGCCCAAGCGCCCCCGCAAGAGCGTCGCAGCGAAGAGTCCGGCCAAGCGCACCGCGACCAGGACGGTCGCGGCCAAGGCCGCCACGGCGAAGCCCACCGCCACCGCCGCCACTGAGGCGCCGACCGCGGACGGCGTCGCCGAGGACGCGCCCGCGAAGAAGGTCGCTGCCAAGAAGACGACGGCCAAGAAGGCCGTCGCCAAGAAGACCACCGCCAAGAAGACGGCGGCCAAGAAGACCACCGCCAAGAAGGACGCCGACGAGCTCCTGGACGAGGAGACCACCGAGGAGGCACCCGCCGCCGCCAAGCCCGGCGAGGGCGAGCCGGCCGAGGAGGGCGCCCAGGGCTTCGTCCTGTCCGACGAGGACGAGGACGACGCGCCGGCCCAGCAGGTCGCCGCCGCCGGTGCCACCGCCGACCCGGTCAAGGACTACCTGAAGCAGATCGGCAAGGTCCCGCTGCTCAACGCCGAGCAGGAGGTCGAGCTCGCCAAGCGCATCGAGGCCGGTCTGTTCGCCGAGGACAAGCTGGCCAACGCCGACAAGCTCGCGCCGAAGCTCAAGCGTGAGCTGGAGATCATCGCCGAGGACGGGCGCCGCGCCAAGAACCACCTCCTGGAGGCCAACCTCCGCCTGGTGGTCTCCCTGGCCAAGCGCTACACCGGCCGCGGCATGCTCTTCCTGGACCTCATCCAGGAGGGCAACCTCGGTCTGATCCGCGCGGTCGAGAAGTTCGACTACACCAAGGGCTACAAGTTCTCCACGTACGCCACCTGGTGGATCCGTCAGGCGATCACCCGCGCCATGGCCGACCAGGCCCGCACCATCCGTATCCCGGTGCACATGGTCGAGGTCATCAACAAGCTCGCGCGCGTGCAGCGCCAGATGCTCCAGGACCTGGGCCGTGAGCCCACCCCGGAGGAGCTGGCCAAGGAACTCGACATGACCCCGGAGAAGGTCATCGAGGTCCAGAAGTACGGCCGTGAGCCGATCTCCCTCCACACCCCTCTGGGTGAGGACGGCGACAGCGAGTTCGGTGACCTCATCGAGGACTCCGAAGCGGTCGTGCCCGCTGACGCGGTCAGCTTCACGCTCCTCCAGGAGCAGCTGCACTCCGTCCTGGACACGCTGTCCGAGCGCGAGGCGGGCGTGGTCTCCATGCGCTTCGGCCTCACGGACGGCCAGCCCAAGACCCTCGACGAGATCGGCAAGGTCTACGGGGTGACGCGTGAGCGCATCCGTCAGATCGAGTCGAAGACGATGTCGAAGCTGCGCCACCCGTCGCGTTCGCAGGTCCTGCGCGACTACCTGGACTAGTCACGGGACCCGGCGCCGACACGCGGCCGGATCGCTCGTACGAAAGGCCCGAAGCCGGCGATACACGGCTTCGGGCCTTTCGCGTGCGCGGGTGCGCGGTGGGCGATACTGAATCACTCTGGGTACTCGATGGCAACCCAGAGTGAGGAGATCGCATGCGTCGTTCCTTCGCCCGAGTGTGGACGGGGGCCCTGGCCCTTGCGGCCGGTGCCGCCGTCCTTCCGTTGGCTTCCCCGCTGCCCGCCGCCGCCGACAGCGTGGTGGTCGGGGGCCACCCGGTGGACGTGTCCGCCAGTCCATGGGTGGTGGCGCTCTCCAGCCGTGCCCGGTTCGGGAATGCCCGCGCGGGACAGTACTGCGGTGGGGTGGTCGTCGGGCGCTCCACGGTCCTGACTGCGGCCCACTGCGTGAGCAAGGACGTACTCGGCGTGTCCATGGGGCAGGTGTCGGACCTGAAGGTCATCGCCGGCCGCGCGGACCTGCGTACGACGGAGGGCTCCGAGACCAAGGTCAGCGACGTCTGGGTCAACCCGGCGTACGACAGCTACACCAACTCCGGCGACGTCGCGGCACTCACCCTGGCCGAGCCGCTGTCCAAGGAGTACACGATCCCCATGGCGGGTGCGGGCGACTCGGCGTACGCACCGGGTACGGACGCCGCCGTGTACGGCTGGGGGGACACCTCGGGTACGGGTGACTACGCCAAGACGCTGCATTCGGCCCGTGTGGGAGTGCTGGCCGACTCGGTGTGCGAGAAGGCCTACCCGGGCAGTGCCGACGGGCGCTACATCGCGCGGACCATGGTCTGTGCCGGTGAGATGCAGGGCGGGCGGGACGCCTGTCAGGGGGACAGCGGCGGGCCGCTCGTCGCCCGGGGCAAGCTCATCGGCCTGGTGTCCTGGGGGAGCGGCTGTGGGCGCGCGGGGAGCCCTGGCGTCTACACACGGGTTTCGGGTGTGACCAAGGAGCTGCGCCACCGCCACTGAGGTCCGTACGTCCGGGCGGGCCGCGCCCGTCGGCCCAGGAGGGCTCCTGAAGGGCCTCAGAGGCCTCTGTGGCGCGAGACGAGAGCGGGCGACCGTCCCTGCCTGTCGGCTGGGACGACCGCCCGTTCACCGGCCTGGTGTGCCGGAGCTGGCTCGTCGTGGGTGCGAGGTGTCAGCGTTCCTCTTCGGTGGCGCTCTCGGGAACGGCGGTCAGGCGCTCCGTCTCGTCCTGTATCTCAGCGGCGATCTTCTTGAGTTCCGGCTCGAACTTGCGGCCGTGGTGGGCGCAGAAGAGCAGTTCACCGCCGCTCAACAGGACGACGCGCAGGTATGCCTGGGCGCCGCAGCGGTCGCAGCGATCAGCGGCCGTCAGGGGGCTCGCGGGGGTCAGAACAGTAGTCACGTCGCCTCTTCTCTAGCTCGACGAGCTGTCGTACCAGGGTCAACATCCAACCAGGCCGAAAACGTTCCCGCTCGTGGCTTTTCCTCGAAGTTTCTTTTTGAGGAGGTTGTCCGTTGCCGGTTGGCGGCGAATGTGCCGTATTGCGTCTCTTACGTGTCTTACGGTTTCGCGCTGTCTGTCAGGTCGGGGTCCGCCCGGCTGGCTTGCCGGGTTGTTCATGAGGACGTGCCCGGAGCCTAAATGGTTCATGCCTCAAAGGGAACGTGACGTGCGCTTCACTCCATCGAGGGATCGAACATGCATACGAGTGTGGACTAGTCTGAGTTGAGACGAGGGTGGCGTTACAACGGCTCTACCAGGCCTCGGTACCCTCTCACCGGTAACCGAAGCCGCGTCCTTACCCCAAAGGACCCCCTTTGAAATTCAGCGAGGAGCGAACCGCGTGACCGCCGATACGTCCGTGCCGTCGACAGCATTGCTGACAGGAGCAGACCGGGACGGTTCCAACTACACCGCGCGGCACCTGCTCGTCCTGGAGGGGCTCGAGGCGGTCCGCAAGCGCCCGGGCATGTACATCGGGTCGACGGACAGCCGCGGCCTGATGCACTGCCTCTGGGAGATCATCGACAACTCCGTCGACGAGGCCCTGGGCGGGTACTGCGACCACATCGAGGTCATCCTCCACGACGACGCGTCCGTGGAGGTCCGGGACAACGGCCGTGGCATCCCGGTCGACGTCGAGCCCAAGACCGGCCTCTCCGGGGTCGAGGTCGTCATGACCAAGCTGCACGCGGGCGGAAAGTTCGGCGGCGGCTCGTACGCGGCCTCCGGCGGTCTGCACGGCGTGGGCGCCTCCGTGGTGAACGCGCTCTCCGCGCGGCTCGACGTCGAGGTGGACCGCGCGGGACACACCCACGCGATCAGCTTCCGCCGCGGCGTTCCCGGCGCCTTCGCCAAGCCGGGGCCCGAGGCTCCCTTCGACTCCTCGGCCACTCTGAGCAAGGTCAAGAAGGTCCCCAAGAGCCGCTCCGGCACGCGCATCCGCTATTGGGCGGACCGCCAGATTTTCCTCAAGGACGCCAAGCTCTCGCTGGAGAACCTGCACCAGCGCGCCCGGCAGACCGCGTTCCTGGTGCCGGGCCTGACGATCGTCGTACGGGACGAGCTCGGTCTCGGCGACGGCGGCACGAAGGGCGAGGAATCCTTCCGCTTCGACGGAGGCATCAGCGAGTTCTGCGAGTACCTGGCGCAGGACAAGGCCGTCTGCGACGTTCTGCGCCTGTCGGGGCAGGGCACTTTCAAGGAGACGGTGCCGGTCCTGGACGACCACGGCCAGATGACGCCCACCGAGGTCACGCGTGAACTCGGCGTGGATGTGGCGCTGCGGTGGGGCACCGGTTACGACACGACGGTCAGGTCGTTCGTGAACATCATCGCCACCCCTAAGGGCGGCACCCATGTGAGCGGTTTCGAGCGCTCGCTGACCAAGACGATGAACGAGGTCATGCGCAGCCAGAAGGTGCTGCGGGTCGCCGAGGACGACATCGTCAAGGACGACGCCCTGGAAGGCCTGACCGCCGTGGTCACGGTCCGCCTCGCCGAGCCGCAGTTCGAGGGGCAGACGAAGGAGGTGCTCGGCACCTCCGCGGCCAACCGCATCGTGGCCAATGTCATCGCCAAGGAGCTCAAGGCGTTCCTGACGTCCACCAAGCGGGACGCGAAGGCGCAGGCCCGCGCGGTCATGGACAAGGCCGTCGCCGCAGCCCGCACCCGTATCGCGGCCCGCCAGCACAAGGACGCGCAGCGCCGCAAGACGGCTCTGGAGTCCTCGTCGCTGCCGGCGAAGCTGGCGGACTGCCGCAGCGACGACGTGGACCGCAGCGAGCTGTTCATCGTGGAGGGCGACTCCGCGCTGGGCACGGCCAAGCTGGCCCGCAACTCCGAGTTCCAGGCGCTGCTGCCGATCCGCGGCAAGATCCTCAACGTTCAGAAGGCGTCCGTGTCGGACATGCTGAAGAACGCCGAGTGCGGGGCCATCATCCAGGTCATAGGAGCGGGCTCGGGCCGGACCTTCGACATCGACGCGGCCCGCTACGGGAAGATCATCCTGCTCGTCGACGCCGACGTCGACGGCGCCCACATCCGGATCCTGTTGCTCACGTTGTTCCAGCGGTACATGCGGCCGATGGTGGAGGCGGGACGCGTGTTCGCCGCGGTCCCGCCGCTGCACCGGATCGAGCTGAGTCAGCCCAAGAAGGGCCAGGACAAGTACATCTACACCTACTCCGATCGTGAGCTGCGCGAGACGCTGCTGGAGCTGCAGCGCAAGAACGTGCGCTACAAGGACTCCATCCAGCGGTACAAGGGTCTGGGCGAGATGGACGCCGACCAGCTGGCCGAGACCACGATGGACCCAAAGTTCCGTACGCTGCGCCGGATCAACATCACCGATCTGGACTCGGCGGAGCAGGTCTTCGATCTGCTGATGGGCAACGACGTCGCCCCGCGCAAGGAGTTCATCACCAGCTCCGCGGCCACGCTGGACCGCTCGCGCATCGACGCCTGACACGGGCCCGAGCGCCTCGGGAGCCGTGCTCGAACATTCAGGAGCCGGGTGCTCCACCCACGGGTGGAGCACCCGGCTCCACCCGTGTTCCACCCCTGCTCCGATCCCATGACCTGGAGATTTCCGTAGCGTCGAAGCCGTCGATCCCTCTCGGATCGGCCTCGTCCCGCTCGTCGTACGGAGGCACACATGTCTGGGCTCACCAACGCGCTGGTGATCTGTGCGGTCGTGGTGCTGGTGGTCGTCCGCCAGTTCAAGGCCCAGCAGATCGGCACGGACCGGCGCTGGTGGCTCATACCGGCGGTGCTGGTCTTCATGGCCGTACGCGAGCCAGACCTGATCGACCCCCACCACCGCACGGCGTCGGTGACCCTGCTCGCCGCCGAACTGCTCGTCGCCCTGGCCATGGGAGCCGGCTGGGCGCGGACCTCCCATGTGTGGAGCGATCAGGACGGCACCGCGTGGTCCAAGGGCACCAGGGCCACCGCCATGGTCTGGGTCGTCGGCATCGCGCTGCGCGCCGGGCTGTACGGGATCGGCTCGTTGCTGCAGGTGCGCCAGGGCAGTGCCACGCTGATGCTGGCCCTCGCGGCCACCCTCCTGGTCCGCAGCGGCCTACTCCTCCTGCGCTCCGGGGCGGTGTCTGGGGTCGGGGCCGGCGTCGGGACCGGGGCCGAGCGGGCGACGTACGGTAGCGCGCACGCGGCGCGTGAGTCGGTGCGGAAGGGAGCCGTGTGAATCGGGACCGCTGGACGAGATGGCCCTCCCGGGAGGCGCTCACCTGGGCAGGCCTGAGCCTTGCCCGGCTCTGGTTCGTCAGGGTTCTGCGGGTCGTGATCCTTGGCAGCCTGCTGTGGAACGCCTTCCACGCGGACCGTGGCTGGCGCCTGATCGACGGAGTGGCGCTGGTCCTTGCCGTCGCCTGGGCGGGGTGGGCCTTCTTCCGCGTCTCCTACGCCCACCGGCTGTGGCCCTCCCTGGCGCTGATGACGCTGCTCATGGGGGCGGCATTCACCGCGCAAATCGCCGACTGGCGCCTGCTGGCCCTGGTGTTGTGGTGCGGGACGGCGGTCTCCGCCCTGGAGCGGCTGCCGCTCATAGCGGCGGGACCCTGCGTGCTGGCAGCGATGACCGGTTACGCCACGTACAACAACGACAGCTGGCTCATCACGGCGCTCACCGGCATCGGCCTGGTGCTCGCCGGGTACACCCTGCGCCTGGACGCGGAGGCACGGGGGAGCGCTCTGCGGCTGCTCACCCAGGAGCGGGCGGCGCGTGCCGCCGAGGCGGAGTCGGCCGCCCTCGCCGAGCGGGCCCGCATCGCCCGCGAGATCCACGACGTGCTCGCGCACAGCCTCTCCGCGCAACTCGTCCACCTGGAGGCGGCCCGGCTGCTGATCGAGAGCGACGCGACGAAGGACCAGATCCTGGACCGGGTGGTGGCCGCCCGCTCCATGGCGAGGGAAGGGCTCGCCGAGACGAGACAGGCGCTGTCCGCGCTGCGCGGGGAGATGACCCCGGTCGAGGACTTTCTGCGCGAGCTGGTCACGACGGACCGCGCGTCGGTCACCGTGACGGGGGACCGCCGCGCCCTGCCCGCCGAGGCGTCCCAGGCGGTGCGGAGGGTGGCGCAGGAGGCTCTGACCAACGTCCGCAAACATGCGCCGGGCGCGAAGATCCAGGTGTGTCTGCGCTACGGGGAGGGTGAAGTACGGCTGGACGTACGGGATTCAGGTGGGCGGTCGCCGGGGGAACTGGCCGCGTCCGGCGCCGGGTACGGTCTGCTCGGGATGCGGGAGCGCGCCGAGCTACTGGGCGGGTCCCTGGAGGCAGGACCGGGTGAGGAGGGCTTCGTGGTGACGCTGAGGGTGCCGGGATGACGGGTGAGGAGGGCGCCGCCGGGGTCGCGGGCGAGAGCCCGGTGGGGTCCGCCGCGGGCGGAGGAAGACCACCCGCGCGGGTGGTCGTGGTCGATGACCAGACCGTGGTGCGTGAGGGGATCGTGATGCTCTTGGGGCTGCTGCCTGGCATCGAGGTCGTGGGTGCGGGTGCCGACGGCGAGGAGGCCGTCCGCCTCGTCGCCGAACTCTCCCCGGACGTGGTCCTGATGGACCTGCGCATGCCCCGCTGCGACGGCGCGGAGGCCACGCGGCGCATCCGCGCCCAGTATCCCGGGACGCAGGTCGTCGTGCTCACCACTTATGCCGACGACGACTCGCTGTTCCCGGCGCTCAAGGCGGGGGCGCGCGGCTATCTGACCAAGGACGCCGGTGGGGACGAGATCGTCCGGGCCGTCGAGGACGTGCTGTCGGGCGACGCGGGGCTCTCCCCGCGGATCCAACGGCGCCTCCTCGAACGACTGTCGGAGCCGGAGGCCACCGCGGCCGCGGAGCCGCCCGACGGGCTCACCGTCCGCGAGACCGAAGTGCTCGTCCTGATCGCCGAGGGGATGTCGAACCACGAGATCGCCCGCTCACTGCACGTCTCCACCGCGACGGTGAAGACCCACATCAACAACCTCTTCGCGAAGGCGGGGCTCAAGGACCGGGCGCAGGCCGTTCGTTACGCCTACCGACACGGGCTCACCAAGCCGGAAGGGAGCCCGCGCACCTGACGTGGACGCACCTGACGTGGGCTGCACCTGACGTGGCTTCACCTGATGGGGTGAAGAGCGCGGGGAGAAGAGTCACGGGTCTCCCCGTTCTGCCCATCCTTGGGCACGCGGCCGAACACGGCTGCGGACTAAGGAGAGTTCGGTGGAGAAGCACGACGGGCCCGATGTGGTGCCGGGCCGGGCCGATGCCGACCGGAGCCGGTCTGGCGACCCGAGGGACCCCTGGTACGACGCGCTCGCCTCCGGCTGGGGAGAACTGGACGGTGCGGGGGCGCCCGCGACCGTGGTGCCGCCCCGCCCCGCGCCCCCGCAGCGGAGCACCGACCCTGCCGACATCTACCTGGCGGTGCAGCGCAGCGACGCCTTCCAGGAGGTGCGCAGCCGGTACCGGCGCTTCGTCGTCCCGGCCGTGGTCGTCTTCTCCGCCTGGTACATCGCGTACGTGGTGGCGGCGACGACGGCGCCGGGGCTGATGGCGCGGCCGGTCACCGGCGCTGTGAACGTGGCGATGCTGGCGGGGCTCGGACAGTTCCTGTCGACGTTCCTGCTGACGTGGGCGTACGCGCGGCATGCGCGGTTGCGGCGGGACAGGGCGGCGCTCGACCTGCGCTGGGCCGTGTTCGAGCAGAAGAGGGAGCAGGAGCGGATTCAGGGGGTGGAGCGCTGATGGGTGATCACCAGAACCTCGCCCTGCTGCTGTTCGGTGTGTTCGTGGCGGTCACGCTGGCGATCACCACCTGGGCGAGCCGCAACCGGCACGGCTCGGCGGAGGAGTTCTACGCGGGCGGCCGGCTCTTCTCTCCCATGGAGAACGGTTTCGCCATCGCCGGTGACTACATGTCGGCCGCATCCTTCCTCGGCATCTCCGGACTCATCGCGCTCTTCGGGTATGACGGGTTGCTCTACTCCGTGGGCTTCCTCGTCGCGTGGCTGGTCGTGCTGTTCCTGGTGGCCGAACTGGTGCGCAACTGCGGCAAGTTCACGCTCGGCGATGTCGTCGCCGCGCGGATGAGGGAGCGGCCGGTACGGATCGCGGCGGGAACTTCCTCGGTGACCGTGTCCGTTCTCTATCTGGTGGCGCAGATGGTGGGGGCGGGCTCACTGGTGGCGCTGCTGCTCGGCGGGACGAGCGGAGCGGCGCAGACCTGGACGGTGATCGGCGTCGGCGCGCTCATGGTGATCTATGTGTCGTTGGGAGGGATGCGGGCCACCACCTGGATCCAGATCGTCAAGGCGGTCCTGCTGATGGGCGGGGCGATCGTGCTGACCGTGCTCGTCCTGGTGCATTTCCACGGGGACTTCAATCAACTGCTGCGCACGGCCGCCGACCGCAGCGGTCACGGCGACCGGTTCCTCGCGCCCGGCCTGCGGTACGGCGGTGACTGGACCGCCCGGCTCGACTTCATCAGCCTGGGGATCGCGCTGGTGCTCGGCACCGCGGGGCTGCCGCACATCCTGTCGCGCTTCTACACGGTGCCGACCGCGCGGGCCGCACGCCGTTCGGTCATCTGGTCCATCGGCCTCATCGGCAGCTTCTATCTGATGACGATCGTGCTCGGCTTCGGGGCGGCCGCTCTCGTCGGCTCGGACGCGGTGCGCGGTTCGAACGCGGCCGGGAACACGGCGGTTCCCTTGCTCGCGCTCGATCTGGGCGGCGGTGCGAATTCCACGGGCGGAACGGTTCTGTTCGCGGTCGTCGCCGCCATCGCCTTCGCCACGATCCTCGCCGTGGTCGCCGGCATCACGCTCGCCTCCTCGGCGTCGGTGGCTCATGACCTGTACGCATCGCTGCGGCGCCGGAACGCCAAGCCGCGCAGCGAGGTGGCGGTGGCCCGTCTCGCCGCGGCAGGGATCGGCGTGGTCGCGATCGGTCTCGGCCTGCTGGCCCGCGACCTCAACGTGGCGTTCCTGGTGGGCCTCGCCTTCGCGGTCGCGGCCTCCGCCAACCTGCCGGTGCTGCTCTACTCCCTGTTCTGGCGGAACTTCACCACGCGGGGCGCGGTCTGGTCGGTGTACGGGGGGCTGTTGCCGGCGGTCGCGCTGGTGATCCTGTCGCCCGTGGTCTCCGGGGGCCCCGACTCGCTCTTCCCCGGCATGGACTTCCAGTACTTCCCCCTGGAGAACCCGGGCCTCGTCTCCATCCCGCTGGGGTTCCTCGCGGGCTGGCTCGGCACGGTGACCTCGCGCGAGGAGGCCGACGAGGTCAAGCACGCGGAGACGGAGGTGCGTTCGCTCACCGGGGCGGGGGCGGCGTAGCGAGCCCTCGTGGCCACGGCACACCGCGGAGGGCTCGGGGCGAGGGTGATCAGATGCTGGTCGCCCACTCGTAGCGGTGCTCGGGGCGGCCCGTGTCGCCGTACTTGAGGCTCAGCCTGACCCGTCCCGTGCGCTCCAGAAGCTTCAGATAGCGCTGTGCCGTCTGCCGGCTCAGTCGGGTGCGGTCCGCCAGCTCCTGGGCCGAGAGCGGCCCCTCAGCGCCCATCAGTGCCCGCCGCACCAGCTCCGCCGTGGTGGGTGAATGTCCCTTGGGCAGGTCGGGGGCCACGGTCGCGGAGAGAGCCCCGAAGATGCGGTCGACCTCGGCTTGTTCGGCCTCGCCTCCGCCGTCCAGGGTGCGGCGCAGTGTCGCGTACGCGTCGAGTTTGGCGCGCAGGCCGGCGTACGAGAACGGCTTGACGAGGTACTGGAGTGCGCCGTGCCGCATCGCCGCCTGCACCGTGGCGACGTCGCGCGCGGCGGTCACCATGATCACGTCGGTCTGGTGGCCCCGCTCGCGCAGGCTGCGTACGACCGACAGCCCCGTCTCGTCGGGCAGGTAGTGATCCAGCAGGACGAGGTCGACGGGAACGTCCTCGATGAGGCGCAGGGTCTCGGCGGCGTTGTGTGCCTTGGCCGTCACCCGGAAGCCGGGGATTTTCGCCACGTAGGCGGCGTTGACGTCCGCGACGCGGGTGTCGTCGTCCACGACCAGGACGTCGATCATCGCGACTCCCTCAAAACCCTGGTCATCGTGGCTCCTTCATGGCGTCGGTCGTCGTGTCGTCCGCTGCGGCGAGTACGGGATCCGTCAGCGCCTCCGGCAGGACGACGGTGAACTCCGCTCCTCCGTCCGGTGTTTCGGCGACCCGCGCGCTGCCGCCCTGCCGTTCGGCGAGCCTGCGGACCAGGGCGAGGCCGATGCCGCGCTTGCGGTGGGCCGGAGGCTCCTTGGTGGTCCAGCCCTCCGTGAAGATCGTCTCGCGCTGCACGACAGGGACGCCGGGACCGGAATCGCGCACCTGGAGGACCACGGTTCGTCCGTCGGAGCGCAGATCGACCTCCACGCGCGCGTGGCGGGTGCCCGCGGCGGCGTCGAGGGCGTTGTCGACGAGGTTGCCGACGATCGTGACGAGTCCGCTCGGGTCGACGAGCCGGTCGGGCAGTGCGGCGTCGTGCGGCACATGGAGGGCGACGCCCCGTTCGGCGGCGACCGTGGCCTTGCCGACGAGCAGGGCCGCCAAGAGCGGGTCGCGCACCTTCTCGGTGATCTGTTCGGCGGTCACCCGGTGGGCGTCGGCCACCTCGCCGACGAACTCCGCCGCCTCCTCGTACATCTCCAGTTCGAGCAGGCCGAGGAGCGTGTGCATGCGGTTGGCGTGTTCGTGGTCCTGGGCGCGCAAGGCGTCGATGAGACCGCGGGTGGAGTCCAGTTCGCGGCCGAGCTGTTCCAGTTCGGTGCGGTCGCGCAGGGTGGCGACGGCGCCTCCGTCGTCGGTCGGCATGCGGTTGGCGACCAGGACCCGCTGTCCGCGGACGGTCAGCAGGTCGGTGCCGGTGACCCGTCCTGCGAGCACGTCGGTCGTACGTCCCGGGCCGAGGGCCGCGTGCAGCGGCTGCCCGATCACCTCCGCGCCGAGTCCCAGGAGGCGCTGGGCCTCGTCGTTGAGCAGTCGGATCCGGTCGCGGCGGTCCAGAGCGACCACCCCCTCGCGGATGCCGTGCAGCATCGCCTCACGCTCGGCGAGCAGCGCGGAGATGTCGGAGAAGGCCAGGTCACGGGTCTGCCGCTGCACCCTGCGGGAGATCAGATACGCGGCGAGCGCGCCGACGGCAAGCGCTCCGCCCGCGTAGGCGAGCAGCCCGGGGATGGAGTGGATCAGGCGGGCCCGCACGCTGTCGTACTCGATGCCTACAGAGACGGCGCCCACGATGTGCCCCTCCCCGTCCCGCAGCGCCACCTTGCCGCGCGCGGAGCGGCCCAGGGTGCCGTTGTCGATCTCCATGACGTCGCGGCCCGCGAGGGCGTCGCTGGGGTCCGTCGAGACGACCTTGCCGATCTGGCCGCGGTCGGTATGGGACCAGCGCACGCCGTCCTTGTTCATGATCACGACGTACTCGGCGCCGCTGGCCCGCCGTATCCGCTCGGCCGTCGTCTGGACGGGGCCCTCGGGCGTCGGCCGGGAGGCCGCCAGCTCATCGGCGATCTCCGGCTGTG
Source organism: Streptomyces sp. NPDC005863 (assembly GCF_042871345.1). NCBI lineage: Bacteria > Bacillati > Actinomycetota > Actinomycetes > Kitasatosporales > Streptomycetaceae > Streptomyces > Streptomyces sp. NPDC005863. The sequence goes on along the minus strand of NZ_JBIAII010000005.1, from coordinate 440,116 downwards.
CGGCCGTCGTCTGCGCGATGGCGAGCGCGCGCCGCATCGCCTGGTCGTCGAGCTGGTCGCTCAGCGGTGCGAGGAAGAGCCCGGTGGCGAGCACCGCGACACCCGCGGCGACGGCCAGCTGCATCAGCAGCACCTGCGAGAACACGCGCCGCGGCAGGCCGAGGCGGCGACGTCGCACAGGGGAGGTGGGGCTCATGTGTACGAACGGTACGGCGGCCGGTGGGCTACTTCGAAGTCACTGTGGCGGGGATCTCGTCCGTGGACGTCCGCTCAGTCGGTGATCGCCCGCACCGCCGTCACGTCCATCCGCGCGGGCGACGCCAGGGCCGCCCCGCAGCTCTCCGGACGGGGCGGGACCGATGCGCCCTGGACGATGGTGACCCGCCACCGGCGGCCGTCGGTGTGGGCGACGGTCACCTCCCAGTGCGGGGCTGCATCATCCGTACGGATGACGCTCAGGGCTCCCGCGGTGTCCTCGCCGGTCGCGGAGCGCACCGCCAGCTCGGCGGCCTGTCCGGGACGCTCCCAGGCCGAATTGCCCCGGCAGCCCTCGGTGACGACGCGCCCCGCGCGGGCGGCGTCGATGATCTCTTTGACGCCAGCGGCCCGCACCCGGCCGTACGCGTACCCGTGGGGCAGCACGAGCATCGTGGGGGAGAAGCGGTGGCCACCCAGATGAGTGATTTCCCAGACGTCGGTTTCACCCGAGTCGGCGAGCTCGGCGGCGAGGGGCCTGCCGAGCAGGGCGCAGCACCGGTCGCGCTTGCCGTTGGTGCAGACGAGCGCGAGAGGGGCGCCGGTGTGCACGGTGCCGAAGCCGCCGTGATCACCCGCACCGAGCGCCGCGAAGTCGAGGTCGAGCAGCCGGCGCGGATCGCCGGTCACCGCGCCGCGCAGCCAGGTGCGGCCGGGGACGGTGTGGGCCACGTACACCTGCCGGCGGGCGGGTGCGTGAGCGTCCGCGTGGCGCCCGGGGCGGCGGATCAGGGCGACGCGTACGCCGGTTCCCTCGGCGGCCTTCTCCAGGGCGCGGCCGACCTCCGGGTCGAGGTGGCTCGACCGCAACGCCTTGGCGCCCCAGGGGCCCGGCTGTTCCAGCAGGAGCCATGTCCTGGCGGTCGCCGCGGTGCCCACGAGAGGCTCGTCCAGGTCCCGCGATGCGGTGGCGCACGTACTCACACAGGTGAGCCTAACTCGCGCCCCGCATCAGCTCTTTCACCCCTAGGCCGGCAGCGGCTGGGGCGGGCGCAGGCCGACGTACTGGCCGCTGGGGCGCATGCGCAGCGGACGCTCCCCGTACTCCTCCAGGGCATGGGCGATCCACCCCGCCGTGCGCGCCACCGCGAAGATCGTCTCGCCTGCCTCCGCCGGCATCCCTGAGGAGACCGTGAGGACGGCGAGCGCGAGGTCGACGTTGGCGTGCAGGTCGGTGTGGCGGGCGGTGGTGGCCACCACGTCGCGGGCCGCGGCCAGGGCGGGGCCGGCCTTCGGCATCACCTCCAGGAGGGCGAACAGCGCCTGCGCGCGCGGGTCCTCGCCGGGGTAGAGGCGGTGGCCGAGCCCGGGGACGCGGCGGCCCGCGCGGAGCTCGTCGGCCACCACGGGGCCGGCGCTGCCCCGGTCGAGCACGTCGATCAGCATGCGGTGGGCGAGAGCGCTCGCCGCGCCGTGCAGCGGGCCCTCCAGGACGCCGAGTCCGGCCGAGACCGCGGCGTAGGGGTGGGCGCGGGCCGAGGCGGCGACCCGGACGGCGAGCGTCGACGCGGCGAGGTCGTGGTCGACCAGCAGCGCGAGGGCCGTGTCCAGGGCGTGCAGCGCGGCGTCGTCGGGCTTGCGGCCGGTCAGCCGGGCCCACAGGCGCCGGGCCAGGGGGCCATCGTCCCGGCGGCCGGGCAGGACTGGGGGGAGGGCGGCCACGAGGGTGGGGATCAGGGTGCGACCGGTGCCGATGACGGCCTCTTCGGAGAGGTCGAAGCGGAGCGGGTCGGCGGTGGCGGCGGAGATCGCCGCGACGCGCAGCCGGTCGGTGGGGCCGCTGTGCTCGGGCAGCGCGTCGACCGCGCGGCGGGCCGCGGCGGTGGTCTCCTCGGGAGCGGTGAAGCCGATGCCGGGACGCAGGGTGCCCGTCCAGAGCCACTCGGCGACTTCTTCGTAGGAGTGGTTGAGGGCGAGCTCCGTCGCGTCGACGCCGCGGAAGTAGTAGCGGTCCTTGTCGATGAGGGTGATGCGGGTGCGTACGGAGAGTTCGTTGCCGGTGGTGGGCGCGGCCGGTTCGCGCCTGTTCCTGCGGGCCAGCGCCTCCACCTCCTTGGCGTCGAACGTGCTGCCCCGCGCCCCGGGGCCGCGGCGGCTGCTGAGCTGACCGCGGCTCACGTACGCGTACACGGTTTCGGGCTTCACGCCGAGCAGTTCGGCGGCTTCCTTGGTGCTGAGCCGTCGGTCTCCGTGCGTGGCTCCTTGATCCGTCATGGGCGTCACCGTATCCGCATCCCGACATGTGCATCTTCATATTGATCGAATCAATATTGACAGGACTTCAGTCAAGCATGGACAGTCGAATCAAGTCCAGGGAGGAAGTCGAGGAAGAACATGCCGATCAATGGCTCAACCACCGGCACCAGCGGCCCCACCAGCACCGGCACCAGCGGCCCCACCAGCACCACCGGCCCCACCGAGCCCGCAGAGGTCCCACGAGGGCTCGCCGGCGTCGTCGTCACCGAGACCGAAGTCGGAGACGTCCGGGGACGCGAAGGCTTCTACCACTACCGCCAGTACTCGGCGGTCGAGCTCGCGCAGAACCGCAGCTTCGAGGACGTATGGCATCTGATGTTCCACGGCGAGCTGCCGGACACCGACCGGAGCGCCGCCTTTGCCGTACGGACGGCGTCGCTGCGTCATCTGCCCGACGAGGTGCGGGAGGCGCTGCCCGCCATCGCGCGCGCCAGTGTGCTGTCGGGGCCGCTCTCCGGGCTGCGCACCGCGCTCTCGCTCTTCGGGGCGTCGAAGGGCTTCCGGCCGGTGTACGACATCGACGACGAGCGGCGCCGCGCGGACGCCCTCGCCGCGTCCGCCGTGGTGCCGACGTTGCTCACCGCGTTGTACCGGCTCGGTCAGGGCCTCGACCCCGTCGAGCCACGCGACGACCTGTCGTACGCCGCCAACTACCTCTACATGCTCACCGGTTCGGAACCGGATGCCGCGCGGGTCCGGGCGATCGAGCACTACCTGATCTCAACCATTGACCACGGGTTCAACGCGTCAACGTTCACCGCGCGGGTCATCACGTCGACCGGTGCGGACGTGGCGGCCTGTCTGGTGGGTGCGGTCGGGGCGCTGTCGGGGCCGCTGCATGGTGGTGCGCCGAGCCGCGCGCTCGACACCCTTGACGCGATTGGCACGCCCGACCGCATCGACGGCTGGATCCGCGAACGGGTCCTCGCCGGGGACCGCATCATGGGCTTCGGGCACCCCGTCTACCGCACGGAGGACCCGCGTTCGCGCATGCTGCGAGGCATCGCCCTGGAGTTCGGCGGGGGCCTGGTGGAGTTCGCGGTCGAGGTCGAACGGCACGTCGAGGCGATCCTGGCGGAGCTGAAACCGGGCCGTGAGCTGCACACGAACGTGGAGTTCTACGCCGGCGTCGTCATGGAGCTGTGCGGGCTGCCCCGCGAGATGTTCACGCCGACGTTCGCGTCCGCGCGGGTGGTGGGCTGGAGCGCGAACATCCTGGAACAGGCCAGGGACTCGAAGATCATCCGCCCGGCGGCGCGGTATGTGGGGGAGGCCCCGCCGGTTCCGGTGCCGCCGCTCGTGCGGCGGGGCGATGCGGTGGCCTAGGCCGGCGCGAGAACACTGATCCTCTGGTGCGTCTCCCGAATAGTCTCGGCCCTGACATCAGTACAAGCCGCGCCCTACGGACGGGGATCTCGTGCCCGCTTACGTCATCGTCAACGTCGATGTGCTCGACGAGGAGGCCGGCTTGGCCTACGCCCCCGTGGCGCGGGAGTCCATCCTCAGCCACGGCGGCCGTTACCTGGCCGCGGGCCCGACCCCCGAGCCCGTCGAAGGCACCTGGGACTCCTCTCGGTTCATGGTCATCGAGTTTCCCCACATGGACCGAATCCGGGAGTGGTACGACTCCCCGGAGTACCGGCGCGCCCGGGCGATACGTGAGGGCAAGGTTCGTGTGGGGATGCTGTTCGTCGAGGGCGCGTTGCCCGAGGGCTTCTCGCTCCCGGCCTAGATCCCTTGCGGTGGCTCCTGGACGGTGTCGCGGAGCCGGATGACGATCGCCGCAACGGCCAGGGTGACGTTGCCGCGTGCTGGTGGGCCCGGCAGGACGTGGAGTCGACGTTCACCACCCATTCCCGCCCCCTGGACCGGCGTCGTCTCAAGCGGCCGGAGGGGGCGTGCGACGGCGTTCCTCCTCCAGGGCCGCCTCGAACACGCGGAACACCCGCCCTTCGGCGCTTTCCGGCGGGAGGTCGCTCTTCACGGCCCGCGCGGCGTCCCAGTAGCGGCGGAACGCGGCTCCGGCCAGCATGCTCCGTGCGTGCACGAGCAGCTCGGCGTCCGAGTAGCCGCCCCAGGTGTGCATGAGCACGAAGTGTTGGAACGTCAGGTTGGAGAAGAGGTTCTGGCGTTTGGTGACCTCGGCCTCCCCGCGGTAGTCGTTCCATACGTCGGCCAGGGCGGGGTCCTCCATGGCCATCTGGGTCAGCTGGATGTGCAGCGTGCGCAGGTCCGCCTCCGCTGCCCGGTGCAGAGCCGTGCGTGAGGCGGCCAGTTCGGCGCGCTGGAGCGACAGCTCCTGGCGCTGAAGACGCAACTCCCGCTGCTGAATCAGCAGAGTGACGATCAGAAGGAGCAGCGCCAGTCCGGAGAAGGCGGCACTCACCCCGCCGAAGTAGTCACGGAGCGCGCTGCGCTCCTGTGCCGTGCGACGGCTGTCGTTGGCCGCTTCCACCCCGCGTATGAGCCAGCCGCTGATGACGACAGAGGCTGCTCCGGTCGCGGCGATCCCCGCGGTGATCGCCGCCGCCCACGCGGCGACGGACAGTGCTGAACGTGCTGCATCACGACGCGACATGGCACCCCCGGCAACCGCGGCTTGCGGCTCATGAGTCCGTATCCGGACCGGGGAGGCTAGCGCGGTCGGACCGCGGTGTCGCTGTTGCCGCAAGGCATTGGCCGAGGAGAGACGCGGCATTCCGAGCCGAGCCGAACCGAGCCGAGGCGGGTGCCGGCACCGGCACCGGCACGTGTGCGGGCCCGGCTCGGCCGGCGCTGGGAAGACCGGGAGACCGAGAGACCGGGAGGCCGGGGCCGGCGGCCGCCTCAGTTCTCCGGGATGTCCGCCCGCGCGCGGATCAGGGTCTCGCGGGTGATGACGACAATGCGTTCGTAGTCTGCTCGTGCGGCATCGGCGGGCAGTTCGCTGTCCAGGGTGTCGGTCCTGTCGGTCCCGATCACTGCGAAGTTGCCGTCGGTGAGTTCGAAGATGTCGGGGCAGGTCTGCCCCGTCTGGCTGCCCCGCTCGCGCGGAGACACACCGATGCGGCGCACGATCTTCAATGCGATCCCGGTCCTTGGGGTCAGTAGAGGCGAAAACGGGGCCAGCGTACCGGGCGATGTCGGTGAGGTTGGCTTGAACTAATCCAACTGGCCCTACTCGGTGGGAGGTTCGCCGACCACCCACCACTCGTCCGTCTCGGCGCTGTCCAGCTCCTGGACCAGTCGGTCCATCACCCGCCCCACCTTGGCCTCATCGGACGAGCGGTCCAGGCTCGCGCGATGGTGCCGGGTCGCGTCCCAGTACTGCCGGAAGATTTGGTTTTGGCACATCACCCGAAGGTGTCCATGGAGCTCCTGCAGGGTCATGGCGCCGATGCGGTGGGCGTGCAACGCGTTGATGTAGAGCGCGTTGGCGAAGAGGAACTGCCGCTGCCGCTCGGGCGGTACGTCCTCTTCGTAGGTGTTCAGGACCGCCGCGAGCGAGGCGTCCCCCATCGCCTTGCACAGGAGGTCGAAGTGGAGCCGATGCTGTTCGGTGAGCGCGGCGTTCCGGCGCTGGACGGCCAGGGCCGCACGTTCGCGCTCGGCCTCCCGGCGCTCGCGTTCCGTGGTGCCCGTGGTGAGTGGCGTGTCCGTGGTGCCTGCGATGCCCGCGGTCCCTGCGGTGTCCGTGGTACCCGTGGTGTGAGCCGAGTGACGCCGGTCGATGGACCGGAGCAGCAGATACGTTCCTGTCGCGAATGAGAGCCCCGCCATGGCGGCCGGACCCACCCCCCGTATCGACATTTTCTGTGTGGTCATGTCAACCCCCGAATCGGCGACCGTCCGCCGGTCGTCGGATGTGGGTCGACAGGGAGCGGACCGGCGAGCGGTGGGCGGTGCGCTTGCCGTCTCCCAGGGTGCCGAGCGGCTCTGATCGGCGGGGAGGCGGAGAGGAGGCGCACGGAAGGAAGCAGAGGTCGCACTTACCGGCGCCGTGCCTAACGTGTGCCCCGCGAGCGCCGCTAACAATCGTTCACTTCGCGGCCCGACCACGCCCACCTATCCTGGAGCGGTCTTCATTCGTCGTACGGATCCCACCGAGGTCCGTACCAGCGTCGGCACGAGAGGTCCGCGTGAACAAGCAGCAGATCCCGGTCGTCGTCCTCACCGGGTTTCTGGGCTCCGGCAAGACGACCTTGCTCAACCATCTGCTGCACCGCAGCGGCGGCACCCGTATCGGTGCGATCGTCAACGACTTCGGGTCGATCGAGATCGACGCGATGTCCGTCGCGGGACAGCTCGGCGACTCGACCGTCTCGCTCGGCAACGGATGCCTGTGCTGCGCCGTGGACGCGAGCGAGCTCGACACATACCTGGAGCGGCTTGCCGCGCCCTCCGCCCGTATCGACGTCATCGTCATCGAGGCCAGCGGGCTCGCCGAGCCGCAGGAACTCGTGAAGATGGTGCTCGCCAGCGAGAACCCGCACATCGTGTACGGGGGACTCGTCGAGGTCGTCGACGCCGCCGAGTTCGACGCCACCAGGGAGCGCCATCCCGAGGTCGACCGGCACCTGGGCATCGCCGACCTCGTCGTCGTCAACAAGGCCGACCGGGTGGCCGAGCAGGAGCGTGAGCGCATCCTCGACGTGGTGCGCGGGCTCGCGGGGCGCGCGGCCGTCGTCGCCGCCTCCTACGGACGCGTCGACGTGGAACTGTTCTTCGACCGGGCGCCGGTGGGGGAGCGGATCGGGCAGCTCTCCTTCGACGACCTGCACGACAGTGCCGGCACCGGTGCCGGGCACCACAACGACGGGCACCACAACGACGGGCACCACAACCACCTGCACTCCGCCTACGAAAGCCTCTCCTTCACCTCTGACGTGCCGCTCGGGCCGCGCCCTCTGATGGCCCTGCTCGACAGCAGGCCCGAAGGGCTGTACCGCATCAAGGGGTACGTCGACTTCGGCCCGGCCGACCCGAGGAACCGGTACGAGGTACATGCCGTGGGGCGGTTCCTGCGCTTCTACCCGCAGCCGTGGGCCCCGGGAGAGGCGCGGCTGACCCAGCTCGTGCTCATCGGGTCGGGCATCGACGTGTCGGCGCTGGAGAAGGAGCTTGGGGCCTGTCGCGACGACGCCCCACACGCCGACGAGCACGGCATGTGGGGCGTCCTGCGGTACGTCCAGGAGGCGCGGGACGAGGAGCCCCGCGAGCCGGACGAGGAGCCTCGCGAGCCGGACGAGGACGCCGGCTCCGAAGACTGACCCCGACTACACCGGCCCCGCCACCGCCGCCACCGGCTTGCCGAGTGATACGCCCGAGCCGTCGCGGCGCGGGTCGATCTCCGGCAGCTCCGCCGGGGAGCCGTTGCGCTGGGCCGCGTGTGGTGGCGTCGGGCCCGCCCAGGCGAAGCTCAGGCAGTCCTCGCCCTTCAGGAAGCGCTGTACGCGTACACCGCCCGTCGCGCGCCCCTTGCGGGGGTACTGGTCGAACGGGGTGACCTTGGCCGTCGTCTGCACGGAGTCGTCCAGCGTGCCGCGCGAGCCCGCGACCGTGAAGACGACCGCGTCGACCGCCGGGTCCACCGCCGAGAAGGAGATGACCTTCGCGCCGTCGGAGAGCTTGATGCCCGTCATGCCGCCCGCGGGACGGCCCTGGGGGCGCACCTGCGAGGCCTGATAGCGCAGCAGCTGGGCGTCGTCCGTGACGAAGACCAGGTCCTCCTCGCCGGTGCGCAGCTCGGCCGCGCCGACGATCCGGTCACCGTCCCTGAGGGTGATGACCTCCAACTCCTCCTTGTGGGAGGGGTAGTCGGGCACCACGCGCTTGACGACGCCCAGCGCCGTGCCGAGCGCCAGGCCCGGCGAGGACTCGTCGAGCGTCATCAGGCAGATCAGCTTCTCGTCCTTCTCCAGGCTGAGCAGCTCCGAGACGGGCGCTCCTCCGGAGAGGTTGGGTGCCGACGCCGTCTCCGGGAGCTGGGGAAGGTCCACTACGGAGAGGCGCAACAGCCGCCCCTCGGAGGTGACCGCGCCCACCTCGCCGCGCGCCGTCGCCGGCACCGCCGAGACGATCACGTCGTGCTTGACCCGCTTGCTGTCGCCGTCGGCGAAGGGCTCGCCGTTGGCCGTACGCGCGAGGAGGCCCGTCGACGACAGGAGCACCCGGCACGGGTCGTCCGCGACCTGCAGCGAGACCGTGGCGGCCGGGGAGCCCGAGGACTCCAGGAGCACCGTGCGCCGGTCGGTGCCGAACTTCTTGGCGACCGCGGCCAGTTCCGACGAGACCAGCTTGCGCAGCTCCGCGTCCGACTCCAGGATGCCGGTCAGCTCGTCGATCTCGCCGTTGAGCTTGTCGCGCTCGGACTCCAGCTCGATGCGGTCGAACTTGGTGAGGCGGCGCAGCGGGGTGTCCAGGATGTACTGCGTCTGGATGTCGCTCAGCGAGAAGCGCTCCATCAGGCGCTCCTTGGCCTGCGCGGAGTTGTCGCTGGAGCGGATGAGGCGGATGACCTCGTCGATGTCCAGGAGCGCGACGAGGAGGCCCTCGACCAGGTGCAGGCGGTCGCGCTTCTTGCCGCGGCGGAACTCGCTGCGGCGGCGCACCACGGTGAACCGGTGGTCGAGATAGACCTCGAGGAGCTCCTTGAGGCCGAGCGTGAGGGGCTGGCCGTCGACCAGCGCCACGTTGTTGATGCCGAAGGACTCCTCCATCGGCGTGAGCTTGTAGAGCTGCTCCAGGACGGCCTCGGGGACGAAGCCGTTCTTGATCTCGATGACCAGGCGCAGGCCGTGGGCGCGGTCGGTGAGGTCCTTGACGTCGGCGATGCCCTGCAGCTTCTTCGAGCCGACCAGGTCCTTGATCTTGGAGATGACCTTCTCGGGGCCCACGGAGAAGGGCAGTTCGGTGACGACCAGGCCCTTGCGGCGCGCTGTCACGTTCTCCACGGAGACCGTCGCGCGGGTCTTGAAGGTGCCGCGACCCGATTCGTACGCGTCCTTGATGCCGTTCAGGCCGACGATGCGGCCGCCGGTGGGCAGGTCCGGGCCCGGCACGTACTTCATCAGCGTCTCGAGGTCGGCCCCCGGGTGCTTGATGAGGTGGCGGGCGGCGGCGATGACCTCGCCTAGGTTGTGCGGCGGCATGTTCGTCGCCATGCCGACGGCGATGCCCGACGCGCCGTTGACCAGGAGGTTCGGGTAGGCCGCCGGGAGGGCGGAGGGCTCCATCTCCTGGCCGTCGTAGTTCGGCTCGAAGTCGACGGTGTTCTCGTCGATCGACTCCGTCATCAAAGAGGTGGCGTCGGCCATCTTGCACTCGGTGTACCGCATGGCGGCCGGCGGGTCGTCATTGCCGAGCGAGCCGAAGTTGCCGTGGCCGTCCACCAGGGGCAGGCGCATCGAGAAGGGCTGGGCCATGCGCACCAGGGCGTCGTAGATCGACGCGTCGCCGTGCGGGTGCAACTTACCCATGACCTCGCCGACGACACGGGCGCACTTCACGTAGCCGCGGTCGGGGCGCAGGCCCATCTCGTTCATCTGGTAGACGATGCGGCGGTGCACCGGCTTCATGCCGTCCCGGGCGTCCGGAAGGGCTCGGGAGTAGATGACCGAATACGCGTACTCGAGGAAGGAGCCCTGCATCTCGTCGACGACGTCGATGTCGAGGATCTTCTCCTCGTACGAGTCGTCGGGCGGCGGGGTCTTCGTGCTGCGGCGGGCCATCGCTGCTGCGGCTCCTTCACCAACAAGTGCGGGTTCTGACGCCGACCATTGTGGACTGTCCCACTGACAACGCAGACCACGACCCGTGCACCGGAGCCGTCACACGCGACTACGCCGTGGGCGGAGCGGGAACTTCGTCAGGTGCTGACACGCTTGCATACAGTGGCAGGACTGGCAGCAATGGTTCTGATCCAGCGATGATCCAGCGATCGAAGGGACGTACATGCCCATGGGTCACACGGCCACGGCCGAGGCCGGCTCCGGCGGCCTGACAGCGACCGAGCACCGGCTGGCCAACGGCCTGCGCGTGGTGCTCTCCGAGGACCACCTGACCCCGGTCGCCGCGGTCTGCCTCTGGTACGACGTCGGCTCACGCCACGAGGTCAAGGGGCTTACCGGCCTCGCCCACCTCTTCGAGCACCTCATGTTCCAGGGCTCGAAGCAGGTGCACGGCAACGGCCACTTCGAGCTGGTCCAAGGAGCGGGCGGCTCGCTCAACGGCACGACGAGCTTCGAGCGCACCAACTATTTCGAGACCATGCCCGCGCACCAGTTGGAGCTGGCCCTGTGGCTGGAGGCCGACCGGATGGGCTCGCTGCTCACCGCGCTCGACGAACAGTCCATGGAGAACCAGCGCGACGTCGTCAAGAACGAGCGCCGCCAGCGCTACGACAACGTCCCGTACGGCACCGCCTTCGAACGGCTGACGGCCATGTCGTACCCCGAGGGCCACCCGTACCACCACACGCCGATCGGCTCCATGGCCGACCTGGACGCGGCCACCCTGGAGGACGCCCGTGCGTTCTTCCGTACGTTCTACGCGCCGAACAACGCCGTCCTGTCGGTCGTCGGCGACATCGACCCGGAGCAGACGCTCGCCTGGGTCGAGAAGTACTTCGGGTCGATCCCGGGCCACGACGGCAAGCAGCCGCCGCGCGACGGCTCTCTGCCGGAGCGCATCGGCGAGGAGCTGCGCGAGGTCGTCGAGGAGGAGGTGCCGGCCCGTGCCCTGATGGCCGCCTACCGCCTCCCGGAGGACGGCACGCGCGCGTGCGACGCGGCCGACATCGCCCTCACCGTCCTCGGCAGCGGCGAGTCCTCCCGGCTCTACAACCGCCTGGTGCGCCGTGACCGTACGGCGGTCGCCGCCGGGTTCGGCCTGCTGCGGCTCGCAGGCGCGCCGTCGCTCGGCTGGCTGGACGTGAAGACGTCCGGCGACGTCGAGGTGCCCGTCATCGAGGCCGCCGTCGACGAGGAGCTCGCCCGCTTCGCCGCGGAGGGCCCCACCGCGGAGGAGATGGAGCGCGCCCAGGCACAGTTGGAGCGCGAGTGGCTCGACCGGCTCGGCACGGTCGCGGGCCGCGCCGACGAACTCTGCCGGTACGCGGTCCTGTTCGGCGACCCGCAGCTCGCCCTCACCGCCGTGCAGCGCGTCCTCGACGTCACCGCGGAGGAGGTCCAGGAGGTCGCCAAGGCCCGCCTGCGCCCGGACAACCGCGCGGTGCTCGTGTACGAGCCGACGGCCCCGGCCGACGCCGACGCGGACGACGAGGAAGAAGAGGAGGCGGCGAAGTGACCGAGGCCGCGACCATGCAGTTCCACCCCCAGCCCCAGGCGGGCACGGCCAAGCCCTGGGCCTTCCCCGCCCCCCAGCGCGGCACCCTGCCCAACGGCCTCACCGTCCTGCGCTGTCACCGCCCCGGCCAGCAGGTCGTCGCCGTCGAGATCCACCTCGAAGCGCCCCTGGACGCCGAGCCCGAGGGCCTCGACGGCGTCGCCACGATCATGGCGAGGGCCTTCAACGAGGGCACCGACAAGCACTCCGCCGAGGAGTTCGCCGCCGAGCTCGACCGCTGCGGCGCGACCCTCGACGCGCACGCCGACCACCCGGGGGTCCGCGTCTCCCTGGAGGTTCCGGTCTCCCGGCTCCCCAAGGCGCTCGGCCTGCTCGCCGACGCGCTGCGGGCCCCGGCCTTCGCCGACAGCGAGATCGAACGGCTCGTACGCAACCGCCTGGACGAGATCCCGCACGAGGCCGCCAACCCCGCGCGGCGCGCCGCCAAGGAACTCTCCCGGCAGCTCTTCCCGCCGACCGCGCGCATGTCGCGGCCGCGCCAGGGCACCGAGGAGACGGTCACCGCCATCGACTCGGCGGCGGTGCGGGCCTTCTACGAGAAGCACGTCCGGCCCGCCACGGCCACCCTCGTGGTGGTCGGCGACCTGACCGGCACCGACCTCGACGCCGTCCTCGCGGACACCGTCGGCGCCTGGACCGGCTCCGCGGGCGAGCCGCGCCCGGTGCCGCCGGTGACCGCCGACGACCGCGGCCGCGTCGTCATCGTGGACCGCCCCGGAGCGGTCCAGACGCAGCTGCTGATCGGCCGCATCGGCCCCGACCGGCACGACCGCGTCTGGCCCGCCCAGGTGCTCGGCACGTACTGCCTGGGCGGCACCCTCACCTCGCGCCTGGACCGCGTCCTGCGCGAGGAGAAGGGATACACCTACGGCGTCAGGGCGTTCGGCCAGGTGCTGCGTTCGGCGCCGGACGGCACGGGCGCCGCGATGCTCGCCATCAGCGGCTCCGTGGACACCCCGAACACCGGCCCGGCGCTCGACGACCTCTGGAAGGTGCTGCGCACCCTCGCGGCCGACGGGCTCACCGACGCCGAGCGTGACGTCGCCGTGCAGAACCTGGTGGGCGTCGCCCCGCTCAAGTACGAGATGGCGGCCTCCGTCGCGGCCACCCTCGCCGACCAGGTCGAGCAGAACCTGCCGGACGACTTCCAGGCGCAGCTGTACCGGCAGCTGGCGGCCACCGGCACCGTGGAGGCCACCGCTGCCGTCGTGAACGCCTTCCCGGAGGACCGTCTGGTGACGGTCCTCGTCGGGGACGCCGCGCAGATCGAGGAGCCCGTCAGGGCCCTCGGGATCGGTGACGTGAGTGTGGTCACCGGCTGAGTGACCGTCAGGCCGGACATATGAGGACCCTGGTGACCGCTTCGGGCGCCAGGGTCCTCATATGTCCGAATTCATATGGAGGTTGCCCGTCTGCCCTGTGGCGTGCGCTACAAAAGTCGAGTTCTGTTTGTCGATTGAAAGTGCGCCCGTTTAGCGTCGGTCCGGCTGTTCGTCGCGCAGTACGCCGCATCCGCGGCACCGGACAGTCATCGCCGAGTCCCCGTACGGCGCGAGCCAGGGGAGCCGGGGACCCACATGTCCCCTGGGGTGAATCGGGCACCTTGCCGCGAGGCGAGGAACCTGTAGGAGACCTTCCTGCTCCGAACCCGTCAGCTAACCCGGTAGGCGAGAGGGAAGGAAAGGATCAGCCGCTTCATGGCGTTCACCCGTGCCACCGGGAAGCACCGTCGTCCGAGCCGCCTCACGCGTACCACCGCGAACGTCGCGGGCGTCGCAGCGCTCACCACCACCGGTGTCATCGGAGGCCTCGCCGGTCCGGCGCTCGCCGCCGCCGATGACGCGGCCCTCGAGCACACCGGCTTCACCCAGGCCATCTCCGTCGGCGACTCGCTCGCCGAGAACATCGACGCGCAGGCGGCCGCCCAGCGCCAGGCCGCCGACGACGCCGCTGCCGCCCAGAAGGCCGAAGAGGCCGCCAAGAAGAAGGCCGCCGAGGAGAAGCGCAAGGCCGAGGCCGAGGCCAAGGCGAAGGCCGCGAAGGAGCGCGAGGCCAAGGAGCGCGCCGCCCGCGCGGCCGAGCGCAAGCGCCTGAACAGCTACGTCGCCCCGATCTCCGGCTCGTACGTCTCCACGGGCTACCAGACCGGCGGCGCCATGTGGTCCTCCGGCAGCCACACCGGCATCGACTTCCACGCCGCGTCCGGCACCTCGGTCCACGCGGTCGGCGCCGGCACCGTCGTCGAGGCCGGCTGGGGCGGCGCCTACGGCAACAACGTGGTCATCAAGATGAACGACGGCACGTACACCCAGTACGGCCACATGTCCTCCCTCGGTGTCTCCGTCGGCCAGACGGTCACCCCGGGCCAGCAGATAGGCATCTCCGGCGCCACCGGAAACGCCAGCGGCCCGCACCTGCACTTCGAGGCCCGCACCGGCCCGGACTACGGCTCGGACATCGACCCCATCGCGTACCTGCGCGGACACGGCGTCAACGTCTGACGGACGCGGATTCCACAGCACCGCTTCGAAAGCCCCGGCTCCTGATGAGCCGGGGCTTTCGCGTTGCCGCGGCGGCGCCTCGTCCCGCAGTGGCCAAAAGATATCCATGAATTCCCGGACGCCATCGGAAATCGCGGCACTCTGCAATAGAGTCACCGGACGAGCGTCGGCCGACGGCGGGGCGCGGGGAATTCAATGGAGGTCCGGTCAGTGGGCGGAGGTCCGGTCACGCGCATTCCTGCGCATTCGGTCAGCACGGCCATCCGGGACGACATCGTCGCCGGAGTCCACGCGCGGGGCGGCCGGCTCACCGAGGAGCTCCTCGCGCGCCGCTACGGCGTCTCGCGCGTCCCCGTACGCGAGGCGCTGCGCACCCTGGAGGCCGAGGGTTTCGTCGTCACGCGCAGGCACGCGGGCGCGTGCGTCGCGGAACCGACGGAGCAGGAGGCCGCGGACCTCCTGGAGATGCGGTCGCTGCTCGAACCGCTCGCCGCGGCACGCGCCGCACAGCGCCGTGACGACGCGCACCTGAAGGTTCTGCGCGGTCTCGTCCGGCTGGGCCAGGAACGCGCCAGAGGCGGCCTGGGGGAGGACCTGCGGGCGCTGGGCGGCTGGTTCCACGAGACGCTCGCCCAGGCGTCCGCGAGCCCCGGCCTCGGCACGCTGCTCACCCAGCTCCGCCACAAGGTCGCCTGGATGTACGTGGTGGAGTCCCCGGCGGCGCCGGCCGAGACGTGGTCCGAACACGCCGCGATCCTCGACGCGGTGGCCCGCAAGGACGCGGGACGGGCCAGGACGCTCGCCGCCGCGCACGCCGAGCGGACGGCGGCCGCCCAACGGCTGCGTCCCGCACGGCGGGCGGGGCGCGGCGGTGTGAGGGACCCGCAACATGCCGTCAACACGGTGAGCCTCCGGAATTAACGGAGGAGCCGTATAAAAGGGAGACCCTCGCAAAAGAGGGGACTGAGTGAAAAGGCGGGAATTCCGGTATCTGTCTTTTTGGCGTCAGTCCTGAAGTGCGTCGAACGTCAGGCCTGGAAAACGTCGAAGGGGTCACCCGGAATATTCCGGGTGACCCCTTCGACGTTTTCCAGGAACGCGTCCTAGACCGTCTCCGGAAGCTCCTCGAGCCCCTCCGCGACGAGCTTCGCCAGCCGGTCGAGGGCGGCGTCGGCACCCTCGGCGTCGGAGGCGAGCACGATCTCCTCGCCGCCCTGGGCGCCCAGGCCGAGCACCGCGAGCATCGACGCGGCGTTGACCGGGTTGCCGTCGGCCTTGGCGATCGTCACGGGAACGCCGGCGGCCGTGGCCGCGCGGACGAAGATGGAGGCGGGTCGGGCGTGAAGGCCCTCGGCCCAGCCGACGTTGACGCGGCGCTCAGCCATGTGTTGCTGCCCTTCCAGGTGTCTCACACTTGTCTAGACCAGTGTCTCATGCCGTCACGGGTGCTCCGTCGGACATACGTCCTGGTCCCGGTGGCCGTTCGACCCGTCCCAGCCTGCCCCGGCCCGAGCGGCCGCGCGACCCGTACCCTGGCCCCATGCAGACCGCGTCGGATCGGCAGGATCGGCACGACTACCCCGCCCACTGGGAAGCCGATGTGGTGCTGCGCGACGGAGGGACCGCCCGGATCAGGCCCATCACGGCCGAGGACGCGGACCGTCTCGTCAGCTTCTACGAACAGGTGTCGGACGAGTCGAAGTACTACCGCTTCTTCGCGCCCTATCCGCGGCTGTCCGCCAAAGATGTGCATCGTTTCACCCACCACGACCAGGTCGACCGGGTGGGGCTCGCGGTCACGGTGGGCGGCGAGTTCATCGCGACCGTGCGCTACGACCGCATCGACGAGCGCGGCATGGCCGCCAGTGCGCCCGCCGACGAGGCCGAGGTCGCCTTCCTCGTGCAGGACGCCCACCAGGGCCGCGGCGTGGCCTCCGCGCTCCTGGAGCACATCGCTGCCGTCGCCAGGGAGCGCGGCATCCGCCGCTTCGCCGCCGAGGTGCTGCCGGCCAACACAAAGATGATCAAGGTCTTCACGGACGCCGGCTACCAGCAGAAGCGCAGCTTCGAGGACGGCGTCGTCCGTCTCGAGTTCGACCTGGAGCCCACCGACCGCTCGCTCGCCGTGCAGCGCGCCCGTGAACAGCGTGCGGAGGGCCGCTCCGTGCAGCGCCTCCTGACGCCCGGCTCGGTGGCGGTGATCGGCGTGGGGCGGGCCGCGGGCGGCGTGGGCCGCAGCGTGCTGCGCAACCTCAGGGACTCCGGCTTCACCGGGCGGCTTTCCGCGGTGAACAGCGCGTACGACGAGGAGACCGACGGCCCGGACATCGACGGGGTGACGGCGTACCGCTCCGTCGCGGCCATCGAGGAGCCCGTCGACCTCGCGGTGATCGCCGTCCCCGCCGACCGGGTGCCCCAGGTCGTCGCCGAGTGCGGCGAGCGGGGCGTACAGGGCCTCGTGGTGCTCTCCGCCGGGTACGGCGAGAGCGGCCCCGAAGGACGCGAGCGACAGCGCGAACTGGTCCGCCAGGCCCGGTCCTACGGGATGCGGATCATCGGCCCGAACGCCTTCGGGGTCATCAACACCGCCCCGCGGGCGCGGCTCAACGCCTCGCTGGCCCCGCAGTCGCCCACGCGCGGGCGGATCGGCCTGTTCACCCAGTCCGGCGCGATCGGCATCGCCCTGCTGTCCGGACTGCACCGGCGGGGCGCGGGGCTCTCCACCTTCGTCGGGTCCGGCAACCGCGCGGACGTGTCCGGCAACGACCTCCTCCAGTACTGGTACGAGGATCCGGACACCGACGTCACGCTGATGTACCTGGAGACCATCGGCAACCCGCGCAAGTTCACCCGGCTCGCGCGGCGTTCGGCGACCACCAAGCCGCTCGTCGTGGTCCAGGGCGCCCGGCACAGCGGCATCGCGCCCACCGGCCACGCCGTGCAGGCCACCCGGCTGCCGCACGCCACGGTCTCGGCGCTGCTGCGCCAGGCCGGCGTCATCCGCGTCGACACCGTCACCGAGATGGTCGACGCGGGGCTGCTGCTCGCGGGCCAGCCGCTGCCGTCCGGGCCCCGGGTCGGCATCCTCGGCAACTCCGAGTCGCTCGGCCTGCTCACGTACGACGCGTGCATCGCCGACGGACTGCGGCCGCTGCCGCCCCGCGACCTCACGACCGGCGCCGTCCCGGCCGACTTCCGCGCGGCGCTCGCCGAGGCGCTCTCGGACGACGGCTGCGACGCGGTCATCGTCAACGCGATCCCCTGGGTGGGCGAGGACGGGGCGACCACCGACCCCGAGACGCTGGCCACGGAGTTGCGGGCGGCCGCCGCGGGGTGCCCCGCCAAGCCCGTCGCCGTGGTCCACGTGGAGCTCGGCGGCCTCGCGGAGGCGCTGGCGGCCGCCACCAGTACCCGGCCGGACGCGCCCGCCCCCGTACCCGCAAAGCCCTCGGCCGGCCCCGCGGCAGCCCCCGCCGCCCAGCCCGCGGAACCCACGCAGCCCGCCGAGCCCGCCGAACCCACCGACCAGTACCGCATTCCCGCCTACCCCGCCGCCGAGCGCGCCGTGCGGGCCCTCTCCGAAGCGGTCAAGTACGCGCAGTGGCGGCGCGAGGCCGATGAGCCGGGGCGGGTGCACGAGTACGACGACATCGACGAGAGCGGGGCCGCGGGACGCATCGAGGAGCTGCTCGCCAAGGACGGCGATCCGCGAGGCGCCACCCTCGCCCCGGACGACGCCCACGAGCTGCTCGCGCGGTACGGCATCCACGTACGGCAGGCGCTGCCCGCGCCCGATCCGGACGCGGCGGTGGCGGCCGCGCGGGCGATCGGCTATCCCGTCGCCCTGAAGACCACCGCCCCGCACCTGCGGCACCGCGCGGACCTCGGCGGGGTCCGCCTCGACCTGACCGGTGAGGAACAACTGCGCCGGGCGTACCAGGAGTTGACGGACCTCTTCGGAGGGCCCGCCGAGCTGCGCCCCGTGGTGCAGGGGATGGTCCCGCGCGGCGTGGACACCGTGGTCCGCGCGGTGATCGATCCGGCGGCCGGCGCGGTGCTCTCCTTCGGCCTCGCGGGCGCCGCCTCGGAGCTGCTGGGCGACACCGCGCACCGCCTCGTCCCGGTCACCGACCGCGAGGCGAACTCCCTGGTCCGATCCATCCGGACCGCGCCGCTCCTGTTCGGCTGGCGCGGCTCCGCGCCCGTCGACACCCCGGCCCTCGAAGAGCTGCTGCAGCGGGTCTCCCGGCTCGTCGACGACCACCCGGAGGTGGTCGGGGTCTCCCTGGAGCCCGTGGTCGTCGCCCAGCGCGGCCTCTCCGTGCTCGGCGCCTCCGTACGGCTCGCGCCGCCGCCCGCCCGCGACGACCTCGGCCCGCGCACCCTTCCGGGGTACTGAGCCGCCCTTTCCGGGTACCGGAGCGTCCGGCTCCCGGCCGAGGCGGCCACGGGGCACCGTGCGCCCCGCACCGGGCCGTAGGATGGACGGCATGGCAAAGACCGGTACGACGACCCAGGGGCTGCGCGCGGCGATCGAGCGCAGCGGCTACTACCCGGCCCTCGTGGCCGAGGCGGTGGAGGCCGCGATCGGCGGCGAGGCCATCGGGTCCTACCTGGTCCACCAGGAGACGACGTTCGACGCCAACGAAGTGCGCCGGCATGTCACCGTCCTCGTCCTGACCGGCACGCGCTTCATCGTCAGCCACACCGACGAGCAGGCGGCGGACAGCACCTCCCCGACGCCGTACGCGACCACCTCCACCGAGTCGGTCAAGATCGGCCGCATCTCCTCGGTCGTGGTCAGCCGCGTCGTCGCCAACCCGGAGAAGTACGTGCCGGGGACGCCACCGCGCGAGGTCGTCCTGACCATCGGCTGGGGCGCGGTGTCCCGCATCGACCTGGAGCCCGCGGCCTGCGGCGACCCCAACTGCGAAGCGGACCACGGCTACACGGGCAGCTCGACCGCCGACGACCTCAGCCTCCGCGTCAGCGAGGCGGGCGACGGCCCCGACACCGTGCGGCAGACCCTCGCCTTCGCCCAGGCGCTGTCCGAGGCGACCGCGGACGCCGCCCGCTGATGTCCCTTCCTGCCTGGGACGACGTGCAACCCCTCGCCCTCGACACCGCCCCGGTGCCCGCGTACGGCGCGGGCTCGCTGGCCGACCTGCTGCCCACCCTCGTCGCCCACCAGGGCGTCGACGGCTTCGCACCCGTCATCCCCGAGCTCGCCCCGGCCGACCGGAACTGCGTCTTCCTGATCGACGGCCTCGGCTGGGAGCAGCTCAAGGCGCACCCGGACGAGGCGCCCTTCCTGAGCTCGCTCCTGCAGAGCTCGCTGGGCGGCACCGGCCGGCCCCTGACCGCGGGCTTCCCCGCCACCACGGCGACCTCGCTGGCCTCGGTCGGCACGGGACTGCCGCCCGGCGCGCACGGCCTGCCCGGCTACACCGTCCGCGACCCCGGCACCGGGGCGCTGATGAACCAGCTCCGCTGGAACCCGTGGACGGACCCGCACGCCTGGCAGCCCTACCCCACGGTCTTCCAGCGGGCCCACGACGCCGGCGTGCACACCGCGCAGGTATCCTCCCCGACCTTCGAGCACACACCGCTCACCAAGGTCGCGCTGAGCGGCGGCACCTTCCGCGGCCGGCTCTCCGGGGAGGACCGCATGGACCTCGCCGCGCGGCAACTGGCCGCCGGGGACCGGTCGTTGGTCTACACGTACTACGCGGAAGTGGACGGCAAGGGACACCGCTTCGGCGTCGACTCCGACGCCTGGCGCGGTCAGCTCATGTACGTCGACCGGCTGGCCCAGCGCCTCGCCGAGCAACTGCCGCCGCGCAGCGCCCTGTACGTCACTGCGGACCACGGCATGATCGACATCCCGTTCGACGAGCGGTCCCGCATCGACTTCGACGAGGACTGGGAGCTGCGCGCCGGTGTCGCCCTCCTCGGCGGCGAGGGCCGTGCCCGGCACGTCTACGCGGTGCCGGGTGCCGAGAACGACGTCCTGACGGTCTGGCGCGAGGTGCTCGGCGAGCAGTTCTGGGTGGCCTCCCGCGACGAGGCCATCGAGGCGGGCTGGTTCGGTCCACACATTGATCAACGTGTGTACGGGCGTCTCGGCGACATCATCGCGGCCGCCCACGACGACGCCGCGATCATCGCCACGGAGCGCGAGCCCAACGAGTCGGCCCTGGTCGGCATGCATGGCTCCATGACCCCCGTCGAGCAGCTCGTCCCGCTGCTCGAAGTACGCTCCTGAGCGTCCCCCTCCCTTGCCCCGCACTCCCTTGAAAGGTCCGCGACTTCGCATGTCCGAGCTGGTGTTCTTCTCCGGGACGATGGACTGCGGAAAGTCGACCTTGGCCCTGCAGATCGTCCACAACCGGTCCGCTCGTGGACTCCAGGGCCTGATCTTCGCCCGGGACGACCGCGCGGGGGAGGGCAAGCTGTCGTCGCGTCTCGGCCTGGTGACGGACGCGGTGGAGGCGCGGCCCGGCCTCGATCTGTACGGCCGTGTGGTGAGGGAGCTGTCGCAGGGCGGCCGGGTCGACTACGTGATCGTGGACGAGGCGCAGTTCCTGGCCGCGGAGCAGATCGACCAGCTGGCGCGCGTCGTGGACGACCTCGACCTCGACGTGTTCGCCTTCGGCATCACCACGGACTTCCGCACCAAGCTGTTCCCCGGCGCCCAGCGCCTGATCGAACTGGCCGACCGACTTGAGACGTTGCAGGTCGAGGCGATGTGCTGGTGCGGGGCGCGGGCCACGCACAACGCCCGTACGGTGGGCGGGCAGATGGTGGTCGAGGGCGAGCAGGTCGTCGTCGGGGACGTCGACCGGTCGGCCGAGGAAGTCGGCTACGAGGTGCTGTGCCGACGCCACCACCGCAACCGGATGACGAGCGCGACGGCCCACGCGGCGGCGCTCTCCCCGGACGTCCTGCCCGTCGCCTCCGCCTGACGACGGCACGCCGGACGCGTACACCTGCATGTACGTGTACATGTGTACAGCTGCGCGTACACATGTACATCGCGGTACACATGTACTCGCGGTACACATGCGCACGCGTCCGGTCGGCAACCAACGCCCCAGGCGGTCAGTCCGCGTCGGTGGTGTGCACGACGGAGAACACCGCGCCCTCCGGGTCCGCCACCGTCGCCGTCCTGCCGTGGTCACCGTCGCTCGGCGGCTCGACGACGTGGCCGCCGAGCTCCACCACCCGCTCGACCGCCTCGTCCACGTCGGCGACCTCGAAGTGCGTCATCCAGTGCGGGCCCCGGTCACGCGGCAGTGCCTGGCCCAGGCCGTGCACAGAGGCCACCGGGCGGCCCGCCACGCACATCGTCGCGTGGTCGGCGCCGGAGCCGGCCGAGACGACGGCCTCGTCCGTGCCGAACACGGACTGGTAGAACTTGAGCACGCCCGCGGTCTCCCGGGTCAGCAGCTCGTTCCAGACCGGCGTGCCCGGCCTGCCGAACACCGCGGTGCCCAGGTGGGCCACGGCCTGCCAGACGCCGAAGACGGCCCCCGCCGGGTCGGAGGCGATGGCCAGCCGCCCGGCGTCCTCGCCCGCGTCGAGCGGACCGACCCCGACCGTGCCGCCGCAGTGCCGCACCGCGTCGGCCGTGGCGTCCGCGTCGTCCGACGCCAGGTACGTCGTCCAGGCGATCGGCAGATGACGGTCGGCCGGCAGCCGGCCGATGCCCGCCACCTCACGGCCGTCGAGAAACGCCCGCACATACGGGCCGAGCTGCTCCGGGCCCGGCCGGAACTCCCAGCCGAAGAGCGCTCCGTAGAACTCCTGAGTCGCGGTCAGGTCGTGCGTCATCAGGCTCACCCAGCAGGGCGTGCCCGGCCTGCGCCGACCGGTCCCCGCGCCCTCGCGCCGCGCCTTCCCCAAGGACTGCGACCAGTCCTCACCAGGGGGGACCCCATTCGCCCGCGCCTCGGTCATCGTCACCCTCTCCTCGGCCGTCGTGACGGCCGGTCAGCTACCACTCTCGACTGCGCACACGACCGCCGCACGGTCGCCGCGCGTGCTCGCGCCCGTGCAGATGCTCGCACCGCCTTCCACACCTTGCGTCCCGGCCGCGCCGCGCTGTCCGGCTTCCCGCGGAAGATGCCCGATTTCCGGTTGCTCATCCGTGACCGCGCGAGGACCGGGAGATGTTCATCGGGCGTACAGGGTGTGCATGGTTCCGTACGCCCCGTGTTCGGTGTGGTCCGGGCGGCAGGGTAGCCGGACCTTGGCGACACGACCACCCCGTACGCAAGGATGGGCCCATGAATCCCATCATCTCCGCATCCCAACTCGCGGGCGAGCTGGCAGGCCAGAACCCGCCGGTCCTTCTCGACGTCCGCTGGCAGCACCAGGGCTCCCAGCGCTCCGGCTACGAGGAGGGGCACATTCCGTCGGCCGTCTTCATTGATCTGGACGCCGACCTGGCGGGTGCCGCGGGCGCGGCAGGCCGGCACCCCCTGCCCGACCTGGGCCGGTTCGGCGCCGTGCTGCGCGCGGCGGGGGTCTCGGCTGACCGGGACGTCGTCGTGTACGACGGTGGCCAGAACTGGGCGGCGGCGCGGCTGTGGTGGATGCTGCGTTGGACGGGGCACACGTCCGTGCGCGTCCTGGACGGCGGCCTCGCCCTGTGGACCGGCCCCCTGGAGCAGGGGCCCGGCGAGGCCCCCGCCGAGGGCACCTTCGAGCCGGAGCCGAACAGCACCGACCTGCTGGACGCGGACTCGGCGGCGGCCCTGGCCCGTTCCGGTCTGCTCCTGGACGCCCGCGCGGGCGAGCGCTACCGCGGCGAGGTCGAGCCGATCGACAGCGTCGCCGGGCACATCCCGGGTGCGGTGTCGGCGCCGACCACGGAGAACGTCGCGGAGGACGGCCGTTTCAAGCCCGCCGCCGAACTCGCCGACCGCTTCAAGGCGCTGGGCGCGTCCGGCACGTCGGAGATCGGCGTCTACTGCGGCTCCGGAGTCTCGGGCGCCCACGAGGTGCTGGCGCTCGCGGTGGCCGGAATCCCGGCCTCGCTCTACGTCGGCTCCTGGTCGGAGTGGTCGGCCGACTCCTCGCGTCCCGTGGCGACGGGCCCGGACCCGCGGTAGCGCCTACGGTGCGCAGACGCGCAGGCGCGCACATCGCAGAGGGGCCCCACTGGTGCGGTGGGGCCCCTCTGGGTAGCGGGCCACTCTGGCCGGCTGCTCGGCTGCTCGGTTACTCCTGCTTCTTGCGGCGCGTGCCGAAGACGATCTCGTCCCAACTGGGCACCGCCGCACGGCGTCCCGGCCGCACGCCGTCGGCCTCGGCCTGACGGTCCGTGGAGCCGACGAGGCGGTCACGGTGGCTGGCCACCGAGCGGGGCATCAGCACGTCCGCGTAGGCCGCACCGGCGCCCGCCGAGGCCGCGGGCGGCTCCTCGGCGTCCGGCTCCTGCTCGTCGGGCTCCTCCTGGGCGGCCGGCGGCAGTTCCGTGGTGGTGGCGGCCGTCGGGCGCTCGGGCACGATCATGTCGCCGCGGAAGCTCGGCACCGCCTCCAGGAGGCTCGTCAGCGAGTCGCGCTCCTGCTCGGCGACCGCGGAGCCCGCGCCGGTGGCGCCCTCCTCCGGCGGATCGGCCGGCGGGGCGGGGATGCTCGGGCGCTCCAACTGGCGTTCGAGGGCGCGGTCGAGCGGCCGGTCCACCGGGCGGTCCCGGGGCAGCCGGGCGATGCGCGGCACGAACGGGAAGCTGGGCTCGGGCGCGGAGATGTCGTCCGTCTCGCCGATCAGCGAACGGGCCTCGTCGTCCACGGCCTGGACGAGCCGCCGGGGCGGGTCGTACGTCCAGCTCGCAGAGTGCGGCTCGGTCGCGACACGGTAGACGAGCAGGACCTCCCAGGTGCCGTCGTCGCGGCGCCAGGAGTCCCACTGGACGGTGTCCTTGTCGACGCCCCGCATCATCAGACGCTCCTGCACGGCCTCGCCGAGCTGGGGTCCGGTGTTCTCGCCGGGGCGGCGGACGGGGGTCTTTCTGGCGCGCTCGGCCATGAAGGCGCGCTCCGCGAGGACGGGTCCTTCGAAGCGGCGGACGCGATCGACGGGGATGCCGGCGAACTGGGCCACTTCTTCCGCGCTGGCGCCGGCACGTATCCGTGCCTGGATGTCGCGCGGGCGGAGGTGGCTCTCCACCTCGATCTCGATCTGTCCGAGTCGGGGCCGGTCGCCGCGGACGGCCGCACGCAGCCGCTCGTCGATCGGAAGCGTGTACTCCGTGCTGTCCGCAGCCTTCAGCACCAGCCGTGTGCCGTCGTTGCTGACGGCCACGACACGCAGTTCGGGCATGGGGACCTCCCGGGTGGTGCCTGCCGACGTCACGTGCGTCGCTGCTTCCGCTAGTCGAGTGTGGCCTGCCCGGGTGCAGCCTGCCACAACCTTGCCGAGTTGCCCGGCGTGTCGGGCATGGGCCCTGGATCGCCGTTATGGCACGGTTACCTTTTTCGCAACGCTAAGTGACGAGGTTCGTCACCCTGTGCAGCGAGCCCCCCACCCGGCGGTCCTGGAAGGCCCCGGGCACCCTGGCGGGAGACCGGACCCAGGGCTCGCAACAGTACTCCATTCGGGCCATGTGGGTGGACCGCCGCGCCGCCGAACTTCTCGTACCGGACGGGAGTTGGCCCCCGCCTCCGCTGTGCCGCGCCCGCGCGCGGGTGGCGCACTTCACTGAATGTCCCGAACCGGAACTAAACACTTCGCCCATACGTCCCTGTCTCGTGTGGTCAGTTGAGAAAGGTCGAGAAAGGCAGGCAAGGGTCGGAGATGCGTGAAAAGCCGGATTCCGGCAAGGAGTCGAAGGACCAGCCGAAGGGGCCGAAGGGGCCGGAGGAGCCGGGCGAGAAGCGGCGCCTGGATCTGAGTCTGCCGCAGGTGGCGGGGAGCGCCATCGCCGCGGTCGTGGCGGCGAAGCTCGCCTCGAACCTCGGTGTCTACGGGACGATCCTCGGCGCCGGTGTCGTGAGCGCCATCGCGACCTGTGGCGGCACCGTCTTCCAGCACTTCTTCAAGCGTACGGGCGAGCAGATACGTGACGTCACGGTGCAGGCCAAGCCGAGGGCGCGGCAGGTCCCGGTGCCCGCGGCGCCGCCGGTGCCCGAGACGTTCAGGTCTCCCGCGTACACGGGAGCCATGCGGGCCACCGGGCCGGTGACCACGAGCTGGGGGAGGCCGCAGCAGCCCGCGGAGGCAGCGGCCGAGACCGACGCGGAGGCGACCACCCTGCTGCCGACCGCCGAGGGCGCGGACCCCACCACGGTGCTGCCCGCCGCGGGTACGGACCCCACTACGGTGCCGCCCGCCCCCGGGGACGACGACGCGACGACGATGTTGCCCTCCGTGGCACCCGGCGCGGACACCGAGCGGACCCAGCTGCTCGGAGCGGTGGACGCCACCCGGGCGGTGCCGCGCGACGACGCCACCCGCGTGCTGCGCACCACGGGTCCGGGCGCCACAGGTCCGGGCGCCATGGACCCGGCCCCGACGACCGCCTTCGCGCCGCCGCCGCTCCCGCCGGAGGAGTTCACGGCCGGCACCACACACCGCTCGCAGGTCCGCAGCTGGAAGCGGCCGTTGATCGCCGCGGCCGTCGTCTTCGGCGTCTCGATGGCGGGGATCACCACGTACGAGGTGGTCTCCGGGACGAACCTCAGCGGCGGCGAGGGCACCTCGATCGGCAACGGCTTCTCGGGGCACAACTCCTCGCCGAGGAAGCCGTCCACGCCGTCCGACGACGAACCCGCCGGTGAACCCTCGGGCAACGGCACCCCGAGCACGGGCGACGGTTCCCAGAAGGGCGACGGCAACGCCACGCAGGACCCGGACGGGACCGGTCAGACCCCGGGGAGCGGTAACGGCAACGGCACCGGCTCCCAGGACGACCCGGACAAGGGCACGGGCTCGGACACCGACAAGGACAACGGCTCCGACTCCGGGGACGACGGTTCCAAGACGGACCCGACCCCGACCCCCACGCCCACCCCGCCGACCCCGACGCCCACGCCGTCCCACGGCGGCGGGTCGGGCGCCGGTGACGACGCCAAGGACGGCGGAACGCCCACTCCGTAGTGGACGTCGACACGTCGACTCCGTAGCGGACGCCCGTATCCCGGAGTCCGGTCAGGCGCCCAGGACCCGCCGCAGGTAGTCGTTGCCGAACAGGCGGTCCGGGTCGAGTCGGTCGCGCAGGGCCGTGAACTCGCCGAAGCGGGGGTATGCCTTGGCGAAGTACTCCGCGTCGCGCGTGTGCACCTTGCCCCAGTGCGGCCGCCCCTCGTGCGCGGTGAAGATCCGCTCGGCGGCCGCGAAGTACGCCTGGTAGGGCGTGCCGCGGTACATGTGGACGGCGATGTACGCGCTCTCCCGGCCCGAGGCCGTGGAGAGCGCGATGTCGTCCGCGGGGGCGGTGCGCACCTCCACCGGGAAGCTGACGCGCAGCGGGGAGCGGTCCACCATGGCCTTCAGCTCCCGCAGCGTCTCCACGAGGGCCGCGCGGGGCACCGCGTACTCCATCTCCATGAACCGCACGCGCCGCGGGCTGGTGAAGACCTTGTAGGGGATGTCCGTGTACGTCCGCGCGGAGAGCGCCTTGCTGGAGATCTTCGCGATCCCGGGGATGGCCGCGGGGACGGCGCGGCCGAGGGAATTGACCACCTGGAAGAGGCCGTTGGAGAGCAATTCGTCCTCTACGAAGGCGCTGATCCTGCCGGGCTGCGCCGCGGGACCCGGGCTGCGGTTGTTGCGCTTGGTGTTGCAGTTGCCGGTGTGCGGGAACCAGTAGAACTCGAAGTGCTCGTTCTCGGTGACGAGCGCGTCGAAGTCCTCGGTCACCCGGTCGAAGGTCATCGGCTCCTCACGGGCGGTGAGGAAGAAGACCGGCTCCACGGCGAAGGTGATCGCGGTGATGACGCCGAGCGCGCCGAGCCCTATGCGGGCGGCGGCGAAGACGTCGGGGTTCTCGTCGGCGGAGCAGTTCAGGACCGTGCCGTCCGCGGTGACCAGCTCAAGGCCCGTGATCTGGGCGGCGATCGAGGCGGAGTCGCGGCCCGTGCCGTGCGTGCCGGTGCTGACGGCGCCGGAGACGGTCTGCTCCATGATGTCGCCCATGTTGGTGAGCGACAGGCCCTCGCGGGCGAGCGCCGTGTTCAGGCGCTTCAGCGGGGTGCCGGCCTCCACGGTGACGGTGCCCGCGGCGCGGTCGACGGCGCGGATGCCGGTGAGCAGGTCGGGACGTATCAGGACGCCGTCGGTCACGGCGGTGGCGGTGAAGGAGTGACCCGCGCCGACGGGTTTCACCTTAAGGCCGTCCTCCTTGGCCCGGCGCACCGCCGCGACCAGTTCGCCGACCGAGGCGGGGGTGGCCTCGCGGACCGGCCGCGCGGTCACGTTCCCCGCCCAGTTACGCCACGTCGCTGTGCTCTTCCCGCTGCCCGTGCCCGTACTCATGGGTCCCTCCCCGTCGCGGAACCGGCCGCTTCAGCCGGCGATATCCCAGGAAGCCGACCGCGACCGCGACGGCTCCGGATATCCCCGGTACCGCGTACCCGGCGTCCGAACCGGCGGCGTCGATGACCCAGCCGGCCGCTGAGGAGCCGAGCGCGACGCCGACCGCGAGTCCGGTGCTCACCCAGGTCATGCCCTCGGTCAGTTTCGCGCGTGGTACGTGCTGCTCGACGAGGGCCATCGTCGTGATCATCGTCGGTGCGATGGAGAGGCCCGCCACGAACAGCGCCACGGCCAGCAACGGAAGGTTCCCGACCAGTTGAAGCGGGATCATACTCACGGCCATCGCACAGACGCCCAGCAGCCACCGGGGGGCCGGCGCCCCCTTGAAGTGCAGCAGCCCGAAGGCGGCACCGGCCAGGCAGGAGCCGAGCGCGTACACGGCGAGGACCAGGCTGGCCGCGGACTTGTGGCTCTGGTCCTCCGCGTACGCCACGGTGACCACGTCGATCGAACCGAAGATCGCGCCGGTCGCGGCGAAGGTGGCGACGAGGACCTGTAGCCCCACCGACCGCAGCGCCGACTCCTTGGTGTGGTGTTCGTGCGGATGCGGCACTGGTTCGGTGGCCCGCTGGGAGGTCAGCCAGAAGACGCCGACGGCGAGGAAGACGCCGGCCAGCAGCGGTCCGGCCTCGGGGAACCACACCGTGGAGAGCCCGATGGAGATGATCGGCCCGAAGATGAAGCAGGCCTCGTCGATCACCGACTCGAAGGAGTACGCGGTGTGCAGTTGCGGGGTGCCGCGGTAGAGCGCCGCCCAGCGCGCCCGGATCATCGAGCCCACGCTCGGCACGCAGCCGACCAGGGCGGCGAAGACGAAGAGCGTCCAGTCGGGCGCCTCGAACTTGGCGCAGAGCAGCAGCCCGGCGACGGCGGCCAGGGAGACCAGCGTCGCGGGCCGCAGCACCCGGCGCTGGCCGTGCCGGTCCACGAGCCGGGAGATCTGCGGGCCGATCGCGGCGGCCGACAGCGCGACCGTCGCCGACAGGGCGCCCGCGAGGCCGTAGCGCCCGGTGAGCTGCGACACCATGGTCACGATGCCGATGCCCATCATCGACAGCGGCATACGGCCGAGGAAACCGGCCCCGGCGAAGGCTTTGGTGCCGGGGGCGGCGAAGATGGCGCGGTAGGGGCTGGGCACGGGGGACTCCGCTGGGGCTCCGGGCGGCTTCCGTGGGCGGAGGCTCCGGGTAAGGCGTAAAGATGGCTGATACAGCTTACGGCCGCGGGGTGGCCCGGCGCACCGGGTTTTCCGATCGGCGGAGGCCGTTTTCCGCCTGTCGGTGGCGGGTGGCAGGATCGGATGCATGTCCGACGCGCTGGATTCGACTCCCTATGACGCCCTGCTGTTGCTCTCGTTCGGTGGCCCGGAGGGCCCGGACGACGTCGTCCCGTTCCTGGAGAACGTGACGCGCGGGCGCGGCATCCCCACGGAGCGGCTGAAGGAGGTGGGGCAGCACTACTTCCTGTTCGGCGGGGTCAGCCCGATCAACGACCAGAACCGTGCGCTGCTCGACGCCCTGCGCAAGGACTTCGCGGAGCACGGCCTGGACCTGCCGGTCTACTGGGGCAACCGCAACTGGGCGCCCTATCTGACCGACACCCTGCGCGAGATGGTCGCCGACGGCCGCCGCCGCATCCTGACCCTCGCCACCAGCGCGTACGCCTCGTACTCGGGCTGCCGCCAGTACCGCGAGAACCTCGCGGAGTCCCTCGCCGTCCTGGCGTCCGAGGGCCTGGAGCTGCCGAAGGTCGACAAGCTGCGGCACTACTTCAACCACCCGGGCTTCGTCCGCCCCATGATCGACGGCGTCCTGAAGTCCCTCGCCGAACTCCCCGAGGACGTACGGGAGGGGGCGCACCTGGCCTTCACCACGCACTCCATCCCGACCGCCGCGGCGGACACCTCCGGCCCGGTGGAGGAGCACGGCGACGGCGGCGCGTACGTCAGGGAGCACCTGGACGTGGCCCGGCTGATCGCCGAAGCCGTCCGCGAGGAGACCGGCGTCGCGCACCCCTGGCAGCTCGTCTACCAGTCGCGCAGCGGCGCCCCGCACATCCCGTGGCTGGAGCCGGACATCTGCGACCACCTGGAGGAGCGGCACGCGGCCGGCGTCCCCGCCGTGGTCATGGTCCCCATCGGCTTCGTCTCGGACCACATGGAGGTCCTGTACGACCTCGACACCGAGGCCGAGGCCAAGGCGGCGGAGCTGGGGCTTTTGGTGCGCCGCTCGCCGACCGTCGGCGCCGACCCGCGCTTCGCCTCGGCCATCAGGGAACTGGTCCTGGAGCGGGCCGCCGCGGAGAGCGGCGCGGCCGTCACCCCGTGCGCCCTGGGCTCCCTCGGCGCCAGCCACGACCTGTGCCCGGTGGGCTGCTGTCCCGCCCGCGCCCCCAAGCCCGCGGCCGCGGGTGCCGACAGCCCGTACGCGTAAGGAACCCCGAGGTAACGCTGTGACCGACGTGACCGCCCTCAAGGCAGAACTCCTCCGCGTCGCCCTGGAGGCCGCCCACCGCGCCGGCGCCTTCCTGCGCGACGGCCGCCCCGACGACCTCGGCGTGGCCGCCACCAAGTCCAGCGCCGTGGACGTCGTCACCGAGATGGACATCGCCTCCGAGAAACTGATCACCGGCTTCCTCGCCGAGCACAGGCCGGACGACGGAGTGCTCGGCGAGGAGGGCGCGAGCTTCGAGGGCAGCAGCGGGATCCAGTG
Source organism: Streptomyces sp. NPDC005863 (assembly GCF_042871345.1). Classification (NCBI taxonomy): domain Bacteria; kingdom Bacillati; phylum Actinomycetota; class Actinomycetes; order Kitasatosporales; family Streptomycetaceae; genus Streptomyces; species Streptomyces sp. NPDC005863. Next base: position 409,503 of record NZ_JBIAII010000005.1, on the reverse strand, counting down.
GGTCGTCGACCCCATCGACGGCACCGTCAACTACCTGTACGGGCGTCCCGACTGGTCCGTGTCCATCGCCGCCCGCAAGGACGGCGAGACCCTCGTCGGGGTCGTGCACGCCCCGATGCGCGGGGAGACGTGCCGCGCGGTGCTCGGCGAGGGCACCTTCCTCAACGACGCGCCCGTCCGCGTGCGCCCCGCGCCCTCCCTCGACCAGGCGCTGGTCGGCACCGGCTTCGGGTACATCACCGAGCGCCGCGTCCGGCAGGCCGAGGTCGCCCGGCAGCTGATCCCGCGGGTGCGGGACATCCGGCGCGCCGGCTCCGCCGCGATCGACCTGTGCGACGTGGCGGCCGGGCGGCTCGACGCGTACTACGAGCGCGGCCTCAACCCCTGGGACTACGCGGCCGGTGAGCTCGTCGCCCGGGAGGCGGGCGCGCTGACCGGTGGCCGCCCCGGAGAGGCCCTCTCGGGCGAGCTGGCCGTCGCGGCCCCGCCCGCCCTCTTCGAGACGCTCCAGGGCCTCCTGGAGGACCTCGGCGCCTGGCACGACTGACCCACACAGGATCCCCGCACACACGAGCGGAGGCTCCCCGCACACACGAAAGGGCCCCGACACCTCGTCCCACAGGTGTCGGGGCCCTTCCGCGTGTGTAGCGGGACGTCGGTCAGGCCTGCAGAGCGCCCACCTCGACGCCGTGCTCGGCCGCCAGGCGGTGGAGATCTTCCAGCTCCGCCAGCTCGACCTCGGCAAGGAAGTCGTCGCCCGTCTCACGGGCCTTCGTGAGGTCGGACTCCGTGGCCTCTATGCGCTGCAGCAGTCCTGCGGTGAATGCGTCCATGGTTGCGCCCCCTCGGCTGGGTCGTGGGTCGTCGGCACGGGGGTGTGCCTCAAAGAAGGGGCGATCACGTCTCAAGCCGCTCTGCGGAAAGCAGTTTGGGCGTGCCACATACAAAGCGTGATCGCGGGTGTAAAGCCGTCCTCCCCTCGCTCCCTTCCGCAGAAACCTCAACCGCCGGAGAAAATCCGGCATTCCCCGCTCCGGACGCGATGACAGGCCGTCTTACAGCCGGTTTATGGCCGAAAGGGGCAGGATGGAGCCCTACCCCCGAGAGACCGACAGACAGACATGCCCGCAAGGGGCACAGAGGAAGGACAGCGACGTGCGCGTACTCGTCGTCGAGGACGAGCAGCTGCTCGCCGATGCGGTGGCCACCGGACTGCGCCGGGAGGCCATGGCCGTCGACGTCGTGTACGACGGAGCGGCCGCCCTGGAGCGCATCGGCGTCAACGACTACGACGTCGTGGTGCTCGACCGGGACCTCCCGCTCGTCCACGGCGACGACGTCTGTCGCAAGATCGTCGAGCTCGGCATGCCGACCCGCGTCCTGATGCTCACCGCGTCGGGCGACGTCAGCGACCGCGTCGAGGGCCTGGAGATCGGCGCCGACGACTACCTCCCCAAGCCCTTCGCCTTCAGCGAGCTCACGGCACGCGTGCGTGCCCTCGGGCGGCGCACCAGCGTGCCGCTGCCGCCCGTCCTGGAGCGCGCCGGGATCAAGCTCGACCCCAACCGCCGCGAGGTCTTCCGCGAGGGCAAGGAGATCCAGCTGGCCCCCAAGGAGTTCGCCGTCCTCGAAGTGCTGCTGCGCAGCGAGGGCGCCGTGGTCTCCGCGGAGCAGCTCCTGGAGAAGGCCTGGGACGAGAACACCGACCCGTTCACCAACGTCGTCCGGGTGACCGTCATGACGCTGCGCCGCAAGCTCGGCGAGCCCGCCGTCATCGTGACGGTGCCGGGCTCCGGCTACCGGATCTGACCCCCGGTGGCCGCGACCCCGGCGCCACCAGGAGCGCCTCCGAAGCCCACGTGGGACCCGCGGAAGGTCGAACCGCCCTTCCCGTGGCTGCGCCCCACCATCCGTATACGGCTCACCCTGCTCTACGGCGGGATGTTCCTGATCGCGGGCATCCTGCTGCTCTCGATCATCTATCTGCTCGCCGCCCAGGCGCTGAACGTGGGCAGTGAGCTGCCCTTCACCGTCACCGGCAACAGCCAGGTGAGCAGCAGCACCTGCGCGAGCTTCCACGGGCTGCCCGAGCGTCCCTCCGAGGTACAGCTCAACGACGCCCTGAACGAGTGCGTCAACCAGGTGCGCCAGCACGCCCTGGACAACCTGCTCAGCCGCTCGCTGCTCGCCCTGCTCGGCCTCGCCGTGATCGCCTTCGCCTTCGGGTACGCGATGGCGGGCCGCGTGCTCTCGCCGCTCGGCCGCATCACGCGCACCGCGCGGCGGGTGGCCGGCACGGACCTGTCCCGCCGCATCGAGCTGGACGGGCCCGACGACGAGCTGAAGGAGCTCTCGGACACCTTCGACGAGATGCTGGACCGCCTGGAGCGGGCCTTCACCGCCCAGCAGCGGTTCGTGGGCAACGCCTCGCACGAGCTGCGCACGCCCCTGGCGATCAACCGCACGCTTCTGGAGGTGTCGCTCTCCGACCCGGGGGCGCCGCCCGAGCTCCATCAGCTCGGCAAGACCCTGCTCGCCACCAACGAGCGCAGTGAGCAGCTCGTGGAGGGCCTGCTGCTGCTCGCCCGCAGCGACAACCAGATCGTGGAGCGCAAACCGGTCGACCTCGCCGAGGTCGCCGACCGCGCGGTCGACCAGGTGCGCGCCGAGGCCGACGCGAAGGGCGTGGAGATCCGCGGGGAGCGCGCTCCGGCCGTCGTGCAGGGCAACGGCGTCCTCCTGGAGCGGATCGCCCTGAACCTCGTCCAGAACGCCGTGCGGTACAACGTGCCGGACGCGGGATGGGTCGAGGTCACCACGGAGGCCCAGCACGGCCAGGCGGTCCTGGTGGTGTCGAACACGGGCCCGGTGGTGCCCGCGTACGAGATCGACAACCTCTTCGAGCCGTTCCGGCGGCTGCGGACCGAGCGGACGGGCAGCGACAAGGGCGTCGGTCTCGGCCTGTCGATCGCCCGGTCGGTGGCGCGCGCCCACGGGGGCCGTATCATCGCGGAGCCGCGCGAGGGGGGAGGGCTCGTGATGCGAGTCACCCTTCCTCTCTGAGATGCTGCCGCGGACGCGCCGCGATGTTCGCTTTACGCGGAATTTTCGGACCTGTTCCCGGAGATTTCATGTGTGATCGATCACAGGGGCGAATTTTCGGCCATCTACTCTCCGTGATCGTGAAAGTCGTCGGAAAGCCGGGAAAATCCGGGTTTTCAGGGGTCTTGATCACGGGAAGTACACGGGGTGGCGCCTGTGAAGTGCGACATTCGGACCGTGTACGGTCCCGATCGCCATCCAAACCGATCACCTCTTCAGGGGTGCGGTTGGGTGTCGATTGAGTAACAGACCTTGATGTGAGGCAAAATCTCCGCCTCAGGTCGGGCACAAGTCCGGCCTCTCACGCGTTACGAGCGCTTGAGACACCGCAGACACCCAGAGGGGGAGAGCGACATGGCAACGGACTACGACACCCCACGTAAGACCGACGATGACGTCAACGAGGACAGCATCGAGGAACTCAAGGCACGGCGGAACGACAAGTCGACCTCGGCTGTCGACGTCGACGAGTTCGAGGCCGCCGAAGGCCTCGAGCTGCCCGGCGCCGACCTTTCCAACGAGGAGCTCGCGGTCCGCGTGCTCCCGAAGCAGCAGGACGAGTTCACCTGCATGAGCTGCTTCCTGGTGCACCACCGCAGTCAGCTGGCCCGCGAGAAGAACGGCCAGCCGATCTGCCGCGACTGCGACTGAGGCGGGGTCGGCCGTGACTGGCTCGACCCCGTCAAGGAAGCGCCGCTTCCGTAAGCGCGGAGCGGACATGGCCGGCGTCCCGGACGCCGGTGTGCGTGATGACGAGCGGGGCTCTTCCGAGCCCGGAGCAGCCTCGCTCGAGCCGGCGGACGCCCCTGTGGCGCTGCCGGACGAGGCGGCGGCCGGCAGGGCGCCCAGGACCACCCGGAAGGCGGGCGAGGCCACTGAGGCCGGGTCCAGGGGCCGCGTTGCCGCCGTCACGAGCGGAGTGATGCACGGCGTGCGCAAGGGCGGGCGCGGTGCCAAGGCCGGCATCGGTTATCTCGCCGACCGGCTCATCGAGAACGCCCCGCGGATCCCGGTCCGCGATCTGGCGACCCTCCGCAAGCAGTTCCCGGGCCTCGGCCCCGAGCAGCTCGCGGACAAACTCGTCGCGGGCGCCGCCAACGCCACGTCCACCGTGGGCGCGGGTGTGGGGGCCGCCGCGATGCTGCCGGTGCCGCCCGCGATGCCCGCCGAACTCGCGGCGGAGATCACCGGCGTCGCCGCCATAGAGCTGAAACTCATCGCCGAGCTGCACGAGGTCTACGGCCGACGGCCCGAAGGCAACCTCAAGCAGCGCAGCACGGCCTATCTGAACTCCTGGTCGGAGGAGCGTGGCGTCGAAGTCACCAAACCGGCCACCTTCAACACCGCGCTCGGCGGCCAGATGAAGCGCGAGCTGCGCCAGCAGATCATGAAGCGGATGGTCCGGAACCTGCCGAGCCTGATGCCCTTCATGGTGGGCGCCGCGGTCGGAGCGGTCATGAACCGCCGTGACACCAGGAAGCTGGCCGAGCGGATCCGCCGTGACCTGCGCAAGACCCAGGTGCCGTGGGACGCGCTGCCGGAGCTGCCGCCCCTGGAAAAGCCCGACGACCCGCTGCGGATGGGGGAGAGCCCCCGGGAGCTGGGGCGCTGACCGCGTCCGGCCTTGCGCCCTAGGCGCTCTCGCGCACCGACTTCAGCGCCGCCGCCAGCTCTTCCGGGTGGCGTGTGGAGACGTACACGTACGGGGTGGGGTCCTCCGGGTCCGTGATGTCCACGCGCAGCGCCGTGGGGATGTAGGCGCGCAGCAGCATGTAGGCGCGCGGGTCCGCCTTGTACGTGCGCCAGGCGCGCGTCTCCTCGCCCGTCAGGACCTCCGCGTCCCCCAGGGCCGACACCGGGATCTTCGCGTCCCCCGCGACCAGCGAGCCCGCCACCACCCGGATCCGCACCGCGCCGTACGCGCTGGTGACGACCGCTGCCACGGCCGTGCCGCCGACCAGGCCGCCGAGCAGCGGCAGCGTGCCGAACGGCAGCAGGATCAGGGCCATCGCGACGCCCACCAGGACCGAGGTGAACCACCACGAACGGGGCGCGGTCAGGCGTTCTTCATAAGGCTGCATGCGACCAAGCTTGGCACGGTGCGGTCGCCGCGCTGACGCGGAGGTAAGGTCTGCGCCTGTGAGTGGTACATCTGCAGCTCTGAAGCCCCCGGCCGACGCGACAGCGCCCGTCCGCCACCCCGACGCGCCCGCTCCCGGCGAGCTGATCGGCGCCCACTACGAACACTGTTTCGGCTGTGGCGAGGGCCAGGCACACGGACTGCACCTGGCCACGCGGGCCGGCGAGGGCGTGGCCGTCACCGCCGAGTTCACCGTGCGCGAGGCCCACCAGGGCGCGCCGGGCCTCGCCCACGGCGGCGTCCTCGCCACCGCGCTCGACGAGACGCTGGGCTCGCTGAACTGGCTGCTGCGGGTGATCGCCGTGACCGGCCGCCTGGAGACCGACTTCGTGCGGCCGGTGCCGCTCGGCACCGTGCTGTTCCTGGAGGCCGAGGTCACCGCCGTCGCCGGCCGGAAGATCTACTCGACCGCCACCGGCCGGCTCGGCGGCCCCGAGGGTCCCGTCGCGGTCCGCGCCGACGCCCTCTTCATCGAGGTGAAGGTCGACCACTTCATCGACAACGGCCGCCCGGAAGAGATCCAGGCCGCCATGAACAACCCGGACCAGGTCCGGCGCGCCCGCGCTTTCGAGGTGAACCCGTGACGTACCCGCACGAGCTGAACGTACTGATCAGGCGCGTCGACCCCGACGTACCGCTGCCGGCGTACGCGCAGCCCGGCGACGCGGGCGCCGATCTGCGGACGACCGAATCCCGCGAACTGGCGCCGGGTGAACGAGCGGTGCTGCCGACCGGGGTGTCCATCGCGCTCCCCGAGGGGTACGCGGCCTTCGTGCACCCCCGTTCGGGGCTCGCCGCCCGCTGCGGTGTCGCTCTGGTGAATGCCCCGGGGACGGTGGATGCCGGGTACCGTGGAGAGATCAAGGTGATCGTGGTGAATCTCGACCCGCGCGAGGCAGTGCGGTTCGAGCGCTTCGACCGGATTGCCCAACTGGTCGTCCAGCAGGTCGAGAAGGTTCGCTTCCAGGAGGTGGCGGAGCTTCCCGCATCGGCGCGGGCCGAGGGGGGCTTCGGGTCCACCGGTGGCCATGCTGCCGTGGGCGTCGGCTCGGGCGTGAGCCCGGTCGAACAAACGGGTGGGAATCGATACGCATCGGTCGTATCCGACCGGGAAGGACAGTGACGTGTTCGGACGTCGCAAGAAGGACAGCGCCGCCGAGGATGCGGCGGGCGCGGACGAGCAGGTCGTCGACGGCGTGGACAGCGATGACTCCGCTGACGCCGGCGCCGCGCGCTCGCGCGTGAGGCTCGAGCCCGAGCCCCGTCCCGACGGCCCCTGGGACCTCGCGGAGGTCCGTGAGCCCGGCGAGGGCCGGGTGGACCTCGGCGGGCTCTTCGTGCCGGGCGTCGAGGGCATGGAGCTGCGGGTGGAGGTCGCGGGCGACGCGATCGTCGCGGCCACCGTCGTGCTCCAGGACAGCGCCATCCAGCTGCAGGGCTTCGCCGCCCCCAAGAAGGAGGGCATCTGGGGCGAGGTCCGCGAGGAGATCGCCTCGGGCATCACCCAGCAGGGCGGTGTCATCGACGAGGTCGAGGGCCCCCTCGGCTGGGAGCTGCGCGCCCAGGTTCCGGTGCAGCTGCCCGACGGCACGGGTGGCGTGCAGGTCGTGCGCTTCATCGGCGTGGACGGCCCGCGCTGGTTCCTGCGCGGTGTGATCTCCGGCCAGGGCGCGGTGCAGCCGCAGGCCGCGGGTCTGCTCGAGCAGATCTTCCGGGACACGGTCGTGGTGCGCGGCGAGGGCCCGATGGCACCCCGCGACCCGATCGTCCTGAAGCTGCCGGACGACGCCCAGATGGTCGCCGAGAACGTGCAGCAGGAGCAGCAGGAGGGCTCGCGCTTCTCCGGTGGCATGGGGCAGCTGCAGCGCGGCCCCGAGATCACCGAGGTGCGCTGACCGCTCCTCGAACTCCCTTGTGGCCCGCGGCGGTTCCGGTTCATCCGGTGCCGCCGCGGGCCACATGTGTGTACGCCCGTGCGGTGTGCGGGTTCTCCGACGCCATGTCTTGACGGACGTCAGGTCCGTACCTATGGTCACGGGCCAACGCGCGTGTTCATAAAGGCGCTTGACGTTCACATACGAGAACCCGAGCTCTCTCATACGAGAACGGATGGTCCCCCCATGCCGTACGCCCCCGCCCCCGCACGCCTCCGCCGCCGCAGAGCCCGCCGCACCGCGGGCGCCGCCACCGTCGCCGCGGTCACCGCACTGATCGCCGGGTTCGTCGCCTGGCCCGGCGCCGACCGGGCCGAGGCGGCGCCCTCGGCTTTCGTCCACCCCGGAGTCACCGTCTCCCGCGGCCAGTTGGACTTCGCCCGCGAGAAGGTCGACGCGGGCGCCCAGCCCTGGAAGTCCGCCTACGACCAGATGATGGGCAGCAAGTACGCCTCCCTCTCGCGCACCCCCAAGCCCCGCGCGGTGGTGGAGTGCGGCTCGTACTCCGACCCCAACTACGGCTGCACGGACGAGCGCGAGGACGCGATAGCCGCGTACACCACCGCCCTCGCCTGGTACATCACGCGCGACGAGCGGTACGCGAAGAAGTCCATCGAGCTGATGGACGCCTGGTCGGCCACCCTCAAGGACCACACCAACAGCAACGCGCCGCTCCAGACCGGCTGGGCTGGCTCCAGCTGGCCGCGCGCCGCCGAGATCATCAAGTACACGTACACGGGGAACTGGGCCAACTCGGGCCGCTTCGGCACCATGTTGCGCACCGTCTACCTCCCCGAGGTCATCAACGGCTCCAACTCCAACGGGAACTGGGAGCTCTCGATGATGGAGGCCGCCGTCGGCATCTCCGTCTTCCTGGAGGACAAGGCGTCGTACGACAAGGCGATGGCGACGTTCCGCACGCGCACGGCCGCGTACGTCTACCTCGCCTCCGACGGCGCGCTGCCCAGGACCGTGCCCGGTCAGCACCTCGACACCCGCGACAAGATCGTCAAGTACTGGCAGGGCCAGGGCACGTTCACCACCGGCCTCACCCAGGAGACCTGCCGCGACTTCACCCACACCGGGTACGGCCTCTCCGCGATCTCCCACGTGGCCGAGACCAGCCGCATCCAGGGCCAGGACCTCTACGGCACGGACGTCGGCGAGCGGCTGCGCCAGGGGCTCGGCTTCCAGGCCAGGTACGAGCTGGGGGAGGCGCCCCCGGCCTCACTCTGCAAGGGCACCGTCCACCGCGGCCTCGGGCCCGTCACCGAGGTCGGCTACAACGCCCTCGCCGGCCGCCTCGGCCAGCCCATGACCAACACCCAAAAGCTCACGGAACAGAATCGTCCGGCGGGCTCCAACAACCTCTTCGTCGCCTGGGAGACCCTGACGCACGCCGCCAATCCGCGCTGACCCCGCCGCGTACCGCCGACCCTGATGCGGGCACCCCCGCCCGCATCAGGGTTGTGTCAAGGACCGCACCCCCGTGCCCCCTCGCCCGTAATGCCGGAATTGTTGGCCGTAAGGTCGACGCTGCGTACACAGCAGTTTCGGGAAGACAATGAGGCCATGGCACGCGGCAAGCTACGGATCTACCTCGGTGCGGCACCGGGCGTCGGCAAGACGTACGCCATGCTCTCCGAGGCGCACCGCCGTACCGAACGCGGCACCGACTGCGTCGTCGCCTTCGTGGAGCACCACGGCAGGCCGCGCACCGAGGTGATGCTGACCGGCCTCGAACAGGTGACCCGCAGGGACCTGGAGTACCGCGGCACGGTCTTCACCGAGATGGACGTCGACGAGGTCCTGCGGCGCGCCCCCGCCGTCGCCCTGGTCGACGAGCTCGCCCACACCAACGTCCCCGGCTCGCGCAACGCCAAGCGCTGGCAGGACGTCGAGGAGCTCCTCGCGGCCGGCATCGACGTCGTCTCGACGGTCAACATCCAGCACCTGGAGTCCCTCGGCGACGTCGTCGAGTCGATCACCGGCGTGCGCCAGCGCGAGACCGTCCCCGACGAGGTGGTGCGCCGGGCCGACCAGATCGAGCTGGTCGACATGTCGCCCGAGGCGCTGCGCCGCCGCATGGCGCACGGCAACGTCTACCAGTCCGACCGCATCGACGCCTCCCTGTCCAACTACTTCCGGCCCGGCAACCTCACGGCGCTGCGCGAGCTCGCGCTGCTCTGGGTCGCCGACCGCGTCGACGAGTACCTCCAGCAGTACCGGGGCGAGCACAACATCCGCTCCACCTGGCAGGCCCGCGAGCGCATCGTCGTCGGCCTGACCGGCGGACCCGAGGGCCGCACCCTGATCAGACGCGCCTCCCGGATGGCCGCCAAGGGCTCCGGCAGTGAGATCCTCGCCGTCTACATCGCCCGCAGCGACGGCCTGACCGGCGCGTCCCCCAAGGAACTCGCCGTCCAGCGCACCCTGGTCGAGGACCTCGGCGGCACCTTCCACCACGTCATCGGCGACGACATACCGGCCGCGCTCCTGGACTTCGCGCGCGGCGTCAACGCCACCCAGATCGTCCTCGGCTCCTCACGCCGCAAGACCTGGCAGTACGTCTTCGGGCCCGGCGTCGGCGCGACCGTCGCCCGCGACTCGGGGCCCGACCTGGACGTGCACATCGTCACGCACGGCGAGGTCGCCAAGGGGCGCGGGCTGCCGGTCGCCCGCGGGGCCCGGCTCGGCCGCTCCCGGGTCAGCTGGGGCTGGCTGGTCGGCGTCGCGGGACCGGCCCTGCTGACCGTGCTGCTCACCCACGTCGACGCCGACCTCGGCCTCGCCAACGACATGCTGCTGTTCCTGACGCTGACGGTCGCCGCGGCGCTGGTGGGCGGGCTGCTCCCGGCGCTCGCGTCCGCGGCGTTCGGTTCGCTGCTGCTCAACTACTACTTCACGCCACCGCTGCACCTGTGGACGGTCTCCGACAACAACAACATCGTGGCGATCGCCGTCTTCGTGGGCGTCGCCGTGTCGGTGGCGTCCGTGGTGGACCTCGCCGCCCGGCGCACCGCCCAGGCCGCCCGGCTGCGGGCGGAGGCGGAGATACTGTCCTTCCTCGCCGGCAGCGTGCTGCGCGGCGAGACCAGCCTGGAGGCCCTCCTGGAGCGGGTCCGGGAGACCTTCGCCATGGACTCCGTCGCCCTCCTGGAGCGCGCGGGCGACAACGACCCCTGGACCTGCGCCGGCAGCGCGGGCGACGGCCGCCCGCTGACCCGCCCCGAGGAGGCCGACGTCGACATGCCGGTCGGCGACCACATGGCGCTCGCTCTCTCCGGCCGCGTCCTGCCCGCGGAGGACCGCCGCGTCCTCGCCGCCTTCGCCGCGCAGGCCGCCGTCGTCCTGGACCGTCAGCGCCTGCAGTCCGAGGCCGACCAGGCCCGCACCCTCGCCGAGGGCAACCGCATCCGCACCGCCCTGCTCGCCGCCGTCAGCCACGACCTGCGCACCCCCCTCGCGGGCATCAAGGCGGCCGTGTCCTCGCTGCGCTCCGACGACGTGGAGTGGTCCGAGGAGGACGAGGCCGAGCTCCTGGAGGGCATCGAGGCGGGCGCCGACCGCCTGGAGCACCTCGTCGGCAACCTCCTTGACATGTCCCGCCTGCAGACCGGCACCGTCACCCCGCTGATCCGCGAGGTCGACCTCGACGAGGTCGTCCCCATGGCGCTCGGCGGCGTCCCCGACGGCAGCGCGGACCTCGACATCCCCGAGACGCTGCCGATGGTCGCCGTCGACAAGGGCCTCCTGGAGCGGGCGGTCGCCAACGTCGTCGAGAACGCCGTGAAGTACGCCCCCGACGGCGCCCCCGTCAAGGTCTCCGCCAGCGCCCTGGGCGAGCGCGTCGAGATACGCGTGGTGGACCGCGGGCCCGGTGTCCCCGACAGCGCCAAGGACCGCATCTTCGCCCCCTTCCAGCGCTACGGTGACGCTCCGCGCGGTGCCGGGGTGGGCCTCGGCCTCGCCGTCGCCCGCGGCTTCGCCGAGGCCATGGGCGGCACTCTCGCCGCCGAGGACACCCCCGGCGGCGGCCTGACCATGGTCCTCACCCTGCGGGCCGCGACCGGGCGGCCGACGGCCCGTCCCGAGCTCTCGGCCCAGGTCACCTCGTGACCCCGACGGGATGCTCGTGACCCCGAAGGGATGCAGGTGACCCCGAACAGATGCCAGAAAGGCAGGTACGCATGACCCGGGTGCTCGTGGTCGACGACGAGCCGCAGATCGTACGCGCCCTCGTGATCAACCTGAAGGCGCGCAAGTACGAGGTGGACTCGGCCCCCGACGGCGCCACCGCGCTGCAGGTCGCCGCCGCCCGCCACCCCGACGTGATCGTGCTCGACCTCGGTCTGCCCGACATGGACGGGGTGGAGGTCATCAGGGGGCTGCGCGGCTGGACGCGCGTGCCGATCCTGGTCCTGTCCGCCCGGCACAGCTCGGACGAGAAGGTCGAGGCGCTGGACGCGGGCGCCGACGACTACGTGACCAAGCCCTTCGGCATGGACGAGCTCCTCGCCCGGCTGCGCGCCGCCGTGCGCAGGGCGGAGCCCACCGGGCCCGGTGAGGGCGACGTGCTGGTCGACACCGGGGACTTCTCCGTCGACCTCGCCGCGAAGAAAGTCAACCGCGCGGGCCGCGACGTACGCCTCACGCCCACGGAGTGGCACCTCCTGGAGGTCCTGGTGCGCAACACCGGCCGCCTGGTCAGCCAGAAGCAGCTGCTCCAGGAGGTCTGGGGGCCCTCGTACGGCACGGAGACGAACTACCTGCGCGTCTACATGGCGCAGCTGCGCCGCAAGCTGGAGACGGACCCGGCGCACCCGCGCCACTTCATCACGGAGCCCGGCATGGGATACCGGTTCGAGAAGTGACGGGCTGAGAAGTGGCGGGCTGCGAGGTGACGGGCTGAGAAGTGACCGGATTAATTGCTTCAGCGGGGGTCGCAGCGGGTACTGAGCGGACATAAGCACAGATGAGCGCACCGCTTACCGCAGTGTCGGCGCCCCCCGGTACGCTTCTTGTATGAGTGCTGTTCCTGGTTCCGAAAAGCCGGCGGGCCGTTTCCGGCGCATGCTCGACCGGCTCTCCTCCTCCCAGGAGGACCTGGAGTCGGAGGAGCTGCGCGAGGACGCCGAGACGGCCGGGTGCGTCCGTATCGGCGACTGCCAGGACCGCCAGATCGTCACGGTTACTGGTACCTTGCGCACGGTCACTCTGCGGCCACGCGCCGGGGTCCCCGCCCTGGAGGCCGAGCTTTTCGACGGCTCGGCGGCGTTGGACGTGGTGTGGCTGGGCAGGCGCTCCATCGTGGGGATAGAACCGGGGCGCAAGCTGATCGCGTCGGGCCGGATCTCGATGAGCCGGGGCCGCCGGGTGCTCTTCAACCCCAAGTACGAACTCAGACCCCTCGGACGGGAGTAGCCGGTGACGTCCCTCGACAAGCCGACGGACCACGGGAAGACGGATCAGGACGCCGATTCCCGGGCCGTGACCGAGGCAGCGCTCTTCGAAGCCTTCGGCGGCGTGCGGGGCATGGTGGAGACGGTCGTTCCCGGCCTGCTCTTCGTGACCATCTTCACGATCAACAAGGACCTGCACATGTCGGCCATCGCGGCCCTCGCGGTGTCCCTGGTGCTCGTGGTGGTCCGCCTGGTCATGAGGGACACCGTCAAGCACGCCTTCAGCGGTGTCTTCGGCGTCGTCTTCGGTGTGGTCTTCGCGATGATGACCGGCAACGCCAAGGACTTCTACCTGCCGGGCATGCTCTACACCCTGGGCCTCGCCCTCGCGTACATGATCACGACCCTTGCGGGCGCCCCGCTGATCGGCCTGATCCTCGGCCCGGTCTTCAAGGAGAACCTCTCCTGGCGCACCCGCAACCCCGGCCGCAAGAAGGCCTACGCGAAGGCCAGCTGGGCCTGGGGCCTGATCCTGCTCGCCAAGTGCGCGATCCTCTTCCCGCTGTACTGGTGGGGGGACACCACGCAGTTCGGCTGGGTCCTGGTCGCCCTGAAGATCCCGCCGTTCCTGCTCGCCGTCTACCTCACCTGGGTCTTCCTGGCGAAGGCCCCGCCGCCCATCGACGTGTTCGCGGAGATGGAGGCCGAGGAGGAGGCCCAGAAGGCCCGCGAGGCGGAGCGGGAGCGGGAGCGCCGCGAGGTCTAGGTCCGGCTCACCGGACCGGTTCCGTCCGCCAGGTGACCGGCAGTTCGCGGACCCCGTAGATGTTCATGTCGGTCCTGAGCCGCACCTGGCCGGCGGGGACGGCCAGCTCCAGGTCCGGGAAGCGGCGCAGCAGACTCCGCAGACCGACGCGCATCTCGACGCGGGCCAGTTGCTGGCCGAGGCACTGGTGGACACCGTGACCGAAGGCGAGGTGGCCGCGGGCGGTGCGGTGGATGTCCAGGGCGTCGGGAGCGTCGAAGCGCTTGGGGTCACGGTCGGCGACCAGCAGTGAGACGACGACGGTCGATCCCTTCTTGATGATCTTTCCGCCGAGCTCGATGTCCTCCGTGGCGTAGCGGTAGAAGATGTCGGCCACGGAGAGGTGGCGCAGGAGCTCCTCGACCGCGCCGGGCAGCAGGCCGGGGTCCGCGCGCAGGTCGGCCAGTTGGTCGGGGTGTTCCAGGAGCGCGAAGGTGCCGAGGGCCAGCATGTTGGCGGTGGTCTCGTGGCCGGCGAGGAGCAGCAGGAAGGCCATGCCTGTCAGTTCCTCGACGCCGAGGTCGTCGTGGCGGGCCAGGTCGGACAGCAGGTCGTCGCCGGGGTCGGCGCGCTTCGCGGTGACCAGCTCGGCCAGGTAGGCCATCATCGCCCCGTACGCGGCCATCTTCGTGTCCAGCTCCACCTCCCGCTCCATGAACGTGGCGGAGTGGGCCCGGAAGCTCTCCCGGTCCTGTGCGGGGACGCCGAGCAGTTCGCAGATCACCAGGGACGGCACCGGCAGCGCGAACTCCTTGACCAGGTCGACGGGCGGGGCCAGCCGCGCCATCTCGTCCAGCCGCCGCTCGGCGATGCCGACGACGCTCTGCTCCAGCTGCTGCATGCGCCGGACGGTGAAGGCGCCGGTGAGTCTGCGGCGCAGCCGGGTGTGGTCCGGCGGGTCCATGGCGATGAACACGCCGGGAAGCTGCGGCGAGGGCTCGGTCACGGCGGGCATGCCGGGTATTCCGTACGGGACGTGGAGCGGGCCGATGTCCTGGCGGGAGCTGAACCGGTGGTCGGCCAGGAGCCGGCGTACGGCGTCGTGGCCGGTGACGAGCCAGCCCTCGTGACCGTCGGGGAACAGCAGGGGGCTGACCGGGCGGGCCTCGCGCAGCCGGGTGATCGCGCGGGGCGGGGCGAAGGGGCCCGCGTCGCGCTCCATGGGCAGACCGCGCGGCACGGGGACCGGATCACTCATCGGGCTTCCTTTCGGGGCGGGGCCGCCGGCGGTGGCTGCGGCGGTGGTGCGGCTCCGGTGTCCGCCCGGGACTGCGCGTCGCGGTGGGGCGACCGGTGTCGCACGGCAGGCTAGTGCCATGCCATCGCCCGGTGGGCCCCCTCGGACATACGCGGAGGGGGCGCCCGAAGTCTCCGGGCGCCCCCTCCGTACGTACCGCCGAAAAGCCTCAGCCCACCGCGTCCTCGCGGCGTACCGACAGCAGGTCCTCCAGCTGTTCCTCGCGGGCCTGGGCCGCGACGAAGAGGAGTTCGTCGCCCGCCTCCAGGGAGTCGTCCGCGGTCGGCGCGAGGACGCGGGTGCCGCGGATGATCGTGACCAGCGAGGTGTCCTCGGGCCACTGGACGTCGCCGACCTGCGTGCCCGCGAGCGCCGACTCGGGCGGCAGCGTCAGCTCGACGAGGTTCGCGTCGCCGTGGCTGAAGCGGAGCAGGCGCACGAGGTCGCCGACGCTCACCGCCTCCTCGACGAGCGCGGACATCAGACGCGGCGTGGAGACCGCGACGTCGACGCCCCAGGACTCGTTGAAGAGCCACTCGTTCTTGGGGTTGTTGACGCGGGCGACGACGCGCGGGACGCCGTACTCGGTCTTCGCGAGCAGCGAGACGACGAGGTTGACCTTGTCGTCGCCGGTGGCCGCGATGACCACGTTGCAGCGCTGCAGCGCCGCCTCGTCCAGGGACGTGATCTCGCAGGCGTCGGCGAGCAGCCACTCGGCCTGCGGCACGCGCTCGACGGAGATGGCCGTCGGCGCCTTGTCGATGAGCAGGACCTCGTGGCCGTTCTCCAGGAGCTCACCGGCGATGGAGCGCCCCACGGCGCCGGCTCCGGCAATGGCGACCCTCATCAGTGACCGCCTTCCTCGGGGCCTTCGGCGAACGCCGCTTCGACCTTGTCGACCTGGTCGGTGCGCATCATGACGTGCACCAGATCGCCCTCCTGCAGGACCGTCTGCGAGGTCGGCAGGACCGCCTCGCCCAGCCGGGTGAGGAAGGCCACGCGTACGCCGGTCTCCTCCTGGAGCTGGCTGATCTTGTGCCCGATCCAGGCCGACGACGCGTGCACCTCGGCGAGCTGCACGCCGCCGGTGGGGTCGCGCCACAGCGGCTCCGCGCCGGACGGCAGCAGCCGGCGCAGCATCTGGTCGGCGGTCCAGCGGACCGTGGCGACCGTCGGGATGCCCAGGCGCTGGTAGACCTCGGCGCGGCGCGGGTCGTAGATGCGGGCCGCGACGTTCTCGATGCCGAACATCTCGCGGGCCACCCGGGCCGCGATGATGTTGGAGTTGTCGCCGCTGGAGACGGCGGCGAAGGCGCCCGCCTCCTCGATGCCGGCCTCGCGCAGGGTGTCCTGGTCGAAGCCGACGCCGGTCACCCGGCGGCCGCCGAACCCGGAGCCGAGCCGGCGGAAGGCCGTGGGGTCCTGGTCGACGACGGCGACCGTGTGCCCCTGTTGTTCGAGATTCTGGGCGAGCGCGGACCCGACTCTGCCGCAGCCCATGATGACGATGTGCACCTGTTTCTTACCCCGCACTCCTGGTCATCCCGCTGACCTGCGAAAACATCGGGCTCACTCTTCTCTCTCAGTCTGCTGGCACGAACGGGGCAACAGCGTGCGGCGTTGCCAAGAGACGAGCTTAAGCCGCAACCCCTCCCGCGCACTCACCCACGGTGGGCGCGGGGGACGCGGAGGGGTACGCGGGGGCACGGGGGTGCTCGGTCCGGGTGCTCGGTCCGGGGGCTCAGTCCACGCTGCGGAGCAGACCCTCGACCTTCTCCAGGCGGTGGCCGAGCTCGACGAGCTGCAGACGGTTCGCCTCCTGCTCGGACCTGGCCCGCTCGACGGCCTCGCGGTAGCCGTTCATGGCGTCTGCGTACTGCCGGTCGCGTTCCTTGTTGCGCTGCGTCTGGAAGTACGCGACCGAGACGACCGCGCCGGCGAGTATCAGGAAAAAGGCAACCGGGATGATCACGTCGCCCACTAGGACGTCCCCCTCGATGAGTGCTGCTCGTCCGCTCCCGGCGGCTGCTGCCGCAGGGCGGCGACGATCGTATCCACGTTCAACCGGACGTCGAACGGCGCCAGTTCGAAGTACTTGAGCGCCTTGCCGTCGTCGGACAGCTCCAGGCGGCCGACGACGAGGCCGGCCTTCTCCATGCGTTCGAGATGCATGTAGAGCAGCGGGCGGGACACCCCGAGCCGCCGGGCCAGCTCGCTGACGTACAGCTGGCCGCCGGAGAGCTCGTTGATGATCCGGATGCGCTGCGCGTGACCCACCGCAGCGAGAAAAGCGAGCAGCTCCTCGCTGTCCATGGCCCGCCTTCGCGCTGGTCCCGAAACCTGTCAGCCAAGGCTTACGCATGGCGGGATCCGCTGTCAATCCGCTCTTGCCGGATGCGAATGACAGTTGACGGCTCATTCCTTCACCTGTCAGTCTCCGCTTACACATGAAGCATGGAGGGGGAACGAAATGAGAGAGCGATCGGTGACGGTCCGCGTGGCCCGCTGGAGCGCGCTGCATCCGGGGCTGGCGGTCATCGGCTGGCTGGTCTTCGTGGTGCTGTGCCTCGGCGCGGGGACGGCCGCCGGCATGAACAGCGCCACCTCGAAGGACTTCCGCGTCGGCGAGGCGGGCCGCGCCGAGGCCCTGGCGACGGACGGCGGTCTACCGCTGCGGTCCACCGAACACGTCCTGATCCGGGCCGCGAAGGGACCGCTGGACAAGAGGGCCACCGCGGCCGCCGTGCGGGACGTCACCGACCGGATGGAGGCCCTGCCCGAGGTGGCGTCGGTGGCGCCCCCGGCGCGCTCCGCCGACGGCCGCGTCCTGCGCGTCCAGGTGGAGCTGCACGGCTCCGAGCAGGACGACCAGAAGAACGTCCCGCCGCTCCAGGCCGTGACCGAGAAGGTCAAGAAGGCCCACCCGGACCTGGTCATCGAGGAGACCGGCGACGCCTCCGTGAGCAAGGGCGTCGACGACCAGCGCGACAAGGACCTTCAGTTCTCCGAGGCGATCACGCTGCCCGTCACGCTGATCACCCTCGCCGTCGTCTTCGGCTCGGTCGTCATGGTCGGCGTACCGGTGCTGCTCGCCGTCACCTCGATCATGGCGACGATGGGCCTGGCGATGCTCGCCTCGCACCTGCTGCCCGACACCGGCGTCGGGATGAGCATGATCCTTCTCATCGGCATGGCCGTCGGCGTCGACTACACGCTCTTCTACCTCAAGCGCGAACGCGAGGAGCGGACCAGGGCCGGCGGCCGCCTCACCTCCGCGGCGGTGGTCGAGGCGGCCGCCGCGACGGCCGGCCGCGCCATCGTCGTCTCCGGCCTCGCCGTGATCGTCTCCACCACCGCGCTCTTCCTGGCCCGTGACGTCATCTTCGACTCGCTCGCCACCGGCACCATCCTGGTCGTCGCCGTCGCCATGGTCAGCTCGGTGACCGTGCTGCCCGCCCTGCTGGTCGTCCTCGGCCGCCGTGCCGAGCGCCGCGCGGCCAAGCGCCAGGCCCAGGGCAAGCCGGTCCGGACGCGCGGGATGCGGGGGAGGAGCGAGACGCACGGCGAGCGTGAGTCGGGCCGCGTCTGGTCCGCCCTGCTCGCCCCGGCCCGCAAGCACCCCGCGCTCACCCTGTGCATCGCCGTCCTCGCCATGCTGGGCCTCGCGGTGCCCGCCCTCGACATGCACCTCAAGAACCCGGCGCGGGACAGCTTCTCGCGCGACATCGACGCCATGAAGGGGTACGACCGGCTGCTCGACTCCTTCCCGGAGCTGCGCGTACGGCACTTCGTGGTGGTCCGCGCCGACGCCGCGCACGCCGGTGACGTCCGCAAGGCCCTGACCGACCTCGACCGCGCCGCGCAGGACGACCCGCTCTTCGCGCGCGGCTCCGACGCCCCGCTCCTGCGCTCCGCCGCGGACCACCGGACGACCCTGCTCGAACTGAACGCCGCCGACCCCACGTACTCGAGAAACGCCGAAGTCTCACTCGAACATCTCCGGAAGGACCTGCTGCCCCGGACCGTCGGCCAGGTGCCCGGCGCAGAGACGGCCGTCACCGGTGAGGTCGCGCGCGGCGTCGACTACGTCGGACACCAGAACGACAAGCTCCCGCTGGTCCTCGGCTTCCTGCTCCTGATGACCTTCGCCATGACGGTCCTCGCGTTCCGCTCCGTCGTCCTCGGAATCCTCGGCGCCCTGCTCAACCTGCTCTCCGTGGGATCCGCGCTCGGCCTGCTCGTCCTCGTCTTCCAGGGCGACTGGGCCGAGGGACTGCTCGCCTTCGACTCCCTGGACGGCATCTCCTCGCGCGTCCCGCTCTTCCTCTTCGTGATCCTCTTCGGGCTCTCGATGGACTACCAGGTCTTCGTGGTCAGCCGGATCCGTGAGGCGGCCCTGAACGGCGTGCCGACGCGGCAGGCGGTCCTGGACGGCATCGCGTCCTCCGCCAAGGTCGTGACCAGCGCGGCGATCGTCATGGTCACCGTCTTCGCGAGCTTCGTGATGCTGCACATCCTGGAGATGAAGCAGATGGGCTTCGTGCTCGCGGCGGCCGTCCTGCTCGACGCCTTCGTGATCCGCGTCATGATCCTGCCCGCGGCGCTGCTCCTGCTCGGCCGCGCCACGTGGTGGCCGTCCCGTGCCTTTCGCGGGCCGGTAAACCCGGCAATAGGAGGAGCGCAGGATCGCACAGGACCGATAACCGGTGAAGTTGGGGGTGGTGGGTGGGCGCGCCCCCAATCGAACGCTTACGATCCTCTGCGTGTCCAAACTGACCGACGTGCCCAAACGGATCCTCATCGGGCGCGCACTGCGCAGTGACCGGCTGGGAGAAACGCTCCTGCCGAAGCGCATCGCACTCCCCGTCTTCGCGTCCGACCCACTCTCCTCCGTGGCGTACGCGCCGGGAGAGGTCCTTCTCGTCCTCTCCATCGCGGGTGTGTCGGCCTACCACTTCAGCCCCTGGATCGCCGTCGCGGTCGTCGTGCTGATGTTCACGGTCGTGGCGTCCTACCGACAGAACGTGCACGCCTACCCGAGCGGTGGTGGCGACTACGAGGTCGCCACCACCAACCTCGGCCCCAAGGCCGGCCTCACCGTCGCCAGCGCCCTGCTCGTCGACTACGTCCTGACCGTGGCCGTGTCGATCTCCTCGGGCATCGAGAACCTCGGCTCCGCGGTCCCCTTCGTGGTCGAGCACAAGGTCCTGTGCGCGGTGGCCGTCATCGTCCTCCTCACGCTGATGAACCTGCGCGGCGTGAAGGAGTCCGGCAAGCTCTTCGCCATCCCGACGTACGTCTTCGTGGCGGGCGTCTTCATCATGATCGCGTGGGGCGCCTTCCGCGGCCTGGTCCTCGACGACTCGATGCGGGCGCCCACCGCCGACTACGAGATCAAGCCCGAGCACCAGGGCCTGGCCGGTTTCGCCCTGGTCTTCCTGCTGCTGCGGGCCTTCTCCTCCGGCTGTGCGGCGCTCACCGGCGTCGAGGCGATCAGCAACGGCGTCCCGGCCTTCCGCAAGCCGAAGTCCAAGAACGCCGCGACGACGCTGGCGCTCATGGGCGGCCTGGCCGTCACCATGTTCTGCGGCATCATCGTCCTCGCCATGGTGACCAAGGTCCGGATGGCGGAGATCCCCGGCAAGGACCTGTTCCACAACGGCGTCCCGGTCGGCTCGGACTACGTGCAGAACCCGGTGATCTCGCAGGTCGCCGAGGCGGTCTTCGGCCACGGCAGCTTCCCGTTCATGATCCTCGCCGCGGCGACCGCGCTGGTCCTCTTCCTCGCGGCCAACACCGCGTACAACGGCTTCCCGCTGCTCGGCTCGATCCTGGCCCAGGACCGCTACCTGCCGCGCCAGCTGCACACCCGCGGCGACCGCCTCGCGTTCTCCAACGGCATCGTGCTGCTCGCGGGCGCGGCCGCGCTCCTCGTCGTCATCTACGGCGCGGACTCCACCCGCCTCATCCAGCTCTACATCGTCGGCGTCTTCGTCTCCTTCACGCTCAGCCAGATCGGCATGGTCCGGCACTGGAACCGCCACCTGGCCAAGGAGAAGGACGCGAACAAGCGCCGCCGCATGATCCGCTCCCGCGCGATCAACACGTTCGGCGCCTTCTTCACCGGCCTGGTCCTGGTCGTCGTCCTGCTCACGAAGTTCACCCACGGCGCCTGGGTCGCGCTGCTCGGCATGTGCATCTTCTACGCGACGATGACGGCCATCCGGCGCCACTACGACCGCGTCGCCGAGGAGATCGCCGCCCCCGACGCCCCCGGCGACGAGAGCGTGCGGCCCTCCCGCGTCCACTCGATCGTCCTGGTCTCCAAGATCCACCGCCCGACGCTGCGCGCCCTGTCGTACGCGAAGCTGATGCGCTCGCACGACCTGGAGGCGCTCAGCATCAACGTCGACCCGGCGGAGACCAAGGCCCTCAAGGAGGAGTGGGAGCGCCGCGGCATCACGGTCCCGCTGAAGGTCCTCGACTCGCCGTACCGCGAGATCACCCGCCCGATCATCGAGTACGTCAAGAACCTGCGCAGGGAGAGCCCGCGCGACGTGGTCAGCGTGATCATCCCCGAGTACGTGGTGGGCCACTGGTACGAGCACCTGCTCCACAACCAGAGCGCGCTGCGCCTCAAGGGCCGCCTGCTGTTCACGCCGGGCGTGATGGTGACGTCGGTCCCGTATCAGCTGGACTCCTCCGAGGCCGCGAAGAAGCGGGCCCGCAGGCGCTCGGAGTGGAACGCGCCGGGCGCGGTGCGCAGGGGCCCGGTGGAGCGGACGAAGCGACCGAAGGAACAGGGCAAGAAGGAGCCGAGCAAGAAGTAGCCGAGCAAGAAGTAGCCGAGCAAGAAGGGCCAGGGGTATCTGCCCCGTCCTGTCCGGTTCCGTGGCGAGCGGCCGGACGACACCCACGTAGACTGGTGGGCTGTTGTCCGGCCGTTCCCCTTTTACGTTGTGGAGTCACCCCGCCATGCAGGCAGAACCGAAGAACGAGCAGGCGGGGAACTCGCTGGTCGGCCAGGAGTACGAGGTCGAGATCGGCCCCGTCGCGCACGGCGGCCACTGCATCGCCCGTACGGCGGAGGGCCAGGTCCTCTTCGTACGCCACACGCTGCCCGGCGAGAAGGTCATCGCACGCGTGACCGAGGGCGAGGAGGGCGCGCGCTTCCTCCGGGCCGACGCGGTGACGATCCTCGACCCCTCCAAGGACCGCGTCGAGGCCCCCTGCCCGTACGCGGGACCCGGCCGCTGCGGCGGCTGCGACTGGCAGCACGCGAAGCCGGGCGCGCAGCGCCGCCTCAAGGGCGAGGTCATCGCCGAGCAGCTCCAGCGGCTGGCCGGGCTGACCCCCGAGGAGGCGGGCTGGGACGGCACGGTCATGCCGGCCGAGGGCGACAAGCTGCCGGCGGGCGAGGTCCCGTCGTGGCGCACGCGCGTGCAGTACGCCGTGGACGCGGACGGCAACGCCGGCCTGCGCCGCCACCGCTCGCACGAGGTCGAGCCGATCGAGCACTGCATGATCGCGGCCGAGGGCGTCTCCGAGCTGGGCATCGAGGAGCGCGACTGGTCGGGCATGGCGTCGGTCGAGGCGATCGCGGCGACGGGTTCGCAGGACCGCCAGGTGATCCTCGCCCCGAAGCCGGGCGCACGCCTGCCGATCGTGGAGCTGGACAAGCCGGTGTCGGTCATGCGGGTGGAGGAGAAGGACGGCGGCATCCACCGCGTGCACGGCCGCGCGTTCGTGCGTGAGCGCGCCGACGGCCGCACGTACCGGGTGGGCAGCGGCGGCTTCTGGCAGGTCCACCCGAAGGCGGCGGAGACGCTGATGCTCGCCGTCATGCAGGGCCTCACCCCGCGCAAGGGCGACACGGCCCTCGACCTCTACTGCGGCGTCGGCCTCTTCGCGGGCGCGCTGGCGGACCGCGTCGGCGAGAAGGGCGCGGTGCTGGGCATCGAGTCCGGCAAGCGGGCGGTGGAGGACGCGCGCCACAACCTGGCGTCCTTCGACCGCGTCCGCATCGAGCAGGGCAAGGTCGAGGCGGTTCTCCCGCGCACGGGCATCACGGAGGCCGACCTGATCGTCCTGGACCCGCCGAGGGCGGGCGCGGGCAAGGCGACGGTCCGCCACCTGGCGAGCCTGGGCGCGCGACGCATCGCTTACGTGGCGTGCGACCCGGCGGCGCTGGCGCGGGACATCGGGTACTTCCGGGAGGGCGGGTACCGGGTGCGGACGCTTCGGGCGTTTGATTTGTTTCCTATGACGCATCATGTGGAGTGTGTGGCGATTCTGGAGCCAGCAGCGAAGGGCGTCTGACCTGCGCTTTTCTGGTTTTTGTGAACCTGCTCGACATTCTTGCGAAGCTGGGACGGGTACACCGTGTGGAAGTGCGTTGAGCTCCCTCGATGACTCAAAACAGCGGCGGTGGTGCGATGCCCCGGGGCCGGTAGGTGTGATTGGGGACCGTCGGGCGGACCCCTTGGCTGTATGGCGGTGGGTGCCGTGAAGCGGTGCTGGGGCACTGACCGCACTGTTAGCTTCTCTGCCCAATCGCCTCTCGGTTGTGCCGTTTCGTGGCGCTGGGTGGTGTCCGATGCCTGTGGCGTTTGGGCCGCAGGGGCAGGTGCGTGGTAGACGTGACGCTCGTGGCGATCAATTCATTGCCCCTCCACCGGATGCCCGCTGTCCGACGTGGGTATCGCCACCCGAGGCCAGAGCGAGGCAGTCAGCGGCTTCCTCCATGATGCACGCCGTGCCGGCGGGGTCATCGGAGAGCAGTGCGACCGCCCGTTCGTAGCAGCTCAGGGCCTCTGCGCAGCGGCCTTGGGCGCACAGGCATCGGGCGTTCCAGAGGGGGACCGTCCACAGGGGCACCGTGCCTCTGTCGGCTGCGGTTGCAGTTGCGGTTGCGGTTGCGGCATTCTCGGCCAGCTCCAGCTGCTCCTCGGCTTGCGCGAAGTCCTCCTGCGCGATGAACAGACGGGCGAGCGCGATGTGCAACTCGACGATGAGCAAGCCGATGTTTCCGCTCACGCTCAGCTGATCGCGCAGCAACCTCCGCAGCTCGTCCTCGGTGCCGCTGGACTCCGCCAGCTCCAACTGAAGGTCACGCCGGGTTTGGATGAGGTCGGCGAGGCTCGCGGGGTCTACCGGAGAGTCGCTCCCGGCCGGCATGTAGAGACCGAGGAGACGGCTGATCAACGCGATGGCCGGGCGTTCACCTTCCCCGTGCAGCAGCAGGCGCACCACATGGAGTGCGTCGCGATCCTTGAGCCTGTCCCGAAGGACGCCTGAGCTGCGATCCCTCGGTCCAGCAGTCCCCGCTGTAGCTTCGCGCCAGCCTGCGCGGTTGCCAGGTCGTCGAGGGCAGGCGGCAGTTCGTCCTGCACAGCTCTTCACAATGTGCTTTCACGTTCTTACATTCAGTAAGAGTCTGACGTTGGGGAGCGTCCTCGGCGCATTCGAAGGCGTAGCGCGGCCGTGAGGCCCTGCGGTAGTGCCGTCGGCCGTTCTTGCTGACTGGGGGACGGCATGACGGCGAAGCCAGGTAAACGTGAGTCCTACGAACAAGCCGTGCGGTCGGCCGTCTCGGCCTTCGGAGCTGAAGCCACTCCGAAACTGCGAGGCGATGGTTGGCCGGAGGATCAGCTTCGGGGCCCGCTGGAGACTCTGATCCGAGCGGTCGGGGCACGTCTGGGACTTGACCTCACGCTGACTGGTGAGGTCCCGCTCGTCGAGCTGCGCGCCAGGCCCGACTACGCCGTTTCGGTCGACGGTGCGTCGGTTGGATACATCGAGCTGAAGCGTCCGGGGCGTGGAGCCGACCCCTCGCATTTCACAGGGGACAGCGCGGTGCAATGGGAGAAACTCCAGCTCCTGCCCAACGTTCTGTACTGCGACGGCGACGAGTTCGGGCTCTATCGCAGCGGCCGACGCATTGGGGAACTCGCTCAGACGAAGGGGTCTGTTCTCTCGTCAGGGTCCCGTCTCGCACCCGCCGATGGGGCCCTGGCGCGAGTGCTGAACGACTTTCTCACCTGGCAGCCCGAGTCGCCGCGTACTACCAAACAGCTGGTTCGATCCGTCGCACGCCTGTGCCGCCTGCTGTGCGACGAGGTGGCCGAGGCAATGGTTCTGGAGAAAACAGGCAGGCGTCGGCGCCTATTCACGGAGATCGCGGAGGAATGGCGACGGCTGCTCTTTCCTGAGACCAGCGACGAAGAGTTTGTGGAACAATTTGGGCAGACGGTGGTGTTCGCCCTGCTCCTTGCACGGGTCGAAGGCATCGCTTTCGAAGGCGAATCGGTGCATGCGATCGCCGCCAAGCTCGGCAAGCGGCACTCATTGATGGGCAAAGCTCTCGACGTTCTCACCGAGGAAGCTGCCTCAACAGGCCTGTCCACCACTCTCGACACGTTGTTGCGGGTGGTCGGGGCTGTCGATTGGAGCAGGCTCGATGACGGCACTGGCGACTCGTACCTCCTTCTGTACGAGGACTTCCTACAGATCTATGACCGTGACCTACGGATGCGCACCGGTTCCTACTACACCCCGCACGGTGTCGTCGAAGCCATGGTCCGTCTGACCGAAGCGATCCTGAACAGGTCTTTCGGGATCGAGGCAGGGTTCGCATCGCCCGAAGTGGTCGTGGTGGATCCTGCCATGGGCACCGGCACGTTCCTGTTGTCCGTCCTGAAACGGGCGGCTGCCACGATCACGGAAGACGAGGGGCCCGGCGCGCTCGGTCCCAGGCTAAGGCAGATGGTCGGACAGCGAATCATCGGTTTTGAGCGGCAGATCGGCCCGTACGCCGTAGCGGACCTTCGTATGCACGCGCTGTTGAAGGACTACGGATCCGCTGCGCCCAAGCAGGGCCTTCGACTTCTGGTGGCGGACACCCTCGACAATCCCCGGGCTGAGTTCAACTGGATCCCGCACACGTACCGTCCGCTCGCGGAGTCCCGCCGGCAGGCCAATAACGTCAAGCGCGACGAGCGCGTCATGGTGGTCATCGGTAACCCGCCTCATGACGCTGTCTCCCGAGGAGCGGGAAAATGGATCGAGGCAGGAGATCCGGACGTCGGTGAGGCGCCCCCACTCGATGCCTTTCGCTTGCCGGGCAATGGAACCTACGAGTCGAAGATGTCCAACCTGCATGTCTTCTTCTGGCGTTGGGGGACGTGGAAAGTCTTCGATGCACATGAAGATGCGCCGTTCGGAGTGGTCGCCTACATCACTCCCAAAGCGTGGTTGAAGAGCCGTGCGTTCGCCGGTATGCGCAGCTACCTACGCAACTCGGCCGACGAGGGATGGATCATTGATCTGTCTCCTGAAGGCCAGCGATCCGAAGTTGCGAGACGTCTCTTCCCGGATGTCGCCCAGGAGTTGTGTATAGCGGTGTTCGTTCGTCGTCGTGACGCCCTTCGGGGAGCTTGCCCTGGCGAGCAGCCGGGCGCAGCGATCGTGCACCACCTCAAGGTGCATGGCCGCCGGGGCGAGAAGACCCAACGGCTGCTCAATCTGACGCTGGACGATCCTGACTGGCAGGACTGTATTGCCGGCCCGGCGGATCCGTTTCTGCCGCAAGGCAGTGATCTGTGGACGAGCGCGCCGGGGCTGGGGGACTTGATGCCCTGGTCGTCGCGCGGTGTGACGCCTGGCCGAGTCTGGGTCTACGCACCGGACGAGGCGACGCTCCGCACCAGGTGGCGCATCTTTCTGGGTGCCGACGAGTCGGGTCGAAAGGATCTGTTTGGCGAGGCCCGAGACCGCACCGTTGACAGCCGTGTCACGCCGCTTGCCGGAATGACGGGGTATGACACGACCCCGCTGCGGCGGGAACAGCGGCCTCAGCCAGAGGCCGTACAGGTCGGATACCGGTCCTTCGACCGGCAGTTGATCATGCCGGACCACAGGTTGATGGTGGTTGCTCGTCCGGACCTCTGGCGCGTGCGGGGCGACAGTCAGGTGTTCACCGTAGAACAGAACGCACATCAGATCGTCAACGGACCGGCCCTCACCTTCAGTGCGCTGATCCCGGACATGGACTACTTCAACGGACGCAGCGGGTGCGTCCGACCTCTGTACCGCGACATGCGGGGTGACACTCCGAACGTCGCCCCTGGCCTGCTCGAACTGCTCGCGCGGAGGCTCGGAGGACGTGTCAGTGCGGAGGACTTGCTGGCGTACGTCGCCGGCGTGGTGTCTCATCCGGCCTATACCGAGCGGTTCCGCGCAGACCTCGAAGATCCAGGCGTCCGCGTCCCTCTGACCAGTGACGCCCAGTTGTGGTGCCGCGGCGTCGGCATCGGCCGCCGAGTGCTCTGGCTGCACACCTATGGTGATCGCTTCGCAGACCCCGTGGAGGGGCGCTCGCGTGAAAAGTTACGTCTCTCGACGCACCGCCCGCGTTGCGTCGTGGAAATACCCGACACCAAGGACCAGATGCCTCAGGTTCTCCGCTACGAGCCGGAGGACCAGAGACTGTGGATTGGCGAAGGGTGCATCGCCCCGGTTCCGCCGACCACCCGTGCGTATCAGGTCTCCGGGATGAACGTGCTGGACAAGTGGTTCGGTTACCGCCGACGCGAACCCGCGGGGAAGCGTCGGCTGGAGCTCGACCGTGTGGTGGCCCAGCGGTGGTCTCCGGAATGGACCACGGAGTTGCTCACTCTGCTCAACATTCTCGGGCTGCTGGTGCAAGGAGAGCCGGCGCAGCGTGCGCTTCTGGAGGATGTCTGCTCCGGGCCTCTTATCTCCGTTCAGGAGCTGACAGAACTGGGGGTTCTTCCTGTGCCGCCGTATGCGCGCAGACTTTCCAGGTCTTCAGGAGAGGATGACGGACTCTTCGGGAGCTGAGTCAAGGCGCCCAACTCTGATACTCGCCGCCCTGTAACCGGTTCAACGCGCTTCGTTTCCAGGGCTGTTCGGAACGAGAGGTCGGCTACCAGCCGCGGATCTTGCGCCCGTACTCGCTGTCAGGCGGCTGACCACGGCTGGGTCGCGGTGGTCGAAGGACGTCGATGTTCTCCCCCATGCGCCCGGCACGGACCGATTTGGAGATCGCTACGACGCCGCACCGGGAGGCGATCGTGCTCAGGAGCAGGTAGGGGAAGAGGTAGTTCCTGCCTTCGGCGAAGCCGTCCCAGCACCGGATCTGGACGCCGTATTCGCGCATGACCTACTGGTCAGTGGTGCGCTGGTGGAACGGGTGGGTCTCGATCAGCTCGTCCATGCTGTCGTGCTCGATCTGCCGCTTCGCAGCCTTCTCCGGACAGGTGGACATGCCCTGCTTGCCGACCCGTTCCTGGATCGCCTGCTGCGCCCTGGCGCTGGACGGCTTGGGGGTCATCGGGTACGTGACCACGGGTACGGCGAACCGGAAGGAGCGCGAGCCTTCGCTTGCACGCGCATACATCGGATTGGTACATACGCTAGTCTCGGTACATGTCCATGAAGCGAACCAACGTCTACGCCGATCCCGAGGACCTCGCCATCATCAAGGAGGCTGCCAAGCGACGGGGCATCAGTGAGGCCGAGATCATCAGGCAAGGCATCCACCTCGCGGCCATGGCCAATCGCGTCTGGGACGAGCCCCTCTTCTCCCGCACTTTCGAGGGATCCGGTCGCACTCCCAGTAAGCGCGGGGTGCGTGACACCGTAGCCGACGCTGTACGCCGTGAGACCGGGACCGGAACCGCTGCGTGATCATCGTCATCGCGGACACGTCCGGCCTCCTCGCGGCACTCGACTCCACCCACCCCGAGCACCAGGCGTCCAATGAAGCGATCATGGCCGCCGGTCTACTGGTGATGTCGCCTCTGCTGCTTGCGGAGATCGATCACGTGGCCACCCGGGAGCTCGGGCGCGAAGCTGCGCTCAGCGCGGTCGACGACATCCGAAACTGGATGCGGCGCGGCCGTGTCGCTGTCCCTGAGATCACGGAAGACCATTTGGGGGTTGCTCAGTCCGTGCGTGCCCGCTACCGCGACCTCGACCTGGATCTGGCGGACGCCGTGAACGTGGCCCTCGCCGTCGACTACGACACTGACGCTGTGCTCACTCTCGACCGCCGTGACTTCCGCGCGGTGCGCCCGCTGGGTCGCTACAAGGCGTTCCGAGTTCTTCCCGATGATCTTCCTCTCTGAAGCCGGTAACGCCTGTCGAGGGTTTCGCCTTTGCCGGTCGTGACGCTGGTTTGACGCTCTGGGCGCCTGCGTGACGAACGACGGCCCGGGAGGCTGGCTTTGACCTGGGATTTTCCGGGACCCGTCCAGGCCGACACCTTTCCGATGACACATCATGTGGAGTGCGTGGCCATCCTTGAGCCTGCCGAAAAGGGCGCCTGACCTGCGGCTTTGTCGATGTGCAATATGTGCGGTGCGGTCGTTACGGTTCGTGCTGGTCGAGCGGGGTGGGGCGCGCGTTCTCGCGGGCTGGCTTTGCGGGAACTTGAAGGGAAGGCGGCCGACCCCGCCTGTCGCATTTCGGCGGGCCCGGTCGTTGGCGGAGCGGGCGCTCAATGGTTCGGTCCGTAAGAGCTCCAGTGCATGAGGAAGGGGCTCAGCGGGTCGAGGCCCTCGGCGGGGGCCCCTGCCCGCCTGGTGGCGGAGAGCTGCACAGGGTCGAGGGTGTGGACCCTCGACTCGGCCGCCGCCCCTTCTCGCGTGGTTCGCCCCTGGCGGGCAAGCGCCGGTCGGTGACGCCGCCTCCGCGTAATCGCACTGTGGAGGCCAGGGCCGGGTGTGATGGCGTGCGTCGGCGGGGGAAGCTGCAGGGCCGGCTACGCGTCGGCGCTCAACATGTCCATCAGTCCACCGGTCTCTGGTCGCCCCTATGACCCCCTGCTGGGGGCCGCCATCAGCCGCCGCTGCCGGATGGCGAATACCTCGCTGTCGAGACCGCGAAAATCTGTGTTGGCCGGAGTAGACATTCGGTGGCGGTGTGGTTATGGTTTCTGCTGTAGCCGAGATCGAGCGAGGCCCGGCAGAGACGAACTGCCGGGCAGCAGTACCCGTAAGTGCAGTTGCAGGACGGTGCGGTGGCGGAGTTTCGGAGCCAGGGTTGTTGCAGGACGGCGACGGGGCTGGTGACCGGACCGGGTGGCCCGCAGTGATCAGGGGCCGCCAGGCAGTACCGCAGTGGCAGTACAGGTAGATGCAGTACGCAGTAACAGCAGTACGCAGTTTGAGGTAAGTGATTCCACCCAGAGGGAAAGAACGGAGGAATCGAGCATCATCAGGATCGCCGCGCGTTCCGCGGCGGTGTGAACAGAGAATGCCGGCGCAAGATCAGGGCCGGCGGATGGTGTAGCTGTTCCTTCGGGGCCCGGGTGTCAGTGGTACGGCACCCGGGCCCCTCCATGCGTGCCACAGACAGTGCGGTGACAGTCGGCGGCTTTTCCTCACCGTCTTCTCACCGTCTCCTCGCCGTCTCCTCGCCGTCTCGTGAACGAATGGGTGGGAGAGTCGAAGGGGGCGAATCAGCGCTCTGCCAGCTGAACTGCCCCGGCAGGGGCGGAGGTGGCGACGAGTTTTCGCTCAAGGGTCGGCATCTTGACCTTGGGCTTCTTGTTCGGCAGCGAGAGTCGGAAGACCTTGCGCCACGCGGAGAACACCTGCTTGGGCAGCGGGCCCGTGACGTAATCCAGCTCGTACTTCTCGAACAAGGCGCGCACTTTCACCGCGACCTCGGCGTACCGGTTGCTCGGCAGGTCCGGGAACAGGTGGTGCTCGATCTGGTGTGACAGGTTGCCGGTCATGAAGTGCATGGCTTTGCTGCCGCTGATGTTCGCCGAACCCATCATCTGGCGCAGGTACCACTGGCCGCGCGTCTCGCCGTCGATCGACCGGCGCTCGAAGACCTGTACGCCCTCGGGGAAGTGGCCGCACATGATCACCGAGTGGGACCAGAGGTTGCGGACCAGGTTCGCGGTGAACGTGGCGGCGAGCGTGCTGAGGGACGACGGGCCCGACAGCAGGGGGTGGACAACGTAGTCCTTGAGCACCTGCTTGCGGATCTTGCGGCCGACGGCTTTGGCCCGCGCGCGGAACTCCGGGTCCTTGCGGCGGTGCTTGTCCAGGTTGTCGCCGAGCTCCAGGTCGTAGGCGGCGATGCCGTACTCGAAGAAGCAGGCGTTGAGGAAGTTCCACAGCGGCTGGCCGAGGTGGAGCGGGTGCCACTTCTGGTCCTCGTCGACGCGCATGATGCCGTAACCGAGGTCGTTGTCCTTGCCGATCACGTTGGTGTACGTGTGGTGCAGCTCGTTGTGCGAGTGCTTCCACTGCTCGGCCGGCGAGACGTGATCCCAGTCCCAGGTGGTGGAGTGGATCTTCGGATCCCGCATCCAGTCCCACTGGCCGTGCAGGACGTTGTGGCCGATCTCCATGTTCTCCAGGATCTTCGCCACGGACAGACCGGCGGTGCCGATCAGCCACGCGGGCCGGAAGGCCGAGAACAGCAGCACGCCCCTGCTGGCCAGTTCGAGCTTGCGCTGGGCGGAGATGACCTTGCGGATGTAGGCGGCGTCCTTCTCGCCGCGGACGGCGATCACCCCGTCGCGGATCGCGTCCAGCTCTCGGCCAAGCTCCTCGATCTGCTCCCCGCTCAGGTGGGCGGTGGGGTCAATGGCGGTCAAGGTTCTCCTACCGTTCGATGTCGCACGGGCCCGCCGCGGCGGACACGCAGGTCTGGATGAGGACGCCCGGCTCTGCCTCGGTGATCTCGCCGGTGCGCAGGTCGCGGACGGCTCCCGCCTTGAGCGGTGTGACGCAGCCGTAGCAGATGCCCATGCGGCACCCGGACGGCATGAGCACACCGGCCTCCTCGCCGACGTCCAGCAATGGCGTGGCGCCGTCCGCGTCGACGGTCTTGCCCGTGGTGCGGAACGTGACCTCGCCGCCGCCGTCCCCGGAGACGACGATGCTGGGGCGGAAGCGTTCGGTGTGCAGGCGCTCTTGGACGCCGTGCTCGATCCAGTGCGCCTCGGCGGCGTCGAGCAGGCCCGCGGGCCCGCAAGCCCAGGTCTCCCGCTCGGCCCAGTCGGGCACGAGCTCGTCGAGGCGGGCGATGTCGAGCATGCCGTGCGTGTCGGTGTGCAGCTCGGTGAGGCGCAGCTTCTTCTCCGCGACCAGGTCGTGCAGATCGTCGCGGAAGATCACGTCTTGTGGCCGCGGTGCGGAGTGCACCATGACGACGTCGTCGAACTCGGTGTCGCGCAGCATGCCCATCACCGGCGTGATGCCGCTGCCGGCCGTCAGATAGAGCACCTTGGCGGGTCTGGCCTCCGGCAGCACGAAGTCACCGGTCGCCTGGTCGAGCTGGATCAGCGTGCCCGGTTTCGCCCTGCGGACCAGGTGGTTGCTGACCTTGCCGTCCGGGATCGCCTTCACGGTGATCGTGACGCGGCCGTCCCGGCGGTCCGTCGGAGAGGTGAGCGAGTAGGCGCGCCACAGGCGCACCCCGTCGACGTCGACCCCGATCCGCATGTACTGACCGGCCGTGTGGCCGCGCCATCCCCGCCCCGGTCTGATCACGAGGGTCGCGGCGTCACCCGTCTCGGGGTGCACGGCCTCGATGCGCCCGCGCAGGTCAGCGCCCGCACGCAGCGGACTGACCAGGTCGAGGTAGTCCGACGGCAACAGCGGTGTCGTGACCGTCTCCAGCAGTTTCCACGCCCTGCCGCGGAGGGCCGCACTCCTCATGACTCCACCTTGATGCGCCTCAGGGCGTAAAGTCCTGTCTCCAGAACGTGAATCTGGGCTGCCGAATTGTTCGCAGGGAACAAAGTATGAACCATGCCATCCGGAGAGCCAGCGAACTGACCCTCGACGAGTCGACGGTCAGCGCACTGCGGGCCGCGCTGAAGGACACCGCCGACGAGATCGTCCAGGCGATCATCGACGAGGTTCCTTCCTACGCCAACGCCCTCTCGGGCCGCATGGGCGGCATCATCCGGCGCGCCGTACGCACCGCCCTGGGGCACTATCTGGACCTCGCGAGCGGCAACGCCACAGGCGGCGACGCCGGTGACGCGGCGTACGAGCTGGGCCGCGGCGAGGTCCGCGAGGGCCGTTCGATGGACGCCCTGCTCAGCGCCTACCGCGTCGGCGCCCGCGTGGCCTGGCGATGCCTGGCCACGGGTGCCGTACCCGCAGGGTTGCCCGCCGCCGAGGTCGCCAAGTTCGCCGAGCTGACCTTCGCCTACATCGACGAGCTCTCCGCCGCGAGTGCCGCGGGCCACGCCGACGAACTGGCCGCCCAGGGCCGGGCCCACGAGCGTCACCTGGAACACCTGGCCCGCGACCTCCTCGCCGACGCGAGCCCGGACGTGCTGCGGGCCTCTGTGCAGCGGGCCGGGTGGCAGCCTCCGGTGTCGCTGACCGCGGTGCTGCTGCCCGCCGGCCAGGCCCGGCCCGCGTACCGCACGCTCAATCCCAACACTCTCGTCCTCGACGATCTGCCGGACGCCTGGGGCGTGCTGCTGGTCCCCGATGCCGACCGGGCACATCTCCTGAGACAGCTGAACCACCGCGCCGCCGTGGTCGGCCCGACCCGGCCGTGGACTCGTGCGTCCGCCTCGTACGCACGAGCCGTACGTGCGCGCTCCCTCTCCCGCGACATCCGCGATACGGAGGACCACCTGCCCGAGCTGGTACTGAGCGCCGACGCGGACGCGTTCGCCGACCTGCGTGCCCGAGCGCTCGCGCCCCTGCGGGCCCTGCCTGCCGCGACCGCGCGGCGACTGGAGGAGACGTTGCGGGCGTGGCTGCTGCACCAAGGGAGGCGGGACGAAGTGGCAACGGCATTGTTCGTCCATCCCCAGACCGTCCGGTACCGGATGTCACAGCTGCGAGAACTGTTTCCGGACCTCGCATCGCCGCACCGCGTCCTTGAGTTGACGCTTGCGCTCGGTCTCCAGGTCGGCTGACGCACGCCCCAACGTCCACCCGGACCGCCATATCCGAGCGCCCGGTGTGCCGGCGCCTCCACCTGGACATTCGTCGTGGCCGGCCCGGCTCCCGCCTCGGATACCGTGTTCCTCTACGGGGTGCCATTACGGATGTGACGCCCCCCACCGGAGGTAGTCAGCGTATGAGTTCAAAGCGCAGCAAGAATCCAGCCCTGCCCGTACTTGACGACGCATACCGGCTTGAGTCGGTCAAGAACGCCGAAGAGTCCACCCGTGACGTGACCGCGCGGCTGGCCACCACCGAGCTGCGCCGCGCCTCCCACCCGGGCCGGGTCACCTGGGAGCCCATCGATCAGGCCGAGCCCGTACCGGTCCCGCCGAGTGTGGTCGACGGTGACGGGGACCTGTGGCTGCGGGACCGGGGCACCGGCACCTGGACCATGCCCGAGTTCAACCCGAAGGAGTTCCCGGCCCGCTGCGGCGAGGTCCTGACGTGGAACCAGCTTGCCTGCGAGTTCGGCCCGCTCACCGCACTGGCCGACGACCGCCGCATCGGCGGCCGACGCTGACCGCGCAGCCTTCTGGGATGACCGCGCCCTGCGGCACCCGTCACGGGTAGGCGGGAGCTCCAGCTCACCGCCGGTTCCCCTGGGCCTGGCGCCGCTCAGACGTCGTCGCCCGAGGCGTTTGCGTGGCGCGGTGGCGGAGGTGGAGGGGGAGGGCGTACCAGCAGACGGCGAACCACAGCATCACGCCGGCGGCCAGGGCCTCGGCCAGGGGGCCGGGGACGACTATGCGCAGTATCAGCAGGAGGGTGCAGCCGATCGTCAGGGCGAGGAGGACCATGCCGAGCGTCATCAGGCGCCCTGCGGTCTCCACCACTTCGTCCTTCATGCGCTGTCCGGACAGGCAGCGGTGGATGGAGACGGGGGCGATCAGTGCTCCCGTGGCCGACGCGCCGAGTACCACCGTGATGACGTAGACCACCCGGTCGAATGTGCCCAGCTCCCGGAACATGGGGGTGAACGCCACGCTCAGCAGGAAGCCGAAGAGGATCTGCACGCCGGTCTGGGCGACCCGCGTCTCCTGCAGGATCTCGTGCCAGCGGCGGTTGACCCTCTCCCGTGAGGTCTCCGGCGCCTCGGCAGGTCTCTCCTCAGGGTCACGGGCGGGGCTCTCCTCCTTCTCCGTCGACTCGACCTCCGTCGACTCGGCCCGTCGCTCGGTCATGGTCATGGCATCCTCCCCGGTTGGTGGGAACCAAATGCCCCACCCGGGGCCTTCCATGCAGGTCGACGCCGCGGGCGTACCTCTACATCTGGGCTCTGTACACCGTGTTGGTGGCGTCCCCGCCCTGCAAGGGGTTGGGGAAGTCGACGACGTGGCTCCCCGTCTTCGGGAAGACCTCGGCCAGGACGGCCTGGAACTCCTCGTCGGGCGGGTCGTTCGACCACAGGGCGAAGACGCCGTCCGGGTGGAGCCATCGGGCGAGCGCCCGCAGCCCGTCGGGGCGGTAGAGGGCCGCGTGCGCCGGGTGCAGTACGTGGCGGGGGGAGTGGTCCACGTCGAGCAGGACCGCGTGGAAGCGGCGGCCCGGTTCGTGCGGGTCCAGTCCGCCGCCGTCACCGGCCAGCGCGAAGAAGTCCCCTTGGACCAGGCGGCATCGGGAGTCCGACGTCAACTCGGTCCCGAGGGGCACGTATCCGCGTTCGTGCCATTCGATCACCTCGGCCAGCGTCTCGATCACCGTCAGGGAGCGCACCCGTGGGTCGGCCAGCGCGGCCTGCGCCGTGTATCCGAGGCCCAGGCCGCCCACGACGACATCGAGGCCGGTGTCCGGAAGAGGCGCGAGGCCGAGGCGGGCGAGTGCGATCTCGCCCGCCGTGAAGAGGCTGGACATCAGGAACTCGTCCCCGAGCTTCACCTCGTACACATCCGCGCCGGAGCCCGGGTCCCGGCGCCGCCGCAGGCTGATGTCCCCCATCGGGGTGGGGCGCCAGTCGATCTCTTCGAAACGCGTGCTCATGTGTCGTCTCTTCTGCGGCTGTGCCGTCTCTTGTGCGGTGGGAGGTGTGCGGGTGATGGTCGGGTGGGTCAGACCGCCGGTGCCAGCAGGTCCGCGGGGATGCCTCCCTTGTCCGGCGCGTAGAAGTTCTTGATCTCGGCTTCCCAGGCGTCCACCCTGATCCGGTCGGCGTCATCGGGCCCGAGGGCCTCGAAGAGGGCCTGGATGTTGGGCAGTTCGAACCCGACCCCCCTCAGCATGCCGGTGAAGACCGGCCGGGTCACCGTACCGGTGCCGTCCAGGTCTCCGAAGCGGGCGAAGCCGGCCGCGAACTCGTCGATCGCCCCGCTGAAACGCTCGGGCGACAGCACGCACGCCTGGTACTCGTCGTACGTGATCCGGCCGTCACGATTGGTGTCGAGTTCGCCGGCCAGCGTCTTCCAGTAGCGCGTGAACGCCGCTCGCATGGCCCGTTCGCTCTCCTCGTCGGCGCCGGGTGCGGCCGCGGCGACCCGGTCGCTCATCAGCTCGAAGTCGTCCGATTCCAGAACTCCGTTGCCGTCGGCGTCAAACAGGGTGAAGACGAGTCGAACGCGGTTGACCGCTTCGCTGCGCATGGGCTCCTACCTTTCGTTCAGGCCGGTTGACGGATGGCCGTGTCCGCGGTGGGCGGGTGGCACGGCCGTCGCGTTGTCACTATGCGGGCACCGGAACGCCGTGTCCCGGGGCGATCTGACCGGTCAACAGAAAGAGTGAAAGCGGCGCCGCTCCGGCATGAACCGTCGCCCTGCTAGGGAATGAACCGCGCCCCACTAGGGCGTGAACCGCCGCCGCTCCGGCATGAACCGCCCGCGATCCGACGCAGTACGTGGACCGGCGTGCACGGCGCACCGGGGAGATCGCCGGCGCCTCGTTCGGTTCGCGTGCGCCCTACCCGTGGTCGCGGGGCGCACTCGATGATGAGCGCACCGCACGGATCCCGAGTGACTCCGCACCCCCTGCCCACCCCTGCCCCTGCCCACCCCTGCCCCTGCCCACCCCTGCCCCCTGGGCACCCGTGGTACCCCGGCGCCCCGTCAGGCTGATCTGCGAAGAAGGAGCCCACATTGCTGCTGCTCATCTCCCCGGACGGCGTCGAGGAAGCCCTCGACTGCGCGAAGGCGGCGGAACACCTCGACATCGTGGACGTCAAGAAGCCCGACGAGGGCTCGCTCGGCGCCAACTTCCCGTGGGTCATCAGAGAGATCCGTGACGCGGTCCCGGCCGACAGACCGGTCTCCGCCACCGTGGGCGACGTGCCGTACAAGCCCGGCACCGTGGCCCAGGCGGCCCTCGGCGCGGTGGTCTCCGGAGCCACCTACATCAAGGTCGGCCTGTACGGATGCACCACACCCGACCAGGCCGTCGACGTCATGCGCGGAGTCGTCCGGGCGGTCAAGGACCACCGGCCCGACGCCCTCGTCGTCGCCTCGGGGTACGCCGACGCCCACCGGATCG
The DNA here is from genome assembly GCF_042871345.1 of Streptomyces sp. NPDC005863. Lineage (NCBI taxonomy): Bacteria > Bacillati > Actinomycetota > Actinomycetes > Kitasatosporales > Streptomycetaceae > Streptomyces > Streptomyces sp. NPDC005863. The sequence continues at coordinate 372,468 of NZ_JBIAII010000005.1, read as the reverse complement.
GCTGCGTCAACCCGCTCGCACTGCCCGACATCGCCGCGCGCTCCGGCTCCGACGCGGCCATGCTCGACACCGCGGTCAAGGACGGGACGCGGCTGTTCGACCACGTTCCGCCGGAGGTCTGCGGGGAGTTCGTGCTCCGGGCCCACCGGGCCGGTCTGCTCGCCGCCCTCGCGGGCAGCGTGCGGGTGGAGGACCTCGGAGTGCTCACTCGTATCGGCACGGACATCGTGGGCGTACGCGGGGCGGTCTGCGAGGGCGGCGACCGCAACGCCGGAAGGATCAAACCGCAGTTGATCGCCGCCTTCCGTGCGGAGATGGACCGGCATGCGCGGGACCACCGCACGGCGGCCGTGACCGCCGCGGGGTGAGTGCCGGTACGTCGTGAGTTACGGCCCGCCCTGCGCGCCGCCACCGCCACACGCCTGAGTCCCCGCGCCACCCGTGACCTTCGATGCCCGCAGGAGGCGTGACGATGAGGTTCGGCGCGGCGGTACTGCGTTCGTACGACGGGCCGTTCGCCGTCGAGGAGGTGCACCTGGACACGGGGCCGGCCGACGGCGAGATCCTGGTCGAGATGGCGGGCTGCGGGATGTGCCGGACCGACCTCGCGGTCCGGCGTTCTGCGGGCCGCTCACCGTTGCCCGCGGTGCTCGGCCACGAAGGGGCCGGAGTCGTGGTGGAGACGGGCGGACCGCGCACCGGCCTGAGCGAAGGCGACCATGTCGTCCTGAGCTTCGATTCCTGCGGACACTGCCGCAGCTGCCTGGCCGCCGCCCCCGCCTACTGCGACTCCTTCGCCTCGCTCAACCTCTTCGGCGGGCGCGAGGACGAGGGGAACGCCGCGCGGTTCACCGACGCGGCCGGGGAGAAGCTGGCCCCCCGGTGGTTCGGTCAGTCCTCGTTCGCCGAGTACGCGGTGGCCCCGGCCCGCAACGCCGTACGGGTCGATCCCGCGCTGCCCCTCGAACTGCTCGGGCCGCTCGGCTGCGGGTTCCTCACCGGCGCCGGCGCGGTCCTCAACTCCTTCGGCGCCGGGCCCGGCGAGACCCTCGCGGTCTTCGGCGCGGGAGCGGTGGGCTTGGCGGCGGTGATGGCGGCCACCGCCTCCGGAGCGGTCACCGTGGCCGTCGACCGGCACCCCGAACGGCTGGCCCTCGCCGAGCGCTTCGGAGCGACCGCGGTGAGCGCCACGACATCCGACCTGCCCGCCCGCATCCGGCGACTGACCGACGGCGGCGCGTCCTACGCGCTGGACACCACCGCCTCCCCTCGGTTGATCAACGACGCGCTCCTGTCGCTGCGTCCGACCGGGCGCCTCGGCCTGGTGGCCCGGCTGCACAGCGCGCTGCCGCTCGAACCGGGGGCGCTGGACCGGGGCAGGAGCATCTCGCACATCTGTGAGGGGGACGCCGTGCCGGGAGTGCTGGTCCCGCGGCTGATCGGGCTGTGGCAGGCCGGGCGGTTCCCCTTCGACGAGCTGATCCGCACCTATCCGCTCACCGACATCAACGAGGCCGAACGGGACTGCGAGGCCGGCCGCGTGGTCAAACCCGTCGTGGTGCCGGAGCGCGGGAGCCGGTGAGGGAGGACTTCGAGGCCTCGCTCCCTTTCGTTCGTACGTACTTCTCGCTCTACGGGGACCGCATCCGCCAACGGAGGAAACGTGGCCGGCACAACGCATCACCCCACTCACCCCACTCACCCCACTCACCCCACTCACCCCTCTCGTACGGACGGCGTGGAAGGAGGTGTGGGCGCGACCGCTCTGCTGGTCGCCGCGGCGCGGGCGATCGAGACCCACCGCCCCGACCCCCTGGCACGGGACGTCTACGCGGAGCACTTCGTGCTCGCCACACCGGCGTCCGCCGGCTGGCCGGTCCGGATGCAGCAGGTCGCGGACGGTGACGCGAACCCCCTGTGGGGGAGGTTCGCGCGGTACTTCGGGCTGCGGACGAGGGTCCTCGACGACTTCTTGCTCCGGGCGGTGCACACGGAAGGCATCCGCCAAGTGGTGCTGCTGGGCGCCGGGTTGGACTCGCGGGCCTTCCGCCTCGACTGGCCCTCCGAGTGCGTGATCTTCGAGATCGACCGGGAAGGAGTGCTGAAGTTCAAGCAAGAGGTGCTCGACGGGCTGTCGGCCGCTCCGAGGGCGGCGCGCGTACCCGTCCCTGTCGACCTGCGCGCCGACTGGGTCGCGGCGCTGGCCGACGCCGGCTTCGACCCGGCCGCGCCGAGCGCGTGGCTCGCGGAGGGGCTGCTGTTCTACCTGCCACCCGCCGCGGAGACGTACCTCGTCGACAGGGTCGACCAACTGAGCGCGACAGGCAGCGCCTTGGCCTACGAGGTCAAGCTCGAGAAGGACCTGCTCGCCTACCGCGACAGCCCGCTCTACACCGCGACGACGCGGCAGATCGGCATCGACCTGCTCGACCTGTTCGACACCGGACCGCGCCCCGACTCCGCCGGCGACCTCGCGGGCAAGGGCTGGTCCACGACGGTCCGTACCCCCTTCGACTTCACCCGCCGGCACGGACGCGGCCCGCTGCCCGAGCCGAACGACGCGCTGGCGGGCAACCGTTGGGTGTTCGCCCACAAGCCCCGGCCGTGACAAGCCTCCGCGGGCAACAGGATCACGGTGCCCGTACCGGTAGCGATACGGAAAGCGACCGGGAGACCGTCGTCAGCTGCTGGGCGTCGGCGTTCAGCGTGTCCTTGGCCGGGAGGATGATGCCCACCGCGCGGGACGTGGCGGGCTCGCCGGCCGCTTGGGCGGCGAGGGCGCGGGGGAGGAGCGTCGCCACCGTTTCGGGCGGCGCGCCCTCCCGCAGGCCCACGGCCGTCAGGTGGGGGCTGAGCCGGACGAGGCCGTCGCGGCATTCGATGACGCGCCGGTAGTAGCGGCGGTGCATGCGGCGTACGTGCAGGGCTTCTCGCCAGGGCGCGGCCGGGGTGCCGGCGTACAGCGTGCTCTCGGGAAAGGCGGCGTGCAGCACGCTCCAGAGCGGGCGGAGCTGGCGGTACGCCCTGCGGTGGCGGCGCCAGATCCGCCAGGTGGCGAGGCGGGTCGCGATGCCGGAGTAGCTCAGGCCCACGGCGAAGAGGGGGATCGCTCCGACGACTGGAGTGCGGGTGACGCCGAAGCCGGCCGCCGCCCAACAGGTCCGCGCGCTGACGCGGGCCCTCCTCGGGTGGGTGGGCAGGCGGCCGCTCGACGGCGCGTCCGAGGCCGAAGGGACGACACTGATCCGCCACTCCGCGGAGGTCCGGCAGATGGTCATGGCCCTGACGCTGTGTGAGATACCGGTTGCCTTCCTGGTGTCGTCGATCCTGCCGGTGCCCGCGCGGTTCCCCCACGCGCTGCTCGAAGGGGCGCTGATCCTGCTCGGTTTCAGCGTGCTCGCGGCCATGGCCCGGCATCCGCACGGCGTGTCCGCGTCCCGGGTCGTCCTGAGCACCGGATTCATGGGGGAGATCTCCCTGCCGCGCGAGAAGGTCCGCTCGGCCAGCCGGTCGATGCGCACGATCCCCGGCCGCGGCCTGCGGCCCGTGCCCGACGAGCCCGGGTCCCTGGCCTGCTCGGTCGGCGGCTCCGTCAGCGTCTGCGTCCACCTCGAACCGCAGGTCCTCGTCGACCTCGGGAAGGACGGGACGATGGAGGTCACGTCGGTCTACGTCTCGGCGGACAACCCGGACGCGTTTCCCAGAGCCCTGAAGATCTGAAGCCGTGAACAAGGAGTCGTCTGTGAACCGCGAGAGTGTCTCCACGGGGGCCGAGGGTGACAAGCGGCAGGCCCTGGAGGAGCTACTCGGCTGTTACGCCGAGTCGGTGGGGTACGTACGTGGGTTCAGGCCGCGGTGAAGCCGCCGTCCGCGGCGAGTACGGCGCCCGTGACGAAGGAGGACCGCGGGGAGACCAGGAAGCACAGGACTTCCGCGATCTCGCGGGGCTGCGCCACCCTGCCCACCGGGTGGACGTCCGCGAAGGACGCGAGGTAGGCGCGGCTGTCGGGGCGGAACGTGTCGAGGAAGTCGGTCTCGACCACCCCCGCGGCGACGAGGTTCGCGCGGATGCCGAGGGGGCCGCCCTCCAGTGCGAGGACCTTGGTCAGCTGGGCGAGGGCCCCCTTCGACGCGCTGTAGGCGGCGCCCTCGGGCAGGCCGACGGTGGACGCGTACGAACCGGTGCTGACGATGGCGCCGCCGACGCCGCGCTCCTCCATCGCCCGGAAGGCCTCGCGGGCGAAGAGGAAGGCGCCGCGGGCGTTGACGGCCATCACGCTGTCCCAGTCCTGTGCGGTGGTGCGCGTGACGGGCTTGTTCAGGGTGCGTCCGGCGTTGTTGACCAGGATGTCGAGACCGCCGAAGGCGTCGACCGCGGCGCCCACCGCGCGGGTGGCGGTCTCCTCCGCGGTGACGTCACCGGTCACGGTCACGACACCGGGCAACTCCGCTGCGAGGGCGTCCAGTTCGGGGCGTGTGTCCAGGGCGACGACGTGGGCGCCGCGGGTGTGGAGGAGGGCGGCGGTCTCCTTGCCGATGCCGCGGGCGGCGCCGGTGACGAGAGCCGTTTTTCCGGCGAACTCGGGGGAGGCAGCGGCTTCGGTGGCTTCGTTTGACGGGGTTCGGGGCGTCATGTGGGTGCTCCTTGGTGGGGTCGGGGGTCGGGGGGTTGGGTCGGGTGTCCGGGTCAGTGGTTCCGGCCGTCGGTCGGGCTCGCGCGGCGGATGAGCGTGGCGCCGGTCAGGCCCGCGAGCACCGTGGCGACGATGACGCCCGTACCGAGGGCGTAGCCCGCCAGGGGGTCGCCCCGGTCCGTCCGCTGTCCGGCCTCGACGACGGCGGTGACCAGGGCGAGGACGACCGCGCCGCCGATCTGCATGAAGGTGTTGAGCAGGGCACCCGCCAGCCCCTGGTCCCGGTCGGGCACCCCGGCCACCGCGCTCATGTTCAGGGCGGGGAACGTCGCCGCGGTGCCGATCCCGTTGACGACCATGACGGGCAGGACCACCGTGAGGAACGGGCTGTCGGGGCCGATGCGGAAGAACAGCGCGTAGGACAGCGCGAGGAGCAGCATCCCGGCGGCGATCATCCTGGGCGCGCCGAACCGGGCGGCGAGCCGTCCCGCGAACGGTGCAAGGGCGCCGTTGGCGAGGCCCAGCGGGACGAAGGCGCCGGCGGTCTGCAGCGGCGTCCAGCCCAGCACGTTCTGCAGGTAGAGCGTGGCCAGGAACGCGAACGACGTGTAGGCGCCCCACATGGCGAAGATCGTCAGGTTGGTCGCGGCGGTCGTGCGCCGGGTGAGGAAGGACAGCGGGACCAGGGGCGTGCGGGCGCGGGACTCGGCACGTACGAACAGGACGAGCAGGGCGGCCGCCACGCAGAAGAGGACGAGGGTGCGGGCGGACAGCCAGCCGTGCGCGGGGGCCAGGGTGAGGGCGTAGACGAGGACCACCAGCGCCCCGGTGGCCGTCAGCGCGCCGGGCACGTCGAGCTTCCCGCGGGCGCCGCCCCGGGGGTCCGCCGGGAGCAGGCGCGGTCCCGCGAGCAGGGCCGCCGCGGCGATGGGTACGGGGAGCGCGAAGACCAGCCGCCACGACTGTTCCGTCAGTACGCCGCCGAGGATGAGACCGCCGACGAAGCCGCAGGCGCCGGCGGTGGCGTACCAGCCGAGGGCCCGGCCGCGGCGTGGCCCCTCCGGCCAGTTGGCGGTGATCAGGGAGAGCGCCGCCGGGGCCAGAAAGCCCGCCGCGACGCCTTTCACCAGGCGCGCCGCGATCAGCAGACCCCCGGTCGGGGCGAGCGCACCCAGCACGCTGACCACGCCGAATACGGCGACCGCGGTCAGGAACGCGCGCCGTCGGCCGAACAGGTCGGCGACCCGCCCGCCCAGGAGCAGGAACCCGCCGTAGCCGAGGGCGTACGCGGAGACGATCCACTGCAGGGAGCCCGAGGTCAGGCCGAGGTCGCGCTGGATCGCGGGCAGGGCCACGCCGACGTCGGACAGGTCGATGGCGTCCATGAAATGGGCCGCGCACAGCACGAGGAGGGCCGGGGTGCCGGGGGGCGGGGAGACCTCCGCGGCGGCCCGGGGGCTGTCGGCGGCAGCTCCGGGTCCGTCGACGCCCGTGGCGCCCTCGTCGGCATGTCCGACATCGCGGCCGCCGCTCCGTGCGTCGCCTGCATCGCCCGCGTCGCCTGCATCGCCTGTCATCAACGTGGCCTTCCTCGGTGGGGTTCAGGTGTCGTGCCCGACCGAGTCTGCGCAGGTCAGCGAGGGGGTACCAGGGTGTTCGTTGCCTGGGTGCGGCACACCCAGGCAGGGGGAGCGGGCCACGGCCTAGCCTGGGCGTCATGGACGACAACCACCTCGGGGAGTTCCTCCGCGCGCGCCGCGCCGGCCTGCGGCCGCAGGACGTCGACATGCCGAGTCACGGCGTACGCAGGGTCGCGGGACTGCGCCGCGAGGAGGTCGCCGTCCTGGCCGGCGTGAACGCGGACTACTACACCCGGCTGGAGCAGGGCCGTGAGCGCCGTCCCTCGCCGCAGGTGCTTGGCGCGCTCAGCCGTGCCCTGCGGCTCGACCGGGACGCCCGCGACCACGTGCACCGCCTTGCCGGTGTCTCACCGGACGGCCAGGACTGCCTCCACGCCGGCGAACACGTCAGCCCCGCGCTGCGTCAGCTGATGGACGGCTACCCGCACACCCCGGCGTTCGTGATGAGCCGCACGCTCGACCTGCTGGCCGCCAACGCCCTGGCCGACGCGCTGTACGCCCCCTTCACCCCGGCGGACAACCTGGCCCGCATGACCTTTCTCGACCCGGCCGGACGGCAGTTCTACCGAGACTGGGACCGGGCCGCCGAGGCCGCCGTCGCCAACCTGCGCCAGGCGAGCGGCTTCGACCCCGAACACCCGCGTCTGCGGCACCTGGTGGACATGCTGACCGAGCACAGTGCGGCGTTCCGGCGGCTGTGGGCGCGGCACACGGTGCGGGGGAAGACCCGGGACGCCAAACAACTCCTCCACCCCGACGTGGGACCTCTCTCCCTGACGTACCAGTCCTTCGACGTCAGGGACGCCCCGGGCCAGCAACTCGTCATCTACCACGCCGAACCGACCGGCCCATCGGCCCAGGCCCTGACCCTCTTGGGCTCCCTGCACGCCGTGGGCAGACCGGAACCGTCCCGCTCGGGCGGGCAGTGAGTCACGAGCCGGGGGAGTTGTCATGAGGGCCAACGCGCGCATGTCTCGGTTGCTCTCGGCGGTCCGCGCCGATGCCGAAGAAGCCGATGTCGAAGAAACGGACGCCCCGGAGGCCTTCCGTGCCGTCGCGGCGGAGGGCTGGGTCGTCGGGCGCGACGGAGCTCAGTTTCTGAGTGCGCTCCGTGCCGGGTACGCCGGTGCCGGGCATGGTGACGGGTTCAGGGACGTCGTCCGGTACGAAGCCACGGTCAACGGGCGCGGGATGATGGACCACGACCTTCCGCTCGCGGGCCCCAAACGCGAGGCGCTGCTCGTGCGTCGATGTCTCGGCTACGCGTACGCCGCGCTGCGGACCGTGCCGAGTTCGTGTGCGTGGCCCATGTTCGGCTACGTCTCGTTGTCGCACGGAGGCGTGGACGACGGGGCGCTCACCGCGAACGTGACGTTCTGCAGCCGGCGGGCGGACGTGCTTCCTTACGTGGGCGATGTGGACGCGTACGGAGACGAGGCCTTGCTGGAGATCGCGGCGGTGGACGTCGTCCGTCGGTGAAAGCCCCACCCCGCCGGCCGGTGAGTACGCACGTGCCGCGCCCCCCTCCCCTGTCGTACCCCCCGATCCCCTACCCCCGCCGATCCCCTACCCCCGCCGGTCCCTCCACCGCACCCCCGCCCCGAACCACCGCGCCAGTTCCTGTGCGTTGCGTTCGATCTCTTCGTCGTCCGCTCCCGTCAGGACGTAGGCCGCCAAGTAGTGGGCGGACTTCACTCCGCCCTCGTACGGCGCGCCGATCGTGGCGCGGAGGCGTTCCTCCGCCACGAACGGTGGGGGGTTCTGGGGCAGGGCCGCCAGCGTGGCGCGCTCGGGGTAGAAGACGACCCAGCCCGCGCTCCGGCCGGGGGCGACGCCGTGCGGGCGGGCGGTGCTCAGGGTCCTCGGGGCGACCTGCGCCCGGAACCACTGCTCGTCGAGGCTGAAGCCGGTCGCCGCGTGGATCGCGGGTGAGGTGAGCGCGCCACCCGTCCTGCTGCCGACCTCGCACAGCACGAGGCGGTCGTCGGGCGTGTGGAAGACCTCCAGGTGGAACGTGGTGCACTCGGGGGTGGGGAGGGAGGCCAACACCGTGTGGGCGTAGGTGATCAGACGGTTCGTCAGGGGGTGGTTTGATGCCAGTTGGGCCGAGCCCAGGTACACGCCGTCGTGGAACGACAGGCAGTCGTTGAGGTAGCGCGAGGCGAACGTGGCCACCGGCGCGCCCTCCGCCACCAGCCCGTCCACCACGTACATCCGGCCCTCCACGAACCGCTCCACCTCGGCCTGTTCGGGCAGGCCGTCGGCGAGGAGCCGGGCCAGGTCCGCGGGGCCGCGCAGCACCCGGGTGCCCGTGGAACCGGAGCCGAGGGCCGGCTTCACCACCACGGGGTAGCCGTGGTGGCGGACGAAGCCGAAGAGGTCGAAGGCCACCCGGACCGGGGCGAACTCCGGTACCTCCAGGCCGCTTCGGCGCACCAGGTCCTTCATGTGGACCTTGTCGCGGAACGCGAGCGCGCCGGCGAAGTCCTGGCCCGGCACCCCGAGCAGTTCCCGCAGCCGCGCGGCGCGCAGCAGGTCGCCCTCCATGCGGGCGATCACCGCGCCGATCGGCGTGCGCCCGGCGAGGTCGAGGGCCAGCCGCTCGGCCTCGCCGCCCTCGCGGAAGTCGGCGACGGAGACGGCGTCGGGGATGTGCCGGTACTGCGGGAATTTGGCCGCGGAGACCAGAAGGTACGGCCGTACGCCCGTATCGGCCGCCCACTTGTCGTACGGAGTGTCCGCATAGTCGCTGTCCACGAAAGCCAGAACATTCCGTGCCGCGCCGGAACTCATCGACATCTCCGCGCCCCCTCTCGCCACGCGCACCGGCTGTGCGCGGCCCTCAGGCTAGGGGCGTGAGCGCAGGTCAGGGCCGTCCTGGCGGATACCTCGGCTTTACCTCGGAAAGATTGTTCTGCTCATTGCGCCCGTGTAGGAAGAACGGAGACCGGAAGTATTTGATCTTGCACAGGAAACGGGGGGGAAGTTGAAGAACCAACGAATTCTCGCCGCATCGCCATCGGTTCACGACCACGGGCCGGTGAATTGCCCGCATACCCGCGCGGGCTCGTCCGACCGGGAAATGCACGGGCAGGACGGACCGGGGGCAGGCGCCGTCCTCGCGGTGCCGCTGCCCCGGAACACGCCCGCGGCGACGGGAGCCGCGCCGTGATCGACGTGCTGGTCGTCGACGACGACTTCCATGTGGCCGAGATCAACTCCCGGTACGTCTCCCGCATTCAGGGCTTCCGCGTCATGGGCCGGGCCCACACGGCCGCCGAGGCGCTGCGGGCCGTCGAGCGCGGCAGCGTCGACCTGATGCTGCTCGACCACTACCTCCCCGACGAGGACGGGCTCCAACTGGTGCGCAGGTTAAGGCGGCTCGGCCACGAGACCGACGTCATCATGATCTCGGCGGCGCACGGGGCGGAGCAGGTGAGCTCGGCGCTGCGCAACGGTGTTCTGCAATACCTCGTCAAGCCGTTCACCTTCGCCGCGCTGCGCGCCAAGTTGACCTCGTACGCGCAGATGCGGGACCGGCTCGACCGCTCGGACTCCCTGGGCCAGGGCGAGGTGGACGAGATCTTCGGCACGCTGCACACGCCGGTCCGGACGGAGCTGCCGCCCAAGGGCTACTCGGCGGCGACCACCGAGCACATCCGCGACGTACTGCTGCGGGCCGGCAAGGCGCTGTCCGCGCAGGAGGTGGCCGACCTCACCGGGGTGAGCCGCTCCACCGCGCAGCGCTATCTCAAGCACCTCCAGGAGTGCGGCACCGTCCAACTCGCCCTGAAATACGGGGGAGCGGGGCGACCCGAGCACCACTACGAGACCGCACACGGCGTCTTACGCCCACGCCCCCGCTGACCGTGGCAGCCAAAAGAAGCGGCAGAGAAGCGGTAGTCAAAAGAAGCAGAAGGGGTTTTCCGCAGTAAAGCCACAGTGCCCGCTAAACCGTGTCCGCCCCCGGCTCCTGATCTAGTGTCCGACTCGATCGAAAAGCTCCTCACCTGCAAGGACACCGGAGACCTGCTATGGGCGTGACACGCCGTACGCTCCGCCTCGGAGCCTTTCTCCTGGCCCCCGGCTACCACGTCGCCTCCTGGCGGCACCCGACGGCCCGCGCGAACGGCGGCCTGGACTTCGCCCACTACCGCGAGCTCCTGCACACCGCCGAGCGCGGCAAGTTCGACATGTTCTTCGTCGCCGACGGGGTGGGCATCCGCACCCCGTACCGCGACGCCGACGACCTGAGCCGCTGGGGCCGCTTCCTCCAGTTCGACCCGCTGACGCTGCTGTCCGCCCTCGCCGTGCACACCACGCACATCGGTCTCGCGGCGACCGCGTCGACGACGTACAACGAACCGTTCCACATCGCGCGGAAGTTCGCCTCGATCGACCATCTGAGCTCCGGCCGCTCCGCCTGGAACATCGTCACCTCGGTCACCGACGCCGAGGCGAAGAACTTCAACCGCGACTCCCAGCCCGACCACGCCGCGCGCTACCACCGCGCCCGGGAGTTCATGGAGGTCGTCACCGGCCTGTGGGACAGCTGGGACGACGACGCGTTCGTCTGTGACAAGGAGTCCGGGCGTTACTTCGACCCGGCCGGGCTGCACGTCCTGGACCACAAGGGCGAGCACTTCTCGGTGCGCGGACCGCTCAACGTGGCCCGCCCGCCGCAGGGTTACCCCGTCCTCGTCCAGGCGGGCGCCTCCGCGGACGGCCAGGACTTCGCCGCACGCTGGGCGGAGGTGATCTTCACCGCCGCCCAGACCCTGGACGAGGGGCGGACGTTCTACCGCGGCATCAAGGAACAGGCCGCAGCCTACGGACGCGACCCCGACCAGATGAAGGTCATGCCCGGCCTCTTCCCGGTGATCGGCCGCACCCGCGCCGAGGCCGAGGACAAGTACGCCGTCCTGCAGGAACTCGTCGACCCCGTCGTCGGGTTGGGGCTGCTCACCCAGCTCCTCGGCGACATCGACATCTCCGGCCTCCCGCTGGACGAGCCGCTGCCCGAACTGCCGCCCACCGAGGGCAGCACCAGCCGCCGGCAGCTCGTCTACGACAAGGCGCGCCGCGAGGGCCTGACGGTCAGGGAGCTGTATCAGTCCCTGACCGGGGGCCGCGGCCACCGCATCGTCATCGGCACCCCCGACGACGTCGCCGACCTCATGGAGGAGTGGTTCACCGGCGGGGCCGCCGACGGCTTCAACGTCATGCCGCCCGTACTCCCCGACGGCCTGGACGACTTCGTCGACCTCGTCGTGCCCGAGCTGCAGCGCCGCGGCCTGTTCCGCACCGAGTACGAGAGCACCACCCTGCGCGGAAACCTCGGCATCGACCGGCCCGCCCGGGGTGCCGCGGCCCGCGTCCCGCTGAAGCCGGGCCCGTCCCGAGTCCAGGAGTGAGCACCGCCATGCCGTCGTTCGCCAGAACCCTCAGTGAGATACCGCCCTCCCCGCTGGTGGCCGTCGACCGGCTGCTGCGCTCCTCGGCGGTGGCCGACCCGGTGCCGCTGCAGCAGGGCAGGACGGTCTTCGAGCCGTGCGCGCGGCCGGGCACCTGGGACCGCGCCGAGTTCGGGATCGCCGCCCACGAGCACGCGCCGCCCGCCGGTGTCCCCGCGCTGCGCTCGGCCTTCGCCGATGCGGCGGGCCGGCGCCGCCGCACCCCCGTCGACCCCGGGCAGATCCTGGTCACCAGCGGCGCCACCCACGCCATCGCGGTGACCCTGCACGCCATCCTCGACGCGGGCGACGAGGTCGTCGTCCTCTCCCCGCAGTGGCTGTTCGCGACCGGCCTGGTGTGGGCGGCCGGCGGGATCCCGCGCGAGGTGCCGGTCTTCCTGGAGCTCAGTGCGGACCCGGACTTCGACTTCATCGCCGCGATCGAGCGGGCGGTGGGGCCGCGCACCCGGGCGATCTACTTCAACAACCCCAACAACCCCACGGGCTTCCGCCTCGACGCACGCGCCCTGGCCGCGCTCGCCGACCTCGCCGCCCGGCACGACCTGTGGCTGATCGCCGACAACGCCTACGAGAACTACGACTTCGGCGACGGCGGCTTCCTCGACACGGCGAGTGTCCCCGGCGCCGCCGAGCGCACCTTCTCGGTGCACAGTTGCAGCAAGACGTACGCCATGCCCGGCGCCCGCGTGGGCCACCTCATCTCGCCGCCCGGCGCCGAGGAGGTCCTCACCAAGTGGTCGCTGCACACGCTGTACTCGGTCTCCACCGCCGCGCAGTACACCGCCTTCCGCGCGCTGGCCACCCCCGCCGACGAGCTCGCGCGGCGCCGGGCGGCGGCCGAGCGCGCCTGGCGGCTCGCCGACGCCGCCCTGGAGATCCCGCACACCCGCGTCAGGGGCGGCCTCTACACCTTCCTCGACCTCGGCGGGTACGGCGACGGCGCGGAGTTCGTGCGGCGCTGCGCCGAGGCGGGCGTGGGGCTCGCGCCGGGCCGGGTGTTCGGCGCGCACTGCGACGGCTGGGCCCGGCTCTGCTTCACCGCGGCGCCCGAAGAGGCCGTCACGGACGCCATCGGCCGTATCAACAAGATCTACTGGGAGGGCGGCCGTGACCGTTGACACCACCACCGCGAGGCCCACGGCGGCCGCCGCGCTGACCCCCTACCTGCACCGGTACGACAGCCCGGCCCAGTTGGGCCTCAAGATCAACGCGTACCGGGGTTACGAGGTGGAGGGCCTGGCCGAGGCGCTGCGCGCGCCGGACCTCCTCGACGCCCCCGTCGAATGCGTGATGGTCGGCGACTCGTACTTCATGACCCACCTGGGCCGCACCGGCACCGCCCTGACCGGCGACGCCGAGCAGGAGTGGGGCCTTGCCACCCTCACCGGCCTGGTGGCCGAGGTGCGCGAGACGCTGGACGCCGCATTCCCCGCCGCCCGGCGACCGTTCCTCCTCGCCGACCTGCCGGACGGGACGACGCGCAGCCCCGCCACGGCCCGTGCCGCCGCCGACCGGTTCGTCGCCGCCGGCGCGGACGCCGTCAAGATCGAGGTGGCGGGGGAGGGCGAGTTCGACTGCGTCGAGGCGGTGGCCGCGGCCGGCGTCCCCACCCTGGCGCATCTCGGCTACACCCCGCAGAGCGGCGGCCTGGCCCGGCACGGCGACGCCCTGGACGGCGCGCTCACGCTCTTCGCGCAGGCCCGCAGGGCCCGGGACGCGGGCGGCTGCGGGCTGATCGTCGAGATGGTCAGCGAGGCCGTGAACCAGGCGCTGAGCCGCCCGCACCCCGCGGGCCTCCCGCTGTACTCGGTGTTCAGCGGCCGGGCCCGCTGGGGCGGCCAGAGCCTCAACCTGTGGGACGCCGTCGTGCGCCCCGTCCCCGGCGGCCGTTACTTCCCGCCGACCCCGGTCATCGACGCGGCCGAGGTGCCCGAGCGGTACACCCCGGAGTTGATCGCCCACCGCATGCGCGAACTGCTGCGGCTCAGCGTCGCCGGCTGGTTCCCGCTCTCCCCACGCACCGCCCTGACCCCCCGTGAGACGGCCGAGATCACCGGCATCGACCCCTGGAGTGCCTCATGACCACCGCCGAACCGGTCACCACAGGGCTGGCAGCCGCAGAGCCGGTCACCACGGAGCCGGTGACCGCCGGCTCGGACACGGCCGTCTTCGACGAGCTCGAATCGGCCGTGCGCACCTATTGCCGGCGCTTCCCCGCCGTCTTCACGCGGGCGTCCGGACACCGCATGTGGGACGCCGGGGGCCGCGAGTACATCGACTTCCTGTCCGGCGCGGGCGCGCTCAACTACGGGCACAACCCGGCCGACCTGCGCGCCGCCCTCATCGCCTACCTCCAGGCCGACGGGCCGGTCCACGGCCTCGACCTGCACACCGGCGCCAAGGCCGCGTTCCTGCGCCGCTTCCGCGAGGTGGTGCTCGCGCCGCGCGGGCTCGACCACCGGGTGCAGTTCACTGGGCCGACCGGCACCAACGCCGTCGAGGCGGCGTTCAAGACGGCCCGCAGGGTCACCGGACGCACCGACGTCATCGCCTTCACCGGCGGCTTCCACGGCCTCTCGCTCGGCGCGCTCGCCGCGTCCGCCACCTCGTTCAAGCGCGGGGCGGCCGGCGTGCCGCTCGGCCACGTCACGCGCATGCCGTACGAGGGGTACGCGGGCGAAGGCGTCGACACCATCGACTATCTGACCCGGATGCTCGACGACCCGGGCAGCGGCATCGACCTGCCCGCGGCCTTCGTGGTGGAGACCGTGCAGGGCGAGGGCGGCCTCGCGGCGGCGAGCCCCGTATGGCTGCGCAGGCTCGCCGAGGTGGCGCGCGAGCGGGGCATCCTGCTCATCGTCGACGACATCCAGGCGGGCTGCGGGCGCACCGGCACCTTCTTCAGCTTCGAAGAGGCGGGCATCGTCCCGGACTTGATCTGTCTGTCCAAGTCCATCAGCGGCTTCGGCATGCCGATGGCCCTGGTCCTGGTCCGCCCCGAACTCGACCAGCTGGGCCCCGGCGAGCACAGCGGCACCTTCCGCGGCAACAACCTCGCCTTCGTCACCGCCACCGCCTGCCTGGACCGCTGGGCGGACCCGGAGTTCACCGCGCAGGTGCGGCGCAACGCCGCCGCCCTCGAAGACCGCCTCACCGAACTGGCGCACTCCTTCGCCGAGTTGGGCTGCACCGTCCTCGGCCGCGGGCTGATCCGCGGCCTCGGCTTCACCGACCCGGAGCTCGCGGACCGGGTGTCGCGGGCCGCCTTCACGCGCGGGCTCCTGGTGGAGACGTCCGGCGCCCGCGGCCAGGTCCTCAAGATCATGCCGCCCATCGTGGCGGACGCCGACGAGCTCGCGCCCGGCCTCGCCCTGCTCGCCGACTCCATCGCGGCGGCGGCACGACAGCACGTATCCGAAGGGGACCTGAGTTGAGCATCGCCGAACACGAGCACACCGTCGAGGACGACGTCGAGGGCGACTTCGACGGCGCTCACGGAGACGGCCACGAGGATGGCCACGGGGATGGCCACGCGCACGGCATCGACGAGACCGTGCTGCGCCGGATCGCCGACTCCTGGCCGCGGCGCGCCACGATCCGCACCGACCTGGACCAGATATCCGAGCCCGAGGAGTACGACGAGCGGCTGCCGGACTACCCCGAGCACCTGCTGCCGTTCGCCGACCACCCGCTCTACCTCGCGGCCGCGCCCGAGCAGCGCCAGAAGGTCCTCACCCTGGCCTGGCTCGTCTACAACGAGCGGGTCATCGCGGCCGAGGAGCACGTCGCCAACCCGACCTTCGCCATGATCATGCACGGCGCCTTCCCCGGCGCCGACAGCGTCCAGCTCAAGCGTGCCGTCCAGCAGACGCACGTGGACGAGGTCTGGCACACGTACATGCACATGATCGCGATGCAGCGCACCCGCGAGGTGCGGCAGGTCACCGGCGAGCCCGCCTACCCGCACACCGTCACCTACCGCCGCCTCCTCGAAGCCGACGCGAAGGCGTCGGAGCGCTGGGAGCGCGATCTGCTGAAGCTGGTGTGGACGACCGTCTCGGAGATCAGCGTCAACGCCTATCTGGAGCTGCTCTCCCGCGACAGGAGCGTCCAGCCGCTGCACGCCCTGGTGCCCCGGCTGCACGCCCGCGACGAGTCCGCGCACTCCTCCGTCATGGTCGAGGTCGCCAAGGCGCTCTACGTGCACATGAACACCGAGCAGCGCCGCACCTTCGTCGACTCGCTGCCCACGGCACTGCACGCCTTCGTGGAGCAGGACTTCGCGGTGTGGCCCGGCATCCTGCGGGCCGCCGGGTTCGAGAAGGCCGACGAGATCGTCGAGGACTGCCGGCGCCAGGCCGGCACCGGCCTGCTGGTGCGCGACTTCTCCGGGGTGCGGCGCATCGTGCGCGAGATGGAGCTCGAGGACCAAGTCGACTTCGACTTCGGGACCGAGTGACGTGAAGCTCACCGCGGGCGGGCGCAGGCTCGCCGCCGCAGCCCTCGTCCAGTCGCTCGGCATCGGCCTGTTCATGGCGAGCTCCATGGCGTACTTCACCCGGCAGGTGGACCTGTCGGCGAACCAGGTGGCCTCCGGGCTCGCCATCGCCGGCGTCGTCGCCCTCGGGATCTCGCTGCTCGGCGGGGTCCTCGCCGACCGGTACGGGGCGCGGCGGGTGCTCGCCGCGGTGTATCTGGGGCGGGGCGTGTGCTGTGCGGCGTACGTCTTCGTCACCGGTTTCTGGCAGTTCATGGTGGTGACGCTCTGCGCGGTGGCGTGCGACAGGGCCGGGCCCCCGGTGCTCCAGGCGCTGGTCGCCGTGGCCGTGCCGGAGCGCCGGGAGCGTACCCGGCTGCTCGCGGTGGTCAACGTCGTACGCAACTGCGGGCTCGGCGTCGGCGCGATGGCGGCCGGTGTGGCGCTCGTCGGCGACACGCAGGCCGCCTACCGGGTCACCCTGATCGCCATCGGGCTGGCCTTCCTCGGCGGGGCGGTGCTGGTGCTTCGGGTGGACGAACTGGCCGCGCCTGAGAGCGGTTTGGATGCTGATACGGATACCGATACCGATGCCGATACCGATGCCGATTCCGAACCGCGGGAGACGGCTGAACGTGCCGTCACGGCACGGGTGTTGCCCGACGCGCGCTATCTGACGCTGACCGCGCTCAACTTCCTGCTGTTCTCCTTCGACACGATGCTGCTCGTCGCGATGCCCGTGTGGATCCTGGAGCACACGGACGCGCCACGGGCCACCGTGTCGGTCCTGTTCACGCTGAACACCGTGCTCGTCGTGGTCCTGCAGATCCCGGTCAGCAAGCTGGCCACCGGCCGGCGGCGCACCACCCGGATGCTCACCTGGACGGGCGCCGTGCTCGCGGTGAGCAGCCTGTGCTTCGCCGCGTCCGGCGCGGTCGCGGGCGGGTCCGCGGTGGCATGGCTGGCCGCCGCCGTGGTGACGCTGTCCCTGGCCGAGGTGACCGCCAACTCCGCGGTGTGGGACCTCTCCATCGCCCTGGCACCCGAGGAGCGGCGCGGACGGTACCTTTCCGTGTTCAACCTGAGCGTGGCCGGCCAGCGCGTCCTCGGACCCGTCATGGTCACCGGACTGCTGCTCGGCTCCGGCGCGCTCGGCTGGGTGGTGGCCGCGGCGGTCCTCGTGGCCGCGGGCTTCGCGGCCGAGCGGGTGGCCCGCGCGGCGGGGCGGCGCATCAGTGAGAAGGGGCTCGTCGATGCCTGAACTCTCCGTCCTCCTCTTCGCGTCCGTCGCCGTCTTCCTCGGCGCGCTGGTCCAGGGCAGCCTCGGCGTGGGGCTCGCCCTGGTGTCGGCGCCGGTCGTGCAGATCGCCGCGCCGGACCTCATGCCGGGCTCGCTGCTCCTGGTCGCCGCGGTCCTTGCCGCGCTCGGGGCGGTGCGGGAGATCTCCCACACCGACTGGTACGGCGTCTCCTGGGCGATGGCAGGGCGGATCGTCGGCACGGTGACGGCGTCGTACGTCATCCTCGTCGTCTCGGTGCCGACGCTCGACCTGCTCTCCGCGGGGATCACCCTGGGCGTCGTCTCGCTGCTCGCCTTCGACCCGGCCAGGCTGCCCAGGAACCGGAGCACGCTGATCGCCTCCGGCGCCGTGGCGGGCCTCACCGGCACGACCTCGTCCATCGGCGGGCCGTTCATCGCGCTCGTCTACAGCCAGGAACCCGGGCCGAAGGTCCGCGGCACCCTCAGCGTCTTCTACACGGCGGGCACGCTGCTCTCGCTCGTCTCCCTCACCGCGGTGGGCCGGCTCTCGGGCGACCAACTGTCGTTCGGCGCGATGCTGTTGCCCGCGGTGGTGGCCGGGTTCGCGCTGTCGGGTCCGGTCAGGAAGCGGGTGGACGGTGGCGGCCGGCTGCGCGGCGCGGTGCTCGTCCTCGCCGTCGTCGCCGCGGCCGTCCTCGTCGTCCGGGGCCTGACGGCCCTCGTCGCCGGGTGAGCGCATGGAGCGAGACGAGCTCACGTACCGAGATGACCACACGCACCGAGAAAGGAACGGTTCAATGAGAGTGGGGTTCGCGGGACTGGGATCCATGGGCGGCGGGATGTGCCGCCGCCTCGCGGAGCGCGGGTTCGACGTGGTCGCGTACGACGCCGATCCGGGCGTCGCCGCCGCGGCCGGGGAACACCCGGGCGTGCGCGCGGCGCGGGGCGTCGCGGAGCTGGCCGCGCCGGTGGTGGTCACCATGCTGCCCGACGGCGCGGCGGTCCGGCAGGTGGCCGACGAGCTGCTCCCGCACCTCGACGCCGGCTCGCTGATCGTCGACACGGGCTCCTCGGCGCCCGGGGACACCCTCGCCCTCGGGCGCGCGGCCGCCGCGTACGGCGTGGCCGTGGTGGACGCGCCGGTCTCCGGCTCGCCGGCCGCCGCGCGCGCGGGCGAGCTGACGCTGATGGCCGCGGGCGGAGCCGAGGACGTCGTACGGGCGGAACAGGTGCTCGGCGTGCTCGGCCGGGTCCACCGGGTGGGCCCGGCGGGCGCGGGCCACGCGCTGAAGGCGCTCAACAACCTGCTCTCCGCGGTCAATCTGGCCGCCACCGCCGAAGTCATGCTCGCCGGGCGGGCGTTCGGGCTCGAACCCGCGGCGATGCTGGAGGTGATCAACGCGTCGACCGGGCGCAACCACGCCTCGCAGACCAAGCTGCCCGACCATGTGCTGTCCGGCACCTTCGACTCCGGGTTCGCGCTGCGGCTGATGCTCAAGGACATCCGCATCGGCACCTCGCTGCTCGACTCCGCGGGCGGCCCCGCCGCCTTCGGCCACGCCTGCCAGGAGCTGTGGGAAAAGGCGCACGACGACCTGCCGGCGGGCGCCGACAACGTCGAGGTCGTGCGCTGGCTGGAGAACGCATCGGGACGGGAGCTGCGCGCATGACGCACGAGTACGAGAGCGACAACAACCCCCGGCGCGAGAGCGACGGTCCCGCGCACGAGAGCCACCACGGCGGGTGCGAGGCCGCGCCGCGGATCGCGGTCATCGGGGGACAGGTCGCCGCCCTGAAGAAGGCCCGCGCGGCCGGGTTCGACGTCGTCTGGCTGCACGGGCCGCACGAACTCGACCCCGCAGGCCTCGCGTTGGTGGCCGAGGCCCACCTCACCGACTACCGCGACCCTGCGGCCGTCGCCGACCTCCTCGCCGCCGTGCACCGGCACCGTCCGCTGACCCGGGTCGTCTCGATCATCGAGGACGGCCTGGAGTCGGCGGCGGCCGCGACGACGGCGCTCGGCCTGCCCGGCACCGGCCTCGACACCGTCCGCCTGTTGCAGGACAAGCTGGCCTTCCGGGAACTGCTCGCCGAGCGCGGCATCGAGGGCGTCGCCGCACGCCTCGGCCACGGCGAGGCCGACATCCGCGCCTTCGTCGACACGTACGGGGCCGCGGTGATCAAGCCCCGGTACGGCTCCGGCAGCCTGGGCGTGCGGCTGGTGCCGGGGCCCGAAGCGGTGGCCGAAGTGGCGTCCTGGGCGGCGGAGTTCGGGCTGCACACGTTCGTGATGGAGCAGTATCTGCGCGGCCCGGAGTTCAGCGTGGAGGCGTTCAGCTTCGCGGGCGAGCACGTCGTCGTCGCGTACACCGCCAAGGAGAAGCTCGACTCGTTCGTCGAGGTCGGGCACGTACAGCCGGCCGGACTCGACGCGGCGGACACGGCCCGTGTCGACTCGCTGGTGGGCAGGATGCTGGACGCCGTCGGGGTCACGGACGGCCCCTCGCACACCGAGGTGATCCTCACCGCCGAAGGGCCCCGCCTGGTCGAGTCCCACAACCGGCGCGGCGGCGACCGGATCACCGACCTGGCCCACGAGGTGTACGGCACCGACATCGACGCGCTGGGCTTCCTCTGGTACGCGGGCCGCACCGAGCCTCGCACGCCGGGCCCGGCCAGGGGCGGCGGCGCCATCCGGTTCCTGACCGCCGAGCCGGGCGTCATCGAGTCCGTCACCGGCGCCGACGAGGTGCGCGCCGACCCGCGGGTGGTGGCCCTGCAGCTCTCCGTCGCCCCCGGCGACACGGTGGACCCCATCGCCTGGTCGTACGACCGGTCCGGGCTGCTCATCGTCCGGGGCGACTCGGCCGACGAGGCGCGCGACGCGGCCCGTGAACTGGCCGCCCGGATCACCATCAGGACCCGGCCCGGCACGGCGCCCGGCACGCCCCGGCCCATCACGGCGGTGGCCCCCCGGCCCGAGCGGCTGATCGGCACCACGCCCCCGGCGGCGCACTCGTGACCACGGCGCCGCCCACGGTCGGAGCGGGTGAGCTGCGCGCCGCGCTGCGGGGGCACGCCTCGGGCGTCGCGGTGCTCACCGCGGCCACGCCCGACGGCCCCGCCGGGGTGACGATCACGTCGTTCACCTCGGTGAGCGCCGAACCGGCGCTGGTCTCCTTCGCGCTCGCCGGGACGTCCTCGACGTGGGCCAGGATCAAAGGCTGCCGGCGGTTCGGGATCCAGCTGCTCGGTGCGGGGCAACGGGAGGTGGCGGAGCGGTTCGCGGCGCGCGGCGTCGACCGGTTCGCCCCGCCCACCCGCTGGCACACCGGCCCGCACGGGGTGCCGCTGCTCGACGACTGCGCGGCCTGGCTGGTCGGCGCCCGCCACCGCCAACTTACTTTGGGCGACCATGAGTTGATCGTGTGCGTCGTGGAGCACGTACGGATCGGCGCGCCGGGCGGAGGTCTGGTCCATCTGCACGGAGGCCTGCACGCCGCGCCGGGTTCACCCGCGGTGCCCGGTGGCCGACAGAGCTGACTCCCTGTGCGGGACGGCCGCTTGCCGTGCCGCATTGTTGGTTAGGGTGACGGGCAGAGACCGATTGCCGATGCTCGTGGCCAGGCGGGAGCCGGGAAACTGACGGGACACGACCGAAAGCGGACCGGGCGGCCCGCAAGTGCGCCTGGAGTGACGGCGCCAGCCCCCGCCCTGCCCCCTTCGCTGCGCGGCCCGCTCGGGCTGATCGCGCTCCTCGCCACGCTCGTGGTCGGCGCGATCGGGGCCTTGTACGCGGGGCACGGTGAGCCCGGCCGGGTGGACCGGTGGTTCGTCGACCCGACGGCGGACAGCGTGCGGTCGCCGTGGCGCGGCATCGCCCTGGCCACCGACTTCCTGGGCGAGCCCGCGGGCGCGGCGCTGCTGATCGTGGCGGCCGTCGCAGGCTGCCTGCTCCTGCGGCAGCCGCGCGGGGCGGCGCTCGTCGTGACCTCCGCCGCCCTGGCCGTGGGCGCGGCGACGCTGCTCAAGCACGTGGTGGGGCGCACCATTCACGGCGCGGGCAACCTGTCCTACCCGAGCGGCCACACGGCCTTCTTCACGGCGCTCGCCCTCGCGGCGGCGCTCCTCGCGGCCGGCCGGCTCGGCCTCGGCAGGGGAGCCGGTCTGCTCCTCGTGCTCGCCACGGCGCTGGTGGCGGGCGCCGCGATGGGCTGGGCGCAGGTCGCGCTCGGCGCGCACTACCCGACGGACGTCCTCGGCGGCTGGTGCGTCGCGCTCGCGCTGGTGCCGGTGGCGGCGTGGCTGCTCGACGGGGCGGCCGACCGGATGGCATCCCGGCCGGCGGACTCCCGCGAGGGGGAACTCGCCTGACGTTACGTCAGGCGCAGGTACGGGGATCAGGCGATACGGTCCCGCCGGTCCCGTCGGCCTGCTGGCATGCCCACCGGCCCCGCCTGCCCCGGCCCCCTAGCCCCGGCGGGCCGGAACCCGCGCTCAGGTCGCGTACCGCCTCACCCCACCCGTCGGAACGCCAGCCGCGCCGGGCGGCTCCCAGTCAAGGGGTGGGGTCGCCCGGGGGCCAGTGCCTCCGGCCAGGTTGCGTACCGCCTCACCCCACCCGTCGGAACACCGGCCGCACCGGGCGGCCCGTCAGCCATGGGGTGGGGTCGCCCGCGTCCAGTGCCTTTCGGTAGGCCGCGCACGCCTGTGCCACCGTCTCCACCGTGTGGTCGATGTCCGCCTCGGTCAGGGCGCTGCTCACCACGAACGACGGGGCCAGTACCCCGCCTTCCAGGAGTCGGCGCAGGAACAGGGTGCGGTACTCCTGTGACGGGTGGCCCTCCGCGTCCAGCGTGGCGAAGACCAGGTTGCTCGCCCGGCCCCGGACCACCACGTGGTCCGCGACGCCCATCCCCGCCGCCGCCTCGCGGACCCCCGCGGCCAGGCGGTCGCCGAGCGCGTGCAGGTGCGCGGTGACGCCCTCCTCGACGTAGACGGCCTGCACGGCCATCGCCGCCGCCAGCGAGTGCGTCTCCGCCCCGTGCGTCGTGGAGAGCAGGAACACCCGCTCGCCGGAGTGCCGGAAACCGCCCCGCTCCATCAGCTCCCTGCGCCCGGCCAGTGCGGAGACGGCGCAGCCGTTGCCCAGCGCCTTGCCGAAGGTCGAGAGGTCCGGCACCACGCCGTACAGCCCCTGGGCGCCCGCCTCCGACCAGCGGAAGCCGGTGATCATCTCGTCGAAGATCAGCACGCAACCGTGCCGGTCGGCGAGTTCGCGCAGGCCCGCGAGGTAGCCCGGAGGAGGCTCGGTGTGGGTGGCGGGCTCCAGGATCAGGCAGGCCACCTCGTCCCGGTACCGGGTGAGCAGCTCCTCCGTGGCGGCCAGATCCCCGTACGGGAACGTCACGGTGAGCTCGTCCGTCGCCGCCGGGACGCCCGCGGACATCGGCGTCGTCCCGATGAACCAGTCGTCGACGGAGAAGAACGGGTGATCGCTGCAGAGGGCCACCCGGGCCCGCCCGGTGACGGCGCGGGCCAGCCGTACCGCGGCGGTGGTGGCGTCGGAGCCGTTCTTCGCGAACTTCACCATCTCGGCCGTCGGCACGGTGGCCAGGAACCGCTCGGCGGCCTCGACCTCCACGACGGAGGGCCGCACGAAGTTGCTGCCCCGGTCGAGCTCCCGCCGCACCGCCTCGACGACCCGCGGGTGGGCGTGGCCGAGGCTGACCGAGCGAAGTCCCGACCCGTACTCGATGTAGCGGTTGCCGTCGACGTCCCACACGTGGGCGCCGCGGCCGTGGCTGATGACCGGCGCGAGGTGCTCGGGATACTGGTCGTCGCCCTTGGCGTAGGTGTGCGCGCCGCCGGGGACCAGCGCGTGCAGCCGCTCGTTCAGCGCCCGCGACTTCGGGAGCCGCAACTCCCCGGCGCCCGCGGTGTTCTCGGTGTCCACGTCACCCCTCCCGCTGCTTCAGGACCTCGGCGAGGCTCGGCGCCGTCCGGTCCCGCGGGGACACCGACGTCACCGGCAGCGGCCACGGAATGGCGAGCTCCGGGTCGTCGAACGCGATCGTCACGTCCTCGCTCGGGTCGTGCGGCCGGTCGATCCGGTACGAGGTGTCCGCGGTGTCCGTCAGGACCTGGAAACCGTGCGCGCACCCCGCCGGGATGTACACCGTCGTCTGCGTCTCGCCGGACAGGTCGAAGAAGGCCCGGCCCAGATAGGTCGGCGAGTCCTTCCGCAAGTCCACGGCGACGTCGAAGATCCGCCCGTACGAGCACCGCACCAGCTTGGCCTCACCGGCACCGGAGCGCAGGTGCAGGCCGCGCAGCACGCCCCGGACCGAACGGGACACGCTGTCCTGGACGAAGGCGTCCGGGTCGAGCCCCACCGAGCGGATCACGTCGGCGTCGAACGTCCGGCAGAAGAAGCCGCGTTCGTCGGCGTGCCGCTCCGGCTCGAACTGGTACGCGCCGGCGATCGCCGGGACTTCGGTCACTTTCATGGTGCCTCCTGCCGGGGGCGGGACCCGGCGTGTTCGGTCTTCGACTTCGACGTGGTCTTCGACTTCGGCGTGGTCTTCGTCTTCGTGGGGAACAGGACGGCGGTCAACTCCGCCCACTGGTCGGCCAGTTGCGCGGTGGCGGTCCGGTTGCGCTCGGCGAGGGTCCGGCGCAGCCCGGCCGCCCGCTTCTCCAGTTCGCGGAACTGCTCCAACAGCCGGCCGGCGTCGACCTCGCGGGCCGGGTGGCAGTACGCGCCGAGGCCCATCCGGTCCATCAGCGCGTCGCTCTTCGCCGCGTAGCTGAGGGCGAGCGTCGGGGTGCCGGACTTCAGGGCGCAGACCAGGTTGTGGTACCGGGTCGCCACCACGGCGTCGGCCGCCGCCGTCTCCCGCATCAGATCGGCGAGCGAGGCCGCGTCGGCGGCGGTGACCAGCGGCGAGGCGACCGCGTCGAGGATCGCGGTCACCACCGCCCCGTCGACGTCGTCGCCGGTGAGCAGCCGGACCGGCCTGCCCTCCTCGGCCAGCGCGCGGACGAACGCGGTGACCCCGTCGATATAGCGCCGGTGGATCTCCTCGGCCCGGTCGCGGTCGGCGTCGCTGCCGTGGAAGGCCATCACGCCGACACAGACCGAGCCGGGAGCGTCCGGTGCGTCCGGTGCGTCCGACGCCGCGTTCGCCGCCGCCGTCGGCAGGGCGAACGCGAGGTCCGGGTAGACACGGTCGCGCCCGGTGTCCACGCCCATCGCCCGCATCGCGTCACGGGACAGGTCGTCACGGTACGAGCGGTACGCCGCGAGCCGCGCCGACCAGCGGACCAGGGCGCGGGTCGACCGGTTGCGGATCGTGTCCGCGCCGACGCCGACCAGCGCGACCCGGGTGCCGACCAGCCGGCCGCTCGCGCAGAGCAGGAACAGCGCGTACGGGAAGCCCCAGGGCCGCAGCGGCAGCGTGGCCTCCAGGACGCCCATGCCCGGCACGATCACCACGTCGTGGCGGCGCACCCACGCGGCGGTGCGGAACGCGTCGACGAGCTTGCCGAGCCCCTTGCCCGCGACGGCGCCCGCGCGCGAGGCGGTCCGGTACTCGCCGCGGTACCAGTGCAGCCGCGTCGCGCGGATCCCGTACCGTGCGGTGACCGCGTCGGGTCCGCCGCACAGCGCGTCCACGACGGCCTCCGGGTGCGCGGTGCGCAGATGGCCGAGCACGGCTTCGAGCGACCCGTCGTTGCCGAGGTTGCCGGAGCCGAGAAGGCCGAACACCCCGATGCGCACCGGGGGTTGGCCGGTCGACGTCATGCCTGGCGCCCCTCACGGCCTGCGCGCCCCTCGCGTCCTGCGACGAGGTCGTCCACGGAGACGGTGTGCGCGCCCGGGTCGACGGGGGCGCGGTCCTCCACCCGCTCGCCGGCGCCGGGGCGGGCCCGGCTCGCCAGCCACGCGGCCACGTGGCGGTGGCAGGCGCGCCGGTCCGCGGCGGACAGCGGCGCCCGCTGGATCGCCGAGGTGAACCCCAGGACGTACTCGGCGAGCAGCCGGGGCGCCGGGTGCAGCCGGCCCGCACGGCGCGGGTCCAGGTTGACGCACCTGGAGCGCAGCGAGGGGTTCGCGCGCTCGGCGCGGGTGGGGTGGTCGCGGCGGAAGTACAGCAGCTCCGGCACCTGGTGGAAGGGCCCGTGCAGGGTGATCTCGGCGACGAACGTGCGGTCCGCGTGGTGGTAGCTGTCGTGCGGCTTCACCCGGCGCAGCACGTCGGCCCGCATCACCCCGTAGAAGTCGTCGCCGCCCGGCTCGAAGAGCAGACTGCGAAAGCGCTCCGGGGCGCGCGGCGAGTCGGTGGCGAGCCCGTAGGCGTAGGGGACCTTCACCGTGCCGTCGCCGTCGATGACCGCCTGGCCGCTGTGCGCGAGGATCACCTCCGGGCGCTCGTCCAGCGCCTCCACGCACCGCTTCAGCAGGTCGCGCGCGTACAGGTCGTCGTGCGAGGCCCACTTGAACAGCTCGCCGCGGCACTGCGTGAACACGTAGTTGTGGTTGGGCGCGGCGCCGATGTTCCGCGGCAGCCGGAGGTAGCGGATGCGCGGGTCCTTCGCGGCGTACTCGCGGCAGATGTCCTGGGTGCCGTCGGTCGAGGCGTTGTCCGAGATGACCAGCTCGAAGTCCTCGTAGGTCTGGCCGAGCAGGGCGTCGAGCGCCTCGGCGAGGTACTCCTCGCCGTCGTACACGGGCAGGCCGATGCTCAGCCGGGGATGCGCGGTCATGACGTCCTCACTTCGGTAATGGAGTTCTGGTGGTGCTCGCGCAGCGCGGCGCGCAGCTGCAGCCACCACACGGCGGAGCCGCAGACGGTGGCGGCGGCGACGCCCCAGGCCGAGCCGACCGTGCCGGCCGCGACCGCACCGCCGAGCCCGCCGGCGACGTAGCAGGTGGAGGCGAACAGCTGGCTGCGCAGACTGCGCCGGGCCAGGCCGAGCGCGCGCAGGCCGGCCGCGGCGCCGGTGCCGAGTCCTGCGCCCGCGACCCCGAGCGTGGCCGGCACGATGAGCTCGGAGGCGGCGCCCCAGACGTCGCCGAGGGTGAGCTCGCCGAGCCGGTCCGGCATCAGGAGCAGCGCCGCGCCCCAGAGCAGCGCGGCCACCGCCTGCGCGCCGCCCAGCAGGAGACAGAAGGTGCCGAGGCGGTGCGGGGCCCTGCGCAGCACCCGCGCCGCCTCCGCCACGGTGACCAGCGACAGGCCCATCAGCACGGCCATGAACGGGCCGAGCAGGAGTTCGGCGCCGCGGACCACGCCCACCGCGCTGACGCCGACGATCGCGCCGAGGCCGTACGCCCGCAGCTGGGCCGCGCCGCTGGTGCTGACGTTCTCGACCAGGTACCGCAGGCCGAGGTCGTGGTGGTCGTGGAGCCACGCCCGCGCCCCGGTGAGCCGGGGCCGGATGCCGGACTGCAGACACCCGTACACCGCGGCGACGGCGGCCGACGCGCCCCAGGCGAGGACGAACGCGGCCACGCCGCCGACCCGGGCGGCGACCACCAGGGCGGGGACGAGCGCGATGCCCCACACCAGGTCGTTGACGAAGGCCTTGCGCCCGGCGCCCGCCGCGAAGAACGAGTACCGCCAGGCGTCCTGCATCAGCAGCCCCGGCAGTACGACGCCGAGGCCGGCGAACGCGGGCCCCACGCGGCCGCCGACCGCCAGGCCGACCACCAGGCACACCGCGCCGACGGCGGCGCCGACGCCGAGCGCGGTGCCCGACGAGCGGGCCACCGCGGTGCGCCAGGCGGCTTCCGGCACACCGCTGAAGCGCACCACGAGCGGGTCGGTGGCGAGCCCGCGGGAGACGCTGAGCACCACGCCGTAGGTCACCCAGGCGAGACTGAACACGCCGAACGCGGCAAGCCCGAGCGAGCGGGCCACGTAGATCCCCACCACGAAGTTGGAGATGCTGGAGGCCGCCTGGTCGGCGAGGCCCCAGGAGAGCCGGCCGAACATGGCCCGCTTGGCGGTCCGTCCGGTGCTCTGCGGCGGGGCCTGCGGCGTCGTCGTGTGCTCTCCCTCGGTGGCCATCGGCGTCATGCCTTGATCAGTCCGGCGCCGTGCAGGGCGTCGGCCGCCGCGGCGACGGTGTCGAAGGTGAGCCCCGACCGCGCGGCGACGTCCAGCAGGCTGTGCCCGCCGTCGGAGAGGCTGAGCACCCAGAGCATCGCCATCTGCGCCTCCTTGGCGTCGCTGCGGCCACCGAGGGACTCGTACAACCCCCGCCGCCCCAGCTGCGGTTCGCCGTAGGGGCTGAGGTTGACGTAGCGCCGGTTGCGGTCGAGGACGCCGAACGCCGTACGGCAGACGTCGAGCGTGTCCGCCATCGCCTCCGCGGAGACGAAGTCGGGGTTGTCCGCCGACGTGTGGTACTCCGGATAGCTCGCGTACGGCGTCCGGCTGAGCGAGCCCACCCCGAGGTCGAACCCGGGCGAGCAGAACTGCCGCTCGTCGTATCCGTACGGGGTGAACTCCTTGACCTGGTGCGGGCGTTCGGACGCGGCGAGCACATGCCGCAGCACCCGGTCGATCTCCGCGTCGCCGCGCCTGCTCTGCTTGTACGTCAGTTGGCCCGCGTCACCGGCGCAGGCGAGCACGAGCCCGTGCTTGACCCGGTCGATCCGCTCCGCGTTGCGGGCCAGCCAGGTGATGGCGCCGATGGTGCCCGGCGCGAAGATGAACCGGTAGGTGTAGTACGGCGAGGTCCCGGCCAGTGACCGGGCCAGATACGTCGCCACCGCGATGCCGGCCAGATTGTCGTTGGCCAGCGACGGGTGGCAGACGTGGCAGGAGACGATCACCTCGTCCGGCACCTGTCCGGGGATGACGTGCTCGGCGTAGGTCAGATGACCGTCGGCGAGCGTGGAGTCGACGCGCACCTCGTAGTCGCCGTCCGGCAGGGCGTCCAGGGTCTCCTGGGCCAGACAGAACCCCCACTGCGGCTGGTAGTAACTCGTGCGGTACGGCACCCAGTTCGGGTGGTCCGGCAGCGTGTGCAGATGGCTGCGGAGCTCGGCGAGCGGCATCGTCGCCGACACCGGCACGCTGTAGCCGAGCACGTGCAGGCTGGACGCGGCGAAGTCGACGACCCGGCGGCCGGAGGCGTCGGCGACGTACGCGTCCCGGATGTTCCACTCCTGCGGCACCGTCCAGTCGAGGACCTGCGTCCCGGTCGGCACCTCGTGCATGTCCAGCGGAAGATACTCGTCGACGATGCGCAGGGTGGCGCGCACACCGTCGCCGGTGATGCTCCGGCAGAGCGGGTACAGCCGCTCCACCAGTGCGTGCATCTCCTCGCCGACCGCCGTCACGGGCGCCGCCGCAGGGTGTCGTCGACGGTGCCCGCTCCGGAGGCCGCGCGCAGCACGGCGAGACGCGTGAAGCGCTGCTCGAAGTCCTCCTGGGTCAGGCCGTGTTCGCGGTAGGCGTCGGCGAGTTCGAGGGCGCCCTGCCGCACCGTCCACGTGCAGTCGAAGCCGGGCACCGCGGCGCGGAACCGGGAGAAGTCCACCCGGTAGGAGCGCGGATCGGCGCCGTTCTCGCCGGTGATCACCACCTTCGAGCCGGGCACCGACGCGGCGACCTGCTCCGCGATCTCCGCGACCGTGACGTTGTTGGTCTCGCTGCCGATGTTGAACGCCCGGTCGTGCACCGCATCCCGGGGCGCGCCCAGCGCGGCGGTGAAGGCCCGCGCGATGTCGGCGGCGTGCACCAGCGGCCGCCACGGCGTGCCGTCGGAGAGCACAAGCACCTCGCCGGTGAGCAGCGCGTGGCCCACCAGGTTGTTCAGGACGATGTCGGCGCGCAGCCGGGGCGAGAAGCCGAAGGCGGTGGCGTTGCGCATGTACACCGGGCTGAAGTCGTCGTCGGCCAGCGCGTGCAGGTCGTCCTCCACCCGCACCTTGGACTCCGCGTACGGGGTCACCGGGCGCAGCGGGGCGTCCTCGCCGACCAGCTCACCGCCGCCCGCGGCGCCGTAGACCGAGCAGGTGGACGCGTACAGGAAGCGCCGCACCCCGGCCTCGCGGGCCAGCCGGGCCAGCCGCACGGACGCGTGGTGGTTGATGTCGTAGGTGAGCTCGGGCGCCAGCGAACCCAGCGGGTCGTTGGAGAGCGCGGCCAGATGGATCACCGCATCGAACCCGGCCACGTGGTCGGCCGTGACGTCCCGCAGGTCCACCCGGTGCCCCGTCGGGTCGGCGGGCCGCGGGCCGAGGACGCAGTCGGCGAACAGGCCGGAGTCGAGGCCGGTGACCTCGTGCCCCGCGGCCGCGAGGACCGGGGCCATCACGGTGCCCAGGTAGCCCTGATGTCCGGTCAGCAGTACGCGCAAGGTTCAGTCCCCCTGATGGGCGGTGCCCAGATCGAGCGTGAGTTTGGTGACGGCGAACGCCTCGGCGTACCGCGCGTGGCATTCGATGCCGCGGATCCGCGCGAGGCCGAGGAAGGCCTCCCGGTCGTACCAGGGCCGGTGCCGCTGCGAGGGGTAGTGCTCCTGAAGGAGCCGCACCTTCCGCTCGGCGGTCTCCGGCGAGAGCGGCTGGTACGCGGCCATCCGGCCGAGATCGCCGTCCCACTTGACGATCTCGTAGCCGAGTACGAGGTGGTCGCGGAAGGCGGTGGGCACGAGCTGGGCGAGGCCCCGGTGGTCCTGGTGCGCGTCGTCGGTGCGCGGGGCGAGGACGAGGTCGGGGTCGCTCTGCGCGCGCAGCTCCTCGACCGCGGCCTTGGCCTCCTCCCAGTGCGTGGGGAGCCGGCCGTCCGGCAGCTTGAGGACGGTAAGCCGCAGGTCGGCGCCGGGGCAGAACGCGGCGAGCGCGGCCCGCTCCTCCTGCTCCCGCTCGCCGCCCCCGCCGGAGAGCACCAGCGCGTCGACGCGGACGCCCGGCCGGGCCAGGCACAGCGTGAGCAGCGTGCCGCCGGCGCCGATGGCGATGTCGTCGCAGTGCGCGCCCACCGCGACGATCCGTTCGAGGCGCCCGGCCCCGAGCCGGATCACGCGCGCACCCCGGCGTCCGTCGGTACGCCGTCGCGCTCCCACACGGCCCACGGGCGCTCGCCGCGGGTGTACGCGGCATCCAGCGCGGCCCGCTCCTTGACCGTGTCGGTCGGCTTCCAGAAACCGCGGTGCTGGTGCGCCACCAGGCGGCCCTGCTTGGCGAGTTGGCCGCATCCGTCGGCGACCAGGTCGCCGTTCTCCGGTATGTGGTCGAAGACCTCCTGGCGGAGCACGAAGTAGCCGCCGTTCTCCCACAGCGGCAGTTCACTGACCGCCGTGATGCCGCCCACCAGGTTGTCCTCGCCCAGCTCCACGCAGTGGAAGGACGACTGCGGCGGCACCACCATCATCGAGGCGCCCGCGTCCCGCCGGGCGAACCGGTCGATCATCTCCGGCAGCGGGGCGTCGGTCAGCACGTCCGCGTAGTTGGCGAGGAACATCTCGTCGCCGTCCAGGTGGTGGCGGACCCGCCGCAGCCGCTCGCCGATCGGCGACTCGATGCCGGTCTGCGCGAACGTGATCGTCCAGTCGGCTATGTCGGTGGACAGCAGCTCGGTCCTGCCGCCGCGCAGCACGAAGTCGTTGGACGTCGTCTCCTCGTAGTTGAGGAAGAAGTTCTTGATGTGGTGCGCCCCGTACCCCAGGCACAGGATGAACTCCTTGTGCCCGAAGTGCGCGTAGTAGCGCATGACGTGCCAGATCAGCGGCCGCGGGCCGACCATCGCCATCGGCTTGGGCATGTCGTCGGCGGCCCCGTCGCGCATCCGCATCCCGTAACCGCCGCAGAACAGAACGACCTTCATGCTGTGGCCTCTTTCGAAGACGTGGCGTCGACGACGCTCAGTTCCGGGACGGGGAAGACCAGGCGGCCGCCCCACTCGTGCACGTAGGACAGCTGCTCGACCAGCTCGGCCCGCAGGTTCCAGGGCAGGATCAGGACGTAGTCGGGCCGGTCGGCGGCGATCCGCTCGGGCGGCAGGATCGGGATGCGGGTGCCCGGGGTGAACCGGCCGTGCTTGTACGGGTTGCGGTCGACCGTGTACGCGAGCAGGTCGGGCCGGATGCCGCAGTGGTTGAGCAGGGTGTTGCCCTTGCCGGGGGCGCCGTAGCCGACGACCGTCTCGCCGCGCTCGGCCGCCTCGATGAGGAATTTCAGCAGGTCCCTGCGGACCTTGGCGACCCGGGCGGAGAACTCGGTGTACCCGGAGAGGTCCTGGAGCCCGGCGGCCTTCTCCCGGTCCAGGACCTCGGCCACCTGCCGTGACGGCTCGCCCGCGACCTCGGCGGGGCGGGCCCACAGCCGGATGGAGCCGCCGTGCGTGGGCAGCAACTCGACGTCCACGAGGGCGAGTCCACCGCTCGCGAGCGCCCGCGCCGCCGAGGCGACCGTGTAGTACTGGAAGTGCTCGTGGTAGATCGTGTCGTACTGGTTCTCCTCGATCAGGGTCAGCAGGTGCTGCACCTCGATGGAGACCCAGCCGTCGTCGGCGACCAGGGCGCGCAGCCCCTCGGTGAACCCGACCACGTCCGGGATGTGCGCGTACACGTTGTTGGCCACGACCAGGTCGGCCGGACCGTGCTCGGCGCGGACGGCCGCGCCCGTCTCGGGGCTCAGGAACTCCGTGACCGTGGGCACGCCCGCCTCCCTGGCCGCCGCACCGACGTTCACCGACGGCTCGACGCCCAGGCAGCGGATCCCCCGGTCCACCACGTGCTTGAGCAGATACCCGTCGTTGCTCGCGACCTCGACCACGAAGGCGTCGGCGCCGAGCCCCACCCGCTCCACGGCGCCGGCGACGAAGGTGCGCGCGTGCTCCACCCACGACGTCGAGAAGGAGGAGAAGTACGCGTACTCCTTGAACGTCTCCTCCGGCGTGATCAGCGGCGGGATCTGCGCGAGCCAGCACTCCGTGCAGACCCGCAGGTGCAGCGGGTACGCGGGCTCCGGCTCGTCCAGCCGGTCCGCGGCGAGAAAGCTCTCGCACGGCGGGGTCGCCCCCAGGTCGACGACGCTCTCCAGCGCCGCCGAGCCGCAGAGTCGGCATCGTGTCATCTAACTGCCCCCATCCCTGCCCGTACGGGTGTCCCCGCCACGAGCCCGTGTTTCCGTTCCCCCTGCCGGCGACGGACCGTTCCCGTCTCCGGCCCGCACCGCGATCGCGGCGCGATACCCCTCCACCAGGCGGTCCAGGCCGACGGCGGGGCTGAACCCCTGCTCGTACCGGCCGCGGGCCGCCCGGCCCATCTCCCGGTTGCGGTCCCGATCGACCGCGATCCGGCGTATGCGGGACGCGAGCGACGCGGCGTCGCCCGGCCGGTGCAGCAGCCCGGTCACCCCGTCCTCGACGAGCTCGACGAAGGCGCCGTGACCTGCGGCGACGGCCGGCACGCCGGCCGCCATCGCCTCCACGACGACCAGGCCGAAGGCCTCCAGCCAGGTCGAGGGGGCGACCACGGCGACCGAGCGTGCGAGCGCCTTGCGGCACTCCGCGGTGTCGTACAGGCCGACGTAGCGCACGTCGTCCCGGCCCGCCGCCCACGCCGTCACCTCCGGCTCCAGCGGGCCCGTCCCGGCGATCACCAGCGGGACGCCCACGCCGCCGTCCGCCGCGAGCTCGTCCCACGCGGCCATGAGCAGCCGCACGCCCTTGGCCTCCGCGAGGCGGCCGAGGTAGAGCAGGTGCTCGCCGTCGCCCGCCCGGCGCTCCTCCGGCTCCGGCACGAAGTTGTGCTTCACGGCGAGGCGTTCGGCGGGCATGCCGGCCGCCACCAGGACCTCGCGCTGCGCCGCCGAGATGCAGAAGAACCGCTCCACGCCGGTCCACCACCGGCGCCGGTTGACCGACAGGCTGACCGCCAACGGCACGGTCGCGAGGCGGGAGTTCCGGTAGCAGCCGTGCCGGACGGCGGGCAGCGGCGAGGCGCCGACGCACTCGGTGCAGGGCTTGCCGTCGCGTTGCAGGGTGCCCGGCGGGCAGATCTGCGTGTAGTTGTGCAGCGTGGCCACGGCGGGCACGCCCGCGTCGGCGCAGGCGGCGATGACCGCGGGCGAGAGCAGCGGGAAGACGTTGTGGACGTGCACGACGTCCGGGCGCTCGGCGCGCAGCCGGGCGGCGAGCTCCGAGCGGACCGCCGGGTTCCAGGGCACGAGCAGCGGCACCGCGACCTTGCCCGGCAGGGACCGGGCGGCGATGGTGTCGCTGCGCCGCTCGAACAGCTCGACATGGTGGCCGGCCGCGCGCAGCAGCTCGATCTCCTGGTCGACGACCTTGTTCTCGCCGCTCGGCTGCGCCGAGGCGTAACGGTTGTGCACCACGAGGATGCGCACGGTCAGATCACCTCCGAACCGCGCGCCCAGCGCGGGACACGTCGTCGGGGGGCCGCGGGCGCCGGGAGCGGCGGGGCCGCGGCGGGCGCCGCCAACAGCGAGGCAGCCACGGCCAGATGGAGCAGATACGGCGAGGCGTCGCCGAGACCGGCCTCGGTGTACGAGGCGATGGCGCAGTAGCTGATCAGGAAGATGGCGCAGGCCCGCTGCAGCGACGGCGGCCGCAGCAGCGCGACGCCGCCGAGCACGAGGATGATCGCCGCCACGATGGCCGTGCCGGTCAGGCCCTGCTCCTGGTAGACGGCCAGCCAGCTGTTGTCGATCGGCAGGCCGCCGAACGACTTGTCGCCGAGGCCCATCCCGAACAGCTGCTCCGAGGTCGACCGGGGGGCCGCGAGGAGGGCGTCCCAGACCTTGGCGCGGCCGGTGAGGTTGGCGAAGTTCTCCTCGGTCTGGCCGCGCAGGAACCACGCCTGCAGCGCGGAGCTGAACGCCACCGCGGCCACCGTGGCGGTCAGCACCGCCCAGGTGAAGAACCGGCGGGCGGCGGAGCTGGTCAGCAGCAGCGAGCAGATCGCGAGGGCGAGCCCGGTGAACAGGCCGAGCGTGGCCGTCCGGGTGTGGGTCAGCGCGAGCAGCACGAAGGACGGCACGATGACCAGCGCCGCGCTGGTCCGGTCGGTCCTGCGGCCCAGGAGCAGCAGCACGGTGAGCCCGATGATGACCGCGGCGTACTGCCCGATCTGCGGCGGCGTGAGCGGCCACAGCGCGCCGACGAGACGCCCGCCGTAGAGGTCGGGCAGGGCGGCGCCCGGCGAGACGACCAGTCCGGCGGCGACCGACCCGAGGACCACGAAGTACATCCGGATGTGGTGTCTGACGAAGCCGAGGCCCCCGTCCCACCAGCGGCTGAGCAGCCACAGGGTGGCGACGAAGAGCGCCAGCCTGCCGCAGCGGAACAGCGCGCCGAAGCCGGAGTCCGGGTTGACGCTGGAGATCAGGCTCGGCACGAGCAGCAGGGTGAGCAGGAAGACGTACGCGCCGGGGCGGATGCGCAGCGTGAGGTTGACCGCCAGCGCCAGCGCGAACGCGAGCACCAGCGCGCCCATGGTGGCCATCTGGATGAGGGAGCGGGGCAGCGGCACGATGGTCTTCGCCCCGGCGGAGCCGAGCGTGTTGAGGACAAGGAGTCCCCAGGCGACGGCGACCGTCCGCGATGTGTGGTCGGCGGGCATCTCAGTCACCCGCCCGGGTACGGAGGGTGCTGCGGTCGTCCTGCCGGTACGGGGCGGCCTGCCACTGCCCGAAGTCGAGGACCCGGCTCGGGTCGTGGGCCACGAACCTCCACGGCCCGACGTAGGTGTTGTGGCGCCAGCGGTTGTGCTGCTTGCCGGTGATCGACTCGGCCACCCGCTCGCCCATGTAGGGCGACCAGTCCGGATAGGTGCCGTAGTTGGCGAGGACCGCCATCCGGTCGCACTTCGTCGTGCACTCCACGACCGCCTTGTCCAGGACGAAGCGGTTGTCGTGGATGTCGACCCGCTGGGTCTTCCAGCGGCAGTCCGCGTAGAGCGGCTCCTTGGTGATGCCCGGCCGCTTGCACCGCTTGGTGTCCTTGACCAGCAGCGTGCAGTCGCCGGACGAGGTGTTGGCCGGGCTGTTGCAGAACCGGTCGGCGTTCTCCCACAGAGTGATCCCGGACCAGTTGTCCTCCAGCGTGTTCCGGTCGATCTCGATCTCGTCCGTACGCGCCTTCACGCGCGGCTCGCCGCCCGACTCCGAGATGTAGACGGTCGCGAGCGGGAAGGAGTCGCCCCGGTCGGCGTACCGGCGCCCCTCGACCCAGTTGTTCCGCCGGATCGTGTTCTTGCGGATGACCGCGTTGTAGCTGGTCTCGTAGATCAGCGCCGCCCCGTCGTTCTTCTCCAGGACGTTGCCCTCGATGCGGAAGTCGTTGTTGTTGGTGTCCGCCCACAGGCCGGTGCCGCGGTTGTCGTGCACCCAGTTGCCGCGCACGTCGGCGCCGTCGACCGCCCAGAACTTGACGCCTCCGGTGCAGCCGCAGCCCTTGCGTTTGCGCTCCCAGTCGCCGGTGTTGTTGCCGACGATCTCGTTGCCCTCGACGACCAGGCCGCTGATCCGTCCCTTGGCCTTGTACGCGTTCATGCCGTACTGGCCGTTCTCGCGCAGGCAGTTGGCGCGAACGCGCTGGCGGGCGCCTGCCATCAGACCGGCTCCGGTGTTGTGCTGGATGGTCGCGTGTTCGATCACCCAGCCGTCGGCCGAGTCGTGGTTGACCACGCCCTCGTCGGGCGGCGCCACGAAACGCTGCACGGTCAGATGGCCGATGGTGACGTCGCGGGCGGTGCCGCCGAACGCGTACTGGTTGCGCTTGCCGCCGTCGAGCACCGCGCCCGGCGCGCCCAGATAGCGGTTCCCCTTCTTCGGGATGACCTGGGCGAACCGGTCGGACGCGAGGCGGTGTTTGCCGGGACCCAGCCAGAACGTGGTGTGCGGCGGGCTCTTCTTGGTCTTGGCGACCAGGTCGCCCACCTTGGCGGGGTCGACCTTCACCGCGCCCGCCGGTGCCTTCGCGGGACCGGACGCGGGCTTGGCGCACACCCGGGCCACGGGGGTGGCGGGCGCGGCGGCGGTCGGCTCGGCCCGCGGCGCGGGCGCGTCGTCACAGCCGGCCGCCGTCAGCAGGACCACCACCAGCGGTGCCGCCGACCACACCCCGAACCGCCTCTTGATCACCACGTCGACTCCCTAACCCCGGAACGTGAGGACGGTGGTGAACTCCTGCACGCCGTCGACCAAACCGGCCTCCGTGGAGGCGGTGCCGATCAGCGTGGTGGCGGGCTCCTTGCGTCCGAAGCCGGGGGAGTACCAGCCGAGCGGCGGCTCGCTCTCGCCGCGGTGCGCCCGCCAGGAGAGCTCGGCGGGCAGGT
Source organism: Streptomyces sp. NPDC005863 (assembly GCF_042871345.1). Lineage (NCBI taxonomy): Bacteria > Bacillati > Actinomycetota > Actinomycetes > Kitasatosporales > Streptomycetaceae > Streptomyces > Streptomyces sp. NPDC005863. The sequence goes on along the minus strand of NZ_JBIAII010000005.1, from coordinate 335,659 downwards.
CGAGCACCGCGGAGCGGTCCTCGCCGTCCCGGCTCCAGGTCAGCACGGCCCGGCTGTCCACCAGGTCCACGGCGACGGCCGGGCCGAGGTGGAAGGCGAGGCGCACGGTCCGGCGCGGGCCGCGCACCTCGTCGGTCACCTTCAACTCCCGGCGCTCTTCCGTGAGTTCGACCTTACGGCGGTGTGTGGCGTCCTGGTAGCCGTCGTGCTCGGCACACCAGCGGGCGCTCACCCCGTCCGACGCCGCGCCGGTCTCCGCGATCAGGACGCGGCTGCGGGCGTGCCGGGTCCACAGGAACGGGCCGCCGGACACGGACTGGTCGGCGTCGTCCAGTTGCAGCGTGTTGTGGCCGAGCGTCGAGCGGAAGTACTGCCGCCACTCGGGCTGCCCGTGGTAGCAGAACGTCCCCGGGTCGGCGAGCACGTCGACCCCGTCGTGCCGGACCTCCACGGAGAGCGCGTCGGCGTGGGCGTGCGCGGCGATGGACAGGAACCCGTGCGGGCCGCCGTCGCAGCGGCACCAGATCTCCTCCGGGCCGCGCAGGATCGTCAGGCCCGCGTCGGCGAAGTGGGCCGGCCTGCTCTCCGGCCGGGCCACGGCGTGCGCGGTCCCCGGCTTCCCGTACGGCCGCAGGAGCGCGGCGAGCAGCGGCGTGCGCACATCGGTGCCGGTGACCGTCGGCCACCAGTCGAGCCGCCCGAACACGGCGTCCCCGGTGGCGAGGAGCGAGCCCCAGCGGTCGGTGCCCGCGCCGTCCACGACCAGACCGTGACCGTCGTCCGCGTCCCCCTGGCGCGGCGGCCGCAGCCGGTTGTCGACGACGGCCGCGAGCGCGTCGGTCATCCGCAGCAGCACCGCCCGGACCGTCGCAGGGACCGGCACGCCGGCCGCGTCCGCCTCGGCGACCGCGGCGAGCCCCAGTTCGAGCACCAGGCCGTGGTACTCGGTGGCCAGCTCCCGGTTGAGGCCGGAGGGATACGTGTTGCCGCGCAGGTGCCGCTCCAGCGAGCGCAGCGCGTCGTCCCGCCAGCGCGCGGACGCGGGGAACCACCCGAAGGCGCAGGCCGCGGCGAACTGCCCGGCGGCTTCGGCGATGACGTGGTTGTTCGCCGAGGAACCCCGGCTGGGAAAGGCGGCCAGCCAGCGCTGGTGGTGCCAGATCTGGTGCAGCGCCGCCGGGTTGTCCTCGAACAGGCCCCGCGCGCCGGACCACCCGTCGAGCAGCCGGCGCACCCACACCCAGGAGAGCAGCCGGATGCCCAGCTCGATGCCGCTGATCCAGTGCACCCCGCGCAGCGGCGGATTGGCCGCCCACCAGGACCGCAGGTGATCGGCCACGCGCTCGGCGTACCGCTCGTCGCCGGTGACCGCGTAGGCCGCGGCGAGCACGGTCAGGTACTGGTGCCGGGACAGCTCCCAGATCTGCTTGACGTCCCCGGCCACCTCCTCGTCCCGGTACGGCACGTCGAAGGCGTACTCCCACGGGGCGCTGAGCCCGGTCTTCGGGTCGGACCACCAGTCCGGGTCGGCCAGGTCGTCGCGGTCCACGCCGAAGAACGTGACGTGCCCGGCCATCAGCCGGTCCGCCTCGGCGACCAGACGCTTCGCGGCGTCCGGCGGTATCGCGGCGATCGCCTCGGCGGGCAGCGCCGCGGTGAAGCGGGCGCCGGACACGGGCGGACCGTACGGCAGCTCCGAGCGCCACCGCCGTCTGCGCACCGCGTCGACCGCCCGGCCGCCGACCTCCCGCGGCTCCATCCGGGACAGCCGCCGCAGGTACCAGCCCGCGCTCAGCGTCATCGCTCTCCCGCCAGCGTCACCGGCGCGCCACCGGCCAGGCCGGTCCGCACGGCGAGGGTGGCCGCCGTGGTGGCGACCAGCGACTCCAGCGGCACCGGCATGGGTCCGCCGGAGCGCACGGCCCGTACGAACGCGGCCAGTTCGGCGGACTGGCCCTTGTCCCTGGCCTTGGGCAGCCGTGAACTGACCCACTTCTTGGGGCCGTGGACCGAGGCGCGGACGAAGTCGTCGAGGCGCAGGGCGCGGCCGTCCGCGACCAGGTCGAGGGTCTCCTTGGGGAAGCTCGACGGGCCGGTGGTGACGTAGCTGATGGTGGCCGTCGAACCGTCGGGGTAGCGCAGGACGACCTGGAGGTCCTCGTGGCCCGAGGTGGCGACCGCGTACACCGAGACCGGGTCGGCCCCGAGCAGCCAGCTCGCCGTGTCGATGAAGTGCCCGCCCTCCCCGGCGAACCGCGAGCCCTCGGTGCCCTGTTGGAGGTACCAGCTGCCGTGCTGCAGCCGGCCCGCGTTGACCAGATAGCGCAGGTGGGCCGGGCCGCTGCGGGCGCCGAACCGCTGCTTGGCCTCGCGAAGCAGCGGCGAGAAGCGGCGGTTGAAGCCCACCTGCAGCCGGTCGTTGCCGGACTCCTCCACCGTCGCGACCACGCCCGCCAGCTCGTCCTCACTGAGCGCCAGCGGCTTCTCCACGAACACGGCCTTGCCGGACAGGAGCGCCTTGCGGGTCAGTTCGGCGTGCGAGCTGTGCCGGGTGACCACGAACACCGCGTCGACGGACTTGTCGCCGAGGACCGCGTCGAGATCGGTGGTCGCCTCGGTGAAGCCGAACTTGCGCTGCGCGTTGGCCGCGGAGAGCGCGGTCGTGGTGACGACGGTGGACAGCTCGACGCCCTCGCGCCCCTGGAGGTGCGGGAGCAGCATCGACGTCGCGTAGTTCCCGGCGCCGACGAACGCGAGGCGTACGGGTGTGTTGGACGCCCGGACCGGGGTGGGCGCACCGCCGGAGCTCCGCTTCACGGCGGGCACGGTCACCGAGGGTGCCGCCTCGCCCGATTCCGTCAACTCGGCGGAGCCCGCGACGGGTTCGGGGTAGCGGAACAGCACCGCCACCGCCTTCAGGTCGCCGTCCTTCAGGCGCTGGTACGTCTCGACGGCGTCGGCGAAGTCGGCCGTGTGGGAGACCAGGGGCTCCACGTCGACGCGGCCCCGGGCGACGAGGTCGAGGAAGCACGCCAGGTTGCGGCGCTCGGTCCAGCGCACATAGCCGATCGGGTAGTCGCGCCCCTCCAGTTCGTACGCCGGGTCGTAGCGCCCGGGGCCGTAACTGCGGGAGAACCGTACGTCGAGCTCCTTCTCGTAGTACGCGTTCCACGGCAGGTCGAGCCGGCACTTGCCGATGTCGACCACCCGGCCGCGGTCCCGGCAGAGCCGGGCGGCCAGCTCGACCGGCTGGTTGCTGCCGCCGCCGGCGGCCAGATACACCTGGTCCACACCGTGGCCGTCGGTGAGTTCGGCGACGGCGTTCTCCACCGCTGAGGACTCGGGGTCGCCGCACGCCGCGGCGCCGAGCCGCTCCGCGAGCTCGCAGCGCACCGGGTCGGGGTCGACGCCCACCACGCGGGCCCCGGAGGCGGTCAGGAGCTGCACCACCAGCTGGCCGATCAGGCCGAGGCCGATGACCAGCGCCACGTCGCCGAGCTGGGGCTCGCCGCGGCGGACGCCCTGCATCGCGATCGAGCCGACGGTGCCGAAGGCCGCGTGCCGGGCCGCGAGGCCGTCCGGAACCGGGGCGTAGAGGTTCTGCGGCACCCAGTTCACCTCGGCGTGCAGCGCGTGCTCGTTGCCCGCGCAGGCCACCAGGTCACCGACGGACACGTCGTCGATCCCGGCGCCGACCTGCTCGACCACCCCGCACAGCGAGTAGCCGAGCGGCGTGTACGAGTCCAGCTTGCCCATCACCTTGCGGTAGGTGGCGGGCACCCCGTTGGTGGCCACGCTCTGCATGACCTTGGCCACCTGGTCGGGGCGTGAGCGGGCCTTGCCGACCATCGACATGCCGGCCTCGGAGACCTTCATGAGCTCGGTCCCGGTGGAGATCAGCGAGAAGGCGCTGCGGACCAGCACACCGCCCGCCTTGCACCCGGGAACCGGCACGTCGAGGACCGCCAGCTCGCCGCTCTTGTAGTTCTGAACAACCTGCTTCACCCGTACTCCTCTGAATTCCTAAGCCGTTTGCCGAGTGCTCCGGTCGGACCCAGAGGTCGCGCCGCGATACCAGTACTCGAGGGTCAGCACATGCCACAGATGTTTGGAGAAGTCCCGCTGTCCGGCGGCGTCCTCGGCGACCATGCGCGCCAGCGCGTCGCGGCGCAGGATCCCCGAGGTGACAAGGACCCCGTCGTTCACCACCTCGCGCACCAGCGGCGCCAGGTCCCGGCTCATCCAGGCCCGCAGCGGGGCGCTGAACAGGCCCTTGGGCCGGTACACGATCTCCCGGGGCAGGACGGAGGTGGCCGCCTCCTTGAGGACGGCCTTGCCCTGCCGTCCGACGATCTTGCGGCTGCCCGGCACCGCGAACGCGGCCTTGACCACCTCGACGTCCACGTACGGCACCCGCACCTCGGTCGACGCGGCCATGCTGGAGCGGTCCGTGTAGGCGAGGTTCAGACCCGGCAGGAACATCCGGGCGTCGCCCAGGCACATCCGGTTCACGAAGTCGTCGAGGTCGTTGTCCTCGTAGACGTCCGCGTGCTCGGTCAGCACGTCGTCCACCGTCCCCGCCAGGTCCGGGTCGACCAGGGCGAGCAGCTCCTCCTGGTCGTACATGGTGTAGCTGCGCCGGAACGCGGTCTCCTCCGGCAGTTCGGCGAAGGAGAGGAACCGCTTGGCGAACCGCACCGACCGGTACCCCCGCCGGGCCGTGGCGACCGGCAGCCGGTCCACGGCCCCCGACACCGCGCGCCGCAGCGGCCGCGGGACGCGCTGGTAGCGCAGCGCCAGCGTGTTGGCCAGGTGCTTGCGGTACCCGGCGAACAGCTCGTCGGCGCCCATCCCGGAGAGCATCACCTTGACGCCGGCCTCCCGGGCCGCCGAGCAGATCAGATAGGTGTTGATCGCGGCGGGGTCGCCGATCGGCTCGTCGAGGTGGTACGTCATCTCCGGCAGCAGGTCCAGGACGTTCGGCGCGATCTCGATCTCGTGCAGGTCGACGCCGTAGCGCGCGGCCACCTGCCGGGCGTAGCGCAGGTCGTCCGGCATCGCCTCGAACTTGGCGTCCTCGGCGCGGAATCCGATCGTGTACGCGGAGATGCCGGGCTGGTGGCGGGCGGCCAGGGCGGTCAGATAGCTGGAGTCGAGACCGCCGGAGAGGAACGTCGCCACGGGCACGTCGGAGAGCATGTGCTGCCGTGTCGACTCCGCGACGACGCCGGCGATGTCCGGCGACTCGCCCGCCCTGGCCCGCTCCTGGCCCTCGGCGGCGACGTCCTTGAGGTTCCAGAACCGCCCCCGGTCGACCCGGCCGTCGGCCCTGCACCGCAGCCAGCTCCCCGGCGGCAGCTTCTCCGCCTCGCGGTACGCGCAGCGCGAGTCCGGCACCCAGTAGTACAGCAGCGACGCCACCAGCGCCCCGGGATCCACGTCGAGGGAACCGCCGGTCACGGCGGCGAGCGCCTTGAGCTCGGAGGCGAACACCAGGCCGGGGCCGCGGCGGAGCAGGAACAGCGGCTTGATGCCGAGCTGGTCGCGGGCGAGCACCAGCTCGCCGGTGCGCTCGTCGAAGACCCCGAACGCGAACATGCCGCGCAGCCGGGGCAGACAGTCCGTGCCCCAGCGCCGCCACGCCTCCAGGACCACCTCGGTGTCGGAGGTGCCGCGAAAGCGCACCCCGGCGGCGGCCAACTCGGCCCGCAGTTCGGGGGCGTTGTACAGCTCGCCGTTGTACGTGAGGGCGAGGCCGTCGGAGATCATCGGCTGGGCGCCGGTCTCGGACAGGTCGATGATGGCGAGCCGGCGGTGGCCGAGCTGGACGTCGCCGTCACCGACGGGACGGCTGTAGCGGCCCGCGCCGTCCGGGCCGCGATGGGCGAGGGTTTCGGTCAGCCGGTCGGTCACGGCCTTTCCGTCCGGCCACCGGTACGTGCCTGCGATGCCACACATGTGCTACCTCGCCTCCTTGTCACTGTCGGGAACGCGTACCGCTCTCGATGAACGCTCGGTGCGCGCCCGGCCCCGCACGCTCTCCCGGGCCAGCCGCTCGCCGTGGCCGCGCAGCGCGATGTGCAGCCCGTCCCAGAGCGTGCCGTCGGTCCGGTCGCGCGGGTCGGGGTCGACGAGGACCACGCCGAGCACCGGGATGTTCTGGTCCGCGAGCTGCCGCGCCACGGTGTGCAGCCAGCCCGCGCTGCCGTGTCCCGCGCGCACCACGAGCACGGTCTGGCCGCCGAGGTACTGCAGGTCGGTCCAGGCGGTGCCGGGCGCGACCGAGCCGACGCCGATCCTGCGCACCTGGCGCGGCAGGGCGGCGGCCTGCTCGCCGCTGACCACGTCCGGGTCACCGGGCCCGCGGCGGGCCTCGGCGAGGTGCGGGCCCGGCAGACCGTCGACGAGGGCCACCGGGCCGTCCGCCGCCAGGGCCGCGGCGACGTTCCGGGCGAGCACGCTCGTGCTGCGCGCGCATCCCAGTTCGAGCAGCGACACGGGTTCCGACGCGCCGCGCACGGTGCGGGCCAGCGTCGTGGTGACCCGCTCGTGGGCCGCCCGGGTCCTGCGCAGCCGCCACGGCCAGGAGAAGCGCCGGGGCTGACCGCCCAGTTCCGCGATGACGGAGGCACCGAGGTTCGCCGCGATCTCCCGGCGCAGCACCGGGCGGTCCGCCACCACCGAGCCGACCGCGGCCACCGCGAGCCCGAGGAAGAGCCCGAGGAAGAAACCGATCCCGGCGTTGGTGACGGCCGACTTCGCCAGGGAGTGGTGCACGGCGCGCGGGGCGTCCACGATCTGGGTGCCCGCGACGAGCTTGGGCGTGCCGATGCGCGCCTCCTCGGCCCGCTGGTCGAAGTCGGCGATGCGCGAGTTCAGTTCGGCGCGGCGGGCGTAGAGCGACTCGATGCTCGCCGAGCCCTGCGGGTCGCTCTCCGGCGAGCGGGTCCCGATCGAGTCGTTGATCTGCCCGAGCTCCTTGCGCATCCGGTCGCGCTGCGCGATCAGCGCCTTGGCCTCGGCCTTGGCGCTCTCCCGCATCCGCCGTACGTGGTCGGCGACGAACGCGTCGGCCAGCGCCTTCACCCGGGCCACCGCGTCCGCGTCGCTCGCACCCGTCACGTCGATCTGCAGCAGGTTGTTGGTGACGCCGGTTCCTCGGTAGTCCGCCATGAAGTCCTCGGGCTTCTCGGTGGACTTGAGGGCCTTCAGGGCCTGGCCGGCGATCCGGGTGGTGCCGAGCAGCTCGACGTCGGTGCGGATCAGCGTGCCGGTGTCGTTGGGCTGGTCGTCCTGGTGGGTGACGAGCACCTTCGTCACCGCGGCGGGCGGCGGCGGGCGCAGTACGGCGAGCGCGGCACCGGCGAGGAGCCCGAGCAGCGCCAGGGCGCACCAGAAGCGGCGGCGTCTGCGCACGGCGACCACCAGCGCGTGCAGGTCGAAGAGGGGAGAGGACCCCGGCTCCGATGTCCCGTCCGTCGTCACACCGCACCTCCTCGCGCGTCGTCCCCCACGGCGACCGCCCGCGCGTGAGGTGGCCGAGGGGCCTCGGCGGCCCGCTCCGAGCGGGCGGCCCGGACCGGGTCGGCGACGACGACGCCCACGACCTCGTGTCTGCCGTCCGCGCACGCCTCGGCGACGCCGGCGAGCTCTCCCGCGCTCCAGCAGCCCGCGCTGAGCACGACCAGGGCGCCGGACTCGGCGCCGCGGTCCGGCACCAGCGGCCGGGTCACCGAGACCTCCACCACGCGCAGCAGCGGATCGTTCCCGGCCTCGGCGGCGAGCTGCCCGGCGGCCCGCAGGGCGATCTCGTCACCCTCCGGTACGACGGCCAGAATCCGTCGGGGGGAGGGGAGTTGGTTGCGCAGGCGGGCGCACACCCGCCGGTACCGGGTCTGTCGTCCCGCCGCGCCTGCGGACGGCCGGGGGGCCGGCAGGTCCCACCGGGCGTCGGCGCCGAGGAGCCGGCGCAGCCAGCGCGGGCCGCGGCCCCGCGAGCGGGGCAGGCCGCGCCGGCCGGGCACGTCGACGGTGCCGATCAGCGTCGAGCCGAGCGCCGCGGTGATCTCCGCCTCGGTGCGCAGACCGCGGTTGCTCCGGGCGGTGGCGAGGTGGCCGATGACGGCGAACAGGAAGAACAACACCGCGCCGGCGACCGTGAGTTGCGTCCGCGTCGGCGGCGCCTCGCCGCTGGGCCGGGCGGCGGGGCCCATGACGACCATGTTGGCCTTGTTGGTCGCCGGGTCCGCGTCGTCCAGCTTCTTCATGGCCTGCTGCAGCGCGGTGCGCAGCTTCTCCAGCTCGGTGCGGGCCTGCACGCCCTCCACGGTCCGCCCCGGGTCGGCCGAGTCGGCCAGGTCGGAGATGCGGCGGTTGGTCGTCGCCACCCGCTCGCGCAGCGCCTCGGGCCCCTCCTCGTCGTCGGCGTTGGTGCCGTCGCCGGCGATCCGCGCGGCGAAGGTGACGAACTCCTGCGCCACCTGGTCGGAGAGGCGCTGGGCGCGCCCCGGCGTCTCGGCCGTACCGGAGATCTTGATGATGTTCCCGTCGGCCGCCTTGGCGCTCACCTGGTCGCCCAGGTCACCGGCGCCGACCCCGTCCCATTCGAGCGCGACGGCCGCACGGTCGACCACCGCCGAACTGGACGCGATCTCCGCCTGGGTCAGCAGCTCGCGCTCCTCCCACTGACCGGCCAGCAGGACCGAGGTCGACGTCGTGTAGGTCGGCGGGAACAGCAGTGAGGCGCCGTAGCCGACCAGGGCGCCCAGAACGGCGGCGACGGCGAGGAGCCGCCAGCGCCGCCGGAAGATCCGCCCGATGGTGACCAGGCGTATGACGTCCTCACTCAACTGCGCTGCCTCTTCCCTGTACGGACTCGGGGGGCCGCCGACACCGGGGCGCGGCCCCGGACGGCGGCGGCGTAGGCGTCGAGCAGCGCGCGCTGGGAGTTCCGCCAGGAGAGCTGTCCGCCGATCCGCTCCTGGCCGAGCTTGCCCATCTCGGCCCGCTGCTCCGGGTCGTCCATGAGCAGCGCGACGAGCCGGGCGAACTCCGCCTCGTCGTTGGCGGGCGCGTAGAGCGCCGCCTCACCCGCGGAGACCCGCGCCTCCCGCAGGTCGAAGGAGACGATCGGGCGGCCCATCACCATGTACTCGAGGACCTTGTTCATGGTCGACACGTCGTTGAGCGGGTTGCGCGGGTCGGGGGAGAGGCACACGTCCGCCGTGGACAGATAGCGCGCCAGGTCCGCGTCCGGGATGCGCCCGGTGAACTGCACCTGCTCCGACAGGCCGAGCCGCTTCGACAGCTCCACCATCGCGTCGAAGGCGTCACCGGCGCCGACGAACACCGCGTGCCAGTCGGTCCGCCCGAGGTCGTCGCGCAGTTTGGCCAGCGCCCGCAGGGCGTAGTCGACACCGTCCTGCGGGCCCATCACACCGAGATAGCACAGCAGATGGGGCTTGCCCCGTTTCAACTCCGGTTCGGCGGGCACCGGGTGGAAGCGGTCGGTGTCGGGCGCGCTGCGCACCACGAAGACATCCTCCGGGCGCTGCCCGCCGCGGCGCACCGCGACGTCCCGGTAGCTCTCGTTGGTGGCGAGCACGACGTCGGCGGCCCGGTACGTCATCCGTTCCAGCGCGCACACGCCCCGGTAGAGCAGGTCCTTGCCCCGGTCGAACCGGGAGAGGTACAGCTCGGGCACCAGGTCGTGCTGGTCGAAGACGAACCGCGCGCCGCGCCGCTTCAGCCACAGCGCGGGCAGGAACAGCAGGTCGGGCGGGTTGCAGGCGTGGACGACGTCGACCGGTCCGACCGCGCGGGCCAGCCGGGCCGTGTGCCACAGCGCCGTGCCGTACTCGCGGAGATAGCCGGCCGGGCCTCCGGTGGCCGCGCGCAACGGGTAGCGGTGGATGCGCACCCCGTCGATCAGGGCGCGCGCCTCCGTGTCCCGCTTGGTCCCCCGGGGGCAGATGACGTGCACCTCCCACCCGGCGTCGCGCAGCGTGGTGCACTCCTGCCACACCCTCCGGTCGAAGGGCACGGACAGGTTCTCCACCAGGACCAGCGCGCGCCGGCCCGCACCGGCCGTCGCTTCGTGGGCCGTCGCCTCGTCGGACGCCGTGTCGTCGGACGTCGTGTCACCAAGCAAGGCCCATGTACCCCGGTTCGTTCCGGCGCGCATCGGCGTCGGGAAGGTGGATGAGGTCGACGATCACCGGCGCGGCGCCGTGCGGCAGCGCGGCAAGGACGGCCGGGTCGCTGCTGCCGACGAGGCACACCTCGGCGTGGTCGAGCACCTCGTCGACGGAGTCGGCGAGCAGCTGCGCGAGGTGCGGAAGGCGGGTCTCGATGTACTCGCGGTTGGCGCCCATGAGCCGGGAGAGGCTCACGTTGGCGTCGTAGATCCGCAGGTCGTACCCCTTGCCGAAGAGCCGCTCCGCCAGCTCGACGAGCGGGCTCTCGCGGAGGTCGTCGGTGCCCGGCTTGAAGGAGAGCCCGAACAGGCCGACCCGCCGCTTGCCGGTGCGCTCGACGAGGTCCACCGCGCGCTGCAGGTGGTCGGCGTTGGAGGCGAGGACGTGGGACAGGATCGGCACCGAGACGTCCGCGCGCTGCGCCGCGTACACCAGGCTGCGCAGGTCCTTGGGCAGGCAGGAGCCGCCGAAGGCGAAGCCGGGCCGCAGATAGGCGGGGCTGATGTTCAGCTTGCGGTCGGCGAGGAACACGTCCATCACCTGGTGCGAGTCCACCCCGAGCGCCTGGCACACCGAGCCCAGCTCGTTGGCGAAGCCGATCTTGAGGCCGTGGAACGCGTTGTCGGCGTACTTGATCGCCTCGGCCGCCGGGACGGGCACCCGGAACACCTCGCCGGGCAGGCCGTCGTAGAGCGCGGCGACCACGTCGCCGCTGGCCGGGTCGAGTTCGCCGATGACGGTCTTCGGCGGGTCGAAGAAGTCCCGCACGCTGGTGCCCTCGCGCAGGAACTCCGGGTTGACCGCGACCCCGAAGTCCGTCCCCGCGGTGCCGCCGGCGTGCTTCTCCAGGATCGGCACCAGCAGGTTCAGGCAGGTGCCGGGGAGCATGGTGCTGCGGAAGACGACGGTGTGCCGGCCGCCCTCCTTTCCCCGCTCGGCCAGCGCGGCGCCGATCTGCTCGGTGACCCGCTCCAAGTAGGTGGTGCACAGGCTGCCGTTGGGCTCCGACGGGGTGCCCACACAGATCAGCGACACGTCGCTGTTGAGGACCGCGTCGCGGACGTCACGGGTGGCGCGCAGCGCCCCGGACTCCACGACGCCGGCGACGAGTTCGCCGATCCGCTCCTCGACCACCGGCGCCTTGCCGGCGTTGACCAGGTCGACCTTGGCCTGGTTGACGTCGACCCCGATGACCTCGTGGCCCTGCCCCGCCAGGCACGCGGCCGACACGCAGCCCACGTATCCGAGCCCTAAGACGCTGACTCTCATGACGCTCTCCTCCCCCCCAGGCAGGCCCTGGCGGCCTGCGCTTCCTGCGCCGACGAAGCGGCGCCCCCCGGATATCGATGGCCTCCCGGACACCGGTGACCCCCCGTACATCAGTAGGCCCCCATCAGTAGGCCCCCTGTCCCTTGAGCACCGCGCGCAGCGTCTTCCACAAGATCACCGAGTCGAGCGCGAGCGACCAGTCCTCCACGTACCGCAGGTCGAGCCGGACCGCCTCCTCCCACGGCAGGTCGCTGCGTCCGCTGATCTGCCACAGGCCGGTGAGGCCGGGCTTGACGAGCAGCCGCCGGCGGATGTCCGGGCCGTACGCGGCGGACTCCTCCGGCAGCGGCGGCCGCGGGCCGACGAGCGACATCGACCCGGTGAGTACGTTGAGCAGCTGCGGCAGCTCGTCGATCGAGTACCGGCGCAGCACCGTCCCCACCCGCGTCACCCGCGGGTCCCTGCGGAGCTTGAACAGCAGCCCGGCGCCTTCGTTGTGATCGGCCAGCGCGGCACGCGCCGTGTGGGCGCCGGTGACCATGGTGCGGAACTTGAAGATGGTGAACTCGCAGCCGTCCTTGCCCACTCGGCGCTGGCGGTAGAGCGCACCGCCGCGGCTGTCCGCCATGACGAGCAGCGCGACGACCACCATGAGCGGCGCGAAGAGCAGCAGCAGGACCGCGGCGCCCAGCCGGTCGACGATTCCCTTCACCATCCGGCGCCCACCGGTGAAGGTGGGCATGCTGACCCGAAGCAGCGGGATCCCGAGCACCGCGTCGACGTGCAGCCGCGGCCCCGCCACCTCCATCAGGACGGGGGCGACGACCATTTCGGCGTCGCTGCCCTCCAGGTTCCAGGCGAGGCGCTGCAGCCGGTCCGGCGACCAGTGCGGATCCGGGGTGACCGCGACCACCCGGTAGCCGTCGCCGCGCACATGGCCCGCGACGTCCGCCAGCCGCCCGACGACCGGCACACCGTCCACATGGTCGGCGTCGAGCCCGTGGTCCTCCGGCATGCACACCGCCTCGACGCGCCAGCCCAGGTGCGGGAACTTGCGGGTCCGCATGATCAGGTCCCGTACGGTGGCCGGGCTCCCGGCGGCGAGCACCGGGCGCAGACACCGCCCCTCTTTGCGCTGCTTGTGCAGCCAGAGGCGGAGCAGATACCGCTCGGTCATGGTGACGAGCGCGATCGCCGGCAGGGCGACGAATATCCAGAGCTTGATGTTGCGGGAGGCGAGCGCTATCCCGCCGAGCGACAGCACGACCGCCGCCGTGAACAGCGAGCGTCCGAGCCTGCGGAACTCCTCCGCGCCCTGGCCGAGCACGGCCGGAGCCCACGCCTTGCTCACCGCGAGCGCCACAAGGACCAGCAGTTCGGTGCCGAAGGCGAGAATCCTCCACTTCTCGTGCCAGTTTGCGGCGTCCCTGACTCCGAAGAACCCGCCGATCGATGCCACGACGAAGGCGGTGGCGACCGTATCGCTGGTGATCACGATGCGGCGGTACCGCTGCTCCCACTCCATGGCGGGCCGGCTGATGACCCCGTTCGTCAGACGCCCCCGCGCCGACGGAAACGGGTTGACTAATTCCCCCTGCTGCACAGGACCCCCCAGGTCTGCAGTGGTTCGTGTTCAACTCGCACTGGTGCCCCGGAAGGCACCCCAGCCTCCCGCTCCGCGCTGTTCTTCCCCCCGCGGAAGGCTCAGCCTTCCGCGCATCACGTGCCGGCCCCTGCCGCGTTGGTGGATGTGGTGCACGCAGGCGGCAGCGGACGCGTGGTCCTTTTGCCGGCCTTGGGTGCACACGGGAACCCGTCTCAACCCCGGGTGCTCCCCACACCCGAGGACCCCTCTCGGGCTCCAGGAACCGGTTCGCTTCAGTTCTGAACCGCTGAAGCACGGTCAATCTAGACCATCGAGCCCGCTATGGAGAGGGGATGTGTGGAATTTGTGCCCAAGCTTGCCGACCGGCCGCTGGAAAGGCTTATTCGCGTCGCTTGGCGACAAATGGAGGGCCCCGCAACGGAGTTGAAACCGGCGGGGCCCTCGGGGTTGTGACGGGTGGGACGGGGTCAGTCCCGTGTCGCGTACGAGAGGAAGCGGAGCCATGCATCGGGCGCGACGGCGAGCCGCGGACTGCGCGGCAGCTTCGAGTCCCGCACGTGCACCGCCCCGTCGGGCGTCGTGGCCGCTCCGGACAGCGCCACCTCGACACAGCTGTCACCCTGCGAGCCGCTGTAACTGCTCTTGAACCAGGCCAGTTCGGACGTGCTCATAGCGCTCCTCGCATCCGCTTCAGCAGGCCCAGGGAGTCCTCGGGGATCAGGGCCTGTGTGCGCATCTTGGCATAGCGCTGGTGGAGGCGGCTGATCTCTTTCGGGTCGTGGATCAGCCGGCCGTTCTCCTGCCCCTCCGAGTACCCGAACCACCGGTGGTCCGGCGTCTCCGCCAGCTGGAGCGGACCGTCGAGCCCCGCGTGCTTCGGCTGGCGCAGCGGCATCAGCTGGAACTCCACGTTCCAGTGCCGGTCGATCACGCCGAGCAGATGGTCGTAGAGCTCTCGCGTCACGTCGTCGCCGCCCGTGCGCCGTTCGAGCACCGCCTGCTCCACGATGAAGCTGAACGACGTCGGCGGCCTGCGGTTGGTGGCCAGCAGGTCCTGGCGCGCGAGCCGCGCGCCGATGCGCTCGCTCAACTGCTCCTCGTCCGGCAGCGGCGGCACGCTGAACGACACCGCCCGCGCATACGACTCCGTCTGCAACAGGCCCGGCACCACCCGGCATTCGTACGTGTACAGACTCATCGCGTCCGCCTCGAACTGCGCCCACCGACGGAACCAGCTCGCGAGACCCGGCTGCCGCGACAGATGCCGCGCCGCGCCCCGCAGCGCCCCGAACCCGTCGAGGACCTCCTCGGCCCGCTCCACGAAGTCCGGCTGGGGGAAGCGGCGGCCCTGCTCGATCTTGGCGACCGTCTGCACCGAGTACGGGACCCGTTCGGCGAACTCCTCCTGGGTCAGGCGCGCCCGCTTGCGGAACGCCTTCAAGACCTCGCCGAACGTCCTGAGGCTGTCCGACACCTCCGGCTCGCTCCCGCCGGACGAACCACCCGTACCGCCCTTGCCGTCCGTACCGTCCGCCATGCGAGGACACCTCCCGTACGCCCGCCCCGCGACCCACTTCCAACTCGGCCATGGTTACGTTCCGTTGCGGGGCTGTCCACCCTCCGTACTCGTACTCCGTCCCGGAGTACCAGTCGCCGACCTGGTGGCTACGTCGCCTCCGCGGCCCGGCGCAGGGCCGCGATGAGGGTCCGGTTGCCGGTCCCCTTCAGCACGTACTCGCGGGCGCCCGCGAGCGTCATCTGCTCCACCGAGGTCTTGTCGTCGTAGGCGGAGAACACCACGACGCGGCTGGCCGGCGAGCACTTCGCGATGCCCCGCGCGACGGAGGGGCCGCCGCCGGGGAAGCGGACGTCCAGGACGACGAGGTCCGGCCGGTGCAGCGCCGCGAGCCGCAGCGCCTCCTCGCCCTCGCGCGCCAGGCCCACGACCTCCATGTCGGGCTGGGCCCGCACGACTTCGTCCAGTGTCTCCAGGAGCAGTGCGTTGTCGTCGCACAGGAGTACCGAGAAGGGTGAACGGGGGGAGCCGTTCTCGGCCGCAGCGGTCACGGTTCGTCGCTCTTCGGTTCCGGTCCGGGAGCCGGTGCCTCGGCGGGAAGCGGGTTCGGCACCCAGAACTCGACGGTCGTCCCCGTACCGGGGCGGCTGTGCATGGACCACCATCCTCCTGCCGTCTCGGCCCGCTCCCGCATCTCGATCACCCCGAAGTGGTCGCGGGCACCGACCTGCGACACCGGGGTGCCGGTTCCGTCGTCCACGACCCGCGTCACGATGCCTTCGTCGGCCGACGCGACCCGCACGTCGACCCGGTTGGCGCGCGCGTGCTTGTGCACGTTCAGCAATGCTTCCTGGACGATACGGAAAATGGTGATGGCTGTCTCGGGGGTCGGCTCACGCTCCAGTTCGTGGGACAGCGAGTAGGCCATCCCCCAGGAGGATCCCACCATGTCCTCAAGGTGGCTGGCGAGCCCCTCGACCAGGCCGTGCCGGTCGATGCCGGGCGGGTGCAGCCGGAAGGTCAGACTGCGCAGGCGGCCGATCGCCTCGCGCACCGACGTGTCGAGCCGCTGGAGTTCGGCCGCGTACTCCTCCGGCACCCGGTCCGCGAGGAGTTCGAGCCGCATCCCGACGGCGACCATCGCCTGGATCGAGTCGTCGTGGACGTCCCAGGCGATGCGGCGCCGCTCCGTCTCCTGTGCCTGGACCAGGTGGTCGAAGAGCCGCCGGCGCTCACTGAGGGCGTGCTGCGCGGCCCGCCGCTCGGACATGTCGCGGGTGACCTTGCCGAACCCCTGCAGCACGCCTTGGTCGTTCCAGAGGGCGGTGATGACGACGTTCGCCCAGAACCGGGAGCCGTCCTTGCGGACGCGCCACCCCTCGTCCTCGAGGCGGCCGTCGGCCACGGCGGTCTCCAGCTCCCACTGCGGCTTGCCCGAGGCCTGGTCCTCCGGCGGGTAGAAGACGGAGAAGTGCTGTCCGACGATGTCCTCGGCGCGATACCCCTTGATCCGCTCGGCGCCGGCGTTCCAGCTGATGATGTAGCCCTGCGGGTCGAGCATGAAGATGCCGTAGTCGAGGACGCCCTGGACCAGCAGCGTGAAGGCGGCGTCCGACATCGGGGCCGCCCGCCTCTGTACCCCGTGCTGCTGTTCGCCCTCGTCGCGCGTCACGTGAGGAGCCCTTCGCGGCGCGCGATCGTCACGGCCTCCAGCTGGGAACGCGCGCCCAGCTTCTCCAGCACCCGCTGGACGTGATTGCGCCCGGTGTTGAGGGCGACGCCGAGCTGGGCGCTGATCTCCGCGGTGGTGCGTCCTTCTCCCAGCAACTGCAGGGCCTCCCGCTCGCGCCGGGTCAGATTGGCACCGACGTCCGGTGTCCGGCCGCTCAGGCGCTCCAGCACGTCGCCGAGGAGACCGGGGCTGAACACCACCTCGCCGGCCGCCACCCGGCGTACGGCGTCCTCCAGTTCGTGCAGTCCGCGGGCCTTGAGGATCAGTCCGGCGCCGCCCGTCTCCGCCACGCGCGCGGCCACCGATCCGTTGCCCTCGCCGGTCAGGATCAGCACCCGGACATCCGGTATCAGGGCCAGCAGATCCGCGATGGCGGTGACCCCGTCGCCGTCCGGCAGGCGGCGGTCCATCAGGACGACGTCGGGAGCGCACTGCCGCGCCGTGTCCAGGGCCCCTGCCACCGACGGCGCACGTCCCACGACCCGCAGATCGGGTGACCGCTCCAGGGCGAGGCGGATCGCCTCGGCCACCATGTCGTGGTCCTCCACCAAGAGGACTCTGACCGGGGGGCGCTGGGCGGACGGGGCAGGCATGGAGACATCCTCGCAGGTGGCGGACCGCACGATCATGCCAGAAGGTCCCGGAGCGGCGACTCGGCGGCCGCTGCGGGGGCCCTCTCACCGAGGAACAGGGACTCGGCCCCGATCAGCGCGAGCAGCCGCGACAACTGCTCGCCGATCCCTTCGACGCGGAGGTCCACACCCGCCCAGAGCACCGAATTCCGGGCCACAAGGAGGGAGTTCAGGCCGGCGCAGTCGCAGAAGGAGACGCCGGTCAGATCGAGGTCCAGGCTGGTCGGGCGTTTCACCAGACAGGCCGCGACGGCGTCGCGGACGTAGGGGGCGGCGTCCAGGTCGAGTTCGCCGACGAGCGTCACCCGGGCGGCGCCCGCGTGGACGTCCGCCCGCGACGTGAACGGATGAACGGTCACAGTGTCCCGCACCTCTCCGTGCTCACGCGCGGCATGTGCCGACGCTGGTGGGCCTTGGGAACGCTTCCTGGGGGAGGGAAGGCCCGTGTGGTCGGCCACGACATCGCTACCTCATAGTGCGAGGGCATCAGTTGAGCTCTAGTGAATCTGCACTAGTCGTGGAAGTCAACACGCGCCTACGGAGGTTGCCGCCCGGCTCCGGTCCGTCAGCGTGCGCGGCGGATACGGATGGGGCCGCGGGCCTGCGTGGCGTCGACGGTCTTGCCGCCCTGAGTGATCTCCACCTCGCCGGCGTCGACCAGGCGCCAAGCGGCTCGGCGGGCGGGTTCCATGAGCGCGCGCCAGCCGTCGTCGTCGCCGGTGTGGACGGCGCGGGCGGCGTCGGAGGGGCAGATCGAGGAGCTCGGGTCACGGCGTGCCAGGAGGTCCAGGATGGCGCGCTCCAGGCGGCGGTCGGTGGGGGTGAGGTCGTCGTTCTCCGTCACGCGGTCAGTGTCGCACCGGTGGCCGGTGGCCGCGCGGTGGGCGGGGCGCCCGGCGCGGTCCCGCGCGCGGGGTGATCGGATGCCGCCTGACCTGCGAGTTGACCCGCCTCTCCGGCCAGTGGCTTGACCTTGACACGATGTTAAGGTCTCCCCTTGGCGCAGGAGGTGGTCCCGATCAACGACTTGAACCAGGTGACCCCGCAACACGCCCGTGTGATCAACGCCTTGAATGCCGACGACTCGTCCGTGCGGCTGCAGGCGGCCATGACGGTGGGCTCGCGCCCCGACCCCGTGTTCCTGGAGGCGCTCGTCGAGCGGTGCGGGGTCGAGCCGGACTTCTTCGTACGGGACATGCTGACGTGGGCGCTGACCCGTCTCCCGGCGGAGAGCGCGCTGCCCCGGATCCGCCGGGAACTCGACGCGGAACACCCGCAGGCCCGCGGCCAGGCGCTGCACTCGCTCTCGAAGATCGGCGACGCCAGGGCGTGGTCCTGGATCACCGGCGACCTGCTGAGCGACCCCGACGACGAGGTGGCTCGGACGGCGTGGCGCGTGGCGGTCGCCCTGGCGCCGCAGGACGAGGGGGAGAGGCACGGCCTGGCCGAGGCCCTGGCCCGGCAACTGGCCCGCGGCGACCACGAGGTACGCCGCAGCCTGAGCCGCGCGCTGGTCGACCTGGGAGACGCGGCCCACCCCGTACTGGACAGATCCACGAAGTCCCCCGACCCGAAGGTGGCCACCCACGCCCACGCGACGCAGCTGCTCCTGCGCGACCCGGAGACGGATTTCGACGCAGCGGTGGAGGAGGCGAAGCGCCAGGTCGCGCTGGGTCCGGGGGCCGGGGATTGTTGATCGGGGAGGTGGCGCGGCGGTCCGGGGTGAGTGCTCGGATGCTCCGGCACTACGACGCGCTCGGTCTTGTACGGCCCACGGGCCGTACCGTCGGCGGCTACCGCGAGTACTCCGCCGCGGACATCCGCAGGATCTTCCACGTGGAGAGCCTGCGGTCCCTCGGGCTCTCGCTCAAGCAGATCGGGCGCGCGCTCAAGGACCCGGACTTCACGCCGTCCGCACTGGTCGGCGACCTCATCGAGTGGGCCGAGGACCGCCTGGCGCGGGAGCGGGAACTGCTCGCGAGGCTCCGCGCGATCGACGCGTCCGCGCCCGCGGGCTGGCAGGACGTCCTGCGCGTGGTGGAGCTGATGCGGGAGCTCGACTCGGGCGGCGCCGCACGCCGGCAGCAGGCGGTCCTGGCCCAGCCGGCGGACGTGCCGGTCCCCGCCGAGGTGCTGGCCGGCGCGGTCCTCGCCGAGGCCGACCCGTACGTGGCGGGCGCGCTGCGCTGGGCGCTCGCCCGTGCGGGGGACGACGGGGTGGCGGCACTGGCCGCCGGCGCGCACGACCCGGACGTCGACGTCCGGCGGCGCGCGATGCTGGCGCTCGCCGGGATGCCCGGGGCCCCGGGCGCCACCGCCGTGCTCGCGGCGGCGCTCGGCGACGCCGACACGACGGTGCGCCGGCAGGCCGCGCTGGCCCTGGGCCGGCACGGCACCGCCGCGACCGCACCGGCCGCCGTACCGGTCCTCGTCGACATGGTGGTCGAGGGCGCGAACGACGTGGACGCGGCGGAGGTGCTCGGCGCGCTGTCCGGCGACCCGGAGTGCGCGCACCGGATCACGACCGCCCTCGCCGAGGAGCTTGCCGCGCCGGCCGCGGACTCCGCGACCCGGATCCGCCTCACCCAGGCGCTGGTGGAGATCGGGGGAGCGGCGGCGCGCGAGACCCTGCGGGGCCTGACCGGCGACCCCGACCCGGCCGTGGCCCTGGTCGCCACGGCCCTGCTCGGAGTCCTCCCGGACGACACCCCGCCACAGGGTCCGCGGGGCTGACGGCTCACGCCTCGACCGGCACCAGTTCCCAGGGGTTCGGTCCTGTGCCGTCGCACCACGCCTGAAGGTCCGCGCCGTTCACGCAGACTATGCCGCACTGCTCCGCGTACTCCAGGGCGGGCGCGGTGAAGTCGCTCGTCGTCACGAGCGCCGCGACGTCCGCCTCGTGGACGGTGAAGCACGTGCCTCCGAAGCGCTGCAGATCCTGGGAGCCGACCTTGTGGTCCGCCCCGTACCGCTTGCACTGGATGACGACCCTGCGGCCGTCCGGGGCCACCGCCACGACGTCGGCGCCCAAGTCACAGGCCCCGCCCACGACTTCGGTGTCCCGGCAGGCGTCACGGGCGCACAGGTCGGCTATGGCCTGCTCGAAGGCGTCGGGGTCGAGGGCGGCGTAGTCGACCGGCGCGTCGAGCACGACGGTCGTCGCGGCCTCCGCCCCGTCGTCCGGTACGAGCGTCTCGGAGGCCGGCTCGGACACCGTGTACGTCGTCTCGGCCACGTAGGTGTCGGCCATGTCCGTCCGGTCCACGTACGTCTGGTCCACGTACGTCTCGTCCCGCGGACCCCACCCGCCGGCCCCGCGCAGGTCGGCCACCCCGGCGACGGCGGGTGCCGGCCCCGCGGGCGCGGTGGCGTCGAGGCTCGCCGAGGCCCGCTCGGCCGCCTCCTCCAGGACCTCGGCCGCGCGCCGCGCATACCGCGCCGCGGAGAACCGGCGCCACCGGGACCGTCCCAGATAGGCGGCCGCGAGTCCCACGACGACGAGCGAGCCGACCCACAGCGGACGGGTCTGCGCCATCTGCGCGGCGGTCCTGACCAGGAACACCGTGCCGCACAGGGCGACGGCGACGAGGACGAAGAACAGGGCGGTCGTACGGAGATCGAAGCGCCGCTCACGATCCTTGCGGCGCACCGGGCGCGAGGGCACGGTCATTCCCTCCCTCATGGTGGACGACAACCAAGATCACGCATCCCCGGGTGCCCAAGATCGGCAACGCTAAAAGGGATGGTCAGGAGGGGGGAACGAGCGAGGGCCGGCGCGACAGGTGTCGACGCCGGCCCTCACGGGTCCGAAATGCGGTGTCACCGGAACGAGGTGCTCCGGAAACGACGTGTCACTCGCCCACGACGCCCGAGGACGCGACGACGACCTTCGCCTTCGTGGCACCGGAGCGCGAGCCCAGGGACTCGATCTTCTTCACCAGGTCCTCGCCCTCGACGACCTCGCCGAAGACGACGTGCTTGCCGTCGAGCCACGGGGTGACGACGGTGGTGACGAAGAACTGCGAGCCGTTGCTGTTCGGGCCCGCGTTCGCCATCGACAGCAGGAACGGCTTGTCGTGCTTGAGCTTGAAGTTCTCGTCGGCGAACTTCTCGCCGTAGATGCTCTTGCCGCCCGTGCCGTCGCCGCGGGTGAAGTCGCCGCCCTGGAGCATGAAGTCCGGGATGACGCGGTGGAAGCCGGAGCCCTCGTACCCGAAGCCGTGCTCGCCGGTGGCGAGCTCACGGAAGTTCTGCGCCGTCTTGGGGACGACGTCGTCGTACAGCTTGAAGACGATCCGGCCTGCGGCCTCGCCATCGATGGTGATGTTGAAGAATACGTTTGTAGCCATGAGGGGATCCTGTCATGACCCCGGGGCGCGGCGCGCCGCGGACATGCTTTACGGCGCGCGGACCCGCCCCGGGGCGGGTGGTCGGAACGCGGTGCTCAGTGGTCGGAGTAGCTGAAGTCGCCCATGGTCCAGGCGCTGACGTCGTCGATCGCGACGCGGTACATCCCGCCGGTCTCCGGGATCCCCACCGTGCCCTGGAGGATCCTGGCGACGTGGAAGTGCAGGTGGGTGGGCGGATCGCTCTTCGTGGGGGTGTCGAACACGGCGGAGAACTCGCCCAGGCGGACCGAGTCCGTCAACACCTCGGACACCCGCTGCCTCCACACCACCTCGGGAGCCAGCCGGCCGGTGATCACGGCGCCACCGGCGACCACGGTCAGGGACATCTGGTTGCTCTGCCCGGACTCCACCAGGGCGGCGACGTCAACGAGCAGTTCGTCAGGCTTCGACATGAGTCAGATTCTATGCAGCGGTCGGCCGGGTGGACACGGAGCCGGCTGGAGCTAGAGACGGATGAGCCGCTGGATGGTCTCCCGGTACTGGCGCAGGGCGAGCCGGGCCTCGGCGGACTCCGTCGCGAGGTCCTGCTCCTGCCAGCCGGCGCGCAGGGCGCGCCGCCGTTCCGCGATGGCCTCCACCAGCTTGGCGGACGCCTCGTCCAGCAGGGCGTCCGCCTCCTCCAGCGCCTCGCGCGGGGTGTCCGCGAAGGTGTTGACCGAGTGGCCGAGGCGCCGCGTGATGCGGTCCCGCTCGTCCGGCGGGAGCAGCGGCTCCGGGCCGGCGGCGGGGCGCTCCGCACGGGCGCCGGGCTGGTCGGCGGGCTGCTGGGCGCGTGTCTGGTCGTACATCAGGTGCCGTATCCGTTCCGCAGGTTGGTGTGACCGGTGGTGCTCGGTGTCCGGTGCACGTGCGCCGGGCCTGTCAGTCAACGTCCGGCCACGGTCCGTGTCAACGCGGTTGCGGGGCGGCGGCGCCTTCTGCGGCGGCCGCCGCCCCGGGGGTCGGGGTGCTGGGGGCCGGTGTCCTCAGCGCCGGCGTCCGCGGCCCCGGGCGGACCAGCCCGAACCGAGTCCCGCGGAGTGCAGGGCGAGGAGCGCGAGGCCGACGAGCATGAGGCTCGTCGGGCTGAAGACGGCCTCCGTCGACGTCTCGGTGGCGTGGATGAGGAAGGCGACGACGAAGAGCACGGCTGCCGCGATTGCAAGCATGGGTCTTCTCCTGCCGGGGGACGGCGGACCATGGATGGTCCCGGTGGACGCACTGCTGACTGCCGTGTTCCCCGGCATGCGGTGATCAGACAGAAGTCGCGGCGGTTCAGCCGCGGAGCTCCGGGGGGAACCCCGTCCAGCGCAGCTCCTTCGGCAGGTGGCGCATGTCGTTGAAGAAGACCACCGTGGCGGTGCGGCCGGGGGTGTACCGCAGCAGGGTCAGCGCCGCGTTGCCGTGGTTCAGGCCCAGCCAGCGGGCGGGCGGGGCGTCGAGCGCGGCCCGGACCAGCCAGCCGATCAGGAAGTTGTGGGTGACGAGGAGTTCGTGCCGGGGCTCGGTTCCCGCGACGGGGCCGGTGAACCGGGCGACGGCCTCGCGGGCCAGGGCAGGCCCGCCCGCGCGCTCCGCCTCGGGGAACTCGGCGAGACGCGCCAGGGTGGTGTCCGCCGTCTCCGGCGGCAGTTCGTCCCGCGCGGGCAGGTACGGGAGGTAGTCGCCGGCCGGCTCCGAGCGGTGCAGGGGGACGCCGGCCAAGCGCTCGCCGATCAGCTGGGCGGTCTGCGCGGCCCGGGGGAGCGGGCCGTGGTGGATCGCCGCGAGCGGTATCTCCCTGAGCCGTTCGCCGAGCAGCACCGCCTGGCGCAGGCCCGCCTCGGTCAGCCCGCTCTCGTCGGGCGTGGCCTCGGCGTGGCGGGCGACGTAGAGGTGGCGGGTGGCGGTCGGGGTGGCGGGTGTGGCGGGGGGTGGGGTCATGGGGTGCGGTCCCTTTCGATCTTCGGTGGCGGCAGGCGGGGGGACGCGTCGGGCTCGCGGTCCGGTTCCTGGGGTTCCGGCGCGCGGTTCCGGCGGTTCCGGCGGGCCGGTCCCGATCACGACCCCGTACGTTGGACGGCGGGAGCGCCACAGACGAGGAGCGTGAGATGACCGCCGCCGAACCGAAGTCCGCCGCCACGGGTGAGCTCAACAGCACGTCGCGACCCGCCGCCCTGCGCGGCCTCGACGCCATCCGGGACGACCTCGCCGACCTCTACCGCGATCTGCACGCCCACCCGGAGCTCTCCTTCGAGGAACACCGCACCGCCGCCGAGGTCGCCCGCCGCGCCGCCTCGTACGGCTACGAGGTCACCACCGGCGTCGGCCGCACCGGCGTGGTCGCCGTCCTGGCGAACGACGGCACGAAACCGGCCGCCGGCCCCATCGTCCTGCTCCGCGCCGACATGGACGCGCTGCCGGTCGCCGAGCGCACCGGGCTGCCGTACGCCTCCCGCACCGACGGCGTCATGCACGCCTGCGGTCACGACATGCACGTCACCTGTCTGCTGGGCGCCCTGAAGCTGCTGGCCGACGCCCGCGGCGACTGGTCCGGCCGGATCGTCGCGGTCTTCCAGCCCGCCGAGGAGGCCGGGCAGGGCGCGCAGGAGATGGTCGACGACCGTTTCTACGAGCGGTTCGGCACGCCCGACGTCGTGCTCGGCCAGCACGTCGCGCCGCTGCCCGCCGGCATGATCGGCGCGCACCCGGGCGCGGCCTTCGCGGCGACCGACGCGCTGCGGGTGCGGCTGTTCGGCAAGGGCGGACACGGCTCGCGCCCGGAGACGACCATCGACCCCGTCGTGCTCGCCGCGTCGACCGTGATGCGGCTGCAGACGGTGGTGTCCCGGGAGATCGCGGGCGGGGAGACGGCCGTGGTCACCGTCGGCTCGGTGCGGGCGGGCACGAAGCACAACATCATTCCCGACGAGGCCGAGCTCCAGCTCAACATCCGCACCTACACGCCCGAGGTCCGCACCCGCGTCCTCGCCGCCGTCGAGCGCATCATCAGGGGCGAGGCCGCCACGGCCGGGGCGGAGAAGGAGCCGGAGATCACGGAGATCGACACCTTCCCCGTCGTCATCAACGACGCGGACGCCGTCGACCGGACGATGGCCGCGATCAGCGCGGTCCTCGGCACGGAGCGGGTCGTCGACCCGGGACAGGTCACCGGCAGCGAGGACGTCGGGATCTTCGCCACCGCCGCGCAGGGCCACGTCCCGCTCTGCTACTGGCTGTTCGGCGGCGCCGACGCGGACGAGGTGATTGCCGCGCAGCGCGCGGGCACCTTCGAGCGGGACATCCCCTCGAACCACTCGCCGTCCTTCGCGCCGCTGGTCGAGCCGACGCTCACCACCGGTGTCACCGCGCTGACGACGGCCGCGCTGGCCTGGCTGGACGGCGGCCGGCCGGCGCGGTGAGGGCCGGCCGCCGTGGCGGGCGAGGGGCTCAGCCCTCGTCCTCCAGGTTGCCCTCGGTCTCCAGGTAGGCCTGGCGCAGCGCTTCGAGCACCGCCGGGTCCGGCTTCGCCCACATGCCGCGCGACTCCGCCTCCAAGAGGCGCTCCGCGATGCCGTGCAGCGCCCAGGGGTTGTTCTCCTGGAGGAACTGACGGTTCGTCGGGTCGAGGACGTACGTCTCGGTGAGCTTGTCGTACATCCAGTCGGCGACGACGCCCGTCGTGGCGTCGTACCCGAACAAGTAGTCCACGGTCGCGGCGAGTTCGAAGGCACCCTTGTAACCGTGGCGGCGCATCGCCTCGATCCACTTGGGGTTGACGACGCGGGCCCGGAAGACCCGCGAGGTCTCCTCGACGAGGGTGCGGGTCTTGACCGTCTCGGGGCGCGTGGAGTCGCCGATGTACGCCTCCGGGGCGGTGCCCCGCAGCGCGCGCACGGTCGCCACCATGCCGCCGTGGTACTGGAAGTAGTCGTCCGAGTCCGCGATGTCGTGCTCGCGGGTGTCGGTGTTCTTCGCGGCCACCGCGATGCGCTTGTACGCGGTCTCCATCTCGGCGCGCGCCGGGCGCCCTTCGAGCCCGCGGCCGTACGCGTAACCGCCCCACACCGTGTACACCTCGGCGAGGTCGGCGTCGGTGCGCCAGTCGCGGGAGTCGATGAGCTGCAGCAGGCCCGCGCCGTACGTGCCGGGGCGGGAGCCGAAGATGCGGGTGGTGGCCCGGCGTTCGTCGCCGTGCTCGGCGAGGTCGGCCTGGGCGTGGGCGCGGACGTGGTTGCGGTCGGCGGGCTCGTCCAGGGCGGCGGCGAGCCGTACCGCGTCGTCGAGCAGGCCGATGGTGTGCGGGAACGCGTCGCGGAAGAACCCCGAGATGCGCAGCGTCACGTCGATGCGCGGGCGGCCCAACTCCTCGTACGGGATGGCCTCCAGGCCGGTGACGCGGCGCGACGCGTCGTCCCAGACGGGGCGGACGCCGAGCAGCGCCATGGCCTCCGCGACGTCGTCGCCCGCGGTGCGCATCGCGCTCGTGCCCCACAGCGACAGGCCGACGGAGGTGGGGTACGCGCCGTTGTCGGACTTGTACCGCTCCAGCAGGGAGTCGGCCAGCGCCTGGCCGGTCTCCCACGCGAGGCGGGACGGGACGGCCTTGGGGTCGACCGAGTAGAAGTTGCGGCCGGTCGGCAGGACGTTGACCAGGCCGCGCAGCGGGGAGCCCGAGGGGCCCGCGGGGACGAAGCCGCCGTTCAGGGCGTGCACCGCGTGGTCGAGCTCGGCGGTCGTGCCTGCGAGGCGCGGGACGACCTCGCGGGCCGCGAACTCCAGGACGGCGGCGACCTGTTCACCCTGGTCGGTGGGGAGCGCGGCGAGGTCCCAGTCCGCGTCGTCCATCGCCTGGACCAGCGCGCGGGCCTTCTCCTCGGCCTCGTCGGCGCCGGTGCGGGTCGCCGCGGACTCGTCGAGACCGAGGGCCTCGCGCAGACCCGGCAGTGCGGTGGTGCCGCCCCAGACCTGGCGGGCCCGCAGGATCGCGAGGACGAGGTTGACGCGGTCGGCGCCGGCCGGGGCCGCGCCCAGCACGTGCAGACCGTCGCGGATCTGCATGTCCTTGATCTCGCAGAGCCAGCCGTCGACGTGCAGCAGGAAGTCGTCGAAGCCGTCGTCGTCCGGACGGTCCTCCAGACCCAGGTCGTGGTCGAGCTTGGCGGCCTGGATGAGCGTCCAGATCTGCGCGCGGATCGCGGGCAGCTTCGCCGGGTCCATGGAGCTGATCTGGGCGTACTCGTCGAGGAGTTGCTCCAGGCGCGCGATGTCGCCGTAGGAGTCGGCGCGCGCCATCGGCGGCACCAGGTGGTCGATGAGCGTGGCGTGCACGCGGCGCTTGGCCTGTGTGCCCTCGCCCGGGTCGTTGACCAGGAACGGGTAGATCAGCGGCAGGTCGCCGAGTGCGGCGTCCGGGCCGCAGGCGGCGGAGAGGCCCGCGTTCTTGCCGGGCAGCCACTCCAGGTTGCCGTGCTTGCCGAGGTGGATCATCGCGTCGGCGCCGAAGCCGCCG
Organism: Streptomyces sp. NPDC005863; assembly: GCF_042871345.1. Taxonomy (NCBI): domain Bacteria; kingdom Bacillati; phylum Actinomycetota; class Actinomycetes; order Kitasatosporales; family Streptomycetaceae; genus Streptomyces; species Streptomyces sp. NPDC005863. Next base: position 308,829 of record NZ_JBIAII010000005.1, on the reverse strand, counting down.
TCGGAGTCGGCGGCCGCGATCCAGCGGTACGCCGCCAGGTAGTGGTGCGACGGCGGCAGATCCGGGTCGTGGTAGATCGCGATCGGGTTCTCGCCGAAGCCGCGCGGCGGCTGGATGAGGATGAGCAGGTTGCCGCGGCGCAGGGCGGCGAGCACGATGTCGCCCTCCGGGTCGCCGCCGTCGCCCACCCGGGACCTGTCCAGGAACATCTCGCCGGGCGGCGGCCCCCAGTGGCCCTCGACGGACTCGCGCAGCTCCGCGGGGAGCGTCGCGTACCACCGCTTGTAGTCGGCGGCCGGGATGCGCACCGGGTTGGCGGCGAGCTGCTCCTCGGTCAGCCACTCCTGGTCGTGGCCGCCCGCGTCGATCAGGGCGCGGATCAGCTCGTCGCCGTCGCCGGAGACCAGGCCGGGGATGTCGGCCTCGGGCCCGAAGTCGTACCCCTCGGCGCGCAGCCTGCGCAGCAGCGCCACGGCGGAGGCGGGGGTGTCGAGGCCGACCGCGTTGCCGATGCGGGAGTGCTTGGTCGGGTAGGCGGAGAGGACCAGCGCGAGGCGCTTGTCGGCGGCCGGGATGTGCTTGAGGCGGGCGTGCCGCACGGCGATGCCGGCGACGCGGGCCGCGCGCTCGGCGTCGGCCACGTACGCGGGGAGCCCGTCCTCGTCGATCTCCTTGAAGGAGAAGGGCACCGTGATGAGGCGGCCGTCGAACTCCGGCACCGCGATCTGGCTCGCGGCGTCGAGCGGCGAGACGCCCTCGTCGTTCTCCTCCCAGGCGGAGCGCGACCCGGTCAGGCAGAGCGCCTGGAGGATCGGCACGTCCAGGCCGGACAGGGCGCCCGCGTCCCACGACTCGTCGTCGCCGCCCGCGGAGGCCTCGGCGGGCCTGGTGCCGCCGGCCGCGAGGACGGTGGTCACGATGGTGTCGGCGGCGCGCAGCGCGTCGATCAGCTCGGGCTCGGGGGCGCGCAGCGAGGCCACGTACAGCGGCAGCGGGCGGGCCCCGGCGTCCTCGATCGCGCCGCACAGGGCGTCCACGAAGGCGGTGTTGCCGCTCATGTGGTGGGCGCGGTAGTAGAGCACCGCGACGGTCGGGCCCTCGACGTCCGCGCGGGCCGTGCGCTCCAGCGGGCCCCAGGACGGGGCGGGCGCGGGCGGCTCGAAGCCGTGGCCGGTGAGCAGCACGGTGTCGCAGAGGAAGCGGGCCAGCTGCTCCAGGTTGGCGGGGCCGCCGTGCGCCAGGTAGGCGTGCGCCTCGGCGGCGATGCCGACCGGCACGGTGGAGGACGCCATCAGCTGGGCGTCGGGTGCCTGTTCGCCGGTGAGCACGACGACCGGGAGGCCGGTGGCGATGAGCTGGTCGAGGCCGTCCTGCCAGGCGCGGACACCGCCGAGGAGGCGTACGACGACGAGGTCGACGCCGTCGAGCAGGGCGGGCAGCCCGTCGAGGTCCAGGCGCGAGGGGTTGGCGAACCGGTAGTCGACCGGGCCTCCCGCCGCGCGGGCGCTGAGCAGGTCGGTGTCGGAGGTCGACAACAGCAGAAGCATGCGGGCGCAGGCCTTCCTCGGGGTGTCCGCGCCCCGGGTGGTCGTATGGACGGCGGGAGTTCCTGGCTCACCCCACGGGTGGGGCTCACAGTGGCGGGACCGCGCCGGATTCGCACCGGGCTTCCTCCCTCGGGTCCTGGTGGACCCACGCCGTCGCTGGCGTCGACGGGCTCGGCGCCCGCCGCCTGCATAGTAAGTCCTGCCCGCCGCGAGCGGGGCGGCCACCTGCCGGGACGGCCCGTCTCGGGAGGCGACCGGCCGGATCGGCGTGGGTATGCTCGCCGCCATGCCGCCCACCCGAGCACCCTCCCCAGACCAGGGCGAATACCCCATACGTGACCGGGGTGACGCCTGCCCCGGAGCGCTCCGCCTGCACCTCGCCGACGACGGCCGCCTGGCCCGACTCCGGCTGCCCGGCGGCCTCTTGACGGGCCATCAGGTCGAGGTGCTCGCCGACGTGGCGGAGCGCCTGGCGGACGGCAACCTCAGCATCACCTCGCGGGGCAACATCGAGCTGCGCGGGCTCGGCGAGGCCTGCGGCGGCGAACTCTCCCGCCTGCTCACCGGGGCGGGCCTGCTGCCCTCGGAACGGCACGAGCGCGTCCGGAACGTGGTGGCGTCCCCGCTGGCCACGACGGACGGACTCGGCCACGCCGACGTGCAGTTGTGGGCCCGTGAGCTGGACGGACTCCTCTGCGGGGCGGAGTGGGCGACGCAGCTCTCCGGCCGCTTCCTGTTCGTCTTGGACGACGGCCGCGGGGACGTGGCCGGGCTGGGCGGCGATGTGACCTTGATCGCAGAATCGGGGGGTACGGCGGTCGTACGGGTCGCGGGGCGCGCCGTCCGCATCGCCGCGACCGACGCACCGCGCGCGGCCCTCGCCGCCGCCGGCGCCTTCCTGGACGAGGCCCGCGAGGCGGGCAACGGCGCGTGGCGGGTACGGGAGCTGCCGGCGGGGCGGGACGTGGATGTGGCGGGGGCGTTGAAGGGGGCGGGGGTTGCGGTGGCCGCTGCGGCGGGGGCGGGGGTCGGCTTGCCGGACGCGTTGGTCGCCACCGGGAAGGCGCCCGCCGGCCCGTCGGACGTGCCGGTCGCCGCTGGTGAGGCACCGGCCGGTTTCCCGGACGTGCCGGTCGCCGGCGCTGAGGCGCCCGTCGGCCTCCCGGACGTACCCGTCACCGGTCCGCCCGTACCCGTACCCGTCGCCATCCCGGACGTACCCGTCACCGGTCCGCCATCACCCGGCGTCCACGGGCGGGCCGTCCTCGTCGGTGCGCCGCTCGGGCGGGTGAGCGTCGACGCGTGGCGGGCGCTGTTGCCGTTGCCCGGCGACGAGCTGCGGGTCACGCCCTGGCGCGGCTTCGTGCTGCCCGGCTTCGCCGACGACGTCGCCGCCCGGGAACGGCTTGCCGCGCTCCGCGGCGCCGGATACCTCACCACCCCCGACGCGCCCTGGCTCGGCGTCGGCGCCTGCACCGGCCGCCCCGGCTGCGCCAAGTCCCGCGCTGACGTCCGCGCGGACGCCGTGCCGGGCCCCGGCGGCCTTCCCGTCCACTGGTCCGGCTGCGAACGGCGCTGCGGCCACCCGCACGGGGCGTGGGTCGACGTACTCGCCACCGGCGAAGGGCGGTACGAGGTCACGGTGCACGCCCCCGGCGAGGAACCCGCACGGGTCACGGGCACAACCCTGACCGAGACGGTCACCACCGCACGTACCACCACGAAAACCACGGCCACGAGATGAGCGAGAGCACAGTGTTCGACTACGAGAAGGACGGCGCGGCGATCTACCGCGAGTCCTTTGCCACCATCCGCGCGGAGGCGGACCTCAAGGGTCTGCCCGCCGACGTCAGCCAGGTCGCGGTCCGGATGATCCACGCCTGCGGGATGGTCGACCTCGTGCGCGACCTCTCGTACAGCCCGCGCGTGATCGCCGACGCCCGCAAGGCGCTGCGCGACGGCGCGCCGATCCTGTGCGACGCGAACATGGTCGCGAGCGGCGTCACGCGCAAGCGGCTGCCCGCCGGCAACGACGTGATCTGCACCCTCGCCGACCCGTCCGTGCCGGATCTCGCGGCGCGCCTCGGCACCACCCGCAGCGCCGCCGCCCTCGAACTCTGGCGCGACCGCCTCGAAGGGGCGGTCGTGGCCATCGGCAACGCGCCCACCGCCCTCTTCCGCCTCCTGGAGATGATCGAGGAGGGCGCGCCCCGCCCGGCCGCCGTCCTCGGCATCCCGGTCGGCTTCGTCGGCGCGGCCGAGTCCAAGGACGCGCTCGCGGCCCACCACGCGGGCCTGGAGTACCTGGTCGTACGGGGACGTCGCGGCGGCAGCGCGATGGCCGCGGCGGCGATCAACGCGATTGCGAGCGAGACGGAATGAGCGGCGTGCCCACCGAACAGGCCCCGCGGGGCCGCCTCTACGGGGTCGGGCTCGGCCCCGGCGACCCGTCCCTGATGACGTTGCGCGCCGCCGAGGTGATCGCGGCGGCCGACGTCGTGGCGTACCACTCGGCGCGGCACGGCCGTTCCATCGCCCGCTCGATCGCGGCCGCGCACCTGCGCGCCGACCACATCGAGGAGGCGCTGGTCTACCCCGTCACCACGGAGCGGACCGACCATCCCGGCGGCTACCGGGGCGCGCTCGACGCGTTCTACGAGGAGGCCGCGGCCCGCCTCGCCGCCCACCTCGACGCGGGCCGCACGGTCGCCGTCCTCGCCGAGGGCGACCCGCTCTTCTACGGCTCCTACCAGCACATGCACAAGCGCCTCGCGCACCGCTACCCGACCGAGGTGATCCCCGGCGTCACCTCGGTGAGCGCGGCGGCGGCCCGGCTCGGCGAGCCGCTGGTGGAGGCCGAGGAGGTGCTCACGGTCCTGCCCGGCACGCTCCCGGAGGAGGAGCTCGCGGCGCGTCTCGCGGCGACGGACTCGGCGGTCGTCATGAAGCTGGGCCGCACGTTCGGCAAGGTGCGGGGCGCGCTGGAGAGCGCGGGCCGCCTCGACGAGGCGCGCTATGTCGAGCGGGCCACCATGGCGGGCGAACGCACCGGCCGGCTGGCCGACGTGGACCCGGAGTCGGTGCCGTACTTCTCCGTGGCGGTGCTGCCGAGCCGGGTGGCGCCGCTGACGGGCGGCCCCGCGCCGGAGCCGGCCGCCGGGTCGGCGCGCGGCGAGGTCGTGGTGGTCGGCACCGGCCCCGCGGGTCCGCTGTGGCTGACCCCCGAGTCGCGCGGCGCGCTCGCCGCCGCGGACGACGTGGTCGGCTACACCACGTACGTCGACCGGGTGCCGCACCGTCCCGGCCAGCGCCGGCACGGCTCCGACAACCGGGTCGAGTCCGAACGCGCGGAGTACGCACTGGAGTTGGCGCGCCGCGGTCGACGGGTGGCCGTCGTCTCGGGCGGCGACCCCGGCGTCTTCGCGATGGCCACGGCGGTCCTGGAGGTCGCCTCGCAGGACGCCTACGAGGACGTCCCCGTACGGGTGCTCCCCGGGGTGACCGCCGCCAACGCGGCCGCCGCCCGCGCGGGCGCCCCGCTCGGCCACGACTACGCCACGCTCTCCCTCTCCGACCGCCTCAAGCCCTGGGAGGTCATCGCGGAACGCCTGGCCGCGGCGGCCGCGGCGGACCTGGTCCTCGCCCTCTACAACCCCGGCTCGCGCAGCCGCACCTGGCAGGTGGGCAAGGCCCGCGAACTGCTCCTGGAACACCGCACCCCCGACACCCCGGTGGTACTGGGCCGGGACGTGGGCGGCCCCGAGGAGAGCGTCCGGATCGTTCGCCTGGGCGACCTGGACCCGGCGGACGTGGACATGCGCACACTCCTGATCGTCGGCTCCTCCCAGACCCGGTGGGTCAGGCGGCGCGGGGGCAAGGAGCAGATCGTGTGGACACCGCGGCGGTATCCCGAGGGCTAGCCCCCTGGTGTGTCGCCTGCGGGCGCGCCGTGGCCGATCGCGCAGTTCCCCGCGCCCCTGAAAGCACGGGTCCGCGCCCCTTAAGGGGCGCGGGGAACTGCGCGCCCAGCCCCCACCCAGGGTCAGCCGCACACGTCCCGCACCGGGTGACGGGCGCCCGTCGTGTGGCACCCGCCCGGGCCCACCTAGGGGCGCGGGGAACTGCGCGACAAGCCCCCACCCAGGGTCAGGCGCACACGTCCCGCGCCGGGTGACGGGCGCCCGCCGTGGGGCGTCCGCCCGGGACCACCTCAGGGGCGCGGGGAACTGCGCATTCAGCCCCCCCAGGGTCAGCCGCACACGTCCCGCACCGGGTGACGGGCGCCCATCGTGGGGCACCGGCCCAGGCCCACCTCAGGGGCGCGAGGAACTGCGCAATCAGCCCCCACCCAGGGGCAGGCGCACACGTCCCGCACCGGGTGACGGGCGCCCATCGTGGGGCACCGGCCCAGGCCCACCTCAGGGGCGCGAGGAACTGCGCAATCAGCCCCCACCCAGGGGCAGGCGCACACGTCCCGCACCGGGTGACGGGCGCCCGCCGTGGGGCGTCCGCCCGGGACCACCTCAGGGGCGCGGGGAACTGCGCATTCAGCCCCCCCAGGGTCAGCCGCACACGTCCCGCACCGGGTGACGGCCGCCCGTCGTGGGGCACCGGCCCAGGCCCACCTCAGGGGCGCGGGGAACTGCGCGACCAGCCACGAGCGACCCGCTCCTCACCACGCAGGCTCACCCACGCAAGCGCCTCCTCCGGCGTGGCGACGGCGGTGACCCCCTCCGGCCCGGGGGGACGCCGGACCACCACGACGGGAACCCCCACCTCCCGCGCAGCAACCAGTTTCGGCGCAGTCGCCCAACCCCCGCTGTCCTTGGTCACCACGACGTCGATGCCATGGGAGCGCAAGATCTCCCGCTCCCCGTCGAGCGTGAACGGGCCCCGGTCGAGGAGAACCTCCATCCGGGCCGGACACGGCGGCTCCGGCGCGTCGACCGAACGTACGAGGAACCACAGACCCGCCAGATCCGCCCCCGAGAACGCCGCGAGCCCCATCCGCCCCGTGGTCAGGAACACCCGCTCCCCGAGCCCGGGAAGCACCCGTGCCGCCTGCTCCAGGGAGTCGACCGGGTGCCAGTCGTCGCCGACACCGGCGACCCACCCGGGCCGGCGCAGGGCGAGCAGGGGAACATGGGCGGTGGCGGCAGCCGTCGCCGCGTTGAACGAGATCGTCCCGGCGAAAGGATGGGTGGCGTCGATGAGCGCGTCCACGTGGTGCTCGCGGAGCCACGCCGCCAGCCCCTGCGCCCCGCCGAAGCCGCCGACGCGGACCTCGCCGGGCGGCAGCCGGGGCGCGGCCACCCGCCCCGCCAGGGAGCTGGTCACCCGCAGCCCCGCCTCGTCCACGAGGAGCTCCGCCAGCCTGCGGGCCTCGGTCGTCCCACCCAGAATCAGTACGTGCACGGAGTTCGGTTTCCTTCATGAGTGAGGCAAGTGCGGCAAGCGAGCCGAGCGCGGCAGGTGAGCCCAAGGGCGGACGCGGCGCCCAACTCAAGCACACCGGTCTGCGGCCCGGCTGGACGACCGGCGCCTGTGCGACCGCCGCCACCACCGCCGCGTACACGGCGCTGCTGACCGGCGACTTCCCCGACCCGGTGACCATCACCCTGCCCAAGGGCCAGACCCCCGCCTTCGCGCTCGCCACCGAGGAGCTGACGCCACCGGGCGCGCACGACGCGCGCGACGCGTACGCCATGGCCGGCGTCGTCAAGGACGCCGGCGACGACCCCGACGTCACCCACGGCGCCCTGCTGCGGGCCACCGTACGGCTGCTGCCCCCCGGCGCCGGCGTCGTCTTCAAGGCGGGCCCGGGCGTGGGCACCGTCACCCGCCCCGGCCTGCCCCTGGACGTGGGCGAGCCCGCGATCAACCCCGTGCCCCGGCGGCTGATGCGCGACCACGTGGCGGCGGTCGCCGCGGCGCACGGCGGCACCGGCGACGTCGAGATCACCGTCTCCGTCGACCACGGCGAGGAGATCGCCCGCTCCACCTGGAACCCGCGCCTCGGCATCCTCGGCGGCCTGTCGATCCTCGGCACGACCGGCATCGTCGTCCCCTACTCCTGCTCGGCGTGGATCGACTCCATCCGGCGGGGCGTGGACGTGGCGCGGGCGGCCGGGCGCACCCATCTGGCCGGGTGCACGGGGTCGACGTCGGAGAAGACCGTCGTCGCCGAGTACGGCCTGCCGGAGGACGCGCTCCTGGACATGGGGGACTTCGCGGGCGCGGTCCTGAAGTACGTGCGCCGGCACCCCGTCGACCGCCTCACCGTCTGCGGCGGCTTCGCCAAGCTGTCGAAGCTCGCGGCGGGCCACCTGGACCTGCACTCGGCCCGCTCCCAGGTCGACAAGGGCTTCCTGGCCGAGCTCGCCCGCAGGGGCGGCGCCGACGCCGGCCTGGCCGCCCAGGTCGCCGAGGCCAACACGGGCCTCGCCGCACTGCAGTTGTGCGCGGCGGCGGGCGTGCCGCTCGGCGACCTGGTCGCCGAGACCGCCCGCGACGAGGCGCTCGCGGTGCTGCGGGGCGCCCCGGTCCAGGTGGACGTCATCTGCATCGACCGGGCGGGCACGGTGGTGGGGCGCAGCGGGGTCCGCGCCCCGTAAGGGGCGCGGGGAGCTGCGCACCCGGCCACGGACGGGGCCGCGGTCTGCGCACGGCCGTGTGGACGAGAGGGCGCGGGTTGCTGTGTAAGGGGCGCGGGGAACTGCGCACCCAGCCCCGGACGAGCCGCGGTCTGCACACGGCCGTTGTGGCTGCGCCCGTAAGAGGCGCGGGGCGCTGTGTAAGGGGCGCGGGGAGCTGCGCACCCAGCCCCGGACGAGCCGCGGCCACGGACGAGCCTGGCCACGGAGTACCGTACCGTCCCCGCAAGCCCGAGCTCAGCACTCGTGGCGGTCCCGCTCCGCCGAGTACAGATGGCTGTCGCGGAACTGCGAGGCCCCCAGCGTCCGCCCCACCATGATGACGGCGGTCCGTACGATGTCCGCCTCCTTGACCTGCCCCGCGATGGACTCCAGCGTGCCCCGCAGGATCACCTCGTCGGGACGGCTCGCGAGGGCGACCACCGCCGCGGGGCAGTCGGCGCCGTAGTGCGGCAGGAGCTCCTCGACCACGCGGTCGACGTAGCCCGCGGCCAGGTGCAGGACGAGCAGCGCGCCGCTGCGGCCGAGCGTGGCCAGGTCCTCGCCCTCCGGCATGGCGGTCGCGCGCTGGGCGATGCGGGTGAGGATGACGGTCTGGCCGACGGTCGGCACCGTCAGCTCCCGCTTCAGCGCGGCCGCCGCCGCGGCGAACGCCGGGACGCCCGGCACCACTTCGTACGGCACCCCCGCCGCGTCGAGCCGCCGCATCTGCTCGGCGACCGCGCTGAACACCGACGGGTCGCCCGAGTGCAGCCGCGCCACGTCGAGCCCCTGCTCGTGCGCGTGCACCAGCTTCTCGGTGATCTGGTCCAGGGTGAGCTGCGCGGTGTCCACGAGCTGTGCGCCGTCCGGGCACTCGGCCAGCAGCTCGCGCGGCACCAGGCTGCCCGCGTACAGGCAGACCTGGCAGGCGGCGATCCGCCGCGCGCCGCGGACCGTGATCAGGTCGGCGGCGCCGGGACCCGCGCCGATGAAGTACACGGTCATCGTTCTTGCTCTCCAGACTTGGTGACGGACCATTGGGTGACCGGCATGGCCTGCCGCCAGCCGGTGAAGCCGCCCACGGGGACGGCCTGCGCGACGGCGAGGCGCACCAACTCGCCGCCGTGGCGCCGGTACCACTCGGTGAGCAGCGCCTCCGACTCCAGCGTGACGGTGTTGGCGACCAGGCGCCCGCCGGGCGCCAGCGCGGCGAACGCGCCGTCGAGGAGGCCGGGCGCGGTGAGGCCGCCGCCGATGAACACGGCGTCCGGCGCGGGGAGTCCGGCGAGCGCGGCGGGCGCGGCGCCGGTGACGACGCGCAGCGCGGGCACGCCGAGCCGTTCGGCGTTGCGGGTGATCCGCTCGGCGCGCACGGGGTTCTTCTCGACGGTGACGGCACGGCACGACGGGTGCGCCCGCAGCCACTCCACGGCGATCGACCCCGAGCCGCCGCCGACGTCCCAGAGCAGCTCGCCGGGTGCGGGCGCGAGGGCGGCGAGCGTGGCGGCACGCACGTACCGCTTGGTGAGCTGGCCGTCGTTCTCGTACGCGGCGTCGGGCAGGCCGGGCACCACGCCGAGCCGCAGCGCGTCGGGGGAGCGGCGGCACTCGACGGCGACGACGTTCAGCGCGTCGCCGGGCGGGTGCGCCCAGGTCTCGGCGACCCCGTCGTACGTCGACTCGCCCTCCCCGCCGAGCTGTTCGAGCACCCGCAGCCCGCTCGGGCCGAAGCCGCGCTCGCGCAGCAGGGCGGCGACCTCGCCGGGCGTGGCCGCGTTCGCGCTGAGCACGAGGAGGCGGCGCCCGTCGTGCAGCGACGCGGCGAGCCGGGCGGCCGGGCGCCCGACGAGCGTGACGACCTCGGTGTCCTCCACCGGCCAGCCGAGACGCGCGCAGGCGAGGGAGACGGAGGACGGGTGCGGGAGCACGCGCAGCGCGGCGGCGCCCAGTTCCTCGGTCAGGGCCCGCCCGATGCCGTAGAACATGGGGTCGCCGCTGGCGAGGACGGCGACGCGGCGCCCCGCGTGGGCGGCGAGCAGGCCGGGCACGGCGGGCCGCAGCGGTGCGGGCCAGGCGACGCGCTCGCCGGCGCAGCGGTCGGCGGGCAGCAGGTCGAGCTGGCGCGGGCCGCCGATCAGGACCTCGGCCGCGCTGAGCGCCGTGCGCGAGGCGGCCGGAAGCCCCTCCCAGCCGTCGGCACCGATCCCGACGACGGTCACGGCCGGGGTGCCTGCGGGGGGTGCGGGGGTCACTGCGGGTACCTGACCTCGGGGTTCGGGAGAAACTGCGCAGCCGCACTCTACTGGTGACCCAGCGGCTACCCTTATTGCGAACTACTTGCAATAAGCCGCGCGGCCGTCCCGCGCGACCCCCCTGGGCAGAAAGGCCACCCCGCGATGGGCTCTCCTGTGGTGCTCGGCATCGAGTCGTCCTGTGACGAGACGGGTGCGGGCCTGGTCCGCGAGGGCCGGCTGCTCGGCCACGCGGTCGCGTCGAGCATGGACGAGCACGCCCGCTTCGGCGGGGTCGTTCCGGAGATCGCCGCCCGCGCCCACCTCCATTCCTTCACCCCGGTGGTCCGCCGGGCGCTCGACGAGGCGGGCCTGCGGATGTCCGACGTCGACGCCGTCGCCGTGACCACGGGACCGGGCCTGTCCGGCGCGCTCCAGGTCGGCCTCGCCGGCGCGAAGAGCCTCGCGTACGGCCTCGGCGTCCCGCTGTACGGCGTGCACCACCTGGCCGGGCACGTCGCCGCCGACACCCTGGAGCACGGCCCGCTGCCCGACCCCTGCATGGTCCTGATCGTGTCCGGCGGCCACACCTCGCTGCTGCTCGTACGCGACCTGGCGCGCGACCCGATCGTCCACCTCGGCGACACCCTCGACGACGCGGCGGGGGAGTGCTTCGACAAGGTGGCGCGGGTCTTCGGCCTGCCCTACCCGGGCGGCCCGGCCGTCGACCGGGCGGCGCGGGACGGGGACCCGGCCGCGGTGTCCTTCCCGCGCCCGCTCACCGGGCCGCGCGACGCCCCGTACGACTTCTCCTTCTCCGGCCTGAAGACGGCCGCCGCCCGCTGGGCCGAGAGCCACGCGGGGCGCGAGCTGCCGGTCGCCGACGGGGCGGCCTCGCTCCAGGAGGCCGTCGCCGACGTGCTGACCCGCAAGGCGGTGGCCGCCTGCCGCGAGCACGGCGTCGGCACTCTGGTCGTCGTCGGTGGCGTCGCGGCCAACTCCCGGGTGCGGGCGCTCGCCGAGGAACGCTGCCGGCAGGCCGGCATCGCCCTGCGGGTCCCGCCGCTGCGGCTGTGCACGGACAACGGCGCGATGATCGCGGCCGTCGGCGACCTGCTGGTGCGCGCGGGCGCGGAGCCCGCGCCGCTGGACGTCTCCATCGACCCGTCGGCGCCGCTGGAGTTCGCCTCGCTCAACCCGGTGGGGGCGTTCGGCGCGCGTGCGGCGGCCGGTGCGGGCCGGGGCGCCGCCGCGTGAGCGAGGGGGCGGGTCTGCGCGTCCGGCACGGGCTGGCCGGCGCCGAACTGCTCGGGTACGCCGAGGGCGTGCGCTCCGTGTACGCCGAGGCGTTCGGGCAGCCGCCCTGGAACGAGGACCCGGCCCAGGCCGACCGCTACCTCGAACGCCTCGCGGACGAGGCCGGGTACACCGGCTTCACGGGAGCGGTCGCGCTGGAGGGCACGGCAGGCCGGGGGCCCGGCCCGCGAGGCCGCGAACCCCGCGTCCTCGGCTTCGCGTCCGCGTGGCCGACCGGATACCCGCTCCCTGACACGCGCTCCTACCCGCTCGTCACCGCCGCCCTCGGCGCCCGGCGTACGGAGGAGTGGCTCGGCGGCGCCCTACAGGTCGACGAGCTCGCCGTCCGGCCGTCCGCGCACGGCCGCGGCGTCGGCCGCGCGCTCCTCGCCGCGGTGACCGGCGGTGCGCCCGAGGGCCGTTGCTGGCTGCTGACCTCACCGCTGGCCGCCGCCGCGGTGCGCTTCTACCGGCGCGCGGGCTGGCACCAGGTCACCCACCCCGGCGAGGGCGGCCCGGGGCCGGTGCTGTTCCTTGGGCCCGGCCATCCGGCCGCGCCACGGGGAGCGGAACGTCTGGACTTGGCCTAGCCAGGCCGAGTTGGCGCCGGTGCGCCTGTCGGCCCCGCCGACCGAAGGTGGCGAACCTCACGGAGCCGACAGCCCCGAAACGCGGCCCCCACCCCCGTCCGGGCCCCGTTTCCGGGCCCGCGCCGACGGCGCCGACCGTGTCGCTGTTGGGCTGAACGGGTGACTTGGCGTAAGAATTGGCCGGTGCAGAGAACAAGTGCGAGCCAGGACGGGGTGGGCAAGTGAGCAGTAGTCAGCGCCACGACGTCACCGATGAACAGTGGGAAGGGCTCGCCCAGGTCGTACCGCTGCGCAGCCGCAACGAATGGCCCTCGTGGCCGGGGCACCGCGCGCTGCCCGACGCGGAGACCGAGACGCGGCGCCGCTTCGTCGTGATGCGGGTGAACGTCTTCGCGGACGCCCGCGAGGTCGCCGAGACCGTGATGGCCCAGATCCCGGTGCTGCTGGACCTGACCGGGGCGGAGACGGAAGTCGCCAAGCGGGTACTGGACTTCAGCAGCGGCGTGGTCCTCGGCCTCGGCTGCGGCATGCACCGGGTCGACAAGAACGTGTTCCTCCTCGCGCCGCCCGGCACCGAGGTGCAGGGCTTGGTGGACGCCGTCGCGCAGTCCTAGGCGCGGCCCTGGGCGGTGCTCCGGGTGCGGCCGGGACCCGGCGGATCATGGGCGGGTGACCCGCACTTGGTCCGCCGGGGCGGCGCGCGCCGGACGCGCCGGGCCGGTCAGGAACCGGACCGGCACAGTTCCCGGTCGATGAGCGCGGTCATGGCCTCCTCGGTGTCCTGGCCGCCGTTGCGGGTGACGTACACCACCGCGGTGCGGTCCCCGTCCGGGGTGGTGCCGGCCCAGGTGACGTAGCCGAGCAGTTCGCCCCGGTGGCCGAAGTAACTCCCGCCGCACGACAGCGGGATCTCGGCGATCCCGAGCCCGTACTCCGCGTTCAGCGCGGGCGCGTCCACGGTGGACTTCATCTCGTCGAGCTGTGCGGGCTCCAGGAGACGGCCGCCGAGCAGGGCGGCGTAGAAACGGTTCAGGTCGTGGGCGGTGCTGACGACCGAACCGGAGCCGACGGCCATGCTCGGATTCAGGACGGTGACATCGGTGCCGACGGTGTCGGTGCCGGTGCTGTCACCGGACCGGCCGTCGTCGAACGTGGCGTACGCGGCCGCGTGCCGCCCCGCGATGAACGGATAGGTGCGCGAGACGCCGGTGTCCCGCAGGCCCAGGGGGCGGATGATCCGCCGCTCCACCTCGTGTTCCCAGCTGTGGCCCGTGACCTTCTCGACGATCATCGCGGCGAGCACGTAGTTGGTGTTGGAGTACGCCCAGCCCGGCACCCCCGGCGCGGGGCGCGACTCCCGCAGCCCCATCTCCACCATCTGCCGGGGCCGGTACGTGCGGAAGCGCTCGGCCCGATAGCCTTCCGCGCTCTTCAGTGCGGGCGGCGGCGGAGGGTCGGTGATGCCGCTGGTGTGCCGCAGCAACTGCCGTACGGTGATCCGCTCGCCGTCCCAGCCGTTGCCCCGGACCACGCCCGGCAGCCACCGCTCCACGGTGTCGTCCAGCGACAGGCGCCCCTCGCCGACGAGACGCAGCACGACCGACGCCGTGAGCGTCTTCGTCGTACTGCCGATACGGAAGCGACCGTTCCGAGGCATCGCCCTCGGGCCACCCGCCTCGGCCGTTCCGGCGCGCGCCGTGTCGTGTCCGCCCGTCGAGGTCACGTCGGCGGCCACGCCGACGGCTCCGGTGCGGTGGATCGCCTCGACCTCCCGTTGCAGGGAATCGTCCGGTCCCGGTCCCGGTCCCGGCTCCGCGTTTGCGGTCGCCGCCGCCCCCGTCGACACGGCGAGCAGGGCACCGACCACCCCGACCAGCCCGGCCGGACGGACCGGCCCCCGTCTATTGCGTGACGCCACCAGCATGATGAGCTCCTCGGCACAGAGAGACGACGTTCGGCGACCACCTCACCAGCCCGACGGGAAACGGCCCATCCGGCTGCCCACAGCAGCGCCGGTGTGCTGGCCCTATGGCGGCTCCGGGGGTTGCCCCCCGAAACCCGCCAACCACCGCAGCCAAAACGGGCGCTAGCCGTTCGCCGACCGCCGCGGGGAACGTTCCGGGGGAATCCCTCGATCGGGGGAAGGTCGGCCGGGCGTAACGGTTCGGCGCGTTCGCCGCCGCTTACCTTCCGGACATGATGGTGCATTCCCGGGTGTCGGTCCCAAGGCCACCGACGGGCCAGGACCGGCCGCAGGTCATCGAACTGCGCCTGTCCGCCTTCGCCGGGCACCGCGCCACGGTGCTCCCGCTCGGCCCGCTGACCCTGCTCACCGGGCCGAGCGGAAGCGGCAAGTCCAGCGCCCTCGGGGCGTACGAGTCGCTGGCGCGGCTCTGCGCCGGGGAGGAGCTCGCCGAGGTCTTCGCCGACCCCGTCGCGTGCGTGCCCGAACGCGCCCGCGCCGACCGGCAGCGACGGCGCGGCTTCCGCATCGGCTGCACGGTCGACGGGCCCGCCGGGGCGATCCGCCTCGACCTCGCCGTCCAGGCCGAGCCCGAACTGCGCGTCGTGGGCGAGCGGCTGACCCGGGACGGCCTCGTCCTCCTGGAGACCGCGCTGCGCGACCCCGGCCGGCGCGTGGTCCAGGCGGCCTGGCACACCGCGGGCTCGGCGCCCGTGACGCGCGCGCCGCTGCCGGACGACCGGCTCGGCACGGCGCTCGTCCCGCTGCGGGTGGCCGGGAAGACCGAGGGGCAGCGGCTGGTGCTCGCGGCGGCGGAGCAGGTCGTGGTCGCGCTGCGCTCGGCGTTCGCCTGCGACCCGCGGCCCAGCCGGATGCGCGCGCCGGTCCCGGCGGGCCTGATCGGCGCGGGCCGGCTGCGGGGCGGCTGCGACAACCTCGCCGAAGTGCTGTGGCGTACGAGGTCGGAGTGCACGGTGCGGCACGGGATGCTCGTCTCGGCGGTACGGACCGGGTGCGCGGGGCCGGTCGCCGACGTGCGGGCCGAGGAGGTGGCGGACGGCGCGGTGCACGCCTTCATCGACCGGGGCGCCGGGGTGCGCACGCCGCTGGGGCGGCTCGGGGACGGCGAGTTGAGGTATCTGGCGCTGGCGCTCGTGCTGCTCACCGGGCCCGGCGTGCTCGCCGTCGACCCGGCGGCCGAGGTGCCGCAGGCCTACCAGACCCTCACGGTCCTCGCCGACGGTTTCGACCGGCGCCTGGACGCCCGACAGGCGCGCGCCCTCGGCGAACTGGCGGCGCGCACCTGCGAGCGCGGGCACATCCGCCTGGTGGGGGTGGTGGGGGACGCGTCCTGGGCCCCGCACGCCACGGGCGCCTCGGTGGTAGACCTGGAGCCGTGACGGAACGACTTGATGTGGCGGTGCTGCAGCGCAGGCTGGCCGAGTTCGCGGCGGCGCGCGACTGGGAGCAGTACCACACCCCGAAGAACCTGGCCGCGGCGCTCAGCGTCGAGGCGTCCGAACTCGTCGAGATCTTCCAGTGGTTGACACCGGAGGAGTCGGCGCGGGTGATGGCGGACCCGGACACGGCGCCCCGGGTGGCGGACGAGGTCGCCGACGTCCTCGCGTATCTGCTGCAGTTCTGCGAGGTCCTCGGCATCGACGTGCTGGCGGCGCTCGCGGCGAAGATCGAACGGAACGAACGCCGCTTCCCGGCGCCCGGGGGGCCCGGGGCGCCCTGAGCCGACCGCACGGAACCGGACGTACGGAATCGGCCGCGTGGCACCGGAGGCCCTGAGCGGCTGCCCGGAACCGGAAGCACGGCACTCGGAACCTCCGATTCCGATCATTTCGTCACTCTCCGGAGTGGATGGCTTGGCCATGCCGGGCTGGTTGTCCACAGATTTCCGGCTACCCCTGGCTTTTCGCCCGGATGAGTATCACTCTGGGTAGTGGACAGGGGAGTTCGGGCAATCGGGCGGCGCGTGCGCGCGGGATGGAGGGGGCCGGCATGGACGCGATGCGGCTCATCGAGGCGAACCGCCGCGCTCTGGCGCGCAGTCAGGAGCCCGCGGACATCGTCGTGGAGGTCTGGCAGTCGCAGGCTCTCGCGCAGGCGATCGGCGTCCGCCTCGCGGTCGCGGGACCACCGGAGTTACGGGGGGAGGCGCTGGGCCTGAGCGAGGTCGGCGGCAGATCCTGCGGGGTGCTCGACGCCCCGCGCCTCGGCACGGAGGAGATACGGGCGGCGCGGCTGACGGAGACCGGTGACGCGCAGCAGGTCCTGCTCGGGCTCGACCGGCTCCTGGGCGAGGTCGGCATCGCGCTCGTGGGCGTGGCCATGGGCGCCGAGGAGGAGGGGGTGTACTGGCAGTGCATGGAGGCGATCGACGCCGCCGACGAGTCGCGGGACCGGGTGTTGGAGATGCTGCGCAGACTAGCGGTGCGGGAGGAGAGCCTGCCCGGGGCGGACTCGAGGGCGGGGCCGTCATGAGGCGGCTTCGCGGTGGCCTCCCGCCGTGGGGCAGGGCCGCGCGGGTTCCCGGCGGATGAGGGTGGCAGGTTTCCGGCGGACGCCGGTGGCAGGTTCCCGAGGGGCGCCGGTGCCGTCAGAGGAGGCCGGGTCCGTCGCCGCCCGGCGGACGGGTGCCGCCGACGATCACCCGGCGGACGGGGTCACTGGAGCGGGCGCGGCTCCCGCCGCGTTGACGGATTTTCACCCGACCGGGGCGGTGCCGGATCGGCGGGACCGGCGGGGTTGACGGGCGTTCGAGCGTGCAGGATGGAGCCATGGATCTTCGAATCTTCACCGAGCCCCAGCAAGGGGCCACCTACGACACCCTGCTCACCGTCGCCAAAGCCACCGAGGACCTCGGTTTCGACGCCTTCTTCCGCTCGGACCACTACCTCCGCATGGGCACGGCCGACGGTCTGCCGGGGCCCACGGATGCCTGGATCACCCTGGCCGGTCTCGCCCGCGAGACGAAGCGGATCAGGCTCGGCACCCTGATGACGGCGGGCACGTTCCGGCTGCCGGGCGTCCTCGCGATCCAAGTGGCGCAGGTCGACCAGATGTCGGGCGGGCGGGTCGAACTGGGCCTGGGGGCAGGCTGGTTCGAGGACGAGCACCGGGCGTACGGCATTCCCTTCCCCAAGGAGAAGTTCGCCCGCCTGGAGGAGCAGCTGGAGATCGTCACCGGGCTGTGGTCGACGGAGATCGGCCGGACCTTCAGCCACGACGGGAAGCATTACCAGCTGACCGATTCCCCGGCGCTGCCCAAGCCCGCCCAGGCGAAGGTGCCGGTCCTGATCGGCGGCCACGGCGCGACCCGCACCCCGCGCCTCGCCGCGCAGTATGCCGACGAGTTCAACATCCCGTTCGCCTCGATCGAGGACAGCGAGCGGCAGTTCGGGCGGGTCCGCGCGGCCGCCGAGCAGGCCGGGCGCCGGGGCGACGACCTGGTGTACTCCAGCGCGCTGGTGGTCTGCGTGGGCAAGGACGACGCGGAGGTGGCCCGCCGTGCCGCGGCCATCGGCCGTGACGTGGACGACCTGAAGGCCAACGGCCTGGCGGGCTCGCCCGCCGAGGTCGTCGACAAGATCGGGCGGTACGAGGCGATCGGCGCGAGCCGCGTCTACCTCCAGTGCCTGGACCTGGCCGACCTGGACCACCTGGAGCTCATCTCCTCGCAGGTGCAGTCGCAGCTGTCCTAACCGCACGGTCGACGGCCGGCCGCCGGCCCGCGTGCGTGGCCGCCGGGCTCACCCCTCCGGTGCCCGGCGGCCACTTCTCCCTCGGCTACTGCCCGGTCGACCGGCCGAAGAACTCCAGCTCGGCGATGGCCACCTGGCGGTCCTTGCCCGTGCCGTAGGCGGAGCGCAGCACGAGCCGGGCGTTGACCGCGTCCCGTACGCGCACGTCGACCCGCTGCACGCCGCCGTCGTTGATCCGGCGGTGCATGGTGTGCACCTTGCCCGAGGAGTCGCTGACCACCAGGTCGAACTCCATGGGCCTGGCCTGCTCGGCGGCCTGGGCGCTGCGCGGCGAAGTGCCGGGCGTGATCAGCAGGTTGAGCAGGTCGGTGGGCTGGCCGAAGTCGGCCTGCACCCACTGGCCCGCCGAGTCGCCCGCGTAGCCGGTGCCCCACCAGGTGTTGGCGTAGCCGTCGAAGGCGAGCTTGGCCGCCTGCTTGGGGGCGGCGTGCGACGCGCTCCAGTCGTTGGGGTGGACCGGGACCCGCTTGGCGAAGTGGTCCTGGATCGCCCGCGCGGCAGGCGGCCCGCCGAAGATACCGCCGACGATCAGGCCCGCGACCACCACGACGCCCACGGCACGGGCGATCCAGCGGGTACGGTCCCGGTGCAGCCGAGGCCGCTGACCGGCGTACGGGCCCTCGGCGGCCGGGGCCATGGAGTCCCTGAGGGGGCTCGCGCAGCTGCGGCAGAAGTGCCGGCGGGGCGCGTTGGGCGTCCGGCAGCTCGGGCACGGCGGGCCGCTCTCCGGCTCGACCGGCACGGCGGCCTGCCGTACGCGGGGCCGGGCCGCCTCGGGCCTGCCGGGCAGCACGCCGCCCGGGGTCTCCGGCGCGACGGGCTCGGCGTCCGGCACCGGCACGAGCAGGGACCGTATCGCCGTGTCGGACGGCGACGGCGAGGAGGGGGCGGGAGACGGCGCGTTCGTGGTGGCGGCCGACGGCGGGGTGGCGGGCGGGTCCTGGGGGCCGCTCGACGGGAGCGGCACGGTGGTGTCCGTGGAGCCCGCCGGACCCGGCGAGCCGTGCCGCACCCGGGGATCGGCGGTCGGGGCAGGACCGTTGCCGCCACTGTTGTGGCTGCCGCCGCCGCCGTGGGGCTGGCCCGCGGGAGGTGTGGGGCGCGGGCCGGGGGCCGCGGCGTCGGGGGCGCTCGTAGGGCCGACCGGTGTGGCCGGGGTGTCCCAGCGCAGGAAGGCGCCGCACGAGTCGCAGAAGGACTGGCCGTGCTGGCGGGCCGGGGTGCCGCACTCGGGGCACGGGGGTGTGGTGGCGGGGGAGTTCGACATTCCGTCCATCTCGGGCTGCTCGGGCATTGCTAGGTCCCTTCGGGGGAAGGTGTGGCGGTCACCTCGGCCGTGAAGGGGAGGTGGGCGGGGCGGGCCGCGGCGACGACGGCGCGCAGGCGGTGCGGGTCGACCGTCGCCGGGTCGTGCACGCGCAGGGCCACGTGCAGTCCGGGGCGCGGGGTGCCGGGGAAGGCGCCCAGCGGCCGCGCGGACCAGGTAGCGCCGCCGCTCTCGGTGATCTCCGGGCGGATGCCGAAGGCGAGTTCGACGGCGGCGGCCAGACCGCGCCGGGTGCCGCGGACGCGGTGCAGGGCGACGGCGGAGGCCACGGCGTGGCGGCGCATCGCCGCGGGCTCCGTGCCGTCGAGCTCCGTACCGACCCAGTCCGTCAGCCAGCCGACGAAGTCCTCGGGCGCGAGGGAGGGCGTGAAGTACGCCTCCAGGCAGTCGAGGACCGTGAAGACCGGCGCGAGCACCACGTCCAGGCCCGAGACGAAGCGCAGTATGAAGTCGTCGTCGGCGAAGACGCCGGGCAGCTGCTCCGCGAGCGGATGGGCCGAACCGAGCGTCGCCAACGACCCGCGGCGCGAGCCCGACGAGGACTGCGCCGGCGAGCCCGGCTTGCGCAGGCCCACCTTCTCGGCGCGCCCCCGGTCGGTGAGCGCGTCCGGGGCGTGCCCCTCGGTACCGGCGGTCATCGTGCCTCGATGACGCGGACGCGGTGGTCGAAGGAGAAGAGCAGCGCGGACGGCGCGAGTTCGATGCGGTCGGTGGCGTCGCCTCGGCGGCCGGTGAGCGGGTCGGCGGGGTGCAGGAGGACCTCGTCGACCAGCTCCACGCCGGGCACCCGCTGCAGCGCGGCGAAGATCTCGCCGGCCCGCAGCGGACGGCCGAACGGCCAGCCCTCGCCGTGCGCCCCGCCGGTCAGCGGGTCGAGGTAGGCGTACAGCGCGTCGAGCGCCTCGGCGCGCACCCGCTCGGCCTGCGCGGCGCGGAAGGAGTGCAGCGTGGCGACGACCGTGACGCCCTGGTAGTAGGGCGGCCCGACCGACAGGCGGGTGCCAAGGGGGCGGCGCTCGTCGAGGAAGTCGGTGACGCGCGAGAGGAGTTCCTGCCCCGGCACCAGCTGCTCGAAGCGGAGCCGGCCGCCCCGGTCCGCCACGGCCTGGGGGACGACGAGGACACGGACCGCGTTCTCGCCGACCTCCGCGGACTCCGCGGCCAGACAGTGGATCCGGGCCGTCTCGGGGGCCGCCCTGCGGGCCAGCTCCTCGTAGTCGCGTGCGGTCACCGCCCGTTCCTGCGCGCGCAGTGCGATGGGCGCGCGGACCTTGGCCTCCTGCACGGTCTCGCCGTCCACACCGCCGCGCGCCGCTTCCCGGTTCTCCACCCGGGCGACGTACGGGATGGAGCTGCGAAGCACCTGGATCGCGCCCCGGGCCACATTGCCCGCGCGGCCGCCACCGGTGCGGTAACGGGTCGCGCGGATCGCCGACCCCTTGGCCGGCACCGCGCCGAACTGCCGCAGCGTGCCGTCCGGTTCGCGCACCGCGGGCCCGAAGGCGATCTCCCCGGTCGTCGCGTCGAGCGTGACGTGCGGGTCGTAGGGGCCGGACGCGGCGAAGTGCTCCACGACCTGCCACGCGTGCCAGCCCGAGTCCTCGCCGTCGGAGACCTCAAGGACCAGCGGCGGCCGGTCGGCGACGACCGGCGCCTGGGCGAGCCGGACGCGCTGTCCCGGCACGCCCGTGGAGTCGCCGAGCATCTCGTCGCGCACCACGTCCGCGTGGGCGACGGCGGTCGTGCCGCCGATGGTGAACGCGGCCGCGGAGCGCACGGTCGGCGACGCGCTGTAGAACGGCTGGCCCTTGACGGCCTCGACGACCCGGCAGCGCACCCAGCCCGCGTCCTGCCGGCCGATGCGGGAGACGATGTGCCCCGCCGGGATGTGCAGGACGACCTCGCCGGGACGGTTGAGGCCACCGGTGGAGTCGGAGTCCACCTCGCACTCGGTCCAGCCCTCCGCGGTCCACGCCTCCCACACCAGCGGCGGCTGGCGCGGGTCGACGCCGACGCCGTCCACCCGGCTGTCCAGCTGCAGGACGGCCGCGCAGTGCGGCACCGCGGCGCTGAGCCCGAAGAGCAGGGTGTCGCCGGGGCGCGGCGAGGTCGCGAAGACCGCCACGTCCCGGCCGCCGAACACGTCCTGCCCGCAGTCCTGCGGGGTGCCGCCCTCCTCCTGGCGCAGCACGGCGTCCAGTTCGCAGGGGACGACGGTCAGGTCGCCCTCCGTCGCGAAGGCCACCGCCTCCTCGGTCTCGGTGCGGCTGGTCGCCACCTCCGTCCCCGCGGGCAGCACCACCGGCTCGGGCTGCGGCGCCGACAGCCAGAAGGTGACGTCGGCGCGGGCCGCGGAGGGCGGGAAGAGGGTGACGCCGAGCAGATCGAGGAAGGCCAAATGGTTCTTCTCCGGCACACGGTTGAGGCGGTAGACGATCTGGTCGGCCATGTGCGCGACCGCCTCGACGAGGGTGACACCCGGGTCGGAGACGTTGTGATCGGTCCACTCCGGGCAGCGCTGCTGGATGTAGCGCTTGGCGTCGTCGACGAACTGCTGGAAGCGCCGGTCGTCGAGGTGAGGGGCGGGCAGGGCCATCGGACTTCAGACTCCGCTCTCTGATTCCGTGGACGGGATCACATAGAAGGGGAAGACGAGACTGCGCGGATTGTTGGTGCCGCGCACGCTGTAGCTCACGTCGATGAACAGGACGGACGGATCGTCCGGCGCCGGGCTGACCTCGACGTCGAGGACGTCGATGCGCGGCTCCCAGCGGTCGAGCGAGGACCGCACCTCGTACCGGATCCGGCCCGCCGTCGCCTCGTTGACCGGCGCGAACACCATGTCGTGGACGGCGCAGCCGAATTCGGGCCGCATCGGCCGCTCGCCCGGCGCGGTGGCGAGCACGAGCCGGATCGACTCCTCGATCTCGCGCTCGCGCCGGGCCAGCGCGATGCCGCCGCCCGCGTCCGTGCGCAGCGGGAACGTCCAGCCCGCGCCGACGAACTGCTCACTCATGTCCGGTGACCCCCTTGAGGCACATGTCGTTCCACTCCCTCAAGTCCGTTAGAACGGGATGCCGTTGCGCAGCACGGCCGGGGCCGTCAGCGCGACCGTGGCCGGCGAGGTGATGGCGGCCGCGGCGCCCGCGTTGACGGCGACGGCGCCGGCCGCGGTGACGGAGACGGCGCCGACCGCGTTGACGGCGACCGCACCGGCCGACTTGAGGCTGACGGCGCCGGTCGCGTTGATGTCGGCGACGCCGCCCGCGGCGACCCCGAACTTGGCGCCGGCCTTGATGTCGACCGCGCCGCCCGCGCTCATCGTCAGCGAACCGCCCGCGGTCAGCGACAGGTTGCCGCCCGCCCGGATGCTGACGTTGCGTGTCCCGGAGATGGACACCGAGCCGTCGCTGCGGATCGTGACGCTGGTGCGTGTCTCGTCCATGTGGACGGTGAGCCTGCCGTTGCCGGTCTGCAGCCGGATCCCGCTCTTCATCCGGGACTTGGCGTCGACGAGCTCCATGGTGTGGCCGCTGCGCGAGGAGATGGAGCGCCAGTTGACCCGGCCGCTCGTCGGGTCGATCGGCTGCAGCCCGTCGGTGTTGGGCGTCGGCTTGTCGCGGCCGTTGTACAGCCCGGCCAGGACGTACGGGTGCTCCAGCGAGCCCCGGTCGAAGGCGACGAGCACCTCGTCGCCCACCTCCGGCAGCATCAGACCGCCACCGCGTACGCCGCCCATCTGGGCGATCCGGCACCAGTCGCTCTCGTAGGTGTCCGAGAGCCACGGGAAGCGCAGCTTGACCCGGTTCATCTTGAGCGGGTCCTTGGCGTTGCTGACCAGCGCCATGGCGACGCCCGGCATCGGCGGCGCGGCGTCCGCGCCGCCGGAGGCGAGGCCGTACAGCGAACGGAACTGCCGCCCCGACACGGTCAGCCAGGTCATGAACTGCCGCCCGGACTCGAAGAGATGGCGCACCCCGGTCGCCGTGTACTTCCCCTCGAAGGGGAACCCGGCGCCCTTCAGCGCCACCGGCTGCCCCGGCCGCAGATCGGGGTTGCCGGTGACCGCGACCTCGATCTCCGCGAAGGACCCCGCCACGTCGTCGGCCAGCGCCTTCGCCGCGTGCGTCACCTGGGCCTGCGTGGTGTACGGCGTGCGGGTCTCCGTCAGCTCGGCCTTGCCGAACGGCGTGGAGAGCTGCCCGGGGGTGATGTCGGCGACGATGTCCTTGCTGGTGACGGCCGGCGACTGGGCGGACAGGGCGCGCTTGGCCCGCATGTCCCAGCCGCGCACCCCGGCCTTGGCGACCTGCCCCGCGGCGGTCACCGCGACCCGGCTGTGCAGCGCGTTGTGCCCGAACTCGAGGACGTACGGGCTCTGCGCGGCCGGCGTGGAGTCGGACGGGGCGCCCGCGGCGGGCTTGAGCTTGCCGAAGCAGAGCTTGCCCTTCTCGTCGAACGACAGATGGGTGTCGTTCTCCTGGGCGAGCCGGGAGAGGAAGTCCCAGTCGGTGATGCCGGGTTGGGTGGCCAGTTCGTAGACCGTCGGCGTCGACTCGATCTTGCCGAGCTTGAGGCTGTTCAGGGAGGCGACGCGGCGCACGATGTCGGAGGCCGTCATGTTCTTGTAGCCCTGCACACGGCGGTTGCGCAGCAGCCGGTGGCCGGGGTCGTAGCCGCGGACGACCAGCGACTTGCCGCCGCCGTCGGCGTCCACCTCCAGGGCGGTCACCTCGCCGGTGAGCATGGGCTTGCCGCGCACGCCGTCGGTGAACGGCGAGAGCACCGCCTTCGCGCCCACCTTGATCTGCGGGAACTTCTCCAGGATGTCCCCGCCGGTGTCGGCGAAGGTCAGCTGGAAGGCGGACGGCACGTTCACGCTGGAGTCCACCCAGCCCTCGACGAGCAGCATGGCGAGCTTGTCGGGCAGGACGGACCCGCCGATCTCGGCGTGCAGGACGCTCGTGTACGTCTTCTCGGTCATGCGGACTCCACGTGCGCGGTGGCGGGGGCGGGGTGCGCCTCGTCGGCGGCGGGCAGCAGCAGTTCGGTGCCGGGTCTCAGCCGCATCGGGTCGTCGATCTCGTTGGCCTCGGCGATCAGCCGCCAGCGGGTCGCGTCGCCGTACTCCTGCCAGGCCAGCGACGCCAGCGAGTCACCGGCGACGGTGCGGTGCACGCGGCGGGCGGAGAGCGCGCCGGACGTCGGGTTCTGCCCCTTGGTGGGCATCGCCACCTCGGTCAGCGACAGCGAGCAGGTGGCGCGGATCGGCTCGCCGGTCGGGTTGAAGAGGGTGTACGTGGCGCTGACGTTGGTCACGTACGCGACGAACTGCACGGTGTTGAACGACCCCCAGGAGAACCGCACCCAGGGCGGCGAGGGCCGCTTGGAGGTGAGGCTCTGCGGCGTCACCTCGCAGCAGGAGAGCAGCAGCTCCACCTGCTTCTGCACCTTCCCCGAGTTCGGGGTGCCCGAGGAGTCGAGGAAGACCTCCAACTGCAGGGTCGCGGGGGCGGCGCCGGTGAACTTGGGCGGCGCGCCGCGCGTGTAGGCGACGGCGTGCTGCGTGCGCCACTCGGCCGAGCGGCCCAGCTGCAGCTGCGTCGGGTTGAACTGGAACTCCACCTCGCCGATCCGCCCGCCCATGGACCCGCCGAGGTCGGTGGGCGGCTGGTGGATGGCGAGCGCGGCACGCACCAGGCTGGCGCCGGCGCGGCCGCCGGTCGGCGCGGCCATCTCAGGCACCTCCCGCGTCGGTGAAGCCGTGGTGCGCGATCTCCAGCGTCTCCGTCGCCACGGCCGGACTGTCCGGACTCAGGCTCGGCCCCTGCCAGCGCACCGGCAGCACCTCGACGAGCCCCCACTGCGCGACGATGGAACCGTCCGCGCGCAGGGCCGCGATCTGCGCGGTGGGCCGCGTGATCCCGGTCGCGATGGACGAGATCCAGGACGCCACGCGCGAGGTGTCCTTGGTCAGCGGCCGGGTGAGCCGGATGGTGGAGAAGGTGACGCGGGTGGGCAGCTGCCAGACGAATCCGTTGTTGCCGCCCTCCTGCCGCTGCTCGACCTCCACCTCGGAGGCCAGGCCCTCGCAGCCGTTGAACAGGCCGAGGTCCTGGCCGTCGATGGTGAGCTTGAAGAAGACGGTCGAGCCTGGGTCCAGGGGCGAGGGCATGGGATGACTTCCTGGGTTCTTGGGCGGTGGCGGTGGCGGTGGCGGTGGATGCGGTCGGGGACGGGGTCGGGGTCGGTGCCGGGTCAGCGGCCGTGGTCGCGGATCCGCCCGATCCGCTCACGGTCGCTGCGGAGCTCCGCGCGGAGCAGCCGCGACAGCGGGGCCAGCAGCCGCCGGGCCAGGTCGTCGAGGTCGGCGGGGGTCGCCTCCGGGGCGGCCACCGAGTCGGCGGGGGCCTGCGCGGCGGGGGCCTGCGCGGCCGGGGCGGAGGTCTTGGCGGCGCTGCTCGGCGCGGTCCCCGATCCGCCGCCGGTACGGGCGACGGTGACGGGCTTCTGCGGCGCGGGCGGGGGCGCGGGCGCCGGGGGTGCGGGGGCGGCTGCCGCGGCGCGTTGGACGGGGGCGGTCGGGGCGGTACGGCGTACGGGTACGGGAGTCGGCGTAGCGGCCTGCGCGCGGCGGGCCGCCGGGCCGGACGGCTGCGCGAGCGGTACGACGACGGGAGCGGCCGACGCGGATGCGGGGGGCGCGGGCTGCTGGAGGGGTACGGGTACGGATACGGGGGCGGGCGTCGGGGTGGCCGCCGAGGGGCGCCGCCCGGCGGGGGCGGGGGCGGTGGCGGACGCGGGCGCCGGTGAGCCCGTCGCCGGGCCGGGGACGGAGAGTCCCCGGGAGGGGGCGAGGGGGCGCGGGTGCGTGGCTCCGGGGGCGGCGGGACGGTAACTGCCGGGGGTGATACGGCGGTTGACCGGGACGACGGGGAGCGGGTGCGGGTGGGGGTGCGGGTGCTGCTGCCTCTGCGGCTCGGGGGCGGGGACCGGGGCGGGTGTGGGGGCCTCGACGGGCTCGGGGGCGGGGGGTGCCACGGGGGTGGGCGTGGGCGTGGGGGTGGGCGTGCCGCCGGGGGCCTTCTGTACGGGGGTGATGGGCGCGCCGATCGGGGTCCGGCGCGGGCGGCCCTGCGGCGCCGGGACGGGCGGGACCGCGGGGGCGAGCGGGTTCATGGCCCGGCTCGCGGGCGGGTTCACCGGCTGGCTCATTGGCTGGCCGAGGCCCGGGCGGGGGGCGCCCGCCGAGGCGGCGCCGTTGTCCTGCGCGCGCCGGACCCGTCGTACGTGAGGCCGTCGCTGTACGGGCTGAACGGGGGAATTCGCCCGTACAGCGACGGAGTCGGGGGCCGCGGGGGCGGGGGGAGTCCCCGGGCCGGCGGGGGAAGCCGACCCGGGGACGTCGGTGGGCCGGCCACCGCTCGTGGCGGCGTCGGGCGCGGCGGTGGTGCTGGGATTGGGCGTGGGCGTGGCGTCGGGTGCGGGGGTGGTACGGGGGGTCGTCCCGACGGGGAAGAGTTTCCGCTGCGGCACGACGGCCGGGACCGCCGACACGAGCGGGGACCGGGCCGTCCGCGCCCGCTGCACCACGGGCACGGTGGGCTCCGCCCCGGTGACGGGCGGCTGAACCTCCGTGCCGGTGAGCGGAGTTGAGGCTCCGGTCAAAGGCGCGGTCGCGGAGGCGTTCGTACGGTTGCCGGGGGCGGCGGACGCCGCGGAGTCGCCGCCAGGTGCGGGGCCGGCCGACGGGGCGTCGGATCGCGACTCTCCGGAACGCCGGGGGGCGGGGCCGGTCGGCGTGCCGGTGGCCGGGGAGGTGGCGGCGCGCTGAACTGCGGGGCCTGCCGGTGCGGCACCTGCGGCCGGGGTGCCGGGCCGCGAGGCGTCGGGCTTCCGAGTCGGGGGGCCCGAGGGGGTGACCCCGGCTGTTGCGGTACTGGGCGCGGGGTCACCGGTGGGCCGAGCCGTGGTGGCGGCGCGTTCGGCTGCGGAACTCAGCGGGGCGGTGCCGGCCGACGGGACGTCGGATCGCGACTCTCCGGTACGCCGGGTGGCGGGGGCGGTGGGTGCGCTGCCGTTGGTCGGAGAGGGGGTGGCGGCGCGCTGAATTGCGGAGCCTGTCGGCGCCGCTTCAGCGGCCGAGGTGTCGGGCTTCCGAGTCGTGGGGCCGGAGGCCGAGCCCGGGGCGTGTCGCACCGTGGGGCCCGAGGGGGCGGTCCCGGCCGCTGCGGTGCCGGGCGCGGGGTCGGCGGGGTCACCGGAGTCACCGGTGGGCCGAGCCGTGGTGGCGGCGCGTTCGGCTGCGGAACTCAGCGGGGCGGTGCCGGCCGACGGGGCGTCGGATCGCGACTCTCCGGTACGCCGGGTGGCGGGGGCGGTGGGTGTGCTGCCGCTGGTCGGAGAGGTGGAGGTGGTGGCGGCGCGTTGAACTGCGGGGCCTGGCGGCGTGGCACCAGCGGTCGAGGCACCGGTCCGTGAGTCGCCGGACGACGAGTTACTGGGGGGTGTGGCGGCGGCCCGCCGACCCGCGGGGCCCGAAGGGGCGGCACCTGCGGCTGAGGCGCCGGGCCGTGAGTCTCCGGACGACGAGTTACTGGGGGGTGTGGCGACGGCCCGCCGACCCGCGGGGCCCGAAGGCGCGGCACCTGCGGCTGAGGTGCCGGGCCGTGAGTCTGTGGAGCGTCGAGCCGTGGAGCCCGACGGGGTGGCGCCGGCCGCGGAGTCGCCGGACGGTACGGCGGCGCGCTGCACCGCGGGGCCTGACGGCGCGGCACCTGCGGTCGAGCCACCGGGCGGTGTGGCGGCGGCGCGCCGAACCGCGGGACCCGAAGGGGCCGAACCAGCGGCCGAGGTGCCGGGCCCCGGAGTCGTGGGGCCGGAGGGCGAACCGGGGGCGTGTCGCACCGTAGGGACCGTCGGGGCGGTCCCGGCCGCTGCGGTGCCGGGCGCGGAGTCGGCGGGGTCTCCGGAGTCACCGGTGGGCCGAGCCGTGGTGGCGGCGCGTTCGGCCGCGGAACTCAGCGGGGCCGTACCCGGCGACGGGGCGCCGGAGGGCGCGTCACCGGCACGCTGTGCCGCCGAGCCGGACGGCGACGCACCGGTCGGCGGAGTCGACGAACCCCCGGCACGTTGCGCCGCGGAGCCCGAAGAAGCCGTGCCGGGAGCGGAAGGTGAACCTCCGGACGGCGAGGCCACGGCACGCTGCACCGCGGGGCCCGACGGCGACGTACCAGACGTACCGGACGTGCCAGTCGAGGCGGACCCTGACGAGGCGGACCCGGACGACGAGGCCGCGGACGGCGACGTACCGGCGGACGGCTTGCCCGCCGGCGCAGGGCGCACCCCGGACGCCGAACGCGACGACGTACGGGAAGGTCCCGCAGCCGTCGACCGGGAGGCCGGCGTCGACGGAGCCGACGGGAAGAACGCGGGTGCAACCCCCGCCTCCGCCCCCGGCTCCTCGGGCCCCGCCCCGTCCGTCCGCCCCCGCACGGGCAACCGCAGCGACGGCAGGTCGAGGTTGCCCGGGTTGCCGGCCACCGGGGTGAGGACGTCACGCAGCAGGCCCCCGGGCGCAGAGGAACGCACCGCGTGGCCCAACTCGCCCCCGAAGGACGGGTTCTGGTGCGTCGCGAGCATCGCGCCGAAGCCCTGCTCGGCGACCGTCCGAGGCGCCGCGAGCACACGCTGGACCGGCGGCATGCCGACCCACCCGTCGCCACGGGAAGCGCCACCAGAACCGGTACCGGCACCGACGATCGCCGAATCCGCGCCCGGAGCCGCCCCCGGACCCGCCGCATCCGGCACCACCGGCACCGCCGACACCGCCGGCCCGTCGCCCCGCGACCCCCGCCGCCACCTGAACAAGCCCATCACTTACCTCGACTCACCGACCGACTGCCCACCTCACCGACCTGTCACTGCCTCGCCTCCGCCTGTTCCACCAACGTGGCGGTCCGGGCCACGTACGCGCGCCGGTCCGCGTGTTCGAGGTCGAGGATGTCGTTCATGCCCCAGTGGAAGTGGTAGGCGAGGTACGCGACTTCCTCCTCGATGCGGTCGGCCGCGTACGTCACGATTCCCCCAGGCGGCTCCCGGCCAGCTCGACCTCGAAGGACTCCGAGCAGTGCGGGCAGGCCACCGCCGCGCGGGTGTGGCCCTCCGCGTTGATCTGCCGGTAGAAGTCCTGCAGGAAGGCCAGGTCGGAGGCGAACATGTTCTCCACCGTGCCGTCGTGGACGGAGCCGAGTGTGCCGAGCCGGGTGATGACCCGGCCGAGCAGCACGACGGACAGATACGCCGGGTTCTCGCGCACCCGCACGTCCCGCAGCGGGACGAGCTCGTCGCGCGCCGTCGCCAGCCGCATCGCGCCGTTGCGGTGCACGGTGCCGGACTCGTCGACGAAACCGCGGGGGAGCTCGAACTCGAACTCCGTGCGCAGCGGTTCGCGGGTGTCCGGCACGGCGCCGGGAACCGCTCCCGCCCCTGCCCCCGGCGCCGCCGGGCCTTCGCGCCGCATTATTCGATGACCAGCTCTTCGAAGACGATGGTGACCTGCTCGGTCAGGGCGGCGGCGTCGCCGGCCTTGACCCCGCTGGTCTCCACCTTGCTGCACCAGGCGTTGCGCAGGTTGTACCGCTTCACCGGGTTGTTCTGGTAGTCCATCATCATGATCGTGGCGTTCTTGCGCGCCGAACCCATGTCGCCCGCGATGGACTTGTTGATCCACTCGCTGAAGACCGGGCTCTGCGTCATGCCGCGGGTGACGGTGCACTCGCCGGCCTTCTTCACGCCGGGCATCTTCTTGACGACGGGCTTGCCGTCCGCCGAGACCTGCTGGTACTCGATGACGTCCTGCTCCATCGAGAGGCCGCTGACCTCCTGCAGGTACTCGACCATGACGCCGTCGATCTGCAGGCCGAAATTGTGGGTGGTGAGGGCGTCACCGGGCTGAAGGGACAAGGAAATTCACTCCTGAAACGGTTCTTGCGGGTGGCTGAAGGGGACGGTTCGTGCGGGCGTGCCTACTCCTCCAGCTCGCCGCCCCCGCCGGAGAACTGCGCGAGCCGGAAGACCACGAACTCGGCGGGCTTGACCGGCGCGATGCCGATCTCGCAGACGACCCGGCCGAGGTCGACCGACTCCGGAGGGTTGGTCTCGTCGTCACACTTCACGTAGAACGCGTCCTCGGGGCGCTGGCCGAACAGGGCGCCCGAGCGCCACTCGTTGACCAGGAACGCGGAGACGTTGCGCCGGATGCGGGCCCACAGCGCGTGGTCGTTCGGCTCGAAGACCACCCACTGGGTGCCGATCAGGATCGACTCCTCGAGGTAGTTGAAGTAGCGGCGCACGTTCAGGTAGCGCCAGGCCGGGTCGGACGCCATGGTGCGCGCGCCCCACACCCGGATGCCGCGCCCGGGGAAGGCACGGATGCAGTTCACGCCGACCGGGTTGAGCAGGTCCTGCTCACCGCGGGTGATCTGCAGGTCCAGGTCCACGGCGCCGCGCACGATCTCGTTGGCCGGGGCCTTGTGCACGCCGCGCTCGGCGTCGTTGCGCGCCCAGACACCGGCCATGTGACCGGACGGCGGCACGACCACCGACTGCCCGGAGGCCGGGTCGAAGGACTTGATCCACGGGTAGTACAGGGCGGCGTAGCGCGAGTCGTAGCCGGCCAGCTCCTGACGCCACTGCCGGACCTGGCGGGCGTTCAGCGCCGGCGGCGGGTCGATGATGGCCATCCGGTCGCCCATCAGCTCGCAGTGCGAGATGAGACCGAGCTGGACCGCCTTGACCTGCTCCTCGTCGATCAGACCCTGCTGGTAGGCGCCCATCAGGTCGGGCACCGCGACCATGTTGACCTCGTCGAGGGCCTCCAGGCCGCCGAAGCCGGTGCGGTCCGCGGAGTCGCCGATGAACTGGGCGGTCTCCACGCGGGACACGGCGCCGTTCGACGCGGGCACGGCCGGGGCCGCGGGGGCCGGCGGCGCGAGGGACACCGTCTGCGCCTCGGGCTTGGCGAGCTGCGCGGAGGCCGTGGCCTCCTCCAGGACGATGGTCTTGGAACGCTGCTTGACCTGGGTGACGACGTAGTTGCGCGCGGTCTTCTTCGCGCTGACGTCGAAGCTCTCGACGACCTTCTCGCCGTCCTTGACGATCAGCTTGAAGCGGTCTGCCGCGCCCTCGCCCTCGCCGTCCTGCACCTCGACGGTGAGCGCGCCGCCGTCGGTGCTGCCCGAGGTGATCGCCGACACCGTGAAGGTGCCGAGCGCGGCGGGCGCGCCGGCGGTGAGCTCCTTGGGGGACCGGTCCTGCGCGGGAGCGGCCTGCTGCTGCGGCTCGTCGCCGTCGGTGCCGCCGACGCGCACGACGTACGCCGCGGAACCGCCGTTGTTGAAGAAGCCGTACACGGAGTGCGCCAGGTAGTACCCGTCCGTGAACTCGCCGAACGCGGCCACGTACTGCGACCAGTTGGTCACCAGCGTCGGCTCGTTGAGCGGTCCCCGCGGCGCGAGACCGACGAAGGCCGCCACGGAGGTGCCGACCCCTTCGATGGGGCGCGAACCGCTGGCGACTTCCTCGATGTAGACGCCGGGGGACAGGTAGTTGGGCATGCTGCTGTGCTCCAAGGTTCGAGGGCGAGCGGGACCGGCGCACAGCCGGCACGGGTTCGTACCGTGTCGACGATGTCCCACGCGCGCACCGGTGCGTAGAGACGGACGGACGTCAACGAGGGCAGATGCCACTGCCCGTTCAGACGCCCGTGAACACCTTCCGGCCAGAATCCGCCCGCCGGAACCTGGATGTGGCGCGGCGGACCGCCGCCCGTTGCCCTTCCGGTCACCGGAGTCGGGCACGGTGCGGGGGCGTGGCGCGGGGTGCGGGCCCGTCGGCGGCCGGATGTGGCCGCTCGGTGGCGCATATGCCCCGCACCGCGTGTCCGTGGCGTCAACACCTGGTCAACATGGCCGTACGGGAACCACACGATGCGGGACGACGTCTGTGGCTGACGTAACGTTTGGTGCGGATGGCCATCCGTGGCCAGTACGAACGGGCACGTCGAAGTGCGTCACGGGGCAAGGAGCGCGGGCTGACGATGCGGGGCGACGCGGAGCACGCGGGCGGCGGTCCTGGCCGCGACGGCAACAGCGGAACCGACCCGGACGACCTGGGCGGATCGCTCTGGTTCCAGGTCCTCGGGCCGGTGCGCGCCTGGCGGGACGGACAGCCCCTCACGCTCGGCCCGCCGCAGCAGCGCGCCACCCTGGCGGCCCTGCTGCTGCGCGACGGACACCCGGTGTCTGCGGCCGAACTGGTCGACGCGCTGTGGGGCGAGGACCCGCCGCTGCGCGCGGTCGGCACGCTGCGCACGTACGTCTCCCGGCTGCGCGCCCTCCTCGAACCGGACCGGCGCGCCCGCAGGCCCGCCCGGCTCCTGGTGTCGTCGGGCGACGGCTACGCCCTGCGGGTGCCGCGCGCCTGTCTCGACGCGTGCGAGCTGGAGGACCGGGTGGCCGCGGCGCGCGCCCTGCGCGCCGCCGACGAACACGCGCAGGCCCACGCCGAGTTGACCGCCGCGCTCGCCCTGTCGGACGGCGCCCCGCTGGCCGGCCTGCCGGGCCCGTACGCACGGCGCCAGCGGGACCGGCTCACCGAACTGTCCGTGGCCGCCCAGGAGGAGTACTTCGGCTGCGCGCTCGAACTGGGCCGGCACGGCGAGACGACCGCGCCGCTCAGCGTCTTCGCGGCCGAGCACCCGCTGCGCGAGCGCGCCCAGGCGCTGCTGATGCTCGCCCTGCACCGGGGCGGCCGGCGCGCCGACGCGCTCGCCGTGTACGAGGCCACGCGCCGCAGGCTCGCCGCCGAGCTGGGCGTCGACCCGGGCAGGGAACTCACCGCCCTGTACGAGGGGTTGCTGAAGGGTGCCCCGCTCCCGGAGGCCGGCGCCCCGCGCCCCGGCCTCCGCGCCGCACCGCACGCCCTGTCGCCGCCCCGCACCGGCGAGCAGCGCGGGCGGATATCCGGGCCGCGCCGGACCGGACGCGGCCCCGACCCCCAGGAGACGTCCGCCTCCTCGCGGGGCGCCGCCTCCCGTACGTACGGGCACCTGGCGGTGGCGCGGCAGGGCGAGGCTCCGACGGGCGGCGACACCCCGACGGGCGGCGCCACCAGTGCCGGCGCCGCTTCCCCGGCCCGCCCGGCCCCGGACCGTACGGCCGCCACCGCCCCGGACCGCCCCCTGGACCTCCCCCTCGACCTCCGCCGCCTCCACCCCCTGCGCACCCCGGCCCCCGCGCCCCTCACCCCCGCCCAACTCCTGCCCGACGTACCCGACTTCACCGGGCGTGAGGCGGAGGCGCGGCTGCTGACGGAGACGTTGCGCGCCGCCGCGTCCGGCAGCGCGATGGCCGTCGCCACCCTCACCGGCCTCGGCGGCGTCGGCAAGACCGCGCTCGCCGTACACGTGGCGCACGCCTTGCGGAGCGAATTCCCCGACGGGCAGTTGTACGTGGATCTGCGCGGCGCGGATCCGGCGCCCGGCGTGGACAGCGGCAGGGCGCTCACCGGGTTCCTGCGCGCCCTCGGTGTACCCGAGAGCGCCGTGCCGGACGGCCTCGACCAGCAGACCGCGCTGTACCGCTCGCTGCTCGCCGGGCGCCGCGTGCTCGTACTCCTCGACAACGCCCGCGACACCGCGCAGGTACGGCCGCTGCTGCCCGGCACACCGGGCTGCGCGGTCCTGGTGACCAGCCGCTCGCGGACCATCACGCTGCCCGGCGCGCGCCTGCTCGACGTCGAGACGATGGACGAGGCGCAGGGGCTCGGCCTGCTCTCCGCCATGGCCGGCGCCGACCGGGTGGCCGCCGAACCGGCCGCCGCCCGCGAACTGGTCGCCACCTGTGGCGGACTGCCGCTGGCCGTCCGGATCGCCGCCGCCCGCCTCGCCGCCAGGCCGGGCCGCTCCGTCGCCGACCTCGCCGCCCGGCTGCGCGACGAGCACCGCAGGCTGGACGAGCTGCGGGTGGACGACCTGAACGTCGAGGCGAGCTTCCGGCTCGGGTACGAGGCGCTGGAACCGGGCCTCGCCCGCGCCTTCCGGATGGTCTCGCTCTGCTACATGCCGTCCTTCTGCCGGGGCGCCGCGGGCGCGCTGCTCGACGTGAGCGACGAGGAGGCGGAGACCGCGGTGGAGCGCCTCGTCGACGCGGGGCTCATGGAACTGCACGGCGAGGACCGCTACCGCTTCCACGACCTCGTACGGCTCTTCGCGCGCCGTCAGTGCGAGCGTCGCGAGAGCGCCCGGGAGCGCGCCGCCGCCCGGCTCCGCTTCCTCGACTACGTGCTGGCCACCGTCATCACCGCGATCCGCCGCACCAAGCCGCACAGTGTGTTGCCACAGCTCCTGCACACCCCGGCCTCCGCCGGCAAACCGCTGCCGGACGAGGCCACCGCGCACGACTGGCTGGTCGTCGCGCACTCCCGGCTGTGCGCCGCCGCGGAGAACGCGCTGCGGCACGTGCCGGACGCGGTGGACGCCGAGGCCGGGGCCCCGGACGCCGGGATCGCAGACGCCGGAATCACAGGCGCCGCGGCGCCGGGCGGGCCGCCCGGTCTGCGTCCCACCGTCGACCTGCTCACCGCGTGGTCCCACCTGGTGGCGGGCACCGCCCGCCACCGCGACCTCGAACCCCTCGCCGAACTCGCCCTGCGGACCGCGCGCGCCCACGGCGACGACCGGTCGGCGGCCCGCGCCCTGCGCCTGCTCGGCGCCCCGCACTACGGCACCGAGACCTACGGCCGCGCCGAGCGCGCGCTGCGCGAGAGCCTGCGCCTCGCCGCGTCCGCCGGCGACCCGCTGGTCGGCGCGGAGGGCAGCCACGAGCTGGGCATCGTCCTGATCAGCATGGGCCGCCACGAGGAGGCGCTCGACCAACTGCGCCTGGCGTACGCGCGGTTCGGCGCGCTCGGCGGCCACGGCGACCGGATCCGCATCCTGTCCCACATGGCGCGGGCGTACATCGGCCTCGGCCGGCGGGCCGAGGCGGACACCGCCGTCGTCGCGGCCGAGCGCCAGGCGCGCGGGTCGGACTCCACGTCCACGCTCGCGCACGTCCTCTACCAGTCGGGCTGCACCCTGCTGCGGGACGGCCGCGCGGGCGCGGCGGCGGAGCGGCTGCGCGAGGCACAGCGGCTGCACGGCAGCGCGCACAACCCGCGCTGGGAGGCGCTGTGCTGGGCCCGCCTCGCCTCCTGCGAACTGGAGCAGGGCAGACCCGTCGAGGCCATGGAGTGCGCGGACACGGCGCTCGCGGTGGAGGCCGAGCTGGGCGACGCGTTCTGCCACGCGCTGGCGATGGCCGCGCGCGGCCGTGCGCTGCTCGCCCTCGGCGACATCGACCGGGCCCGGGCCGCGCTGCGCATCGCCCACCGCGGCATGGACCGCCGCGGTGCCCTGGAGGCCGCCGAGATCGCCGGATTCCTGTCCGGCGGGCCACCCTGCCCCGACGCCCCGAGCCCCGCCCTGTCGGCCCACGGCTGAACCCCGCACGGGCGGGCCCGCGGTGTGCGCGGGGGCCGCGATGTCCCCTTCGTGCGTCCTTGAACCCGCCCCGCACACACCGCCGTTGCGTGGAGTGACGGCGAAGGCCGTACGGGAGGGCAGGACGGGCTGCCCCTGACGTCGCCCTTTCGTACAAGGCGACACCTGGGGGTGCGCTCTACCGTGCCCGTATGACGTGGTGGAACTCCCTTGACCCGGCCGCGGTGACCGTTGATGCCGGTGGCCGCGCGACCGTACGGTTTCGCGTACGCAACACGGGAGACACCGTCGAGGAGTACCGGCTCGCGGTGGTCGGCGCCACGTCGGGATGGGCCCGCGTCGAACCGGACGTGCTGCGGCTCTACCCGGGCAGCGAGGGCACGGCCGAGATCTCGTTCGCGCCGCCCCGCTCACCGGACGCGCCGGCCGGACCCACCCCGTACGGCATCCGCGTCGAGCCCCGGGAGAACCCCGAGGCCCGCGACGTCGTCGAGGGGCAGGTCACCGTCGCGCCCTTCGCGGAGCTGCGGGCCGAACTGCTTCCGCCCACCCTCGTGGGCCGGCTCCGGGGCCGCGCCTCGGTCGCCGTCGACAACCTCGGCAACACCCCGCTGACCGCCACCCTCTCCGTCCGCGACGACGCCGGGCGGCTGATCTGCGAGGCCACCCCGGTGGCCGTCCAGGCGGCCCCCGGCCGCGCCGCGTTCGCACGGCTCACCGTGCGCCCGCAGCGGCTGCTGTGGACGGGCACCGCCCAGCCGCACCCGCTCACCGTCTCCGTGCGCCGCTCCGGCGACGAGCAGGCCCTCGAACTGCCCGGCAGCTTCGACCAGCGGCCGGTCCTGCCCCGGTCGCTGCTGGCGCTCGGCAGCGTCGTCGCGGCGCTCTGCGTCGCGCTCCTCGTGGCCTGGTTCTCGTACGCGCCCGACGTCACCGGATCGGCGCGCGAGAACCAGGCGGGCGCCGCGCCCGCCGCCGTACCGCAGGGCGGCGAGAAGGACGAGCTGATGGACGCCCCGAAGGACGCCAAGGACAAGGGCGGCGACGGCGGCGGCCACGGCGACGGGGGAGCGGGCGGCAGCGGCGACGGCGCGGGCGCGGGTCCCGCCGACGCGGACAAGGCCGGCTTGTCCGACGCCTCGTCCGGCAGGGGCGGTGGCGGTGGCGGCGCGGACACGAAGGCCGGGTCGGCCCGCGGCTCCGGGCCCCGTTCGGGACCGCCCTGGCGGCGCGGCTACAAGGCGGACGTCGTGGTCGAGTACGCCCAGCGCCGCCTCGCCGCCCTCGGCTCGAACAACCCATGCACCCTCGCCGGGCACTACTCGCCCGGCGTGATCGACGCCAACACCGAGGCCAAACTCATCTGTTACCAGAAGGCCGTCGTCCGCAGCGGACGCGACTCAGGGCGCAACACCGCGCAGATCTTCGAGACCGACCCGGAAGGCACGCTCGGCCGGGCCACCCTGACGTCCCTGTGGGCCCAGGGCATCACCCCCGACGATGTCCGTTCCGGCGCCGACGGCTGGGAGGTCGTGCAGTTGCAGGCCGCGTTCTGGTGGGCCTCGCAGGCCGGCATCAGCGACAAGGACCTGAACCGCGACCGGGAGTACGCCGCACACGGCGTCGCCTACTTCAAGAACGGGCGCACGCCCCC
Source organism: Streptomyces sp. NPDC005863 (assembly GCF_042871345.1). Classification (NCBI taxonomy): domain Bacteria; kingdom Bacillati; phylum Actinomycetota; class Actinomycetes; order Kitasatosporales; family Streptomycetaceae; genus Streptomyces; species Streptomyces sp. NPDC005863. The sequence goes on along the minus strand of NZ_JBIAII010000005.1, from coordinate 271,270 downwards.
CACGACCGCCCGTTACAGCAGCAATACCGCCACCCACATCAAGGAGTACCAGGTGTCCGTCGGCCTTCCGGCGACCGGCACCGCCGACAGCGCCACTTTGCGGGCGCTCGTCGGCGGCAGCGTCAACAACCCCGGCGTGGCGGGGCGGTGAGCGGCATGTGGACCTCACTCGAACCGTCCGCGACCTCCGTGGACCCCGGCTCCACCGCGAGCGTACGGCTGCGCGTGCGCAACACCGGCGACACCGTGGAGGAGTACCGCCTCCAGGTCGTCGGCGCCGCCGCGGGCTGGTCCCGCGTGCAGCCCGACGTGCTGCGCCTGTACCCGGGGGCCGAGGGCACCGCGGAGGTGTCGTTCGCGCCGCCCCGGACCTCGGACGCGATCGCGGGACCCACGCCGTTCGGCGTCCGGGTCATGCCCCGGGAGAATCCGCAGACGGCGGGCGTGGCCGAGGGCCAGGTCACCGTCGGGCCGTTCGCCGAACTCCGCTCGGAGCTGCTGCCGTTGATCGTGCGCGGCCGGCTGAGCGCCAAGGCTTCGGTGGCCGTCGACAACCTCGGCAACCAGCAGCTGACGGCGTCCCTGTCCGGGCGTGAGAACGGCGAGGAGCTCGAGGTCGAGGCGGAGCCGGGCTCCGTCCAGGTGGCCCCGGGCCGCGCCGGCTTCGCGGACCTGCGCATCAAGCCCGGCGCGGTCAGCTGGGTCGGCGGCACCCGCAAGCACCCGTTCACCGTCTCCGTGCTGCGGGCCGGGGTGCCCGAGCCGGTCGAGCTGCGCGGCACCTACGTCCAGCCCTCGGTGATCCCGCGCTGGGTGATGGCGGTGCTCTCGGTCCTCCTCGCGGCGGCCGTCGCCTTCGCCGTGGTGTGGTTCCAGCACAAGCCGACCATGGCCACGGCGGCCAGGGAGAAGCCGGGGCGGCAGGAGGTGCTCCCGCACGACGACGGCATGAAGAAGGCGCCGAGCCCGTCGCCGAGCGAGGAGAAGAAGGAGGAGAAGCCCCCGCCCGCGGACAACGCGAAGGACGACGCGCCCGCGTCCAAGCCGGGCGGCGGCGGGAAGAAGGACGACAAGCCCAAGGGCCCCGAGACGCACACCATCCGCAGCGACGAGGGCAGCGGCTGGTACCTGGAGGTCAAGAAGGGCGAGAAGGCCGACGGCACCTACGTCGGGCAGAACCCCAACCAGAGCGACGAGTTCGGCAAGAACCAGGAGTGGATCCTGCACCACTACCCGGAGTCCGACACCTACGCCCTGGAGTCCGCCAACGCGCCGGGCACCGTCCTGGACCAGAAGGTCAACACCAACATCGCCCAGATCTTCCACGCGCCGCCGGAGAACATCAGGAGCGGCCGGCTGCCGGACAACCAGAAGTGGAAGCTGGAGCGGCGCGACGACGGCCTGACCCGGATCGTCGGCGTCGGCAACGGCGAGTGCCTCGTCGACATGCAGAACGACACGAGCGCCGTCACCTGGAAGTGCGACGACCGCAAGAGCATGGGCTGGACGATCTCCGACTGGCCCGAGTAGACGACGGACACGCGAATGCGGGCGGTGCCGGTACGGCACCGCCCGCATTCGCGTGTCCCCGGCTCACTGCCAGGGCAGGGACGTACCCGGCTCCAGGCGGCCCATCTTGCGGTACTCCCGCCGCGCCCCGGCCAGCACGTCGTCCCCCGAGACCGGGCCGCCGTGCCCCGCCGCCAGATAGGCGGCCGTCACCGCGGCCGACCGGATGGCGCCGCCCGCCAGCTCGAACTCCTTGGCGCACCGCGCGAGTTCGTCCTCGATGTCCGGCGCGCAGGGCGTGTCGGCGAGGCTGGTCCGCCACAGCGCGAGCCGCTGCTCGACGTCCGGGAACGGGAAGTCGACCACCAGGTCGAGCCGGCGCGTGAACGCGTCGTCGATGTTGGCCCGCAGGTTGGTGGTCAGCACCGCGATCCCGTCGAACGCCTCAAGGCGCTGCAGCAGGTACGCGCTCTCCAGGTTGGCGTACCGGTCGTGCGAACTCTTGACCTCCGAGCGCTTGCCGAAGACGGCGTCGGCCTCGTCGAAGAGCAGCACCGCGTCCGTGCGGTCCGCCTCCACGAAGATCCGCTCCAGGTTCTTCTCCGTCTCGCCGACGTACTTGTCGACGACCGCCGACAGGTCCACCACGTAGAGGTCCAGGCCGAGTTCGCCGGCCACCACCTCGGCCGACAGTGTCTTGCCGGTGCCGGAGTCGCCGGCGAACAGCGCGATCACGCCGCGCCCGCGCCCGCCGCCGGTGCGCAGCCGCCACTCGCCGAGCACCTTGTCGCGGTGCCGGGCGCGCAGCGCCAACTCGTGGAGCAGGCCGAGCGGTTCGGCCGGCAGGACCAGGTCGCCGAAGCCGACCTCGGGCCGGATCCGCCGGGCGTGCTTGTCGAGCAGCGGCGCGGACTGCAACCGGGCGTTGCGTTGCAGGTGGGCCGCGGTCGGCGCGGTCCCGTCGAACGCGGCGTGCTCCGCGGCGCCGCGCGCCGCGCGCCGGATCTGCGCACCGCTGAGCCGGTAGGGCGCGACCGCCTCGCCGAGGTCGAAGTCCGGCGCGTACGCGGGGGTGTGCCGGGCGAGTTCGCCCTGCCAGGCCCCGGCCGCGTCGACGCCGTCCTGCGGCGCGTCCAGGGCGAGCAGCCCGGCGTCCGGCGCCCACCCCGGGTCGTACGGCTCACCGCCGAAGAAGACTACCGGCACGTCGCCGGTGGCCAGGGAGCGCACCAGCGGGCCCGCGTCGGCGGGCAGCGGCCCGACGACGAGCGCCGCCCGCCGCAGCCGCGCCTCACGGACGAGCGCGGTGGCGGCGCCCGTCGCGGAGGCGTCGTCCCCGGTACGGGCCGGCGGGCGGTACCGCAGCACGGGCAGCCCGGCCGCCCGCAGCGCCTCGGTCACCGGCCCCGCTGCGGTGCCCTCCCTGCGCTCGCGCAGATGGACCAGGAGCGGCCGTTGGGCGGCGAGTTCCGCGATCCGGGCGGCGAGCGGGTGCGCGGGCGCCGCCGCCTCACCGCCGACCCGCAACTCCACGTTGTGGCCGACCAGTTCGGGGTCGAGGGTGTCGTCGCCGAGCAGCTGCGCGACCACCCGCTCCGGTACGCGCAGGGCGCGCCCCGGCAGCGGCCGGTCCTCGTCCTCGACGACGATGAGGCCCCCGGCGCGCAGCGGCGACCGGGGGTGGAAGCGGGTGCGGGCGAACGGGTCGTGCGGCCCGGTGCCCGCGAGGTCGAGGGCCAGCGCGACGGTGGCCCTGCGCCGCCCGACGTCGTCGTTGAGGTAGCCGTACAGCGGCTCGAAGCGGCGGTCGACGTCGGGCGCGAGGGCGGCCAGGAGGATCTCCCGGTCCAGCGCGCCGAGTCCGAACCGGCGCGCGAGCTCCGCCAGCGGGTCCTGCGCGTCGTCGCCGTCCGCGCCCGCCGGGTCCCGCGCGGGCGAAGGCGGCTCGGGCGGGGGAGCGGTGGCCAGCCGGTGGGCCGTCTCGCGCGTCACGTACAGGCCGCGCAGCGGGTCCGCGGCCGTGGGGTCGTCGGCCCCGCGCCGCTCCACGAGCTCGGCCACCCGGCCGCGCAGCGCGTCCAGGCGCGCAAGGATCGCCTCGGCGGCGCTCACCGCTGCCCCGCCCCGTCGCCCCGCTGGGTGCGCAGCATCCGGGGCTTCGCGTCGCCGGGCACGCCGTCGATGCCGCGGACACCCACGACCGCGCCCTCGGTGACCGGCGGCGCCACGTCGTACGTCGGCGAGACCGGGAACGGCACGGTGATGACCACGTCGAGGGACGGCTTGAGCTCACCGCCGAGCGCCGACCAGATGTCCGCGATGGAGCGGGACTCGGGCGGCGGCACCGCGACGGTCAGCGGCAGGGTGGCGCGCAGTGCGGCGAGCGCGTCGGGCAGGTTCTCCGGCGGCAGCAGCTCGTGCGCGAGCAGGGTGCCGAGGGCCGCGGAGAGGAGCCGGTGCTCGTCCTCGGGGCGGTTGGTCCACGCGGTGAGCAGGTAGGAGAGCCGGAACCAACGCGGCGGCTGGCGCCTGCGCAGCACCGTGCCGTCGGGACCGCGCTCGGCGTAGGCGCCGCGCTCGCGCCGGGCCACGTCCTCCCGGATGTCGTACAGGTACGAGTTGAGCGTCGGGGCGTTGCGGCGCGCGGCCCAGTCGCGGGTCGGGGCCTCGAAGACCACCTCGCCGGTGCCTTCGGGGAGCGCGCCGCGCAGCAGCCCGCGCAGCGCCTCGTCGACTTCGTGGATCACGGCCGGACTCCCCGCGGGGACGGTCCGCGCCCGGGGGCGCGGTGAGGAGGCTGGTTCGGTCGCATCAGATGTATCCCTCCCGCAGCGCGTACGCGACGGCATGCGCGCGGTTCTGCAGCTGCAGGCGCGTCATCAGCGCGTGCAGGACGTTCTTGACGGTGCGTTCGGAGTAGGCGAGCTTCTCCGAGATCTGCTTGGTGTCCAGACCCTCCGCGATCAGCCGCACCACGTCCACCTCGCGGGGCGCCATGCCCAGCGTGGGCACCAGGGTGCCGGCGCCGGACGGCGGGCCGTCGAGCGCCGAGAGCCGCAGGCGGCCCAGCTGGGTCATGAGCCGGTTGATGAGGTCGGGCGGCAGCTCCCCCTCGCCGCGCGCCGCGCTGTGCACGGCGCGCAGCAGCTTCTGCGGGGTCGCCTGGTGCCGCCAGAGGATGGCGCGCACGCCGTACTCGACGACCGAGAGGAGTTCGGGCTCGCGCAGTTCGCTCGCGATCAGGACGACGCGCTGTTCGGTGGAGCGGGCCAGGCGCCGCAGCTCGGCGCCGGCCGTGTCGTCGAGCCGGTCCACGAGCATGACGGCGACCCGGTCGGGGGCGGACGCGGGGGAGCGGGCCGGTTCGGGGGCCGGCGGGCCGTCTCCGGCCCTGTCCACCAGTTCCACGGTGGGTTCGTGCCGGAGATGGCTGATCACTCCGGCCCGGCTGAGGGGGTCGGCGGCGTGCACGGCCACCGATATGCGTGTATCGGACACTGAAATTCCCTGTCTTCCCCCGAATAGCGACAGGACAGGGTGACCCGACCCGATCAATAAACGATTGCCGACGGATCAACGCGGACGTTTACCGACACGTCCCGGTCGCTTTCCGTCAGTCGCGCCGACTCCGCCGCTCTCCCGTACCGTCGCTTCCAGGGCGCGTGCCGACCCCCTCCAGGCGTGTGACCTGGTGGTGCGTGGCGGCGGCCGGCCCGGGGTACCAGGCCCGGGCGGATCGGCGAGCCGACGGAAAGGAGCCTGCCGTGAGCGAGAAGGACCGACTGCGGACCTACCGGGGGAAGCGGCACTTCGACCGCACGAAGGAGCCGAGCGGCGACCGTACGGACGAAGCTGCCGGCGACCGTACGGATGAGCGCGCCGGCAACCGTACGGAAGAGCCCACCGGCGAGCGCGCCGCGCGGGGCGACGAGCCCGTCTTCGTGGTGCAGATCCACGACGCGAGCACCATGCACTTCGACTTCCGGCTCGAGGTCGACGGCGTGCTCAAGTCCTGGTCGGTCCCCAAGGGCCCGTCCACCGACCCGCAGGACAAGCGCCTCGCCATCCCCACCGAGGACCACCCCATGGACTACCGGGACTTCGAGGGAGTGATCCCCGAGGGCGAGTACGGCGGCGGGACCGTCATCGTCTGGGACCGCGGCACCTACACCCCGACCAGCCACGACAAGCAGAAGCGGCCCGTACCGTTCGGTCGGGCTCTGGAGAACGGCCACGCCACCTTCGAGCTGCACGGCGAGAAACTGCGCGGCCCGTACGCGCTCACCCGGTTCCACGGCCGCGAGGAGCAGGACGGTGGCTCCGCCAAGCCCACCTGGCTCCTGGTGCGGGCCGGGTCCGGGGGCGCGAAGAGCGGCGGCACCCCCGACCCGCGGCGGGCCCGCTCCGCGCGCAGCGGCCGCACCCTGCGCCAGGTCGCCGAGGCCCCGGACGCCCCCAGATGGCAGCCGGAGGGCGGTGGGAAGGGGTGACCGGCCTCCTCGACACGCTGGCGGCCGACGAGGCCGGGCGGCTGCGCGAGGCGGCGCCCGGCGTCGAGCTGGCCGCCGCACCGATGCTGGCGCGGCTCAGCGACCGGCGCGACTTCCCGGCGGGCTGGATCTTCGAGCGGAAGCTGGACGGCATCCGCGTGCTCGCCGTCCGCGAGAACGGCCGGGTCACCCTCCGCTCCCGCTCCGGACGACGGCTCGACGCCACGTACCCGGAGATCGTCGACGCCCTCGCCGCCCAGGACTGCGCCGACTTCACCGTCGACGGCGAGATCGTCGCGTACGCGCACGGCCGGACCGACTTCGCGCGGCTCCAGCAGCGCATGGGGCTCACCCGGCGGGCCGACGTCGAGGCGAGCAAGGTCGCCGTCACGTACTACGTCTTCGATTTGCTGCGCCTGGACGGCACGGACGTGCGGCGGCTGCCGCTGCGCACCCGCAAGTCCCTGCTGCGCCGCGCCCTCACCTTCGCGGCCCCGCTGCGGTTCTGCGCGCACCGCAACGAAGGCGGCGCCGAGCTCCTCGCCGACGCCTGCGCGCGCGGCTGGGAGGGGCTGATCGCCAAGCGGGCCGACAGCGCCTACCGGACGCGGCGCTCCGACGACTGGCTCAAGCTGAAGTGCTCCCAGGGCCAGGAGTTCGTGGTCGGCGGCTTCACGGAGCCCGCGGGCAGCCGCGTGGGCATCGGCGCGCTGCTCATCGGCCACCACGAGGGCGGGCGGCTGCGGTACGCGGGCAAGGTCGGCACCGGCTTCGACCGGCGCGCCCTCCTCGACCTGCGCACGCGGCTCGACGCGCTGGAGACCTCCGGTTCGCCGTTCGACGGCCGGGTCGCCGAGCGGAGCGCGCACTGGGTGCGGCCCCGGCTCGTCGCGCAGATCGCCTTCACCGAGTGGACGCGCGACGGGATGCTGCGCCACCCGCGCTACCAGGGGCTGCGCGACGACAAGGACCCGGCGGACATCGTCCGGGAACGCCCGCAGGCCTGACCTCTTCCGCGACGCGGGCACACCCCCCGCCCCCGCTCGCCGCCCACAGGTCCCGGCCCAGCTGAGGACCTTCGCCCCCGAGGTGAGGGCGGAAGGTCCCGGTATGGGGGGTTCCTTCTGCGGAACCACACGGCTGACGCCCGGAACCGGATGAGGGAGAAGGCTGTGCCACGGGACATGAGTGTGGGCAACGAACGGGAGCGGACGGCACGCCGGGAGGAGGCGGTGCCCCACGCGCCGACCGGGGGCCGGGAGGTGGTGCGGCGCCCGCGGGCCCTGCGCAGGACCTTCTGGAAGACCAGGGCGCTGCGCCTGGTCCCGCCCGGCGAGCGCGGGCCCGCCGCCCCCGCGGCCGCGGACGCCCCGCCGCCGGGCGGTGCGGGCCGGGCCCTGGGCGCGCCCTGCTGGCTGAGCCTGGTCACCCGCGACATCCGGGCCGCCGAGGAGTTCTACGGCCGGGTCCTCGGCTGGTGCCACGTGCCGCTGCTCGGCTCGGCGGGCCGGGCCCGCTCGCTGGTCCTGAAGGGTGGGGAGCCGGTGGGGACCATCAGCGAGACCGCCGGCGACCTGGGCGGTTACGCGAGCTGGATGCCGTACTTCCTCGTGCACGACGTGGACACCGCCGTCGCCCGGCTGCGCGAGCGCGGCGCCACCGTGGCGGTCGGGCCGCTGACCACCGGCGCCGGCCGGGTCGCCGTGGTGGCGGGCCCGGAGGACGCGGTGTTCGGCGTCCGCCAGAAGGCCCCCGACCTGCGCTGGAGCGTGGGCCGTGCCCCGACGGCCCGGCTCGAACTGCACACCCGGGACATCTTCGCGGCCGCCCTCTTCTACGGGGGCGTCCTCGGCTGGGCCGGCGACCCGGAGACCAGCTGTGACGTGGAGTACGTGAACGACCGGATAGCGGTGCTCGACGGCCCGCGCAGGGTCGCCGCCCTCCGGGGCGGGACGGCGCCGGGCTCCGGGGGCCGCCACCGCTGGCACACGAGCTTCCGGGTGGCCGACGTCGACGCGGCCGCCGCCGCGGCGCTCGACCGGGGCGGCCGGGTGATCACGCCGCCGTACGGACCGCCCTCCCGGCGGGAGGCCGTCCTGTGCGACCGCGAAGGCATCCCCTTCACGGTCGTCGCGACCTGACGGCGCGGATCACGAACCACGCATCACGACGGACGAGTACGAGTACGAGTACCGGGCGCACAGCGCCACTCAGACTAGGGGTTGGACGATGTTTCTTCGGGCAGTCGGCGTGGACGAGGCCGCTGAGCCGAACGCGGGGACGCGCGCCGAGACCCTCGGCATCCCGCGGAACGAGGTGGTCGCGCCCCGGCGTGCCGAGGCCGTCGAGTTCCTGCGCGGCGAGGCCGTGGAGTTTCCGCGCGGCGAGGCGGTCGGCGCACTGCCGCGGATCGAGGCGGACCAGGTCGCGCCGAAGGACGCCCGGGAGCTGTCGAAGCTCTTCTTCGAGCAGCTGAGGACGCTGGAGGAGGGCTCGCCGGAGCACACGTACACGCGCGACACCCTCATCGAGATGAACCTCTCCCTGGTCCACTACGTGGCGGGCCGCTTCCGCAACCGCGGCAACGGCCAGCTGGAGGACATCGTCCAGGTGGGGACCGTGGGGCTGATCAAGGCGATCGACCGGTTCGACATGGGCCGCGGCTTCGAGTTCGTCTCGTTCGCCGTCCCCTGCATCCTCGGGGAGATCAAGCGGTACTTCCGGGACACCAGCTGGGCCGTGCACGTCCCGCGCAGACTGCAGGAACTCCGCATCGAACTGACCAGAGCGCAGGAGCGGCTCTCCTCCGTGCTCGGCCGTGAGCCCACGGTCAAGGAGCTCGCCGACGACCTGAAGGTGAGCGAGGAGCAGATTTTGGAGGGGATCGTGGCCGCCAACGGCTACGCCGCGGGCTCCCTGGACGCCCCGCACGACACGGGCGACGAGGGCGAGGCGCACCGGAGCGGGCGTTCGCTGGCCGAGGTGATGGGCGACGTGGACCCCGCCATCGAGGTCGTCGAACAGCTCCACGCCCTGGCCCCGCTCCTCGCGGAACTGGACGAGAGGGAGCGCCGCATCATCGAGCTCCGCTTCGGCCAGGAGATGACACAGGCCGACATCGGCCTCGTCCTCGGCATCTCGCAGATGCACGTGTCCCGGCTGCTCGCGCGGACGTTGGCGCGGCTGCGGGCGGGGATGCTGACGCGCGAGTAGCGGAGGGGCCGGGGTGGCCGAGGGGTCGGGTGGCCGGCGGGTTGAGGGGCGCGTCCGCGTGCCGTCAGTCCAGTACGCCGAGTTCGGTGTCGGGGCGGCAGTGCGGGCACGGGTCGACGTTCTCGGCGAGGGCGCGGCGCGCCTGGTCGCGGGGGACGCCGCGCCACCGTTTGCCCGCCATGTGGCAGCCACCGACGTGCACGTACACCGGGGCGCGGCCACCGAGGCCCTGTTCGATCACCCAGTCGGGGACGGGCGGCCTGGCCTGGGCGCCGCGGAGCCGTTCGGCCTCGCGCCGCTCCTCGGCGGCGATCCAGCCGCGCGTGCGCTCCAGGTCGCCGAGCTGCACGCGCTCCAGGAAGCGCAGCAGGTCGAGACGGGTCAGCGGACGCGGTTCGTTCACATGTTCGAGTCTAGACGTCCGGTCGCGCGGCGCGCGGATCGAGGGTCTGTGCGGTCACCGGGCGGACGGTCTGCTCGGGAATCACGTGCAGCGGTCTGCCGACGAAGCGTTCGGCGGTCCTGCGGGCCACCTCGCCGACGATGTTGGCGGCGGGCTGGATCTCCTCGCGCGGCGTGCTGTGCGGCACGGTGGACGGCACATGGGGCTGGGTGGCGAACGCGACGACGGTTGGCAGCGCCGTGGCGGCGAGGGCGGCGACGACGATCAGGAGGGCTCGCAGGCGCGCGGGCACGGGACCGGATCCTTTCGGCTCGGGCGGTGAGGACGGTGAGGGGTGAGGGGGGCGGGAGGCGGGGCGCGCCCGGATGAGTCCCATGCATCCGGGCGGGCCCCGCCTCCCGTTCGAGGGGCGGCGCCGTCAGGCGACGGGCGCCGGCGTGACCGCGCCGGGGTCGGTGCTCGGGACGATCGGGGAGACCGGGGAGACCGGGGCGGGCGCGGGCTTGGTGTCGTCGGGCTTCGGCGTGGGGGCCGGGGCCGGCGCCGGGTCCTGGTCGGGGACCGGGGCCGGGTCCGGGGTGGGCTCCGGGTCGGGGTCCGGCGTCGGCTCGGGGTCCGGGACCGGCGCCGGGGTGGGGTCCTCGACCTGGTCCACCCAGGAGCGGAACTGGCCGTCGGGCGAGAGCACGACGTGCAGGCCGTTGTCCTCGCCGGTGGCGGCGCGGCCGTTCGCGTCGAGGGTGCCCAGCTTGGCGCCCCGGCCGAAGAGGTCGGCCTGGAAGTGGTTGGTCGACAGCTTGTAGACCTTCGCGGTGCCGAGGCCGTCGGCCAGGGTCTGCGTGGAGACCAGGACCCGCTTGGCGGGCTTGGGCTTCGGCTTGGGCTTGGGGGCCGGCTTGGCGCGGTCGACCCAGGAGGTGACCGCGCCGCGCTGGGTGAGCTTGACGTGCAGGCCGTTCAGGTTGGCCGAGGCCGCCTTGCCGGACGCGGTGAGGGTGGCGATCTTGTGGCCCTTGTGGACTACGTCGGCCTGGAACTTGGCGGCGCCGAGCTTGTAGACCTTGGCGGTGTGCCCCTTCGAGGCCAGCTTGACCGTCCTGACGTAGACGCGCTTTGTCTTGTCGGTCTTGCCGTTCTGCTTGGCGTGGGCCACGGCCTCGACCGTGACGCCGGCCGGGGCGTGCTGGGTGGCGGCGAGGGCGCCGGAGGCGGCGCCGAGGGTGATCGCGGAGGCGGCGGTGGCGGTGATGAGGCCGGTACGCAGGGCGCGGGAGGTCATACGCATGGGAAAGAGGGCCCTTCAGGGTCTCGGTTTCTCTGGGGTGCCGCCCCGTTGCGGCGACATCTACGAAGCTACGCACCCTGCATCAAGTCCACCCATAAAGGATGTAACAACCTAAAGGCGCAAAAGCCACAGAACCCTCACAGGGGCCCGAGGCCCGCTGTCCGGCACCCCTCAGCCCCCGGCACCCCTCCGCCCCGGCGGCACCCCGCAAACTCCGTGGCCTTCCCCGCGTCCGACGGCGATACTCAGCCGTGTGTTCTTGACGATCTCGACTACAGGCGATGCGCGGAACCCGGCCACTGACCTGGGATTTCTGCTGCACAAGCACCCGGACAAAGCGCAGGCGTACCGCACGGCGCACGGCGTCGCGCACGTCCTCTACCCCGAGGCGACCGCCGAGCGCTGCACCGCCGCGCTGCTCCTGGAGGTCGACCCCGTCGCGCTCGTGCGGCGCGGCAAGGGGAGAGGCAAGGGGCGCGGCGGTGCGCCCGACGCGGCCCTCGCGCAGTACGTGAACGACCGGCCGTACGCGGCGTCGTCACTGCTCGCCGTGGCGCTGAGCGCGGTGTTCTCCAGCGCGATGCGCGGCGTGTGCGCGGCGCGCCCCGAGCGGGCCGCGCGGCCGCTGCCGCTGCGCGTCGAGGTGCCCGCCCTGCCCGCCCGCGGCGGACCGGACCTGGTGCGCGCGCTCTTCGAGCCGCTGGGCTGGACGGTCGAGGTCACGCCGGTGCCCCTGGACGTGACGTTCCCCGAGTGGGGCGACTCGCGCTACGTCCACCTCGTCCTTCGGGCGGACGACGGGAAGCTGACCCTGGGCGAGGCGCTGCGCCACCTCTACGTTCTGCTGCCGGTCCTCGACGACGCCAAGCACTACTGGGTCTCGCCGGACGAGGTCGACAAGCTGCTGCGGGCCGGCGACGGCTGGCTCGCGGACCACCCCGAGCGGGAGATCATCACCAGCCGCTACCTCGCGCGGCGCCGGTCGCTGACCCGGGAGGCCGCCGAGCGGCTCGAACTGGTGCGGCTCGCCGACGCGGACGACACCGACGTCGAGGAGATCGACAACGCCGTCGACGAGAACGCCGACACCGAGGAGAAGCCGGTGCCGCTCGCCTCGCGGCGCCGCGAGGCGATCCTCGCCGCGCTGACCGCCGCCGGGGCGTCGCGCGTGCTCGATCTGGGCTGCGGGCAGGGCCAGTTGGTGCAGGAGCTGCTCAAGGACGTGCGGTTCACCGAGATCGTCGGGGTCGACGTGTCCGTACGCGCGCTGACCGTCGCCGCGCGACGGCTGAACCTCGACCGCATGGGGGAGCGCAGGGCGCAGCGCGTCACGCTCCTTCAGGGCTCCCTCGCGTACACCGACAAGCGACTCAAGGGGTACGACGCCGCGGTGCTCAGCGAGGTCGTCGAGCACGTGGACGTGGCGCGCCTGCCCGCCCTGGAGTACGCCGTGTTCGGCTCCGCGCGCCCCCGCACCGTCCTCGTGACGACGCCGAACGTGGAGTACAACGTCCGCTGGGAGTCGCTCCCCGCCGGGCACGTGCGCCACGGCGACCACCGCTTCGAGTGGACCCGCGAGGAGTTCGCCTCGTGGGCCCGCGCGGTGGCCGAACGGCACGGCTACGACGTGGAGTTCGCGCCCGTCGGCGACGACGACCCCGAGGTGGGGCCGCCGACCCAGATGGCCGTCTTCACCCGGAGCGAGCGCACCCCGCAGAGCGCCCTGACCGGAACCACGACCGACACACCCAGGACAACCGGCACGACCGGCACGACCAAGACCACCAAGGAGGTGCGGGCCGCATGACCACCGACAACGGCGCCACCCCCGCGTCCGCCCAGACCGCCCGGACCACCCGCACCCTGCCCGTCACCGACCTCTCCCTCGTCGTCCTCGTCGGCGCCACGGGATCCGGCAAGTCGACCTTCGCGCGCCGGCACTTCACGCCCACCGAGGTCATATCCAGCGACTTCTGCCGCGGGCTCGTCGCCGACGACGAGAACGACCAGAGCGCGAGCGGCGACGCCTTCGACGTGCTCCACTACATCGCGGGCAAGCGCCTCGCCGCCGGCCGCCGCACTGTCGTCGACGCGACCAGCGTGCAGAGCGACAGCCGCAAGCAACTGATCGACCTGGCCAGGGCGCACGACGTGCTGCCCATCGCCATCGTGCTCGACGTGCCCGAGGAGGTCTGCGCCGAGCGCAACGCGGCGCGCGCGGACCGGGCAGGCATCCCGCGCCGCGTCATCCAGCGCCACCGGCGCGAACTGCGCCGCTCCCTGCGCCACTTGGAGCGCGAGGGGTTCAGGAAGGTGCACGTCCTGCGGGGCGTCGAGGAGATCGAGGCGGCCACCGTCGTCACCGAGAGGCGCTACAACGACCTGTCGCACCTCACCGGCCCGTTCGACGTCATCGGCGACATCCACGGCTGCGCCGCCGAGCTGGAGACCCTGCTCGGCAAGCTCGGTTACGTCGACGGCGCGCACCCGGAAGGCCGTACCGCCGTCTTCGTCGGCGACCTCGTCGACCGCGGACCCGACACCCCGGGCGTGCTGCGCCGCGTGATGGCGATGGTCGCCGCCGGCACCGCCCTCTGCGTGCCCGGCAACCACGAGAACAAGCTCGGCCGGTATCTGAAGGGCCGCGGCGTTCAGCTCACCCACGGCCTCGCCGAGACCGTCGAGCAGCTGGCGGCCGAGAGCGAGGAATTCCGCGCGCAGGTACGGGAGTTCGTGGACGGCCTCGTCTCGCACTACGTCCTGGACGGCGGCAACCTCGTCGTCTGCCACGCCGGTCTGCCCGAGAAGTACCACGGGCGCACCTCGGGCCGGGTGCGCTCGCACGCGCTGTACGGCGACACCACGGGCGAGACCGACGAGTTCGGGCTGCCCGTGCGCTACCCGTGGGCGGAGGACTACCGGGGCAGCGCCGCGGTCGTCTACGGCCACACCCCGGTGCCCACCGCCACCTGGCTGAACAACACCATCTGCCTGGACACCGGCGCCGTCTTCGGCGGCCGGCTCACCGCGCTGCGCTGGCCGGAGCGCGAACTCGTCGACGTACCCGCCGAGCGGGTCTGGTACGAGCCGGCCAAGCCGCTGCGCACCGAGGCGCCCGGCGGGCACGAGGGGCGCCCCCTCGACCTCACCGACGTGCACGGCCGCCGCACCGTCGAGACCCGGCACATCGGCCGGGTCGCCGTGCGCGAGGAGAACGCGGCCGCGGCCCTGGAGGTCATGAGCCGCTTCGCGGTCGACCCGCGGCTGCTGCCGTACCTGCCCCCGACGATGGCGCCGACCGCCACGTCCCGCCTCGACGGGTACCTGGAGCACCCGGCGGAGGCCTTCGCCGCGTACGCGCAGGACGGCGTCGCCCGCGTCGTGTGCGAGGAGAAGCACATGGGCTCGCGCGCGGTGGTCCTCCTCTGCCGCGACGCCGAGGTGGCCCGGGAGCGCTTCGGCGTGACGGGCGGCCCGACCGGCTCCCTCTGCACCCGCACGGGCCGCCCCTTCTTCGACGACCCCGAGGCCACCGAGGAGATCCTCGGCCGGCTGCGCGAGGCCGTCACCGAGGCGGGCCTGTGGGAGGAGCTGGCGACGGACTGGCTGCTGCTCGATGCCGAGCTGATGCCGTGGTCCCTGAAGGCGTCCGGGCTGCTCCGCACCCAGTACGCCGCCACGAGCGCCGCGGCCGGCGCCGCCCTGCCCGGCGCGATCGCCGCCCTGGAGGCCGCGGCGGCGCGCGGCGTCGACACCGGTGACCTGCTGCGCGGGCAGCGCAGCCGGGCCGCGGACGCCGCCGCGTTCACCGCGGCCTACCGCCGCTACTGCTGGCCGACCGACGGCCTGGAGGGCGTGCGGCTCGCGCCGTTCCAGATCCTGGCCGTCCAGGGCCGCAGCCTCGCCGACCTCCCGCACGACCGCCAACTGGCCCTGCTCGACCGCATGGTGGAGCACGACGGCGGCCAGGGCTCCGACCTGCTGCAGACCACCCGCCGCCTGTACGTGGACACCGGTGACCCGGCGTCCGTGCGGGCGGGTGTCGACTGGTGGCTGGAGATGACCGGGCGCGGCGGCGAGGGCATGGTCGTCAAGCCGGTCGGGGCGCTGGTCAGGAACGGACAGGGGCAGCTCGTCCAGCCCGGCATCAAGTGCCGGGGCCGCGAGTACCTGCGGATCGTCTACGGCCCGGAGTACACCCGGCCGGAGAACCTGGCGCGGCTGCGCGACCGCTCCCTCGGCCACAAGCGCTCGCTCGCCGTCCGCGAGTACGCGCTCGGCCTGGAGGCGCTGGACCGGCTCGCGGACGGCGAGCCGCTGTGGCGCGTGCACGAGGCGGTCTTCGCCGTCCTCGCCCTGGAGTCGGAGCCGGTCGACCCGAGGCTCTGACGCGCCGGGGCATTGCCCGCAATGACGGGCGTCGGCCGTCCGGCCGGGGAAAGATGGGCTCCATGGGATTCCATGTCGACTCCGAGGCCGGGCGGCTGCGCCGCGTCATACTGCACCGCCCCGATCTGGAGCTCAAGCGGCTGACTCCGAGCAACAAGAACGCCCTGCTCTTCGACGACGTCCTGTGGGTGCGCAGGGCCCGTCAGGAGCACGACGGGTTCGCGGACGTGCTGCGCGACCGGGGGGTGGCGGTCCACCTCTTCGGTGACCTGCTGACCGAGACCCTGGACGTGCCCGCGGCCCGCCTGCTCGTCCTGGACCGCGTCTTCGACGAGAAGGAGTACGGCCCGCTCGCCACCGACCACCTGCGGGCCGCGTTCGAGACGATGCCGTCGGTGGAGCTCGCCGAGGCGCTGGTGGGCGGCATGACCAAGCGGGAGTTCCTGGCGGCGCACCCCGAGCCGACGTCGGTGCGCTTCCACTGCATGGACCTGGACGACTTCCTGCTCGGCCCGCTGCCCAACCACCTCTTCACCCGCGACACCTCCGCCTGGATCTACGACGGGGTCTCCATCAACGCGATGCGCTGGCCGGCCAGGCAGCGCGAGACCGTGCACTTCGAGGCGATCTACCGCCACCACCCGCTCTTCAGGGACGAGGACTTCAACGTCTGGTCCCAGGGGCAGGCGGACTACCCCTCGACCATCGAGGGCGGCGACGTGCTGGTGATCGGCAAGGGCGCGGTGCTCATCGGGATGAGCGAGCGCACCACCCCGCAGGCCGTGGAGATGCTCGCGCACAAGCTGTTCGCGGCGGGGTCGGCGCAGACGATCGTGGCCCTCGACATGCCCAAGCGCCGTGCCTTCATGCATCTGGACACGGTCATGACGATGGTCGACGGCGACACCTTCACGCAGTACGCGGGCCTCGGCATGCTCCGCTCGTACACCATCGAACCGGGCGTCGGCGACCGGGAGTTGAAGGTCACCGACCATCCGCCGGAGAACATGCACCGGGCCATCGCCGCCGCGCTCGGCCTCGACGCGATCCGGGTGCTCACGGCCACCCAGGACGTGCACGCGGCCGAGCGGGAGCAGTGGGACGACGGCTGCAACGTCCTCGCGGTCGAGCCCGGCGTCGTCGTCGCGTACGAGCGCAACTCCACGACCAACACCTTCCTGCGCAAGCAGGGCCTGGAGGTGATCGAGATCCTGGGCAGCGAGCTGGGGCGCGGCCGGGGCGGCCCACGGTGCATGAGCTGCCCGGTCCAGCGGGACCCGGTGGCCGGCGCGTAAGCGGGCGCGGACCGCCCCGCACGGGCACGGACCGCCCCGCACGGGGACGGCCTGTATATAAATGTGGAGGGTCGTATATAGTTTCAAGGTCACCTCGCGGGGTGACCCCTGCCCGCACACCTCCTCCGCATCCCTGGAGCGCCTCATGGCCACAGACCTCACCGGCCGCCACTTCCTCAAGGAGCTGGACTTCACCGCCGACGAGTTCCGCGGCCTGGTCGAGCTGGCCGCCGAGCTGAAGGCGGCCAAGAAGGCCGGGGCCGAGACGCCGCGGCTGCGGGGCAGGAACATCGCGCTGATCTTCGAGAAGAGCTCGACGCGGACCCGCTGTGCGTTCGAGGTGGCCGCCGCCGACCAGGGCGCGTCGACGACGTACATCGACCCGTCCGGCTCGCACATCGGCAAGAAGGAGTCCCCCAAGGACACCGCCCGGGTGCTCGGCCGGATGTTCGACGCCATCGAGTTCCGCGGGGACGCGCAGGAGACGGTCGAGACGCTCGCCGCCCACGCGGGCGTGCCCGTCTACAACGGCCTGACCAATGACTGGCACCCCACCCAGATGCTGGCCGACGTGCTCACGATGACCGAGCACACCGCCAAGCCGCTGCACGAGACCGCCTTCGCCTACCTCGGGGACGCCCGCTTCAACATGGGCAACTCCTACCTGGTCACCGGGGCGCTGCTCGGCATGGACGTCCGTATCGTCGCGCCCCGCGCCTACTGGCCCGCCGACGACGTCGTCGCCCGCGCCCGTGCGCTGGCCGAGGCGAGCGGCGCCCGCCTCACCCTCACCGAGGACATCGCCGAGGGCGTCCGGGGCGCCGACTTCGTCGGGACCGACGTCTGGGTGTCGATGGGGGAGCCGCAGGAGGTCTGGGCCGAGCGGATAGCGGCCCTCGCGCCGTACGCGGTGACGATGGACGTGCTGCGCGCCACCGGCAACGCCGACGTGAAGTTCCTGCACTGCCTGCCCGCCTTCCACGACCTGGGCACCCAGGTCTCCCGGGACATCCACGCGAGATTCGGCCTGGACTCCCTGGAGGTCACCGACGAGGTCTTCGAGTCGGCACACTCCGTCGTCTTCGACGAGGCGGAGAACCGGCTGCACACGATCAAGGCGGTCCTGGTCGCCACGCTCGCCTGACCTGCCGCACGCCCGCCCTGCGTACGGCCGCCCTGACCTGCCGTACCCGCTCCACCGGCACAGACTGGTGGGACCGGAGCACCACACCCGGCCCCACCAGAAACGAGAACCACCTCATGAGCCCCTCGCGCACCTCCGGGCTTCGCATCAAGTCCCCCGACCGGCTCGTCGCCGAGTCGGGCGCCGACCTGGAGGGCCATGGCCTCAGGCGCAGCATGGGGCTCTTCCAGCTCGTCTGCTTCGGGGTCGGCGCGATCGTCGGCACCGGCATCTTCGTCGGCCTCTCCGACTCCGTCGCCAAGGCCGGGCCCGCCGTCGCCGTCTCGTATGTCCTCGCGGCCGTGACCTGCGTCTTCACCGCCTTCTCGTTCGCCGAGCTGGGTGGCGCGATCCCGGTCTCCGGCAGCTCGTACTCCTTCGCGTACGCCTCGCTGGGCGAGCGGACCGCCTTCCTCGTCGGCTGGTGTCTGCTCCTGGAGTACGGCGTCTCGGTCTCCGCCGTCGCGGTCGGCTGGAGCCAGTACCTGAACCAGCTGCTGCACAGCCTCACGGGCTGGGAGCTGCCCGCCGCGCTCTCCGCGGGGCCGGGGGAGGGCGGCGCGGTGAACCTGCCCGCCGTCCTCGTCATCCTGCTCGCCGCCGTGCTGCTGGTGCGCGGCATCCGGGAGAGCGCGGGCGCCACGGCGGCCATGGCGGTGCTGAAGATCGCCATCCTGCTGTTCTTCCTGGTCATCGCGTTCACCGCGTTCGAGGACGGCCACCTCACGCCCTTCGCGGGCGCGGGCGCCTCGGGCATCACGGCCGGCGCCTCGCTGGCCTTCTTCTCCTTCATCGGCTTCGACGCGGTCACCACGGCAGGCGAAGAGGTGCGCGACCCGCGGCGCAACATCCCGCTCGCGATCCTGATCTGCATCGGGGTCGTCACGCTGCTCTACGTCGCCGTGGCGCTCGCCGCGATCGGCGCGCTCGGCCCGGACGCGGTCGCCGACAAGCCCGCCGCGCTCTCGCTCATCGTCGACCAGGTGACCGACTCGACCGTCGGCGGCGGCATCATCGCCTTCGGCGCGGTCGTCGCCATCGCCTCCGTGGTGCTCGCGGTGATGTACGGCCAGACCCGCATCCTGATGTCGATGTCCCGCGACGGCCTGATGCCGCGCGTCTTCGAGAAGATCTCGCCGCGGACCGCGACCCCGGCCGCGGGCACCTGGATCGTCGCGGCGGTCGTCGCCGTGCCCGCCGCCTTCTCCTCGCTCGACGTGGTCGTCAACCTCACCACCATCGGCACGCTGGCGATCATGGTGGTGGTCAACGTCGCGGTCATCGTGCTGCGCCGCTCGTGCCCGGAGCTGCGCCGCACCTTCCGGGTGCCGTTCTTCCCGGTCAGCCCGCTCCTCGGGGTGGGCTTCTGCCTGTATCTGATCTGGGGCACCGGGTGGACGACGTGGCTGCAGTTCGCCGTGTTCCTCGTGGTGGGCGCCGTGGTCTACGCGCTCTACGGCCGCGGGCACTCGCGGCTCGGCCGGGGCGAGGGGCCCGTCAGTGCCGGTGCGGGGGCAGCGCGGGGAGCGTGAACCAGACGGCCTTGCCGGACGCGGTGGGGCGGTGGCCGCAGGACGAGCTGAGGGTGCGGATCAGGAGCAGGCCGCGGCCGTGCTCCTGCCAGGGGTCCGGCTCCACGGGGCACGGGTCGGTGAGGTTGCCGGGCGGCAGCGGGTTGGAGTCGTGCACCTCGACCTGACAGCCGGTCGGCAGGAGCTCGATCACCAGCTCTATGGGCTCCTGCCCGCCCGTGTGCTCGACGGCGTTGGCCACCAGCTCCGCGGTGAGCAGCTCCGCGGTGTCGGAGTCGGCGGAGAACTCGATGTCCGTGAGTGCCGTACGGACCAGTGCGCGCGCGACGGGCACGGCTGCCGTGGTGTGCGGCAGCGCGATGCGCCACGAGGCGGGGGAGGAAGGTTCGTACAAGGCGGGTCCGTTCACAGCAGCAGGCGGCGGTCCTGCTTTCAACCGTACGAATCCTAAGCGCCATGTCGACAGGGGCGACGGTCGGGCATGTCCGGGACGTCCGTCCCTGTGGTGCCGGGGGAGACAAGACGTGCATGTCGGGACTTCCGCGACAGGGATGTATCGCGTACTCCTGACGACGGTCACAGAACAGTGATAACTTCGTGGGGCAGTCCAGGCAGTCCACGCCAGCGAACTCCAGCGCCCAGGCCGAGGAGGCCGCACGTCATGAGTCCCTTCACCGGCTCCGCGACCCGCACCCCCGACTGGCGGCATCTGCGCCTGACCGTCGACGCGGGGGTCGCCACGGTCACCCTGGCCCGCCCCGACAAGCTCAACGCGCTCACCTTCGGCGCCTACGCCGACCTGCGCGACCTGCTCGCCGAGCTGTCCCGCGACAAGTCCGTGCGCGCGCTCGTGCTGGGCGGCGAGGGGCGCGGCTTCTGCTCCGGCGGCGACGTCGACGAGATCATCGGCGCCACGCTCGCCATGGACACCGCCCAGCTCCTCGACTTCAACCGGATGACCGGACAGGTCGTACGGGCCGTCCGCGAGTGCCCCTTCCCGGTGATCGCCGCCGTGCACGGGGTGGCGGCGGGCGCCGGCGCGGTGCTCGCCCTCGCCGCCGACTTCCGCGTCGCCGACCCCTCCGCCCGGTTCTCCTTCCTCTTCACCCGGGTGGGCCTCTCCGGCGGCGACATGGGCGCCGCCTACCTGCTGCCGCGCGTCGTCGGGCTCGGCCACGCCACCCGGCTGCTCATGCTCGGCGAGCCCGTGCGCGCCCCCGAGGCCGAACGGATCGGCCTGATCAGCGAGTTGACCGAGGAGGGCAAGGCCGCCGAGGCCGCGCGGACTCTCGCCCGCAGGCTCGCCGACGGACCCGCCCTCGCGTACGCGCAGACCAAGGCGCTGCTCACCGCCGAACTCGACATGCCGCTCGCCGCCTCCGTCGAGCTCGACGCCTCGACCCAGGCGCTGCTCATGAACGGCGCGGACTACGCCGAGTTCCACGCGGCCTTCACGGAGAAGCGCCCGCCGAAGTGGCAGGGACGGTGACGACGATGACCGCCGTGCCGTCCGCCCAGCCGCCCGCCGTACCGTCCGCCCGGCCGCCCGCCCAGCCGTCCGCCGGGGGCGCCGCCGCGGCCCACCGGATCGCCGTCATCGGCGGCGGCCCCGGCGGCCTCTATGCCGCCGCCCTGCTCAAGCGCCTCGACCCGGCCCGCGAGGTCACCGTCTGGGAGCGCAACGCCCCCGACGACACCTTCGGCTTCGGCGTCGTCCTCTCCGACGAGACCCTCGGCGGAATCGAACACGCCGACCCGGCCGTCTACGCCGCCCTCCAGGCCGAGTTCGTGCGCTGGGACGACATCGACATCGTGCACGGCGGCCGGCGCCACACCTCCGGCGGCCACGGCTTCGCCGCCCTCGGCCGGCGCAGGCTCCTGGAGATCCTGCACGAGCGCTGCCGCGGCCTCGGCGTCGAGCTGCGTTTTCGCACCGAGGCGCCGCCCGCCGCCGAGCTCGCCGCGGCGTACGACCTGGTCGTCGCAGCGGACGGCGTGCACAGCCTCACCCGCGAGGCGCACGCCGACGTCTTCGGGCCGAGCCTGACCGCCCACCGCTGCCGCTACATCTGGCTCGCCGCCGACTTCGCCTTCGACGCCTTCCGCTTCGAGATCGCCGAGACCGAGCACGGCGTGATGCAGCTGCACGGCTACCCCTTCTCGGCGGCCGGTGCCGGCGCCTCGACCGTCATCGTCGAGATGCGCGAGGAGGTCTGGGAGGCCGCGGGCTTCGCCGACCTCGACGAGCAGGGCTCCACCGAACGGTGCGCCAAGATCTTCGCGGACGCGCTCGGCGGCCGTCCGCTGCGCTCCAACAAGTCCTCCTGGACCACCTTCCGCACCGTCGTCAACTCCCGCTGGTCGCACGGCAACACGGTCCTGCTCGGCGACGCGGCGCACACCGCGCACTTCTCCATCGGCTCCGGCACCAAGCTCGCCGTCGAGGACGCCCTCGCCCTCGCCGCCTGCCTGGAGGAGCAGCCCGACATCCCGGCCGCGCTGCGGGCGTACGAGGAGGAGCGCCGCCCCGTCGTCGCCTCCACCCAGCGCGCGGCCCGCGCCAGTCTGGAGTGGTTCGAGCGGCTTCCGGACCACCTCGGCCAGCCGCCGCTCCAGTTCGCGTTCAACCTGCTCACCCGCAGCCGCCGCGTCACCCACGACAACCTCCGGCTGCGCGACGCCGGCTTCACCCGCTCCGTGGAGCGCGAGTTCGGCTGCCCGGACGGCACACCCCCGATGTTCACGCCCCTGCGTCTGCGCGGGCTGACGCTGCGCAATCGCGTCGTCGTCTCCCCGATGGACATGTACTCGGCCGTCGACGGCGTCCCCGGCGACTTCCACCTGGTCCACCTGGGCGCACGGGCACTCGGCGGGGCGGGTCTGGTGATGACCGAGATGGTCTGCGTCAGCGAGCGCGGCCGCATCACGCCGGGCTGCGCCGGGCTCTACACCGACGAACAGGCCGACGCCTGGCGCCGCGTCACGGACTTCGCGCACGGCCAGGCGCCCGGCACGGCCATCGGCCTGCAGCTGGGCCACTCGGGCCGCAAGGGCTCCACCAAGCTGATGTGGGAGGGCATCGACGATCCGCTGCCCGACGGCAACTGGCCGCTGGAGGCCGCCTCCCCGCTCCCGTACAAGCCGGGCGGCCAGATTCCGCGCGAGCTCTCCCGCGCCGGACTGACCGCGATCCGCGACCAGTTCGTCGCGTCCGCCCGCCGCGCCGAGCAGGCCGGCTTCGACCTGCTCGAACTGCACTGCGCCCACGGCTACTTGCTCTCCGGCTTCCTCTCCCCGCTCACCAACCGCCGCACGGACGCGTACGGCGGTGACCTGCCCGGAAGGCTGCGCTACCCCCTCGAAGTCTTCGACGCGGTGCGGGAGGTGTGGCCGGCGGACAAGCCCATGACGGTCCGCATCTCCGCCACCGACTGGGCCGACGGCGGCACCACCGCCGAGGACGCCGTCGAGATCGCCCGCGCCTTCGCCGCCCACGGCGCCGACGCCATCGACGTCTCGACGGGCCAGGTGGTCTCCGACGAACGCCCCGCGTACGGCCGCTCGTACCAGACGCCGTACGCCGACCGCATCCGCAACCTGACCGGCATCCCCGTCATCACGGTCGGCGCCGTCTCCTCCTGGGACGACGTCAACTCCCTGCTGCTCGCCGGGCGCGCTGACCTCTGCGCCCTGGCCCGCCCGCACCTGTACGACCCGCACTGGACCCTGCACGCCGCCGCCGAACAGGGCTACACGGGTCCGGGCGCCGCCTGGCCGCAGCAATACCGGGCGGGCAGCAGGCGCCCCCAGACGGGACGCACGGACGCGCCCAAGCCCAGGCTGACGTTGAGTCAAGGGTGAGCCGAGGCTGAGGAGAGGTCAGGCGTCCGGGTGCGCGAACCGGGCCCCGGCCTCCCGCAGCCGCTCGTCCAGCGCCGCGAACACCGCGGCGGAGCGGGCGCCGGGCCAGTCGGCGGGGAGCAGCTCCGCGGGCAGACCCGGGTCGGCGTAGGGGAGTTGGCGCCAGGAGTCGAGCGCGAGGAGGTAGTCGCGGTAGGCCTCCTCCGGGCGCGGGGGCTCGTCCGCACGGGCCTCCCAGGAGCGCAGCACCGGTTCGTGCCGGTCCAGGAACGCCTCGTGCTGCTTGGCCAGGGACGACAGGTCCCACCAGCGCGCGACCGCCTCGGCCGTCGCGGCGAACCCCAGGTGCTCGCCGCGGAACAGGTCGACGTACGCGGCGAGTTGGAGCCGCTCCAGGGTGTGCCGGGTCTCCTCGTAGAGGTGGGCGGGGGCGATCCAGACGCCCGGGGCCGCCGTGCCGAAACCCAGGCCCGAGAGGCGCGAGCGCAGCACGTGCCGCTTGTTGCGCTCCGACTCGGGCACGGAGAAGACGGCGAGGACCCAGCCGCCCCGCTGCCGCGCGGCCTCGGTGCCGTAGATGCGGCGGTCGCCGTCCTCCAGGAGCTGGCGGGCGTCGGGCGAGAGCGCGTACCCCGCCGCGCCCGCCCCGGTGCGCGCGGGCACGAGGAGTCCGCGCCGCTTCAGCCGGGACACCGAAGAGCGGACCGACGGCGCGTCGACGCCGACCGGCGCGAGGAGGCGCACCAGCTCGGCCACCGGGACCGGGCCGGGGGCGGCCCGCCCGTAGGCGCCGTAGAAGGTGACGATCAGGGACCGTGGAGTGTGCTGCTCGGACACGTGATCACTCTACGGCTCCGGCCGGTCCTGCCGCCCGCCGCGCAGCCGGAACCGTTGGAGCTTCCCCGTCGCCGTCCTCGGCAGCGCGTCCAGGAAGACGATCTCGCGGGGGCACTTGTACGGCACGAGTTCCGCCTTGACGAACGCGCGCAGCCGCGCCGCCGTCTCCTCGTCCCGCGCCGCCCCCTCGCGCGGCACCACGAACGCCACCGCCACCTGGCCGCGCAGCGCGTCGGGTCGGCCCACGACCGCCGTCTCCGCGACGTCGGGGTGGCGCAGCAGGGCCTCCTCCACCTCGGCGCCCGCGATGTTGTACCCGGCCGAGATGATCATGTCGTCCGCGCGCGAGACATAGTGGAAGTAGCCGTCGGCGTCGCGGACGTAGGTGTCGCCGGTGACGTTCCAGCCGTGCCGTACGTACTGCTGCTGGCGGTCGTCGGCGAGGTAGCGGCAGCCCACCGGGCCGCGCACGGCGAGGAGCCCGGGTTCGCCGTCCGGCACCGGGGCGCCGGAGTCGTCGACCACGCGCGCCTGCCATCCCGGCACGGCCCGCCCGGTGGTGCCGGGCCGGATCGCGTCGTCGGCCGCGGAGACGAAGATGTGCAGGAGCTCGGTCGCGCCGATGCCGTTGATGACGCGGTGGCCGGTGCGCTCGTGCCAGGCCCGCCAGGTGGCCGCGGGCAAGTTCTCGCCGGCCGAGACGCAGCGGCGCAGCGAGGAGACGTCGTGGCCGTCGAGCTGGTCCAGCATCGTGCGGTAGGCGGTCGGCGCGGTGAAGAGCACGGATATCCGGTGGCGCGCGATGGCGGGCAACAGGAGCTTGGGACCGGCCTGTTCGAGCAGGACCGAGGAGGCGCCGAAGCGCAGCGGGAAGATGACGAGGCCGCCGAGGCCGAAGGTGAAGCCGAGCGGAGGGCTGCCCGCGAACACGTCGTCGGGCACCGGCTTCAGGACGTGCCGCGCGAAGGTGTCGGCGATGGCGAGCACGTCCCGGTGGAAGTGCATGCAGCCCTTGGGGCGGCCGGTCGTGCCGGAGGTGAAGGCGATCAGCGCGACGTCGTCGGCGGCCGTGTCCACCGCCTCGTACCGGTCGGGGCTGCGGGCGGCGCGCACCAGCAGGTCGTCGGGCCCCTCGCCGCCGTACGTGGTGACGCTCAGCCCCGGCACCCCGGCCTTGATCAGGTCGTCCACCACCCGGATGTCGCACAGCGCGTGCCGCACCTCGGCGATCTCGCACATGGTGGCCAGCTCCTGCGCCCGCTGCTGGGCCAGCACGGTGACGGCGACCGCGCCCGCCTTCATCACGGCCAGCCAGCAGGCCGCGAGCCACGGCGTGGTGGCCCCGCGCAGCAGGACGCGCTCGCCGGGGCGCACGTCGAGCTCGTCGCTCAGCACGTGCGCGACCCGGTCCACGTGGCGCCGCAGCTGCCCGTACGTCCACGTCTCGCCGGAGGCGGCGTGGAAGGCGGGGCGTTCGGCGCCGAACCGTCTCAGGGAACGGTCCAGGAGCTCCGCGCCGCAGTTGAGGCGGTCGGGGTAGCGCAGTTCGGGGCGGTCGTGCACCAGCGCGGGCCACTGTTCGCGCGGCGGGAGGTGGTCCCGGGTGAACGTGTCGACGTGGCCGGATGCGGTCATCACTGGGTTGCCGGTGGAGTCCATGGCGGCTCTGCCCCCTTGCCTGCCGGTCGGGCGCTGTGGTGGGCTCGCGGGACGAGCGTATCGTGATGGTGACGACAGTCAACGGTGCGCGATAAAGGAGGGGCCCGGGATGACGGCATTCTCGCTCGATCCGGCACGAACCGCCCGTTGCGCGGAGCTGCGCGCGCTGGCCGCCGAGCGGCTGCGACCGCTGGCGGAGAAGGGCGAGCCGGGCCGCGTGAACCGGCCACTGGTGGCCGAGCTGGGCCAACTGGGCCTGCTGGACGCCCTGTTCGAGGAGCGCGGGGAAGCGGGTGCGGGCGCGGGTGCAGGTTCGGGTGCGGGCGGGGGTGGGTCCGGCGCCCTCGACCTCTGCCTGATGCGCGAGTCCCTCGCGTACGCCTGTACGGAGGCGGAGACCGCCCTCGCCCTGCAGGGGCTGGGCGCCCATCCCGTGCACGCGCACGGCACGCGGGCGCAGCGCGCGCGCTGGCTGCCGCCGGTGCGCGCCGGGCAGGCCGTCGCGGCCTTCGCGCTCTCCGAGCCGGGCGCGGGATCGGACGCGGCGGCGCTCGGCCTCGCGGCGGAGCCGGACGGATCCGACGGGTGGCGCCTCACCGGCGAGAAGTGCTGGATCTCCAACGCCCCCGAGGCCGACTTCTACACCGTCTTCGCCCGTACGGCCCCGGGTGCGGGCGCGCGCGGCGTCACCGCGTTCCTGGTCCCGGCGGACCGGGCAGGTCTCACCGGCACCCCGCTCGACATGCTCTCCCCGCACCCGATCGGCGCCCTCGACTTCGACGCGGTGCGGGTCGGCGGGGACGATGTGCTCGGCGAGGTGGACCGCGGCTTCCGGGTCGCGATGACCACGCTCAACCGGTTCCGGCCGAGCGTCGGCGCCTTCGCGGTCGGCATGGCGCAGTCCGCCCTCGACGCCACGCTGGCCCACACCGCCGAACGGGACGCCTTCGGCGCGAAGTTGAAGGACCTCCAGGCCGTCGCCCACCAGGTCGCCGAGATGGCCACGCGCACCGAGGCGGCCCGCCTGATGGTGTACGCGGCGGCCGCGGCGTACGACCGCGAGGGCCCCCGGGGCGACGGCATCGCCCGGCGCGCCGCCATGGCCAAACTCATCGCCACCGAGACCGCGCAGTACGTCGTCGACGCGGCCGTCCAACTGCACGGCGCCCGCGCCCTGCGCCGCGGCCACCTCCTGGAACACCTCTACCGCGAGGTGCGCGCGCCGCGCATCTACGAGGGCGCGAGCGAGGTCCAACGGACAGTCATCGCCAGGGAGTTGTACGCGCCCCTGGCGCCCACCCCTTCAACCGCCCCGACCCCGACACCCGGCGAGGAGCCCTCCGCATGAGCAGCCTGCACCGCGTCAACCCCGCCGAACTCTCCCCGCCCACCGGCTTCTCGCACGCCGTCACCGCCACCGGCTCGCGCCTTGTCTTCCTCGCCGGGCAGACCGCCCTGGACGGCGAGGGCAAGGTCACCGGGGCGACCCTGCCCGAACAGTTCGAACGCGCCCTGACCAACCTCCTCACCGCCCTGCGCCACGCCGGCGGCACCCCCGCCGACCTGGCCCGCGTCACCGTCTACGCCACGGATGTCGCCGACTACCGCGCCCACGCCGCCGAACTCGGGCGCGTATGGAAGAGGTTGGCGGGCCGCGACTACCCCGCGATGGCGGTGATCGGCGCGGTCCGGCTCTGGGACGAGCAGGCGCTGGTGGAGCTGGACGGCGTCGCCGTACTGGAGTGACGGGGGCGGGTCAAGGCGGAATGACCGGTACCGGGTGAGCTCGGCGGATCGCGGGGTACTGGATCACGACCGCGGCCACCGGGGTCGTGGAGTACGGGACGGAATGACGTTCCGCAGGAGGGGTGACCACGTGCGTGCGAGCAAGGTTACGGGCGTTATCGGCATGGTCGGACTCGGCGCGGCTCTGCTGACGGGCTGCGGCGACAGCGACGACGGAGGCGACTCCAAGCCGTTCGCCAAGGACAGCGCGGACCAGATCGCGGCCAAGGCGGTGGAGGCCACCAAGGGCGCCGAATCGATGCGGCTCAAGGGCGACATGCAGCAGGCCGACGGCAAGTCGGTGAGCCTGGACCTCGCGGTCGACCAGGAGAAGAACTGCGAGGGGACCGTCGACACCGCGGGGACCAAGGCCGAACTGCGCCACACGAACGGGACGTTGTACGTGCGCGGCAACGAGCAGTACTGGAAGAGCGCTCTGCAGAACAAGCCCGGTTCGCAGAAGGTGCTGGACAAGGTGGTCGACAAGTGGGTCAAGATGCCCGCCGACGACGCGCAGACCGCCGGCATGTGCGACAAGCAGGGCCTGGTGGCGTCGATGGACGAGGACAAGTCCACGCGCAAGGGCATGAAGAAGGGCGACACGACGTCCGTCGACGGGAAGGAGGCCATCACGCTGACGAAGAAGGCCTCCGGCGGCGAGACGCACACCCTGTACGTGGCCACGGAGGGCAAGCCGTACATCCTGCGCAGCTCCGTGAAGGGCGGCGACAAGCCGAACGAGGCCACCTTCACCGACTACAACAAGCCCGTGAAGCCCGAGACGCCGGCCAAGGGCGAGACGGTTGACCTCAAGGAACTGGCCGCCTCCGGGCGGTAGTCGGGGCGCAGGGCCCCACGCGGGACAGTGGCGCGGCGCAGGTCCGAGGAGGACCGGCGCCGCGCTCGCGTGCCCGGACGCGAACGCTTCCTTCCGCCTCTCCGGTTCCGCCTCTGCGGCCACCTCCCTTGTTACCAAGTACGGACAGAAACCGGTGAACAATATCCGCACGGGTGCCATCTGACGGGGTGCAGCCAACAGCAGATCCGGCCCGCCGCCTGCGGGGAGCAGGCGCCGGAACCGCATCCCGATCACCCGTGGGGGGATTCCCGTCATGACCACTCGCCGTTCGCGCGGTACCGTCCGTTGCGCCTCGCTGCTCGCCGTCGCGGCCGCCGCGGTGCTCTCGCTGACCGCCTGCCAGACCGGC
This sequence comes from Streptomyces sp. NPDC005863, assembly GCF_042871345.1. Taxonomy (NCBI): domain Bacteria; kingdom Bacillati; phylum Actinomycetota; class Actinomycetes; order Kitasatosporales; family Streptomycetaceae; genus Streptomyces; species Streptomyces sp. NPDC005863. The sequence continues at coordinate 242,621 of NZ_JBIAII010000005.1, read as the reverse complement.
GGTGACGACGACACAGGACCGGACGGCAAGGCCGGCTCCGTCATCACCCGCTCCATCGGTGACGGCGTCACACCCGACGCCACCCGGGCCGACGTCGACCGCGTGTCCGTCGTGCTCGGCTCCGCCGACGTGATCGACGCCCACACGTGAGTGCCGGCGCCTTCGGGGAACGTCCGACGGGAAGGGAGCAGGTGCGGATGGCGTCGCTCGCGGAGCTGCTGAGCGAGCTCAAGGAGCGGTCCGGGCTCAGTTACGGGGTGCTGGCCAAGCGGCTGCACATGAGCACGTCCACGTTGCACCGGTACTGCAACGGGGACGCGGTGCCCACCGAGTTCGCACCGGTGCAACGGCTCGCCCGGCTCTGCAGGGCAACGCCGGAGGAGATGGTGGAGGTCCACCGGCGGTGGATCCTGGCGGACGCGGACCGCGGACGGAAGCCGGGGCGCGCCGCGTCCGGCGCCTCCACCGCTACCGCCGCCCGTGCACCGGGCAACCACGGTGCCGGGCCCACGAGTTCGGCCACCGCGAACCCCGCACCCCTGCCCGAACACGGCGCGGAGGCCACGCCGACGGCCGAGCCCGGAACACCCTCGGGCCCGGGCCGCGTGACCGCCGCCTTGCCGCTGTCCCTCTCCCGCAGACGGCGCACTTTCGCCCTCGCGGCCGCCGTGGCCGCGGTCGTCGGCATCGGTTCCGCCGCGCTCGTCCTGCACGGCGGCGCCGGCGACGGACAGCGGCGCGACACCGGCCGGACCGCGGTCTCCTCGGACGCGAGCGTCCTGCGTTCACCCGGCGCGGGGCACGGGAAGGGCGACGGCAAGGACGACGCCGGGAAGAAGAAGGGCGCCGCCTCCGCCCCGCCCACCCAGGAGAAGTCCCCGTCGTCCGGTGCCTCGCGGAACTCAGGGACGGGCACCGCGCCCGGCGGAGTGCGGGGCGAGCCGGACCTGGTGACGACGCGCACCAAGCCGTACGTCTACGAGGACCCCTGCGCCAAGGACTTCCTGGTCAACCGCGCCCCCGGCGACATGCCGCAGCCACCCGCCGCCGACCAGGACGCGCCCGGCTGGGTCGGCGACCTCGGCGCGGTCTCGTCCCGCGACCAGTTCGTCGAGGTCACCGTGCAGGGCGTGGGCAGGCAGCCGGTCGTCCTGGAGCGGATGAACGTCCGCGTGCAGAGCACCGGCGCCCCGCTCGCCTGGAACAACTACCAGATGCACACCGGCTGCGGCGGCGACGTGTCCACCAAGTCCTTCGCCGTCGACCTCGACGACTCGGCGCCGCGCGCCGCCCCCGAGCACGGCCAGCGCGACTTCCCGTACAAGATCAGCGAGACCGACCCCGAGGTCTTCTACATCAGCGCCAACGCCGAAGCGCACGACGTCCGTTGGTACCTCGAACTGGAGTGGTCCAGCGGCGAACGGCACGGCGTGACCCGCATCGACGATCAGAGCAAGCCGTTCCGCACCAGCGGCAGCGCGGGACGCCCCACCTACGGCTGGCCGCCCGGCGCCACCCACTGGGAACGCCAGCTCCAGGACGGCTGACGGCGACGCGGCACCGGGGCATCGGCGCCGGGGCGGCCGGTCACTCCTTGTTGTGCTGGTTGTGCTGCAGCAAGCAGTCGTAGCCGAGTTGCATGGTGTCGGAGAGCGCCAGCGCGGTGAGGCCGCCCGTGACGGCCCGGGTGGCGTCCGGCCACAGCAGGCGGGCCCCGGTGAACGTGGTGGTCAGCCAGACGCTCAGGCAGAACGGGCAGGTGACCAGTTCACCCACGGTCGACCTGACGGCGCCGCCGCGCGGGCTCTCGTGCACCTCGGCGGGGCCCGACGCCTCCTCGTACCGGGTGAACGGCGCCCGCAGCGGGCTCGTCACGGACCCCTTGCTGAGCAGCCGGCTCAGCCGGAACACGGCGGCCGCCGTCAGCACGATGTCCCCCGGCCCGCAGCGGGCCGGCAGCTTCACCTTCCGGCGGCCCAGCACGGCGCCCCAGGCGGCCGCGTACGCCCCGAAGGCGACCACGGCCCCGGCGTGCCCGCCGACCTTGTGCTCCCCTCGCGGGTCATAGGCCCGCCCGACCCGGCGGAGGAGGGCCCCCATCCGGTGCGTACGGCCATCTTCCTGAGGTGCGTCATCCGGCTCATCGACCATGCCCCACAAGTAACCGTTTGCCACGAGAGGAAACGAAGGTCCACCTCCATGGGCCCGTATGCCGCACCCTCGGGCGCGGTGCGTCGGCCGTCCCGCTAGGCGTACACCTCTGTCTCCAGGACGATCTGGTCCACCAGCGCCGCTTCCTGGCCCGTGAAGTAGAAGTGGCCGCCGGGGAAGAAATGCTGGCCGACGACGCGGTCGGCGACTTCGTCCCAGGCCGTCAGGGCGTCCGGGGTGACCATCGGATCGTCGAGGCCGCCGAAGAGGGAGAGCGGTGCGCGAAGGCGCCCCCTCTCCCCGAGCCAGGGGTGCCAGTTCTCGACCAGCGTGAAGTCCGCGCGGACCCGCGGCGCCAGGCGTGCCCACAGCTGGTCGTCATCGAGGAGGGCGGGGGGCAGTACTCCCATCCGGCCGAGTACTGAACGCAGTTGCTGGTCCGGCAAGGTGTGGAAGGGAGGCTCCGCGCCGGGGCCGGGGCAGGCGGTGTCCGCCGCGCCGTCGTCTCGGGGGGAGCCGCAGGCGGAGATGCCGACCCAGACGGGAGCCGGAAGGGCTCGCTCGGCCAGTCGCAGTGTCGTCTCGTACGCGATGAGGCCGCCCATGCTGTGGCCGAAGAGGGCGAAAGGGGCGTCCAGGAGGCCGTGCAGGTCGTCGATGAAGCGGTTGGCCAGCGTCGGTGCGCTGTCGCACGGCGCGAGATGGCCGAGTCGGCCGCGGCCGGGAGCCTCGAGGAGGCAGATGTCCCAGTCGGCGGGGAACAGCGTCAGCCAGTTGGTGAAGGCCAGGTGGGAGCCCGCGGCATGGTGCAGCAGGAAGAGCCGCAGCACGGGATCCTCGACGGGGCGGGGGCGGATCACCGACCCCGTCAGGAGCGCTCCCTCACATAGCGGCCGTGATCTTCCGAGGAATGGCCCGACTCCAACTCCCGCCGCAGAGCCGTATGGTCGATCTTCCCGTTGGCGCTGTGCGGGAAGCGCTCCCTGTGCGCGAACCGCCGGGGCACCATGTGCACGGGGACGCGTTCGCGAAGCCAGTGGATGAGCCGGGACGGTGACTGTGCCACGCCCGTGTAGCAGGCGATGAGTTCGGTCCCCCTCGCGCCGGGCGCGGCGAGGACGACCACGCCGGTGATCTCGGGGTGCCCGCGCAACTGGTTCTCGATCTCGCCGGGCTCGATGCGGTAGCCGTGCACCTTCACCTGCTGGTCGAGGCGGCCGAGATGGACCAGGTTCCCGTGCTCGGAGCGGACCCGGTCGCCGGTGCGGTAGTAGTGCGCGGCCGTCACCTCTTCCCCGCTCGCGTGCGGAGCCGTGGCGGGCGGCCTCCCGGAGTGGTGGGACAGGAAGCGGCCCTTGTCGTCCTCGGGATCCAGATACCCGTCGAAGCGCTGAGGTCCCCGGACGCAGAGTTCGCCCTCGACGGCGGGCCGGCCCTCCTCGTCGAGCACGACGTGTTCCAGATGGTCGTGGACCGCTCCGATCGGAACCGTGCCGTTGGACGTCTCCGGCCAGGCCGCCGGGTCGCCGGGCAGCCAGAACGCGGTGCAGGTGACGGTGAGCTCGGTGGGGCCGTAGGCGTTCTCGATGGCCGCGTTCGGCGCCGCATCGTGCCACAAACGGGCCTGGTCGTACGTCAGTTGCTCGCCGAGGAAGACCGCGTGGCGTAGCTCGGTGGCGCACCCCCCGGGCAGGTTGCGCAGCTCCGCCGCCACGGACACCACCGACGGCACCGAGACCCAGTGCGTGATGTTCCGGCCGACGACGTAGTCCACCGGCGTGAGCAGTTCGCTGCGCCGAGGTGCGACCAGCGTCGCTCCGGCGCCCCAGGTCACGAACAGGTCGAAGACCGAGGGGTCGAAGGTGAAGTCGAAGGTGTGCGAGACACGGCAGCCGGGCCCGACGTCGTAACGGTCGATGGTGTGGGCGATGTACGGGGCGAGGTTGCGGTGCCGGATCGGCACGCCCTTGGGGCGCCCGGTGGAGCCGGAGGTGAACAGGATGTACGCGAGGTCGTCCGGACCGGCGCGGTGGGGCGGGACGTCGGGGGCGGTGAGCGCGTCGGTCCTGTCGTCGTCCAGGCGCAGAACGGTGATCCCGGAAAGCCCTTCGACGGCGCCGAGTTGAGGGGCACCCTCGGCGTCGGCCAGGATCGCTTCGGCTCCGGCGAGGGCGACCACCGCGCGGTTGCGGGAGAAGGGGTAGGCCGGATTCAGCGGGACGACGGCAGCGCCGAGGCGGAGCACCGCCAGGTAACCGGCGAACGCGGTCAGCGTGCGGGAGGCGAGCAGGGCCACCCGGCGGGGGCGGCCGCCGTGGGCCCGCACGAGCTCTTCCGCGACGGCGGCCGCGCGACGGTCGAGCTCCCGATACGTCAGGACCCGGCCGGCCACCTCCAGGGCGACGGCGGACGGAGTGCGGCGCACCGAGCGGTCGAACCAGTCGTACAGAGAAAGGTCGGTCATCAGCGGCCTCCTTGCGGCGGTCGGTCGGTGAGGAGCCCGGCGAGTGCGGAGTTCCGGGCGGCGGCGAACTCCAGGCCGCGCCGCAGCCGTTCGGCGGTGGGTGCGACATCGTGGCCTGCTCCGCGGAGCCAGCCGGACCAGCCCTCGGCCTCGAACCGGGTGCCACCGGGGGCGTACCGACGCAGCTGGACGTCCGCCGGTTCGGGCACCTCGCCGGAGCCTTCACGGGGGTACGAGGCCAGGGCCTGCCGCCACTCCGCATCGGAGACGCCGGTCGTCTCCCGGCCCGTCGCACGGCCCACGAGGGCGCAGAGCTGACCGGGAGTGAGGGTGTCCGCGCCGCACAGGTGATAGGCGCGGCCCACCGAGCCGGGCGCGCGCGAGAGCCGGGCGACGGCCCGGGCGACCAGATCGACGGGGGCCATGGCGAGACCGCCGCCGTCACGCGGATGCACACCGGTGGCCAGAGCCTCGGCCAGAAACCGCCACAGCGGGTCCGTCGCATCGCATGCACCGGTGTCCGAGGCGCCCAGCAGGAGCCCGGTGCGGAACACGCGGACGCTCATGCCGTCGCGCTCGGCGCGTTCCAGCAGCCGTTCGGCCACCCATGCGGCCGTGGCCGCCCCGTCCGCATCCGGGCGCAGCGGCTGCTCACGCAGTTCCTGGACCGTGCTCATGGCGCCGAGCGAGGGGCCGCACGCGGACACGGAGGACAGGCAGCTGAACTCTCCGACGCCCCTGGCGCGCATCCACGTCAGCAGGTCGGCGAGCGGCACCACGGACGTGCCGCGCAGCTGGGGGTACGAGCGGCTGTGTGCGGTGGGTTCGGCCCGGTGGACGACATGGCCGATACGGCGATCGTCGTGGTCGGCGAGCAGTTTGCCCAGTGCCGTCGGCTCGCCCAGCAGCAGCGGGACGCGCGAGGGAGCGGGCTCCGGCAGACCGAGCGCCAGTGCGCGAGAGCGAAGCAGGGCCCGTGCCTCCTCCTCGGTCGCTGCGTGCACGACGCAGTGCACGTCCGCGTCGGTGGCCGCGAGCAACTCGTGCAGGACGAAGGTGTCCAAGGTGCCGGTGACGGAGGTCAGCAGGGTGTCCGGTGCGGTGGCGCGCGGTGTGCCGTCACCGCGGCCGAGGCCCAGGGCGAGGTCCGCGTCGATCACGTCGGCCGCGGGCGGCGTCGGCGTGGCCCGCGTGGTCTCCCCGGTCCCGGACCGCAGGCCCCGCACCGTCGTGGCCAGTCGGCGCACGGTGACCTGGCCGCCGCCGACGCGATGCAGGTCAACCGTGACGCCGTACAGCCGTTCGATGTCCGTTTCCAGGCGCAGGGAGGTGAGCGAATCGCCCCCCAGAGCGCCGAACTCGTCGTCCAGACCGATGGCGCCCTCCCCGAACAGCTCGCGCCACAGCTGCAAAAGGCCCTGCTCGATCGGGTCGGCGCTGCCGGGGACAGGGGGCGCGGGTGTGCTGCGGGACGGCTGCGCGGATTCCGGCGGCGAGACGGCTTTCGCTGTCAGGGGAGGCAGCCGGTCCAGCGCCCAGTGGCGGGTGCGGGTGAACGGGTAGACGGGCAGGCGGACGCGCCGGCCACGCCCCCGCGCCAGGACCCCCCAGTCGACGGTGGCGCCGTGCAACCAGGCGGCCGTGACCGCAAGCTCCACCTGGTCGGCCAGCTCCGCCGGGCCCGCGAGCGGGGAGATGACATGCCGGCCGGGCGCGGCGTCGGCGGCGCCGACCACGATGGTGAAGCAGTCGTCGGGGGCGTGCCCGTCCGCCGGCCCTGCCACCGTCTCGCAGAGCCCGGTGAACGCCTCCGTCAGTCGAGCGACGACTGGCCGCGCCGCCTCCTCGTCGCCGTGCACCTGCACGCGGACCCGGCGTACGGGCCGCGGCGTGCCGGGAGCCGGCCGGCGCAGTGCGTCGGGCAGGAGCCCGGGTGCGGCGCTCACCACGCGGCGGTGGCCGAAGGACGTCCTGCCCACCCGGAGCGTATGAGCGGCGTCCGCCGCGAAGGCCGCGCCGTCTTCGTGGGCGAGCGTGTCGGCCAGCAGGGCGGAGAGGGATGCGAGCTCGTCGGGTGTGCGGGCCGAGAGCAGGAGGTGTTCCCGCTCGCGTTCGGGTGCCCGCGGGCGGGTGGGCGCGGGCGGCGGGCCGAGCACGACGGCGGCGTTGGTTCCGCCGAGCCCCATCGAGTTGACGAGCACGTGGCGCTCGCCGTCCGCGATGGCGCCGCCCTCGGCCGAGATGGTGAACGGGCTCTCCGCGAGCACTCCGGGGCTGCGTGGACGTCGGAAGAGGGGGTGCGGCGGCAGCAGGCCGGTACGGGTCACCTGGACGGCCTTGATGAGCCCGGCGATCCCCGCGGCCGGTCCGCAGTGCCCGATGTTGGCCTTCACCGAGCCGAGGCCGCAGTAGTTCACGGGCCCGCCCGCCCCGGAGCCCGCCCCGGAGCGCAGGCCCGTGGTCAGACCGCGGAGTTCTATCTGGTCGCCGAGCGGTGTTCCGGAACCGTGCGCTTCCACGTAGCGCAGCCGTGTGCCGGGGACGTTCGCGACGTCCAGCGCCGTGCCGACCACCCGCGCGACACCGGCGGGGCTCGGGGCGGTGAATCCGGAGCGGGCCGATCCGTCGTTGCCGACCGCGGTGCCGTGCACGACGGCCAGCACCGGATCGCCGTCGGCCAGGGCATCGTCGAGTCGCCGCAGGGCCACCACGCCCACGCCCGAACTGAACGACGTACCCGTGGACATGGCGTCGAACGGGCGGCAGTAGCCGTCCCGGGACTGGAGGCCACCGGGTTGGTACCGGTAGCCGAGCAGCGGCTCGCCGACGCACGCGCCGCCCGCGAGGGCCAGGTCGCACTCGCCGGACAGCAGGCTCAGCGCGCCGTAATGGACGGCTGTCAGCGCGGAGGAGCACGCCGTCTGGACGCCGATGGACGGGCCGCGCAGACCGAGCTTGTACGCGACGCGGGAGGGCAGATAGTCGGCGAGGCCGCCCAGATGAAGGGGGATGTCGTCGACGCTCGCGAGGACGCCGCCCTCGCGGGCGCGGTGGACCTGGAGGGCCGTCATGTAGGTGCTCGGACCACCGCCCGCGAAGACGCCGGTGACCAGCGGTGTCTCCAGGGGCGCGTGCCCCGCTGCTTCCATCGCGCCCCAGCAGGTCTCCAGGAAGATCCGCTGCTGGGGATCGGTCGAGTCGGCCTCGCCGGGCGAGTACCCGAAGAACTCGGCGGCGAAGTCCTCGGCGCCCGTGATCCCGGCGGCCCGTTTCACGTAGTCGGGCGCGGCGATCTCCTCGTCGCTCAGACCGGCGGCACGCAGCCGGTCCACGTCCACGTCGTGGACGGAGACACGGCCCTCGCCGATGTTCCGCCAGAACTCCTCGGCGTTCCGCGCGTCGGGGAAACGGCAGTCGACGCCTACGACGGCTATCGCGGTGGCGTCACTCATGCGGGTACTCCCCGGCGCCGGGGGCCGCGAGCCGTCTGGACCGGTCGAGCAGACGCGTGCGGTCCGTCGTGCGCGGGGAGGGCCCGCTGCTCCCCGGCCCGGATGCGTCGAGCTCACCCGACAGGAAGGCGGCCTGTGCCCGCACGGTGCTGTGCTCGAACAGGTCGGCGGCTTCGATGTCCCGACGGGTGAGCCCGGACAGCCGATCCACGAGGAGGACGAGCAGCAGCGAGTCGCCGCCGACGTCGAAGAAGTTGACGTCGTGCGGGACGGAGGGCACACCGAGGATGTCACACCAGATTGCGGCGATGTCGGCGGTCGGGTCCGATGCCGGCGACTGCATGGGCTGCAGCACGCTTACCTCCAGGTCGGTGGTCAGATCACGGGCGGCGACGGCCAGTTCGGCGAGCAGAGCGTCGACCGTCGAGGGGTCGAAGAGAGCGGTGGCGTACGAGAGGGTCAGCGTCAGGCCCTCCGCCGTGTCGGCCGCGACGAACTCCAGCTCGTACTTGCCTCTCGGCCGCGGCGGCGTCAGATGGCGGGCGGTGATGGAGGCGCCCAGAGCCGGGACGCGAGGCGGGTCCGCCACCGCGTCGACGAACACAGGGGTCACGGGCGGGCGGCTGAGGTCCCGACCGGGATGCAGCTCGGCCGTGAGCGCGTCGAAGGGGGTGTCCGCGTGCCGGTAGGCGGTCATGGCGGAGGCGCGGACCCGCGTCAGGAACTCCCGCCAGGTCGGCTCGTCGGTGAGATCGGCCCGTACGACCAAGGTGTTGACGAACATGCCCACGGCGGCGCCGCTGCCCGCCGCGTCGCGCCCGGCCCACGGGAAGGCGAACAGGAAGTCGCGCTGGCCGCAGCGCCGGGACAGGACAGCGGCGACCAGCGCGGTGAGCGTCATGAACGTCGTGCAGCCGAGCGCACCACCCGTTTCCCGCAGCCGTTCCGACAGTTCGGACGGCAGGAGCAGCTCGCGGCTGTCCGCCGTCACGTCCTGGACCCTGCCGCGGGCACGGTCGTGGGGGAGCACGATGTCGGTCGGGGCCCCGGCGAGAGCGGTCAGCTGCGCCTGCGTACCGCCCGACGGCGCGACGGCCGCCAGCGCCGCCGGATGCACGGGCGGGGGCAGCTCGGGGTCGGTCCCCTCGCACAGGGCCCGGTAGGTGGCGGCGAGTTGGTCCATGACGATGCCCAGGGACCAACCGTCGCTGACGATGTGATGCACCCCGTACACCAGGAGCGTGCGGTCGGCGGACAGGGCGATCACCGCACCTCGCGCGGGCGTGCCCCGGGCCAGGTCGAAAGGGGCCCAGCACAGCTCGGTGACCAGTTCATCGACCTGATCGGCGCTCAGGCCACGGGCGTCGAGCGCGCGGACGGCCGGGGGAGCCGCGTCGGTGCGGCAGAACACCCGCCGCTGCCGGGCGTCGACGTGGAAGCGGGAGCGCAGCGCCGGATGGCGGGCGAGCACCGCGGCGAACGCCGCACACAGCAGCGCCCGGTCGACGGGCCCCGTGAACTCGACCACGCTGGGTGCGAGGTACGCGGAGCGCAGCGGGGACAGCCGGTCGATCAGCCACAGCCGCTGCTGGATCGCGCTCGCCGGATGGAGTGCGTGTTCGTCGACCGGAACCGGCCGGCTGTCGGCGGGGGCGCCGTCCACCGTGCCGAGGCACCGCGCGAGCCCCTCCACGGTGGGGGAGGAGAGGAAGGACCGCAGGGAAATGGGGCGCCCCCACTCCTGCTCGGCCGCCGCCAGCATCCGCACGGCGAGCAGGGAGTGACCGCCCAGGGCGAAGAAGTCCGAGTCGGGGCCGAGATCACCGGCCTTCGGCGCGTCGCCCGCGCGCGCCGACTCGGCGAGCCAGTGAGCCATGAGCTCTGCCGCGCGCCGGTGGGCGGCGGTGCGGGCGGCCGTACGGGGCTTCGCGCGGGCCAGCGGCCTGGCCCGCATGGTGGCCAGCGTCGCGAAATCGACTTTGTCGTTCGCGGTACGGGGCAGGGAGCCGACCTCGTACACCTCGGCGGGCAGCGCGGCGGGCGGCAGCCAGCTGCGCAGGGGGCCGAGCAGGTCCTCCCGGGTGGGCGGTGCGGCGGCTGTCTCCACCAACTCCACATGGGCGACCAGCCGGGCCGGTTCGCCCTCGGCGTGCACGGCCGCCGCGCGGACGGCGGGGTCCGCTTCGAGCAGGTCGCGGACCTCGCCGGGGTTGACCCGGTGGCCCAGGATCTTCACCTGGTCGTCGATCCGCCCCAGATACCGCAGTCGGCCGTCGGGCCGCTGCTGTACGAGGTCACCGGTGCGGTACATCAGCGCGTCGGGGTCCGCGCCGAACAGGTCCGGCAGGAAGGCCGCCGCCGACTGCTCGGGCCGTTTCCAGTACCCGAGGGCGACACCGGCACCCGCCACGTACAGCTCCCCGGGAGTGCCGGGCGGCAGCTCCTCGCCGTGCGGTCCGAGCACATAGACATCCGTGCCGGGCAGCGGCGACCCGATGGACGGGTCCCCCTCAGCGGCCGGATCGACGTGGGCGCACGTGCTGTTGCAGGACGCCTCGGTCAGGCCGTACACGTTGCGCACCTGGACGTCCCAGCGTCGCGCGCACGCGGTGGCGAGCCGGCGCGGCAGTGGTTCACCGCCGACGTACACGACGCGCGGCGTGGTCGGCGCACCCTCGGCGCACGTGTCGCCGTCGAGCATCGCGTGCAAGAGGGTGGGCGTGAGCGAGCCCGCCACGGTGACGCCTTCGGGGCCTCGGAGATATCTGAGCAGGGCGCGCGGGTCGCGGCGTTCGGCGTCGTCGGCGATGACCGCACGGGCCCCGGCCAGCAGCGCCTCCATGACGTTGAACGGGGCCGGGTCGAATCCCGTCCCGGCCGTGACCAACAACCGGTCCTCCGGGCCGAGTCCGCAGTCCTCCGCCCACCACAGTGCGGTGTTCAGCAGGCCACGGTGCGGCACGACCACCCCCTTGGGGAGGCCCGTCGTGCCCGAGGTGTAGATCAGGACCGCGGGATCCTCGCCGTCCGGGGCGACCGGCTCCGCCGGGGCGTGGCCATCGGCTTGGGTGCTCCGGTCGCGAACTCCCTCCAGCCGTACGGGCGTTACGTCGACACCGAGGGTGTCCAGAAGCCGCGCCCCGGCCTCGTCCACCAGCACGACGGACGCCTCCGTCTCCCGCAGGACGAACGCGAGCCGCGCCGCGGGGGTGTCCAGGTCCAGAGGGACGAACGCGGCGCCGGAGCGCAGAGTCCCCACCCATGCGGCGACCAGGGCGCCGCCCCGCGCACACAGCACGGGGACGAAGCGGCCACGGCCCGCGCCGCTCGACCGCAGCCGCTGGGCGACCGCGGCCGACCAGGAGTCCAGCTCCCGCCAGCTCAGCAGCGCCCCGCCCGAGGACACCGCCGTCCCCTCGGGCGGGACTTCGGCGAGCCGGGCCGCGAACGCCTCGACGACACTGCGCCGCCCCGCCGCGAGGTCGCGCCGCTCACCGTGGACAACTCCCGCAGGGGCGGCGCCGGTTGGCCGACGGCTCACAGGGTGGTCACGCAGTGGTGTACCGGGGGAGCGTACGGCTGCTTCGAGCAGGGCTCCGTAGCTCTTGGCCAGGGCCCGTGCCGTGGCGGGGGCGCACCGGTCGACGTCGTACTCGACGGTGCCCGCCACACCGTCCTCGTCGTACTCCAGGACGAACGAGACGTCCCGCTTGGCGGTGCCGGTGGGCAGCATCACCGGCGGCTCCCACCGGGACGGGCCGTCGGGTTCGGCCGACGGCGCGTTCTGGAGGATGAAACCGATGTCCGAGAGCCCGCTGTACACACCCGGGGCCCGCTTGGCCACCTCGGCCGTGAGCCCGTCGAACGGCAGCGCTTGATGGCGGTGGAGGCCGAACGCCTCGGCGCGCGCGGCGCCGCACAGTTCCTCGAAGGTGGCCCGCGGGTCGGGGCGGCAGACGAGCGGCACGGTGTTGGCGAAGAGCCCGACGGTCTCCTCGACGTCCGGTCCCTGCCGGCCGGCGGCGACGGTGCTCACGACGAACTCCGTCCGCCCGGACCACCGTTGGACGACAGCCTGGAACGCGGCGAACAGCACCGTGAACGGAGTGGCCCGCAGCCGGGCCGCCAGCCGTGCCACCTCCGGCACCAGGTCGGCGGCGAGCCGGAACTCGTACTGCTCCCCCCTGCGCGCCCCCTCGCGAACGGGCGGCCGCGGCTGCGCGGGATCGAGCACGACCTCGCCCAGGGCGGGCAGCAACTGCGTGACGCGCGCGTCGAGGTCCGCCCGGGCCTCGGGGGAGGTGAGCGCCGCGGCTTCCCGGGCCGCGAAGGCGGAGTACTGCAGGGGGAGGTCGGGAAGGCGCACCGGCCCGCCCCGCAGTGCCTGTTCGTAGGCGTCCGCGAGATCCCCGTACAGGGAGGGCAACGACCAGCCGTCGACGGCGATGTGATGCAGCGTCAGCAACATGTGGTCCCGCCCGTCGCCGCCTCGCCACACCGTGCACCTCACCGGTGGCGCGGCCGAGAGGTCGAACCCGGCTCGGGCCGGGCGGGCCAGCTCTTCGGGACCGGGCGCCGCGCCTGTGACGACATCGACGGGTACGGGGGCAGGCGGGTGCACGAACTGGACGGGGCGGCCCTCGTGCAGTCCGTAGGTGGAGCGCAGCACCTCATGACGGGTGACGAGCGCTTCGAGTGCGTCGGTCAGGGCCGGTACGTCCACTCGCTCGTGCCATCGGGTCAGCAGAGGGACGTTGTAGGCGGCCGTGCCCGGCGAGATCGTCGCGACGTACCAGAGGCTTTCCTGTGCGCGGGACAGCGGGGCGACGGACGTATGGGGCGGGCGCCGCCCGGCAGGCTGCTCGTGATCGCCCATGTCAGCCGCGTGCGCCCAGGTCGACAGGGCGCAGGGTCAGGAACTCCCGGAGCTCGGCGAGGTACAGCAGTGCCACACCGGACAGGACGGCGGGTCCGGTCATGACGGCGTACTCCAACGCGTGGCTCCACAGCGGGACATGGGGTGCGAAGAGCCCTCCGGCAGCCAGCGTCAGAGCGATGCCGTTACGGACCAGGTGGATGCCCGACACGTCCGCTCCGGAGGATCCGGTGCAGCCGCAGGAGACCGCGCGGCCCGAGCGCATCACGTGCGCGAGATAGCCGGTGAAGCCGATCAGCACGGCGGCGGCGACGAGGAAGCCGGCGCGATCGCTCAGCAGGAGCCCGAGGACGGCCGCCGCCTCCGCCACCACCACCGACCAGGCCACCGCCGACGACCGCAGCGGCAGGCTGACCGTCGACCCGATGTGCTCGGCCAACGCCTCGATGTCGCGCAGCTTGGTGACGGACGAGAAGACGAACATGGCTGCAAGCGAGAGCTTGCAGAAGATGAGCACGAGGTCCATTTCCCCTGCCTGCGGTTTCTGGAGTCGATGACGGTTTCTAGAGTCGATGACAGACGGAACCGAGCACACGGTCGGCCTCGAAGGGGCCCATCTGCCGGGAGTCGAAGCTCAGTCGGGCGTTGTCGCCCAGGAGGAAGAGGTGCCCCGGGGGCACCTCCACCGGCTCTCCGGAAGGCGGCGACCAGATGTCCCCCGGCGTGCCGACGACCCGCTTGATCAGCCAGCGCCGGCGTGCGACGTCGACACCCGGCGCCCCGAGGCCCGCCGCCGGGGACGGCCAGGCCCGGTCCTCGATCGACGGCATCTCGACGACCACTTCGCCGCCCTTGGCCGGAACCCGGCCGCGCCGCACGATGACCCGGTCGCCGGGTTCGTAGGCAGGGCGCATGCTCAGCCCGGTCACGGTGACGACCACGAAGGACCGGCGGAGCCCCCACAGGAGAGCCGCCGTGCCGACGACGGCCGCGGAGACCGAGAGCGCGACCGTGACGGTCGCATCATCGAGATCCTTCAGCATGGTCTGCCCTTTGCCGCTGGTGGAGGGGCCCGGTCGGCCGCCCTCACGCAGTGTGTCCCCGCGCGCGGTCGTCGGCCTTTCGGCGATCTGTCACCGCTCTGCCGCCGGATCCGCCAGAAAGATCCGGGACCGAACGGCGAGATGTCGGCCCACCACAGTCGTCCTCATCGACAGCGGCGAGAGGAGGTGGACCCCTTGCGAGAACAGGGAGCGGAGGGGCCGAAGGGCTCGGGCGGCACGATCGTGACCGTGCGGCGGGCGCTGGCCCTGGTGTTCGGTACGGCGCCGTGGCTGACGGCACTGTACGTGGCGGGGGCTCTGGCCGCCGGAGTCGTCCCGGTCCTCGTGGCCTGGTGCACGAAGGGGTTGCTGGACCGCCTGATCTCCGGGGCCCCGTTCTCCGCCGTCGTCCTGCCCGCGTCCGGAGTGGTGGCGACGGGAGTGCTGATGGGGGTGCTGCCGCACCTGAGCAGTTTCGCCGGTGCCCGGCTCGGCCGGGCCGTCGCGCTGAAGGCACAGACGGATGTCTTCGCGGCGATGGAACGAATGGCCGGCCTGGCCCGCTTCGAGAGTCCTGCCTTCCTCGACCGGCTCCGGCTGGCCAAGCAGGCCGGCAGTGGCGGCGCCGTCCAACTGCTCGAGAGCGCTCTGGGGATGGCGCGGGCGGTCCTGACGATCCTCGGGTTCATGGGCTCGCTCCTTGCGGTGGCCCCGGTCCTCACCCTGTTCGTGCTGCTGTTCGGAGTCCCGGTGCTGGCCGCGGAGCTGTCGATCGCCAGGTCGCGCGTCGGACTGGCCTGGAACCTGAGCCCGAGCGAACGGCGGGAATTCTTCTTCGACCAGTTGTTGTCCAGCGTCGAGGCGGCGAAGGAGATCCGGCTCTTCGGCCTCGGGGGGTACTTCCGTCAGCGCATGCTCGCCGACCGCGGGACGATCAACGCGGCCCGCGACAAGCTGGATGTCAGGACGCTGCGCATACAGGCGGCCCTCGGCCTGGTCGCCGCGGTCGTCTCGGGCGCCGGACTGATCTGGGCGGTCTGGGAGGCGCACCGGGGCAGGGTCTCCGTCGGCGACGTGACGATGCTCGTCGCCGCGGTCGCCGCGATCCAGGGTGCGTTGGCGGAGTTCGCGGTCCGGGCGGCGTCCACGCACGAGGTCATGCTGATGTTCCAGCACCTCCTGTACGTCCTGGAGGCCGACGGTGATCTTCCGATCGCCGCGGAACCGCACGAGGTGGCACCGCTGACGGGGTCCATCGAACTGCGCGACGTGTGGTTCCGGTACGGGGAGGACAAGGACTGGGTGCTGCGCGGCGCCAGTCTCGAGATCGTCGCGGGCCGCGCGACAGCACTGGTCGGACTGAACGGTGCGGGCAAGAGCACGCTCATCAAACTGCTGTGCCGCTTCTACGATCCGACCCGCGGCCAGATCCTCTGGGACGGAGTCGACATCCGCACCATGGACCCGGCGGAGCTCCGCGAGCGCATGGGAGCCGTATTTCAGGACTACATGGAGTACGACCTCACGGCGCAGGAGAACATCGGCCTGGGGGATCTGTCCGCCATGGAGAATTTCCCGAAGGTCCGGCACGCGGCGATCCGCGCCGGAGTGCACGAGAAGCTGGACTCCCTGCCCCGGGGGTACGACACGCTCCTGTCCCGCATGTTCTTCAGCGAGAGCGACAAGGACGACGACGAGACCGGTGTCGTGGTCTCCGGCGGGCAGTGGCAGCGTCTGGCCCTGGCGCGGGCCCTGCTGCGGGACGACCGGGACTTCCTGATTCTCGACGAACCCTCCTCCGGCCTCGACCCCGAGGCCGAGCACGAGATCCATCAGACCTTGGCCATGTACCGCAAGGGACGTACGAGCCTGCTGATCTCGCACCGGCTCGGTGCGGTCCGGGAAGCCGACCACATCGCGGTTCTGGAGAGCGGGCGCATCACCGAGAGCGGCACCCACGACGAACTCATGTCGGCGACCGGTGTCTACGCCCGGCTCTTCACGACACAGGCGGCGAACTACCAAGTCTCGGCTTGAAGTTCGCCCCACCCACAGTCTTGGCCCCGCGAATTCTCCGGAGCCATGGTGAAACACATCAAGAAATCCCGGCGAAGGCCGGGGAGAAGGAGAAAAAATGTCTCAGGTTACCCGCAAGGCGTGGACGAAGCTGATGGACCGCGTTCTGCCGAGCACCACGGCCGCGGCCGGCTGCGCCCCGGGCTGCGACAAGGTCTGGAAGACTTCCGGTGGCCAGGCCTACCAGGTGACGTGCTGCTACCGCCCGAACTGCTCGTACTACTGCTACTGATCGAGCCGAGTCGAAGGGCCGGTCCGTTCCCACGGACCGGCCCTTCGGCCGGTACGCGACCGGTCACGGCCGGCGAGAAAAGGGGCCCGCATCCGGGATGCGGGCCCCTCCTGCCGTCCGGTGGGCATCATGGGACCGGAACGAAGTCCCCGGAGCGCAGCGACGAGTCGCGCTTCAGTATTTGCGCGTGCAGGGTGCGCAGTTCCTGGCCCGGCTCGTCCCCCAGCCTGGCGATCATCTGCCGGCGTATCGCCCGGAAGCAGTCGAGGGCCTCGTTCTGCCGCCCGCTCCGGTACAGCGTGATCATCAGCAGCCCGGCGATCCTCTCGTCCAGCGGGTGGTCCGCCGAGAACCGGTGCAGGACGGGCAGGTGTTCGTCGCAACTGCCGCTGGTCAGGTTCACGTTGACCAGGCTCACGATGGCCGCACGGTACTCGTGTCCGAGTGCGGTGCGCACGGAATCCGCCCAGCTGGAACTGTGCCCGTTCATGGGCGTCCCGCGCCACAGGGACAAGGCCTCGTCGAAGAGCCGCAGGGCCTCGGCCGGTTCACCGGCGCGCGCGTGGTGCTTCGCGCGCTGGACGGTCTCGCGGAAACGGAACAGGTCGATGGCGTCGTCGTCGCAGGACAGCAGATAACCGCCGCGTCGTCTGTTCACCTCGATGGGCGCACCGCCGTCCGCGGCCTCCCGAAGGGCCTTCCTGAGCCGTGCGGCGTGTGTGTACAGCGTCTGCCGGGGGTGCTGGGGCCAGGCGGAATCCCATATGCGGTCGACCATCGTGTCGTCCGACACCAGATCGTTCGGGTTCCATGCCAGGGATGTGAGCAATCGACGGGCCCCTTCGGGTATGTCGACGGGCTCCCCTTTGCTCGTGCGCACTTCCACACAGCCCAGCAATTGAATTCTCATGGTGTGACCCGCCATTTCCATGGGGAGTGGGAACGGCCTCATTGTTGTTCGTGGTGTGCATGGCGGCTGCATGGAACGTGCATGGGCGGCGCCGGCGTAGCACGCACAAGAAAATGCCCACCCCCTCGACAGGAGGGGGCAGGCATACGGAGTCCGGCTGGATGGGGAAAGCGTGGCTCAGGCCGGGGCGGGCTCCGGCGCGGAGGGTGCCGGACGGCGTGGATCGATCGCCATCAGCCGGGACACGCTCTGTGTCGCGTACGAGACCGTCCCGTCCCCGCCGACGACAAGGTAGGTGGGCCAGGACGAGACCTTCAGCCGCGCGACGAGCGGGGAGGTGGCCGAGGCCGGAAGGACCCGGGTGAACCGCAGCAGCTCCGCGGGTACCGAACCGCGGGTCACCTCGTCAGCGATGACCACCGATACGGCTCGCTCGGGCGGAATGGCGTTCCGCCGCAGATACCGCACATACCGCGGAAGCTGTTCCTTGCAGCCGCCGCAGTCCAGCGACATGAACGTCAGCAGCCACGGTTCGCCGCCGCCCGTCGGGGCACGCCACGGGGCGCCGTCGAGGTCCATCAGATCGAGGTCGTCGGGTACGGTCGCGCCCGCCTGCACGTCCGTACCGCGCGGCGCACGGACCTCGGCGCCCGCCAGCACCTGCCGCACCCGGAGCGTGAGCGCCACCGCCACCGCACAGCCGCAGCACGACAGGAGAAGGGCCACCAGGGCGAACGCGATCAAGACACCACCTCGTCGAGCCGGGTGGACAGGGCGAGTTCGGGAAGCGAGCCGACGGACTCGGTGGAGTGGCCGACGGTGCCGTCCGGGGAGACGACCAGGTACGTGGGCCAGATCCGCACACCGAGGCGATCGGCGAGCGACTTCGCCTCGTCGTCGTGCACGATCGTGGCCAGATCGCCAAGGGCGGCCGCATACGGGCCGAGTTCCGCACGGGCGCCGGAGATGACCGAGATCACGCGCTCGCGAGGCAGCCCGCTCTGCTGCAAGTACTGGCGGTACGCAGGCAGTTGGGCCTCGCACCCGCTGCAGGTGACCGATTGGAAGGTGAGGATCCAGGGACCGTCCTGCGCGGTGGGCAGGGTGACGGGCCGCCCTTCGGAGTCCAGCATTTCCCCGACGGCCGGCAGCGGCGTGCCCGTCGGTACGGTCGGGGGCGCTTCGGGTGCGGCGCCCGGCTGGAACATCCCCTCCTCGATGAGGGGATCCAGGGTCTTCTTCACGCGCAGCGCCACGCTCATCGTGAGGGCGACGCTCAGACAGGAGACGACGATCGCTGTCAGGGCGATGGAAACAAGCACGTCGTGCCCCTCTCACCCGTGGATGCGGCGGTGGTCGCCGCGGTTGGGCAGGGCAGGCCGGCTCAGCCGGCCGATCGCGTGTTTGATCATCGAGACTCCCTTTTTCGCTTCCGGGTGGCTCATGGAGCCCGGAACTCATCATGGGGACGGCGCATGTCCCGGACCTTTCCGCGGTATTTCCATGCCTTACGCCCGGGGCGGACCCGCCCTCAGATGCCGTCGCCGGAAGCCGACTTGCGGAAGGTGATCTCGCAGGCGCGCAGGGTCAGTGCCGCCGCACAGGAGAAGACGAGGGTCTTGGCCAGCTCCCTCAGGACGGCGCGCGGCAGGTTGGCGCCGCTGTCCGAGATCACGGCTCGTGCTGCCTCGATGCCGTCGCTCATCGGCATCACGTGACCGATGGCCGCGAGCCAGCCTGGCAGCGCGTCCAGCGAGATGTTGACACCGCAGACGAGCAGCATCAGATAGGACGCGAAGTTCGCCATCAGCATGGCTTCCTTGGACAGCAGCCCCACCGCCCCGATGAGCAGGCCGAACGCGCCGCATGAGGTCGCCGACACCAGCATGACGAGCAACAGCGCAGGAGCCTGCGCCGCCGTGACCTCGACATCCGTGAAGAGCATGCCCACCCCCAGCATCAGCAGGCTCGTCAGAAACCCGATGCCGATGGCGGGGAGGACCCGGCCGACGAACATGATCGTCCGGTTCGCCGGGGTCGCGAGGACCGCGCTCAACGTCCCGTTCAGACGCTCGCCCTGGATCGACATGGCAGGCGCGAACAGGCCCGCGATCGCACAGGACTGCACCGCGTTGCCCACGGCGTAGTACGAGGTGGGGTGCACACCGGCGTAGTGGCCCAGGTGGACGAACCAGAGGAGCTGGACCAGGGGGACCCCGACGACGGTGGGCAGGAAGGCCGAGGGCCGCATCCAGCTGAACAGGGCCAGGTGGGACCGCCAGCCCGCGACGAGGAGGAGCCGTAGATTCATCGCAGCGAGAGCGTTCCTGCGGATCGTGCCAGCCATTCGAACCTCCTCATGAGGAAGTAGGTGAGGACGCCGTACAGCAAGGCGAGGGCCAGGCACAACGCCGCGCCGGGCAGCACGCCGGACGCGCCGGTGGCAGCGCCGGTCAGCGCCTTGACGCCCCAGGTGGGGGCGAGGGCGTAGGAGACGTACCGCAGAGGTTCCGGCAAGGCGGTGACGGGGACCAGGATTCCGCTGAGCATCCAGACCGGGTACTCCAGCAGGTTGGCGAGCGACTGGGCCGCCGGGTACAGGACGAACAGAGAGGCGAGCAGGAAACCGAGCAGCCCCAGCGAGAGGGTGGTCACGGGCAGGGCGATCAGGAATTCGGCCGGCGAGGCGATGTGCGGCTGCATGCCGAAGAACAGCGCGCTGCACAGGAGCGTCGCGACCAGCGAGTAGAGACCGAGGGACGCCGTCGCCAGGGAGAACGGCAGTACGGTGAGGAAGCTCGCCGCCGGGCTCGCCACCAGGAGTTCCAGGACTTGCATGTGCCGGAGCCGGTTGATCGAACTGCCCGAACCGGTGACCGTCGCCGACCACATGCCCATCAGACCCGCGCTGAGCGCGATGACCAACGGACCCTGGCCGCGCGGGGAACCATGGAACATGAAGTGCGCGATCGACGCGAAGATCAACGGCAGCACGATCACCGTGAACAGGTAGATGCGCGAACCGGTCAGCTGCCGCACCTCGAACCACCAGGCGCGCAGCAGCCGGAAGCCGGCTTGGCGCACCGAACCGGCGGTCTCTGCCGCCCTCACCGTGGTCCCTCCCGTCGCCCGACGAGGGAGATGTAGGCGTCCTCCAGGGTCGGCTCCCGCTGTGAGAACTGCAGGATCGACAGGCCGTGCAGCTCGGCCAGAACCGCGTCGACGTGGTCCGAAACCCGCGTGCAGTACACCTCGAGGCCATGGCTGCCGTCCTGTTCGGACACGCTCAGGGACTCCACCGCGGCCAGCCGCCGCAGACGTTCCGTGTGCGTGTCCTGAAGGCCCACCACCCGCAGGGACAACACGCTCTGCTCCTCGGTCTGCTTCTTCAGCGATTCCGGGGTGCCCTCCGCGATCTTCACGCCGTCCTTCAGCACGGCGACCCGGTCGCACAGCTCGTCGGCCTCGAACATGTAATGCGTGGTCAGCAACACCGTGCGACCGGTCCTGACCTGCTCACGCACGAGGTCGCGCAGCTGGCGCGCACCGACCGGATCGATGCCGTTGCTCGGCTCGTCGAGGATCACGACATCCGGATCGTGCAGCAGCCCGCGGGCGATGTGCAGGCGCTGCTTCATGCCGCGGGAGAACGTCTCCACCCGCTTGCGCTCTTTCCCGGCGAGGCCGACCGTGTCGAGGAGTTCGGGGATCCGCCGACGTTGTACGCGGTGGGGTATCCCGTACAGGTCGGCGAAGAGGGCCAGGTTGTCCCGCGCCGACAGACGGGCGTACAACCCCGCGTCGCCGCCCAGGATCACCCCGACGCGGCGGCGTACGCTCTGCGCGCGTGCCACCACGTCCTCGCCCATCACGCGTGCGCTGCCGGACGTCGGCAGCAGCACCGTCATCAGCATCTTGACGGTGCTGGTCTTGCCCGCGCCGTTGGGCCCGAGCAGTCCGAACATCTCCCCGTGCCCGATCCGCAGGGTGAGCCCGTCCACGGCTCTGTGCCGGTCGCGGCCGTAGACGCGGGTGAGTGCTTCCGTCTCGATGGCGTACGGAGCTGCCCGATGGTCTGCCATGGTTCCTCACGGTCTGAGCGTCAGGGGGAGTGTTTCGAATCCGCCGTACAGGGAGTTGGTGCTGACCTCGGCCGGGTTGCCGGTGCCCGTGAGCGCGGCCTTCGGGCAGCGCGCCCTGAACTCCTCCAGGAAGACTCTTGCTTCCAGGTGGGCCAGGCCCGCCCCGAGGCAGAGGTGGCGCCCCGCACCGAAGGCGAGCACCGGCGCCGCGGGGGAGTCCGCGCTGCGCAGCGAGATCAGGAGCAGCTGATGGGCCCGTATCCGCGCACCGAAGAACTCCGTGTCGTGCTTGGCCATGCGCGCCACGAAGTTGATGGGCGGAGACCTGCGCAGGGTGGCCTCGATGAGGAGGGCGTCGTCCTGCGGGGCGTCGGACGTGACCACGGCGTGCATGAGGCTGCCCAGCAGACGCGCGGAGGTCTCAAGACCGCCGAACAGCATCATGGTGTGCGCGGCGACGTCCTCGCGCAGTGACTGTTCGAAGTCGTGTCCCGGACCACGAGCCGGATGCGCCCGCAGTGCGGCTTCGACGAACTCCGCCATCTCCCGCACGGACCGCTGGGCCGCCGTCGCGTGGTCCGGCCGGTACACCGCGCCGACGAACCGGGCGATGTCCACGGACCACCGGCGCAGGTCGTCCGGCGCCGCGTCCTGAAGACCGAGGGCCTGCCCGATCACGGTCGCGGCAACGGGGTGGGCGACGTCCCGCATGGCCTCGACGCTCGACGGGAGGCGGTCGAGCAGGTCACCGACCGCGCTCCTGATGCCGGGTTCCAGCCCTGCGAGCACCGCGCGGGTGAACCGAGGCCGACATGCGCGTCGCTCGGCCGTGTGCTCGGGAGGGTCGTGGTCGACGAACCACCGGCGCAGTATGTCGAGCAGGAAGCCGCACTCCTGCTTCGTCCGCTCACTGACGAACATGCTGAACGAGGGCCCCAGCGTCGCGGAGCCGAAGACATCGTCGATCAGTGCGCGACGGCTCGCCTCGGGGGCGTCGATCAGCCAGTACTCCCCTTCGTCCACCCAGGTCACCGGCTGCCGAGCGGATGTGGACGCCTTGTCCCTCACCGGCGCTCAGCGCTCCCGGGCGGCGGTGACCCGCCGCGTGAAGTCGGACAGGCGCGGGTGGGCGAACACCTCGGCCAGGCCGATGTCGATCCGGAACCGGGAACGAATCTCGCCGACCATCCTGGCGGCCAGGATGGAGTGCCCGCCGATGCCGAAGAAGTCGTCGTCGGGGCCGGGGGAGGTGCCGGTCAACTCCGCCCAGACCCCGGCTATTTCCTGCTCCGCCGCGCCGAGCGGCACGCCTTCCGGCGCCGGGGCGGCCCGCCCTGCCGCCGCCAGTTCCAGGAGCGCCCCGCGGTCGGTCTTGCCGTGCGGTGTCAGGGGGAGCGCGGCGATCCGATGGATCTTGGTCGGCACCAGGTGGCCGGGCAGTTGGGCCCGTGCCGCGGTGCGCACCTCGTCCTCGGTCGCCGTGCCGGTGCAGAAGGCGTACAGGGTGGTGCCGGTGACGTCCTCGACCGGCAGACAGACGGCGTGGGTGACACCCGGCACGCTCAGCAGCGTCTGTTCCGTCTCGGCCGGTTCGACGCGATGGCCGCGGATGCTGACCTGTTCGTCGGAGCGGCCGACGAACTCCAGGTCGCCTTCGTCGTTCCAGCGGCAGATGTCGCCCGTCGCGTACCGGCGCAGTCCGTCGGCGTGGACGCGGAACCGCTCCCGGGTCAGGTCGGCGTCGAGCCAGTAGCCGTCGGCGAGCTGGACGCCCCCGATCAGGAGCTCCCCCTCTTGCCCCGCACCGGTGATCACGGCCCCCTGCTGGTCGACGAGCTGTACGGTCACGCCGGGCAGGGGCCTGCCGATCGAGGGCAGGCGCGCGCCCTTCTGCGTGCGCAGGTCCTCGCTCGCGGTGGTCACGACCGTGGCCTCCGTCGGGCCGTAGTGGTTGTGCACGGCTGCCGGGTAGTCCGCCGGCGGGCGGACACGCAGCCGGTCCCCGCCGGTGAACAGCTTGCGGAGAGGATCGGGCGCCCGTTCCATGGCGAGGAGTTGTTCCGCCAGGGGCGTGCTGAGGAAGCACTGTTCGATCCGGTGCTCCTCCAGGAACCGGTGCACGGCTGCGATGTCCCCGTACAGAGGCGGCCCGTCGGGCAGGCAGAGGGTGGCGCCATGCCCCAGGGCCGCCCAGGTCTCCCACACATAGGCGTCGAAAGCCAGACCCGCGAACGCGGCGACCCGCACTCCGGGCGCTGTCCCATAGGTCCGGCCGTGCCAGGTCAGCAGATGCCCGAGGCCGGTGTGCGGGACGGCCACCCCCTTCGGCTCGCCCTGGGAGCCCGAGGTGAAGAGGACGTAGGCCGTGTCGCCGCTCTCCGGCCGCAGCGGTGCGTGCGCCTGCACGTCGGAGGCGTCCACGGTCCGCACGCCGTCGAAAGCGGCACGCTCCGGGCCCTGCTGGGTGAGGACGACCTCGGTGCCGGACTGCTCCAGGAGCTTTCTGATGCGTTGGTCGGGCAGCGCCGGATCCAACGGCACGAAGAAGCCGCCGGCCCGCCAAATCGCCAGTTGGGCCACGAGACCGGTGATGCCCCGCTCGAAGTGGGTGCCGACCGGGCGGTCCGTCCGGAACTCGCGGGTGTCCTGTATCCGGCCCGCCAGTTGGTGGGACTCCTCCCACAGCTCGCCGTAGGTGAGGGTCCGCGGACCGCACTCGATCGCGGGGCGGTCCGGCTGGGACACGGCTCTCTGCCGCACCAGGTCCAATACGGTGCGCGCGCCGGTGGTTTCCACGGCTCTTCCCTTCAGTCTCTGGTGAACAAGGGCTGGACCACGAGCTCGATCGCGTACTCAACAGGGGCGATCGCCCAGCTCCACGAGCAGTGACCGGTAGTGCTCGGCCACCGTCCTCGCCGTCTCTCGGGTGACGTGTCCGGGCTTGTGCCGGATGTCGATCAGCAGCCGGGCGCCGTCCAACGGCCAGACCTCACAGGACAGTTCGTGCATCGCCGCGTTCGGTGCGACCCGGAGGGGTGAGACCGCGCAGCCCCCGAGACGGAGCGGGGCGGGCGGGGTGTTCTGATACGCGAACATGGTCTGGAACAGCGGATTCCGGCCCGTCTGCGGTGGGCGCACGGCGCGTACGACGTCGGAGAACGAGGCCTCCTGATGGTGGAAGGCCGCCTCCACCGCACGGCGCACCGCGGGCAGCAAGGCGGAAGCCGGCCGGGCCGCGTCCCCGAGCGGCAGGCGCAGGCACAGGACATCGATCAGGCAGGAGAGGGCACGCAGGGAGAGCGGGCCCGGACGCCGGACCACGGGCACCCCGATGCCGAAGTCCCGCTGTCCCGTGCTCCGCGCCACGGCCTCCGCGTAGCAGGCCAGCAGAGCGGCGAAGTCCGTGCTCCCCGCCGCGGCGGCCACCGCGCGGATGCGAGCGGTCACCTCGGGGCCGACCACGAACTCCACTGCTTCGGCCGCCTCGCACCCACCCGGACCCGGCCGGGCCGCGGACAGATCGGGAATGCCGGTCAGGAGCTCTTTCCAGTACGCCGTCTGCGCGCGCCAGTACGCCGTCTGCGCGCCGTCCTCGCCGGGCCGCCCGGCACGCAGACACTCGTCGTGGATCTCCCCGAGGGTGGGGGCCGGGTGCCGGAAGCGGGGGCTCCGGCCGCGCGCCCTCGCCCGGTAGGCACGGGTGATCTCGGACAGGAGCAATGCCTGGGACCAGCCGTCGACGGCCACATGGTGAACGGAGATGCCCAGGAACCCCTCCCGCTCGTTCACGGGCGCGTAGACGCATCTCCAGATCTCCCCGCGGCCGAGGGCGAACGGCCGGAGCAGCGTCTCCTCCACGAGGGACCGGGCATCGTCCGCGGACTGCGGCCCGGCGGTGCCAGCCGGAAATTCGACCCGCAACTCGACTGCACCATCGCCCACTTCGGCCACCGGGTGAGGGGCCAGCCGGTAGACGGTGCGCAGCGACTCATGCCTGCGCTGGACGTCGTTGAGCGCACGTTCCAGGGCCGGGACGTCGAGAGGGCCGCGCACATGCCACAGCAGCGGGCAGACGGTGGACGAGTCGGAGGGATCCAGCTCGTGCTGAAGGACGAACGCGGCCTGCTGCGGGGTCAACGGCACGCCGGTGCCACTGGACAAGGGGGGCGAGGGAGATACGGCCGTGCGTGTCGGCGGCCGCCGGTGCGCGTCACTCAGCAGCCGGGCGAGACCGTTCGGCGTGGGGTCGAGGAGGAACTGCGCCACGGACAGCGGGCGTTCGAGCCCGCTCGACAGCCGCGAGCACAGTCGAATGGCGTCCAAAGACGTGCCGCCGAGGGAGATGAGTGTGGAAGTGGCACGGGCGCCGGAACCGAACAGCGAGCGGAACTCCGCCAACGCGAGTGAGTCCCAACCACCCGACGGAACACCGTCGTTGGGGCTGCACGCCGACGCCTCACCGGCCTCCGCCGCGTGCGGACCGTGCGCCGAGCCGGCCAACAGGGCCCGGAAATCGGCTTTTCCCTGCGGCGTCAGCGGGATGGCGTCGACCAGTTCGACCCGGTCCGGCACGCTGTACGGAGGCAAGGTCCCGGCCAGCAGCGTGCGGACCTCCGCGACCCCCTCGCGCGGTCGCACGGCGGGCGCGGCCGCACAGAACAGGACGACTGAGTCGTACGCCCCGCCGTCGCCCCGAACCGGCACGGCGACAGCGCTGCCGACCCACGGCAGCGACAGGGCGACCTCTTCGACGGCGGCGGGCTCGATCCGGTGGCCGCGCACTTTCACCTGCCGGTCGACCCGTCCCACGTAATGGAGGATCCCGTCGTCGGTGGTGAAGCCCAGGTCGCCCGTCGCGTAGAGGCGTACGTCCTGCCCCTCGACACGCCGGACGGGGAAGTGCGCGGCGCTCTTCTCCGCATCGTCGAGGTACCCGAGGGCGAGCCCCTCCCCGCTGACGCAGATCTCACCCGTCTCACCGGGGCGGCACGGCCGCGCTCCGTCCAGCACATGGACGCGGGTGCCGGGCACGGCCCTGCCGATGGGGACACCGCTGCCGCGCTCGCAGTCCGCGGGGCCCACCCGGTGCGTCGTGACGAACACGCACGACTCGACCGGGCCGTATCCGTTGGTCAGTCGCACCGTCGGGTGGGCGCGCAGGAAGAGGCGCACGTGGTGCGGCGAGAGCCGCTCGCCGCCGGTCAGCACGTGGCGCAGGCCCCCGAAGACGGGCAGGCACTCGTCGATGAAGGCGTTGAACAGCGACGCCGTCAGCCAGAGAGTGTCCACGCCCTGGTCGCGCACCATGCGTGCCAGAGCGGGCGTCGTGAGGTAGTGATCCTCCACCAAGGCGACGGTGCCCCCGGTGGTGAGCGGGCCCCAGATCTCCAGCGACGCGGCGTCCCAGTGCAGCGCCGCGCCGCCGGCCGTCACATGACCGGGGCCGAAGTCGGCGAAGGTGCCGGGCCCGAACAACCGGGTCGTCGCGCGATGCGGTGTCACCACTCCTTTGGGCTCGCCCGTGGTGCCCGAGGTGAAGAAGACCGTCGCGGCGTCGTCCGGACGGCATGCGACGCGGGGCGCGTCGGTCCGGTCCCGGCGTCCGGGTGTCCAGACCGGAACGGGGAGATCGAGCGGGACGTCGGCGACGGCCAGCGGCGCCCGCAGGCGCTCCACCGCCCCGTGCAGCCGCCTTTGCGGCCACCGCGCGTCCAGGGTGGCGTAGGCGGCCCCACAGGTGAGCACGGCGAGTACGGCCGCCACGTAGCGCGGACTCCGCGCCATGACGACGGGGATGTGCTGGCCCGGACGCACACCGTGCTCGCTCAGTGCCGCGGCGTACGCGGCGGTGAGGCCGGCCAGTTCGCGGTACGTGACGCGTTCGTCCCCCTGGACGATGGCCACCGCGTCCGGTCGAACGCGGGCCTGATGCGCCACCGACTCGTGGATCAGGGGACTGTGCGGGTGCCCGGACACCTCAGATGCCGGCTGCGGCATGACGCGGTTCACCTCGTACGTGCAGATGCGCGAGCCCATGACCCGCGTCGAGGGCCGGTGCCGACGGTGGCCGGACGACGGCCGCGCTGCGCCACACGGCGTGCAGCCGGCCGAGAACGGCCCCCGTCTCCAGCCGCGCCAGCCCCGCGCCCAGGCAGTAGTGGGCGCCGTGACCGAAGGCGAGGTGGCGCTTCACCGCCCGGCCGAAGGCCAGATGATCCGGGTCGGCGAACACGTGCGGATCGCGGTCGGCGGTCCCGAGCATGAGCAGCACCAGGTCGCCCCGGCCAATGGTGCGGCCCGGGACCTCGACGTCCGCCAGGGCCAGTCGTGCCACCTGCCCGACCGACGTGTCGAAGCGGAGCAACTCCGTGACCAGGGCGTCCGGTTCGACCTCACCGAGGCGTGACCACGCGTCGGCGTGCAGCAGCGAACGCACCGCCTTGCCGATGAACGTCGACGTGGTCTCGAAGCCGGCGTAGACGAGCAGGGCCGCCGTGTCGGGGACGTCGGCGGCCTCGATGGCTCCGCGGCGGTGCGCCGTGTGCAGCACGTCCAGCCCCGATCCCTCGGGGAAGTCCCCTGCGGAGCCGGCCTCGGCGACCACGGCGGCGATCTCGGCCAGGGCGCGGCGCCCCCGCTCGACCACGTCGGGCCGGTAGTCCGCGACGAGCAGCGCCGCCAGGTCGTCGGCCCAGCCGCTGAGCAGGGGAGCGACACCGGCGGGCAGCCCCAGGAGACGGCAGATGATGCTGCTGGAGAGCGGGACCGCGACGTCGGTCACGATGTCGAGCGTGCTCCTGCCCTCCGGCACGAGTTCCGCCACCCGTTCCATGACGTACGGGCGCAACTCCGCCAGGCGTTGTGCGGAGAACAGCGGCGCGACGAGCCTGCGCATGTCCGCGTGGCCGGGCCCGTCACGGAACATGAACCATCCCCGGACCAGCTCGGCGGCCCGTGCGCCCGAGGCGGAGGACGCCGACCCCGATTCCTCGTGCAACCGGGTCCTGCCGCCCTGCTGCCAGGCCGATGACAGTGCCGGGTGGCCCAGGAGGCGCCGTACCTCGTGATGACCCGTCACGAACCAGACGCCCAGGACGTCGTCGCGGCGCACCGGCTCCTCGTCGCGGAGAAGCAGATAGTCGCGGCACGGGTCGGGGGTGCGGGGGGAGGGTGCGGCCTCTTCCGAGTGTGCCTGGTACGGGCATCCGGATGTCCGGTCGCTGCCGTCACGCATGCCGCAGCACTCCCGCCACGGACCGGACGACCTCGGCCTCCGCCGCCGCCAGGAAGAAGTGGTCCCCGGCTATGCGCACCGATCGGAAGCCACCGGTGGTGTACTGCGCCCACTCCTGGACGGCATCGGCCCCGACACTGTCGTCCAGCGTTCCGGTCAGTGCGAGGACGGGGGCGGAGATCTTCGCCTCGCGGTCGGCCCGATAGGTGTCCAGGATCTTGTAATCCGCCCTGAGCGACGGCAAATAGAGCGCGAGCAGCTCGTCGTTCTCGAGCAGTTCGGCCGGGGTCCCCTGGAGAGCACCGAGATGCCGCTTGAATTCCTCGTCGGAAAGAGTGTGCACCGGCGGGCCCTGCGGCACCTGGTGCGGCGGTAGGCCGGCGGAGACGATGACGGCGGCGGCGGGGGGCGCCCCGCGTGCCTGCAGCGTTTTGGCCAGCTCGAAACCGAGGACGGCGCCGAAGCTGTGGCCGAAGATCGCGTAGCTGTCGGTCCCGCTCTCGGCCCCGCTCTCCTTGACGGCCGTGGCGAGATGGTCCATCAGTTCGTCCAGCTCGGAGATCGGAGGGCGGGTGCACAGGGTGCCCCGGCCGGGCAGCTCCAGCGGAACCAGCTCGATCGAGTCGGGGAGGCGGGCGCTCCAGCCGCTGTACATGCGCGCGGAACTTCCCGCGTAGGGAAGGCAGTAGAGCTTCATGAGGACCCCCGCCGTATCGCTCTTTCGGCAATTCCGGCGATGGTGGGGTTGTCGAAGATGTCCTGCATGGCGAACCGGAAGCCATATCCGACCGTGAGCTGCTGTTGCAGCTCGGCGAGGAGAATTGAGTTCCCACCGGCCTCGAAGAAGTTCTCCGTCCGGTCCGGATCGGTGGTCGCCAAGGTTTCGCACCATGCCCGGGTGGCGATCGCCTCCGCCCGCGTCGGTGAGAGGTCAGGCATGAACGCCCCCTTCCGTCGTGGCGTTTCCGACAGCGAGTATCCGCCACTTGAAGTGGGCCGGAAAGAGAGGGAAAGGCGGAGAGAGACGGCGGACAGGTCACGGGCATTTCCCGGAAATCCGCGGGAAAGAATTCAGAAAGGCCCGTGCGGGAGAGTCGGCGGAGCGAGAGGGTCCGGCAGCAGGAGGGCGTCCGCCACCGGCCGGACGCCGCGCGTTCCCGTCGACGGGGCACCGGAGGTCAGGGCGCGTCGATGGAGGCGATGACTTGGAGGGCGCTCTCATGGACGAGGCGTTCGCCGGACGCCCGGGCGAGACGCCGCGCGTCCTCGGCGGCCTCGCGGGCCTGCTCGAGAGCGCCGAGCGCCTGATGGGAGCGGGCCGTCAACAGACGCAGACGGGCCAGGAGGAACTGCGCCCCCTTGAGCGCGACCGTCTCGGCCTTGGCCGCCTCGCGAAGGGCCGCTTCGGGATCCCGGTTCGCGAGATGCCATTCCCCCGTTCCCCACGACACGGTCGTACGGCCGATGGTCTCCCCGGTCCGCTCCACGATGCGGCGCGCTCGCGCCAGATGAGCCGCCGAGTCCTCCAGGCGTCCGTCGGCCCGGTCCACCGCCGCCAGGCCCACGAGACACGCCGTGCGGCAGTTGTCGTTCTCCACCTGATCGGCGATCTCCAGGGCCCGCGTGAACATCTCCGCTGCCTGTGCGGACCTCCCCGCATCGGCGTGCACCATGGCCAGCGTCTCCAGCGAAATGGCCCGCGCATAGTCCGAGTCGGCGGCCGACGCGGTCTTGAGGGCCTCGCTGAGCACGGACTCGGCCTCGTCGAGCCTGCCGATGCGCTGGCACACCAAGCCGCGGTTGACGAGCACCAAGGCGTGGAAGTGGGGCGTGCCGCAGGCCAACGGAAGGGCCTCGTCGAGCGCTTGACCGGCTTTCTCCGGTTCGCCGAGGACCAGGTAGGCGGAGCCGATGTTGCTCAGCGCGGCGGCCTGGTCCGAGACGCGTCCCACGACCTTGAACAGCGCGACCGCCTGCCGGTAGTAGACCAGGGCCTCGCGAGGTCGCCCGAGCTGCTTCGTCCCGACACCGATGCCCTGCAGTGCCACGGCCTCCCCGTACGGCCACTCCACCTGGCGCGCCAGATGCCGGGCCGCACCGTACTCGGCCAGTGACCCGGGCAGATCTGCCGCGCGCCACCGGGCCGCTCCCAGGGCCAGCCGCATGGACGCACATCCCAACAGATCGTCTTCCCGCTCCGCGGCCTGCACCGCGAGCTCCGCGAGCCGGATCCATTCGGCGAGCGAGCGACGACGTTGCAGCAGATCGTGCAGGGTCGCCACGAGCTGCCACGCGGCACGGGCGGGGCCGTGCTTGGCGGCGTGGCTGATGGCCGCGGCCAAGTCCTCCCACTCCTGATCGAACCACGCGAGTGCGTCGGCCCGGTCGGCGAAGGCGGGCGGGTCGGCGTGGTCCGCGGGGGGCCCCAACGGCGTACGGGCCGTGCGCAGTCCGCACGCTTGAACCGCGTGGAAGCAGCCGTGCAGATAGTGGTCGAGCACCCGGCGGGACGCCGCCCGCGCTTCACCCGGCGGGTCGTCCTCGTGCAGATGGGCCGCCGCGAACTCGTGCACCAGATCGTGCCAGGCGAAGCGCCCGCCGCCGACCTCCCGGACCAGGTGCACCCTGGCCGCCGCCATCAGCGCGTCCTCGGCCTCATCGCGCGTCATGGCGGCCCCGGCGGCGGCGGCCGCGGTCGACCGGCCCGTGCTCGCGACCGCGCCGAGGCGGCGGAAGGCCACCTGGGCGGCCGGCGGCAGCTTCGAGTAGGTGAGGTCGAGGGCCGCCCGGACCGCGAGGTCACTGTCGCCCTCGACCCGCAGCCGCGTCAGCCGGCCACGGTCGCTCAACTCCTTGACGTACTGCGCGATGGAGCCGCCGGGCTGCTCGGCGATGCGGGACGCGGCGATGCACAGTGCGAGCGGCAGCCGCCCCGAGAGTTCGACGAGTTGTCCGGCCGCGGCGGATTCGCAGGCCACCCGCTCCGTGCCGACGACGCGTTCGAGATAGGCGTACGCGTCATCGGGGGAGAGCATCTCGCAGGTGATCCGATGCGCCCCCACACCCGCGGTCAGCCCGCTGAGCCGATCCCGGCTCGTGACGAGGACCAGCGACTCGGAGACACCGGGACACAGCGGGCGCACCTGCTTGGGGGCGGCCGCGTCGTCGAGCACGATCAGCACCCGCCTGTCGGCCAGCAGCGTCCGCAGCAGGGCGGTCTGCCCGTCGGTGGAAACCGGGATCTCGGGAGCCGGACACCCCAGCCCCTGCAACATGATCGGCAGGGCCTCCTCGACCGGCATGGGGCCCGCCCGGTCGAAGCCGCGCAGATCCAGGAAGAGCTGTCCGTCCGGGAAACGGTCGGCGACCCGGTGCGCCCAGGACACGGCAAGGGCGGTCTTGCCCGCGCCGGCGGCGCCGGCCAGCACGATCAGCTTCTCGGAGCGGTCCAAGGCGGCGTCGAGCTGTGCCAACTCGGTGTCGCGGCCGCCGAAGTGGTGGGTGGACAGCGGGAGCTGGCGGGGCACCCTGACCGCTTTGTCGGTCGCCGTCTTCGGAGCCGCCGTCTCGGGCGCCGCCGCGCGGGCCGGAGACGGGAGGCCGGACAGGAGCGAACCGTGCAGCGCCGCTGTCTCGGCCGAGGGCTCGACGGCCAGCTCATCGACAAGCCTGCTGCGCAGCTTTCGGTAGACCTCCAGGCCTTCCGCTGTGCGGCCTTCGCGGTGCAGGGCCCGCATGAGCAGGGCGTGCGGGCGCTCGCGCAACGGATGTTCGCGCGTGAGTTGGGTCAGCTCGGCCACCGCGGTGCCGGCCTGGCCGCACTCGATGGCCGCTTCCCAGCGGGCTTCCACGGAGGTGTCGCGCAGCGCGATCAGACGCTGTTTCTCGGGCACGGTCGGCAGATCCTGCAGAGGAGCACCGCGCCAGAGGGCCAACGCGCTGTCGAAGCGCCGCAGGGCGAGGCTCCAGGCTTCGTGCGCCAGCGCCGATATCCCGGCCGCGGTGTGGGTCTCGAACCCGATGATGTCGAGGTGATGAGGGTCGATGCGGAACACATACCCCGACGGCCGTGTCTCGATGGCCGCACGGGCGTCGGGGCCGAGGGCGCGGCGGACCTCCGTGACGAGCGCACGCAACCGGGCGGCCGACGTGGCGGGCGGGGTCTCGCCCCACAACCTGCGCTCCAGAGTCTCGACGGATACGGGACGGTTCGCATCCAGGAGCAGCGCGGCGGACAGCCCGCGCTGGCGTCCGGTCAACTGCACCGGTCGGTCGCCGACAGCCAATTCGAAGGGCCCCAGCAAACGGGCTCTCACCGAAGCATGATGCATGGGTGAACCGTAACCCCGGGCCCGGACCGGCTACCTGTGCAGGTCAGCCCGGCCTGACACGGGCTCGGCCCGGTGCGGAAAGGGCCGTCCCCGGGGCGGCTCGGACGCCGTGATCGCACCGGCCCCGGAGTCCCGAAGTCTCGGAGTCCCGGAGACGCCGCCGCACCCCATCCCGACCCGCTGAGCGGCAGGTCTGACGGGGGCGGCGGCATGCGCACATCAGATATCCCGGAACGTCTCGATCTGCGCGCCCACCGAGTTCAGGCGCTCCGCCAGGTCCTCGTAGCCGCGGTTGATCACGTACACGTTCCGCAGGACCGAGGTGCCCTCCGCCGCCATCATCGCGAGCAGGACGACCACGGCGGGGCGCAGTGCCGGCGGGCACATCATCTCGGCGGCGCGCCAGCGGGTGGGGCCCTCCACCAGGACCCGGTGCGGGTCGAGGAGTTGGAGGCGGCCGCCGAGGCGGTTGAGGTCCGTGAGGTAGATCGCCCGGTTGTCGTAGACCCAGTCGTGGATCAGCGTCTTGCCCTGCGCCGCCGCCGCGATGGCCGCGAAGAAGGGGACGTTGTCGATGTTCAGGCCGGGGAACGGCATCGGGTGGATCTTGTCGATCGGCGCCTCCAGCTTGGAGGGCCGCACGGTGAGGTCGATCAGGCGCGTACGGCCGTTGTCCGCGGGGTACTCCGCGGTGCGGTCGTGGTCCAGGCCCATCTCCTCCAGGACAGCGAGCTCGATCTCCAGGAACTCGATCGGCACCCGGCGGACCGTCAGCTCGGACTCCGTGACGACCGCGGCGGCCAGCAGGCTCATTGCCTCGACCGGGTCCTCGGAGGGGGAGTAGTCCACGTCGACGTCGATGGTGGGGACGCCGTGCACGGTCAGCGTGGTCGTGCCGATGCCCTCGACCTCGACGCCGAGCGCCTCCAGGAAGAAGCACAGGTCCTGGACCATGTAGTTCGACGAGGCGTTGCGGATGACGGTGGTGCCCGCGCTGCGCGCCGCGGCGAGCAGCGCGTTCTCGGTGACGGTGTCCCCGCGCTCGGTGAGGACGATGGGGCGGTCGGGGCTGACGTCGCGCGACACCTCGGCGTGATACAGCCCCTCGGTCGCCGCGATCTCCAGACCGAACCGGCGCAGCGCGATCATGTGTGGCTCGATCGTACGGGTGCCCAGGTCGCAGCCGCCCGCGTACGGCAGCTTGAAGTGGTCGAGGCGGTGCAGCAGCGGGCCGAGGAACATGATGATGGAGCGGGTGCGGCGCGCGGCCTCCGCGTCGATGGCCTCCATCTCCAGGCGGGCGGGCGGCACGATCTCCAGGTCGACGCCGTCGTTGATCCAACGGGTGCGTACGCCGATGGAGTTGAGGACCTCCAGGAGGCGGTAGACCTCCTCGATGCGGGCGACGCGGCGCAGCACCGTACGGCCCTTGTTGAGGAGGGACGCACAGAGCAGCGCCACGCACGCGTTCTTGCTCGTCTTGACGTCGATGGAGCCGGAGAGCCGGCGGCCGCCGACCACCCGCAGGTGCATCGGCCCGGCATAGCCGAGCGACACGATCTCGCTGTCGAGCGCCTCGCCGATCCGGGCGATCATCTCAAGGCTGATGTTCTGGTTGCCGCGCTCGATGCGGTTCACGGCGCTCTGGCTGGTGGAGAGCGCCTCGGCGAGCTGCGTCTGTGTCCAGCCCCGGTGCTGCCGGGCGTCACGGATGAGCTTGCCGATGCGTACGAGGTAGTCGTCTGCCATGCGTCGCAGGCTATCTCAGATATGAGATGAAGAGCGCGCCAGGGTGGGCCAGATGGGGAGCGGCCGTCCGGTGGGTGTTCCGCGGGCCGTCCCGCGCCCGGCAGTTCGGCCGCACCCCTGCCCGGCCATGGCGCCCGGGGCGGTCAGCCGCACCCGCACGAGGCGTGCCGGCCGCCGTGCACCGACGCGTACGACGTGGGCCGGGGCCCCGCCGCCGCCCGCGTCACCCGGGCGGCGGCCGCGCGTCCTGCCGACGACTGCGCGTCGTGCACCACTGTGCCTCCCACCAGCGTCATGCGCACGTCGACAGAGCTGATATCGGCCACCGGACACCGCGTCACATCGCGGTCGAGGAGCACGAGATCGGCCGCCTTCCCCCTCTCCACGGTGCCCGTGAGGTGGTCGGAACGCAGTTGCCGCGCGGTGCCCAAGGTGTGCATGAGCAGGGCGGACGTCCGGCTGATCCCTTCCTGGGCGCGGTAGAGGTCGCCCTCGCCCTCCATGCCCTCGCGGTCGGTCGCGGTGCGGATCTGGTTCCAGACCTGCAGGGGGTCGACCGGCCAGTCCGAGCCACCCGCGAGCGCCGCGCCCCGCTCGCGCAGACTGCGCGCCGGGTACAGCCATCGGTGGCGTGCCGCGCCGATGTAGGGCCGCAGCGCGTCCATCGTCCAGATGTTGCGGGTGGCCCACTGGAGCTGCATGCAGGCGACGACGCCGAGCGCGGCGAAGCGGGGGAGGTCGGCGGGGTCGACCAGTTGGAGGTGGGCAGTGGTGTTGCGCAGATCGCGGCGGCCGGTCTTGCGCAGGGCGTACGCGTATCCGTCGAGGGAGGTGCGCACGGCGCGGTCGCCGATGGCGTGGGCGTGCATCTGCCAGCCCTCGGCGTTGAAGGCGGCGCTCAGCCGGCCGTAGTCGGCGGACGACACGTACAGGTCGCCGCGGTGGCCGGTCGGCCTGCCGTCCTCGTCCAGGTAGGGCGCAAGGAGCGCGGCGGTCTGGGCGGGATACTCGATGACCCCGTCGAGGAAGACCTTGACCGTGCCGAAGCGCAGTCCGCGTACGTCCTTGAAGTCCGCCCGCAGCTCCTTCGCGTACGCGAGCGCCGCGGCCGGGTCCTTCGTCAGCTCGGTCCCGATGCGCAGGGCGGGCACGATGCGCTGGGGCAGCCGCCCGGACTCGGCGAGCCGCTGATAGACCTTCAGCTCGTCGCGGCCCACCACGGCTTCCATGAAGGTGGTGATGCCGGACGCGGCGGCCTCGGCGAAGATCTTCGCGGCGGCGTCCGCGAGGCGGGTCGCGTCCGGCTCGGGGATGTGCCGGGAGACGAGCGGCTGGGCGTCGTCCTTGAGCACGCCGGTGGGCTCGCCGTCCGCGCCCCTGACGATCGTGCCGCCGACCGGGTCGGGGGTGGCCGCGGTGATCTTCGCGATGTCGAGGGCGCGCTGATTGGCCCAGAGGTTGTGGCCGTCGCCGCCGCGCAGGGCGATGGGACGCCGGGTCGGCAGGGCGTCCAGCAGGGAGTGGTGCGGGGCCGTGCCGCGGGGGAGCAGCCCGACCGGGTTCCAGTCCTCCACCACCAGCCAGCCGTCCGGCTCCTGCTCCGCGGAGTCCGCCAGGAACCCGGTCAGGGTCTTGCGCAGCTCTTCGACGGTCTGCTCGGCGCTCGCGAGGGAGGGCCGCAGGGAGCGGTTCGCGGCGTCCATCGGGTGGGCGTGCCCGTCGTGGACGCCGCTCATGAGGGTGCCGCCCCGGGCGTCGACGACCTCGGTGTCGCGCCCGGCGAAGCGCTTGACCACGGCGTCCGTGCCGACGGCGAGGATCCGCCCGTCGCGGCCCACGGCCACGGCATCGGGCCTTCCGTGGCCCGAAGTGCCGGTGAAGACACGGGCGTTGTGTACGACGAGGGCGGCGGACCTGCGCCGTGTGGACGCCGGGGCGGGTGCGGGTGCGGAGGCCGCGGCGGGCCCCGCGGCGGCGACGAGCCCGACGGCGCCCGCGGCGGTCGCCGCACCGGCCGCCGTGAGCAGGCCGCGCCGGGAGAGCGGGGGGACGGGCGGCTGGGACGGCTGGGACGGCTGGGACGGCTGGGACATGGCCACACTCCAACGCGTAGGGGAAGCGAGTGGAGGGAACCCTCGACGAGTAATCCGTTAACCAGAACCCGCCGCGAGCCACGGATTCCGTACGATGAGCCGCGTGCCAGGGCCGACTCTCGCCGACATAGCCCGCGCCGCGGAGGTTTCGACGGCGACCGTCTCGCACGCCCTCAACGGCACCGGCCGGATCGCCGACGCCACCCGCCGCCGGGTCCGCGACACCGCGACCCGGCTCGGCTACGGCACCCCGGGGCCGCCGCGCTGCCGCACTCTCGGCATCGCCGTCACCACGTTCCCCGCCGCCTGGAACTACACCGAGATCGCCTACTTCTCCCGTGCCGTCACCGCGGCCACCTCGGCGGCCCACGCACGCGGTTACGCGCTCACCACGCTCCCCGCCGACCGCGCCGCCGACGACTCCTGGCACGGTCTCGCCGTCGACGGCATGCTGATCGTGGACAGCCCGCCCGGCGACCCGATGGTCCGCGCCCTGCGCGCCCGCGGCATCCCGCTCGTCTTCGACGGCCTGCCCGGCGACCCGCGCCCCGGCGACCACTGGGTCGACAACGACCACGAGGCGACCACCCGCACGGTCCTCGACCACCTCGCCGCCGCCGGCGCGCGCCGCCCGGCGCTGCAGGCGGGCAACGGCGACGAGCACTACGCCCGCGCGGTGACGGCGGCCTACGTGCGGTGGTGCGCGGAGCGCGGCGCGGCCCCGCTGATCGTGCCCTTCGCCCCCGCCGACGACCGGGGCCACGCCTTCGACCCGCTGCTGACGGGTGCGCACCGCGCCGACGCGGTCTACGCGGCGTACGACCCCGGCGGCCGCCAGCTCCTGGCCGCGGCGGCCCGGCACGGCCTGCGCGTCCCGGACGACTTGCGCCTGGTGTGCGCGAGCGAGGACCTGGCCTACGCGACGACCGACCCCCCGGTGACCACGGTGACCCTCGCCCCGGAACGGGCGGCCCGCGCCGCGGTGGCGACCCTCGTCGACCTGATCGAGGGCACGGGCACGCCGCCCCCGGGGCTGGTGGTCGTACCCGCCGGCCTCGTGGTCCGCGCGTCCTCGGTCCCGTGGGTAACCACGGTGACCCACGCCCCCGGAACGGGCGGCCCGCGTCCTGGCCCCACCGCCCGACGGAAGCGCTGACGCCTCAAGATCATTACATTGCCGGGCGTGTCTGTGCCCGTCACAGCGTCATCCACCCGACGGGTGCCGGGCTCGACGCGCCGCGAGTCGCACTGACACAAATCGTCAACTGATTGATTCTCACGGCTCTGGTCGCTGTCCCGGTCCTGCGTAGGGTTTCAAGAAGACGGCAGTGCGGCATTTGCGCACTCGATCTGCTGCAGCGCCGAGTGTTCAGGCGTACCCACGAGAGAAGGAAACACATCCCTTATGCGCGCCCTTGTGGTCGATCACAGTGGGGCCGGACCCGTCCGGTTCGCCGATGTCGATGAGCCCGTACCGTCCGCCGGTGAGGCGCTGGTGGAGATACGGCACATCGGTCTCAACTTCGGAGAGCTGAATTACGTGGACCAGTGGCCGGCCGGCGCCGTGCACGGTCACGACGCGGCCGGCATCGTGGTGCGCGCCGCATCCGACGGCTCGGGGCCGCCCGAAGGTACGCGCGTCGCGGTGGGAATGGCTCCCCACGCGTGGGCGGAGCGGGTGGCAGTCGGTCCCGCCTCGCTCGGCACCGTCCCAAAGAGCGTGGATCTGGCCGACGCCGCCGCGCTGGGGATCGCCGGCGTCACCCCATTCCGGGTGCTGCGCACGCGTTCCCTGCTGGCGCGCAACGTGCTGATCACCGGCGCCAGCGGGGGCGTGGGGCACTTCGCCGTCCAACTGGCAGCGCTGGCGGGCGCCCGGGTGACGGCACTCGTCGGTTCGCCGGAGCGGACCGCCGGACTCCGCGAACTCGGCGCCGACAAGGTCCTGACCGACCTGGCCGAGACCGGGGACCGGTTCGACCTCGTCCTGGACACGGTCGGCGGACCACTGGTGGCCCAGGCGTGGAGTTCCCTCGCCGAGGGCGGCACCCTCCACCTGGTCGGTTACTCCTCGGGACAGGAGACCACGTTCCCGTCAGGTGCCTTGTTCGGCTTCGGCGAACCCCGCAGCATCGCCACCTACGGCGACATGACACCGACCGGCGGGGAGCTGACGGACCTGCTGGGCCTCATGGCCGCCGGGAGGCTCTCGGCGCCGGTCGGACTTCGAGGCCACTGGCACGAGGTGGGCGACGCCGTCCAGGCGCTGTTCGCGCGGAAGGTGCACGGAAAGGTCATTCTTGACGTGGCCTGACGCTGTGGACCAGGACACATGCGCCGTCGCCCGCCGGGGGCGGCTCGCGGCGGCGGACGAGAATGGACCCATGGATGTACTGGCGGAGGTCTTGCGTGTTTCGGGTGCGCGTGGGGCGCTCGGGGTCATGCTGAAGGCTGGAGGAACCTGGGGCCTGTGGCTGGACTCCTCTCCAGGAGCGGCACTGCACGTGGTGTCCCGCGGCACCATGTGGCTCCACGTCACGGGCGAGAAACCTCTTCAGGTGCAGGCCGGGGACGCCGTCCTGGTGCCGCCGGGCACCGCACACGGGATAGCCGGCGGCGCCGGCGTGACGATGGGCTCCTGCGACCGTGAAGAGGCGGCCCGGGCTTTTGGCGATGGCCGTGCCCTGAGGCTGGGCTCGGCGCCGGTGCAGACGGAAGTGATCATCCTGCACTACGAGCAGGACCCGGAGGTGCGCACACCGGTGCTTACCTCCTTCGCTCGGCCGATGCACGTCACAGCCCGGGAGAACGCGCAGTTCAGAAGGACCGTCGAACTTCTCGCTGCTGAGCTCGCACAGCCGCAGTTCGGCACCACCGCCGCCATCAACAGCATCGTCGACCTTCTGCTCGTCCAGTTCGTACGTGCCTGGCTTGACCGCCATCCGCAGGAGCAGTCCGGCTCATGGCTGGGAGCGATG
Source organism: Streptomyces sp. NPDC005863 (assembly GCF_042871345.1). Lineage (NCBI taxonomy): Bacteria > Bacillati > Actinomycetota > Actinomycetes > Kitasatosporales > Streptomycetaceae > Streptomyces > Streptomyces sp. NPDC005863. Next base: position 202,950 of record NZ_JBIAII010000005.1, on the reverse strand, counting down.
CGTGATCCGGTCGTGCGCGACGCTCTCGCGTGTGTCCACGCCCAACCGGGACACCCCTGGACCACGGAGACCCTGGCCGCCGCGACGAGCGTCTCCCGGGCGACGCTGTCCAGGCGTTTCCGGTCCGCCCTCGGACAGACGCCGGGCGCGTACGTGACGCAGTGGCGCATCGACCTGGCGTCCGTCCGGCTCCGAGATACCGATGAGCCGGTCGAGTCGATCTCCGGCGCGGTCGGATACGGCTCTCCGCACGCTTTCAGCCGTGCCTTCAGACGTGTCCGAGGCACGGCCCCGGGCGAGTACCGCTCTCGACTTCGCAAGTTGCGCGACCGGCCTCGGACTGGTGGGCTCGCATGTTGAGGTGACGCGTATTGGCTGACCGGGTTCATCGGCTGTCCGGGCTGGCGGCCGGGGAAGAGCCACGGTGAGCTTCTGCTGCCGGCGTAGGGCAGGTGCTGGCACGACTGGATGTATGCCCGCATGAGGTCAGCGACGGGCTCCGGAAGCGGGGACGGCGGATCTCCCAGCCGGACGGCGCCGGTGGCGCCGTCGTCGAGGATGTCGTCAACCGTGAGGCGGACGATGCGGGTGACGGGTTGGGCGTAGAGGAGGACGAGCGCGGCGGCGATCCGGGCCCGCAGGGGCAGGGAGTCGGCGTTGAGGGTCCGCCGGAGAACTGCGAGTCGGCGATGCTGGTGCAGCGGCGCCTGGTCCTGGTTGATGACCTGGTAGTCGTACCCGCCGGCCTCGTGTTCCGCGCGTCCTCGCCCCGGCGGTCGAAGGCGCCCTGAGCGGACGGACACGCCCCGGGGCTCACCCCTCGCGCACAGCCCCGCCGATCACCGAGACCACGACCTTGCGGACCGCCTCGGGTTCCGGGGGTCCGTTCTCGTGCCCGGCGAAGAGCAGGTGTCCGGCGCCGGTCAGGGTGAGGGCGAGGGTGTCGACGTCGGCGTCCGGGGCGAGCCGGCCGAGGTCGCGCTCCGCCGTGAGGTACGCGATGAGGACGGCGGCGGCCTCCGTCAGCAGGGGGATCCCGATCGGCGTGGTGCGGCGCAGCCGCGTCCGCAGCGCGTCCCGCGAGGTGATCAGGCCCAGGACGCCGAGGGCGACGGGCCCGAACAGCTCCGTGAGCGCGTCGGTGAGCCGGCCGGTGACGGAGCCGGTCCCGGCGACGGCGCACAACGTGGCGCCGCGCGCGTCGAGCCGGCCGATGCGGTCGAGCACCAGCTCGGCGAGGAAGGCGTCGAAGTCGGCGAAGTGCCGGTGCAGGACGCCCTTGGCGCAGCCCGCCTCCTCGGTCACCGCGCGACTGGTCAGCGCGTTCGGTCCGGCGCGGAGCAGGACGCGTTCGGCGGCGCCGAACAGCTGCTCGCGCACGTCGCGGAGGGCCACCCCGGTCGGCGCCATACGTTCTCCTCTGCCCTGTAGCCGTCTTGCTCGTCCGACGGTTCGTGTCCGCATGACCTTGCTGATTGTGCCGCCCGCGCTGACCGCGCTGACCGCGCTGACCGCGCTGACCGCGCTGACCGCGCTGACCGCGCCGCCCGCGCCCGACCCGTTGACGAGTGGGCACGTGCCCACTCACAGTGGGCGCATGCCCACTATCCCGGAGAACGAACCCCACCGTCAGCGCGGTATCGCCGAGTCCTTCGGCGTGGACGCCGAACGGTACGACAGGACCCGGCCCCGCTACCCGGACGCCCTGATCCACCGGATCGTCGGCGACGGCTCCCCGCCCGCCGTCCTCGACGTCGGCTGCGGCACGGGCATCGCGGCCCGCCAACTGCGGGCCGCCGGCTGCTCCGTGCTGGGCGTCGAGCCCGACGGGCGGATGGCCGAACTGGCCCGGCGGCTCGGCGTCGAGACCGAGGTGGCGACGGTCGAGGAGTGGGACCCGGCGGGCCGCCGCTTCGACGCGGTGGTCGCGGGCCAGGCCTGGCACTGGGTGGATCCGGTCGCGGGGGCGGCCAAGGCGGCGCGGGTGCTGCGGCCCGGCGGGCGCCTCATGGCGTTCTGGAACGTGCACGAGCCGCCGGCCCCCGTTGCGGACGCGTTCGCCACGGCCTACCGGGAGGCGGCGCCCGACTCACCGCTCGCCGCCCGGGCGACGACGACGGCCACCACGACCGCGACCGCGACAGCAACCACGACCGCGACGGCCACCGAGGACGCGTACCGGCTCATCCTCGGCAAGGCGGCCGACGGAATCCGGCGGGCGGGCGGTTTCACGGAACCGGAGGAGTGGCGCCTGACCTGGGAGTGCACGTACACCCGGGACGCCTGGCTGGATCAGCTCCCGACCCAGGGCGCGCTCACCCGCCTGCCCGCGGAGGCCCAGTCCCACGTGCTGGCCGCGGTGGGCAGGGCCGTCGACGCGATGGGCGGCAGCTTCACGATGCGGTACGTGACGGTGGCGGTGGCGGCGGAGCGTAGGGGCGAGGCCTGACGGGCGGGTCGGCGGACGACCGTCATCGGCCGTCCGTCATCCGCTGTCCGTATCCGTCACCCGCCATCCGTCACCCGTGATACGTCATCCGTCAGGGCGTCGGCGCCGTGAGATACCGCTGGACCGTGGGCCCGAGCCAGTCCACGATCTCCTCGCGGTCGAGCGCCACGCTCGCCGGGAACCGCAGCACGTAGCGCGTCAACGCGAGCCCCAGCACGGTCGAGACGCACAGTGCGGCCCGCGCCCGCGCCTGCTCGGGGTCGTGGCCCAGCCGCTGGGCCAGCGGGATCATCTGGTCGCGCAGCACGCTCTCCATGCGAGCGGCGGCGGCCGGATCGGTGGCGCCGACCCGCATCAGCGCGGTGAGCTCACCGTTCTCCTCCCACAGGGTGAGGAAGTGCCGGACCAGCGTGCGGCCGATCTCCTCGCGCGGTTCGAGGGGCAGGCCCGGCAGCCCAGGATCGATCGCGACGGCCGCCGCGAACAGGCCCGCCTTGTTGCCGTAGTAGCGCATCACCATGGACGGGTCGATCTTCGCGTCGCGCGCGATGGCCCGGATGGTCGCCTTCTCGTAGCCGTCCGCCACGAACCGCTCGCGGGCCGCGTCGAGGATGGTGGCGCGGGTGGCGTCGGAACGCCGTGCGGCCTGCTGGTTCTCCGTGGTGCCGGTCATGCCAACAACGTAGACCAACGGGTGTTGACAGTCCAGGGCGGCGGCTCTACGTTTGCCAACGCCGTTGACCAACAGTGTTGGCAAACGGACGTTGGCGAGATCGTGCTCGCCCAGGTCTCGCCCGCCGAACCGTCAGCTGGAGTTTCACCCGTCATAGGAGAAGAACCATGTCGCTGAAGCACGTCAACACCGTCCTGGCCACCGTCTGCGCCCTGTTCGTCCTCTGCCTGGGGTCGTTGTTCATCCTGGCCCCGGAGGCGTCCACGCAAGGCGTTGGTCTGCCGACCTGGCCCACCGGCAACGGCGGCCGTCGCCCCGTTCGGCGACATGATCAACGTCCTGGCCCACCACGGCCCCCTCGCCACCGCGCTCGGCGTCCACGGCCTGACCTCGGCGCTGATCGCGGCCACCGGCCTGCTGACCCTCCGGGAGACCGGCGCGGCGCACAAGGCCACCGCCCCGGCGCACTCACGGACCGCGGTCATCGGCAGTGGAGCGTGACCTCACGCGGCCCGCACCGGCTCGGCCGGTACCGTCCACCGCTCGCTCACCCACGCGTCCAGGCTCGTCAGGCCGGGGTGGCGCTCGCGCAGCGCGGGCAGGTCGGCTCGGAAGCCCACCGTGTTGAACCAGTCGAACATGGCCCCCATCTCCGCACTGTGCGCCCGCACCTGCTCGACCGGCAGGGCGTCGAAGCGCACCGGCCGACCCGCGGCGCGACCGAAGATCTCGGCCATCTGGGGGCCGGTCACCTCGTCCCCGGCGATCTCGATGGTGCGCCCCAGATAGTCGGCAGGCGCGTCGAAGGCGGCCGCGGCGATGACCCCGATGTCCCCGGGGGCGATCATCTGCAACCGGGTCTCCGGTGCGAGCGCCAGTGCGAGCACCAGTTCTCCCTCGCTCCACTGCGGGCCGAGCCCTTCGAAGTTGGTGATGAAGAACGACGGGCGCAACACCGTGGCCGGCAGCCCGAGCGCCTCGATGTGCCGCTCGACCTCCCCCTTGCTCGCGAAGTGCCGCACTTCACCGGGCCGGTCGGCACCGTCCACGGAGCTGTAGACGAAGTGCGCGACGCCCGCCCGGACCGCCGCGTCCGCGAGGGCCTTGCCCTGCCGCGCCTCGCCGGCGAAGCCGTCGGACCCGGCGAAGGTCTGCACGCTGAACACGCCGTACGCCCCCGCCAGTGCCGCATCCAGCGAGGCCGCGTCGTCGAGATCGCCGCGCACCAGCACGGCCCCGGCCTCCTCCAGCGCCAGTGCCTCCGCCTTGCCGGGATCACGCACCAGCGCATGCACCGCCCAGCCGCGGGACAGCAGAGCGCGGGCGGTGGCGCCGCCCTGCTTGCCGGTCGCGCCGGTGACCACCACGACACGGTTGTCAGCCATCACAGACTCCTCAATGAGCGCAGGTCCCGGGCGACCGCGAAGCGATCGCCCCGATGACCGGAAGCCTGCTTGTTCAACCACGGTTGAGGTCCGGCAGATGTGACCCGCCTCACGGGCCGCATGGTCACCCCCGGGCAGGAGCCCGATCGGCTCCAGGTCATGTTGATCTCGCGCCCGAAAGTGACGTACCCGGCGCGGTGGAAGGCGTTCGCCATCGGCACGTTGCCCAGGTCCGTGGACGCGCGGACGCGCGGGACATCCTGCTCGGCAAGGACGCGGGTGCCCTCGGCGAGCAGGTCGTCGATGTAGCCGTTGCCGCGGTGCGGGGGAAGGACCGCGATGTAGGCGATGATCGCGTTGTGGCCGTTGTGGCCGTTGTGGCCGTTGTGGGCCGGCAGGACGAATCCCACCGGCTCTCCGTCGGGCAGCGTCGCGACCCGCCACCAGTCGCGTGGGCTCGGGTAGCGCGCCAACTCGTCCTCGTAGTGCTTGACGGCCGCCTCCTGGGCGGACATCCGAGTCAGGTCGGCACGGCCATGTGCGTCCAGAGTCCCGTCCATGGCCGAGGCCATCAGCGCCACGAGTTCGTCGCCGCTGCGGACCGGCCGGAACGCAAGGCGCTCGGTGGGCCCGGGAACCGGCGATCCCGGATGCCACTCCAGGCGCAGCCGCTCGGCGAAGAGCCGGGCGCCGGTCCGTTCCAGCACCGTCATGCGGTGCTCGACGGCTGCTCGGTGCCGTGTGTGCTCACGCCAGTCCGGCGGGACGAAACGGCTGTACTCAGGCGCTGCCGGGCCGGCTCCACCAGGCGGCTCTGGCCAGGAGGCGGTCACCGCGCAGGGCGACCCACATCCATTCCGGGCGTCGGCGGCCGAGGGTGAGGTCGTCCGCCAGTTCCTCGTTGAGGACGTAAGGCAGTCGGGAGAAGAGTTCGAGCTCTTCCGGTCCGTTGACCGGACGTAGGGTCAAGTCGTTCTGTTTCACGGTTCTGGCACCCCTTTGTGCGATCCGTGAACGAGTCTGCCCCGGCTCCGCCGGGGCAGGACACAGCGGACGCGCCTCGTCGCCCGCGCGGGTCATGTACTAGAGTTATCTCGACATCGAGATATCTGCCGAGGCGCACCAGAGGCCGCCACTCGGTAAGGGTTACCTAACTAAGCCTTACCTTAGCGGATCGACGAGGAGTCGTGGCGGCAGGATGTGAGCGAACGCGCACAAATATGAAGGAGACTGTCGTGTCGGCGAACAGCTTCGACGCCCGCAGCACGCTGCGCGTGGGCGACGAGTCGTACGAGATCTTCAAGCTGGACAAGGTCGAGGGCTCCGCACGGCTCCCTTATAGCCTGAAGGTCCTCCTTGAGAACCTGCTCCGTACCGAGGACGGCGCGAACATCACCGCCGACCACATCCGCGCGCTCGGCGACTGGGACTCCCAGGCTCAGCCGTCGCAGGAGATCCAGTTCACGCCGGCCCGCGTGATCATGCAGGACTTCACCGGCGTGCCCTGCGTCGTGGACCTCGCCACCATGCGTGAGGCCGTGAAGGAGCTCGGCGGCGACCCGGCGAAGATCAACCCGCTGGCCCCGGCCGAGCTGGTCATCGACCACTCCGTGATCGCCGACAAGTTCGGCACCTCGGACGCCTTCGGCCAGAACGTCGAGCTGGAGTACGGCCGCAACAAGGAGCGCTACCAGTTCCTGCGCTGGGGCCAGACCGCCTTCGACGAGTTCAAGGTCGTCCCCCCGGGCACCGGCATCGTCCACCAGGTCAACATCGAGAAGCTGGCCCGTACGGTCATGGTCCGGGGCGGCCAGGCCTACCCCGACACGCTGGTCGGCACCGACTCGCACACCACGATGGTCAACGGCCTGGGCGTCCTCGGCTGGGGCGTCGGCGGCATCGAGGCCGAGGCCGCGATGCTCGGCCAGCCGGTCTCCATGCTCATCCCGCGCGTGGTCGGCTTCAAGCTGACCGGTGAGCTGCCCGCCGGCACCACCGCCACCGACCTGGTGCTCACCATCACCGAGATGCTGCGCAAGCACGGCGTCGTCGGCAAGTTCGTCGAGTTCTACGGCGAGGGTGTGGCGGCCACGAGCCTCGCCAACCGCGCCACCATCGGCAACATGTCGCCGGAGTTCGGCTCCACCGCCGCGATCTTCCCGATCGACGACGAGACGCTGAAGTACCTGAAGCTGACGGGCCGCGACGCGCAGCAGGTCGCGCTCGTCGAGGCGTACGCCAAGGAGCAGGGCCTCTGGCTGGACCCGGCCGCCGAGCCGGACTTCTCCGAGAAGCTGGAGCTGGACCTCTCGACGGTCGTCCCGTCGATCGCGGGTCCGAAGCGTCCGCAGGACCGCATCGTCCTCGCCAACGCCGCCGAGCAGTTCAAGATCGACGTCCGCAACTACGTGGACAGCGTGGACGAGGCGGGCAAGGAGTCCTTCCCGGCCTCCGACGCCCCGGCGACCACGAACGGCGTCCCGTCCAACCCGGTCCAGGTGACCGCCCCCGACGGTTCGACGTACGAGCTGGACCACGGCGCCGTCACCGTCGCCGCGATCACCTCCTGCACCAACACCTCGAACCCGTACGTGATGGTCGCCGCCGCGCTCGTCGCGAAGAAGGCCGTCGAGAAGGGCCTGACCCGCAAGCCCTGGGTCAAGACCACCCTCGCGCCCGGCTCCAAGGTCGTCACCGACTACTTCGACAAGGCGGGGCTCACCCCCTACCTCGACAAGGTCGGCTTCAACCTCGTCGGCTACGGCTGCACCACCTGCATCGGCAACTCGGGCCCGCTGCCCGAGGAGGTCTCGAAGGCCGTCAACGACCACGACCTGGCCGTCACCTCCGTCCTCTCCGGAAACCGGAACTTCGAGGGCCGCATCAACCCCGACGTCAAGATGAACTACCTGGCGTCCCCGCCGCTGGTCGTCGCGTACGCCCTGGCCGGCTCGATGAAGATCGACATCACCACCGAGGCCCTCGGCGTCGACCAGGACGGCAACCCGGTCCACCTCAAGGACATCTGGCCCTCCGAGGCCGAGGTGAACGACGTCGTCGCCAACTCCATCGGCGAGGACATGTTCAACAAGTCCTACGAGGACGTCTTCGCGGGCGACGCCCAGTGGCAGGCGCTCTCGATCCCCACCGGCAACACCTTCGAGTGGGACACCGAGTCGACGTACGTCCGCAAGCCCCCGTACTTCGAGGGCATGGCGCACGAGCCGTCCCCGGTCGAGGACATCACCGGCGCCCGCGTCCTCGCGAAGCTGGGCGACTCGGTCACCACCGACCACATCTCCCCGGCCGGTGCGATCAAGGCCGACACCCCGGCCGGCAAGTACCTCACGGAGCACGGCGTGCAGCGCCGCGACTTCAACAGCTACGGCTCGCGCCGCGGCAACCACGAGGTCATGATCCGTGGCACGTTCGCCAACATCCGCCTGCGCAACCAGATCGCGCCGGGCACCGAGGGCGGCTTCACGCGTGACTTCACGCAGGAGGACGCGCCGGTCTCGTTCATCTACGACGCCTCGCGCAACTACATCGACCAGGGCATCCCGCTGGTCGTCCTGGCCGGCAAGGAGTACGGCTCCGGCTCGTCCCGCGACTGGGCCGCCAAGGGCACCGCGCTCCTCGGCGTGAAGGCCGTCATCGCCGAGTCGTACGAGCGCATCCACCGCTCGAACCTCATCGGCATGGGCGTGCTTCCGCTCCAGTACCCGGAGGGCCAGACCGCGTCCTCGCTCGGCCTCACCGGTGAGGAGACCTTCTCCTTCTCCGGCGTGACGGAGCTGAACGACGGCTCCACGCCGCGCACGGTCAAGGTCACCACCGACTCCGGTGTGGAGTTCGACGCGGTCGTCCGCATCGACACCCCCGGTGAGGCGGACTACTACCGCAACGGCGGCATCATGCAGTACGTGCTGCGCTCGCTGATCAAGAAGTAGGTCTGCGAGCCGCAAGTACGCCGCCCGGTAAGGCCAGTTGGGCCCGTACTCCCTGCGAAGGGGGTGCGGGCCCTACGCTTTGTGTGCCGGGTACGGGTATGAGTACGAGTACGGCTGCGAGAGGGCGGGGGCTGCGCGTGGACGTGGGAGCGGTGGGGCTCAAGGTCGCGTCCTCGGTCGTGGTGCCGCTGCTCAAACGGCTGGTCCTGCCGCCGCCCAAGGCACCCGGCGCCGAATTCCGCGAACGGCCCGTGCGTATCACGGGGTTGCTGTCCTTCGCCGGGGACCACCCCGCGCTCAGCAAGGACGACATGCACCGGCTCGCGAGCGAACTGGTGCGCCGCGCCGTACGGGCCACGGGCCCCGGCGAGCGGCCCATCGAGGACGACGAGCACGACGCCGTCGGCCAGGCCCTCACCCGTACCCTCTTCGCGCTCGGCGAGCTCGACATGGACGACGTGCAGGTCTTCGTGCTCGGGCCCGAGCGGCTCGCGGAGCGGCTGTCCCGGCAGGCCGGGCCCGACACCCGCAGGCTCCTCACCCGCGACGCCGCGCTCTTCCACGACCAGCTCCTGCAGACGGCCTGCGTGCACCTCGTCCGGTTCTTCACCCAGCGCCCCGGCTTCGCCGCCCGCGCCCAGCTGGAGGAGATGCGCGAACTGCGGGAGCAGAGCGAACAGTTGGAGATCATCCGGCGGCGCGTCTCCGGCGACGACTGGACGACGGCGGACGCCCGCTTCGAGGAGAGCTACGCGCACTACGTCGTCAAACGGCACGGCAGCCTCACCATCTACGGCGTCGACCTGCGCGACCCCGGCGGCCAGGAGTGGTCCCTGGAGAGCGCCTATCTGAGCCCGCGGGCCGTCGCCGCCCCCGCCGCGGCCGCCGAGGAGTCCGACGCCGTGGAGGCGGTACGGGACACGGAGCTGGAGGAGAGCGTCGAGACCGCCCTGGCCGGCCGCGGCCGGGTGCTGCTGCACGGGCTCGCCGGCACCGGCAAGACGACCCTCGTGCAGTGGCTGGCGATCACCACCGCCCGCCAGGAGAAGGTGCCGGGCCATCTGCCGCAGCTCCTCGGCCGCGTCCCCTTCGTCCTGCCGCTGCGCACCCTCGCCCGCGAGGGCACCGAACTCCCGCTGCCCCAGGACTTCCTGCGGTGGATGGGCTGCCCGCTGGTGGGCACCGAGCCGGACGGCTGGGCCGCGCGCGTGCTGCAGAACGGGCGCGGGCTGCTGCTCATCGACGGGCTCGACGAGATCCCCAAGGGCGACCGCACCCGCACCCGCGTCTGGCTGCGCGGGCTCCTCGCCGCCTTCCCCGGCAACCTGTGGCTCGCCACCACCCGCCCCTCCGCGCTCGACCCCGGCTGGCTGGCCCGCGAGGGCTTCCACGAGCTCACCCTGAACGCGCTGCGCCCCGCCGACCTGCGCGTCTTCATCCAGCGCTGGCACACCGCGGCCGGCGCGCGCGAGGGGCTCGGCGACGAGCTGACCGAGGCGCTGCGCGCCGGCCCGGAGCTGAGCAGACTCGCCACCAACCCGCTGATGTGCAGCCTGATCTGCGCCCTGCACCGCGAGCGCCGCGGCTTCCTGCCCCGGGGCCGCGCCGCCCTCTACAAGGCTGCCCTGTCGATGCTGCTCGAACGGCGCGACATGGAACGGGAGTTGTTCGGCCGGGGCGGCCACGCCGAGCTGGACGAGGAGGCCGCCACCGAGCCCCTCAAGCGCCTCGCGTACTGGCTGATCCGCAACGAACGCACCCAGATCGAGCGCGCCGACGCCGTCGACGTGGTGCGCAGGCTCCAGCCCCAGGTCCCCAGCCTGCAACAGCTGGGGGAGCCCGAGGACGCCCTGCAGTACCTCCTGGAACGCTCCGGTCTGCTCCGTGAACCCTCCGTGGGCGCCGTGGACTTCGTCCACCGCACGTTCCAGGATTATCTGGGGGCCAAGGCCGTGCTGGAGGAGCGCGACTTCGGCATCCTGGTGAAGAACGCGCATGTCGACCAGTGGGAAGATGTGGTGCAGATGGCCGTGGCACAGAGCGACCACAACGGACGCGCCGACCTGCTCATGCGACTCAGCGACCGCGGCAACCGCGAGAAGGACCCGACCGTTCAGGCCCGCCTGCGGCTGCTCGCCCTCGCCTCCCTGGAACAGGCCACCCGCCTCGACCCCGCCGTGCGCAGGACCATCGAGACGGAGGCGGCCCGCATGCTGCCGCCGCGCAGCCTGCGCCAGGCCCGGGTGCTCGCCCGCACCGGCCCGCTGCTCCTGCAGATGCTGCCCCACGCCGGCGAGCTGTCGGGCGACGAGGAGCTGGCGACCGTGCACGCGATCTGCCAGATCGGCGGGGACTCCGCCATACCCCGGCTGCGCGAGTTCCTCGACACCCGCCAGTGCGTCGTACGGGCCCAACTCCTCGGCCACTGGGACCGGTTCGACACCCGTGTCTACGCCGAGGAGATCATCGGACCACTGCTCGCCGCCGACCCCACGCAACCCGTCACCGTACGCTCGCGGGCCGAACTCGACGCGCTCGCCGTGCTGCCCGGCTGCGAACGGGTCGGCATCCACGGCGACTTCGACCCGGCCGCCGTGCGCGCCGCCCTCGACCCGACCCGGCTGCGCGAACTGCGCCTGCGCGGCGCCCTCCAGCTGGACGACCTCGGCCCGCTCGCGGACTTCACGCACCTGGAGAGCCTCACCCTGCAGGGCTGCCGCAACGTCAAGGATCCCGCGCCGCTCACCCTCCTGCCCGCCCTGCGCACCCTCGTGCTGGAGGACCTGCCGCAGTTCGAACCGCTGGCCCGGCTCGCCGACTGCCCGCGCCTGACCGAGCTGCACCTGGGCGCGCAGGTGCCCTGGCGCGGCCTCGCCGACCTGCCGCACCCCGAGCGCCTGCGCGTCCTCGCGCTGCCGCCGGGCACCGTGGAGATGGCCGAGATCACCCGCTGCACGGCCCTGGAGGAGCTGCGCCTGCACGACGCCGGTGAGCGCCTGATGCCCGACCACTGGGCGGGCCTGCTCGCCGCGCGCGAGGGCGCGGAGCCGAGGCTGCCCGCGCTGCACACGCTGACCCTCTCGCCCGAGCAGCTGAGCATGCTGCTCTTCTTCGGCCCGAGCACCGGGATCCCGCAGATCAAGTACCTGTACGTGTACGCCAAGCCGGGCGCCCCCGTGTCGCTGCGAAGGATCGCGGGACGGCTGCCCGGCCTCGCGGAGATCCACCTCACCCAGGGCACCGACATCCACCTCCGCTCGCTCAAGGGGCTGACCGGACTGCGGCGGGTCAGGCTCGCGTATCCCGGTGAGGTGCAGGGGGCGTCCGACCTTCCGGACGGGGTGGACCTGGAGATATATCCGCACCCCTGAGCCCCTTGTTCCGCTGGCGGGAGACGGGATGCGCAGGTAAGTTCTGCCGTCCGTAGAGGAGTTGACGCACACAGCCAGCGGCCGGACGCGGCCGATGAATCGCAACGGAAGCGGGACGTCGTCGGATGGGCAGGCCGCAAGCGCCACTGCTGTACGGTCGCGACCCGTTGGTGGGCTCGCTCGTCCCCTCGCTCACCGGCCTCGCCTACGAGGAACGGGCGCGCAGGAAGCGGGCGTTCGCCGACGACCCGCCGGTCGTCCTGCTCACCGGCCAGCACGGCCTCGGCCGCAGCGCCGTCCTCGACGGCCTCGCCCGCGCCTACGACACGAGGCTGCCGCTCGCCCACATCCGCGTCGCGGTGGCCGGGGCGCGCGACCCCGCCGCGCCGCCCGGCGGTGTCCCCGCCGCGCCGGCCGCCGACCTGGTGCAGATCCTGGAGCGTCTGGTGTGCGCGTTCGCACCCGGACTCGGGCACTTCCCCGTCCTGCTGCCCGGCCTGTTCGCCGTCTCCGGCTGGTACGTGGACGACGCCGACGGGCGGGACGCCGTCTGCGGACGACATGCCCGACTCCTCAACTCCTGCGGCCTGTTGACCGGGCCCGAGCGGGATGTGGCGCGGCAGTGGTCGGAGCGGGTCCAGGCCTCCATCGAGGAGGCCGCGGGCGCGGCCGCCGCCGGGATCGAGGTGCAGGACGACGACGGCTCGCAGCCGGTCACCGCGGCGATCCTGCGCGAACTGCAGTCCCTGCGCTCCCTCGACCCGGCCAGGAACTGGTACGGGCAGCGGCACACCGCCCCGGCAGGCGCCACCGCCCGGCCCGACGCCCTCCTGGAGCTCGGCCGCCGCTTCCACCGGGGCGGCGACTACCAACACGCCGTGGAGAACACCCTCATGGCCGCCTTCCTCCACGAAGTGGCCGCCGCCTACGGCCGGGTGCGCCGCTGGAACCGCGAACCCTGGCCGCTGATCCTCCTCGACGACGCGCACACCCCCGCCGGGCGGCGCTTCCTCGAACTCCTCCTGGAACACCGCGCCACCGCGCAGCGCACCGACCGGGACCGGATCACCGTCGTCGCCACCCGCCTCGGCGACCTGCCGCCGGACGAGGCCCCGCACGCGGTCCGCCGCGAACTCGCCGACCTGCTGCCCGTCGTCGGCGGCGCGCACCGCAAGGACGCGGCCCCCCTGTGGGAGCGCGCCGGGCACGACCCGTCCGCCGGGCTGCTCGTCGTGCCGCTCACCCCGCTGGGCCGCGACGACATCCTCTCCCTGCTCGACCGGGCCTCCTCCCGGCTGCTCCACCCCCACCTGGCGACCGCCCTGCACGCGCTGACCGGGGGGCATCCGTCGGCCAGCACCGTGCTGTGCGACGCCGTGGTGCACGCCGCGGGCCAGAACCGCGCCGTCACCCCCAAGGACCTCCTCGACCTGCCCACCGCCGCGGGCCGGCCCGTCACCCACGTACTCCTGGAGGATCTGCTGCCGGACCGGCGCCAGCGCGACCGGCTCGTCGTGCTGTGTCTGGCGCGGGACAACGCGGCCGCCGAGGCGCTCGCCGAGGACCTGCGACTCGACGGGCCCGAGCAGCTGCCCGCGAACGCGGCGGCCCAGTACCTGGTGGAGCGCCAGTGGCAGCAATCCGTTTCCGTGGAAGGGCCGTTGGTGGAGAACCGGCTGCTGCAGACGCTGCTCGTGCACGAGGCGCGCCGCACCTCGCCGCCCGCCGACGACCCGCACAGCTGGTACCAGATCCACCGCTTCCTGCATCTGCACCACGTCCAGCGCGCCGACACCGAGGAGGCGGACGCGCTGCGGCACAGCCTGGCCACCGGCAACGCGGCGCAGGTGGTGGACATGTTGGCGGACGAGTTCGGCGCCGAGGAGGCCGAGCAGAGCGTCGAGCACTGGCTCATCTGCCTGCGCCACTGCGCGACCGCGCCGACCCCGCCGGTGGGCAGCGCCCCGTCGGGCGCCTTCTACGGGGGCGCGGGCGAGGGGTGGAGCGATCAGCGGGTGGAGATCGCCCTCGGCGAGCACGCCTCCCGCTACACCCACCTCGACGAGGCGGGCCGGTGCGTCAACCGGCTCCTGCACGCGCTGTGGTACCTGTCCGAGCCGTACGCCGACCCGGCCATCGACCCGGACGCCGAGACCCTCTGCCAGGCGGTCGGCGACGAGCTGGGGTTCCTGTCCCGGCGCCACCCCGCCTGGTACGCCGCCCTCGGCAGGGCCGCCCGCGACTGGCCCGCCGCCGCCCGCAAGCGCCACGTCCTGCCCGTCCCCGCCAGTGAGGGGTCCTGATGTTCAACCACCCGCCCAAGGAGTGGGGTCCGCTCGAATGGCTGGTGGCCGCGGTGGTGGCGGCCGCGCTGGTCGCGGGCTCGCTGGTCTGGGTCAACTCCCGGCCAGGACCGTGCGGTGACGGTCTGTCAAAGCTCAACGGCGAGTGTGTCGGGGTCGCCGACCACACCTTCGACGCGGACGACGGCATCGCCTCCCTCATGAAGGCCGTGGCGGACGAGAACGCGCGCGTCGAGCAGGACTGGAAGAACCCGAAGGGCAACGGGCACCGCATTCCGTACGTGCGCATCGCGCTGATGATGCCGTTCACGTCGGACGAGTCGAGCGTGATGACCGGGGACATGATCCGGCGGGCGCTCGCGGGTTCGCTGGCGGCGCAGCAGGAGGCGAACCGCGCGAGCGGGCCGCACTACCAGCTCCTTTTCGCGCCCGACGGCCGCGACCTCGGCCAGTGGAAGACCGTCGTCGACCAACTGGAGGGCCTGACGAAGGAGACCGAGGCGCCGCTGGTCGGGGTGACCGGGCTGCCCAGCAGTACGGAGGAGACCCGCGCGATGGTCGCCGAGCTGTCCGCGCGCGGCATCCCCACGGTCGGCCCCGTCCTCACCGCCGCCTCCATGAACTCCCGCTACCTCTTCAAGACCTCGCCCAACAACGAGGAGTTCGCCCGCGCCCTGGCCCGCTACCTCGACCGCTATCCGCAGAAGGGCAAGGGCCTGCTCCTCTGGGACAGCCGTGAGGGCGACGTGTACTCGAAGAACCTCCGCGAGGTGTTCGAGCGGCACTTCGGCAAGAAGTACGACCTTCGGGACCACACCTCCCACTACATCGGCTCGTCCGGGAACGACCAGGGCATACCGCAGCGATTCGCCGACGCGGTGGCGAAGATCTGCCGCGACCGGGTCGACACGGTCTTCTACGCGGGCCGCGACCAGGACCTGCCGGCCTTCGTCAACCGCCTTGCCGACGAGGCGGGTTGTGACCGGAGCCGCAAGCTGCGGATCATGAAGGTGGCCATCGGTCTGGAGCCGACGCTCACCACCGCCGACGCGGAGCGCAGCCTGCGCACCGCCAACGCGACGATCGTCGACGCGGCGGCGTACGACCCCCAGTGGGCGAAGGGCAAGAACGCGCCGCCCCAGGGGTCGGCGGAGTTCCTGGCCCGCTTCCAGAAGATCGCGCGCGCCCACCCGCTGGGCGCGAAGCCCCTGGACGACGGCTACGCGTCCCTGTACCACGACGGTTTCGCGCTCCTCGCGGACGCGGTGGACCGCACGTACAGCGAGGTCAACGAGGGCGGCAAGACGACCCCGGACCCGGCGAAGCTGCCGAGCACGAAGGACATCTACAGCACGCTGACGACGTCGACGGTCAACGGCAGCGAGTGCCTGGGGTGTCTGGCCGGCTCCAGCGGGACGTTCGGCTTCACGGGCCCCGGCGTCAACGACCAGTGGGCGGTGTGCAAACCGGTCCCGGTGATCGAGTTCCCCCCGGTGAACCACCGGGACGACGGCAAGGGGGAGTTGCCGCTGTACCGGACGTACCGGGGGGAGGGGGCGAAGAGCTGCCCGTCGTGAACCGTGCGGGCGGTCGGGGCGCGCGCTACTCGGGGGAGCCGGGGAAGCCCCCGTACGGCACGGTGATGATCTCCATCCCGTGCCCGGCCGGATCCATGAAGTACAGCCCACGGCCGCCGTCGTTGCGGTTGATCTCGCCGGGCTGCTTGCCGTGCGGATCGGCGTAGTACGTGAGCCCGCGCTCGCGGATCCGTGCGAAGGCCGCGTCGAACTCGGGCTCCGAGATCAGGAACGCGTAGTGCTGCGGGGTGATCTTCTCGGCGGGGATGGCGGCGAAGTCCAGGGTGACGCCGTTGCTCAACTGGACCGCGACGAACGGCCCCCACTCAGCGGTGATTTCGAGCCCCAGAACGTCCGAGAGAAACTCGGCGGACTCCCGGTTGTCCCGGGCGTGAATGATGGTGTGGTTCAACTCGACGGACAAGGAATGCCTCCAGAAGGCATCTCCCGACACCTCCATGCCTCACCCGGTCGGTGACCGGCACGCGATGTCGCCGTGGATCATAGAGGGCGGGGCGGGGTGGTGTCGAGGCAGAGCGTTGTCACCGTCACTTCCTGCGCTGCCAGATCATGGCGAAGGCCACGACGACGAGACCGCCCACGATCATGCCGACCGTCCCGGCCAGGTCGTCGGTGATGGCGGCCGCGGTTGCGATCATGTGTTTCTCCCCCTTCCGCTTTCTCCGGGCATCGGAGCGCGCTCCGTCAACGCCGGTCGCGGCGTCGCGTGAAGTACGGGACGCCCCCGGACCACCCGGGTGAGACGTTCCGTGTTCCCCGCGCACGAAGGTCAACACGGCGTAAATGACCCCCAGTTGCCGGAGCGGCGGCACGGGGGAGGCGAGCGGCAGGTCTGGACTTGTCCCACAAGGATCCCTACGCTTCCCCGCGGCACCTGAGAGCGCTCTCACGCACTCGACTCCGTTCCACCACCCCCGCTGGTACGACGAGAGGACCCCCCGGTGAGACGCAAGACCCGCACGAGTCTCGGACTGTCCGCCCTGCTGGTCGCCGCCGCCTGTGTCGGCACCGGCTTCACCCCCGCCGCCGCGAGCCCCGCCCCCGTACCCGGCCCCAAGGCCCAAGCCCCCGCCACCGGCGCCCAGTTGCAGGCCATGCAGCGCGACCTCGGCCTCACCCCCGCCGCCGCGCGTGACCGCCTCGCCGACGAGCGCAAGGCCACCAAGACCGAGCGCGCGGCACGCAAAGTCGCGGGCGCCGCCTACGCCGGGTCCTGGTTCGAGGCCGACCCCGGACGGCTCACCGTCGCCGTGACCCAGCGGACGGCCGCCGCCGCCGTCCGCGCGACCGGTGCCGACGTCCGTGTCGTCCGGCACAGCGCCCGCGCGCTGGACGCGACGAAGAAACGGATCGACAAGATCAAGGCCCCCGCCGACGTGGCCAGTTGGCGCGTCGACCCCCGCAAGAACCGCGTCGTCGTGGACGTCGTCGCGGGCCACCGTTCCGACAACGATGTCAGCACCTTCCTGCGCCGCGCCCGCGCCGCCGGGCCCGTCCAGGTCGACACGGTCGCCGCCCGGCCCAGCACCTTCGCCGCCGGAACCGTCGGTGGCGACCCGTACTACACCGGCAACGTCCGCTGCTCCATCGGCTTCTCCGTGTACGGCGGCTTCGTCACGGCCGGCCACTGCGGCGGCGCGGGCCAGGCGGTGCGCGGCTGGGACAACTCCGCCGTCGGCTCGTTCCAGGGCTCGTCGTTCCCCGGCGACGACTACGCCTGGGTCTCCGTCGGCAACGGCTGGTGGACCGTGCCGGTCGTCCTCGGCTGGGGCACGGTCTCCGACCAACTGGTCCGCGGCTCGGCCGAAGCGCCCGTCGGCGCGTCCATCTGCCGCTCCGGGTCCACCTCGCACTGGCACTGCGGCCAGCTCCTCGCCAAGAACGAGACCGTCAACTACTCCGACGGCAGGACGGTGTACCAGCTGACCAAGACCAGCGTCTGCGCCGAACCGGGCGACTCGGGCGGCTCGTTCATCAGCGGCGACCAGGCGCAGGGCGTCACTTCCGGCGGCTGGGGCGACTGTTCCGGCGGCGGCGAGACGTGGTTCCAGCCGGTGAACGAGATCCTTCAACGGTATGGGCTCACGTTGCACACCGCCTGAGCCGGGCGGGGTGGGGCGCCCGGCGATCGCCGGACGTCCCCCTCGCGTGCGTCAGGCGCGGGCGCCGTCCCGGGGCAGGGACAGGAACGCGGTCCAGGTGGCCGGGGCGACCGTGAAGTGGGGGCCCGCCGGATTCTTGGAGTCGCGGATGTGGATGGCGGCGGGGTGAGCGGCGACCTCTAGGCAGGCGCCGCCCTGTTCACTGCTGTAGCTCGACTTGCGCCAGGCGTACGCGACTTCGAGGCATTCGCCGCCCTCGCTGCCGCTGTAGTTCGACTTGAACCAAGTAAGCGCGATGCCGCTCATTGCTCTCCTAGCAGACGGTCCAACAGGCCCAGAGTGAGCTCTACGTCAAGGGCCTGTGTTCGCAGCATCGCACACTTGCGTTCCAGAATGGACACCTCGTCGGGGTCGGCGATCAGCTGGCTTCCACGTTGCGCTTCCGTGTACCCGAGCCGTTGGTGTTCGGGGGTTTCGATCAGGATGAACGGCCCGGAAAGCCCGGCGTGAGACGTGCGGCCGATCGGCATGACTTGGAGTGTGATGCCCGGCAGCGACGCCGTTTCTCGCAAGCGACCCAGTTGCTCGGCACGGACCTGATCGCCTCCGAGGCGATCCAGCAAGGTCACCTCGGAGATGATGAAACAGATCGTCGGGGGCTCTTTCCGGTGCAGGATGTCCTGGCGCTCCATGCGTGCCGTCACGCGGAGTTCGATCTCGTCCGCGGTAAGCGCCGGAACCTCGTTCTGGAAAACGCCCTGCGCGTAGGCCGGAGTCTGGATCAGTCCCGGCAGCACCTGGTTGTCGTACCAGGAAAGCGAAACTGCCTCACGCTCCAGGTCCATGTACTCCTCCGCCCACCGGGGAACCAGATCCACCTCCGGCATATTGGCGACCGCAGTCTCCAACGTGCCGTGGGTGCACAACAGGTCGTCCAACTGCACCGCCAAATCCATCTTCAGGGACCGCCGCCCCTGCTCGATGGAGGCGATCTGCTCCTCACTCACGACGAACCGCTCCGCCAGCGACCGCTGCGTGTACCCGGCCGCCTCCCGGTGGACGGCGAGCAGCGCCCCCACCATTTTCATCGCCGACGCGTTCCTGCGAGACCGCCGCCTAGGGCTGTTCATACGGTCCAACTCCCCACCCGATGCCGTGGCTTCACACGATGAACCCGTACAGCTCAGCCGTACGGGCTCACGTACTGCTTCATCATGGCCACGGAGCGTGACTCTCGTCACGTGAACGACGAAACTCCACCCCTCACCCCCCACGCCCCGCGTGAACGCTTCTACCGGCGCGAGCGCCGGTCCGTCCCCGTGGCCCGCGCCTTCACGGCCGCCGCCCTCGCGGATTGGGGGATCCGCGGCGAGCGCGCGGACGACATCACCCTCTGTGTCGACGAGTTGGCGACCAACGCCCTGCTGCACGGCGTACCGCCCGGCCGCGGATTCCGGCTGCACCTGCGCCACGCGGGCGGCGCCGTCCGTGTCGAGGTGCACGACAGCGGGGGCGGCCGGCCCGTGCTCGACCTGCGCGAGGACGGTGACGCCGAGTCGGGCCGCGGGCTCCTGCTCGTGGCGGCGCTCGCCGACAAGTGGGGCGTCGGCGAGCGGGACCCCGGCAAGGTGGTGTGGTGCGAGTTCGTCATGCAGAGGCACGCGTCGGACACCTGAACCGGCACCCGCACCCGCACCCATACCCGCACCGCCCCGGCGCGGACACATGAGGGGGCCGTGCGGTGCCGGACGACTCACGGCACCGCACGGCCCCGGTCAGGCGCCCGCGCCAGGCTCAGCTCAGGAGTTCCACCTCCGCCAGCGTCGCCGAGCCGGTCGGCGCGAGTCGGTAGTGCGTGTACGAGCCGGGGTGGGCCACCGTGAACGCACGGGTCTGGTGGTCCCAGGCGAACGACTCACCCGAACGCCGGTCCAGCGTCCGCCACTTCTTGCCGTCGGCGGAGCCCTGGAGCGTCCAGCCGCGCGGCGCCTTCGCCTTGTCGGACGACGACGTCAGCGTGTACTGCACCGCCTTGGTCCTCTTCTCCACCGGCAGGGTCACGGGGGCCCCGGCGTCCGAAGTCGCCTGCGTGGACGACGTGTTGTCGAAGAGGGCACCCCCTGCCTTCAGGGAGTCCTTCCGCGGCGACGGCACCTTGTCGTCCTTCGTGACCGACGTCGGCTGCGTGTTCTTGCCGGAGCCCCACGCCGACGGCTTCGGGCCCATGTCGAACTCCAGGACTCCGCCGCGCGCCACGATCCCGTGCGGCAGCGCGGTCGACTTCCACGCCTTGCCGTTGACCTTGAGCCCCTGCACGTACACGTTCTTCGCGCTGTTCTTCGGCGCCTTGACGACCAGGTCGCGGCCGTTGTCCAGGTGCAGGGTCATCTTCGTGAACTGCGGCGACCCGATGGCGTATTCGCCGCTGCCCATGACCAGGGGGTAGAAGCCGAGCGAGGAGAACAGATACCAGGCCGACTGCTCGCCGTTGTCCTCGTCGCCGTGGTAGCCCTGGCCGATCTCGCTGCCGGTGTAGAGGCGGGAGAGGACCTCGCGGACCTTCTCCTGCGTCTTGGACGGCTGCCCGGCCGCGTCGTACATGTACGCCACGTGGTGGGCGACCTGGTTGGAGTGGCCGTACATGCCCATGCGCACGTCGCGCGCCTCGGTCATCTCGTGGATGACACCGCCGTACGAGCCCGCGAACTCCGCGGAGCCGGTCTCGGGGGTGGCGAAGTACGTGTCGAGCTTGTCGCCGAGCCCCTTCCGCCCGCCGTACAGGTTCGCCAGGCCGCGCGAGTCCTGCGGGGCGGTGAACGCGTAACCCCAGGCGTTGGTCTCCGTGTAGTCGTAGCCCCACACGCGCGGGTCGAACTTGTCCGACTTCACCCGCCAGTCGCCCTTGGCGTCCTTGCCCTGGAAGAAGCCGGGGGAGGTGCCGGCGCCTGCCGCCTTGTCGTCGAAGAGGTTCACGTAGTCACGGGCGCGGTTGAGGAAGTACTCCGACTCCTCCTTGTAGTGCTTCTTGCCCGTCTTCTTGTAGAGGGCGGCGCCCATGCGGGAGATGCCGTAGTCGTTGAGGTAACCCTCAAGGGCCCACGACAGGCCCTCGTGCGTCTCGCTGGGCGTGTAGCCGAGGAACGGCGAGGTCTCCATGCCCTTGCGGCCGACACCCGAACTCGGCGGCACCACCGTGGCGTTCTTCAGCGCGGCGTCGTACGCGTCCTCCGCGTCGAACTTCACGCCCTTGACGTACGCGTCGGCGAACGCGACGTCCGACGACGTGCCCGTCATCAGGTCCGCGTAGCCCGGCGAGGACCAGCGCGAGGTCCAGCCGCCGTCCTTGTACTGCTGCACGAAGCCGTCGACCAGCTCACCCGCCTTCTTCGGGGTGAGCAGGGAGTACGCCGGCCACGTCGTGCGATAGGTGTCCCAGAAGCCGTTGTTGACGTACGGCTTGCCCTCGACGATCTTCGCACCGGTGTGGGTGGGGGTGTCCGGGCCCGTCTGCGGCGAGAAGGGGGAGGCGTACTTGTACGTCGACTTGCCGCCCGCCGAACGCACCTTCTCGAAGCCCGAGTTGGGGTACAGGTAGAGGCGGTAGAGGGAGGAGTACAGGCTCGTGCGCTGCCCCTCGCTCGCGCCCTCGACCTCCACCTTGCCGAGGATGTCGTCCCACGCTTTCTGCGCGCGGTTCTCGACGCGGTCGAAGGAGGTGCCGGACGGGATCTCCTGGGCGAGGTTGGCCTTCGCCTGGTCCAGGCTGATCAGCGAGGTGGCGAGCCGCAGGTTGACCGTGCGGTCCTTCCCCGGCTTGAAGCGGAGGTAACCGGTGACGTCGCCGCCACCGCCGCCCTCCAGCTTGCCGCCCGCGGTGACCGGCGCGTCGAAGACCCCGTACACGAAGAGCCGCGTCGCGCCCGTCGACAGGCCCGACTTGACGTCCGAGAATCCGGAGACGACGCCCTTGTCCTTGTCGAGGGTGAGGCCGCCCTTCTCCGAGACGTTGTCGAATATGACGCTCGCGTCGTCACCGGGATAGGTGAACCTCATCATCGCGGCGTGGTCGGTCGGCGCCATCTCGGCCTTCAGGCCGTTCTCGAAGGTCACGCCGTAGTAGTGCGGGCGCGCCGTCTCCTTGTCGTGCCGGAAGGGCAGCGCCCGCTTGGTCCGGGAGGCGTCCGGGGTGCCCGTGGCGAGCGACGGCATCAGCTGGAACGTCTGCCGGTCGCCCATCCACGGGCTCGGCTCGTGGCTCGCGCTGAACGCCTGCATGGTCGGCAGGTTGTCGTCGTTGTTGCCGCGCGCGTAGTCGTACAACCAGCTGAGCGAGCCCGCGTTGGTCACCGGCGTCCAGAAGTTGAAGCCATGCGGGACCGCGGTGGCCGGGAAGGTGTTGCCGCGCGAGAAGCCGCCGCTGGAGTTGGTGCCGCGCGTCGTGTCGGCGTAGTCGGAGAGGTGCGCCTTCGGCTTCGCCGGTGCCTTCTCCTTCAGGGACACGTCGTCGAGCCAGCCGCGGAACTTGGCCGGGCCCTTGGGCGCGTCGTACGCCACGAGGATCCGGTCGACCGTCTTGCCGCCGGCCACCTGCCCGATCCGCGCCGCCACGTCGTTCCACTGGTTGACGTAGAGCGCCTTGGCCGCGCCCTGCCCCTGCGGGGTCAGCGAGAAGCCGTGCTGGTCGACGGCCTTGAGGTCGCTGAGGTACGTGCCGTCGGTGAAGGCGAGGTCCACGGAGACGTTCGTGGCGGCGTAGTCACGGTCGCCCTCGGCCATGGCGGGGAAGATCCGGTAGCCGAGCTCGGTGTTCCGGTCCACCTTGACGTCGACGTCGAAGACCTTGTTGTACGAGTAACCGCGGCCGTCCGCCTTGTGGCTGCCCGCATAGCGCAGCGCCTGCTTTCCGGTGAACCCGGCGCGGGACTTGGCGGTGGGGGAGCCGCTGGGGCCCCGGTCCACCAGGCTCAGCATGTCCTCGGGGGCCGGGGCGTCCGCGCCGCCCACCGACAGCTGCACGTCTGCCAGTTGCAGGGCGTCGTCCGCGCCGTTGTTCGCGGTGACGTCGAGGCGGTAGTGCGCGTACGCCGTGGCGTTGTCGATGTCGTACTTCTCGGTCTTGTGGCGGCCGTCGAACGTCTCGCCCGTACGCTCGTCGAGGACCTTCCAGTCCTTGCCGTCCGTCGAACCCTTCAGGGTCCAGTCCTTGGGGTCGCGCTCCGCGTGGTCGTTGGCGGAGGTCAGCGCGTACGTCACGACCTTCGCGGGCTCGTCCAGGTCGAACTCGGCCCAGCCGTCCTTGGCGAACGTCAGCCATTTGCTCGTCGCCTCGCCGTCGACGAGGTTCGCCGCGACCTCGCCCGAGCCGCTGTTCTCGCCGCTCGCGCGGACCTCGGTGACGTGGTCGTTGACGCTGCCGGGCAGACCGGAGCTGAACTCGCCGTTCACCCCGGCGGCCTTCTTCTTGCCGTCGGGTCCGGTCTCGACGGTGTTCAGCCAGTCGGGTTGCGCTTCCCCCTTCTCGAAGGAGGACGAGAACTCCCGCTCCGAGCGGGGCGGTTGCTCGGGCCCGGCGACGGCGGCCCCCTGTGCCGCCGCGACGAGCGAGAGCACCAGCGCCCCGACGGCCGCGGCCGAACGGGGGACCGGTCCGAGCGGACGATGGTGTCTGAGACGAGGTCTGCGTGCCGTGTACGGCATCCCCGAGCCCCTCCTTGCGGGTTGGACAACGTTGTCACGATCGCTGCGCAAGGTCTAGTAGGGCGTCAAGTGGTGATGGGTGTCAAGGTTGTTGACGGGTGTCGTGGGTCGTTCGGGCGTGTCCGTGTCGCGGGACCGCCACCCATGCCGCCGCCGGTACCTTGCGGGAAAGTCCATGGAAACCGGCGCGAAAGTCCAGGGGTTGCGGCAACGATCTGCGAGAGGTTCTCACCAGGGATCTTCGCAGGTCTCAACTCGGAAAAGGGGCGGGGCAAAGCTGTATTCGATCTTGCCCAGCCGACCGCGAGTGGACTATACCTGTCGGCGTCCGCGCGGGCCGTCCGGCCGGTCGCGGGCCGGTCCACCGCATCCTGCTGCTTCACCGATGTATCCGCACGACCCCAGCTTCACACCACCGCGGTGCCGGGGAGGGTCCGGTTCACCGCCTGAGTCCTGGAGAAGGCGAGGACTTGAGCATGGGATCCACCAGCGTCAACCGTCGTGATGTCATGAAGCGGGCGGCTGTCGCCGGTCTGCTCGCGGTGCCGGCCGTGGGGGCACTGAGCTCCTGCGCCAGCGGAGGCGGCGACGAGAACAAGGCCGAAAAGGGCGAGAAGACCAAGAAGAACCCGCTCGGCGTCAAGGAGGACGCGGGGCTCACGGTCTACATCTTCAACGGCGGGTACGGCGACAAGTACGCCCAGTTCGTCACGGACATGTACGGCAAGAAGTACCCCAAGTCCGACACGGACCAGAAGCCCACCGAGAAGATCGCCACCCAGGTCCAGCCGAAGATCGTCCGGGGCAAGCCCACGGCGGACGTCGTCAACAACTCCGGCGCCGACCAGATGAACATCGGCAAGCTCGTCCACAACAAGCAGGTCGCCGACTTCAACGAGATGCTCGCGTCGCCCTCCTGGGACGACCCGAAGGTCACCGTGCGCGAGACCCTGGTGCCGGTCGTCGAGCAGATGGGCCGCTTCGGCGGCAAGGAGTGCTACCAGCTCAACATCGCGATGACGGTGTACGGCAACTGGTACTCCCAGAAGCTCCTGGAGGAGGGCCTGGAGGCGGAGTACCCGAAGACCTGGGACGAGATGCTCGCGGTCTGCAGGAAGGCCAAGGCCAAGGGCATCCACGGCTGGAGCTACCCCGGCGGCCACCCCCGCTACATGTTCTTCAGCATGTACGCGATGTTCGCCCAGCGCGGTGGCCGCGACGTCACCACGGCGATGGACTACCTGGAGCCGGACGCCTGGAAGCACGACGCGGTCAAGGACGTCTTCGAGGCCTGGGAGGAGCTGGTCGCCAAGAAGTACGTGCTGACCGGCTTCGACGGCACCGAGGCGCACACCGAGATGCAGACCGCGTGGACGAAGGAGGGCAAGTGCCTCTTCGTGCCCAACGGCTCCTGGGTGGAGAACGAGGCCAAGGACACCACGCCGAAGGACTTCCGGATGGCGGTGGGCGCGACCCCGTCGCTCGACTCGGGCGACAAGATGCCGTTCGGCACGCTCTACGCCCCGGCCGGTGAGCCCTTCATCGTCCCCGCCAAGGCCAAGAACGTGCAGGGCGGCCTGGAGTGGATGCGGATGATGTACAGCAAGGAGGCCGCGGTCAACCTCTTCAAGGAGGTCGGCTCGATGCCCGTCGTCAAGGGCGCCATCGACGGCCTGAAGCTGCCCTCGGGCACGGCCAGCGCCCAGGCGGCGATCAAGGCGGCCGGCGAGAACGTCGTCATCCCGCAGTTCATGGACTGGTACAACGAGCTGTTCCGCGAGGACTTCAACAACATGATCCACAAGTTCATGCAGGGCCAGATCGGCGCCCGGCAGGCGATGGACACCATGCAGAAGGCCTCCGACCGGATCAAGAACGACCCCGACATCACGAAGATCAAGAAGGCCTGACCGGGTCCGTTCGGACCCGGCCTTCCCGATCCTTCCGATCCTCCTGATCCGCCCGACGGTCCGGGGCCCGCACGGCCCCGGACCCGGGCACGCAACCGAGCACCCAGGCATGTGAAAGAGCGGCGGGGCTGAGCAGCGTGAAGACCGACACCCTGGTGGAGAACTCCCCACCTCCGAAGAAGCAGAAGAGCGGCCCGCGGCCCGCACCGGGCGCACCGAGCCTGCCGTTGTTCCTCCTGGCGGTGGTGTTGCCGCCCCGCTTCACCCCCGAGCGGGTGCGCTACGACCGGCGCTACCGCACGCTCGACAAGTACCGCTTCATCGTCGGCTTCCTGGCCGTACCGCTGGCGTTCTACGCGCTGTTCGTCGTCTCGCCCTTCCTCCAGGCGATCTACTACTCGTTCACCGACTGGTCCGGCGGTCCCGTCGCGCACTTCGTCGGGTTCGACAACTACCAGAAGATGTGGAACGACGAACGCTTCTGGGACTCCCTGCAGGTGAGCGCGCTCCTGCTGCTCATCGCCCCCGTGATCACCCTGATCCTCGGCATGTTCTTCGCCTACATGATCACCTCGGGCGGCCGGCACCGCAGGGGACAGGCCATCGCGGGCGTCGCGGGCTCCTCGGTCTACAAGGTCGTCTACTTCTTCCCGCAGGTGCTCTCCGTCGCCATCATCGCCGTGGTGTGGGGCCGCGTCTTCAACACCAACAGCGGCCTGATCAACGGCGGTCTGGACAAGGTCGGCATCCAAGGCCCCGCCTGGCTGGGCGGCGGCGAGACGCTCGGCATCATCTCGCTGCTCACGGTGATCAGCTGGAGCTTCATCGGCTTCTACGTCGTCCTGTTCTCCGCCGCGATGGGCGCGATCCCCAAGGACATCTACGAGGCCGCGCTCCTGGACGGGGCGGGCCGCGCCCGCACCTTCTTCAACGTGACGCTCCCGCTGATCTGGGACACGGTGCGCACCGGCTGGATCTACATGGGCATCCAGGCCCTGGACACCTTCGCGATCTGCCTGGTCATGGTCCCCCCGCACGTACTGAAGGTGACCCCGGTCTTCCTCTACGAGCGGTTCCGGGACGGCCAGTACGGCTACGCCACCTCCATCGGCGTCGTCCTGCTCTTCCTGAGCATGGCGTTCTCCCTGATCGTCATGCGGGTCGGGAACCGCGACCGGATCGAATACTGAGACCGCGGGAGCCACTGCATCATGACCACGACCACCACCACCGCGCCCCGTTCCGAGACCACCGCCGCGCCCCGCCGTGAGAAGGAGGCGGGCGGCGCGACCCTCAACGTCTTCTCGCACGCCTTCCTCGTCCTGTGGGTCATCCTGGCCGCAGGGCCGCTGATCTGGGTCGCGCTCACCGCGTTCCGCCCCTCGGCGGAGATCCTCAGCGACCCGATGGGCTGGCCTGCCTCCTTCCACTGGGAGAACTTCTCCAACGCGTGGAGCAAGGCGAGCATCGGGCAGTACACCCTGAACTCGCTGATCATCCTGGCGGGTTCGCTGACCGGCACGATGCTGCTCGGCTCGATGGCGGCCTACGTCATCGCCCGCTTCACCTTCCCCGGCAACCGCCTCATCTTCATGCTGTTCGCGGGCGGCATGATGTTCCCGGTCATCCTCGCCCTCGTGCCGCTCTTCGCGGTCATGGAGAACTTCGGCCTCCTGGACACCCGGCCGGGCCTGATGATCGCGTACATCGCGTACTCGCTGCCGTTCACCACCTTCTTCCTGACCTCCTTCTTCCGCACGCTGCCGACCGGCGTGCAGGAGGCGGCGATGGTCGACGGGGCGTCGCACACCCGGACGTTCTTCCAGATCATGCTGCCGATGGCCAAGCCAGGCCTGGTCAGCATCGGCATCTTCAACTTCCTCGGCCAGTGGAACCAGTACCTGCTCCCGCTGCTGCTCAACAACGAGGACGAGCAGAGTTACGTGCTGCCGCAGGGGCTCGCCTCGCTCGCCGTCTCGCAGGGCTACCGCGGCGACTGGGGCGCGCTCTTCGCGGGCCTGACCATCGCGATGCTCCCCGTGCTCGTCGTCTACGCGGTCTTCCAGCGACAGGTACAGGCCGGTCTCACCGCGGGGGCCATCAAGTGACGTGGTGAGGCAGGTGATTTCAGGTTGGCCACGAAAGTGGTCTAGGCCTGTCGAGGCGAATCGGGCGGTGAGTAGTGTCGGCGCAACGGGCCGCGGGGGGCGACTGGACGCGCTCAAGTCGACACCGATGTCGAAGGGTTGAACCATCATGAGGAATCGAATAGTCGCCACCGGTGCGGCAACGCTCGCCATGGCGCTGAGCCTTACCGCCTGCGGGGGTGACAGCGACAGCGGGGACGGCAAGACCATCAAGCTCGTCGCCGCCGACTACGGCGACAAGGCCTCCAACGCCTCCAAGGTGTACTGGAACCAGGTCAAGAAGGAATTCGAGAAGGCCAACAAGGGCTACAAGGTCGACGTCCAGGTCATCAACTGGAACGAGATCGACAAGTCCGTCAAGAACATGATCCAGGCGGGCAACGAGCCCGACCTGCTGCAGACCGGCGGTTACGCCGACAAGGTCGCCGACGACCTGCTCTACAAGGCGGACGAGGTGATGTCGCCCGCGACGCGCGAGAACCTCATCCCCACCTTCGCCAAGGCCGGCGAGGTCGACGGCACCCAGTACGGCATCCCGTGGGTCTCCTCCAGCCGCGTGATGTTCTACAACAAGTCCGTCTTCAAGAAGGCCGGCATCAAGAGCCCGCCGAAGACGTGGGACGAACTGGCGGCCGCCGCGAAGAAGATCAAGGACAAGAAGGCCGCCGACACCCCCTACGCGCTGCCGCTCGGCCCCGAGGAGACCCAGGGCGAGTCGATGATGTGGGAGCTCGGCAACGGCGGCGGCTACACCGACGCCGGCGGCAAGTACACGATCGACAGCGCCAAGAACGTCGAGACCTTCGACTGGCTCAAGACCAAGCTGGTCAAGCCCGGCCTGACGTACGCCAACCCCGCCTCCACCGACCGCAAGACGGCCTTCGCCGACTTCGCGGCCGGCAAGGTCGGCATGCTCAACGGCCACCCGAGCCTCATCCAGATGGCCAAGGAGGGCAAGGTCGACTACGGCGTCGCGCCCATCCCCGGCAAGGAAGGGCCGCTGAAGTCCACCCTCGGCGTGGCCGACTGGATGATGGCGTTCAAGGACGGCGGCGCGAAGAAGGAGGGCGTGAAGAAGTTCCTGGACTTCACGTACTCCAAGAAGATGCTGGCGTTCGACGAGATGTACAACCTGATGCCGGTCACCCAGGACGCCCTCAAGACGATGCAGGGCAACGGCAAGCACACGGACCTCGTGCCGTTCTTCCAGGTGCTGCCGAACGCCAAGTTCTACCCGCTGGGTGACACCACCTGGGACGTCGTCTCGGCCGAGATCAAGAAGACCGGCGGCAAGGCCGTATCCGACGACCCCAAGCAGGTCCTCGGCGACCTGCAGAAGAAGGCGGAGTCGGCGGCGGCCGAGGCCAAGTAACGCCCGGCCGGGCCCCCTTCACCCACGCCACCCCGTCCGCAAGGAGTCCTTGTGTCCCTGAAGGCCCCTCCGTCCCCGGCCGATTCCGGCCGGGGACGGGGCGGGCGCGCACCCAGGCCGGTGAGCCGCCGCAGCGGTCTGGCCCGGCTCGGTCCGCTGCCCTGGATAGCGCCCGTCATCCTGCTGATCCTCGCCGTGGTCGTCTGGCCCGTCGTCGAGCTGATCCGCACCTCGTTCCTCAACATCTCCATCGCCGGCAAGGTGCGCGGCAGCGCCGGGACCGACAAGTTCAAGAAGCTCTTCGAGGAGAGCGACTTCGGCTCCGTCCTGCTCTGGACGGTGCTGTGGACGGTCGTCGTCGTCACCGCGACGATGCTGCTCTCGCTGGCCCTGGCCCAGCTCTTCAACCAGAAGTTCCCGGGCCGCCGCATCACCCGCTGGGCGCTCATCGCCCCGTGGGCGGCGTCCGTCCTGATGACCGCCATCGGCTTCAAGTGGATGCTCAACCAGACCGCGGGCGTGCTCAACACCTTCATGCTCGACCTCGGTCTGATCGACAGCTCCAAGGACTGGCTCGGCAAGCCGGAGACCGCCTGGCCGTGGATGATGGCGGTCGCCGTCTTCGTCTCCCTGCCCTTCACCACGTACACGCTCCTGGCCGGCCTGCAGACCATCCCCCAGGACGTCTACGAGGCCTCGCGGATCGACGGGGCCGGCCCCTGGCAGACATACCGCCACATCACGCTCCCGATGCTGCGGCCCGCCTTCCTCGTCGGTGTGGTCATCAACCTCATCAACGTCTTCAACTCCTTCCCGATCATCTGGGCCATGACCCAGGGCGGTCCGGGCTACGACACCTCCACGTCGATGGTGTTCATGTACAAGCTGAAGGAGACCGACATCGGCGAGTCCGCGGCCATGTCGGTCGTCAACTTCCTGATGGTCGTGGTGCTCGTGCTGATCTTCCTGAAGGTCAGCCGGTGGAACGAGGAGGACTGATGGCCACCGCGACGGCGACCCGCCCCGCGCCCCACAAGAACGGCGGCCCCGCGAAGGCCCGGCGCGCCTTCCGGCCCCGCACGCTGGTCGTCACGGCCTGCGCCTGGCTGCTCGCCGCGGTCTTCCTCGCGCCGTACCTGGAGATGGTCGTCACCGCGCTCCGCCCCAAGGAGGAGCTGCGCGACCGCACGTACCTGCCCGGCAAGCTGGAGTGGGCCAACTTCATCGACGTCTGGAAGGAGTCCGAGCTCGGCCAGAACCTGCAGGTGACCCTGCTGGTCGCGGGCGGCGCCACGCTCCTGGTCCTGCTCGTCTCGCTGCCCGCCGCGTACTACACGGCCCGTATGCGCTACCGGGGCCGCAAGCTCTTCCTGCTGCTCGTCCTGGTCACCCAGATGTTCCAGCCCACCGCGCTGCTGGTCGGCCTCTACCGCGAGTTCCACGAGCTGGACATGCTGAACTCGGTCTGGACCCTGATCCTCACCAACGCGGCGTTCAACCTCGCCTTCGCGGTGTGGATCCTGACGGCCTACATCAGCTCCATCCCGCCGGAGCTGGAGGAGGCCGCCATGGTGGACGGCACCAGCCGCTTCGGCGCCATGATCAAGGTGACCCTGCCGCTCGCCCTGCCGGGCGTGGTCACGGCCGTGATCTTCACCTTCATCACCTCGTGGAACGAGTTCGTGATGGGCCTGACCCTCACGACGGAGCCGGAGAAGCAGCCGCTGACGGTCGGCATCAACAACTTCATCGGCAACTACACGGTGCAGTGGAACTACCTCTTCGCCGCGTCGGTCGTCGCCATCGTGCCGGTCATCGTGCTGTTCGCGTTCATCGAGCGGCATGTGGTGTCGGGACTCACGGCGGGCTCGGTGAAATAGCCGGGAGGACGGGCGTGCGGCCCGTCGGAAGGAGTACGGAGGCGGTCGCTCCCGGTACGGGGCGGCCGTTTCCGGTATTCGCTGGGTGGAGGGTCCGGATTTCCCTCAACGACTTGACTACAGCGAGTCCTTCAGCAGAGTTTGGAGTTCATAACTTGTACATGGCCCGGTAGGCGTTTCCGAGGCCGGTGTCGCGGGGGGCCCACGGGCCGCCCGAAAGAGGGCAAAGGGTGAGAGTCAATGGAGACTCCGGGGTCGCAGTCGTCTCTGCACCGGGCCAATCTCGAACGGGTCGTGCGCGCCGTACGGCTCGCCGGGTCGCTCACGCAGGCGGAGATCGCGAGGACGACGGGCCTGTCGGCCGCGACCGTCTCCAACATCGTCCGGGAGCTCAAGGACGCCGGGACGGTCGAGGTCACGCCCACCTCGGCGGGCGGCAGGCGGGCCCGCAGCGTCTCGCTCAGCGGTGACGCGGGCATCGTCATCGGGGTCGACTTCGGCCACACCCATCTGCGTGTGGCGGTCGGCAATCTCGCCCACCAGCTGCTCGCCGAGGAGTCCGAGCCGCTGGACGTCGACGCGTCCGCCGCGCAGGGCTTCGACCGGGCCGAACAGCTGGTCAGCCGCTTGATCGCGGCGACCGGAGTGGACCGTACGAAGATCGCCGGGGTCGGGCTCGGCGTGCCGGGACCCATCGACGTGGAGTCCGGCACGCTGGGCTCCACGTCGATCCTGCCGGGCTGGACCGGCACCAAGCCCGCCGAGGAGCTGCAGGGCCGCCTCGGGGTGCCCGTGCACGTCGACAACGACGCCAACCTCGGCGCGCTCGGCGAGCTGGTCTGGGGCAGCGGCCGCGGCGTCAAGGACCTCGCGTACATCAAGGTCGCCAGCGGCGTCGGCGCCGGGCTCGTGATCAGCGGGCGGATCTACCGGGGGCCCGGCGGCACGGCGGGGGAGATCGGGCACATCACGCTCGACGAGTCGGGCCCGGTGTGCCGCTGCGGCAACCGCGGCTGCCTGGAGACCTTCGCCGCCGCCCGGTACGTGCTGCCGCTGCTGCAGTCCAGCCACGGCACCGATCTGACCATGGAGCGGGTGGTCGGGCTCGCGCGGGACGGCGACCCGGGGTGCCGGCGGGTGATCGCCGACGTGGGCCGGCACATCGGCAGCGGCGTCGCGAACCTCTGCAACCTCCTCAACCCCTCCCGTGTCGTGCTCGGCGGCGATCTCGCGGAGGCCGGCGAGCTCGTGCTCGGGCCCATCCGGGAGTCGGTCGGGCGGTACGCCATCCCCAGTGCGGCGCGCCGACTGTCCGTGCTGCCGGGGGCGCTCGGCGGGCGTGCCGAGGTGCTCGGCGCGCTGGCCCTCGCGCTCAGCGAGATGGGGGATTCCACCCTTTTGGACGGAAGCCTCCCCGCGCAGGCGCCTGCCTTCACTTAGATAACGCATGGCACCGTTGTCATCTCGTTAAGGATTTACTCCTTGACGCTGGTGTGGCGGCCGAGTTGACTTCGAGCCACCTCGGCCGCAACGTCGCGGCCTCGTCAGGGAGGCACCCCAATGAACGCAATGACGCGTCGCGTCGTCATAGGCACCGCAGCGGTTTCGATGGCACTGGCCATGACCGCGTGCGGCAAGGCCGGCGACGACGACGACAAGGGCAGCGGCGGCGACACCAAGACCATCGGTCTGCTGCTCCCCGAGAACAAGACCACGCGCTACGAGACCTTCGACCGCCCCTTCATGGAGGCGAAGATCAAGGAACTCTGCTCGGACTGCAAGGTCAAGTACAACAACGCCGCGCAGGACATCGAGACGCAGAAGAAGCAGTTCGACGCGCTCGTCACCCAGGGCATCAAGGTCATCATCCTGGACGCGGTCGACTACAAGTCGACCAAGTCGTGGGTCAAGCAGGCCGACAAGCAGGGCGTGAAGGTCGTGGCGTACGACCGCCTCGCCGAGGGCCCGCTCGCCGCGTACGTGAGTTACGACAACGAGAAGATCGGCCGGCTGCAGGGCGGGGCCATGGTCAAGGCCCTCGGCCCGAAGGCCAAGGACGCCAACGTCGTCATGCTCAACGGCTCTCCGACCGACCCGAACGCCCCCTTCTTCAAGAAGGGCGCCCACTCGGTGCTCGACAAGAAGGTCAAGAAGATCGCGTACGAGCAGGACATCCCGGACTGGTCGCCGGAAGAGGCGAGCCGCAAGATGTCCTCCGCGATCGACAAGCTCGGCAAGGACGGCATCCAGGGCGTCTACGCCGCCAACGACACCATGGCGGGCGCGGCGATCACCGCACTCAAGGGCCGCGGCATCAAGGTCCCGGTCGGCGGCCAGGACGCCGAACTCGCGGGCGTGCAGCGCCTGTTGGGCGGCACCCAGGACTACACGATCTACAAGCAGATCAAGCCGGAGGCCGAGACCACCGCCGAGATCGCCGTGCGGCTACTGAAGGGCAAGGACATCGACGCCCTCGCCGACCGCAAGGTCGACTCGCTCAGCGGCGACGTCAAGGGCATCCCGGCCAAGCTGTACGACGCGCAGGCGATCACCAAGGACGAGGTCGCCGACACGATCATCAAGGACAAGGTGTACAAGGCCAGCGAGATCTGCACGGCCCAGTACAAGAAGGCCTGTGACGCCGCGGGTATCAAGTAACGCCCGTCTGCGGTAAGCCCGTTCGTACGAAGTGGGGCCCGGTGGCGCGTGAGAGCGCTCCCCGGGCCCGTACGGAAGGGAATCCCGGTACCGGTCCGGTGCCCGCCCCATCAAACCGCCCCGCAAACGGGGGGCGGGCACCGGACTTGCCCGCGGAAGGCTGATTTTTCCCGGGCACTGTCCTTGCTGCACCACCATCCCCGCCGGTCAGGCGGCGAAGGAGCTGATTCACGTGTCCGCTACGCCCGTGCTGGCGTTGCGCGGGGTCTCCAAGCGGTTCGGCGCCGTCCAGGCGCTCACGGACGTAGACCTCGAAATCCACACCGGTGAGGTGGTCGCCCTGGTCGGCGACAACGGCGCCGGCAAGTCCACGCTCGTCAAGACGATCTCGGGCGTCCACCCGATCGACGACGGCACCATCGAGTGGGAGGGCAAGGGGGTCCGCATCGGACGCCCGCACGACGCCCAGAACCTCGGCGTCGCCACCGTCTACCAGGACCTCGCGCTCTGCGACAACCTCGACGTCGTGGCCAACCTCTTCCTCGGCAGCGAGCTGAGGACCGCGTCCGTCCTGGACGAGATCAAGATGGAGAAGCGGGCCAAGGAGCTCCTGGACACCCTCTCCATCCGCATCCCCAGCGTCCGCATCCCGGTCGCGGCGCTCTCCGGCGGTCAGCGCCAGGTCGTTGCCATCGCCCGCGCGCTGGTCGGCGACCCCAAGGTCGTCATCCTCGACGAGCCCACCGCGGCCCTCGGCGTCGAGCAGACCGCCCAGGTCCTCGACCTGGTGGAGCGGCTGCGCGAGCGCGGCCACGGCGTGATCCTGATCAGCCACAACATGGCCGACGTGAAGGCCGTCGCGGACCGGGTCGCGGTACTGCGGCTCGGCCGCAACAACGGCACCTTCACCGTCGCGGACACCACCAACGAAGAGATCATCGCCGCCATCACCGGCGCCACGGACAACGCCGTGACCCGCCGCTCGGCGCGCTCGGCCTCGGTCACGAAGGAGGACGCGAAGTGAGCGACCTCGCCAAGAACCCGAAGCCCGCCGCGGACGCCCCCGCCACGGACGCCTCCGCCCCGGGCACCGGCAGCGGCACCGTGCCGGCCCAGGTGGACAAGTCGGCCGCGCCGGTCCCGGTCGTCGACCCCCGGCTGCTCGTCCGCGAGGAGGGCCTGGCCGGCTACTGGACCGAGTTCAAGCGCAAGATGCGCGGCGGCGAGCTCGGCTCGCTGCCGGTCGTCGTGGGCCTGATCGTCATCGCGATCATCTTCCAGCTGAAGAACGAGCACTTCCTGGACGCGAGCAGCCTCGCGAACATCGCGGTCTTCACCTCCGGCCTCGGCATCATGGCCGTCGGCATCGTCTTCGTCCTGCTGCTCGGCGAGATCGACCTGTCGGTCGGTTCCGTGGCCGGCATGGGCGCGGCGGTCTGGGCCGTGCTGAACGTCACACACGAGATGAACGACTGGCTCTCGGTGCTCATCGCCGTCCTGACCGGCCTGGTCATCGGCGCCCTGCACGGCTTCTTCTTCGCCAAGATCGGCGTGCCGGCCTTCGTCGTCACCCTCGCGGGCTTCCTCGGCTGGAGCGGCGTACAGATCTGGCTGATGGGCGGCGAGGGCAGCATCAACACGCCCGAGGGCAGCGTCGTCGAGAATCTCACCGGGCACTTCTTCGCGGAGAAGGGCGCGGCCTACGGACTCGCGGCCGTCGCGATCGTCGCGTACGCGGCCTCCCTGCTGCTCGACAGCAAGCGCCGCAGGTCCGCCGGGCTGCCGTCCCGGCCGGTCAGCGAGATCGTGCTGCGCACGGTCGTCGTCGCCGTCCTCGCGGGCGGCGCGGCGTACGAGCTGAACGAGCCGGACGGCGCCCGCGGTCTGCCGCTGGCCCTGGTGCTCTTCCTCGCCGTCCTGGTGATCGCGGACTTCGTGGCGCGGCGCACCACCTTCGGCCGCCAGGTCTTCGCGGTCGGCGGCAACGCGGAGGCCGCGCGCCGGGCCGGCATCAACGTCGACCGGGTCCGGATCATCGTCTTCGCCATCTCCGGCATGCTCGCGGCCTTCGGCGGCCTCTTCATCGCCAGCCTCTCGGGCGGCGCCACGAAGAGCCTGGGCGGCGGCAACACGCTGATGATGGTGATCGCCGCGGCGGTCATCGGCGGCACGAGCCTCTTCGGCGGGCGCGGCAAGGTGTGGTCCGCGCTGCTCGGCATGCTGGTCATCCAGTCGATCCAGCAGGGCCTGAACATGCTCGGCATGGCGAGTGAGATCCAGTTCATGATCACGGGTGCGGTTCTGCTCGCCGCGGTGGTCATCGACTCTATTTCGCGGCGGACCCAGAAGTCGGCGGGGCGCGCCTAAGGGTGCCCCTTCGGGGCTTGGGGTGGTTTCCCAGGTCTTGTGCCTGCCGGCCGCCTGTGGCTGAGCGCGCAGTTCCCCGCGCCCCTTACGGGGCGCGGGGTTCCGCCGTTTGTGTGACCCGGAAAACTACTCCCGGACGCCGTTGCCGGTTCCGGAACATTAGACTCGGCAGACCCGGCAACGCTCGAACAGCACATCTCAGCTCTACTGCAAGGAGGCACGGGTGCCGCTGCTGAACCGCATCACGGGACCGCGCGATCTTGACCGGCTCAGTCCCGAGGAGCTGAACCAGCTGGCCGGAGAGATCCGCGGCTTCCTCGTCGACGCAGTCTCCAAGACCGGCGGCCACCTCGGCCCCAATCTCGGCGTGGTCGAGCTCACCATCGCCCTGCACCGCGTCTTCGAGTCCCCGCAGGACAAGGTCCTCTTCGACACCGGCCACCAGAGTTACGTGCACAAGCTGCTCACCGGCCGCCAGGACTTCGAGAAGCTGCGCACCAAGGGCGGTATCTCCGGCTACCCCTCGCGCGCCGAGTCCGACCACGACGTGATCGAGAACAGCCACGCCTCCACCGTCCTCGGCTGGGCCGACGGCCTGGCCAAGGCCAACGAGGTGCGCCGCAGGGACGACCACGTCGTCGCCGTCATCGGTGACGGCGCGCTGACCGGCGGCATGGCCTGGGAGGCGCTGAACAACATCGCGGCCGCCAAGGACCGCCCCCTCGTGATCGTCGTCAACGACAACGAGCGGTCGTACGCGCCGACCATCGGCGGCCTCGCCAACCACCTCGCCACCCTGCGCACCACGGATGGGTACGAGCGTTTCCTGGCCCGCGGCAAGGACCTCTTGGAGCGCACGCCGGTCGTCGGCAGGCCGCTCTACGAGACCCTGCACGGCGCCAAGAAGGGCCTGAAGGACTTCATCGCCCCGCAGGGCATGTTCGAGGACCTCGGCCTGAAGTACGTCGGCCCGATCGACGGCCACGACATCGAGGCCCTGGAGTCCGCCCTGCAGCGCGCCAAGCGTTTCGGCGGCCCGGTCATCGTGCACTGCATCACCGAGAAGGGCCGCGGCTACAAGCCCGCCGAGGAGGACGAGGCCGACCACTTCCACGGCATCGGCCCGATCCACCCCGACACCGGCCTGCCCATCGCCTCCGGCGGCATGGACTGGACGTCCGTCTTCGGCGAGGAGATGGTCAAGCTCGGCCACGAGCGCGAGGACATCGTCGCCATCACGGCCGCCATGCTCCAGCCGGTCGGCCTGGCGAGGTTCGCCAAGGCCTTCCCCGACCGCGTCTACGACGTGGGCATCGCCGAGCAGCACGCCGCCGTCTCCGCGGCCGGCCTCGCCACCGGCGGCCTGCACCCGGTCTTCGCCGTCTACGCGACCTTCCTCAACCGCGCCTTCGACCAGCTCCTGATGGACGTGGCGCTGCACAAGTGCGGCGTCACCTTCGTCCTGGACCGGGCGGGCGTCACCGGTTCGGACGGCGCCTCGCACAACGGCATGTGGGACATGTCGATCCTGCAGTGCGTGCCGACCCTGCGGATCGCCGCGCCGCGCGACGCCGACCAGGTCCGCCTGCAACTGCGCGAGGCCGTCGAGGTCGACGACGCGCCGACCGTGGTGCGCTACTCCAAGGGCGCGGTCGGCCCGGCGGTCAAGGCCGTCGGCAAGGTCGGCTCGATGGACGTGCTGCGCGAGGCGTCCGCCGACAAGCCGGACGTGCTGCTGGTCTCCGTGGGCGCGCTCGCGCCGATGTGCCTGGAGATCGCCGGCCTGCTCGACAAGCAGGGCATCACCACGACCGTCGTCGACCCGCGCTGGGTCAAGCCGGTCGACGAGGCGATGGCCCCGCTCGCCGAGAAGCACCGCGTCGTCGTCACCGTCGAGGACAACTCCCGTGCGGGCGGCGTCGGTTCGGCCATCGCCCAGGCGCTGCGCGACGCCGGCGTCGACGTACCGCTGCGCGACTTCGGCATCCCGCCGCGCTTCCTCGACCACGCGTCCCGCAAGGAGATCATGGCGGAGATCGGCCTGACGGCGCCGGACATCGCCCGGCAGGTCACCGGCCTGGTCGCCAAGCTCGACGGCAAGTACGAGCGGAACACCGCCGCCGCGGTCGACGCGGTGGAGCCCGCCCGCGACTGACGTCAACGCGCACCGCCGATGGGCCGGTTTCAGCACCCTGTACGGGTGGTGGGACCGGCCCATTCGCGTGAATCGGCCCGCGCCGGGGCTTTCGGGGTACTCGGTCTCTCGATCATGTCGGGGACGACAAGCGTGGAGGTACGCCCGTGAGCAACACCCTCTTCAGGACGAAGAGCGTCGAGCGGTCCATCAAGGACACCGAGGAACCGGAGCACGCGCTCAAGAAGTC
This sequence comes from Streptomyces sp. NPDC005863, assembly GCF_042871345.1. Classification (NCBI taxonomy): domain Bacteria; kingdom Bacillati; phylum Actinomycetota; class Actinomycetes; order Kitasatosporales; family Streptomycetaceae; genus Streptomyces; species Streptomyces sp. NPDC005863. The sequence continues at coordinate 164,704 of NZ_JBIAII010000005.1, read as the reverse complement.
GCTGTCCGCCCTCGACCTCACGGTCTTCGGCGTCGGCGTCATCATCGGCACCGGAATCTTCGTACTGACCGGAAAAATCGCCAAGGAGACGGCCGGGCCCTCGGTGGCCCTGGCCTTCGTCGTCGCCGGACTCGTGTGCGCCCTCGCGGCGCTCTGCTACGCCGAGTTCGCCTCGACCGTGCCGGTCGCCGGGTCCGCGTACACCTTCTCGTACGCCTCGCTCGGCGAGTTCCCGGCCTGGATCATCGGCTGGGACCTGGTCCTCGAACTCGCGCTCGGCTGCGCGGTGGTGGCGGTCGGCTGGTCCGGCTACCTCCGCTCGCTCCTCGACACCGCGGGCGTGCATCTGCCGCAGGCGCTGAGCGGCACGCACGAGGGGAAGTTCGGCTTCGACCTGCTGGCCGCGGTGCTCGTGCTGATCCTGACCGGCATCCTCGTCGCCGGGATGAAGCTGTCCTCGCGGGTCACCAACATCATCGTCGCCGTCAAGGTCACCGTGGTCGTGCTCGTCATCATCGTGGGCGCCTTCTTCATCACCGGCTCCAACTACGACCCGTTCATCCCGCCGAGCAAGCAGGTCGAGGGCGGCGGCGGCATCACGGCGCCGCTGGTCCAGCTGATCTTCGGGTTCACCCCGGGCGACTTCGGCGTCATGGGCATCTTCACCGCGGCGGCCGTCGTCTTCTTCGCGTTCATCGGCTTCGACATCGTCGCGACCGCCGCCGAGGAGACCCACAACCCGCAGCGCGACGTGCCCCGCGGCATCCTCGGCTCGCTGCTCATCTGTACGGTCCTGTATGTCGCGGTCTCCGTCGTCGTGACCGGCATGCAGAAGTACACCGACCTCTCCACGGACGCGCCGCTCGCGGACGCCTTCAAGGCCGTCGGGCACCCCTTCTGGGCGGGCCTGATCAGCTTCGGCGCCGCCGTCGGCCTCACCTCCGTCTGCATGATCCTGCTGCTCGGCCAGACCCGGGTGTTCTTCGCGATGAGCCGGGACGGGCTGCTGCCGAAGACCTTCTCCAAGGTCCACCCCAAGTTCGGCACGCCGTACCGCTCGACGATCCTGCTCGGGCTGATCGTGGCGGTCGTCGCGGGCTTCACCTCCATCGACGAGCTGGCCGAACTGGTCAACATCGGCACGCTGTTCGCCTTCGTCGTGGTCGCCCTCGGCGTCATCCTGCTCCGCAGGCAGCGCCCCGACCTGCCGCGCGCCTTCCGCACCCCGCTGGTGCCCTTCGTGCCGATCCTCTCGGTGCTCGCGTCGCTGTGGCTGATGCTGAACCTGCCGGCCGAGACCTGGGTGCGGTTCGGCGTCTGGATGGTGCTCGGCGTCGTCATCTACTTCGCGTACGGACGCTCGCACAGTCGTCTGCACGTCCGTGACCGGCAGGCCGGCGACGCACGGTAGTCACCCGCCGTTCGGCAGGTATGACGCCCCGGCCCCGTATGTCCCGATCCGTCGGGGCGTGCGGGGCCGTTAGCGTGCCCGTATGCTCGCCCCGCCCTCCGCGTCACCACGCTCCGTGCCCGGCCTCCGGGTGCCGGGCCCGCGTACGGAGCCCGCCCCCGGAAGGGGTGCACGGGCCGCGTACTGGGCGCGGCTGCTCCCGCTGCTCGCCGCCCTGGCGTGCGCGACGCGGCTGCCCTCCTTCCGGTGGCCGCTGTGGAGCCCGGACGAGGGCTATCTCGCCGTCCAGGCACGGATGTTGGCGGACGGCGGCGAGCTCTACGAGACGGTCGTCGACCGCAAGCCGCCGCTCGTCCCCTGGCTGTACGCGGGCGCGTTCGCGCTCTTCGGCGACGACTCCCTGCTGCCCCTGAAGCTCCTCGCCCTCGCCGCGCAGCTCCTGACGGCGGTGCTCCTGGTCTCACTGGCCCGGCGCCGCTGGGGGGACGGCGCGGGCCGCACGGCGGGCGTGCTGTACCTGCTGATCTCCGTGGGCCTCAACCCGGAGGACGCCCAGGCGGCCACCTTCGAGGTCTTCATGCTGCCGTGCACGGCGGCCGCCATGTGGTGCGCGGACCGCCGCAGATGGGGCGCCGCCGGGGCCGCGGTGGCCTGCGCCTTCCTGGCCAAGCAGACCGGCGGGGCGGTGCTGCTCCCGGTCGGCTGGCTGCTGTGGCGCGGCGGGGCCGCCCGGCGGGACACCGGGCGCCTGGCGTGCGGCCTCGGCCTGCCGGTGCTGGCGGCCGCGCTCCTGACGACACCCACCGGCTTCCTGTTCTGGACGGTGACGGGCTCCGGCGCGTACGCCTCCTTCACCGGCTCCGAACTCCACGTACTGGTACGGGGGTTGATCAACGCGGCGCTGCTCGCGGCGGCCTGCGCGGGAATCCTCCCGCCGGTCGTGCGGGTGCTGCGGATCGCCCGCACGGGTGCGGCGGAGCTGTGGCTCTGGCTCGCCTCGTCGGTGGCCGCGGTCCTGCTCGGCTTCCACTTCTTCGGCCACTACTACCTCCAACTCATGCCGCCGCTGGCCCTGTTGGGAGCGGCCGCGCTGCAGATCCTGCCGCGCGAGCGGACGGTACGAGCCCTTGTCGCCTCCGGGTGCGCGTGCGCCGTCTTCCTCGCCTGGGGGCTGCTCGCGCCCCGCCCCGAACTGGCGCACGCCACCCGCCTGGCGCAGGTGGTCAGGGCCGACACGGGGCCGCGCGACCGGGTGCTGTTCTGGGGCATACACCCGGAGACGTACTGGCTGGCCGACCGTCCCCCAGCGAGCCGCTACCTCACGGCGGGGCTGCTCACGAACTACAGCGGGGGCCGGGACGGGCCGCAGGTGGGCGAGAAGTACGCGGTCGAGGGCGCCTGGCCGGTCTTCCGCCGGGAGATGCGGCGCGACCCGCCTGCGGTCGTGGTCGACGACTCCCGGGGCAAGCCGTTCGCCCCGGACCGGGTGCCGTCACTGCGCCGGATCCTCTCGGTCGGGTACGCGCCGGTGGCGCGGGTGGAGGGGGCGGTGGTGTACGTGCGGGTGGGGCGGTGAGGGCGGCGCCCGGGTGTGTCACCGGGCGCGCTTGTACGTCAGCGTGTTCTCGCCGGCGATGCGCCGCAGCGTGTTCTCACCCACCACGAGCACCGTGGATGCGCCGCCCGGACTGCACGACTGGGGCGGACGGCCCCGGGCCACGGTCGACTCGCCCAACTGGATGCCGTCGAGGACGACGGCTTCGAGCCGGGCCCGGAAGACGCAGTGGTACTCGGGGCCGTCCGCCGTCAGGGTCATCACCGTGTCGCCCACCTCGCCCTGCCGGATCACGAGCGTCCTGGTGTTGCCGGGCTTTCCCGGGACCGCGGTCTTCCAGGTGCCGATGTACCTCTGTGGCAGCGCGCCCGCCGGGGGCGCGGTGTCCACGAAGGCGTCCTCGCGGTAGGCGCTGAAGGCGCCGAAGGCGATGGCGACGACGGCGGCCACCGCGGCCAGGACGAGAGCGCGGCGCTGCCGTGTCCGGGGCGAGGGGCCTCCGGTGGGCGTGAGGAACGGACCGGACGGCGCGCTCCTCTCCACGCGCCCCGCCGTCGCGTTCCGCGCCGGCTCCTTCCCGGCGCTCGCCCCGGGCGGTCGCCGGGTGCGGACCCCGATGGTGGCGGCGGCCGCCCTGCGGGCCAAGGTGAGGTCGTGGCGCGGGGGCAGGGAGCGGGCGCGGTCGGGACGCCGGTCGACGCCGATGGTGGCCGCGGCGGCCCGGCGCAGCAGGGCGGGCCGGCTCATTCGGCACTCCTGCGCTCGGCGGCCGGTGGCCGTGGGCGCGGCAGGGGCCCGGGATCGCGGGCCTGCGGCTCTCCCTGGGGCGGCGGCACCGGCTGCACCGGCTGCACCGGCTGGCCGGCCTGCGCGGCGCCCGCGTCACCGAGGACGACGTCCGCGAGCCGGGAGTTCTTGAGCTGTACGAGGACCAGGGGCGCCGAGGCTCCCGCGGCGAAGGTCGCGAAGCCGCCGCTGATCTGCCCCGAGGCGCCGAGGAGCACCGCCACCCCGGCTCCCAGCGTGATGTGCACGGCGGCGGCGACGCACTCGCCCGCGATGTCGTAGAACGCGCCGAACGCGGGAGGCCCCGCGCCCTCGGGGTGTCCGGAGAGCCGATGCTCCCGGCGCCGGGCGAGCCACTCGGTCATGCAGTCGTAGGCATGCACGATCCCGCGCACCGCTCCGCCGGCCGCGCCGAGCAGAAGCAGGGTCGCAGTGTCCACGTGTCCTCAGCCAACGCAGGTGTGACTTCGACGAGTTGGTGTCACAGGCTACGGACCTCCCCGGCGCCTGAGAAGAGCACCTTCGGGCCAGGTGGGCGGGGGCGGAGGGGGGTGCCGGGGCGGCCCTGCGGGGGCTACGAGCGGCGTTGCCAGCTGCGGGTGACGTCCGTGAGCGCTCCCACGGCCGCTCGGGTGCGGTCGCGGTCCTCGCGGATCCGGGGGCCGAACTCGACGTGCAGGAACGGCACATCGCGGGCCGACGCGGCCCGGCCCTGCACGTTGGAGCGGCCCGCGAGCGGGCAGGACCTGGCCCAGGCGCGGCAGACGTCCCAGCCCCGCCCGCGCAGGGCGTCGGCGAGGGCGCGGCCCTCGGTGACGGCCTCCCGGCCGCGGCCCGTGGAGGCGACGACGTCGTGCCGGGGCGCCGAGTCGTCGGCCATTCCGTGGAGTTGGACGCCGGGCAGGCCGCGCCGGACGAGCTCGTCGCAGACGGCGTGGAACACGGTGTCCCTGCGGTGGGCGACGTCCGCCTCGTCGCCGCGCCCGGCGTCGCGGTGTGCGCCCGCGAGCACGAGCACGCCGCCGGGGGAGCGGCGCATCAGCTCCGCGCCGAGCCGCTCGGTGTTCCGGTCGGCCACCGGGTGCGGGACCTGCACGGACCAGCGGGCCGGGGCGTCGAGGTCGACGTAGACGCGGCCCCAGCCACGCGGTGCCGCGCCGTCCTCGGAGCGGTCGGCGATCTCCGCGTACCGCCGTCCCGCGCTCTTGTCGGTGACCGTGCGCACCGCGAGATCCACGTCCGCCAGCCGGCGTTCGGCCTGCGGGCGCCGGTGGTCGAGGAGCAGCGCGACGCCCTCGGCGACGGTGTTCCGGTCGGTGCGCGAGGGGTGGCGGTACCCGCTGTCCTCGTGGAACCCGTCGGTGTACGCGGTGATCATTCCGGTCAGGCCCTCGGCGGCCTTGTCGTCCTCGCCGGCTCCGCCGCCCCTGCCGGTTCCGCCGCCCGGCGTCGAAGGGGCGTGGCTCGCTTCGGGGCCGGACCCGTCGTCGTCCGGGGAGGAGCCCGCGCCGCACTGCGCGAGGCTGAGGACGGCTGCGGTGACCAGGCCGAGAGCCGCGGCCTTCCGTGCGATCGGTTTCGGCCGGGTGCGGAAGATCTTCATGGTTGTATAAAGATAGCCCTGTGATGACACGTCCCCTTCGCAGGCAACTCGTGACCTGTGCAGCCTCCTCGCTCCTGCTGACCGGCACCGCCTGCGGCCCCTTCGGCGGCGACGACAAGCCCGCAGCCGACGGCCCCTCGTTCACCGTCGCCGCCGCGGGCGACATCCTCATCCACCCCCAGCTGACCGAACAGGCGCGCAAGGACGCCAAGAAGACGGGCAAGGGGGAGAAGGGCCTGGACTTCCGGCCGATGATGGCGGGCGTCAAGCCGGTCATCAGCAAGGCCGACCTGGGCATCTGCCACTTCGAACCGGTGGTCGGCAAGCCCGGGGGACCGTTCCGGAGCTACCCCGACTTCCTCGTGCCGCCGCAGATCGCCACGGCGGTCAAGGACGTCGGCTACGACCAGTGCTCGAGCGTCTCCAACCACACGCTCGACCACGGCCCCGCCGGGGTCACCCGCACCCTGAACACGCTGGACAAGGCGGGCCTGCGGCACACCGGTTCGGCGCGCAGCGCGGCCGAGGCGGCGAAGCCGCTGATCACCGAGGTGAAGGGCGTGAAGGTGGCGCAGATAGCCTTCGCCTTCGGGTTCAACGGCCGCGAGGTCCCCAAGAACAAGCCGTGGATCGCCAACAAGAACGACTTCGACGCGATCGCCGCCGCCGAGAAGAAGGCGCGCGCGGCCGGCGCCGAGGTCGTGATCCTCAGCATCCACTGGGGCCGCGAGAACCAGCCCAACGCCAGCGGCCCGCAGCTGAAGCTGGCCCGCAGGATCGCCCGGGAGACCGGCATCAACCTGGTCATCGGCCACCACGCGCACGTCGTCCAGCCGATGGAGAAGGTCGACGGCACCTGGATCGCGTACGGGCTCGGCAACCAGATCGCCCGGCACGACGTGCCCAACGGACTGACCGAGGAAGGGGTCATCGGCTGGTTCGAGTTCGTCAAGCGCGGCGGTAAGTGGGACGTCGACGCCAAGTACGTCCCCACCTTCGTGGACATCCCGCCGGACCCCGACGAGACCGGCGCCCTGCCGAAGAACGCGGTCGAGGACCACCGGCTCGTCGACGTCGCCACCGCGCTGCGGGACGACAAGAACCTCAGTGAGCAGCAGCGGTCCCGCTACCGCCTCGCCTTCGAGCGCACCCAGGGCACGCTGCTGAACCGGGGCGCGAGCCAGGACGGGCTCGTACCGCTCCAGGGGCTGCCCGACTGAGGGCGACAGGTGGGGGAATCCCGACAGAGGGACCGGGCCAAGCGGAATGATCATGACCGGGTTTTGGCCCAAACACCCTCTTGACGCGATCTAGGTCACATTTGTGGCCGCTCGTACATCCCTCCCGGCGTGACACGGGTCAGACCTCTCCGGAACGCATCACTTTGCGTGTTCGACACCCCGCGTCACTCCAGGAGAGGAGCCCCCCTTGGCCGCTTCGCGTTCGAAGCGGCGGCACAAGGTCCGCCGAAGGACCGACATGTCCCTGCTGGGCGGCATACGGCCGCCCATCGCCGTGCTGTCGGTCCTGCTCCTCGCCCTCGCGGGCATCACCGCTCTGACGCTCGGCAGGGTCGGCCAGGAAGCCGTACCCAAAGCCGTCCAGTCGTCCCAGCAGCACTTCGCCGAGGACGGCGCCATCGCGCTGCGCGCCTCCATCGACGAGTCCGTCACCGACCTGACCCGGACCGCCGAGCTCTTCAGCGCCGGTGACCCGGTGCCCGCAGACGCCGTCCTCGACAAGACCGGCAGCGTCTACCAGAAGTGGATGGGCACGGCGATCGTCGAGATCGCCTCGGGCAAGCTGCTCGCGGCCCGCGGCGAGAACCTCCCGCTGACCGCCGTCGACCGCGGCGAGCTGGCGGGCAAGGACGGTCTCGCCCCGCGCATGGTGCGCCTGGAGAACGGCGAGACCCGCCTGCTCTCCTTCGCCCTGCTCACGTGGAAGGGACAGCCGCAGCAGCTCCTGATCGCGTCGAGCAGCCTGCGCTTCCCCGGCATCAGCCTCGGCAAGTTCCGCTCCATCGCCGTCGTCGACCAGGACGGCGACGTCCTGAGCACCGACGGCATTCCCGAGCCCGAACAGGTCCTCACCGATCTGCAGCGCGACGAGGTCAAGCAGTCCAACAAGCAGCTCAAGTCCTTCGCCGAGGCGGCCGCCAAGAAGACCCGGGGGCATCCCCTGATGTCCAAGGAGCCCGGCTCGGGCGGCTTTCTCGGCATCAGCGGCCACCTCACCGGCGAGCGCTACCTCGGTGAGCGCGCCGTCGCCGGGTACGCGAACATGGCGGGCCCCGAGGCGGGCGAGGCCACCGTGGCCACCCGGCTCGGCCTCACGGTCGTCGCGATGGTCCCGGTCGCCGAGGACCCGACGGCCAAGAGCGACTCCGCCTTCGGGCTGATCGCGGCCGGCGCCCTGCTGCTGATCGGCGGGCTCACCGTCTTCGTGCTCCTGCGGACCGTGCAGCGGCCGCTGATCCAGCTCTTCCTGGAGGGCCGCCGGCTCACCCGCGGCGACGTCGACCGGCCGGTCTCCGTGCCGCGGCACGGCGAGGCCGCCCGCATCGGCACCGCCCTGGAACGGCTGCGCCGCCAGCTCACCGGCGAACCCGCCGCCCCCGAGGACAAGCCCCGGCGCCGCAGGTTCGGCACCCGCACCCTGCTCGCCGTCTGCGCCGTGCTGCTGCTCGCCTGGTCCGCGCCGCTGCTGTTGCTGCTCAACCGGGCGGGCGACACCGTCGTCATACCGCAGCAGATGGTCAACGACCAGCGCGAGCGCACCGACACCCTCACCGACCGGGTCCGCCGCGCCCTCAACGAGGGCCAGGCCGACCTCACCTCGGTCGCCACCCTGATGGGGGACCGCACCGAACCCTCCGACATGGCCAAGGTCCTCGACAGCACCCTGAACCAGCACGGGCGCTACCAGTCCCTGTACGTGCTCGACGCCGACGGCAAGATCCTCGCCGAGGCGGGCCACGACCCCCGCAGCCCCTCGGGCAAGGGGCCCTCGACCAAGCCCATCCGGGTCATCGACGAGGGCGGCAAGGAACCGGTGATCATCGGCACGGCCGAGGTGCCGGGCCGCGAAGGAGCCGCCGTCGTCGGCGAGTTCCGCATCGACTTCCTCAACTCCCTGCTCAAGCGGCCCGGCCTCGGCGAGGTCCGCGTCGTGGACGACAAGCGCAGGGTGATCGGCGCCAACACCGGCTACCGCGAGTTCGAGAGCCTGCCGGGGGGCCGCCTCAACGCCCTCGCCGACGGCACCGGGCAGAAGGTCGGGCTCAGCCCCCGGCCCAGCGGCGTCCTCTACCGCGACGGCGACGACATCCAGATCGCGGCCGCGGCCCCGTTCGTCGGCGGCGGCGCGGCCGGCTCGCTCGGCTGGACGGTGGTCAGCTGGCAGCCCGCCTCCGGGCTCGCCATCCCCGAGTACAGCTACCAGAACCGCACCGTCCTCGCGGGCCTGCTCGGCATCACCGCGGCCGCGGCCTGCCTCGGCTGGCTGCACATCATCGTCGTACGGCCGCTGCGCCACCTCGCCGACCGGGCGGAGGCGCTCGCCGACGGGGACCGCCGCACCGTCCTGTATCCGCAGCACCACGACGAGGTCGGCGCCGTCACCCGCAGCCTCGAACTCATCAGGCAGCAGCTGCCGACGGGCACGCAGCGCAAGCGGGACGGCGTCACGGCCGGCCTCGCCGGAAGGAACTGAACCCCCGTGCTCTTCCTCTACACCGTGCTCGTGGTGTGCTGCGCGATCCTGCTGGCCGCCGGCGTCGTCGAACAGCGGCGGCACTTCGCCGGCCTGGAGCACATCCCCACCCGGGTGCTCGTCAACGGCATCCGCGGCAAGTCCTCCATCACCCGGCTGTGCGCGGGCGCCCTGCGCGGCGGCGGGCTCACCACGGTCGCCAAGACCACCGGCACCGCCGCCCGGTTCATCCACCCGGATGCCACCGAGGAGCCCGTCTACCGCAAGTTCGGCATCGCCAACGTCGTGGAGCAGATCGGCATCGTGCGGCGCGCCGCCGCCTACGACCCGGACGCCCTGGTCATCGAGTGCATGGCGGTCATGCCCGCGCTCCAGGAGATCAACCAGTCCAAGCTGATCCGCTCCACCATCGGCGTGCTCTGCAATGTCCGCGAGGACCACCTCGCCGAGATGGGCCCGACTCTCGACGACGTGGCGCGCTCGCTCTCCCGCTCCATGCCGGAGGGCGGCATCTGCGTCACCGCCGAGAAGGACCGCTACGACATCCTCAAGGAGGAGGCCGACGCGCGGAACTGCGAGCTCATCTACGCCGACCCGGAGACGGTGACCGACGACGAGCTGCGCGGCTTCAGCTGGTTCACCTTCAAGGAGAACGTGGCGATCGCGCTCAAGGTCGCCGAGCTCGTCGGCGTCGGCCGCGAGGTCGCCCTCCAGGGCATGTACGACGCGCCGCCGGACCCCGGTGTCCTCTCCGTCGAGCGGTACGCCACCGAGAACGGCAAGAAGCTCCGCTTCGCCAACGTCTTCGCGGCCAACGACCCCGAGTCGACGCTGATGAACATCAACCAGCTGCTCGACCTCGGCGCCATCCACCGCCCGCTGAACGTCGTCATCAACTGCCGCCCCGACCGCGTCGAGCGCAACGGCCAGATGGGCGAGATCATCCCCGACCTCCGGCCGGAGAAGGTCTTCGTCATCGGCCAGCCGGCCAAGTCCGCCATCGACGCGATCCCCGCCGACTGGCGCTCGCGCGCCGTCGACCTCGGCGGCGACCGGCGCGACCCCGAGGAGTTCATGCGCGAGATCCTGGCGCAGCTCGGCGCCGACTCCTCGCTCGTCGCGATCGGCAACATCCACGGCCAGGGCGAGCTGCTCCTGGAGCACCTCGCCGAGCTGCCGGCCGACGAGAGCGAGGAGCAGGCCCCCGAGGAGCCCGCCCCGTTCTACGAGCCGCATGTCGACCCGTACCAGCACTACCCGGAGGCGTACGAGACGCGGTACGCCCCGGCCCACACCCAGCCGATCCCCGTCGTACCGCAGCAGCACGAGTACCAGCAGTACGAGCAGCAGCACGCGTACCAGCAGTACGAGCACCAGCAGTACGAGCAGTACGAACACCAGCAGCACCAGCACCAGCAGTACGAGCAGCACCACCAGCAGTACGAGCCGTACCAGCCATACGTGTCCCACGAGGGCTACGCGCCACAGGAACCGAGTCCTCAACCTCCCGCGCCCCGCGGCCTGTTCGAGCCGCGCGTACCCCCCGCACCGCCCGCCGCAGACGACACCCCGCAGTGGCACAGCCCAGGAGAGCCCCGTTGATTCCCTCCGTCCTCACTCCTGAGATCGCCGCGGTCGGCATCGCGCTCGGGCTGCTCTTCTCCCTGGTCTGCTACCTGACGACCAACCTCTCGCCCGGCGGCATGATCACACCGGGCTGGCTCGCGCTCACCCTCGTCGAGGACCTGCAGCGCGCCGCCATGGTGGTGGGCGTCACTGTCCTCACGTACGTCTGCACGCTCCTGATGCAGCGTTTCGTGATCCTCTACGGCAAGCGCCTGTTCGCCGCGGTCGTGCTGACCGGCGTGGTGCTCCAGGCCACCGTGATGATCGTGCTCTCGCTCGAGTTCCCGCTGATGTACAGCAACCAGACCCTCGGCTTCATCGTCCCAGGCCTGATCGCCTACCAGCTGGTCCGCCAGCCCAAGGGCCCCACCCTGCTCGCCACGGGCTCGGTGACCCTCATGGCCTACGTCGTCCTCACCGCCGGGATCCTCCTCGGCTTCATGCCGTCCGCCTGATTCGCAGGAGCCATTCATGCCGCCCAAGAAGAAGCGTCCCGTCGTGCACGCGGCGACCGTGCTCGCCCTGCTGGCGGGCAGCGCCTACCTGACCGTGGAACTGCGCAAGGACGAGGAGGCCAAGGCGCCGAAGGTGCAGGCCGTCACCGACACCCCCGGGTTGCACAGCAGCACCGGGCAGAGCGACGGGAAGCAGAAGTGGGAGCGCCTGAAGGGCCCCGACCGCTCCGTGCTGCGCACCGAGAGCGGCAAGGTCCTCGCCACGTTCACCGACGGCGCCCGCACCGCGACCCTGACCGGACCGAGCCGCACCTTCTCCGAGCCCGCCAACACCAAGTCCCGGGTCGTGACCAACGACTGGGTGCGGCTGATGCCGGAGAACTGGCGCGAGGGCGCGGAGAAGGAGAAGTGGTTCAAGGACTGGTACAAGGAGTTCTCCGGCAGCGAGGAGGACGACATCTTCGCGATGGCCTTCCAGTACGTGGAGGGCGCCCCGGTCAAGAAGGACGACGAGGGCATCGCCTACGCCGGCGACGCCAACTTCGGCCCGCTCAACCCCGAGGGCAGCTCGGGCAACGACCTGCGCCTCGAACAGTCCGACTTCTTCGACTACCTCGGCATCCCGTACACGTTCCGCAACGGCACGACCATGCAGCCGGAGAAGGCGCGGGCCCGGTCCATGGACTGCTCCGGCTTCGTCCGCACGGTCTTCGGCTACCGCGCCCGCTACCCCCTGATGGTCAACGACCAGGCGGGCGACGGCCTGCCCCGCACCGCCAACGGCATGGCGCGCGGCAAGGCGGGCACGGACGTCATCGCGCTCAAGGGGATCGGTGCGGCCGACCGCCCCAAGTCCATCGACGTGGTGCAACCCGGCGACCTCGTCTTCTTCAAGCTCGACGCCCGCACCAAGCAGCGCCTGGACCACGTCGGCATCTTCCTCGGCCACGACGCGGACGGCCACAAGATCTTCATCTCGAGCCGCGAGGAGGTCAACGGGCCGACGATCGGCGACAAGGGCGGCACGTCACGCCTGGACGGCAACGGCTACTACGCCTCCACCCTGCGCAGCGCGAAGCGCCTCTGACGAGCCCTCAGGAGCCGGGTGATCCGGGACGTACGGTACGGGGGCCCGCGCACTCGGCGCCCACCTCGCCCACCCTGCGCCGCAGTTCGCGGTCGGCCGTGACCACCACGCACGGCCGGCCGGCCGCCTCGGCCGCCACTTCCACGATGCGGTCGTCGCCGCTGCCGGGCGCGCTCTCCACCCGTACGCCGGGCACCGACTCCACCCCTCGGGCGGCCCCCTCGACGACGAGCACCAGGTCCACGGGGCCCGGGTGCCCGGGCAGTCCGTCCGCGGCGTACGGGACGAGGGAGTCCCGCAGCCGCTCGGCGGCCCCGCGGCGGTCCTTCCACCAACCGTCGGGCACGGATCCGACGACGTTCGCGGCATCGACGACGACGAGAGTTCTCATGCGGCAAACGTAAACTAATAGGCAAAACGCTGTGCGTCCCGACCGTGGACGTGGACGTGACCGTGGAAGGGGAGGCGCCGCACCATGCCGTCGAGGCCCACCAGCACCGGTGCCCCGGACACCGCCCGCTGGCTGCTGCGCGGCCGGGACGGCCGGCTGACCGCCTACGCCCGTGCCGGGGGAGGGCTGCTGCGCTGGACGGAGGAGCGGCCCGGCGGCCCCGCCTTCAGCGGCCCCGACTTCTTCGAGGCGCCCGACCTGACCTACCTCACCCTCGCCCAGGGCAGCGACGGCTACGTGCACTTCCTGGGCCGCAGGGAGCGGCGGGACGCGGCGGGGGAGCCCGTCGTCGAGATCATGCACTCCCTCCAGTACCAGTCGGGCCGGCCGCTCATGGACTGGCGCTCGCTCGGCAACCCGCACACCAAGCGCCTCGACCGCGCCCCCTCGCTCGGCGCCCCCGCCGCCGCGGTGGACGCCGCGGGCACCGTCCACGTCTTCGTGCGGGACGCGATCGGCAGCGTCCGGATGCGCCGCGAGGGCAAGGGCGGCAGATGGGAGGGGTGGAAGGACCTCAAGGTCCGCGACACCCTGGACGGCATGGCCGCGCTCGCCACCTCGACGGGCCGCGTGGAGCTCCTCGCCCCGGCCGGCAAGGCCACCCTGCGCTGGGCCCAGGAGAGCCAGGGCGGCGAGCTGCTGCGCGCCGACGACGTCCCGCTGGCCCCCGCCCCCGGCTCCGGCACCGCCCTGGAGACCGGCCCCGACCGCCTCACGTACTACGCGGCCGACGCCCTCGGCGCCGGCGTCCTCGCCCACCGCCCGGCGCACGGCGGCCCCGCGATACCGCTCGGCGGCGCGCCGGGCCCCGGCCCCACGGCGGCCGTGCGGACCACCGTCGACGGCCACGACTGCACGGTCCTCGCGCACCGCACGGCCGGCGGGCGCCCGGCGCTCGCCGCGTTCCCCACGGAGGACGAGGAGGCGGGCCTGTGGTGGGCCGAGACCGGCGAACCGTGCCTGGGCGCACCGTCGTTGGCGCTCGACGCGCGCGGCCGGGTGGTCATGGCGGCGATCGGACTCGACGGCACGCTGCGCCTCGCCCGCCAGAAGGCGGAGCCGGGCCTCGCGCTGGAGGCGTGGGCCACGGCGTGAACAGACGGCAGTGGGCCGTACGGGACAACTCCCGTACGGCCCACTGCCGTTGCTGCGTGCGGCGAAGCGTTACGCCGGAACGCTCGCCACGCCCGGCGCGAGGAACCGCTTGCCGGTGACGCGCTCGCTGACGCCCTCACGGTCCAGGTACGGCGTGATGCCGCCCAGGTGGAAGGGCCAGCCCGCGCCGGTGATCAGGCAGAGGTCGATGTCCTGCGCCTCGGCGACGACACCCTCGTCGAGCATGAGCCCGATCTCCTGCGCCACCGCGTCGAGCACACGGTCGCGGACCTGCTCCTCGGTCAGGACGGAGTCGCCCTGCTTCAGGAGCGCGGCGACCTCGGGGTCCAGCTCCGGCTTGCCGGAGTCGTACACGTAGAAGCCACGCTTGCCGGCCTTCACGACGGCCGCGAGGTTCGGGGAGACCGTGAAACGCTCCGGGAAGGCGCGGTTCAGGGTCTCGGAGACGTGCAGACCGATGGCCGGACCGACCAGCTCCAGGAGGACCAGCGGCGACATCGGCAGACCGAGCGGCTCGACGGCCTTCTCGGCGACGGCGACCGGGGTGCCCTCGTCGATGACGTTCTGGATCTCGCCCATGAAGCGGGTGAGGATGCGGTTCACGACGAACGCCGGGGCGTCCTTGACCAGCACCGCGGTCTTCTTCAGCTTCTTGGCGACACCGAAGGCCGTGGCCAGCGAGGCGTCGTCGGTCTGCTCGCCGCGCACGATCTCCAGGAGCGGCAGGATCGCGACCGGGTTGAAGAAGTGGAAGCCGACGACCCGCTCGGGGTGCTTCAGCTTCGACGCCATCTCGGAGACCGAGAGCGAGGAGGTGTTCGTGGCGAGGATCGCGTGCGCCGGGGCGACCGCCTCGACCTCGGCGAACACCTGCTGCTTGACGCCGATCTCCTCGAAGACGGCCTCGATGATGAAGTCGGCGTCGGAGAAGCCCTCGGCCTTGTCCAGGACACCGGAGACCAGCGCCTTGAGGCGGTTGGCCTTGTCCTGGTTGACGCGGCCCTTGAGGAGCAGCTTGTCGATCTCCTCGTGGACGTAGCCCACGCCCTTGTCGACGCGCTCCTGGTCGATGTCGGTCAGCACGACCGGCACCTCAAGGCGGCGCAGGAAGAGCAGGGCGAGCTGCGAGGCCATCAGACCGGCGCCGACGACGCCGACCTTGGTGACCGGGCGCGCCAGGTTCTTGTCCGGGGCGCCCGCGGGACGCTTCGCGCGCTTCTGCACGAGGTTGAACGAGTAGATGCCCGCGCGCAGTTCACCACCCATGATGAGGTCGGCGAGCGCGACGTCCTCGGCGTCGAAGCCCTTCTGCAGGTCGCCGTCCTTGGCGGCCGCGATGATCTCCAGGGCGCGGTAGGCGGCCGGAGCGGCGCCGTGCACCTTGGAGTCGGCGATGGCGCGGCCGCGCGCGACGGCGGCCTCCCAGCCCTCGCCGCGGTCGATCTCGGGGCGGACGACCTGGACCGAGCCGTTCAGGACGGAGGCCGTCCAGATCAGCGACTGCTCCAGGAAGTCCGCG
Organism: Streptomyces sp. NPDC005863; assembly: GCF_042871345.1. Lineage (NCBI taxonomy): Bacteria > Bacillati > Actinomycetota > Actinomycetes > Kitasatosporales > Streptomycetaceae > Streptomyces > Streptomyces sp. NPDC005863. Next base: position 149,381 of record NZ_JBIAII010000005.1, on the reverse strand, counting down.
CCCTCGAAGAGCGCGTCGGCGATGCCGAGCTCGAAGACCTGCTTGCCCTTGAGCTGACGGTTCTGGTTGAGCGAGTTCTCGATGATGACCGAGACGGCCTTGTCGGCGCCGATCAGGTTCGGCAGCAGCGCGCAGCCGCCCCAGCCCGGGACCAGACCGAGGAAGACCTCGGGCAGCGAGAACGCGGGCAGCGCCTTGGAGACGGTGCGGTAGGAGCAGTGCAGACCGACCTCGACGCCACCGCCCATCGCGGCGCCGTTGTAGTACGCGAAGGTCGGCACGGCCAGGCCGGAGAGGCGCTTGAAGACCTCGTGGCCGCCCTTGCCGATGGCCAGCGCGTCCTCGTGGTGCTTGAGGAGCTCGACGCCCTTGAGGTCGGCGCCGACGGCGAAGATGAACGGCTTGCCGGTGATGCCGACGCCGACGATCGTGCCTTCGGCCGCCTCCTTCTCGACCTGGTCGATGGCGGCGTTCAGGTTCGCCAGCGAGCCGGGCCCGAAGGTGGTCGGCTTGGTGTGGTCGAAGCCGTTGTCCAGGGTGATGAGGGCGAAGCGGCCCGCACCCCGGGGGAGGTCGAGGTGGCGTACGTGCGCCTGCGTGACGACCTCGTCAGGGAACAGCTCGGCCGCACCCTTCAGAAGCTCAGCGGTCGTGGTGCTCACTTGTCGCCTCCGGCGTCCTTGTGGTTCGGGTTCTCCCAGATGACCGTGGCGCCCATGCCGAAGCCGACACACATGGTCGTGAGGCCGTAGCGGACCTCCGGCTGCTCCTCGAACTGCCGCGCCAGCTGCGTCATCAGGCGTACGCCGGACGAGGCGAGCGGGTGGCCGTACGCGATGGCGCCGCCGTACTGGTTGACGCGGGCGTCGTCGTCGGCGATGCCGTAGTGCTCCAGGAAGGCGAGCACCTGCACGGCGAAGGCCTCGTTGATCTCGAAGAGGCCGATGTCGGAGATGGCGAGGCCCGCCTTGGCGAGCGCCTTCTCGGTGGCCGGGATCGGGCCGTAGCCCATGACCTCCGGCTCGACACCCGCGAAGGAGTACGAGACGAGCCGCATCTTGACCGGCAGGCCGTTCTCCCGCGCGAACTCCTCGGAGGCGATGAGGGAGGCGGTGGCGCCGTCGTTGAGACCGGCGGCGTTGCCCGCGGTGACGCGGCCGTGCGTACGGAACGGCGTCTTCAGCCCGGCGAGGCTCTCCAGGGTGGTGCCCGGACGCATCGGCTCGTCGGCGGTGGCGAGGCCCCAGCCGGTCTCACCGGCCTCCTCGTTGGTGCGCCGTACGGAGATCGGCACCAGGTCGGCCTGGATCTTGCCGTCGGCGTACGCCTTGGCGGCCTTCTCCTGCGAGCGCACGGCGTACTCGTCGGCGCGCAGCTTGGTGATGCTCGGGTAGCGGTCGTGCAGGTTCTCGGCGGTCATGCCCATGAACAGGGCGGACTCGTCGACGAGCTTCTCGCTCACGAACCGCGGGTTGGGGTCGACGCCCTCACCCATGGGGTGGCGGCCCATGTGCTCGACGCCGCCGGCCACGGCGATGTCGTACGCACCGAAGGCGACGCTGCCCGCGACCGAGGTCACGGCGGTCAGCGCGCCGGCGCACATGCGGTCGATGGAGTAGCCGGGCACGGACTGCGGCAGCCCGGCCAGGATGCCGGCGGTGCGGCCGATCGTCAGACCCTGGTCGCCGATCTGCGTGGTCGCGGCGATGGCGACCTCGTCGATCTTGGCGGGGTCGAGGTCAGGGTTCCGGCGCAGCAGCTCCCGGATGGCCTTCACGACGAGGTCATCAGCACGGGTCTCGTGGTAGATGCCCTTCGGGCCCGCCTTGCCGAACGGGGTGCGGACGCCGTCCACGAAGACGACGTCCCTGACGGTACGAGGCACGATGGCTCTCCTCCAGGGTGCGGTTGCGCCACACCTGCGGCGCGCTTCCTCAGGTCATGCTACTTGTCGGTAACTATGTGGCCAAGGGCTGCCCCGTGCCGCCTCGGGGAGGCGAAGGTCACACGCGCCCGGGGCGACCGGTTCCACGGCTCCCACTTGGGCCGACAACCGGTGGTTGTCGGCCGTCTCGTCCCGTTGTTGGCCGAGGGGACGGCTCCCGGGATTGCATCGCCGTCATGCGATCCCTGCCCCCCGTCACCGAATTCGCCGCCGCCCAGTGGACGCGTGCCACCGGCGCCGGCGTGGACCCCCACGCGTACCGGCGCGTCACCGACGGCCTGACCTCGGTCGCCGACTGGGGTCCTGCCTTCCTCCGCACCGGTCGGGAGCACCTGCGGCGCGCCCGGGACGCCGGCTCGTCCCGCTCGGCGGGGGAGCACCTGCTGGCCGCCGCCCGGTGGTTCCACCTGGCCACCCTCGCGCCGTACGAGGAGGCGCACCGCGCCGCCGCCGCGGCCGACCAAGCCCTTGGCGAGGCTCTCGCCCTCCTGGAGCCAGGCGCGCGGCGGGTGAGCGGCGAGGGGTTCACCGGCCTGCTGCGGGGGCCCGTCGACGCGCCGGGGACCGTCGTGATCGTCCCGGGCCTCGACTCGGCCAAGGAGGAGTTCCTCGATCTGGCGTCCGCGCTGCTGGCCAGGGGGCTCGCGGTCTTCGCGATGGACGGCCCCGGCCAGGGCGTGCTCGCGGCGGATTCGGTCTTCGAGGCGGAGTACGAGCGGGTCGTGGCCCGTGTCGTCGACGCCCTCGGAGCTCTGGCCGGCCGCGGGGACCTCGTCGTCGGGCTCGTCGGGATGAGTCTGGGCGGCTATTTCGCGGCGCGGGCGGCGGCGCTGGAGCCGAGGGTGGCGGCCCTCGCCACCGTCAGCGGTCCCTCCCGCCTCGACTGGGACGAACTGCCGCAGCCGGTACGGGACATCATGGCCCGCCGCACCGGAGGGACCGACGCCGCCCGCGCGTTCGCGCACCGGGTCGACCTCGCCCCGCTCGCCCCGCGCATCGCGACACCGCTGCTGGTCGTGGACGGCGCACAGGACGTCATCCCGGGCGTGACGAACGGCGAGCCGCTCGCGAGGTCGGCGCCGCACGGCACGTACCTCCGCGTCCCGCACGGCGACCACCTGCTCGGCAACGCGCGCCCCGACTGGCTGCCGCACCTGGCCGACCACGTCACCCAGACCCTGACGGCGGGCAACAACTGATCCGCACACCGAAGCCGATCCGTACGCCGGACGGCCACCCTGCGTCGCGAGGTGGCCGTCGGGTGCGTCCCGGGGTCAGGACAGGGTCGTCACCAGGGCCGTGACCAGGGCCGGCGTCACCAGCGTGATCTGCCACCGGCGGGCGCCGTGCGCGGCCAGGGCCGACGCCACGGACTCCTCGTCCACCCGGGCCGGCGGCTCCCAGCAGACGCGGCGGACCGTGTCCGGAGTGATCAGGTTCTCCTGCGGCATGTTCAGCTGCTCGGCGAGGGCTGAGACCGCGGCCCGCGCGGCGGAGAGCCGCGCCGCGGCGGCCGGGTCGCGTTCCGCCCAGGAGCGGGGCGGCGGCGGTCCCGTGACCGCCTGGCCGGGCTGCGGAAGCTCCACGTCCGGCAGCTCCTTGGCGCGGTCGACGGCGGCCTGCCACTGCTCCAGCTGACGCCGCCCCATGCGGTGCCCGAAGCCGGTGAGCCCGGCGAGCGCGTGCACGTTGGGCGGCAGCGCGAGGGCGGCCTCGACGATCGCCCCGTCGCCGAGCACCTTGCCGGGCGAGACGTCGCGGCGCTGCGCGATCCGGTCGCGGGCGGTCCACAGCTCACGGACGACGGCCATCTGCCGGCGCCTGCGCACCTTGTGCATGCCGGACGTACGGCGCCAGGGGTCCTTGCGGGGCGGCGCGGGCGGCGCGGAGGCGATGGCGTCGAACTCCTCGCGGGCCCACTCGAGCTTCCCCTGCCGGTCGAGCTCCTTCTCCAGGGCGTCGCGCAGGTCGACGAGGAGCTCCACGTCGAGCGCGGCGTACCGCAGCCAGGGCTCGGGGAGCGGCCGGGTCGACCAGTCGACGGCGGAGTGGCCCTTCTCCAGGACGTAGCCGAGGACGCCCTCGACCATCGCGCCGAGACCCACCCGCGGGAACCCGGCGAGCCGGCCCGCGAGCTCCGTGTCGAAGATCCGCGACGGAACCATGCCTATCTCGCGCAGACACGGCAGGTCCTGGGTGGCGGCGTGCAGCACCCACTCGGTGTCGGCGAGGGCGGCGCCGAGGCCGGAGAGGTCGGGGCAGGCGACGGGGTCGACGAGAGCGGTGCCCGCGCCCTCCCGGCGGAGCTGGACGAGATAGGCGCGCTGGCCGTACCGGTAGCCGGACGCGCGCTCGGCGTCGACGGCCACGGGGCCGGTGCCCGCGGCGAAGGCGGCCACCGTCGCGGCGAGGGACTCCTCGTCGGCGATCACCGGCGGAATGCCGTCGCGCGGCTCGAGGAGGGGGATCGGCAACCCTTCGGAAGAGAGGCCGTCGTCGTCCGGAGGGGCGCCTCCGGTGGTGCGCAGTGAGCTGTCTGCTGCGGTCTCTTGGGCGTCGGTCACCTGTCAAGGGTATCTGTGTATGGACAGCGCCCGTCGACGGAACGTTCCGTCGACAGGCGCCTGAGGGGTGTAAATGAGTCAGTGGATGATGCCGGTACGCAGCGCCACCGCCACCATCCCGGCTCTGTCACCCGTGCCGAGCTTGCGCGCGATCCTCGCGAGGTGGCTCTTCACGGTCAGGGCGGACAGGCCCATCGAGACGCCGATGGCCTTGTTGGACTGGCCCTCCGCGACCAGGCGCAGCACCTCGACCTCGCGGCCGGAGAGCTCGCGGTAGCCGCCGGGGTGGCTCGGGGCGCCCGGAGGGCGGCGGTGCATACGGGCGGCGGCCGAACCGATCGGAGCCGCGCCGGGGCGGGTGGGGAGTCCGACGTTCGTACGGGTGCCGGTGACGACGTAGCCCTTGACGCCGCCCGCGAGGGCGTTGCGCACGGCGCCGATGTCGTCGGCGGCGGAGAGGGCGAGGCCGTTCGGCCAGCCCGCGGCACGGGTTTCGGAGAGGAGCGTGAGGCCGGAGCCGTCGGGGAGGTGGACGTCTGCGACGCAGATGTCCCGGGGGTTGCCGATGCGGGGACGAGCCTCCGCGATCGACGAGGCCTCGATGACGTCGCGTACACCGAGCGCCCACAGGTGGCGGGTGACGGTGGAACGGACGCGGGGGTCGGCCACGACGACCATGGCGGTCGGCTTGTTCGGGCGGTAGGCGACCAGGCTTGCGGGCTGCTCGAGGAGAACGGACACCAGGCCTCCTGGGTGGGGGGACGGGAGGGACCGGCTCGGGGATGAAGCCGGGACGAACCGTGCTTTCAAGGTCACAAACCTCTTCGGCACCAATCGCATCCGCCTTTAGGGAATGATCACGATTTGGTGAGAGAGAATTGGGGCAATTCGGACATGCGCTCGATCATCCGAAGATCAAACCGAACACGCCCTCTTACGGGTGACCCCCACGCGGACAAACCCCGCGGCGCCCGGCCGCGGGGGAGAGAGACGAGTGACGGAGGCTCAGGGGGAGAGCGGCCCGCGCCGCTGGGGCAGCGAGACCACCGAGCCGTCGCCGCCCGGGCTCGCCGGCGGCAGCCCCGCGATCTGGCAGAGCAGATCGCACCACGCCGCCAGATGGGCGCCGGTGTCCGGCACCCCGCCGGCCGCCTCCCGCGGCGTCCACGAGGCGCGGATCTCGATCTGCGATGCGGGCGGCCGCTCCGACAGGCCGCCGAAGTAGTGCGAGCCCGCCCGGGTCACCGTGCCGCTCGCCTCACCCGCGGCGAGCCCGCGCGCCTGCAACGCCCCGGTCAGCCACGACCAGCACACCTCCGGCAGCAGCGGATCCGCCGCCATCTCCGGCTCCAGCTCCGCCCGCACCAGCGTGACCAGGCGGAAAGTGCCCTTCCATGCGTCGTGCCCCGCCGGATCGTGCAGCAGCACGAGCCGCCCGTCCGCGAGGTCCTCCTCGTCCTCGACGACCGCCGCCTCCACCGCGTACGCGTACGGCGCGAGCCGTTTCGGCGGCGGGGTCGGATCGATCTCGATCTCCGGCCGAAGCCGTGCCCCCCGCAGCGCCTCGACCGCCGCGCGAAAGGGCGGCGGAGCCGAATCCGCCACCTTCCCCTCCGAACTCTCCATCTCGCCAGCGCCGTCCGACCGTTGTCCCTGAGCCGCAGCCATGCGGGGAAGGTTAAGGGGAACGGCGCCTTCGCGCAGGGAGAGACACCCGTGAGGGCGTTCCCGGTCGACGTGCGAGACTTTCCGCGTGAGTGCCAATGACAGCCGAGGCCCCGCGGGCCGGCAGAACGCAGCGACGTACGACTCCCCCTTCATGAAGGCATGCAGGCGCGAGGCCGTGCCGCACACGCCGGTCTGGTTCATGCGGCAGGCGGGGCGCTCACTTCCCGAGTACCGCAAGGTGCGCGAGGGCACTGCCATGCTGGAGTCCTGCATGCGCCCCGACCTTGTCACCGAGATCACGCTGCAGCCGGTGCGCCGCCACAACGTGGACGCCGCGATCTACTTCAGCGACATCGTCGTCCCGCTCAAGGCGATCGGCGTCGACCTCGACATCAAGCCGGGCGTCGGCCCGGTCGTCGAGAACCCGATCCGTACCCGCGCCGACCTCGCGCAGCTGCGGGACCTCACGCCCGACGACGTCCACTACGTCACCGAGGCGATGGGGATGCTCACCGCCGAGCTCGGCTCGACGCCGCTCATCGGGTTCGCCGGCGCGCCCTTCACCCTGGCGAGCTACCTCGTCGAGGGCGGCCCGAGCCGCAACCACGAGCACACCAAGGCGCTCATGTACGGCGACCCGCAGCTCTGGGCGGACCTGCTCGACCGGCTCGCGGAGATCACCGCCGCCTTCCTGAAGGTGCAGATCGAGGCGGGCGCGAGCGCCGTGCAGCTCTTCGACTCGTGGGTGGGCGCGCTGTCGCCCGCCGACTACCGCCGCTCGGTGATGCCCGCATCGACGAAGGTCTTCGACGCCGTCGCCTCGTACGGCGTGCCCCGCATCCACTTCGGCGTCGGCACGGGCGAGCTGCTCGGCCTCATGGGCGAGGCGGGCGCCGACGTCGTGGGCGCCGACTGGCGGGTGCCGGTGGACGAGGCCGCGCGCCGCGTCGGGCCCGGCAAGGCGATCCAGGGCAACCTCGACCCGGCCGTCCTCTTCTCCACCCGCGAGGCCGTCGAGGCCAGGACCGACGAGGTGCTCGCCGCCGCGAAGGGTCTCGAGGGGCACATCTTCAACCTCGGGCACGGCGTCCTGCCGACGACGGACCCGGAGGCGCTGACCCGCCTCGTGGAGTACGTGCACACGCGCACGGCGGTCTGAACGGCACCCGTCCGAAAGATGTCCGAAAAGGGTCCCTGCCCAGGTGGGCGGGGACCCTTTCCGTACTCCGCTTCCGTACGCGGCTCCCGTACGCGGCTCCCGTACTCCGCGGGACTCCGCTTCCGTGCTCAGCGGTCGGAGCGCACCGCCGCCACCGCCTTGCGCGCCGCCACCAGGACCGGGTCCCACACCGGGGAGAACGGCGGCGCGTACCCCAGGTCGAGCGCCGTCATCTGCTCGACCGTCATCCGCGCCGTGAGCGCGACGGCCGCCACGTCGACGCGCTTGCCCGCCCCCTCGCGGCCGACGATCTGCACACCGAGGAGGCGCCCGGTGCGCCGCTCGGCGAGCATCTTCACCGTCATCAGGGCCGCGCCCGGGTAGTAACCGGCCCGGCTCGTCGACTCGATGGTCACCGTGACGAAGCGCAGCCCCGCGGCCCGCGCGTCCTTCTCGCGCAGTCCGGTGCGGGCGATCTCCAGGTCGCAGACCTTGCTGACGGCCGTGCCGACGACGCCCGGGAAGGTCGCGTAGCCGCCGCCCGCGTTCGAGCCGATGACCTGGCCGTGCTTGTTGGCGTGGGTGCCGAGGGCGATGTGCCGCTCGCGTCCCGACACCAGGTCGAGGACCTCGACGCAGTCCCCGCCCGCCCAGATGTCGTCGTATCCGCGCACCCGCATCGCCAGGTCGGTGAGCAGCCCGCCGTACGCGCCGAGCGGGAGGCCGGCCTCGCGGGCGAGCGTGGTCTCGGGGCGCACGCCGATGCCGAGGACCACCACGTCCGCCGGGTACTCGGCGTCCTCGGTGGCGACCGCGGCGACCCGCCCGTCGTCGCCGGTGAGGATCTTGGTGACCTCGGCGCCGTTCACCATGGTGATGCCCAGGCCCGTCATGGCGTCGTGCACCAGGCACCCCATGTCCGGGTCGAGCGTCGCCATCGGCTCCTTGCCCCGGTTGACGACGGTCACCTCGTAACCCCGCTTGATCAGTGCCTCGGCCATCTCGACGCCGATGTATCCCGCGCCGATCACCACGGCCCGCCGCCCGGAGGTGCCGGCCAGCGTGTCGAGCAGGGCCTGGCCGTCGTCCAGGGTCTGCACGCCGTGCACGCCGGGCGCGTCGATGCCGGGCAGCGGCGGGCGGACGGGGCGCGCGCCGGTCGCGATGACGAGCTTGTCGTACGAGGTCCAGTACTCCTCGCCCGCGTCGAGGTCACGGGCCAGGACGCGGCGGCCCGGCACGTCGAGCCGCACCACTTCCGTGCGCATCCGCAGGTCGATCGCGCGCTCGCGGTGCTGCTCGGGCGAGCGCGCGACGAGATCGTCCCGCTCCGGCACGTCGCCGCCCACCCAGTAGGGGATGCCGCAGGCGGAGTACGAGGTGAAGTGGCCCCGCTCGAACGCCACGATCTCCAGCTCGTCGGGGCCCTTGAGCCTGCGCGCCTGGGACGCGGCGGACATGCCCGCCGCGTCGCCCCCGATGATCACCAGTCGTTCCCGTGTGCTGCTCATACGGACACGCTACGGCGCGGGGGCCGGCGGGGCGGCCCTCAACCCTGGTCGTCCTGACGGCCGGTGGCGGGCCGCGGAGCGGGCGGGGTGAGGGGAGCCGGGGCCGGCGTCGCCCGGCGGGTGACGCGCGGGCGGACCACCCGCAGCCACAGCAGGAACAGCAGCGCGGCGATCGCCGCGAAGGGCAGCACCGCGGCCAGGACGACGCCGATCCACCGCAGCGTCGTGACGAAGGCGTCCCAGCCGCCCGCGAGCGCGTCCGTGAACGACGGGTCGTCGTCATCGGCGGCCGCCTTCGCCGCCGCGTCCTCGGTGAGCGAGAGCGTGATCGTCGCCATGCTCGTGCGGTCCTTCAGGGAGGAGCGCCGGGCGAGCAGCGCGTCCAGGTCGGACTGGCGGGTGCTCAACTCGCCCTCCAGGGCGACCACGTCGCTCAGCTTCGTCGCCTTGTCCATCAGCTCCCGCACCCGGGCCACGCTCGCCCGCTGCGACTTGACGCGGCTCTCCACGTCGACGACCTGGTCCGTGACGTCCTGCGCCTTCGCCTCGCGCTGGATCAGCCTGCCGGTGCCGGAGAGCGCGTCGAGGACCTTCTCGTACGTGTCCTGCGGGACGCGCAGGACGACACGGGAGCGCTCGCGGCCCTCGTCGTCGCGGCTGGTGTCCTCGTCGCCGACGATTCCCCCGGCGTCCTCGGCCGCCGCACGCGCGCGGTCGAGCGCCCGGGGGACGTCCTTGACCCGGACGGTGAGCCGCGCGGTGCGGATGATGTGGGTACCGGCGGGCGCGGCGGTCTTCCGGCCACCGGGACGCTGCCGCGCCTCGGCCCCCTTCCCCCCGCCGGCCGAAACCCCCGCCGCCTTGCTGTCCCTGTCGCCCCCGCCGTCATCACCGTCACCACCCGCGCTGCACCCGGTGACGGCGAGCGCGACCGCCAACAGAAGACCGGAGACCGCCCGGACGGTACGAGGACGGGAACGGGAGCGGGAACGGGACTGGGACTGGGACTGGGACAAGGAGAGGGACCTGCTGGACGAGCGCATCGACGTACCCCCGAGAGACGTGGTGACCGACGCTTCTTTGACGCCGCGCAGCCCCGGAACGGTGGTTGCCGACGGGTCCCGATGCGGTCACGGTCGGGACTCGCCGGTCTGAGAGAGTGGGGTCATGCGCGCAACGGACACACGTACGGGGATGGGCCACGCCGTCGTCATCGGGGGTGGGATCGCCGGGCTTGCCGCCGCGCATCGATGGCTCGCCTCGGGTCCCGGGCGGCGGGTCACCGTGCTGGAGGCCTCCGGGCGGGTCGGCGGCAAGCTGCACGCCGACGAGATCGCCGGTGTCCGCGTCGACCTCGGCGCCGAGTCGATGCTCGCCCGCCGTCCCGAAGCCGTCGCCCTCGCCCGCGAGGTGGGCCTCGCCGACCTGCTGGAGCCGCCCGCTACCGCGACCGCGGCGATCTGGACCCGGGGCGCCCTGCGGCCGATGCCCAAGGGGCACGTCATGGGCGTGCCCGGCGACGCGTCGGCGCTCGCGGGGGTGGTCTCCGAGGAGGGGCTGCGGCGCATCGGGCGGGACGCCGAACTGCCGCCCACCGAGGTCGGCGACGACATCGCCGTCGGTGAGTACGTCGCCGCGCGCCTCGGCAGGGAAGTCGTCGACCGGCTCGTGGAGCCGCTGCTCGGCGGGGTGTACGCCGGGGACGCGTACCGCATCTCCATGCGCTCGGCCGTCCCGCAGCTCTTCGAGGCGGCCCGCAGCCACGCCTCCCTCACCGAGGGCGTCCGCGAGATCCAGGCGCGCGCCGCGCGGAACCAGCAGACCGGGCCCGTCTTCATGGGCATCGACGGCGGCATCGGCCGCCTCCCGCTCGCCGTCGCCGCCTCGCTGCGCGCACGGGGCGCCGAGATCCTCACCGACACGCCGGTCACCGAGGTGCGGCGGAGCGCCGACGGGTGGGTCGTGACCACGCAGAGCGGCCGGTACGAGGCAGACGCCGTCGTCGTCGCGCTGCCCGCGCCCGCCGCAGCGAAGCTCCTGGACACCGAGTCGCCGGGCGCCGCGGCCGAGCTGCGCGCCGTGGAGTACGCCTCCATGGCGCTCACGACCCTCGTCTACCGCCGCGCCGAGACCGACCTCCCCGAAGGCAGCGGTTTCCTCGTGCCGCCCGTCGACGGGCACACCATCAAGGCGTCCACCTTCGCCGGCCGCAAGTGGGGCTGGATCGACCGGCAGGACCCGGAGCTGGTCGTCCTGCGCACCTCCGTAGGACGCCACCGCGAGACGGAGATCCTGGAGCGCGACGACGCCGAACTCGTCGCGCTCTCCCGGCACGACCTGCGCGCGGCCACCGGCCTGACCGCCGAGCCGGTCGCCACCCGCGTCACCCGCTGGAACGACGGCCTGCCGCAGTACCCGGTGGGCCACCACGCGCGCGTGGCCCGCGTCCGCGCCCACGTCGCCGCCCTGCCCGGCCTCGCGGTGTGCGGCGCCGCCTACGACGGCGTGGGCATCCCCGCCTGCATCGCGAGCGCCAACGCCGCCGTCGACCAACTGGGCGGGCACCTCGCCGGTGTGGAGGAGCTCACCCGCAACCCGGTGCAGAGCCTGCACGGCGGCGGAGGAGAATAGCCCCATGAGTGACGACGCCCCCGCCAAGACGCCCAACGCGGGCAAGAAGGCCAAGGACCTCAACGAGGTCATCCGCTACACCCTGTGGTCCGTCTTCAAGCTGCGAGACGTGCTGCCCGATGACGGCACGGTTCGTGCGGGCTACGCCGAAGAGGTCCAGGACCTCTTCGACCGGCTCGCCGCCAAGGACATCACCGTCCGCGGCACCTACGACGTCTCCGGCCTGCGCGCCGACGCCGACGTCATGATCTGGTGGCACGCCGAGACCTCCGACGAGCTGCAGGAGGCCTACAACCTCTTCCGGCGCACGAAGCTCGGCCGCGCCCTGGACCCGGTCTGGTCGAACATGGCGCTGCACCGCCCCGCCGAGTTCAACAAGTCGCACATCCCGGCGTTCCTCGCCGACGAGACGCCGCGCAACTACATCAGCGTCTACCCCTTCGTGCGCTCCTACGACTGGTACCTGCTGCCCGACGAGGACCGCCGCCGCATGCTCAAGGACCACGGCATGATGGCCCGCGGCTACCCCGACGTGCGCGCCAACACGGTCGCCTCGTTCTCGCTCGGCGACTACGAGTGGCTCCTCGCCTTCGAGGCCGACGAGCTGTACCGCATCGTCGACCTCATGCGTCACCTGCGTGCCTCCGAGGCCCGGATGCACGTCCGTGAAGAGGTGCCGTTCTACACCGGCCGCCGCAAGTCCGTGGCGGACCTGGTGGCGGGCCTGGCGTAGGGCTCGACGCTGTAGGGGTCAGCGCTCCCGGGGGAGTTCCGCCGCGCGGATCCCGGACGTCGGCGAGGGCTCCTTGTGCGGTGCGCACGCCGCGCGCCGCCCGGGGAGCTCGCCGTGCAGGAGATACGCGTTCAGGTGCCCGTTGACGCACTGGTTGGGGCCGCCGCCGATGCCGTGCGTGCCGGCGCCCCGCTCGGTGACCAGGACGGACCCTTCAAGGCGGCGGTTCAGCTCCCGCGCCCCCTCGTACGGCGTCGCCGCGTCGCGCTCGGCGGCCAGGATCAGGGTGGGGGGCAGCTCGCCGCCGGCCGCGCGCACGTCCAGGGGCTGCTGCCGGGGCGCCTTCCAGTAGGCGCACGGCAGGTTCATCCAGGCGTTGTCCCAGGTCTCGAAGGGTGCGGTGCGCGCGAGCCGGGTGTTGTCGTGGTCCCAGGTGGCGAAGTCGGTGGGCCAGTCCGCGTCGTTGCACTCCACGGCCGTGTAGACGGCGTTGCCGTTCTCCTCCTCCGCGGCCCCCTTCGGCTCCGGCGCGGCCTGTTCGATCAGCGGCTTGGGGTTGCCCTTGAGGTACGCGGAGAGCGCCGCCGCGCGCATCGGCCAGTAGTCGTCGTAGTACCCGGCCTTGAGGTAGGCGCCCTGCAGCTGACCGGGGCCGACCTTGCCGCCCGCGGGCTTGCGGACCAGCTCGGCGCGGACCTTCTCGTAACTGCGAAGCACCTGCTCGGGCGTGCCGCCCAGGTGGTAGGTCTTGTCGTGCTTGGCCACCCAGGCGCGGAAGTCCGCCCAGCGCCGCTCGAAGGCCGCCGACTGGTCGAGGTTGTTGCCGTACCAGATCTGCCGCGGGTCGGGGTTGACCGCCGAGTCGAAGACCATGCGGCGCACGTGCGAGGGGAAGAGCGTGGCGTAGACCGCCCCGAAGTACGTGCCGTACGAGGCGCCCATGAACGTCAGCTTCCGCTCACCGAGGGCCGCCCGCAGCACATCCAGGTCACGCGCGTTGTTCAGCGTCGTGTAGTGGCGCAGGCCGGGGTTGCGGGCCGCGCAGCCGCGCGCGTACGCCTTCGCCCGCGCGATGCGCTCGCGCTTGTACGCCGCGTCGGGGTGGGTCGGCGACTGCGTGGGCGCCTTGATGTACGACTTCGGGTCCTCGCAGGACAGCGGCGCCGAGCGGCCCACCCCGCGCGGGGCGTAGCCGACCAGGTCGTAGGCGGCGGCGATGTGCTTCCACTCGGGCATCATGCCGACCATCGGGAAGTACGTGCCGGAGGCGCCGGGTCCGCCGGGGTTGTAGACGAGCGAGCCCTGCCGGGTGACCTTCTTGTCCGCCTTGTCCGCCGCCTTGCCGGTGGCCTTGGTGCGGCTGACGGTCAGTTTGATCTGCTCGCCGCCGGGGCGGGCGTAGTCGAGCGGCACGGAGACCGTGCCGCACTTGATGGACGGCGGGAGGCCCTCGGCCTTCGCGCAGGTGCCCCAGTGGATCCCGGCGGCCTCGGCGCGCTGGGCCGCGACGGCGGTGCCGAACGTCTCGGGGGAGGGCGGGGCGCCGCTCGCGCTCCCCGCGGGGGCGGCGACGAGGGCGGTCAGGACCAGGGATCCGGCGGTTCCGTAACGGACGGCTGCTGCTCTCATCGCGCGTGCATACCCCTTTTGTTCGGTTGTGCCTGCGGAAGTGCTCGAACAAAAGGGATGATTCGTGTGGTAATTGACGAAGTAAAGCACCGGCCCCCCGGTGTCGGCTCAATGACCCCGTTGCCCCGCATCCCGGTGCGGCCGCTGCGCGAAGGCCGCCCGCAGTCCGGGGTCGCCGGTGGCGCGGACCCCGCGCACCGCGACGGCGGTGAGCCCCTCGCCGCGCGCGGGCAGCGCGCCGAGGAGCCGCTGGCCCGCCGGGGACGCCCACCGCGTGTACGGGTGGATCTCGACGCGGGCGATGAGCAGACAGCCCGCGCACACCAACAGGGGCAGCGCGAACCAGACCGCGACGGGCACCTGCCCGGCGACGCCGGGACCCTGCCCCGGCAGCAGCACCGCGACGGCGCCGAGGGCGAGCACCGCCACGGCGGCGGCCCGCACCTGGCGCACCGCGGCCGCGACGCCCGTCCCGGTGTCCTCCGGGAACGCGAGCCCGGCCGCGACGAGCCGGTCCGCGAGCGCCCGTACCGGGTCGGCGGCGGCCGCGGCCCGGCGTATCTTCGCTATCCGCGACTGCCCGTCCCGGCCGATCGCGCCGAGCACCGAGCGCTCCATGGCGTCGCGGCCCACCGGGTCGACGACGGTCGCCCATCCGGTGTGGGCGATCAGCAGCCGGCGCGCCCCGGCCATCGCGACGAGCGTCACGTCGGCGACGCGGACCGGGCCGCCGGACAGGAACGCCGTCTCGTAGAGGGTGAGTTCGTGTCCGCGGGCCGCGGCCTTCTCCTGGGTGGCGGCGCGGCTCGCGGCGAGGCAGAGTCGGCCGCAGGACAGCCCGGCGGCGGCCCAGGCGAGGAGGAACAGAGGGACCCAGAACATGGCGGTTTTCTATGCGAAGGCGCCGCATTCCGCCATGGCTTATTCACCATGCGGACACCCGGTGACGGGTAGGTAACGTTCCGCTTGGCGTCGCTCCCGGTCACCGGGTGGCGGGTGCGGGCCGGGAGACGGCAGGGGGCAGCGGGTAGGTGGGCGACGGTGTGACGGGTGCGGCGGGATCGGGGGAGTCGGTAGGGCCGGGCGGCGGCGGTGTCCGGGTCACCGGTCCCGCGGGGCCGGACGTGGCCGCGTCCTTCGCCAGGCCGTCGAAGTCGACGAGGCCGGTGCCCTCCAGGGCCTTGATGTGGTCGAGGACGGTCGTGTTGGCGTCGTCGGCCAGGCCGCGCACGAGCGAGTTGCGGGTGTTCGCGCGCACCAGGGCCACCAGGGAGAAGACCGTGCCGTGGGCGCGCCGCAGGAGGTTGGCGAACTTCTCGTCGTACGTCTCCCCGCGGGCGGCGCTCAACTCGGCCAGCCAGGCGCGCTGTTGGGTGTTCGGCTGACTGGGCAGCTCAAGGCTGAGCCGGGCCGCGACCTCGCGTACCCGTGCGTCCAGGAAGGTGTGCCCCTGTACGAGATGTTCGCCCGCCGTGCGCACGGCGCGGGTGGTGCCGCGCTCCTCGGCCTGCTGCCCGGCGGGCAGCTCCCACAGCCCGGCGAGACGCACCTTGGTGAGGAACTCCCGGTCCTGGGCCGACAGCGGCCCGAAGTCGGTCGGTACGGACTCGGCGTCGAGCCGGTCGAGCGCGGTGCCCGAGCGGTCCTCGTAGGACCAGAGCGGAAAGATCAGCGCGGTCAGGGTCGCGACGAGACCCGCCACGATGAGGCCGGTGCCGTTGATGGTTCGGGATCGCATGACGCCTCCTGGTGCGCCACCGCACGTTAGTGCGCGCCGGGCGGTGCACGGCACGATACGGCGGGGAGTACGTCAACTGCCTTACGCGGCGGCCGGGTTGCCCGGTGCGGAGGGCGCCCGCAGACGGCGGACCCTCGTCTGCACCACCTGGCCCGCGACTCCCGTCACCTCCGCAGCAGGACCCGGCGGGTGGCCCGGCGCAGGCGGGCGGCGGGGCGGTGCGACAGGGGGGCCGGGCCCGAGCGCTCCCGCCACCAGGTCCGCAGCTCTTCGCGGGCGGCCGTGTCCTCGGGCCGGCCGGTGGACAGCAGGTGGGCGGCGAAGTGCAGCGCGTCGTGGCGGTAGCCGGCGGTCATGGGGCGGGAGCGGGCGTAGGCCAGGAAGTGGGTGCGGTACGCGGGGCCGAGGATCCCGGGCAGCTCCGGGGCGACCTTCGCCACGACGTCGGCACGCTTGGCGGCCAGGGCGTGGCTCTGCACCTTCAGCCGCGCGTGGTCGAAGCCCTCGGGCGCCGGGGTGCCCGCGACGAGCGCGGAGAGCAGCGAGGCCTGGGCGAGCGCGGTCCGCTGCCGGGCGGCCGGGGCGGCGGGCGCCACCTCGCGCCGGGCGGCGGGCTCCGGCACGGGCAGCTCGCCCGACACCTTCACGGTGGCCCGGATGGCGTCCAACTCGCTCTCCAGTTCAGCGGGTTCGGGGAAGTTCTCGTCGCGCTCAAGGAGGACGCCCGGCGGGGACACCCGCGACGCCAGGTCGGCGAGGATCGCGAGGACCGGCTCGGGCACCGGGTGCGCGTGGCTGTCGTGCCACACCCCGTCGCGCTCGAAGCCGCCCGCCACATGGACGTACGCGATGGCCTCGACGGGCAGCTCGTCCAGGGCCCTTGCCGGGTCCTCACCGCGGTTGACGTGGTTGGTGTGCAGGTTGGCGACGTCGATGAGCAGCCGTACGCCGGTCCGCTCGACGAGCTCGTACAGGAACTGCCCCTCCGTCATCTCCTCGCCGGGCCAGGCGACCAGCGCCGCGATGTTCTCCACGGCGAGCGGCACGGGCAGCGCGTCCTGGGCGACGCGGACGTTCTCGCAGAGCACGTCGAGCGCGTCGCGGGTGCGCGGCACGGGCAGCAGGTGACCGGCCTCCAGCGGCTGCGTCGCGGTGAGGGCGCCGCCGGCCCGTACGAACGCGATGTGCTCGGTGACCAGCGGCGAGCCCAGGGCCTCGGCGCGCTCGGCGAGCGCCGTCAGCCGCCCCTCGTCGGGGCGGTCCGCGCCGCCGAGCCCCAGCGAGACGCCGTGCGGCACGACGGTCACCCCGCGCTCGCGCAGCCGCAGCAGGGAGTCGGGCAGATGGCCCGGGCAGAGGTTCTCGGCGACGGCCTCGACCCAGTCGATGCCGGGCATCGCCTCCACGGCATCGGCGATCTCGGGCCGCCAGCCGATCCCCGTACCCAGTCGTGCGATCCCCGTACCCAGTCGTGCCGGCCGTCCCAGGTGCCTCTCCTGACGCGTCATGCCGCTCCCCTTCGTCCCGCGGGCCCCCGTACCCCCGGCCCTCCGTCCTCAGGGCATGACCGGGACGGAGGCGGGCGAACCCTCCGGGGAGGACGTTCAGAGCTACATTTGAGGTTCCGGCCGGCCCGTGTTGACCTGGCCGGGCGGCGCGGGCGAGGGGCGGGACGTGGCCGACACGTCGCCGCTGGGCCCGGCGGGCGGCGCCTGCGGGGGCGCGACACCGGACGGCGGGGGAGGTCCGGTGGGGCTGGCGGTCGCGGTCGAGGCGGCGCCGTTCGCGATCCCGTCGAAGTCGACCTCGCCGGTGGCCTCCAGCATCGTGATGTGGTCGAGGACGGTCTGGTTGGAGTCGGTGGCGAGCTGCCGCACGAGCGAGTTGCGGGTGCTGTCGCGGACCAGCGCGATCGCGCCGAAGACCTTGCCGTGCGAGGCGCGCAGCAGATTGGCGAACTTGCGCTGGTACTCCTCGCCGCTCGCCGCGGTCAACTCGTCCAGCCAGCCCTGCTGTTGCTCGGTGGGCTGGTTGGGCAGCTCGACACCGAGCTGCGCCGCGACGCCGCGCACCCGGCGGTCGAGGTCGGTGTGGCCGACGATCAGATGGTCGCCGGCCTCCTTGACCGCCTTGGTCGGCGCCCGCTCGACGGCCTGCTGGCCCGCGGGTATCTCCCACAGCCCGGCGAGCCGCACCTTCACCAGCAGGTCCCGGTCGGCCGCGGAGAGCGGCCCCCACCGGGTGGCGACGGAACCGGCGGCCAGATTGGCCTGCCCGGTCCCGGCCCGGTCGGCGTAGGACCACACGGGGAACGCGATCGCCCCCAGCGTGGCGACGAGTGCCGCGATGATCAGAGCCGTGCCGTTGACGCGCCGCAAGGTGCCTCCCGTGGTGCTCCGGTGTCGCCGGTGATACCGGGGAGTACGGAAGATACGGGCGGGGCGTTCAACCGCGCGAGATGTCGGACGCGAACGGTACGGGGGAGCGGCCCAGGTGGGTCAGCACCTGGTCCAGGGCGCCGGCGTCGGGCGGAGCGGGCAGCGCGGGCGCGAACGCGGCGCCGGGGCCGCGGAGTTCGGGCGTCGCGGGCACCCGGCGGGCCACCGCCAGCGCGGCGGCGACCACCTCGTCGGGGAAGGCGACCGGGACGTCGAGGGTGACGGCCACGTCCCAGGCGTGCACCACGTAGTCGAGGAGGTGGAACCCGACGGCGGTACGTCCGGAGAAGCTGCCGCCGAGCTCCGGCAGCACGAACTGCCGCTCCCTGCCGTCCTGGTCGTACCCGGCTCCGTACTCGGCGAAGGCGGCGACGACGTGCCGCACGGACTCCTCGTAGCGGGCCGACGGGTCGCTGCCCAGGTCGAGTTCGAGCCAGAACGTGCGGTCGTCCCCGGCCCCGCGCGCGGCCGCCGCGAAGCCGTGGTGCTGGGCGGTCATATGGGTCACGAGGCGGCGCAGGGTCCAGCCCGCGCACGGGGTGGGGCGCTCCCAGTCCGCCGCGTCGCGGGCGAAGGAGAGCACGTGCAGGGAGGTCTGGACGGCGGTGCGGTCGAGGGCGACGAGATCGGTCACGGTGTGCCTGCTTTCCGGGTCGGGGTTCCGGGTGGGGCGGGAAGCCGTCGAAGGCATGCAGCAAGCATAAAACTAAACGAACGGTCGTGCTAGCGGGTTTCGGTGCCGGGTGGGCCAGTGCCTCAGGGGGCGGATGCGTCAGTGCCTCAGGGGTGGATGGGCCAGTGCCCCACGGGGGCGGATGGGTCGGCGCCTCAAGGGAGTTGAGGCACTATCCCCGGATCCGTGGCCGCCGCCCGCAGCCGCGCCGTGATGCCCGAGCTCGCCCGCCGGTACGCGTCCGGCGAGCCGTGCAGCACCGAGTGCGCGTTGGCCGTCTCCATCAGGGCGATGAGTTCGAAGGTGAGCTGCCCGATGTCCGTGTCCGCCCGCACCTCACCGGCGTCGCGCGCCTCGCCGACGCAGCGCTCCATCTGCCCGGTCCAGCCGCGGGCGGCGTCGACGACGGCGTCGTGCACGGCCCCTTCGCGCGCGTCGTACTCGGCCATCGCCCCGTAGAAGAAGCAGCCGCCGGGGAAGACCCGGCGCTCCGAGTACTCCAGCCAGTTCGCGCAGAGCCGTGCCACCTGCCCGAGGCCGGGCGGCTCCTCGCGCGCGGGCTCCACCACCGTGTCGAGGAAGATGCGCCCCGCCGCCCTGACGGTGGCCAGCTGCAGCTCCTCCTTCGAGCCGAAGAGCGCGAACACCCCGCTCTTGCTGAGGTTCAGCTCGGCGGCGATGCGTCCCAGCGACAGGGCGTCGAGCCCCTCGACGGAGGCGATGTCGACGGTGCGGCGCAGCACGAGGCGGCGGGTCTGGTTGCCGCGTTCGACCCGCCCGTCCAGCCGCCCGCCGGCCCCCGCGGTGCCGCCGCTCACGACCGCCCCCGGGGCCGGCCCGACGCCACACGTTCGCGTTCCGCTCTCACCCGCATGTCTACCCCTGCTCCTGTGCCCCTGCGCTCCTGGCTCTGCGCCCGGCTCCCGCTGCCGGCCGGGTCCGTCCGTGCCCGCACCTTAGTGCCCTGGGAGCCCTTGATGCCCGGGGTGGCGCCCGGCACCGATGGCGTACGACGGACACCGTGGTCGCCATCCGCGCTGCTCAGCCCGGTCATTCCACTTTGAGCAATGATCCCGTGCCGAAGTTCCCCTTGTCGCAATGACCTGGCGCTCCACAGGATGAGGACCTACCGAAGCCGCACCGAGCCGCGAGGTTTTCATGATCGTCATCACCGCTCCCACCGGGAACATCGGCCGCCAACTGCTGCCCCTGCTCCTGGAGTCCGCCCCCGCCCACGGCGAGCGCCTGCGCGTCGTCGTACGCGATCCGGCCCGCCTTCCCGACGCGCTGCGCGACCGGGTCGAGGTGGTCGTCGGCTCGCACGGCGACGCCGATGTCGTCGACCGGGCCTTCGCCGGCGCGGACGCCGTGTTCTGGCTGGTCCCGCCGGACTCCGCACGGACGCCGGACGAGGGCTTCCGGGGCTTCACGCGTCCCGCCGCGCAGGCGCTCGTCACCCACGGCGTCCCCCATGTGGTCGGCGTCTCCGCGCTCGGCCGCGGCACGCCCGTCGCGGGGCGGGCCGGACTTGTCACGGCCTCGCTCGCCATGGACGACCTCATCGCCGAGACAGGCGTCGCCTACCGCGCGCTGGCCAGCCCGTCGTACTTCGAGAACTTCCTGGAGGACGCCGAGGAGATCCGGGATAAGGGCGTCTTCACGGACGTCGTCGACCCCGACCGCAAGACCCCCCTCGTCGCCGTCGCCGACATCGCGGCCGTCGCCGCCGGGCTGCTCCTGGAACGTACGTGGTCCGGCGTCGACAGCGTCCCGGTCCTCGGACCGCAGGACCTCTCCCCGAACGACCTGGCCCGCATCATGACCGAGCGGCTCGGCAGGCCCGTGCGGTACGAGCGCGGGACGTTCGACGAGCTGTACGCCACCCTCGTCGGTTACGGGCTCGACGAGACGTTCGCGCGGGGCGTCTGCGACATGAAACGGGCCAAGGACGCGGGCCTCGACGCCGGCGTCGCCCGCACGCCGGCCACCGCCACGCCCACCACGTTCGAGCAGTGGTGCGACCGGGTGCTCAGGCCCGCCGTCGAGACCTCGCCCGCGGCCTGACCTTTTCCGCGACCCGACCCGCACCCGTATCCGTAATCCCGTCATTGACACACCTCCCGGAGGCCCGTCCCATGTCCGCACAGGAAACCGCCCTGCCCGTCACCGCGTTCATGCTCGTCAAGACCACGCCCGAATGGCTCGCCATGACCCCGCAGGAACGGGTGGAGGCGTTCACCACGCAGGTCGTCCCCATCGTCAAGGCCGGGACCACCGGCGTCCGGTCGCGCTTCTACGACACCGAGTTCTACTCCACCCGCGTCACCGACGTCTGGGTCTGGGAGGCCGTCGACCACGCCGCCTACCAGCGCCTCGTCGACGCCCTGCGCGAAACCCCGTTCTGGGACCGCTACTTCGAGGTCGTCGACCTCCTGGTCGGCACCGAGAACGGCTACGCCCGTACGTACGGGGTCGAGGCCGTCACCTCGATCAGCACCTGAGCCTCAGCACCTGATCCGCAGCACCTGATCCCTCAGCACCCGATCCCTCAGGGGCCGAGGAGTCCGATGCGGTTCACGCCCTCGACCGCGACGGTCGGGCCGGGGGCGATCTCGGTGAAGCCCGCGTCGCGGACCACCGGGTTGTCGCCGGCGCACACCACGCGCCAGTGGTCGGCGTCGGCGGTCCGCACGGAGAGCGGGAAGCCGGCGTCGCGCCAGGCCGCGCGCTCCTCGTCCGAGAGGTCCCACCAGGCGAGTTGGGCGCCGTGGCCCGCCTGGGCCATCGTCTTGCCCGCCGTCATCTCGACGTGGGGGTTCAGCCAGAGCACGGGGTGCGTCGGGTCGGCGCCGGCCGGCGGCTCCGGGTCGTCGAGTTCGGTGCCGGAGACCTGGAGCCGCGCCAGCTCCTTGGGCCAGCCGTCGAGCGGTACGGGAGGGAAGACGCGGACCTCCGCCGACTTGCCGGTGACCGTGATGCCGGGCAGCGCCTCGGCCTTGCGCCACTCGGCGCCCCTGGCCCGCCGCACCACCTTGCGGATACGGGCGTCCTGCCAGTCCCGCACGGCCTGCGCCCACTCGCCGTCGCCGAGGGAACGCGCGTCGCTCAGCATCACCAGGACGGCGCGGGCCGCGGTCTCCAGGGCGTCCGTGCGGGCCGGCGGAGTGGCGCGCTCGATACGGGCGACGAGGGGCAGCACGAACTGCGGCGCCTCGTCGCGCGAGGTGATCTCGTGCCGGAACGGGCTGTCCTGCGCGGCAGGCCCGTCGGGGGCGCTGGCGGGGGTGCTGTCGGGGGTGGTCGTCTCTTCGCTGCTCACGCGGCAAGTCTGCCAGCCTCCCGGCCGACGGGCCGTGCCCGGCCCCGGCCCGTACGTGGATCGTGTCTGCCCCGGCCTATACGTGGATCGTTACCGCCCCGGCCCGTACGCGAGGATGGCCCGCATGGAACGTGAGCACGCCGTACGGCTCGACAAGGTGGGCCGCCGCTACGGCATGCGCGGCCCCTGGGTGCTGCGCGAGGTCGACCTCGGCATACCGGCGGGCGCCCTGGTGCGCGTCGAGGGCGGCAACGGCACAGGAAAATCAACCCTGTTGAGGCTGCTCGCCGGGATCGACGCGCCCTCCGAGGGGCGGGTGACCGGGCGTCCGCGCACCGCGTTCGTGCCCGAACGGTTCCCCGCCGCACTGCCGTTCACCGCGGTCGGCTACCTCACGCACATGGGGTGCGTCCACGGTCTCGCACGCGGTACGGCCCGGCGCCGGGCGACGGAGTGGCTGGAGCGCTTCGGCGCCGACGGGTACGCGCGGACGCCGCTGTCGGAGCTCTCCAAGGGCAGCAGCCAGAAGGTCGCCGTGGCGCAGGCGCTGCTGGCCGACCCCGAACTCCTCGTCCTCGACGAGGCGTGGACCGGTCTGGACGCGCCCGCCCGCGGCGAGCTCGACCGCGCGGTGGCCGAGCGCACCGCGGCGGGCGGCTCCGTGGTCTTCGTGGACCACGACCCGCTGCGGCTGCGGGGCCTGGCGGAGGCGACATACGCGGTGACGGGCTCGACGCTGAACCGGCGTACGGAACACGTGACTTCGGGGGAGTGGGAGGGGCCCACGGTGCTCATCGAGGTGCAGGGGCCCACGGGGGTGCGCGGGACCGCGCTCCCCGCGCCGGTCGCGGCGGCGGTCGTGGCCGAGGCGGAGGGGGTCGAGGCGGAGGGGGCCGCGCCAGGTCTGCTGCGACTCACCGTGCCCGCGCCCCACTCGGACCGGGTCCTGCGGGAGCTGCTGACGGCACGACCGCCGTGGCATGTGGTGCGGGTGCACGCCGCGGCCGCCGACGCCCATGCCGCGGTGCGGGCGGCCACGGACGAGGAGGTGCGGTGATGCGTGCCGCGCTGCGCTACCAGACCGCCCTGCTGGTGCGGTCCCAGCGATGGCTTCCGCCCGTGATCCTGTACGCCGTGTTCCTCGGCGTCGGCGTACAGGGCGGGCAGCCCATCCTGGACTCGCTCGCGTACGCCGCCGGGGGCCTGCTGCCCGTGGCGGGCTGGCTCGCCCGTATCTGCGTGTCCAACGAGCCGCCGGCAGCGCGCAGTTGCTCCGCCGCGGCCATCGGCCCCGGTCGGGCCCACCTCGCCTCGCTGCTGGCCGCGCTCCTCACCGCCGCCGCGCTCGGGGCCGCGGCGGTGTGTGTCGTGACGGCCATCAGCGACGCGACGAGCACGAACGCACGGGTGCCGGTGGAGCGGCTGCCCGCGGGCGCGGCCGGATTCCTCGCGATGCTGGTCAGCGCGTTGCTCGGCACCGCGCTCGGGGCGCTCGCCTCCTGGCCGCTGCTGCGCTCCGCGGGCCGCGCCGTGCCCGCGCTGCTGCTCGGCGCGCTGTTCCTGCTGGTCACCACGGGTTCCCCGGCCAAGTCGGTCCTGACGGACCTGACCACGGGGTCGCGGGAGGGCGCGGTGCCCGCCCCGCTGGGCGCGCTCGTGGCGGCGCTTGCCCTCACGGCGGCGGCGCTGTGGGGGGCGTGCGCGCTCAGCTCGCGGCGCGGTTGACGGAGCGACGGTCGACGGATCGATTTGTCGACCGGCGCCGGGGTCCCGCTCAGCCCGAACAGGCCGAGCGCTGCGCCTCCTGCCACTCGCACACCGGGCAGAGCGTGACGCCCCGCCGGGACTCCGGGTACTCGGTGGTCGCACGACAGAGCACACACTCGGCGAGGGGCTCGTCCGGCCGGGGCTCCGACGGGGCCGCTGTGCGGTGCTGGTCATCCGTCATGCGGACCAGCCTAGTCGGGCCGGTTCAGGACCCGCCGCCCCGGTTCAGGACCTGTTGGACGCGTCCCGCCCCGCCGAGTCCGCCGCGTCCCCCGCACCCGTCGCCCGGGGCGTCGCCCCCGTCGTCCCCGGCGCCCCGGACGACCGGATCTGCTCCGAGACCCGGACGAACCGGTACCCGCGCTCGCGCAGGCCGGGGACGATCGTGCGCAGGGCCCGCTCCGTCGCGGGCGCCGCGCTGCGCGTGCAGTGCAGGACGACGACCGAACCCGGCCGCACCCCGTCGAGCACCTGCCGGGCGACCGCCGAGGAGTCCGTGGCGAAGGCGTCGCCGCCGACCACGTCCCACTGCACGGCGGTCACGCCGCCGGGCGCCAGCGCCCGCAGCGCCTGCCGGTCGTAACAGCCGCCGGGGAAGCGGAAGTACGGCACGCGGCGCTCGACGCCCGCCGTGCGGAACGCGGCGAAGGCCCGCTCCATGTCGGCGCGCATACGGGCCGAGGGCACGGTCGGCAGTCCGTAGCAGTCGCCGGTGTAGGCGTGGTGGCTGTACGAGTGGTTGGCGACCTCGAAGAGCGGGTCGCGGCCGATGTCCTTGGCCTGCTTCGGGTACTCCTCGGCCCACCGGCCCGTCATGAAGAACGTGGCGGGCACCTTCAGCCGCCGCAACGTGGCGACCAGGGCCGGATTGTCGAACCGCTCACCGGCCGCCGCGCGCGGCCCCTGGTCCGCGGTCATGTCGGCGTCGAAGGTGAGGGCGACGGTACGGCCGTGCTTGCGGGACCCGTTGGTGAACACGGGGGTGATCCCGGCGGGGCCCGGCGCGAGGGTCGGGGGAGCGGACGAGGAGGGGGCGGTCGGCGCGGGGCGGGCGGTGTGGCCCGCGTGACCGGACGTGGCGGTGCCGGCGCCGCAGCCGGCGAGGGCGACGGTCAGGGAGCCGAGGGCGCAGAGCGCGGCGCATCTCCGTACGAGAGTGATCACCCGCGCGACAATATAGGCATTAATACGCCAAATAGGACAACGGGCCCCAGAGGTCGCGAGGTCTCACTCCACCGCCACGCCCGGCCCTCAGAGCCACCCCTCCAGCGAGCCCATGAACGCGTCGAAGTCGTCCCGGTACATGGTGTGCCCGGCGCCCCGGACCGTCCGCACCTCGAACCCGCGCCGCACCAGCTCCTCCTGGAGCGCCGCGTCGACGACGGGGCTGGGGTCCGCGACCTGGACGAGCGAGGGGACGACCGGTGCGGCGGGCGTGTGGTCGGCGGCGTGCGGGCCGGACAGCGACAGCGCGGAGTCCGGGTCCCAGGCGGCCAGCGTGGCGACCTCGACGTCCACGTCGGCCGCCTCCCAGCGCGGGTTGAACTTCGCTATCACCTGCCGCGAGAGCCGCTGGAACGCCACGAACGCCGCGGGGTCGACCGCGCCGTCGGTGCCGAGCGCCCACGCCGGATCGCAGTAGACGGCCCGCGCGGGCGCGAGCCGCTCGGCCGCGAGGGACAGGGCGAGACCGCCGAGTGAGTGCCCGAGCGCGAGGTCGGCGCCGGCCGGCAGCGTGTCGACGAGGTCGTCGGCGAAGAGCCGCGCGCCGTACGTGCCCCGCCCGCTCGCGCCGTGGCCGCGCAGATCGACGGCGATCACGCGGTACCCCCGGTCCGCGAGGGCGGGCCCCACGCGCCGCCAGGTGCGGTGGTCCGACATCATCCCGTGGATCAACAGGGCGATCCGGTCGCCGGTTCCCCACTCGTGGGTGTGCAGCTGCATCGTGGTGCCTCTCTCCTGCGTCCCCTGCGTCCCCCGCGCGCCCGCGGACGGCCGGACGGTCTCCAAGGATCTTGGTATCAGGAGCTCGTGTACCTCCGACGACCGGGTGAACCGGAACGGAACGCCGCCCCCGCCCCTCTTCCCCTACGGCATGGCCGTCCGCTCACCGACGCACTCCGGATATGCCCGGCATAGCCCATCACCTGGCCGTTTATCGGTTGTTGATCGGGGACGGAGATCCTCCGCTCGTCCGTGTCCGGCACGGACGAACGGAAACGACCGGAGGTATGCACATGAAGGTTGTCCGCTCCCTCAAGAAGAAGGTCACCGGAGAGAAGAGCCTCAAGTCCTACGCCTGGTACATCTGGTACTAGGCCGCAGGCAGGACACCGCGCGCATCCCGCGCGGACGCACATTCCGTAGGGACGCAACGCGCCGTCGAGGCCCGCGCCCGGTGTGCCGTGAACCGGCCGCCGGGTGCGGGCCTCCCGCTCCTGGAGACTCCCGATGTCCATATCCGGTACCGCCGGGCTCGCACGGACCACCCTCCTCACGCCCCGGCTCGACGCCCTGCTGCGCGACCACCGCGGCGAGGACCTGTTCCGCCTGGACGCCGACACGGTCGGCGTCGCAGGACCCGCCCTGACCGACCAGATCCTCGCCGCCCGGCCGGCCACCGAGCGCGAACGCCCCACCTTCAAACCGCTGCAGGGGCGTTCCATCCCGCGTACGGAGGCGGCCTCCGTCATGCAGGCCATCGGCCGCGACGTACGGGCGGCGCTGAAGAAGCCGGTGCCGGGCCGCCTCGACCTCTCGGGGCAGTGGCCGCACGTCGGCCACGTCTACCTGCGCGACCTGATCCTCGGCGCCGACCCGTACCGGCTGCGCATCCTCATGGACCGCACCCTGGAGCTCACACCCAAGCTGACCTGGGCGGTCATCGCCACCGGCGCCGCCCTGCCCGGCAGGCTCCGTCCCGGCGCGCCCGCCACCAGCATCGCGGGCCCGACCGCGAACGCCGCGAACTACAGCGAACGCCGCTACGCCATGGGCATGTACCGGCGCGCCGCCGCGCCCGTCTGCTTCACCGTCTCCACGCTCGTCGCCAACGCGTACTGGCTCGGGGCGCCGTTCGACGACGACACGCCGAACGAACACATCCTCTACGAGTCGATGCGGCTGCTCCCGCCGTCCTGGAACCTCCTGCGCAACGCCGGCCCCGAGTACCCCGCCCTCGACGACCGCATCGGCCCGGGCGACGACGTGCTGCTGCTGCCGCTGCTCAGCCACCGCGACCCGGCGCTCTGGGACGACCCGGACGTCTTCCGCCCCGAGCGCTGGGACACGCTCGACCCCGACGACCACCCGGGCTACCTCCCCTTCGGCCACGTCTCCGAGCGCTGCTGGGGGCGGCACATGGTGATGCCGCTGGCCGGCATGCTCCTCGACATCCTGCGCGCCGAGGGCGTGACGGTCGACCCCCGGCAGACCACGGCGAAGGTGCCGCTCGCGGGGCTGCTGGGCGTCGACAAGGTGCGGCTGGTGCGCGGGGGCGGCGGGACCAGGCCTTAGGCCTGCCCGTCCGCCTGGTCCGCGTCGTCCCGGCGGAACAGCGCCGCCCAGAGGAACGGTTCGCCGAAGCGCGGGGAGCCGGGTGGCTCGTCGTGCATGCGGCGGAGCTCGACCTCCGTCAGACCGGCGAAGATGCGGCGCAGCGACTCCGCCGAGTAGGCCAGGCCGCCGTGCAACCCGCCCCGCCGGTAGAAGTCCGCGTCGGAGAGCTCCGAGCCCATGCCCGCCTCGCCCGCCGCGAAGCAGCTGAGGGAGAAGTGGCCGCCGGGGGCCAGGAGTTGGTCGAGCAGGGCGAGATAGCTGACGCGGCGGTGCGGCGGCAGATGGTGGAAGCAGCCCGAGTCGTGGATCAGGTCGTACGGGCCGCTCAGCTCCGCCCCCACGAGTGCGAAGGCGTCACCGTGGTGGAAGCGCACCTCGGCCCCCGCCGCGCGGGCCCGGTCCGCCGCCCAGGCGAGGGCGCCCCGCGACAGGTCGACGGCGTCCACCGCGTAGCCGAGCGAGGCGAGGTGCAGGGCGTTGCGCCCCGGGCCGCAGCCCAGGTCGAGGGCGCGCCCCGGGGTGAGCAGACCTCGCTCCCCGTACGAGACGAGGCTTTCGTCGGGCTTGTCGGCGAAGAACGGCACCGGCTTCGAACGGTCGGCGTAGAAGCCGTCCCACCACGCCGCCCCGTCCGCCGACCACCGGTCGGCCGCCGGCTCGAAGAGCCCGTCCAGGAGCTTCATCACGTCGTCGATCGTGCGTACGCTGCGGTCCATCAAGTCCCCTTTCGCAGAACCTGATGGTAGGCCGCGCACACCCCATAGGCCCAGGTCAGAGCCGCTTTACGCGGGGTCCGCGGGGGCCGCCGAACGGCGTTCCGCGACCGTACGCGCGCCCCGCGCGAGGGCGGTGACCCACGGTCATCCGCCCCGCCCGAAGAACCGCCCGCGGGCCCGCCGAGTCCCGCCACGGGTGTGTTCCGCGCCGCGCCGGCGGGCCTATTTGTGCCAGGGACCCGTCACCGCGAACGTCGTGCCGGGGGTGTAGCAGTTCACGTACATCGTGTCGTGGTCCGGCGAGAAGGTGACGCCCGCGAACTCGCCCCACTCGGGCTTGTCGGGGGTGCCGATGTTCTGCCGGCCGCGGGCCATCGCGTAGACCTCGCCGCCGCGGGTGAGGCCGAACACGTACTGGGCGCCCCCGCCGTCCTCACACACCATCAGACCGCCGCTGGGCGCGAGGCAGATGTTGTCCGGGGACTCGCCGGGCAGCTGGACGTCGGTGCTCGGGCCGAAGAGGACGACGAGGGTGAGGCGGCGCCGGGACGGGTCGTAGCGCCAGATCTGGCCGTAGTGGTCGCCGGCCGAGCCCGCCGCGCTGTGCGCGAAGGACGACACGAAGTAGACGGACGAGCCGCCCCAGTAGCAGCCCTCCAGCTTCTGGGCGTGCGTGATGCCCTTCTTGCCGAAGTCCTGGAAGCGGATGGGGGTTTGGGCGGCGAGCGGGTCCGGCACGTCGACCCACTCGATGCCGTCGAAGGTCGCGCCGGTCTCCTTCACCGAGGAGAGATCCGGCACCCCGGGCACCCGCATCGCCTGCAGTCTGCCGCCCGCGCGCAGCGAACCCCGGCCGCCCTCGGGCTTCTTGGGCAGGAAGCGGTAGAAGAGGCCGAAGGGCTTGTCGAAGGCGTCCTCGGTCTCGTACACGATTCCGCGCTTGGGATCGACGGCGATCGCCTCGTGCTGGAAGCGGCCCATCGCGGTCAGCGGCACCGCGCCGGTGCGGTGCGGGTCGACCGGGTCGACCTCGAAGATGAAGCCGTGGTCCTTGGTGTAGCCGTTCGTGCCGGCCTTGTCCTCGGTCTCCTCGCAGGTGAGCCAGGTGCCCCAAGGGGTGGGCCCGCCCGCGCAGTTGACCGCGGTCCCGGCGATCGCGACGCGCTCGCTCAGGACCCGGTTGTGCCGGTCGAGCGCGAGCGCCGTACAGCCGCCCTTGCCCATCGGGTCGTACGTGAGTCCCTTCACGGTCGGCACCGGAACCCGGCCGTCGGCGCGGTTCTCGTGGTTGCGCACGAGGTTCGTGCCGCCGCTGCGGCCCCGGAAGGCGGCCATGCCGTCGTGGTTGCTGGGGACCTTGCCCTCGCCGGAGCGCAGCTCGTCGCCCTCGCGCGAGAGGACCGTGTAGCGGAAGCCCTTGGGCAGGTCGAGCAGGCCCTTGGGGTCGGGGACGAGGGGGCCGT
Organism: Streptomyces sp. NPDC005863; assembly: GCF_042871345.1. NCBI lineage: Bacteria > Bacillati > Actinomycetota > Actinomycetes > Kitasatosporales > Streptomycetaceae > Streptomyces > Streptomyces sp. NPDC005863. The sequence continues at coordinate 119,869 of NZ_JBIAII010000005.1, read as the reverse complement.
AGCCGGCCTTCCCGTGCGCGGCCGCGGTGCCCGCGAAGAGTTCCGAGAGTGCGCCGGTGAAGGCGATCCCCGCGCCCAGCGCACCGGAGCGGGCGAGAACCTGACGTCGTGTGGCAGTCATGATGGGCAACCTCCTGCTGGCGGACAGGAATGTGACCGGATGTGTGTACCACGCGCCTGAGGGCACGGGAACCACGCGCGTAGCTTCCGTTTCGCGCGCCGTCCCGTGGCCCGGTCCTGCCGATGCCGCCCGCGGGCCTACTCGCCCACGAGCCCCTTGGCGTCCCGTGCGAGCGCCGTGAGCCGCGATATGGCGCGGAAGTACTTCTTCCGGTATCCGCCGTTCAGCATGTCCTCGCTGAAGAGTCGGTCGAAGGGCACCCCGGAGGCGAGCACCGGTACCTCTCGGTCGTACAGCCGGTCGGCGAGCACCACAAGGCGCAGCGCGGTCGACTGGTCGGGCACCGGTGTCACATCGGTCAGACAGACGGCGTCGAGGTCGTCGGTCAGCGCGCCGTACCGGCTGGGGTGCACCTCGGCGAGGTGGGTCAGCAGGTGCGGGAAGTCGTCGAGCGAGGCGCGGTCGGTGGCGTAGGCCGTCTTGGTGACCTGCTCCTCGGAGTACGGGGCGGGGGCCTCCGGCAGGCCACGGTGGCGGTAGTCCTCGCCGTCGATGCGCAACGCCGTGAAGTGCGCCGAGAGGCCCTGGATCTCCCGCAGGAAGTCGGTGGCCGCGAACCGGCCCTCGCCGAGCTTGCCCGGCAGCGTGTTCGACGTCGCGGCCAGCGCCACGCCCTGCTCGACGAGCTTGCCGAGCAGCGACGACACCAGCACCGTGTCGCCCGGGTCGTCGAGCTCGAACTCGTCGATGCAGAGCAGCCGGTGCTCGCCGAGGGTGCGCACGGTCTGCTGGAAGCCGAGCGCGCCGACCAGGTTCGTGAGCTCGACGAAGGTGCCGAACGCCTTCTGCTCGGGCGCGGCGGGCGTCGCGTGCCACAGGGAGGCCAGGAGGTGGGTCTTGCCCACGCCGTAGCCGCCGTCGAGGTAAATGCCGCGCGGGCCCGCGGGAGCGGCGGCCCTGGAGCGCCCGAACCACCTCTTCCTGCCCGATCCGGAGGCGTGCGCCCCGCCGAGGCCCGCGGCGAAAGCGCTCAGCGCGCGGACCGCCTCGGTCTGGCTGGGCTGACCGGGGTCCGGGATGTAGGTGTCGAAGCGGACCGAGTCGAAGCGCGGCGGCGGCACCATCTCGGCGACCAGGCGGTCGGCGGGGACATGGGGCTCGCGGGCGCACAGGGACAGCGGAGCCACTTCGCCTGTGCGGCGGTGCCCGGGGGCTGAGGTGGAGGACGACACGGTTCCCCAGCTTAAGGGGCATGCGAGACTGCGGATATGCGACGCCTGTTCCCTGTGACCGACCCGACAGCCGACCGGCCGGACATCCGCGCGGAGGACCGGACATCCGACCGGGCCCCCCGGCGGCACGATGAGAGCACCGACCGGGAGCGGGGACTCGACGAGAGTGCCGACCGGGAGTGGGGACTCGACGAGCTCGCCGACGCCTACGCCTACCCCGCGGGGGAGGCGACCTGGCTGCGCGCCAACATGGTCTCCACGCTCGACGGCGCGGCCCACCACGACGGCCGCTCGCACCCGATCTCCGGCGACACCGACATGCGGATCTTCGGCACCCTGCGCAGCCTCGCCGACGCCGTGATCGTCGGCGCCGAGACCGTCCGCAAGGAGGGGTACCGCCCGGCGAAGGCGCGGGCCGCCTTCGAGGCACGCAGGGCGGCGGCCGGACAGTCGCCGGCGCCCGCCATCGTGGTGGTCAGCGCCGGCCTCGACCTGGACTTCTCCCTCCCGCTCTTCACGGCGCCGCTGACGCCCACCCTCCTGGTGACGGGGGCGGCCGCGCCCGCCGAGCGGATCGCGGCGGCCGAGAAGGCGGGCGCCGTCGTGCTGATCGCGGGCGAGGGCGCGACCGTGGAACCGGAGCGGGTCGCGCCGGCGCTGGCCGAGCGGGGGCTGACCCGGCTGCTCACCGAGGGCGGGCCCCGGCTCCTCGGCCAGTTCGTGGCCGCGGGGGCGCTGGACGAGCTCTGTCTGACGGTGTCGCCGATGCTCACCTCGGGGGACGCCCAGCGGATCGCGGGCGGCTCCGCGCTCACGGTGCCGGACCGCTTCGCACTGACGTCCGTGCTGGAAGAGGCCGGGTTCCTCTTCACTCGGTACCGCCGAACCTGACAATCGGCGGAATCAGTCGTTCCGTTTGGCTTCGGCCGGGCACACTAGATCTCGCAGTCCCCGTGCGGTAACGGGGCAGGATGGTTTCCGCAAGGGCCTGAAAGCCGGCCCACGGATGAGAAGGGCGCCTGGCGTGTTCACAAGCGTATTGATGATCGAGAAGGCCCTGACGTCCGCCGACGTTGAATTCGTCACCACTTTGCACGGCGACGAGCCGGTCGCCTTCCACGTGCTGCTCCAGCCCCGGGGCGACCAGGCGGACCGCCTGCTGCGGGCCATCGACGACGTCGCCCTCGGCGAGCTGGACGAGGCGGCGCGCGAGGGCGAGACCCCGGAGGGGCAGGAGGCGACGCACCTCGGCGAGCAGGCACTGGACGTCTCCCTGAGGGCGCTGCGGGCGGCGGGCTGCGCGGCGCAGGGGCGGCTGATCGAGGACCACCCGCTGGACGCGCTCAAGACCCTGGTCGAGGAGGCCGGGGCCGACGAGGTGATCGTCCTGACCGACCCGCACTACGTGGAGGAGTTCTTCCACCGCGACTGGGCCTCGCGGGCCCGGCACAAGGTGGGCGTGCCGGTCCTCAAGCTCTTCTCGCACAGCGCGGCGGACGAGGCGTAGCCGCTTCCGGCGAGGCAATAGGCTGGGGGCTGCTCAGACGTCGTACGCCGTGACAGGCGGCGTACGACGTACCCGTACCGCACCACCAGGGGAGACACGCGCATGGCACCCGGCCTGCCCCATTCCATCGCCGACATGGAACGACCGCACTTCATCGGCATCGGCGGCGCCGGAATGTCGGGCATCGCCAAGATCCTGGCCCAGCGCGGCGCCGAGGTCGCGGGCAGCGACGCCCGCGAGTCCGCCACCGCCGACGCGCTGCGCGCGCTCGGCGTCACGGTCCACATCGGCCACGACGCCGGGCACCTCGCCTCCGACGCCACCTGCGTCGTCGTCTCCTCCGCCATCCGCGCCGACAACCCCGAGCTGGCCCGCGCCACCGAGCTCGGCATCCCGGTCGTGCACCGTTCGGACGCCCTCGCCGCCCTGATGGAGGGCGTGCGCCCGATCGCCGTGGCCGGCACGCACGGCAAGACCACGACGACGTCGATGCTCGCCGTCACCCTCGCCACCCTCGGCCTCGACCCGTCGTACGCGATCGGCGGCGACCTGGACGTGCCCGGCTCGAACGCGCTGCACGGCGCGGGCGACATCTTCGTGGCCGAGGCCGACGAGAGCGACCGCAGCTTCCACAAGTACGCCCCCGAGGTCGCCGTCGTCCTCAACGTGGAGCTCGACCACCACGCCAACTACGCGTCGATGGACGAGATCTACGAGTCCTTCGAGATCTTCGCCGGCAAGGTCGTGCCCGGCGGCACGCTGGTCGTCTCGGCGGACCAGCCGGGCGCCGTCGAGCTGACCAAGCGCATCCGCGACCTCGGAGGGCTCAAGGTCGTCACGTACGGCGAGTCCGAGGACGCCGACCTGCGCATCCACAAGATCACGGCGCGCGGTCTGACCAGCGAGGTCACCGTGCTCCTGGACGGCAAGCTGCTGACCTTCACGGTCTCCGTGCCGGGCCGGCACTACGCGAGCAACGCGGTCGCGGCCCTCGCCGCGGGCATCGCGCTCGGCATCCCCTCGCGGAACCTGGCCGGCGCCCTGAAGTCGTACACCGGCGTCAAGCGCCGCCTGCAGCTCAAGGGCGAGGCCGCGGGGGTCCAGGTCATCGACTCCTACGCGCACCACCCCACCGAGATGACGGCCGACCTGGAGGCGATGCGCTCCGCCGCGGGCGACGCGCGCATCCTGGTCCTCTTCCAGCCGCACCTCTTCTCGCGCACCCAGGAGCTGGGCACGGAGATGGGCCAGGCCCTCGCCCTCGCCGACTCCTCGGTGGTCCTCGACATCTACCCGGCCCGCGAGGACCCGATCCCCGGCATCACCAGCGACCTGATCATCGACGCGGCCCGCGCGGCGGGCGCCGAGGTGACCGCCGCGTCCGACAAGGCGGCGGCCGTGCGGCTGATCGCGGGAATGGCGAAGCCCGGCGATCTCGTTCTCACCATGGGAGCGGGCGACGTCACGGACCTCGGCCCGCAGATCCTGGCCGAGCTGACCGAGCCGGCCAAGTAGCGGAGCTTTCGAAGCGAAGGGGATGTCACCCATGTCGTACGACGTCGAGAAGCCGGACGAGCAGTGGCGGGCGGAGCTGACCCCCTCGGAGTACGCGGTGCTGCGCCAGGCCGGCACGGAGCCCGCCTTCGTGGGCGAGTACACCGACACCAAGACCAAGGGCGTCTACTCCTGCCGCGCGTGCGGCGCGGAGCTGTTCACCTCGGGCGAGAAGTTCGAGTCGCACTGCGGCTGGCCGAGCTTCTTCGACCCCAAGGACACGGACGCGGTCGAGCTGGTGCAGGACAGCTCGCACGGCATGGTGCGCACCGAGGTCCGCTGCGCACGCTGCGGCTCGCACCTCGGCCACGTCTTCGAGGGCGAGGGCTACCCCACGCCGACGGACCAGCGGTACTGCATCAACAGCATCTCGCTGCGGTTGACGGCGGAGGAGGGCTGAGCGGCCGGACCCGGAGGGGGCCCCGGATCCGGGTCCGCTCAGGTGGTCAGAACGTCAGCTTCCAGCTGTTGATGTAGCCCGTGTCCTGGGCGGCCACGTCCTGGACGCGGAGTTTCCAGGCGCCGTTCGCGGTCTCGCTCGACGCGTTGACCGTGTACGTCGCCACGACGTTGTCCGCCGAGTCGTTGCTGCTGGAGTTCTTCAGGCGGTACGCGGTGCCGTCCGGTGCGACCAGGTCGACGACCACGTCGCCCCTCCAGGTGTGCCGGATGTCGACGTCCACCTTGAGGGTGGCGGGGGCGTTGCCGGTGCGGCCGGTCACGTTCACCGTCGAGGTCACCGCGGTGCCGTTGTCCGGGATGGCGACGTCCGCGGTGTTCTCGTAGCTGTCGCCGGGCGGTACGGGCGTGCCGTCCCCGGCGAGGTTCCAGATCGCGTACGCGATGGCGTCGCTGTTGCGGTCGAGAGCCGTGTCGTTGATGTTCGACGAGGTGTCGCAGGACGAGTGGTAGCAGCGGTCGAAGGCCTGACCCGCCGTGCCGCCCCACTTCTGCGCCTGCGCACTGGACTTGCTGCGCTCGGCGCCGCTGAACAGGCCGCCGACCGGGATGCCCGCGCTGTCGAACGGGGCGTGGTCGGAGCGGCCGTCGCCCTCGGTCTCGATCTCCGTGGGGACGTTCAGGCCCGCGTAGTAGTCCTTGAACGTCTTCTCGATCGTGGGGTCGTCGTCGTAGACGAAGTAGCCCGGGTTCGGCGAGGCGATCATGTCGAAGTTCAGATAGCCGCTGATCTTCGAACGGTCCGTGGACGGGAGGTTGTTGACGTAGTACCGGGAGCCGACCATGCCCAGCTCCTCGGCGCCCCACCAGGCGAACCGCAGGTGCTTGTCCGGCTTGAGCTGCGCGCGCGACACGGCGAGCGCGGTCTCCAGGATGCCGGCCGAGCCCGAGCCGTTGTCGTTGATGCCGGGGCCCGCGGAGACGCTGTCGAGGTGCGCGCCCGCCATCAGGACCTGGTTCGCGTCGCCGCCCGGCCAGTCGGCGATCAGGTTGTAGCCGGTGGCGCCGCTGGACGTGAACTGCTGGATACGGGTGGTGAATCCGGCCGCGTCCAGCTTGCCCTTCACATAGTCGAGGGAGGCCTTGTAGCCGGGGCGTCCGTGGGCGCGGTTGCCGCCGTTGGCCGAGGCTATGGACTGCAGCTGGGTGAGGTGCGCCTTGACGTTGGCGAGCGGGATGTCGGGCGCCGCGACGGTGGGTGAGGGGGCGGCGGCCGACGGGGCGGCGGTGGCGAGCAGGCCGCCGATGGCCAGGGTGGCGGCACCGACGGCCGCGCGTCTGTACAGGTTCATGTGGGGCTCCGTATTCCGAACGGCGAGAGGGACGGAACGTGCGAGGCGCCCTGCGACGCGGGTGCCGCGGGGCGCCTTTGGAGCTGGTGCGTTGCCTGATGTTGAGGTCTTGACGATCCACCGTCAAGGGCGGAATCCGGTCACATTGCGGTCAACCGCGTTCGTATAGCGGACAGTTCGCGGCGTACCGGGCTCGCGCCCCGGTCGGTTCGCGGTGTACCGGGCTCGCGCCCCGGTCGGTTCACGGTGGACCGGCTCGCGCCCCGGCCCCCGCCCGCCCGTCCCCTCAGGCCTCCGTCAGGATCTCCGTCAGAAGAAGACCCCGCACCTCAGCAGCACGTTCGCGTACGGCCGCGCCTCGCCGGTGCGGACCACCAGACGGGCCGCCGCCGAACGGCGCTTGACCTCCTCGTGCGCGACGAACTCCAGCGCGGGCAGGCTCTCCCGCAGCAGCCGCGCCGCCTCGGGATTGGCCTCCCGCACCTCGTCCGCCGCCGTGCCGCCCTCCACCACCAGCTCGGCGAGGAGCCCGTCGAGCACCTCCGCGAAGGACGGGACCCCGGCGCGGAACGCCAGGTCCACCACGCGCGGGCCCGCCGGGATCGGCATGCCCGCGTCGCAGACGAGCACCGTGTCCCCGTGCCCCAACTCGGCCAGCGCGCCCGCGAGATGGCGGTTGAGTATCCCCGACTTCTTCACCGGGACGGGACCTCCGGGGCCTCGGGGAGCTCCGAAGCCGTCGGGTAGGAGTCCTGCGCCCCCTTGCGGGTGACCGCCGCCGCCCCCACCCGTACCGCGTACGCCGCCGCCGTCGGCAGATCCTCGCCGAGGCCGAGCCGCCAGCCGAGCGCCGCGGTGAAGGCGTCGCCCGCCCCCGTCGTGTCCACCGCGTCGACCCGCGGGCTCGGCACCCGTACGCACGCGTCGGCCGAGGCCTCGGCGGTGAGCGCGCCCTCGGCGCCCAGCGTGATCACCACCGAGCGCGGGCCGAGCGCGAGCAGGCCGCGCGCCCACTCCTCGGGGGCGTCGCCCGCGTCCTCGCCGAGGATCACCCGCGCCTCGTGCTCGTTGACCACCAGCGGGTCGCAGGCGGCGAGCACCTCGTCGGGCAGCGGGGCCGGCGGGGAGGGGTTCAGGACGAAGCGGGCCCCGGGGCGCAGTGTGCGCACCACCTCGGCGACCGTGTCCAGCGGGATCTCCAGCTGGCTGGAGACCACCCGGGCCGCCGCGAGCAGGCCGCCCGCCGCCCGGATGTCCTCGGGGGTCAGCCGGGCGTTGGCGCCGGGCGACACCACGATGCTGTTGTCGCCCGACGGGTCGACGGTGATCAGCGCGACGCCGGTGGGCGCGCCGCCCTGAAGGACGCCGTCGGTGTCCACGCCGGCCGCGCGCTGTGCGTCCAGGAGGAGCCGTCCGTGGGCGTCGTCGCCGACCCGGGCCAGGAGCGCGGTGCGGGCGCCGAGCCGGGCGGCGGCGACCGCCTGGTTGCCGCCCTTGCCGCCCGGGTGGACGGCCAGGTCGGAGCCGAGGACCGTCTCGCCCGGCGCGGGGCGCCGCTCCACACCCACCACCAGGTCGGCGTTGGCGGAGCCCACGACAAGGAGCTCGTAGTCGTCGTTCATGTCTGCTTGTTCCTGCTTTCGTGCGATGAGGTGCGGTGGTGACGGTACTCGGAACGGCCGTCGGTCGGCGCCCGGGGCACAGACACGCAGGCGGGGTTCGAAGGACAGGCCCTCAGGAGAAGTCCTTGACGTTCTTCGCCGTGACGACCTTCACCGGCACCTTCACCGTCTCCCGTACCTTCTTGCCCTGCGCCGAGCGCACCGCGTTCTGCACCGCGATCTTCCCGAGCTCCTTGGGCTGCTGCGCCACGGACGCGTACAGGGTCCCCGCGTCGACCGCCTTGAGGCCGTCGGGCGTGCCGTCGAAGCCGACCACCGGCACCGACGTGCCCGCCTTGTCGCCGAGCGCCTTGACCGCGCCGAGCGCCATCTCGTCGTTCTCGGCGAAGACGCCGTTCACGCCCTTGTGGGACTGCAGGAGGTTGGTCATGACGTCCAGGCCCTTGGTGCGGTCGAAGTCCGCGGGCTGCCGGGCGACCACGTCGATGCCGGGGTAGGCCTTGATGCCGTCGGCGAAGCCCTGGCCGCGCTCACGGCTCGCGGAGGTGCCTGCCGTGCCCTGGAGGACGATCACCTTGCCCTTGCCGCCGAGCTTCTCGGCGAGCGTCTTCGCCGCCAGCCTGCCGCCCGCGACGTTGTCGGAGGCGACCAGCGTCGCGGTCTTGGCCTTGTTCACGCCGCGGTCCGCGGCGACCACCGGGATGTCCTGCTTGTTGGCGCCGCGCACGGCGGGGCCCGCGGCGTCGGAGTCCACCGGGTTCACGATGATGGACTTCACGCCCTCGCCGGTGAAGTTCTGCAGCTGGTTGGACTGCTGGGACGCGTCGTTCTGCGCGTCGGTGACGGTCAGGTCGATGCCCGACTTCTCCGCCTCGGCCTGCGCGCCCTCCTTCATCTGTACGAAGAAGGGGTTGTTGAGCGTGGACAGCGACATGCCGATCTTCGTCGAGGTCCCGGACGAGCCGGAGTTGAAGAAGGAGACCGCGCCGACGACGGCCGCCACGACCACGGCGGCCACCGCGTACTTCAGGGCCTGCGGCCCCTTGCCCCGCACCCCGCCGGACGCCCCCGAAGAGGCCCCGGGCGTCGCGCCCGCCTTGCGCCGCAGCGTGTCCAGGAGGACGGCGAGCGCGATGACGACACCGATCACGACCTGCTGCCAGAAGGCCGACACGGAGAGGAGGTTGAGGCCGTTGCGCAGAACCGCGAGGATCAGCGCGCCGATCAGCGTGCCGGACGCCTTGCCGACACCGCCCGCCAGGCTCGCGCCGCCGATGACGACCGCGGCGATGGCGTCCAGCTCGTACCCCTGCGCGGCCTGCGGCTGCGCGGAGACCAGACGGGAGGCGAGCACGATGCCGGCGACGGCGGCGAAGAGACCGGAGAGCGCGTAGATCACGAGCTTCTGGCGCTTGACCCGCAGCCCGGACAGGCGCGCGGCCTCTTCGTTGCCGCCGATCGCGTACATGGAGCGGCCGATGAACGTACGCCCGAGGACCACCGCCGTGACCAGGCCCATCGCGACCATCACGAGCACCGGCACGGGCAGCCACCCGCCGACCGTGTCACCGAGGTGCGAGACCGAGTCGGGGAAGGCGATCGGGCTGCCCTGCGAGATCACCAGGGAGAGGCCGCGCGCCACCGACAGCATCGCGAGCGTCGCGATGAACGGCGGCAGCTTCCCGTACGAGACGAGCACGCCGTTGACGAATCCGCAGACCACGCCGGTCGCCACGGCCATGATCACCGCGAGCCACACCGGAAGCCCCTGCGACGTCGCCGTCCAGGCGAGGACGGTGGCCGAGAGCGCGGCCACCGAGCCGACCGACAGGTCGATGCCCGCCGAGACGATCACGAAGGTGACGCCGAACGCCAGGATCGCGGTGACCGCGGCCTGCACGCCGACGTTGAGCAAATTCTGCGTGGTCAGGAAGTCGCCGGACAGCAGCGACATCCCGACGACCAGGACGATCAGGGCGCTCAGCGCGCCGTTGTCGAGCAGCACGCGGCGGAGCGTCGGTGCGCCACCCGCGTCGCGCTTCAGGGTTTCAGTGGCCACGGGTGCCCTCCGCTGTCTTGTCGTTCTCTTGCGGTGTTCCGGTGCCGTCGACGACGGGCGCGCTGCTGACCGCGAGCGCCATCACCGCGTCCTGGCTCGCCTCTTCGGCGGTGAGCTCGCCGGCGATCCGGCCCTGCGCCATCACCAGGACCCGGTCGCTCATGCCGAGCACCTCGGGCAGATCACTGGAGATCATCAGGACCGCGTGCCCGGAGGCCGTCAACTCGTTGATCAGCTGGTAGATCTCGACCTTCGCGCCCACGTCGATGCCGCGGGTCGGCTCGTCGAGGATGAGGACCTTGATGTCGGCGAGCAGCCACTTGCCGATGACGACCTTCTGCTGGTTGCCGCCGGACAGCGTGCGCACGTGCTGGCCGAGCCCGGACATCCGCACCCCGAGCTGCTCGGCGATCCGGGCGGCCGCCCGCTGCTGCCCCTTGAGGTCCACGAGCCCGGCCCGGGTGGCCGAACGCAGCGTCACCAGGCCGAGGTTCTCCCGTACGGAGGCGTCGAGGACGAGCCCCTGCCCCTTGCGGTCCTCGGGGACCAGGCCGACGCCCGCGCCCATCGCCGCGTTCACGTCGTGCCGGGGCAGCCGCTCGCCGTGTACGCGCACGGTGCCCGCGTCGTACGGATCGGCGCCGAAGACGGCGCGCGCCATCTCGGTGCGGCCCGCGCCGACCAGGCCCGCGAGGCCCACGACCTCACCGGCCCGCACCTCGAAGCTGACGTCGTGGAAGGCACCGTCGCGGGTGAGACCGGTGACGGAGAGCAACGGGGGCCCGGTGTCCGGGCGTTCGCGCGGATACTGCTGCTCGATGCTGCGTCCCACCATCAGCCGGACGAGCTCGTCCTCGTCCGTCGACGCGGGCACCTGGGCGACGCTGCGGCCGTCCCGCAGGACGGTGACGCGGTCGCCGAGCGCCGCGATCTCCTCCAGGTGGTGGGTGATGAAGACGATGCCGACGCCGTCCGCGCGCAGCGTGCGCACGATTGCGAAGAGCTTGTCGACCTCCTCGGAGGTCAGGACGGCGGTGGGCTCGTCCATGATGAGGACGCGCGCGTCCAGGCTCAGTGCCTTGGCGATCTCGACCATCTGCAGCCGGGCGATGCCCAGTTCGCGCACCTTCGCCCGCGGCGACACCCGCACGCCGACCCGCTTCAGGAGCCCCTCGGCGTCCGCCTCCATCTTCTTGCGGTCGACGAGACCGAAGCGGCGGGGCTGGCGCCCGAGGAAGATGTTCTCGGCGACGGTGAGGTCGGGGACGAGGTTGAACTCCTGGTAGATCGTGGCGATGCCGAGCCGCTCGGCGTCCTGTGCGCCGTGGATGCGCACCTCGCGCCCCTCGGCGAACACGCGTCCGCTGTCGGGGCGGTAGGCGCCGGAGAGCATCTTGATGAGGGTGCTCTTGCCCGCGCCGTTCTCGCCGAGCAGGACGTGCACCTCGCCGCGGCGCAGCTCGAAGTCGACGGAGTCGAGCGCGACGACGCCGGGGAACGTCTTGCGTATGCCTTCGATGCGCAGCAACTCGTCTCGGCTGCTCACGGATTGCTCCTTCGTACGGAGGTGTCCTCGCCGGCGGGCTCGCCGCAGGAGCGGCGGACCACGAGGCGGGCGGGCAGGGTCACGGACTGGGGGCGTCTGCCCTCGATCAGGTCGGTCAGCGCGTGCACGGCGGCCCGGCCGAGGTCGGCGGTCGGCTGGGCGATCGCGGTGACCGGCGGGTCGGTGTGCACGAACCACGGGATGTCGTCGAAGGCCGCGAGCCCGATGTCGTGCGGGACACGCAGGCCGTGCGCGCGGATCGCGTCGAGGGCGCCGAGTGCCATCAGGTTGTCGGCGGCGAAGACGACGTCGGGCGGCTCGGGCAGGGCGAGGAAGCGTGTCGTGGCGCGGCGCCCGCTGTCGGCCTGGAAGTCGCCCTGCCCGATGTAGGCGTCGGGCAGCGCGATGCCCTGCTCGTACAGCGCGTCGCGGAAGGCCTCGACGCGCTCGCTGCCGGTGGTGGTGGCGGCCGGGCCCGCGATGATGGCGAGCCTGCGGTGGCCGAGTCCGTGCAGATGGGCGACGAGATCGCGGACGGCGCGGCGCCCGTCGGAGCGGACCACGGGGACGTCGACGCCGGGGATCCACCGGTCCACGAAGACCATCGGGGTGCCGCCGCGCACGGCGTCCAGCATCAGCGGCGAGCCGCCGTCGGTGGGGGAGACGAGCAGCCCGTCGATCCGCCGGTCGAGCAGGGTCCGCACGTGGTGGTCCTGCAGCTCGGGCCGCTCGTCGGCGTTGCCGATGATCACGCTGTAGCCGAGCGCGCGGGCGGCCTCCTCGACGGACCGCGCCAGCTCCGTGAAGTACGGGTTGAGCACGTCGCTGATGACGAGCCCGAGGGTGCGGGTCTGGTCGGTGCGCAGGGACCGGGCGACGGCGTTGGGCCGGTAGCCGAGCGCCTCGACGGCGGCGAGGACGCGGCCGCGCGACGCGGGGCTGACGGAGGGATGCCCGTTGAGCACGCGCGACACGGTGGCGACGGACACCCCGGCCTCGGCCGCGACGTCCTTGATCCCCACGGAACTGGGCGCCATCGTCGGTCCACCTCCTCGTGGAATCGATTACACGGAGGATTGGAAACGATTACACGGGGGCGTGGCAAGGGTTCGCGGGGGCGTGAGATCTGATCGTGATGTGGGCCGCCCGCGTCGGAGCGGCAGGGCATCCCGACGGGAGGGCGCCGCTACGCCCCCCGGAAATCCACCGTCAGCCACGGGCTGTCCGGGTCGGTGGTCAGGGCCTGGTGGGCGCGGAGTGCGTCCGTGTACCAGGTGCCGAACTGTTCCTCGTCGAAGTGGAGGCAGCGGCCCAGGATGTAGCCCGCGGAGAACGACTCCCACGAGGTGTACGCGGCACGGGCCGCCTCCGAGGCGCGTTCCAGGGCCTTGAGGAGTTCCGCGCGGGTGGCGTAGCGGGCGCCCACGCCCCAGCGGGCCATCTTCGAGGCGCGGCCGGTGTCCCAGGCCGCGACCGTGTCGACGCGGCCGCCGGGCGGCAGCAGGGCGTCGGCGCGGAAACGGGACTCGTAGCGGATCACCTTGCCGACCAGTGCGCGCACGTGTGCGACGAAGTCGTCCAGTTCGGCGTCCTCGCCGGGGCGGTGCGGGGCGCCGGGGCCGGCGGTCTGTGACACGCGGTGGCGCAGTGTCGCCTCGATCCGCTCGCGCCAGAGCTCCGGGTCGACCCGCGGACCGTACCGCTCGATCAGCGCGGCGCGGACGTTCAGGACGAAGTCCCAGTACCAGGGGCTGACGTCCCGGGTCAGCAGGCGTTCCTGCAGGGCCAGCCAGTCGTCGCGGTCATTGACGCCCCACCACTCCCGCAGCCGGTCGATCTCGTTGTGGTGGCCCGCGCCGTGCCAGTCGAGGGTGTTCCAGGCGTCCCCGTTGGCGAAGCACAGATGCGCGCCGCAGGCCAGACCGTGCAGGACCGGGCTGCCGGGTGCGGGCGCCCCCGTGCGGCGGGTGTCGATGCGGTGGGCGAGGTTGCCGGGGCGGTAATGGCGCGCGTGCAGGTCCGACCAGACCTCCCGCTCGTCGTCGGTCGTCAGATAGAACTGCTGACAGGGCGTGGCCGCGTTCACGACGAGCAGGTCGACGTCGTCCGGGCAGGCCGCGGCGAGCGAGTCCAGCGTGACGTACTCGTAGACGAGTTCGGGGTGCGGGCGGGGCAGGAAGCCCGCCGTGTACACCTGCGCGATCTTCCTGCCGTCCGGCAGGTCGAAGGTGAGCAACTCCGATGCGGCGCCGCCCTGTTCGGACTCCTCGTCCCGCCCGCCCTCCGCGCTCCTCGCGTCGTCGTCGAGCCGCACCGGGCGGTACAGGCCCTCGATGGCCATCGCCCGCAGATACCCGTACACGTCGTCCTCCTGGCACAGCTCGTACAGATGCTGCTCCAGATCGGCGGGCGCCTGCCAGGGACTTCCGTCCTCCGGCGCGGGGACGTCGGGGAAGAACTCGTCGTGGTACTCGTCCGCGTGCTCCGCGAGGTCTGCGGGGTCCATGTGTCCTGCGGGATCTATGTGGCCCGCGGGGCCGGTGTGCTCTGTGTGTTCGTCGTGCATGAGGGTCTCCGCTCGGGCGCCGCGCCGGAATTCGCGATCTTGCACCTTACGCGGGTACCTCGACGTGCAGCGACTTCAGGCCGTTGATGAAGTGCGAGACCAGCCTGCGGGGTGGGGACGCCAGGCGCAGGACCGGCAGGGCACGCGTCAACTCCTCGTGGAACACGCGGAGTTGCAGGCGGGCGAAGTGCGCGCCCAGGCAGACGTGTGGCCCGTCGCCGAACGCCACGTGGGGGTTGGGCGAGCGGGTCAGGTCGAGGCGGTGCGGGTCGGTGAAGACGCGCTCGTCGTGGTGGGCGGAGGCGTGGAAGACGACGACCTTGTCCCCGGCCGCGATGCGCGTCCCCGCGAGCTCGGTGTCCCGGACCGCCGTGCGCCGGAAGCTGAGCACCGGGGGATGCCGGCGCAGCAGCTCCTCCACCGCGGTCGCCATGGGGGCTCCGCCCGTGCGCAGCCGCTCGTACTCGCGCGGGCTTTCGGAGAGCGCGAGCACCCCGCCGGGTGCCGCGCCGCGCACGGTGTCGTTGCCCGCGACGGTGAGCAGGAAGAAGAACATCTCCAGTTCGGCGGCGTCGAGTTCGGGCTCCGTGGCGAGCGTCGTCAGCACGTCGTCGCCGGGGTGCGCGCGCTTGTGCGCCGCCAGCGTCCCCGCGTACTCGAACATGTCGCGCAGCATCGCGGGCGACCGCGGGTTGACCGGCGCGCCGTCGGGGCCGAGCACGGGTGCGGCCGCCTCGTCGGGGTCCTGGTAGCCGATGACGCGCTGCGTCCAGTGCAGCAGCAGGCCGCGGTCGGCGGCCGGGACGCCGAGCAGGTCGGCGAGGTTGAGCAGGGCGTAGTCGTCGGTGACGGTCGCGACGACGTCGAACGTGCCGTCGCCGGCCCCGGCCTGCCGCACGGCCGCGTCGAGCAGCGTGCGGGCCCGCTCGCGCACCGCCGCCTCGAACCGCTCGATCCGCCGTGGCGTGAATGCGCGGCTGACCAGCCTGCGCAGCCTGCCGTGATCGGCGGGACCCGCCCCGGCGGACCGGCCGCCGGCCCCCGCCGCCGCCGGATCCTGGTTGAGCATCATGCGGCGGATGAACGGCAGGTCGTCCGGCGCGGGATCGCGGATCTGGGTGGCGCCCAGGTACGAGGAGTACGTCGCCGGGTCCTTGAGGACGCGTACGACGTCCGCGTGCCGGGTGACCGCCCAGAACCCCGGCCCCGCGGGCCAGCCGAGCACCGCCCGCTCCTCCTGCCACGCCACCGGGTGGTGGTCGCGCAGCACGCGGTAGCGCTCGTACGGGACGCCCTCCGCGTAGAGCCGGGGGTCGAAGACGTTAGGCACGGGCGGGGCGGCGGGGCGGGAGTCGGCCTGGGTTCCGTGCGGAGGTGCGGGTGGGGTGCCGTGCGGAGGTCCGGGTGGAGGCTCCGGTGGTGTGCCGGGTGTGCCGGGTGTGCCGGGTGACCCGGGTGGTGTGCCGTGCACGTTCACGCGCCGCCGCCGCCGCCCCGCGCGCCGCCGGCGTACCCGCCCCCGCCCCGGCCCCCGCCCGCGTCACCGTCCAGGCCGTCGCCGAGGTCGCTCTCGGCGCGCAGGAAGTCCTCCACCGTACGGATCAGTTCCAGCGGCACCTCGTCCGGCGCGTAGTGCCCCGCCCCCGGCAGCTCCGCCAGCTCGCCCTGCGGGAAGGACCGCAGCCAGGTGGCGCGCATCAGGTCGGCCGACAGGGCCGGGTCGAGCGCCCCGGTGACGGCGAGCGCGGCGACGGGCGAACCGTCGATCTCGGTGTGGAAGTCCTCGCACGCCCACGAGTCCAGCCAGGCACGGAACGCCTTCGCGTCGCTGACCGCGAGCGAGCGCCGCACCATCCGGTCCAGCCAGGCGCGCGGGCGCACCCCGCCCGTGGTGAAGTCGA
Source organism: Streptomyces sp. NPDC005863 (assembly GCF_042871345.1). Taxonomy (NCBI): domain Bacteria; kingdom Bacillati; phylum Actinomycetota; class Actinomycetes; order Kitasatosporales; family Streptomycetaceae; genus Streptomyces; species Streptomyces sp. NPDC005863. The sequence continues at coordinate 104,010 of NZ_JBIAII010000005.1, read as the reverse complement.
TGATGGCGCGCCGGTTCTCCGGAAGGTGCGCGGCCGAGGCGAACAACTCCCACTGCTCGGGAGGCAGTTGGAGCCCCTCGGCCGGGACCGGGGACACCCCGACGAGCCGCCGCACCCGGTGCGGGGCCGCGGCCAGGACGCGCTGCGCCACGCTGCCGCCCATGGAGTGCCCGATGAGCGAGAACCGCTCCCAGCCGAGCCGGTCGGCGAGGTCGAGCACGTCGGCGGCGCCCTCGCTCGTCGTGTACGCGCCGACGGCGCCCTTGGCCTCGCCGTAGCCGCGCAGGTCCACCACCGCGTACTGGAACGCGCCGCCGTCGAGGTCCGCGAGCACCGGCTCGTACGCCGTGCGGTCGGCGAACCAGCCGTGCACCGCGACCACCTTGTGGGGGCCTTCGCCGAGCAGGGTGTGGGGGAGCGGGAAGGAGGTCACTGCGACTCCGATCGCCGGCGGGTCCGGGCGGCCCCGATTGCGGGCGGCCCCGGGTACGGGTGCGGGGCCGTGACCACGGTGTCCCCAACCCCCGTACCGCGCAAGGGTGCCCGCGCCACGCCATGTGTTCGACAGCGGGTACGAAGGGCGTACGCCGGGGCGGGGGGTGAACTTGGCCGACGGCCTGCGGGGTGGCGTCGCGGTTGGTCAGAATGTGGCATGGCCATCCGTCGCCGCAGCTACCGGCTCGACCAGGAGCCGGACACCGGAGCCCCCCGCCTGATCCCCGCGGAACAGGCCGGGCCCGGGCCGCAGCAACCGCACGAGGAGCACGAGGAGCACCAGGAGCACGAGGAGTACGAGGACGCGTTGGACTCCGTCGTCGCGCGGATCGCCGGCGCCGGTACGGAGTTGAGCTACAGCCTGCTCCCGGACGGCGCCCGGCTCCTGTGCGCCGCCCTCCCCGGACAGCGCGTCGAGGCGCTGCACGTGAGCGCCGACACCCCAGGACCCGGCCCCGTCTGGCCCATCGACACCTGGGGCTCCGACGCCTGGGAACCGGACGCAGGCGACACCCTCGGCGCGGGCTTCGTCGAGTCCGAACTGCCGCTCGCCGAGCCCCACTTGGACCACTCGGTGCTCGTGGAGTTCGCCCGGGCGCACGCCGACCGCGTCGCGCCCTTCCTCACCGATGTGCGCCGGCTCTTCGGCGACCCCGCGGGGCGGCAGATCGTCCTGGTCGAGGAGGAGCCGGGGACCGTGGCCCGCTGGATCGCGCTCGCCTGCGCCTCCCTGCCCGAGGCGTACGTGCCCGCGCTGACCTTCACGACCTGGACCGCCGACCCGTACCGCGCCCCGCAGCACATCATCGGCACCGGCCCCGGCGCCGCGTTCGACCGCTCCGACGAGGCGACGACCGCGTATCTGTACCGGGTGTACGACGGCACCGGCGGACCGCAGAGCCCGCCGCCCGACGAACCCGACGCCTGGGCCCGGCTGACCGCCGAGCGGTGGCTCGCCGGCAACCCGCCGCGCCCCGCGCCCGGCGCGGCGACACACCCGGAGGGCCCCTTCGCGCTCCTGCCGCTGGTCGCGGGCGCCGGCCGCAAGGACCCCGGCGACGGCGGCGCGAGCGCCCTCTCCGGCGCCGAACTCGCCGGCCTGAGCGGTGAATCCCTGCACGTCGTGTTCGATGCCCTCGCCCAAACCGTGCACCGGGGCGAGGCCGCCCCGCACACCCTCGACGGCCTCGACCGGCTCTGCCGCGGCCTCGACGGCGACCAGGCCCTGGCGGCAAGGCCCCTCGCCCTCGCCCTGGTGAAGCACCGGCTCGACGCCTCGCGTGGCCACGGCACCCTGCCCGACCTGACCGCCTTCGACGGCCTTCCGCTCGGCCAGGACGCCTGGCGGGAGCTGCGCGAGGAGTACGGCGAGCGCGCCGACGACGCCCTGCGCGCCCGGCTCCGCGGCCCCGTCACCGGCTGGACCGAACCGCTGCGCCTCGCCCTCGCCGTGGGCGCCGACGGCGGGCCCGGCCTCGCCGAGGCCATGGACCGGCTCGCCGGCGCCCTGCTGCACCCCGAGGGACGCGAGTGCGCGCAGGCCGTCCGCGTCCTGACGGAGGTCGACCACACCGCCTTCACCCGCCGGGTGCTCAGGCTGCTCCTCGTCGACTTCACCGTACGCAAACTGGACCGGCTGCGCGCCCTCGCCAGGTCGCCGCAGGGTGAGTGGCTGCGACGCAACATCGAGGACGCGCCGCTCACCGTCCGCCTTGCCGCGGCCGCCGCGTACCTGAGCGACGCGCCCGACCACCTGCGCGGCGCCCAGCTCTTCGACCGGCTCACCGAACTCCTCTCGGGCCCCAAGGTCGAGGACGTCACGACGCTGCGCCTGCTGTGGCACATCGTGTGGCGCAACGACCCGCCGGACCCCGCGGACCAGGCCTGGGTGGCCCGCGCCTGCACGCCCCGCCTGATCATCGACGCGGACCTCGGCCGGCGCATCATGGGCTGGCTCAAGGAACCCGACCGCTGCGACCGCGAACTGGTCGACTTCGCACGGGAGATGCGCGAGGACGGCAAGCTGGGCGCCCACGAGCGCAACACCGCGAGACTCCTCGTGGCCGCCCAGGACCTCCTCGACGGCCGCCTGCCCCTGAGCAAGGCCGGCATCGACCTCCTGGAGGAGCTGGGCCGCAAGGCGCCGCCGCTCGGCCCGGTGCTCCGCAGAGGCATCGAGGAGCGGGTGGGCCGCGCCCTCGCGGGGGCCAACCCGCTCGACATGTGCGAGGCGCACGGACTGCGCATCCTCGTCGCCGCGGGCCCCGAGCTCCTGAACACCTACCGCGCGCACCTCCTCGACCCCGCCCAGGTCGACCGCATGGTGCGCGAACTGCCCGACAAACCCTCCGAGTTGGCCGCGTACTTCTTCCTGTGGCGGCCCCGCCGACGGCACGGCGTCACCCCGCAGTGGCGCACCGTCGCCGATGAACTCCTCACCCACGCCCTCGAACCCGTCCTCGAACGCCTCGACCACCGCCGCCTCGGCCAGGTGGCCACCGTCCTCGAGCGGGAGGGGCAGGGCCTGCAGGAGTGGACGGCATGGCGTCACCAGGTCGCCGGGCGGCAGAGCTGACCGGGCACCACCCGCGGCGCGCCCGTGACAGCGCCCCCGCGCCCCCCACCACCTTCTTCCCACGAAAGGACCAGCGTGAGCGACACCACCCAGACCATCGTCGACAACTTCCCCGGCGGCAGTATGGCCAGCCGCCCCGTGCACTTCATCTGGATGCTCGACTGCTCGGGCTCCATGGGCATGAACGGCAAGATCGGCCAGCTGAACTTCGCCATCCGTGAGGCCATCCCGGAGATGCAGCAGGCCGCCCAGTCCAACCCCGCCGCCTCCCTGCTCGTCCGCGCCATCACCTTCGCCAGCGGTGCGAGCTGGCACGTCAGCGAGCCCACCCCCGTCGACCAGTTCTCCTGGGAGGACGTGCACATCTACGGCGGCACGGACATGGGCGCCGCCTTCAAGCTGGCGGCCGGCGCGCTGCAGACCCCGCCGATGCCGCAGCGCGCCCTGCCGCCCGTGCTCGCGCTCGCCTCCGACGGGCAGCCCACCGACGACTGGCGGGCCGGGCTGCGCGCCATCGACGGCACTCCGTGGGGCAAGCGCGCCGTGCGCGTTGCGGTGGCCATCGGCGACGACGCGGACAAGAGCATGCTCAAGGAGTTCCTCGGCAACCCCGAACTGGAGCCGCTGCAGGCGAAGAACCCGCGCCAGCTCGCCGCCGCCATCCGCTGGATGTCCACCGCGGTCGTCAAGGACGCGTCGACGCCGAAGGTCGACGACGGCGCGAAACCGGCGACCCCGCTCGACGTGCCCTCGATGACCAAGGGCGAAGACGACATCTGGTGACCGGACCGGAGACGACGACCAGACCCGCGGCGGCGCGGACCGCGCCCTGGGCGCTGCTCGACGGCGCGGTCCGCGGGGTGGCGAAGAAGTACAGCCAGGACCGCAGCGCGGCCCGGCTGGTCGCCGGGGGCCGTGCGGTCGTCCTCGCGGTCGCCGACGGACACGGCAGCGCCGCGCACTTCCGCAGCGACCTCGGGGCGAGCTGGGCGGTCGAGGAGTTCACGGCGTGCGCCACGCCCTTCGCGCACGAGGCCGCACGCATCGGTGACGACGCGGCGCTCTGGCCCGCCCTGCGCGAGGAGGCGCGCCGGCTGCCGCAGCAGGTGGGCCACCGCTGGCACGGGGCCGCCCTGCTCCAGGAGGCCAACGCGCCCGCGCACGGCTCCCGTTGGCTGCCCGCCGCGGACCCCACGAAGCCCCGCGAGCGCCCCGACGGCCCGGACCTCGCCGCCTACGGCAGCACCCTCATCGGCGCCGTGCTCACCGAACACATGCTGTTCTGCTGGCAGTTGGGCGACGGAGACATAGTGATCGTCGACGCCGACGGCGTCCCGCACACGCCGCTCTCCACCGGACCCGACATGGGCGACGAGACCGACTCGCTCTGCGAGGCCGAACCCTGGCGCAAGACGCGCTCGCACTGGCAGCCCTTCACCGGCGGCGCGCCCCCGTGCGTGCTGCTCTCCACCGACGGGCTCTCCAAGAGCTTCGCCGACCACCAGGGCTTCCTGGACTTCGCCACCGGCCTCGGCGGCCGCGCCGCCGAACAGGGCGTGGCGGCGGTGCAGGCCCAGCTCCCGGACTGGCTCGGGCGGGCCGCCACGTACTCCGGGGACGACACCACCCTCGTGGGCGCCATAACGGTGCCCGCGCAGCGCAGCGAACCGTAAAGGGCAGAGAGGAACAGAATGGTGAACGGCATGCTCGCCGCCGGAAAGACCCTGGTGGCCGAGTCGGGGGAGAAGCTGAAGGTCGCCGAGCTCTTCGGCTCCGGAGGTCAGGGCGAGGTCTACCGCGTCCAGACCCCGACCGGCGACCGGGCGGTCAAGTGGTACTACCCCCAGCTCGCCGACGGCCGCCAGCGGGAGATCCTCGAAGGCCTCATCGCCAAGGGCTGGGACGACCCCCGCTTCCTGTGGCCCCGCTCCATCGTGATGGATCCCGAGGGCAAACAGCCCGGCTTCGGCTACCTCATGGACGTACGGCCCGCACGCTTCTGCGATCTGCCCGCCCTGTTCCGCCGCGACCCCTCGGTGGCCTCGGCGACGATGCGCACCCTGGTGACCGTGGCCCTGCACACCGTCGAGGCCTACCGCGCCCTGCACTCCCGGGGCATCGCCTACCGGGACATCAACTGGGGCAACATCTTCTTCGACCCGGTCACCGGTGACGTCCTGGTCTGCGACAACGACAACGCGGTCGTGGAGGGCGCGGAGGCCGCCGTCGCGGGCACCATGGACTTCATGGCGCCCGAGCTGGTCCGCGGCGACAAGGGCACCCAGCCCGGCACCCAGAGCGACCTGCACTCCCTGGCCGTGCTGCTCTTCCTGCTCCTGATGAACGACCACCCGTTCAACGGCGCCCTGGCCCTGAAGATCCGCTGCATGGACGAGGCCGCCAAGCGCAAGCTGTACGGCACCGACCCCGTCTTCGTCTACGACCCGGTCGACACCCGCAACCGCCCGGTCCCCGGCGAGCAGCCGACCGTCGAGGCGACCTGGGGCGCGCTGCCGCAGATCCTGCGCGACCTGTTCGTCCGGACGTTCACGGACGGCCTGCGCAGCCCCAAGCTGCGGGTGCGCGAGTCGCAGTGGCGCGAGGCGCTCAGCCAGGTCCTGGACGCCATCACCCAGTGCGGCGCGTGCGGCAAGCAGAACCTGACGCAGCCCGACGGCGCGCCCCCCAACTGCTGGAAGTGCCGCACCACGTTGAAGCTGCCGCCCCGCCTCGAACTGGTCACCGGCACCGGCACGTTCCGCACCCGGCGCGGCATCCGGCTCGCCCCCAGCGCCCGCGTCTACGCCCACCATCTGCGCGAGGACCCCGACCGGCACGACTTCTCCGCCGTGGTCGGCGAGGTCACCGAACACCCGCAGCAGCGCGGCAGGTTCGGCCTGACCAACCGCACCTCGACGGTGTGGACGGCCCGCAAGGACGACGGGACGGTACGCGACGTCGACCCCGGCAAGACGATCGCGCTGCGGTCGGGGCTGCTCATCGAGTTCGGCGGCGGGACGGAGGCCGTGGTCAAGGAGTGACGCCGGCGCGGTGGCGGGCGCCGACGCGCGGCCCGGTCAGGTCCACCAGCGGCGCCAGCGCCGCCACCAGCCGCCCCACCAGGGGGGAGCCGGTGGCAGCGGGGGCGGCGGTGGCGGGGCCGCGGGCAGGACCGCGCGGGCCGGCTCGGTGGGGAACGCCACCGCGTCGGGGCGGGGCAGCGGCGCCACGGTGACGACGCACTCGGCGGCGGACACGGGGAGTTCGACGCCCTGCCCGGCCCGGTGCGCGCTGCGCGGCACGCGCCGCTCGCCGCCGCGCTGCCCGTCGGTCCACGCCGCGTGCACCAGGACGGCGGGCTCCGGCCAGTCGAAGTGCAGCTCGGCGCGGTCGTCGGCGACCCGTCGTACCACCAACTCGTTTATGGTCTCCGGGTGTTCGATGACCAGGGTCGGTCCGGAGACGGCCCGCTCGCCGAGCACGCTCACTGCGGTGACCCGGACCCGCCGCTCGGGCGGCGGCGTCAGCTCCACCCGCGACTCGGCGCCCGCGACGGTCGCCGGGATCCGGTCCACCAGACCCACCACGGCCGAGACGTCGGCGCCCGGTTCGACGGGGCTCGTGGTCCACGGCAGCAGCACCCCGTCGCCGAGCTCGGGCGGCCGCCACGCGATGGTCACCCGCCCGCCGTCCGGGTCCTCACGCACCGTCAGTTCCTCCACCGGCGACGGCCACTGCTCGGCGACGGCGGCCACCGTGACGCCCCGCGACCACACCAGACCACCGTCCGGACCGCGGTAGCCGCAGCGCACTTCGTACGTGTACGTGCCCGGGGCGAGCGGCACATCGAGCACCCCGTCGCGCGCGCAGGGCACCCGCACGAGTGACGCCCCGCCCCAGCCCGTACTGTCCGCCGCCGCCCCCGACCGGGTGACGCGCACCTCGGCCGCCGCCGGATCGGGCCGCCAGGACAGCCGCACCCCGCCGGGCACCACGGTGCGGCGCAGCTCCGTGACGACCGGCGTGAGCAGCACCGGCGCGGTCACCCGCGGCACCCCGGCGACGCGGCCGCGGCGCAGCGGCACGACGGCGTACCGGAGGGGGTGGCCGACGGGCACGTCCGTGTCGACCGTGGTGAGCCCGGCCGCGCCCGCCACCGTCTCGACCACCACCGTCTCGACCGCCGACTCCGGTGCGCCGTCCGGGAAGCGCAGGACCCGGTAGGAGACGCCGGCGACCGGCCGCCCGGGCGCGCACCAGGACAGCCGTACGGCGCGCTCGTCGGCCACCGCCGTCACCTCAGCGCTCGCCGGGGTGAACGGGTCGTCGGCGAGCAGCGCGGCCACCCGCAGCAGGCCCGTACGGGCCGGCGGGTCGTCCGTGGCCAGGCGCACCGCGCCGAGCCAGGCGTCGGCGGCGGCCCGCAGCGCGCCGGTGGCCTCCGCGGTGTCGGCGGCCGCGGCGAGCCGCGCGACCTCGGCGGCCCGGGCACGGACGGCGCCGACGAGCGCGGCGAGGCGGTGGTCGTCGGGGCCGTCGGCGTAGGCGGAGGCGCGCGGGAGCCGTGCCACGACCCGCTCCGCCTCGCGCAGCCGTACGCCCGGCCAGACGTCGTTGAGGGTCTCGGCGGCGTGCCGGGCGGGACCGGTCGCGGGGAACCCGGCGGCGACGGCCGATGCGAGCAGCCCCGCCTCCGCGCGGTGCACGCCGAGCGCGACGGCCTCGGCCTCGCCGGGCCGCTCGCCGCCGTCCCGCAGCAGACAGCAGACCTCCCACAGCACCAGGCGCCGCAGCCCCATGGCATCGTCCCGGATCAGCGTCTCCAGAGTGTCCACGAGGGCGGCGGCGGTGCCCGAGCGCGGGTCGGGCGAGGACAGCCACCGGCCGCGCGCCTGCCGGACGTAGGAGAGGTCGACGCGCTGCCAGATCCCGCCCCGCCCGGGGAACCAGAGCCCGTCGAGCACCCGGAAGCCGTCGTCGGTGTCGGCCCTGGGGAGGGTGCCGAAGACGGTGTCGTGCGCCGGGGCGGGGGTCGGGGCGCGCAGCACGTCGGCGGCGTGCCGGAAGTTCAACTGCCGGATCGCTTCATGGAGTTGGGTGTAGCCGCGCAGACCGGGGCAGCGCGGCAGGCTCGGCAGCGGGGCGCGGGAGCCGCTCGTCCCCGGGTGCTCGCCCGGACGCAGGACCGCCATCGCCTAGCCGCCCGGCGCCGTGTAGAAGTACACGCGCACCACCGCGGTCTCCGCACGCCGGCCGAGGCTGTGGTAGTCGTCCGTGACCGTCTTCTTGGTGAACATCGCCGGGCGCGCCCTGCCGAGCAGGCCGTTGACGCGGTGGGCGTAGACGGTGCCGTTCGAGCTGCCGCCGAAGGTGAGGACGAGTGCCGCCTCGCGCCCCGACCACTTGCGGGTGTCCTTGACGATCTCCTTGACCAAGTCGCCCTTGTCGTCGCCCGACACCTGGAACTCCTCGGGGTGGCGGTCCACGGAGCGGGGGCCCGTGGGCTTATGGCTCGGTGCACCGGTCTTCGAGGGGCTGGGCTTGGGGTGCTCGGGGATCTTCGGGTCGGGGCGGTCGCCCATCGACACCAGGGCGAGCACGAGCAGCAGGTCCGCGAAGAGCCACCCGGCGAGCACGACGACCCCCATCCGCCCGCCGCGCCGGCGCGAGGCGCGGCCTCGGCTCACGCGGCGCCCCCGTCCCTGGGGCCGGGCGGCGGCAGCCGGGTCGTCGGCGCGTCGAGCGGGGTGTCGAGGGCGGGGTCGAGGGGCGGGTCACCGGGCCGGCTCGGACCGGGGAACGAACTCTCCTCGTTCCGGGCGCCGTTGGCGTTATGCGCGCCGGTTCCGGTGTCGGCTCCGTACGTCCCCCCGTTGGCGGCGTGCGCACCTGCGCCCGCCCCGTACGCGCCCGTGTTCGGTGGCCCGAACGTCCCGCCGTTCGTGCTCCCGTACGCCCCGTGGGCGCCACCCGGGTCGTACCCGGTGGTCCGTGCACCCGGTGCCGATGCCGCTGTCGGCGACGCGAGCGCGGGGAGCGCGCCCGCCAGCGTGTCCATGCGGGCGTCGAGCCGGGCCGCGGCGTCCTGCCAGTGGGCGGCGGCCGCGTCCCAGCGCTCCGTGGCCTCGCGCATGCCGTCCACCGCGTCGCCGGTGCGGCCGGTGCTCGTCACCAGAGCCTGGGAGGCCTGTTCGGTCGCCTTCGCCACCGACTCCGACTTGAGTACGAGCGACTGCTGGGCGGCGACGAGGGCCTTCAGCGAGGCCTCGACGGTGTCGCCCGCCGCCTTGACGTGGTCGGCGATCCCGCGGGCCGCCCGCGCGTTGGCCTGGCCCGCCTTGATGGTCTCCTGGGTGCCGTCGCGCAGGGTGGTGTCGATGCGGTTCGCCGCGTCGCCGAGCTTGGGCACCTCGGTCGTGAGGGACTGGGTCGCCTGACGGAGCGCGTCGATGGCCTGGCTCACCGACGCCGTGGCCCCGCTGAGCGCCTTGTGGCTCTGCTCCGCCTTCTGCGTCACCAGCTGCATCGTCTGGGCGGCCTTGGTGAGTTCGGCGGTGAACTGCTGCGGGGATGCGGCGCGGTGCGGGGCGAGCAGCATCTGGGCGCGGGTCAGCACCGACGCGAGCTCCGCCAGGAGCTTCTCCTCCTCCGCCTCCTGGGTCTCCTCGTGGTGTTCGGTGCGCACCCGCACCCGCCCGTGCCACACCGAGAGCGCCACGAGCAGGGCGATGAGGAGCACCGCCATCAGGGCCACGTTCTCGAACCGTCCGAGCGACGACAGATGCCCGCCGAACCCGGTCTGCCACTGCTGCAGGAAGGGGCGGGTCGCCTGGTCGGGGTCCTCCTTCGCGAGCTCACCGTAGGCACGCACGGCCTCGCGGAGCCCGAACCAGGTGATCAGGAGAGGTACGAAGACCAACACCCCGAGCGCCGCCTCCAGGAGCCGGTCGTGCCGCCCCGACGGCCGGCCGCCGACCGCCCGCACGCTCTCGGGACGTACGTACGTCTGGATCAGGTCGATCTCCGCCCACCGGTCGAGCTGGTGGGAGCCGGCCAGGTCCTGGTGGAGCACGGTCAGTTCGGCGGAGCGCGGGGCGAGCGCGGGCAGGGTCGCGAGGCGCCGCAACTCCTTGACGATCAAGGCCTTGTCGAGCAGTTGTGCGGGCGTCAAGCGGTTCCCTCCCTGGCTTGCGGGGTGCCTCACGGCGGCGGTTCGAGGGGCCTCTGTCCGAGGACGTCCCCCCTGCCGCGCCGGTTCCTGCCACCACGGGCAAGACGCCGCAACAGGGCTCCCGCGTCGGCGTGTTCAGGATCCCATGTCAGGCACTTCCGCAGGGCCTCAATCGCCTCATCCCGCTCCCCGCGCCGGTCGAGTTCCACCGCGTGGCGGTAGGTGCGTTCGGCGAGCAGGCCGCGGACGCGCACGTTCGTCGGATCGTGGCCGTAGGCGCAGTTGAGCCAGCGTTCGGCGTCGGCGAAGTGTTCGGGCGCCATGTCGGCCATCGCGGCGGCGCAGTGCACGTCGATCATCGCGTCCAGCATGTCGGCGCCGGCCGGCCGGGTCGCCGCGTCCTGCCAGGCGATGTGCGCGGCCTGAACGGCGTGGTCGTACCGGCCGAGCGCCAACAACGCCTGCGCCCGCGCGAGTTGGCGCCGTGACGCGGGGTCGAGGGCCGGTGCGGGGGCGGGTTCGGGTTCGGGCGGCGGGGTGCCGGACGCCGCGGGTGCCGGCGGGCGGTGCAAGGCGTCGAGCAGTTCCTGGGCCTCGGCGATGATCTCGCGCAGCAGCGTGACCGCCTCGCCCTCGCGCCCCTGCCGGGCGAGCCGTCTGGCGTGGGCCACGCCCCGGTGCGCCGCGCCCCCGTCCGCCGCGCCGTCGTCGTCCGTGAGGTGAGGGGCGGGTGCGGGGCCGGGTCCGGTGGCGGTGTCGGACGCGGTGCCGAAGGCGAGCGCGGCGCCGGGGGTGAGGGTGGTGCCGGGTGGTGTGGTCCGCGGATCGGGGACGCGGCCAGGGCGGCGTCCGCCGCCCCCCTCCCGTACCGCACCGCCCGTGTCCCGTTCCTCCTCCGCGCCCACCAGCGTCGCCGCCAGGGGCGGGGCGTCCGAGAGGGTGTCCTGGGCCGACGAGTCGGGCTCCAGCGGGCCCTCCTCCAGGGCGGCGGGGCCCGAGGACGCCGCGCCGCCCGCAAGCCGCACCGCGTGCCTCAGCGCGCCGAGCGCGAGGACCTCCGGCGGCGCCTGCACGCTTCGTGCGCCGAGCACCGCCACCCGCGAACGCACTTGCTCCATACGGGTGTTGCCGCCCACCAGCAACACCGTGTCGACGTCCATCGGCGTCATCCCCGACTGGTCGAGCAGCGACCGGGCCCGGTCCACCGTGCGCCCCACATGGCGCTCCAGGTACGTGTCCAGATCGGGCCGCGCGATGCGCACCCACAGCGCGGGCCCGGTGCCCAGCTCCAGGTCGAGCCGTGCCGCCGCCGGGCCGTCCGGCGCGCTGAGCGCCTCCCGCACCTCCTGACCGCGCGCCCGCAGCTCCTGCCACACCGCGGCGTCCACCCCGGTGACCGCACTCGCCCCGCGGTGTCTGCGCAGCAGCCGTACCGCCGACGAGAGCGTCTCCGCGTCGAAGGAACGGCCCCCCGACGTCGCCCCGCCCTCGTACCCGAGCGAGCGGAAGTGGCCGCGCACGCTGCGGATCAGACCGAGCTCGAACCCTTCGTACCCCATGCCGTAGACCAGGCACGTGCCGCTGTCCCGCTCCGTCATGTGGCCGATCACCGCGGCCATGGAGTCGTTGACGAGCCGGGCGGGTTCCAGGCCCGCCTCGCGCGCCGCGTCGCGCAGCGCGGCCCGCTGCGCCGAACCGAAGTACGCGGGCACGCTGATCACGGTCTGCGCCACCCGCCCCGGCGCCACCGCCTCCACCCGCTCGCGCACCGACCGCAGCAGCCGCGCCACGATCCGGTCCGCGTCCACCGCCTTGCCCCCGAGATGCACCGGACGGCCGCTGCCCAGGCGGCTCTTGAGGCTCGGGAACGTCACCGGCAGCTCACCGGCGGCGGCCGGCTCACACAGCAGCCACGGCCCGTCGCCCCACTCCGCCGCGAGGCGGTGCGCGGCGCCGTCCTGCGCGGCGTAGAGCGCGCGGACGCCCGTGGCGCCGAAGTCGATGCCGAGGCTGACCGGTGTCGCCCGGGCGCCCGGTCCCGCACCCGGTTCCGCGTCCGGCCCCGGCGCGGGCCGGTCCGTCTGCCGCGGTCGCGTCATCCGCCGGCCGTCTCTTCGGCGAACCGCAGGATGCCCTCGTAGTCCGGCCGGTCGGGCAGGGCGGGCACGGCGCGCTCGGACTGGGCGACCGCCACCAGGTTGACCAGGTTGCGGGCCTGCTGGGCGGTCGTCACGCGGTTGCCCTGCCGGTGGGCCTGCTTGACGAACTCGACCGCCTCGTTGATCTGCCGGACGGTCTCCGGAGGCGCGCCCTCCGAGGCGAGCTCCGCCTGGCGGAACTGGCTGGCCAGACCGCACTGCCGGTACATGTCGTCGAGCAGCAGTTCGGTCAGGCGCTTGTACTCGCCGCTGTCGCCCATCGCCGCCGCCCGCTGCGCCTGCTCGATGTCGCGCCGCACCTTCATCGCCTGCACCGGCTCGATGTAGGGCCCGTACCGTTTCAGGAAGTGGTCGGCCTCCCGCTCGGCGTAGCCCAGCTGCTCGCGCAGCACCGCGCTGTCGAGCTCCTCCACCGGCTCCGGCGGGGGCGTGCGCGGCTTCTCCCGGTTGGGCGTGGCCTCCAGGACCATGTCGGTGCCGCGTACGGAGATCTTCACCGTGATGATGCGGTCCGCCGAGTAGTTGAAGGAGACGTCCACCTGGCGGTTGATCTCGATCTCCTGCGGCAGTTCGAACTCGACCACGCCCTGTTCGTGGTTCTCGCTCGCCACCTTGCTGTCGCCTTCGTACACCGGCACCCGGATGCGCCGGCTGTCCGTGGCGTGGAAGGTGCGCCTGCGTGGCTCGGAGAGCGGGTACGGCGAGCCCGCCTCGATGATCTCGACGAACACGTCGCGCTGGCTGCCCTTGATCGCGGCGATGCCCATCGCCATCGGCGTCGACTCGTACAGACCCGTGTCGCCCTTGGAGCGCCCGTCGGCGAGGCTGCGGCCGCAGGCCGTACAGGAGTCCGCCCCGTACTCGTTGACCTTCGCGCACTCCGCGTCCGAGCACTCCACGCCGCGCAGCGTCTCCGCGAGCACGCCCGCGCCGAAGGCCACGCACTCCATCGGGTTGATGTTCCTGCGCACCTTCGCGGCGCCGAAGAACGCCTCGACCGCCTCGTACACGGGCCGGGTGAGCGTGCCGCCGCCCACCAGCAGCACGTCGGAGATGTCGTCCGTGGACAGCTCGTACCGGGCCAGGGACTCCTGGACCAGCTCCATCGTCCGCGTCACCAGCGGCGCGATCATCGACTGGAACTCGCCGCGGGTCAGCTTCATCTCGACGTCGAGCACGCCGTTCTCGCTGCGGTACGCGGCCGGGATCACGATGTACGTCTCGGGCAGGTCGTTCAGCTCCCGCTTGGCCCGCTCGGCGGCCTTCTTCGCCTGGAACAGGAACGCCTTGTCGCCGGACGGGTCGACGTGGTGCTCCTCGCGCATCCACGCGATGATCCGCTCCACGATGGCCAGGTCGAAGTCGTCGCCGCCCAGCCAGATGTCGCCGGCCGCGCGCAGCACCTGGAACTGGCTGCGGCCCTCCTTGTCCTTGACCGTGTTGAGGATCGAGATGTCGAAGGTGCCGCCGCCCAGGTCGTAGACGAGCACCCGGCTGCGCTCGCCGCCCGGCTTGTGCAGGCCGAAGGCGACCGCGGCGGCCGTCGGCTCGTCGACGATCTTCTTCACCACCAGCCCCGCCTTCTCGGCGGCCTCCCGGGTGGCGGCCCGCTGCGCGTCGCGGAAGTACGCGGGCACGGTGATCACGGCGTGCGTCACCGGCTCGCCGAGCACCCGGGAGGCGTCCCTGACCAGCTTGTCCAGGATCACACTGGAGATCTCCGCCGGGGTACGGGCCCGCCCGCCGAGGAGCACGTACGCGCGCGGGTCCTCGTCGGGGCCCTCCACGATGTCGTAGCTCATCCGGTCGCGCGCCTTGGCCACCGGCGCGTCCGCGAAGTCCCGGCCCATCAGCCGCTTCACGGAGACGATGGTCTCCTTGGGCTGGCGGACCGCCCAGTTCAGCGCGTCCTCACCGACCAGCGGCTGGTCCTTGCCGTCGCGGTGCACGACGCCGACGACGGACGGGGTGAGCCGCTCGCCCTTGCTGTTGGTCAGCACCGCGATGTCCGCGCGGTGCGGATCGTGGGCGGCGACCACGCTGTTGGTGGTGCCGAGGTCGATGCCGATGGCCTTCATTCCCGCTCCGTCCCTTGTTCGGTGCCGCGCTGTTCGGTGCCGCGCTGTTCCGTGCCGACTTGTTCCGTGCCGCCTTGTTCCGTGCCGTCCTCGACGGCGACGACCACCCGGGCGGCGCGCAGCAGATGCCCCCGGTACCGGTATCCGCGCCGCAGGACGTCGAGGACCTCGTCGGCGCGCCCGCCGGGCGGCGCGGGCCGCACCTCGGCGATGTGGTGCGTGGCGGGTTCGGCCCGCTCGCCGACACGGCCGACGCGTTCGAGGCCCTCCTCGGCGAGGTCCCGCTCCAGCTGCCCGGCGATCAGGGCCAGGCTCCCGCGGTACGTCTCCACATCGCTCGCCGCGCCGTCGGCGAGGAGCCGGTCGAACGAGTCGAGGGCGTCGGCACAGCGCAGCAACAGCCGTTCGGTGAGCGTCTGGTGGGCGGCGTCACGGGCGGCGAGCGCGCGGGCGTGCTCGTAGGCGAGCCGGGCCGTCGGGTCAGACATCGAACCGGATCAGGTCGTCCAGGAGCCGCGCCGAGGCCTCCGGGAGCGGGCCCGGCGGCGGGTCCTGCGGGGCGCGTCCGTCCGTGGGCTCGGCCGCCAGCGCCCGGTCGACGTCCGCGAGGGCGCGCGGGAGTTCGGCCGCGAGGTCCACGTCGTACAGGAGCAGGTCGACCAGGATTCTGCGGCGCACGCTGCGCAGCGCGTCCCACGCCTGCTGGGTGGCGGGCGTCATCAGATGCCGGGCGAGCAGCTCGAAGGAGACGTCCTGCATGTCCCGGTGGGTCGTCCAGGGGGTCACGCCCGCCGGGGCGAGCACATCGTAGGGAAGAGGTCCGTCCCCGTCCGCGCAGGGGTCCTTGATCACGCGACGCCGCCTCCTTGTTGGTTCCGGGGTGCCGTGGTGCCGGGCCCGAGCTCGGCGAGCCAGCGGTGGGCCGCGCCGAGCAGGGCCCGTCTGATGCGGTGGTCGGTGGGTTCCGCGCGGGTGGCGCGGATCAGGTGGTGCAGCGCCCACAGGATGTCGCCGCCGAGCAGCGCCCGCTCGGCGCGCCCGGTCAACTCCGCTGCCCAGGCGGGCAGATCGTCGTCGTCGGGCGGTGTCTCCTGGCTGTCGCTGCGGATCAGGTCGCCCATGCCCTCCACCCCGAGGTGCCGGGTGATCAGCTTCTCCAGCTCGTCCAGTGCCTCGCCGAGCGTCTCGCGGTACCGGTGGGTCAGCGCCTGGCCCAGGCCCACGTCGAGGAGGCCGAGCGCCTCGTGGAGCAGCTTCAGCCGGGTCGGCACCTCGCGGGTGCGCTCGTCGAGGGTGAAGACGAGGGCGCGGGCCAGGTTGTCGCGGGCGTGGCTCGACTCCGGGTTGAGGGCGAGGGCGCGGCGCAGGTCGGCCTCGGCGCCGTGCATGTCGGACCACATGCCGTGCTTGGTGCGGGTGTAGCCCCGCCATACGCCGCGCATGGAGAGCAACGCCGAGAGTTTGGCGTTGAGTTGGCTGAAGAGCTCGCGGTCGAGCGGGTGCAGTACCTCGATGACGGACTCGACGAGCGTGACGGCCTCGTCCAGGCAGCCGCCGAGGTGCACGCCGTCCTCGTCGGTGAGCGCCTCGACCCGGCCGAGCACGGTGCGGATCACCGCCTTCTTGGAGCGGGCCTGCATCCCGGCGTTGCGGGACACCTTCACCAGCTCGCCCCACTGTTCCAGGGCCTCGCCGAGCCCGCCGTCGCCGCGTGTCAGCGCGGTCTTGGCCAGCGCGAGGCGGATGTGCACGGCGAGTTCGACGCCGTCCTGGAGCAGCCGGGCGTGGCGCCTGGGCAGCCGTACGTACGCGGGGTTGCGGCGCAGGAAGTCCCGGCAGTGCCCGCACTCCTCGGCGTGGCCCGCCTCCGCGGCCGGCCCCGCGCAGTCGTCCGGCAGTGTGGTCAGGGTGCGGAAGGCGGGCAGCGCGCGCAGCGCGGATTCGAACTTGCGCACCTCGCAGAGGGCGAAGCTCCGGGCCAACTCAGAGAAGGCCCAGCGCAGTTCCCGTACCGCGTACTCACCGGGGTCCTTGCCCTGCTGGGCCGCCGCGTCGAGTTCGGCGGCCAGCGCGGCGAACGGCTCCTGTAGATGGAGCAGCCGCAGATAGCGCGGCCCGCAGGCGAGGGTGGCGCCCGCACCCGGCACGGACGGCAGCCCACCGACGTCCTTCAGCACCCGCGCACCCCCCAGCTCTGACTCAAGCAGCGCCCCCAACTCCTGGTAGGCGGCCGCCTGTTGCGGGCGGTCCTGCTCGGAGTGGCGCTGCTCGTAGGCCGACAGCTGCTCGAAGAGGTGCTGGCTGAGCTCCCAGCGCAGCGAGGCCATGTCGTCGTGCGTCAGATCGCGCCGGTACGCGGCGGCCCGCTCCACCCGCCACCCGTCCCAGTACTCGTCGTCGCTGAGCAGCGTCGCCCAGTACGCGAGCGCCGACTCCCAGGCCCGCACCGCGTGTTCCCACGCCCCGCTCTGCTCCAGCTCCTGCGCCTGCCACAGCCGGGCGGCGGCGAGCCCGTGCACGACGGCCATGTCGCCGGGCGCCTGCTTCAGGCGCCGCTCCCACTCGGCGGCGGCCGTCTCGCGGTCCCGGGCGAGCAGGAGGAGCAGCGGCGCGTCCTGCGGCGAGCGGGCGCACAGGGCGTCCAGGAGGCCGGGCCCTTCGTCCGGCGAGAGGGAGGCGAGGGCCTCGCGCAGGGCGTCGGGGGAGTGCCAGCGGTAGAGCAGCGCGTCGAGCTGGAGGCGCCGGCCCGGCAGCCGCAGCCGCTCCAGCGCGACACGTTCGTGCCACGACATGGTGCCGCGCTCCAACAGGGCGTACGAAGCGTTCTTGACCACGTCCATGGAGGCACCCGGGTCGACCCCCGCGTCCCGCAGGGCGAGGTACGGGAACGCCTGGTCCCGCACGGCGAAGGGATCGGCGACGAGCGGGGCGGCGATGAGACCGTCCGCCCACGGGAGCAGCCCGATGAGCCGCCGCAGCCGGCGACAGCGCACGTCGGCCCGGTCGAGGGCGCCGCCCGCCCGCTCGTACGCGTCGACGGCGGCGCTCCAGCGGCCCGCCGCCTCCAGCAACCTGCCCTCGGCGTACGCCAGATGGGCGTCGGCGTCCCGGTGCCCCGGGCACTGCCGGAACGCGTCGGCGGCGCTCTGCCACTCCTGGTGCGCGTCGGCGAGGCGGCCGCGCGCGTAGGCGGCGACGGCGGGGGCGTCCCGGTGCGGGCCGAGTGCGTCGGCCTCGGCGGCGACCCCGGCCCAGTCGGCGTCGGCCTCGGCGGCACGCACGCGGGCGTAGCGCCCGCGGGCGGCGACGTCGGAGTCCGGGCCGTCCGCCCGCACGTGGTCCCGCTCCAACGCGGCGTAGGCGTCGGCGACGCGCTGCCAGGCCTCGCGCCCCTCGGCGCGCTCCTCCTCGACGCGGGCCCGCACGTAGCGCCGCCGCAGCGGGACGTCGCTCCACGCGTCATCCAGGTGCAGGTAGAGCCCGAGAGCTTCCGGCCATCGCCCACAGGCTTCGTGGGAGCGGGCGAGGGCGTAGCGGTAGAGGGGGAGGGCTTCGGGGTCGGGGGTGGGGTGGGGCGTGGGGGCGAGGTCGGGGTGGGGGCCGGTATCGGGGTGAGGGTGGGGTCGGGGTGCGGGGGTGCCGGGGTCCGTGGGCTTGGGGGTGGTGGGTGTCCGGCCGGGTGCCGGGGCCGGTGGGGTCGATGGGGCCGTCGGGGCTGGTGGGGCCGATGCGACCGACGGGGCCGACGGGGTCGGGGCCGTCGAGTCCGGGGGGCCGTCGGGGAAGGCGCGGGCGTAGATCTCGCAGGCGGCGGCCCAGTCGCCGGTCGCCTCCGCGCGGCGGCCCGCAGCCTTGCGGCGCAGGGCTCCCACCGCGCCCTCGCGGGCCTCGTCCGGCACGCCGGTGAGGAGGCTGAGGACCGCAGGCCAGTCGTCGCGCAGATCGGCGGCCACGCGCGCGCGTGCGTACAGGCGACGGACGCCGACCTCGCCGTCCGCGTAGGCGTCGGGCAGCCGGCCGAACCCGTCGATGACGCCGTTCCACTCGCCCCGCGCGTCCGCGGCCCGCCCCCGCGCGTACAGCACGCGGTCGGGCACGTCGGCGACCTCGGACGGCAGCCCCACGAACAGGGCGAGCGCGTCGTCCCACTGCCCCCGCGCCTGACACAGCCGCCCGCGGGCGTACCGCCACAGGTCCGCGGCGTCCGCGAGCACGCGATCGACCACGCCGACGGCGGCGCGGTCGCCGCCCTGGGCGAGGGGGTGCCCGGCGTACGTGTGCGGTGCGCTCGCGGTGGCCTGAACGTGCTCGCCGTCCCGGACGCTGTAAGCGTCGGCGGGGCCGGTTGCGGCGCCGGAGGCGGGGTTGGCGAGGCAGTCGGTGCGGGGCTCGGTCCCATTACTGGAGGGGCATTCGTCTGCGGGCGCGAGACTGGCGTCGGGCTCGGCCCCGGCACGGGTATCGGTTCCGTGGGCCCCGGGTCCGTTGCTGGGGGTGTCCTCGGCAGGGGCGCGGGGATCAGTTCCGGACGGACGCTCGTCGCTGGCTGCGGGCGCGGCGTCGGGGTCGGCCCCGGACTCAGCGGTGAGGCCCGTCCCCCCGATCCCGACCCCGGCTCCGTTCCTGAACGAGCCCTGGCCGGCGGCCCCGGTGCCGGCCCTGGTCCGGGTGGCGGCCCCGACCCCGGACGACCTGTCCTCACCGCCGGCAGGCTCGGCCCCGGCCTCGGTCCCACGAGCCCCGGCCCGGCTCCCGAACGGGCGCTCGCCGGAGGCCGCACGCCCGCCCCGGGCCCCGCCCCCGGCGGCCACACACTTCCCGAAGGCCTCCGCAGCGGCCCCCCACTCGCCCGCCCCCGCCGCCGACTTCCCTTCCGCGTACCGCCGCAGCGCACGCACCGCGCGGTAGTCCTCGGGGAGCGGGGTCAGATGGGTGAGGGCGGCCGGCCAGTCGGCCGCCTCCGTGGCGGTCAGCGCGGCCTCGTACACGCGCCGCCGCAGCTCGCCGAGGAACGGTTCCGTGTCCCAGTCCCGCGCGGCCGCCGCCGCGAGGTCCGTGAGGGCGTCGGCGAAGCGGCCCGCCTCCGCCGCGCCCCGGCCGCGCGCGTACAGCAGCCGTACGGCACTGTCCTCGAAACCGCCCGCGGCCGCGTACCCGGCCACCGCCGCGTCCCACAGCCCCGCCGCGTCGGCGGCCCGGCCGGCGCAGTACCCGTACCAGTTACGGCAGTCGACCTGGGACCCGACTTCGGCGCCGGGCCCGAACGCGGACCCGGACCCGGACCCGGCCCCGGTTTCGGACTCAGCCGCGCCTCCGGCCTCGGACCCACCCTTGGCTTCGGTCCTGAGCGAGCCCATTCCCCCGGACCCGGACTCGCCCCCAACCCCGGATCCGGACCCGGACTCGGCCCCAACCCCGGATCCGGACCCAGACTCGGCCCCAACCCCGGCCCCAACCCCGGGGCCGGACCCGGCCCTGGGTCCGCCGTCGGCCCCGGACGCACTCTCGCCCCGGTGCCCGGACCCAAGCTTGCCCCCAACCCCAACCCCGACCCCGGGGCCGGACCCGGGCCCTTCCCCGGAACCAACCCCGCCGCTGGCCCCGGATGGGCTCTCGCCCCCGTGTCCGGACGCAAGCTTGCCCCCGACCCCGACCCCGGACCCGGCCCCGCCACCGGACCCGGACTCGCCCCCAACCCCAACCCCGGACCCGCCCCCGCCCCCAGCCAAGACCCCGCACCCACCCCCGACCCCACTCCCACTTCTGCTCCCGCTCCCACCCCCCGCCTCCGCAAACGCATCCCGTGCCGCCGCCCACGCCCCCGACTCCGCGGCCGCCCGGCCCCGCGCGTATGCCGCTCGCTGGGCCGCGCCCTCGACCTCCGCGCACGCGGCGTACGCGGACTGTGCCGTCGGCCAGTCCTCGTTCGCCTCGGCGGTCCTTCCGGCCACGTAGGAGACCCACGCCGTCGCCGTCCGGTGGCCCGGACGCAGGGCCAGGACGGCCGCGTACGACTGGGCCGCCGCCCCCCAGTCGCCCGCCCGCCGCGCCGACTCCGCGGCCTCGCAGGTCCGTGCGACGTGCAGCTCGTCGCGCGCCGCGGCGAGCCGTTCGGCCACGTCCCGCAGCCCGCCGGGCCGCGCGGCGAGCACGTCCTCGTAGCGGTCGATCGCCGTCGCCCAGTCGGCCGCCGCCTCCGCGGCCCGCGCCTCGTCGACGAGCGCGGCGAGCCGCCGCAGCCCGTCGACCTCCGCCTCCAGCGCGCCCGGCAGGGCATCCGGCAACCGGTCGCGCACCACGTCGAGCTGCGCCTCGGCCCCCCGCGCGTCCCGCTCGCCCGCGAGCAGCGCGCACAGCTTGTCCAGCTCGGGCCAGGCCTGCTCGAAGGCCGCCTCGGCCCGCATCCGGCGCCGTTCGTCCGCGTAGACCTGCGTGGGCGCCATCAGGATCCGCTGGACCTGTTCCCAGTGCCCGAGGTCGCGCTGGAAGCGGGCCGCGCCGATCAGGTCGGCCGAACGGACGTGCCCGACATGGCTCTTGAGGGTCCGCAGCGCCTCCGCGCCCTCCCGCAGCGGATCCGCCACCGGACGGCCCCCGACCCCGCCCTCGCTCCCGCCTCCGCCCCCGCCCTCGGCGCCCTGCGCCTCGAAGGCGTCGTCCTGCACCTCGCGGGCCTTGAACAGCCAGCCCTGCCGGCACTCCTCGTGCAGGAACAGCGTGGGGGTCGCCCACTCGACGGCCGTGTGCTGCGGCTGGCAGTAAATGCGCAGCCGCGCCGCGGCCATGGCCTCGTCGACGGTCTTGTTCGCCGCGATGCCCTTGAGCAGCTCGGGGCTGAACGCGCCCGCCGACACGTCGCTGACCCGCCCCCGCATCGCCACCACCGCGGGCACCCCGCCGCCGATCAGGGACTGGGCGAGACCCGAGAAGGGTTCGAGGTACGAACTGTCCGCGCCGGAACAGAGGTTGAGGACCACGAGCCGCAGCCGCCGGGCGTTCAGCAGGGTCGAGCTGAGCAGATCCGCGGGCACCCGGTCGATGCCGCCGTTCTCCGTCTCCAGGGCCACCACGCCCTTGCCGATCTTCTCGTCGTACGTCCCGTGTGCGATCAGCAGGACGGCCGTGGGCAGTTCGGGGTGGGTGGCGAGAGCCCGGTCCAGGCGCGCTCGCGTCGTCCGCTCCAACACCGTGAGATGTACGGCCACTTCGGACAGGTCACGGCGGAGCGTGGCCACCTCCTCGGCGGCCCGCAGCCGTTCTAGCCCGCGGGGCGACGCGCAGGCCACCAGGAGCCGGATCACGCTCGGCTCGTCGCCGGCTTCCGGCAGCCGCTGCTTCCCCACGGGCCCGCCCGTCAGCGAACGGACCAGTGAATAGCCGTGGTTGAGGGCGAACGTCTGCTGCGGATTGTCCGCGGGCGCGCACAGCGACTCCAGCGGCAGATCGCGCAGCTCGGGCGGCAGATCGAAGCGGATCCGCAGCCCGCGGGGCGGACTCATCCGCTGGGCCCGGTCGAACGCGGCGTCGACGCACACACCGACACGCGACCCGACCCCTTCGCGGCCCCCCTCGCCGCTCTGCCCGGCGTCGCCCTCCGCCGCCGGCCGCCCGTCGCCGAACAGCAGCCGGAACACGTCGCGCCCCAGCGCCCGCAGCCGGGGCACGGTGGCGTGCGGCCCGTCCGGCGATCCGTCCGGCGACCCGCTCGACGCCCCGACGGATGGCCCGCCCGACGGCCCTTCGGGGGATCCTTCCCACGGCCCGTACCCGAGTTCTGTCGCGATCAGCCGGTCCCACTGGTCGCGGAAGGCGGCGGGCTCCGAGCCGACCGCGATCACCTCGGCCGCGCGGGCCGGGCCGTTGGCGGTCATCAGATAGCGGGCCGCGCCGACGCGGCGGATCCGGATGCGCAGCTCCTCGTAGGCGAGCACGGCCCTCACTGCTCGCTCTCGTCGGGCTGCCACATGACGTGGTTGAGGTCGGCGACGGCGGCTTCCCGCTGCTCTTCGAGGTCGGGGTCGTCGGGGAAGTGGACGAGCGCGGCGGTGAGTTGGTCGATGGCCTCCCGCAGGAGCGCCGCGGCGCCCGACAGGCTGCCGGAGCTCCAGCGGGCCGCGGCGAGCCCGCGCAGCACGACGCCGAGACTGACCTGCGTCCGCAACAGGTGCGGGTTGAACGCGACGGAGCGGCGCAGATCCTCGGCGGGCTGGTCGAGCAACGCCTCCTCGTCGTTGGCGACCGAGATCCCGCGATCGGCGAGCACGCGCGCCAACTGCCCTTCCAGGCGCGGCCGTTCATTGGCTCCGATAACCGAATGCGTCGCGTCGAGCGTCGACACGGCGAGGCTCAGCAGCCCCTGCCGGTGCGCCGCCCGCGCGGCGCCGAGCGCCATGTCGACGATGGCGGTCTGCGTCTCGCGGTACCGGTCGAGCTCCCTGCTGTGCACCAGCGCGCGACACCAGTACGCGGCCGCGGCCGCGAAGTCAGGGCGTGTGGTGGTCAGTTCACCGATCCCCATGCTGAGCCGCGCCTCCAGGGCGAGTCCCCGCGCGTCCAGGGCGAGTCGGCGATGTTTGTCGGGCAGTCCGGCGTACCCGGGGTTCAGCTCGTCGAAGCGGGCACACCCCGGCTCGCACACGGCCGCGGCCCCGGGCCCGCCGCGCGCGGCTCGACACGCGGAACAGCGCAGCTCGCTGAGGGCGGCGAGGGCGTCGCGGGCCTTGTGCCGGCCCAACAGGAGCTGAGCGAATCCGAGTTCGGAGAAGGCGTACGTGAGGGAGGGGTGCGGGGAGGTGGCGTCCTGCGCGGCGGCGAACGCGCCGAACTCGGTGGTCCGGTCGAGCTGGGCGATGCGGAGGGGCCCACAGACCAGTGGCACGCCCCCGCCCCCCTCGCCCTCCCCTCCACCGGGGGAGGGGAAGCCGCCGACGGCCGCGAGCAGCTTCGCGGCGTCGGCCTCACGCTGGAGCAGCGGGCCGGGCGCGACGCGCATCCCGGCGTCATCGCCGGGCATGCGCCGCTCCAACTCCTCGCGCAGCCCGGCCCGGAGCGCGGACACGAGGTCGCCCCCCACGGCCACGCCGTACCGCCCGCCTGCGCCGTCCAGGACGTGCGTCCAGAACCTGTCGTCGTGGAGCAGGGCGGCCCAGGCGGCGACGCACTGGGCCCAGTCGGGGGAGGGCCCGGCGACCGGCTCCGCGACCGAGGTGGTCGGGGTGGGGGAGGTGTCTGCGGGACAGGGGGTGGGGCCCGGCCCGTCCGTGGCGGCCGGCTCCTCCAGCTCGGCGGGAGCCTCCACGGGCGCCTTGTCGGGGGCCTCCGCGGGGGAGTGGAGAAGGGCGAGGGCGAGTGCGTGGGTGACGCGGTGGTCGGCGGGGTCGTGCCGGACGGCGTCCCCGAGCAACGCGACGGCGGCGGCGCGCCGCTTGCTGCGTACGAGGGCGACGGCGTAGAGAGGGGCGAAGTCCCAGGCCTCCGGGGCGAGGTCGCCCGGAGCCCACCCGCGCGCCGGGGCGCGTCCGCTTGTACGGGGACGGTGGCTCGGAAGTCCGCCACGGCCGACGGGGTCGGCGTCACCGTGCGTACGGTCACCCTCCCGCAGCCCGTGAGCGCCGGCCGGCGCGGGCCCCGGGTTGACCTCCTCATGTCCGGGGAGGCCTTCGGCTCCCGGTGCGTTAGGGACGCCGAGCGTGTCGGCCGCCCCAGGCGTGCCGGCCCCGTCACCAACTTCGCCCGGAGTACGGGACCTTGCGGCATTGTCGGCTGCCCGCACGTCATCGGCTGCCTGCTCCGGGCCGCGTGCGCTCGCCGTAGCGCGTCCCGAGCCGCGGGTCCGCCGGGTGACGTCGACTCCGTAGGTGACGGGGGCGTCGACCTGACCCGAACGGCCGGACCGCTGGGCGGCATCGGTCCCGTGCGCGTCGTGAGCGTCGCCCCGGTCGACGTGGCTCGGCCCGCGCCCGGGCTGTCCCGCGTCATCGTGCCGCTGAGCGGGTTCACCTGGCTGACCGTGGTCCTGCTGGGCGGCGTCGTCACCGCCGTACGCGTCGTGGGCGCTCGCCGTATCCGCGCCCCGCCCGGCACGATCCGAGCCACGGGTCCGTTGCGTGACGTCGACCCCGTAGGCACCGGGGGCGTCGGCCTGACCCGAACGGTCGGACCGCTGAGCGGCGTCGGTCCCGTGCGCGTCGGTTCCGGGCGCGTCGTGGGCGTCGCCCCGGTCGACGTGGCTCGGCCCGCGCCCGGGCTGTCCCGCGTCATCGTGCCGCTGAGCGGGTTCACCTTGCTGACCGTGGTCCTGCTGGGCGGCGTCGTCACCGCCGTACGCATCGTGGGCGCTCGCCGTATCCGCGCCCCGCCCGGCACGATCCGAGCCACGGGCCCGCTGCGTGACGTCGACCCCATAGGCACCGGGGGCGTCGACCTGACCCGAACGGCCGGACCGCTGAGCGGCGTCGGTCCCGTGCGCGTCGGTTCCGGGCGCGTCGGTTCCGTACGCCTCGTCGGATGTCGCCGCGTCGTCGTTGGACCGCACTCCGCCGGGCCGGCCCGCGTAGTCGTTCCGCTGGGTGGAGACACTCTGCGGGCCATCGGCCGAAGCGTGCGCCTCTAGCGGGCCTTGCGCGCCACCGCTGTTTACGGCGCCGCAGTCGCCGGTCCCGCCCTCCACCGCATGGGCGCCGCCCTCCACCGCCCGGGCGCCGCCCTCCACCCGCTCCACGCCGTCGACTCCGGTCCCGGTGGGACCTCCGAACTCCCCAGCCTCACACGGACCCTGCCCGTTCTCAGCCCCGCGAGTCCCTGTCACCCGCTGCGCGCCCTCAGCCTCCAGCGCACCCCCGGCACCCTCCGCGCCCCGAGCCCCACGGACCCCTTGAGCCCCTCCGGCCCCGTAAGTACCGTCGGTGCCCCGCACCCTCTCGCCCCCCGGCGCCCCCTCGGCACCGGATCGCCCTCCTCCGCTCGCGGGCACCTCTCCCGCCCCACCCGATTCACCGGCCCCAACCGAGCCCCCCGCCCCAATGACCTCAACAGGCCCCTCGACCCCAACGCCCCCCTCAACCACCAACGCAGCCTCAATCAACTCACCGGCCCGCTCCCACCCCCCACTGCTGCCCGACCCATCGCTGCCCGCCCCATCCGACGTCACGCTGGACAGCGCGGTGAGGGCCGCCCTTCGGAGTCGTAGGGACACCTCGCGCGGGGAGCGGGTCGACAGGGTGGCCAGGACCCAGCGGGCCTCGTCGTCCAGGGGGCCCGTCAGGGCCGCCGCGCGGAGGTCGTTCAGCGCGGCCTCCGAGTCGCCCGCGCGGGCCCGCACGTACGCGCGCTGTACGCGGCTACGGCGGTGCGGCACCGCGCACGCGAGCGCCGCCGTGAAGTGGCGCTCGGCCGCACCGAAGTCACCGCGGTGCGCGGCCGCGCAGCCCAGCCAGTGCAACGGCCCCGCCGCCGACGGACGCAACCCGCTCGCCCGTGCGAACTCCGCCTCGGCCGCGCCGACATCCCCCCGCGCGAGCAGCACCCGCCCCGCCCCGGTCCGCGCCCGCGCGACCACGCGCGCCCCACCCTCCGAGGCCCCGCCGCCGCCCTCGTCACTCGCGTCACCCTCCGCGGGGTCGACCAACCCCGAGGCCACGCCAAAGTGCTTCTCCGCCGCCACCGTGTCTCCGCGCTCCAGCGCCGACTCCCCGTCGACGCACGCCTGTTCGGCGCGAGTCAGCCCGTCCACCTCACCCGAATCACGCACGTCACCCGAGCCACCCGAGTCACGCACGTCACCCGAGTCACGCACGTCACCCGTATCGCCCGCACGCGCGGTCTGCGCAGTCACAGTCAGCCCCCGTTCCGCGGCAGCCCGTCCGCCGCGTCCTCCGGTCGGCGGCGGTCAGCCGGCGGTCTCGTCAAGGTCCGGACGCCGCCCGCGTGCCGGGGCGCCGGGCCGGGCGCCCGCGTCGGCCCGCGCCTGACGCGGGCCCGCGGAGGCCGCACGGTCCAGGATCCGCACCGCGCGCGGCAGCGCATACGCATCGGTCATCGAGATGGTTCCTTCCGGGGGGCTTGGACGGCAGCCTAGAGCCGTACGTCGTGCGCACGCGGGGAAACCGGGGATTCGGTACGGGCGATCCAGGGAGAGGATCCGGGGCACGCCTACAGGGCACGGATCCGCGGCGCGGTCCCGTACCGCCTGCGGGCCCCACCAGGGGCGTCACGACCTCCGGGGCGCCATACCTCCACGCGCCCCCTGCACTCCCCGTCGCGCCCCCGATTCACGCGATGGTGCGATCATGTGCCCCGCCGCGGATGGCGGGCGGAGCCCCCGGGTAGGGCCGGGCCATGACGAAGCCGTTCGAACTGCCGCACTTCTACATGCCGTACACCGCGCGGCTCAACCCCCACCTGGCGGAGGCCCGCACGCACTCCGCGCGGTGGGCGCGGGACATGGGTATGCTGGAAGGTTCCGGCATCTGGGAACAGCGCGACCTCGACGCGCATGACTACGGCCTGTTGTGCGCGTACACCCACCCGGACTGCGACGGCCCCGCGCTGTCGCTGATCACCGACTGGTACGTGTGGGTCTTCTTCTTCGACGACCACTTCCTGGACATGTACAAACGCACCCAGGACCGCGCGGCCGGCAAGGCCCACCTGGACCGTCTGCCGCTCTTCATGCCGATGGACCTGGCGACCCCCGTGCCCGAGCCGCAGAACCCCGTGGAGGCGGGCCTGGCCGACCTGTGGGCCCGCACCGTGCCCGCGATGTCCCTCGACTGGCGCCGCCGCTTCGCGCGGTCGACGGAGCATCTGCTCAACGAGTCGATGTGGGAGCTGTCCAACATCAACGAAGGGCGGATCGCCAACCCCGTCGAGTACATCGAGATGCGCCGCAAGGTGGGCGGCGCCCCCTGGTCGGCGGGGCTCATCGAGTACGCGACCGCCGAAGTGCCCGCCGCCGTGGCCGAGTCGAGGCCGCTGCGCGTCCTCATGGAGACGTTCGCCGACGGCGTCCACCTCAGGAACGACCTGTTTTCCTACCAGCGCGAGGTCCAGGAGGAGGGCGAGCTCAGCAATGGAGTGCTCGTTCTGGAGACCTTCTTCGACTGCACCACCCAGGAGGCCGCCGAGACCGTCAACGACGTCCTGACGTCACGGCTGCACCAGTTCGAGCACACCGCGGTCACCGAAGTGCCCGCCCTCGCCCTGGAGAAGGGCCTCACGCCGCCCGAGGTCGCCGCCGTCGCCGCGTACACCAGGGGGCTGCAGGACTGGCAGTCCGGCGGCCACGCCTGGCACTTGCGTTCCAGCCGCTACATGAACGAGGGGGCGCTGGACGCGTCGCCGCTGTCCGGTCCTACGGGCATCGGGACGTCCGGCGCGGACGTGGGCGCGCTGCTCGCGTCCGCCGGGGCGGAACGCCTGCGGGCCTTCACACATGTGCCCTTCCAGAAGGTGGGCCCGTCCCGGATCCCCGAGCTCTACATGCCGTTCCCGTTGCGGCTCAACCCCGGCTTGGACGCCGCGCGCGAGCAGCTCGTCGGCTGGACGCACGCCATGGGCATGCTGTCGGAGGGCGTCTGGGACGAGGACAAGCTCGCCGCGAACGACCTCCCGCTGTGCTCCGCGGGTCTCGACCCGGACGGCACCCAGGAGGCCCTCGACCTCAGCTCGCAATGGCTCGCCTGGGGCACCTACGGAGACGACTACTACCCCCTGGTCTTCGGTCTCCGGCGCGATCTCGCCGCGGCGCGGCTCAGCACGGAGCGGCTCGTCGCGTGCATGCCTCTGGAGGGCGAACCGGCCCAGGTGCCCGCGAACGCCATGGAGCGCGGCCTCGTCGACCTCTGGGTGCGCACGACCCGCGCGATGACGGACGAGCAGCGCGAGCCGCTGCGGCACGCCGTACGGATCATGGTGGAGAGCTGGGTGTGGGAGGTCTTCAACCAGCTGTACAACCGCGTCCCCGACCCCGTCGACTACTTGGAGATGCGCCGCGCCACCTTCGGCTCCGACCTCACCCTGAGCCTGTGCCGGATGGGTCACGGCCCCTCCGTGCCGCCGGAGATCTACCGCAGCGGCCCCGTGCGCTCCCTGGAGAACGCGGCGATCGACTACGGGATGCTCGTGAACGACATCTTCTCGTACCAGAAGGAGATCGAGTACGAGGGCGAGATCCACAACGCCATCCTGGTGGTGCAGAACTTCTTCGGCTGCGACTACGCCGGCGGCCTGCGCGTCATCCACGACTTGACCACGCAGCGCATGCAGCAGTTCGAGCACGTCGCCGCGCATGAATTCCCCGCCCTGTACGAGGACTTCGGGCTGTCCCAGGAGGCGCGTACGGCGCTGGACGGTTACGTCGAGGACCTGCGGAACTGGATGGCGGGCATCGTGAACTGGCACCGGGACTGCCGGCGTTACGGCGCGGCGGATCTGGCCCGGCGCGCCCACGGCTTCGTGCCCGACCAGATGCCGAAGATCCCCGCAGGGATCACCCCTTCGGATGGTTTCATCCGGAATGCTGGGTTCGTGGAACTTCGCTGAGGCGCCGGGAGTCATTTGAAGTGAAGGCGGCCACTGACCCGGCCGCGACACGGGGGATGAACACGGGGGTGTTCGATCGTGACCGACATCATTGACCGCATCACGGAACAACTGGCGGCGGAAGAGGCGGCGCGCGACGCGTCCGCGGCCCGGGCGCCCGCGACCAAGGCGCCCGCGGAGGGCGAACTGACGCCGTTCGTCGCGCCGTTGACGGTGCCGCCCGTCCTGCGGCCCGACTCCACGGACGTGCGCGAGGAGACGGAGATCGCGCTGCGGCCGACGTGGGTGCGCCTGCACCCGCAGCTCCCGCCGACCTTGATGTGGGGGTACGACGGCTGTGTGCCGGGACCCACCATCGAGGTGCGGCGCGGGCAGCGGATCCGCGTCGCCTGGACCAACCGCATCCCGCGCGGCGAGTATCCCGTCACGGCCGTCGAGGTCCCGCTCGGCGACCCGCGGCGGGACCCGCCGCCCAGCACCGAGCCCGGCCGCGCGGGCGTCGAGCCCGACAAGGACGTGGCGGACCTGCCCGCCTGGGCGGTGACGCACCTGCACGGCGCGCAGACCGGCGGCGGCAACGACGGCTGGGCGGACAACGCCGTGGGGTACGGCGACGCCCAGCTCTCCGAGTATCCGAACGACCACCAGGCGGTCCAATGGTGGTACCACGACCATGCCATGAACATCACGCGGTGGAACGTGATGGCGGGTCTCTACGGCACCTACCTCGTCCGTGACGACGAGGAGGACGCCCTCCAACTCCCGTGCGGCGAGCGGGAGATCCCGCTGATCATCGCCGACCGCAACCTGGACACCGACGAGGGCGACGACCGGCTGAACGGCCGCCTCCTGCACAAGACCACCATCATCGACCCCAAGAACCCCGAGACGGGCAAGCCGGTCACGCTGCCGTTCACGGGCCCGTACACCACCGTCAACGGCCGCATCTGGCCGTACGCGGACGTGGACGCGGCGTGGTACCGCTTCCGGCTGCTCAACGCGTCGAACGCACGCATCTACGACCTCGTCCTGATCGACGAGGACGACCAGCCCGTGCCCGGCGTCCTCCACCAGATCGGCAGCGACGGCGGACTCCTGCCGCGCCCGGTGCCGGTCGACTTCGAGGGCGCGCTCGCCACCCTCACCGTCGCGCCCGCCGAGCGCATGGACCTGCTCATCGACTTCAGGGGGCTCGCCGGGCGGCGGCTGCGGCTGGTCAACAAGGGGCGGGACCAGGCACCCGGGGTGCCCGACGTGCCGGGGGACGTGCGCTATCCCCAGGTTATGGAGTTCCGGGTGGGCGAGTGCGGCGAGCCGGACGGATTCGAGCTGCCGGAGATCCTCTCGGGTTCGTTCCGCCCGCTCACGCACGACGTCGAGCACGGCCACCGGCTGATCGTGCTGACCCCGCCCGCCACCAAGGGCGGCGGCGGACACCCGGAGATCTGGGAGATGGCTCAGATCGAGGAGCCGGCCGACCTCCAGGTCCCGACCGAGGGGATCATCCAGCTGCGCGGCGCGGACGGCAAGGTCACCACCTACCGCCGGGTCGCCCGTACCTTCAACGACGGACTCGGCATCACCATCGCCGAGGGCAGCCACGAACAGTGGAGCTTCCTGAACCTCGCGGTGAACCCGCCGGTGACCCACCCCATGCACATCCACTTGGCGGACTTCCAGCTCCTCGGCCGCGACACGTACGACGTCTCGGGCTTCGACGTCACGCTCGGCGGCACCCGCGCCCCGGTCGCCCCCGACCCGGGGCGACCGATTCCCCTGGCCCCGAACGAGCGCGGCTGGAAGGACGTCTTCCGGGTCCCCGGCGGGCAGATGCTGCGCGTCATGGGCCGGTTCGACGGGGCGTACGGCCGGTTCATGTACCACTGCCACTTCCTGGAGCACGAGGACATGGGCATGATGCGGCCCTTCGTCGTGATGCCGAAGGAGGCCCTGAAGTTCGACCACGGCGCGGGGCACGGCGGCCACGGCGGTCATGGGGGTTCGGCCGGCTAGGCGGGCACTACCGCGTGCCGTACGGCGGCGCGGGCCAGCGCGCGTATGACCGGGTGCGGCCGCGAGCCGTCGTCGGACAGTTCCGGCTGGAAGAGGGTGGCCAGGAAGAAGGGGTGGCCGGGGAGTTCGGCCATCCGCACCCGGCCGTCCTCGTCCTGACCGGTGAAGCGCAGGCCGTGCGCCCGCAGCGTGTCGAGGTGCGCGCCCGGGCCGTACGAGCAGTGGTAGCGCTCGACGGTCCGGTCGGCGCCGAGCACCGACTCCGCCAGCGAGCCCGGCGTGATCGTCACCGTGCCCTCGTGGCCGATCAGGGAGCAGGCGAGCGGCGCGATGAGCAGATCGTCGGCGTCGGGGTCGTTCTCGGCGTGCGCGACGCCGGTCAGTCCGCACACGTTCCGCGCGTACTCCAGGAGCGTGTGCTGGAAGCCGCCGCAGGTGCCGAGGAAGGGCACGCCGTCCTCGCGCGCCGTGCGGATCGCGGCCAGCGCGCCCGCCTCGCTGCGGTACGGGCTGCCCGGCACCACCCAGACCGCGTCGAAGCCGCGTACGGCGTCCGGTTCTTCGGCGTCCGCGGTCGGGATCCAGTACGCGTCGAGGACGAGGTGGTCCTGGGCGGCGAGGGCGTCCAGGAGGAGGGGGATGCGGGTGTGGGCGGTCACGTTCGGCGAGCGGTCGCCGATCAGGGCGAGGCGGGCGGTGGGGGAGGGTGTTTGTGGTGCTGCCAGAGGGTGGGTCGTCATGCCTGTGATCCTGACCGTGCCCCGAGGTTCACGTCCAACGACGAAAACTTCTCCCTCCATAAGCGTCTCTGATGGGGCCTCCATGAGCATCCCTGTCGGGGCGCGCGACCCTTAAGTCATGGACCCGCACCTCCTGCGCACGTACGTGACGGTGGCCCGCCTCGCCTCGTTCTCCGAGGCCGCCCGCGAGCTCGGCTACACCCAGTCCGCCGTCTCCCAGCACATCGCCGTCCTCGAACAGGACCTCGGCGCCGCCCTGTTGACCCGCCGCCCGGTGACGCCCACGCCGGCGGGCGCCCGCCTCCTGGAGCACGCGGCGCCCCTGCTGCTGTGCCTGGACGCCGCCCGCGCCGAGGTCGTCCGCATGGCGGCCGCCGGCCCCGAGCAGACCCTGACGCTCGCCGCCACGCCGACCGCCCTGACCCGGCACGCGGTCCGGGCCCTGCCCGCGACGGGCGTCACCCTGACCGTGCTGCCCCGCGAGGAGGTCCCCGCCGCCGTCGCGACCGGCGCCGCCGACCTCGGCCTCGTCGACGGCCTCGCCGCGCCCAGCGACCCCCTGCGGCTGCCGGACGTCGCGCCGCTGACCGCGCGCGGCGTCGCCGAGGAACCCGTCTCCGTGCTGCTTCCCGAGCACCATCCGCTGAGCCGCCGGGCCGGTCTGCGCCTCGGCGACCTCGTCGACGCGCGGTGGCTCGACGCGCCGGGCACCGGCCTTCCGCTGCCCCAACTCCGGGCGGCGAACGGCACGTCGGGGTTCCGGCCCGCGCTGCGGTACGACGGCACGGACCTGCGTACCCTCGCCGCGCTGGCCGCCGCGGGGCACGGCCTCGCTCTGCTGCCCCGGTCCGCCGCCGAGGAGGCGCCCGGCACCGTCGCCGTGCCGCTGACCGCGCCTCGCGTGGTCCACCGAACCGAACTGCTGTACGCGGGTGCCCTGCGCGGGCCCGCGGCGGTGCTGGCCGCACAGCTGGACGTCACCCGTTCGTGAGGCGTCGCGGCGGGGTGGCTCAGGGTAGGGCTGTGGCCGGAGGCGAGCCATGGATCAGACCACGTTGCGTCCCAAGCCGATGCCGGGGCGGCGCCCCGGCGGGCCGTCCGACCGGAACCCGAGCCAGGGTCAGGATCACGATCAGGATCAGGGCGTAGCCCCAGACAAACGCTCGGGCAAGCAGTCGGGCCGGGGCCGTCGGCCGCATGCCGCGCGACGGCGCGGTCGACGCCTGCTGACGTTGCTGTCCGGGCTGTTCCTCGCCGCCGTCCTGGTCCTCGCGGGCGTCGGCCTCGGCACGGTGGGCGCCACCGTCATCGGCATGAGCAAGCTGGCCGAGATGCAGAAGGCGGCGGCGGGGCGGGGTCCGGGCGGCCCCAAGGCGCCGGGTGCCCCGAACGCCGACCCGAAAGCCCCGGGAGCGTCCGCCGCCGCCCCCACCCCACCGACGGCCGCCGCGCCCGCCCCGCCGGGCCCCGTGCCCGCGAAGCCCCAGGCCGCCCCCGCGCCGCACGCGGACCCCGCGGCCCCGGCCAGGACCGCCACCCTCGGCGTCGAGGCCGTCGACGTCCCCGGCGGCGCGGGCGCCCTGCTCGTCGGAGTGCACATCCCCGGCCCCGGGTACACCGCGGGCCTGGTCCGCGGCGACACCGTGCTCACCTTCGGCAAGCGGCACCTGGACTCCGCGGCCGAGCTCGCCACCGCGGTCCGCGTCGCCCGCCCCGGCAAGGAGGTCGCCCTGACGGTGCGCCACACGAGCGGCGCCCGCCAGACCCTGACGATCAGACCGGGCATCGTGACGTGACCCCACTCGGCGTGACGGACCACCCCCAGAGCTCCCCGACAACGCGTTCGCGGTCGCACCCCGCCAGGGGCAAGATGCAGGCGTAGCCAACAGGAGGTCCTCATGAGCCCCGCGCCCGCGTCCGCCCCCGTGCCCACCCCCAATCTCGCCCCCGCCCCCTTCACCGCCGACGACTACCGGGCCCGCATGGAGCGGGCCGCCGCCCAGGCCGCGGAGGCGGGGCTCGCCGGGCTCCTCGTGGCCCCGGGGCCCGATCTCGTGTGGCTCACCGGCTATCGGCCCACCGCGGCGACCGAGCGCCTGACGATGCTCGTGCTCGCCGCCGGACAGGACCCCGTCCTCGTCGTGCCCACCCTGGAGGCGCCGGACGCCGAGCATGCCGCGGGTGCGCCCGCGCTCACCCTGCGGGACTGGACCGACGGCAAGGACCCGTACGCCGTGACCGCGCCGCTCCTCGACGCCTCCGGCCGCTTCGGGGTGAGCGACAACGCCTGGGCGATGCATCTGCTCGGCTTCCAGCGCACGCTGCCCGGCACCTCGTACGTGTCCCTCACCGAGGGGCTGCCGATGCTCCGCGCCGTCAAGGACGCCGCCGAGCTGGAGCGCCTCGCCGCGGCGGGGGCCGCGGCCGACGCGACGTACGAGGAGATCCAGAAGGTCCGCTTCGCCGGGCGCAAGGAGACGGACGTCGCCGCCGATCTCGCCGACCTGCTGCGGCAGTTCGGGCACTCCCAGGTCGACTTCACCGTCGTCGGGTCGGGCCCCAACGGTGCCAACCCGCACCACGAGGCGGGCGAGCGGGTCATCGAGCACGGTGACATGGTCGTCCTCGACTTCGGCGGCCTGCTGCACGGCTACGGCTCGGACACCTCCCGTACGGTGCACGTCGGCGAGCCGACGGCGGAGGAGCAGCGCGTGCACGACGTGGTGCGTGAGGCGCAGGCGGCGGGGTGCGCGGCGGTGCGGCCCGGCGCGGCCTGCCAGGACGTCGACCGCGCGGCCCGCGCCGTGATCACGGAGTTCGGCTACGGGGAGCGGTTCATCCACCGCACCGGCCACGGCATCGGCGTCACCACCCACGAACCGCCCTACATGATCGAGGGCGAGGAGCAGCCGCTGGTGCCCGGCATGTGCTTCTCCGTGGAGCCCGGCATCTACCTGCCGGGCCGCTTCGGGGTGCGCATCGAGGACATCGTGACGGTCACCGAGGAGGGCGGGCGGCGGCTGAACACCACCGCCCGCGAGATGGCCGTCGTCGACTGACGCTACGACGCGGCCAGGATCACGCACGACTCCGCGGGCACCCGCACCACGCCGTCCGCCCCGGGTGCGGCGACCGGCTCCCAGGCGGCGAGCACGCGCGCGTGGCGCCCGTCGAGCGGCAGGACGACGGGCGCCGCGCCGAGGTTCACCGCGATCCGCAGGTCCCCGCGCCGGAACGCGAACCAGCGCGCCTCCTCGTCGAACGCGACCCGCACCGACGCCAGATCGGGGTCGGTCAGGTCACCGCGGGTGCGCCGCAGGGCGATCAGCTCGCGGTACCAGGCGAGCAGGCGCGCGTGGTGGCCGCCCAGGGGCTCGGACCAGTCGAGGCAGGAGCGGTCCCGGGTGCCGTGGTCCTGCGGGTCGGGGATGTCCTCCTCGGCCCAGCCGTGCGCCGCGAACTCCCGCCGCCTGCCCCGGCGTACGGCATCGGCGAGCCCGGGGTCGGTGTGGTCGGTGAAGAACTGCCAGGGCGTCGACGCGCCCCACTCCTCGCCCATGAACAGCATCGGCGTGAACGGGCCGGTGAGGGTGAGCGCGGCGGCGCAGGCGAGCAGGCCGGGGGAGAGGCCGGCCGAAAGCCGGTCCCCCTGGGCGCGGTTGCCGATCTGGTCGTGCGTCTGGCTGTACCCGAGGAAGCGGTACGCGGGCGTCCGTGCGCGGTCCACGGGGCGGCCGTGGGCGCGGCCCCGGAACGTCGAGTACGTCCCGTCGTGGAAGAACGCCCGGGTCATCGTCTTGGCGAGCGCGGCCAGCGGGGCGCGCGCGAAATCCTCGTAATACCCCTGCGCCTCACCGGTGAGCGCGGTGTGCAGGGCGTGGTGGAAGTCGTCGTTCCATTGCGCGTGCAGCCCGAGTCCGCCGCTCGCGCGCGGGGTGACCGTGCGCGGGTCCGCGAGGTCGGACTCGGCGATCAGGGCCAGGGGCCTGCCCAGCTCGTCCGCCAACGCGTCGACAGCCGTGGAGAGTTCCTCCAGGAAGTGGCACGCGCGCGTGTCCGCAAGGGCGTGCACCGCGTCGAGCCGCAGACCGTCGAGCCGGTAGTCGCGCAGCCAGGCCAGGGCGCTGCCGAGCAGATACGCCCGTACGTCGTCCGAGCCGGGCGCGTCCAGGTTGACCGCGGCGCCCCAGGGCGTCTGATGGGTCTCCGTGAAGTAGGGGCCGAA
Organism: Streptomyces sp. NPDC005863; assembly: GCF_042871345.1. Lineage (NCBI taxonomy): Bacteria > Bacillati > Actinomycetota > Actinomycetes > Kitasatosporales > Streptomycetaceae > Streptomyces > Streptomyces sp. NPDC005863. The sequence continues at coordinate 68,013 of NZ_JBIAII010000005.1, read as the reverse complement.
GGCGGGCAGGTAATTGCCGGACGGGCCGAGGTGGTTGTGGACCACGTCCAGGACGACGCCGAGGCCGTGCGCGTGCGCCGCGTCGACAAATCGCTTCAACGCCTCGGGTCCGCCGTACGGTTCGTGCACCGCCCACAGCGACACCCCCTCGTACCCCCAGCCGTGCCGCCCCGGGAAGGGGCACAGCGGCATCAGCTCCACATGGGTGACGCCGAGGTCCGCGAGGTGTCCGAGCCGGTCGGCCGCCGCGTCGAGGGTGCCCTCGCGGGTGTACGTGCCCACGTGCAGCTCGTACAGGACGGCGTCCCGCACCCCGCGTCCGGGCCAGGGCGTGCGCCACGCGTACCGGCCGTGGTCGACGACCGCGCTGAGCCCGTCGGGGCCGTCGGGCTGGCGCCGCGAGCGCGGGTCGGGCAGGACAGGACCGCCGTCCACCGAGAAGCCGTACCGCGTGCCGTCCTCGGCCGGTGCCTCGCCCGACCACCATCCCGCGCGGTCGCCGTCGCGCTCCAGGGTGTGCGTCGCGCCCGCACACTCCAGTACGACCCGCTCGGCCTCCGGCGCCCACACTTCGAACCTCACCGACGGTTCCCCTTCGTCCGCTGTCCGCCACATCCGCTGTCCGCACCCGTGCGTCCCATGGTGCGTCAGAAACCGGCTGTGCGTGCGGGAAGCGGCCGATCGGACCCCGCCCCCGCCCTTCTGGACACCCGGGGCGCGATTGCCGGACAATCGCCTGGTGACATCCTCTTTCGAGTTCTCCACGTACCCCGCGAGGGTGACGGACGTCGAGCGGGACCGGGCGTTGGACGCACTCAAGGAGGGCGCGGCCGCGGGCAGGCTCTCCCACGACACGTTCGTGCGGCGCATGGAGCTGGTGCTCGCCGCCCGCAGGCCTGACGAGCTGGCCGTGCTCACCGCGGACCTGCGGACCGAGGGCCGCTGGACGCGCCGGGTGCTCGACGGCGTCGGCGCGGTCTCCGGGTTCACGATGAAGCTGCGCAGGGCCTGGCAGGCCGAGCGGCTCCCGAAGCTGCTGCTGCCCTCGCCCGACGGCCTCTACCCGCTGCGGATAGGCCGCGACCCCGCCAACGGCCTGCGGCTCAGCCACGACACGGTCTCCCGGGTGCACGCCGAGCTGTGCCGGCAGGGCGGCATGTGGGTGCTGCGCGACCTCGGCTCCACCAACGGCACGTCCGTCAACGGCCGCAGGGTGACCGGCGCCGCCCTCGTCCAGGACGGCGACCTGGTGAGCTTCGGCCGGATGTCGTTCCGCCTTGCCACGAGCTGAGTCACCGCCCCGCGCGGTCGTCGTCGCCCGGTACGCGCGCGTGCAGCGCGGCCGCGACCGTCGTCCGGGACTGATGCTCCACCTGGTCCTCCAGGGGCACCCAGCGCGCCCTGAACCGTTCCGCGAACGCCTCGCTCCACTGGGTCACCAGGCGTTCCAGGCGCGGCGCCGCCCGGTCGCCCGCCGCGTCGAGCACCCGCAGCAGCATCGCGGCCGACCGCAGCGGCAGCCGCCTGCCGAAGGCGTCTACGCTGCCGATGTACGCCATCGACGTGCCCGCGGGAGGCAGCCGCCCCCAGTCGTCGGCGAGCCCCGGCACCAGGGCGAGCGCCCAGCACGCCGCCCGCAGCAGCGGCCCCTCGGCGTGCGGCAGCCGCGGCAGCGCGTCGGCGAGGATCTCCTCCACGAGCCGCGCGTCCCGCCGCAGCCGCCGCGCCAGCGCCCGCATCGCCCGGACCGGTGCCGGGTGCGCGGCCGGGTCGTCGACGAGGTCGCTCGCCCACATGGGTACCTCGACGATCGCGGTGCGCCCGCCGTAGCGGTGGGTGCGGTGCCAGGTGGTGAGCCGGGCGTCCTCGGGGAGGCTCGGGTACGCCGCTCGCGCGCCGGGTCCCGGCAGCACGTGGACGCCGGGTCCCGAGACCAGCCAGCCGGCCGCGTCCGACGCCCCCGTCTCCACCGGAATGTGCAACTCCGCCGCCGACTTGGCGAACGGCTCCGCGAGCCCGGGGATGTCCTTGGTCAACTGGACCCAGCTGCCGCCGAGATCGGTGGCGTGCAGGGACACCTGCAGATACGGCCGGAGTTCGTCGATGACGGCGGTCAGCGCGCGCGTCTCGGGCGGCAGCCGGTCGGGCGGCAGCACGGAGGGCGACCACTCGGGCTGCTCGGGCCCGGCGGGGCGGAAGAAGTTCCGGTGGTACTCCAGGAGCGTGCGGGGCGCGGGGGTGCGGTGCAGGCTCGCGCCGTCCGGGTCCGCGCAGAGCAGGAAGTGCCAGGAGGCGGCGGCGCGCAGCCGTGGATCGCGCAGCGTCCACTCGGCGAGGTGCAGCAGCGTGGAGCCGCCGGCCGGCTCGTTGGCGTGCGCCCCCGCGACGACGAGGACCGCCCGCGGCGAGCGCCCCACGGACAGCAGGTGCAACGGCCGCCCCGCGCGGGAGACGCCCACTTCGCGCAGGGTGCTCAGTTCCGGCCGGTGGGCCGCCAACTGGGAGGCGGCACGGACGAGTTCAGGAACGCTGGGATAGTGCCGCACCACCGGTTGGCCCCCCGTCCCGGTCCACCACTGAGGCCATCGCAGTACGCCACGCCCCGGAGAACGTGTCAAGAACACCTCCGTGCGACGGCGTCCCACCCCGCGTCACCCGTACGGGCGTACGCGGACTGCGACGCGGACCTCCCGGTGGTCCGCTGAACACACCCGCGCGGCCGCTCGCCGCGCCGAAGCACAGGTCGGAGCCCGTGGTGCGCAGCCCGTCCGTCCCCTCAGACGGCCCGATACCGGCCGCGGAACCGGCCCCGTCCACGGCCCCGGCGGAGCCTCCCGCGCAGCCCTCGCCCGGTCGGTGCACTCCGGCCGGAGGGGGCGGTTCCGCTCCGGCCACGGCTTCCCGGGCGCCGTGCGAGCCCGCCGCGTCCGCCGGTCGCCGCCGATCCGCACCGCCGCGTCCCGTGTCGCCCGCGCGGGCGCCGAGTCCCGCGCCGCCCGCGGTGGCGCCGAGTCTCGTGTCGCCCGCGGCGGCGTGCGACCCGTACCCCGTGTTCCGCGTATTGCGCGAGCGATACCCCCTGGTGCGCGACGAGCTCCTCGGCGCGTGGCTGGTCAGCCGGTACGAGGACGTGCGTGACGCGCTGGCGCGGCCGTGGCTCGTGGCGCTGCCGCCGGGCCGCACCCTCAGCCACATGGAGGGCGCCACGCATCGCGCGCACCGCGCCCTGCTCGAACCGGGCCTGCACGGCGACGCGCTGGCCGCCCTGGCCGCGGGGGCCGCGCGCACCGCCCATGTGCTCGCCCACCGCATCGCCGCCCGCCGGGAGGCCGACCTCGTCGCCGAGTTCTGCCGGTGGCTGCCTGCCGCCGCCGTGGTCACCGCGCTCGGCCTGCCGCCCGAGGACGCCGCGTACGTCCAGAAGTGGTGCCGGGGTGGCCTCACCCACCTCGCGGGCCACCACGACGAGCTGGACGCCCGCCTGCGGCCCCATCTGGTGCGCCGCCGCGCCCACCCCCGCGACGACCTGCTCTCCGTGCTGTGCGCCGCCGAGGTCGGGGGCCGCCCGCTGTCCGACGGGACCGTGACCGGACTCGTCGGCGCGCTGCTGGGCGGGGGAGGCGACGCCACCGCGCTCGCGCTCGCCTCCTTCCTCGCCAACCTCCTGGCCCACCCGGACCAACTGGCGCTGGTCCGCGAGCGGCCCGAGCTGATCCCCGCGGCCTGGGCGGAGTCCCTGCGCCGCGACCCGCCCGCCCCCGTCGTGCTGCGCCGCGCGGTCCGCCCGGTCGCCGTGGCGGGCACGCCGCTGCCGGCCGGGGCGGTCGTGGCCTGCCTGGTCGGCGCCGCGGGCCGCGACCCCGCGCGGTTCGCGGAACCCGACCGCTACGACGTCCTGCGCACGGACCCTGGCCACCTCGCGACCGGCACCGGGCGCCACGCGTGCCTCGGCGCCGAACTCGCCTGCCACATCGCCGAGTACGGGCTGCGCGCCCTGCTCGACGCCCTGCCCGGGATGGTCCTGGCACCGGGGTTCAGGCCGGCGTCGTGGGGGCTGCTGACCCGCGGCCCGCGGACCCTGCTGGTACGTCCCGGGTGAGTCACATGGGCCTGTCGGTCACGCCCCGGTGGGCCGCTCGTCCTGATCCGCCGGCACCCGTTCCAGGAGCGCCACGGGGGACGAGGCGAAAAGCTCCGCCACGCGCGCGTGCCCCTCGAACTCCCGCTCGGGGGCGAGCAGATCGGACCACCGGCCCGCCGGAAGCGCCAGCTCCGTGTCCCGCCAGCCGCCCGCGTCGGCGAGCCGCAGGGACAGCCGCGTCGCCGCCGCCACGACCTCACCGGACCGCGTGAACGCCACACAGTGCGCGGCGCCGGGACCCTCCGCGGCCAGCGGCTCGTAGGTCGCCGTGCCCCCGAACACCTCGGGGCGCCGCCCGCGCAGCCACAGGGCCGCCGAGGTGAGCGCCAGCTTCTCCGCCGAGAGGTCATGGTGTTCCCCGTGCGGAGTGAGCCGCTCCAAGGCGTCCGGCTCGAAGCGCGCGGGCCCCCGGTTGTCCGGATCGACGAGGGCGCGGTACTCGACCTCCGAGCCCTGGTAGACGTCGGGCACCCCCGGCATCGTCAGCTGCAGGAGCGCCGCCCCCAGGACGTTCGCCCGCACATGCGGGCCGAGCTCCCGCGCGAGGGCCGCCACCGCGTCCTGCGGCGGCCCGCACGGCCCCGCCGCCACGAAGGCGGCCACCGCCTTCTCGTACGCCTCGTCGGGCTCGGTCCAGCTGGTGTGCAGGCCCGCCTCGCGCACGTGCTTCAGGAGCGCGTTCCGCAGCCGCGTCTCGTCGGGGGGCCCGAAGCCGACCGCCGTCTGCCAGGCCGCCCAGGCCAGCTGGGGGTCGGGCGCGCCGGTGCCGCCCACCCGCGCGGTCCGCTCGGTCACCTCGACGAGCAGGTCGGCCCACCGGTCGGGGCACTGGGTCAGGACGGAGATGCCCGCCCGCACGTCGGCGCTGCGCTTGGTGTCGTGGGTCGTCAGGACCGTCCCCGAGTAGGGCCAGTCGCGCTGCACGCGCGCGCAGTACGCGTGGAACTCCTCGACCGGCACCGCGGGGCGCTCGGGCGCGCCGCCCACCTCCGCCGCCGACAGGAGCGGCGCGTGCCGGTAGAACGCGGTGTCCTCGACGGCCTTGGCGCGCAGCGCGGACGCGGTCTGCGCGAACCGCACCCGGAACTCCGCCATGCCCTCCCGCGCGGGCCGGGACCGCGCCGCGCCGAGCCGCCCGAGGGCCAGGTCCCGTACGACGTCGACCGCGCCGGCCTCCTCGGGCACCGAGAAGGCCGCCCTGGCCTCCTCGGCCGCCTCAGGGGTGAGGACCGACTCGGGGGCGTCGCCCCCGGAGACGTACGGCCGGTAGACGGGGAGCCGCACGAGCAGCTCACGGAGCGCGGTGCGCAGCGTCCACGGCGCGTGGTCGCGCAGGGCGGGCTCGGCCGCACAGACCGCGGCGGCCACGCGCGTGAGGCGGTCGACCTCGGCGGCCAGCTCGTGCGTGACGACCTTGTACGCGGCGCGCCGCACCGTGGCGTCCCAGTCGCCGCCGCGGTCCGCCGGGGCCGCCGCGAAGCGCCGGTACTGGCCGAGGAGTTCACCGGCGCCCGCCGGGTCGGCGAAGACGCCGTCGAGGTGGCGCAGCGCGTCGTAGCCGGTGGTGCCCGCCACGGGCCAGGCGGCGGGCAGGTGTTCGCCGTCGGCGAGGATCTTCTCCACCACGGTCCAGCGTCCGCCGGTCGCCTCGTGCAGTCGCCGGAGGTATGCGCCGGGGTCGGCGAGGCCGTCGGGGTGGTCGATCCTGAGGCCCTCGACGACGCCCTCGTCGAGCAGTCGCAGGATCGTGGCGTGGGTGGCCTCGAAGACGTCCGGTTCCTCGACGCGCACGCCGATGAGGTCCGAGATGGTGAAGAAGCGCCGGTAGTTGAGTTCCGTACGGGCGAGCCGCCACCAGGCGGGGCGGTACCACTGCGCGTCGAGGAGCTCGGGGAGCGGCAGCTTCTCGGTGCCGTCCCGCAGGGGGAACTCGTGTTCGTGGTAGCGCAGGGTGGTCCCGTCGACCCGGAAGTGTGCGAGCTCGTCGCCGAGCCTGCCGCCGAGGACGGGCAGCAGGACCCGCCCGTCGCCCGCCTGCCAGTCGATGTCGAACCAGTGTGCGTACGGCGACGCGGGACCCTCGCGCAGCACCTCCCAGAGCGCGCGGTTGTGCCGGGGGACGGCCGCCATGTGGTTCGGCACGATGTCCACGACGAGGCCGAGCCCGGCGCCGCGGGCGGCGCGGGAGAGCGACCGCAGCCCCTCCTCGCCGCCCAGCTCACCGCGCACGCGCGCGTGGTCCACCACGTCGTACCCGTGCGTCGACCCGGGGACCGCCTCCAGCACCGGCGACAGGTGCAGATGCGAGACACCGAGGGAGGCCAGGTAGGGGACGGCCGCCTCGGCGGCGGCGAAGGGGAAGTCCGGCTGCAGCTGGAGGCGGTAGGTGGCGGTGGGCGGCGGCGGGACCGCGACCCCGTGGCGTTCCGGCGTCATACGCGTCATGTGAACGTACGTACCCCCGTCGAGGGCTTTCGTGTCATCGACTCATGCGTGTGCGCGCCACCGCGTCGTTAGCGTCGGACGATGGCTCAGAACACACGGGACGCGTACCGCACGGTGCTTCGCATGACGGGGCCGCTGCTGCCCGTGGTGTCCTTCTTCGGCAGGCTGCCCGTGGCGATGATCCAGTTCGGCAGCGTGCTCCTGGTGACCGAGACGAGCGGATCGCTGGCCACCGGCGGGATCGTCGCCTGCGCGCTGGCGCTCGGCCAGGTGACGCTCGGCCCGTTCGTCGGCCGGCTCGCCGACCGGCGGGGCCAGCGGCCCGTCGTCCTCGCCTTCTCGCTCCTCAACGCCCTGGCGATCACCGCGTACACCCTGGGCGCCGTCGCCGACCTGCCCACGCCCGCCCTCGTCGTCCTGGGCGTCCTCGCGGGCGCGACGATCCCGGGGATCGGCCCGCTGGCCAGGGCCCGTGTCGTCCCGCTGGTCCGCGCCAAGGGCGGCGACGACCGGCTCGCGAGCACCGTCCTCTCCCTGGAGAGCACCATGGACGAGCTGTCCTTCGTGCTCGGGCCCGCCCTGGTGGGCCTCGCGTCGGTGGCGGGCCGTCCGGCGTACGCGTTCGGGCTCGCCGCGCTCCTGGTCGCCTGCTGCGGCACCGCCTTCGCACTCCACCCGACCGGCCGTACGACCGGGGCGGCGACCGACGCTCCGGTGACCGATCCGACGGTGACCGACGCGTCCGTACGCGCGCGGGGCGGACGTCCGCGGCTGCCGCGCTCGGTGTACGTGGTGCGGGTCGGTCTGCTCTTCCTGGGCGTGCTGCTGGGCGCCTGCGGGGCGGGGATCACCGCGCTCACCGAGGAGTTGGGGCAGCCGGGCCAGGCCGGCCTGGTCTACGCGGCGATGGGCGTCATGAGCGCCGTGGTGGGCCTCTCCATGGCCGCGGTGCCCGAGCGGTTCGGGCTGCTCGCGCGGTGGCGGGTGGCGACGGCCGCCGCGACCCTCCTGTCGTTGCCCCTGGTGTGGACCGACAGCCTGATGGGCCTCTACGTAGTGGTCACTCTCTTCGGTGCCATCTACGCCCCGAACCTCATCACGGGCTTCGCGCTGACCGAGCGCGCCGTGCCCACGCGGCGGCTGGCCGAGGGCATGACCTTCGCGGCGAGCGCCTTCGTCGGCGGCCAGGCGGTGACGCTCGCGGTGGCCGGGCGCCTCGCGGAGTCGTACGGCGCGGGGGCGGCCTTCGCCCTTGGCAGCGCGGCCGCGGCGGTGGCGTTCGTGGTGGCCCTGATCGCCCGCCACGAGACACCCCGCCAGGAGCCGGGCGAGGGCGGGACGCCGTACGACGCACCGCCCCCCGCCACGGCCCCCGCTCAGCCGCCCCGCGCCGCCGTCACGCCGGACGCTGCAGCACCGTGAGGCTCCGGTCCGCCAGGGTGAGCCGGTCGCCGGCCCGCACCTTCGGGCCGCCGCCCACCGGCACCCCCTCCTCCAGCGCCGTGTCGACGACGACCTGCCACTGCCGGCCGTGGTTGACCGGCACCACGAACTCCGTGGGCTCCGGCGACGCGTTGAACAGCAGCAGGAACGAGTCGTCGGAGATCCGCTCACCGCGCGGGCTCGGCTCCGAGATGGCGTTGCCGTTCATGAACACGCTGAGCGCCCGCGCCTGCGAGGAGTCCCAGTCGCTCTGCTCCATCTCGGTGCCCTCGGGCGTGAACCACGCGATGTCGGACAGCTCGTCGCGGGTGCCCTGCACCGGACGCCCGTGGAAGAACCGGCGCCTGCGGAAGACCGGATGGTCGCGCCGCAGCATCGCCATGGCCCGGGTGAAGGCGAGCAGTGAGTTCTCGCCGTCCGGCCAGCGCACCCAGGCCAGTTCGTTGTCCTGGCAGTAGGCGTTGTTGTTGCCGCTCTGGGTGCGCGCGAACTCATCCCCGTGGCTGAGCATCGGCACGCCCTGGGAGAGCATCAGGGTGGCGATGAAGTTGCGCATCTGCCGGGCCCGCAGGGCCAGCACGTCCTCGTTCTGTGTCTCACCCTCGGCCCCGCAGTTCCACGACCGGTTGTGGCTCTCGCCGTCCCGGTTGTCCTCGCCGTTGGCCTCGTTGTGCTTCTCGTTGTACGAGACGAGGTCGTGCAGCGTGAACCCGTCGTGGCAGGTGGTGAAGTTGATGGACGCCAGGGGGCGCCGGCCGTCGTCCTGGTAGAGGTCGGACGAGCCGGTGAGCCGGGACGCGAACTCCGCCAGGGTGCGCGGCTCGCCCCGCCACAGATCGCGCACCGTGTCGCGGTACATGCCGTTCCACTCGGTCCACAGCGGCGGGAAGTTGCCCACCTGGTAGCCGCCCTCGCCGACGTCCCAGGGCTCGGCGATCAGCTTCACCTGGCTGACCACCGGGTCCTGCTGCACGAGGTCGAAGAACGACGACAGCCGGTCCACCTCGTGGAACTGCCGCGCCAGCGTCGCCGCGAGATCGAAGCGGAACCCGTCCACATGCATGTCCGTCACCCAGTGCCGCAGCGAATCCATGATCATCTGTAGGACATGCGGCGAGCGCATCAGGAGGGAGTTGCCGGTCCCCGTGGTGTCCATGTAGTAGCGGGGATCGTCCGTCAGACGGTAGTACGAGGCGTTGTCGAGGCCCTTGTAGGAGAGCGTCGGGCCCAGGTGGTTGCCCTCGGCCGTGTGGTTGTAGACGACGTCGAGGATCACCTCGATGTTCGCCTCGTGCAGCGCCTTCACGGCCTGCTTGAACTCCAGGACCTGCTCGCCCCGGTCGCCCCAGGAGGCGTACGCGTTGTGCGGGGCGAAGAAGCCGATGGTGTTGTAGCCCCAGTAGTTGTTGAGGCCCATGTCCACCAGGCGGTGGTCGTTCACGAACTGGTGCACCGGCATCAACTCCAGTGCCGTCACCCCCAGTTCCGAGAGGTGCTCGACGATCGCCGGGTGGCCGAGCGCCGCGTACGAACCACGAAGCTCGTCCGGGAGGTCCGGATGCAGCATGGTCAGGCCCTTCACATGGGCCTCGTAGAGCACCGTCTCGTGGTACGGCGTGCGCGGCGGGCGGTCGTCGCCCCAGTCGAAGTACGGGTTGACCACGACCGACGTCATCATGTGCGGCGCCGAGTCCAGGTCGTTGCGCGAATCGGGCTGGTCGAAGTGGTATCCGTACACCTCCTCCCCCCAGTCGATGCGCCCGCTGACCGCGCGCGCGTACGGATCGAGCAGCAGCTTCGCGGAGTTGCAACGGTGCCCCTGCTCCGGTGCGTAGGGGCCGTGCACCCGGAAGCCGTAGCGCTGTCCCGGCATGATGCCGGGCAGATACGCGTGTCGCACAAACGCGTCGGACTCGCGCAGCTCGATGGCTGTCTCCGAGCCCTCGTCGTGCAGCAGACACAGCTCCACGCGCTCTGCGGCCTCGGAGAAGACCGCGAAATTCGTACCGGCTCCGTCGTACGTGGCACCTAAGGGATACGCCTGCCCAGGCCAGACCTGCATGTATACGACTCTTCCACTCACGCCCCCTCGACTCGGGGCCACTTTGGCCAGAGTCTGCCCGAAAGTGGGGCAACCACCCCGGAGTTGTACCCGTCTAACCGTCCGACCACATACTCGGCATGCCCCGCGGTGGGGCGCCAGGGGAGTAGGGGGAGTAAGTGCGAGAGACAGTCAGACGCCATCTGGGGAAGGTGGTGGCGGGCGCGGCGGTCGTGGCGGCCGCCACCGCCGTGCTGGTGGGCGTCGCTCTGCCGGGATCGGGGTCGGGCGGCTCGGGGGACCGCCAGGCCAACGCCGCGGCGGCACAACAGGACGCCGTGGCCAAGGACGGCGTCGTGGAGGCGGCGCCCGACGAGGGCACCGACGGAGTGGGCAGCGACCCGCTGACCGACGCCGAGATAGCCCGTGCGGAGAAGGCATCGGTTTCGGGCCAGATGCGCTCCAGCGCCCGGGACGTCGAAGGGGACCGCGGCCCGCAGCTGCTGTCCATCAACCTCAGCGAGCCGGAGCCGGCCGACAGCGGCGCCGCGCCGCCGCGCCGGGCCGAGGTCGTCTACTACGACTACAAGAAGGACGCGGTCATCACCAAGACCGTCGACCTGAAGTCCGGCACGGTGGCCGACACCGTCACCACGCGGAACGTACAGCCGCCGCCCAGCCAGGACGAGCTCGCCGAGGGCGCCAGGCTGCTGATCGCCGACCCGCTCGGCAAGGGCCTGAAGAAGGACTTCAAGCACGCCACGGGCAAGGCGCTGACCGGCCCGGGACAGCTGCAGCTGAGCGGCATGGTCTTCCGCAAGGAGACCGTGAAGCGCGTGCCCTCCGACCTCACCCAGTGCGGCGAGCACCGGTGTCTGCAGGTCGTCACCAAGGTCAAGAACGGTCCGTGGATCGATACCCGGGCCCTCGTCGTCGACCTGAGCACCCGCACCGTGGGCCGCCTCGGCTGATCCGGCCGCCCGCGCACGACACCACACACCAGCTTCTCCTCGTACGAGGGAGTTCACTCCGCAATGCACGTCAACAGAGTCTCGCGCGCCCGCAGACGAGCCGTCACGGCCCTCGCGGTCCCCGCGCTCCTCGGCGGCGTCATGGCCGTCGCCCCGTCCGCCTCCGCCACGCCCCAGGCGCCGCCCGCCGCTCCCGCGGCCGCGGCCGACTGCAGTGACGCCTACAAGATCGAGCAGACCGTCGACGGCGGCACGACCTGGCGCATGTGCTGGCACTACAACACGCTCTCCGGGCTGATCCTCGACAAGATCAGCTACCAGCCGAAGGGCGAGCCGAAGCCGATACCCGTGCTGACCAGCGCGCGCCTCGCCCAGGTGCACGTCCCCTACGACGACGGCCAGGCCGAGTACGACGACGTCACCGGCACCGACTTCGGCCAGGCGCTGCAGAACCTCAACCCGGGCGAGTGTCCCGGCGGCACCATCAAGACCGTCAAGGTCCCGCACCGGGGCGACGTGAAGGGCCTGTGCGCCACCACGCGCGCGCGTGGGCACGCGTACCGCCTGAACGACGACCAGAGCACCGGCGGCAACGGCAAGCTCTACACCGGCCAGGGCAAGGACCTCCTCGTCTACACGGTGAACAAGGCCTCCTGGTACGAGTACATCACCGAGTGGCGGTTCTCCTCCGACGGCACCATCACGTCCAACGTCGGCGCGACCGGCAGCCTCTCGCCGTACGACTACGACGGCGGCGACAGCCGCGGCTGGCCCATCGGCAAGGGCGACCAGGCCAAGGCCGAGAGCCACGCCCACAACGTCTTCTGGCGGCTCAACTTCGGCCTGGACGGCTCCCCGAAGGCCAAGGTCGAGCAGTACGACTCCAAGGTCACCCCGCCCACCGGCGACGGCAGCCCCACCACGAAGACCACCCGCACCAAGGTCACCAAGGAGCTCACCGGCGACCACAAGGACATGCGCTGGTGGCGCGTGGTCAGCAACACCGGCAAGAACAAGGACGGCCACCCGCGCTCCTACGAGATCGTGCCCGGCCCCAGCAACAAGCACGCCGGCCGCGAGTTCACCAAGCACGACGTGTACTTCACCCAGTACAAGGCGTGCGAGCAGTACGCCAGCAACAACCCGGGATGCCCGAACGGCACACCCACCAGCGTCGACAAGTGGGTGAACGGCCAGGCGATGGACCACCCCGTCACCTGGGTGCACATCGGCTTCCACCACATCGCGCGGGACGAGGACCAGCAGCCCATGCCGGTCCACTGGCAGGGCTTCTCGCTGGCCGCGCGTGATGTCACGGCCATGAGCCCGCTCACTCCGCAGGACCTCGCCGACCAGAACGGCCAGCCGCCGCTGGGCGGTTGAGAAAACACCCGGCCCATCGGGCTGCACCGCCCGCCGCTCCCGGAGTACCCTTCCTTGATCGTTGACTGGGGGAGAGTCCGGGGGCGGAAGGCGGTGCGCGGGTGAGCTCGGGTGGGCGGGAGCTGCCCCCTGGTGACGACGGTCACGAGGGGAGCTCCGCCGACGTACCTCCCGGAGCGGTGTCTCTGGCGCGGCCGATGGAGATGGGATCTCAGATCGGACCCGAACTGGACTGGGACGCCGACGCCTGGCGTGAGGTCCGTACGCGCGCACAGCGTGCCGGGCGGGCCTACATCTGGCTGAATCTGGTGGAGCAGCGGCTGCGCGCGGTCGTGGCCGCCGTCCTGCGTCCCGTCTACGAGCCGGTGCACGCCGACGACTGGGTGGTCGCCGCCGCGGGCCCGGCCGGGCAGGAGTGGGTCCAGCGGGCCGTCGCCGTGCGTGAGGTGAGCCGCCGCAAGGGCTATCTCCTCGACCCGGCCGACGACAACGTCCTCAGCTTCCTCACGCTGCCGCAGCTGCGCGAGCTGATGGTGCAGCACTGGCCGTGCTTCGAGCCGTACCTGGACGACCGGCGCGACGTGGAGCTGGCCCTGGACGAGCTGGAGGTCACCCGGAACGTCGTCTCCCGCAACCGCGCCCTGTCCCAGGCGGTCCTCGACCAGGCCGAGCGGGCCTCGGCCCGGCTCCTCGACATGCTGGGCTCCGGCACCGACACGCCGTCCGCGCGGCGGCTGCCCGTCGACGCCGTCGAGGACCTGGTCGGCGACCGGTACGCGGACGTGGTGGGCGTCCACCCGGACCGGGTGCGGCTGCTTCGGCAGTTCCCCGCCGAGGACATCTTCGGCGGCGCCCGCCGCCTCGACGCCATCGGCATAGGCCTCAACCTCCTGGTGCAGAACTTCTCCGGGCGCCGTCTGGTCCGGCTCGCCGAGTCCGGGTGCCGGGTGCGGCTCCTTTTCATCAACCCGGCGAGCAGCGCGGTCAAGCGCCGGGAGCGGGAACTGGGTCTCAAGAAGGGCGAGTTGAGCCGCTCCGTGGAGATGAACATCCTGCACATGCGCCGGGTACGGGCGCGCCTTCGCGACCCGGACGCCTTCGAGATCCAGGTCTTCGACGAGACGCCGCGCTTCACCGCCTACCTGGTCGACGGGGACGGCGCGGACGGCATCGCGGTCGTCCAGTCGTATCTGCGCGGGACGCGCGGGATGGAGGCGCCGGTGCTCGTGCTGCGGGGCGGCAGCCGGGTGGTCAAGTCGGGCGATCCGGGCGAGGGCGGCCTTTTCACGACATACCGCGAGGAGTTCGAACTGGCCTGGGCGGACTCGCGTCCCGTCTCCTGACCGGCCCCGCAGGGTCACGGCCGGATTGTCAGTGGCGCGTGGGATCGTGGTGGTCATTGGGGGAAAGCACCACGAAGAAGGGGGCGGGCCATGGGCTGGCACCAGGAGCTGCTGATCGGTTTCGACCTGGAGACCACGGGGACGGACCCGAGCGAGGCGCGCATCGTCAGCGGCGCGGTGATCGAGGTCAAGGCCGGCGAGACGCTCGGCTACCGCACCTGGCTGGCGGATCCGGGCGTCCCGATCCCCGCCGAGGCGGTCGCCGTGCACGGCATCACCGACGAGCGGGCGGCGGCCGAGGGCCGGCCCGCCGAAGAGGTGGCGGACGCGCTCGCGGACGTCCTCACCTCGTACTGGCAGGCGGGCGTCCCGGTCGTGGCGTACAACGCGGTCTTCGACCTGAGCCTGCTCTCCGCGGAGCTGCGCCGGCACGGCCTGCCGTCACTGCGCGCCCGCCTGGGCGGCGCGGACCCCGCCCCGGTGATCGATCCGTACACCATCGACCGCTCGGTGGACCGCTACCGCAGGGGCAAGCGGAACCTGGAGGCGGTCTGCACGGAGTACGGCGTGGCGCTGGAGTCGGCCCATGACGCGGCGTCCGACGCCCAGGCGGCGGCCCGGCTCGCCGGAGCGATAGCCGACCGCCACCCGAAGGTCGCCTCCCTCGGCCCGGCGGAGCTGCACCGCCGTCAGATCGAGTGGTACGCGGCCTGGGCGGCGGACTTCCAGAACTTCCTGCGCAAGAAGGGGAACGCGGAGGCGGTGGTGGACGGGGTGTGGCCGCTCAGGCCCTGATGAGCGCGGGCTCTCGGACGGCGGCGGCAGAAGCGGAAGGCGGCCCTCAGAAGGGGTACCACCGGACCGTCGCGTCACCGTCCCGCAGGGACGCCACCCGGCGCCGGAACTCCGCCAGTGCCTTGGGGTTGGACGGCGCGTGCTGGGCGACCCACGCGCAGCTGGCCGTCTCCCGGGCGCCCCGCAGCACCGCGCACCCCTCCCACTCCCGCACGTCCCACCCGTAGACCGACACGAACCCGTCGTACGCCTCGGGTGCGAGCCCGTAGCGGTCGCGGGAGAGCGCCATGACGACCAGGTCGTGCTCGCGCAGATCGGCGGAGAAGGTCTCCAGGTCGACGAGGACCGGACCGTCCGGGCCGATCAGGACGTTGCGGGGCAGCGCGTCGCCGTGGATGGGGCCCGGCGCGAGGTGCGGGGTCAGCGCAGCCGATGCCGCCGCGAACCCGTCCCTGCGCGTCCGCAGATACTCCGCGTCCGCCGGGTCGACGGCGTCGCCCGCGAGGCGCAGCCACCGCTCCACGCCGCCGAGCAGTTCGCGGCGCGGCAGTGCGAAGGAGGGCGAGTCCAGGGCGTGCACCTGGCGGATCAGGGCGGCGAGATCGCGCGGCTCGGCGGGGCGTACGGCCTCCGGAAGCCGGTGCCAGAGCGTCACCGGGTGGCCGTCGACCAGCCGGGCCTCGGGCTCGGCGGCCCGTACGGCGGGGACGCCGGCCTTCTCCAGCCAGTCGGCGACGGCCAGTTCGCGCCGTGCCCGGGCGAGGAGTTCGGGGGCGGCGCGGCCGACCTTGACGACGAGGTCGTCGAGGGCGAACACCGCGTTCTCGCCGAGGGCCAACAACCGCGCCCCGCTCGCCGGAACCGTCAGCTCCGCCGCGTCGAGCACGTCCCGCGCCCGTGCCTCATCCATCCCGTGCCTCCCGCACCTGGTGCCCTGTTCGGCCGACAGTCTCCCATTCGCACAGGCCAACCGGCGTGCGCGGGCGCCCGGCTGCTTGACGTATCAGGAGCGCATCAGCACGATGACGGAGGCCGCCCGGGCGGCCGAACCCAGCCGTGCCGCCCGAAGGAGCCGATTCACGTGACAGTGGCGACCGCGACGAAGCGGTCAGCGAGAGGCGCGCCGGGACGCGGAGCCGCGGACCACGGCGCGTGGTTCCTCGTGCTGCCCGCGCTGATCCCGATCCTCGTCCTCAGCGTCGGACCGCTGCTCTACGGCATCGCGCTGGCCTTCACCGACTCCCAGTCCGGCCGCACCCGGCCCACCCAGTGGGTCGGCGCCCTCAACTTCCAGGACCTGCTGCACGACACGCTCTTCTGGGACTCGTTCCGGATCGGGCTGATCTGGGCGTTCGGCGTCACCGTGCCGCAGTTCCTGCTCGCGCTCGGCCTCGCGCTGCTGCTCAACCAGGAGCTGCGTTTCCGCTGGCTGGCGCGGGCGCTGGCGATCATCCCGTGGGCCATGCCCGAGGTCGTCGTCGGCATCATGTGGCGGCTCGTCTACCACCCGGACGCGGGCGTCCTGAACGAGACCCTCGGCAACCTCGGCCTCGGCGACGGCAAGGACTGGCTGACCGGCACGGGCACCGCGCTCCTCGCGGTGATCGTCGTCGGGGTGTGGGCCGGCATGCCGCAGACCACCGTCGCGCTCCTCGCCGGACTGCAGAACACCCCGCGCGAGCTGCACGAGGCCGCCGCGATGGACGGCGCGGGCGCCTGGCGGCGCTTTCGCACCGTCACCTGGCCCGCGATCAGACCGGTCGCGCTCGCCATCACGGCGCTCAACTTTATCTGGAACTTCAACTCCTTCGCCCTGGTCTACGTGCTCACCCAGGGCGGCCCCGGCGGCCGCACCCGCCTTCCCATGCTTTTCGCCTACGAAGAGGCCTTCCGTTACGGCCAGTTCGGCTATGCGGCGGCGATGGGCTGTGTCATGGTCGCGGTGATCTCGGTGATCCTCGCCGTCTACCTCGTGGGCCGCCTGAAGGGAGGTGACGAGGCATGATGCGCACGAAGAAGTCGACGCGCGCCGCGCAGTACCTGGCGCTCGCCTGCTATCTCGTCTTCCTCGCCTTCCCGTTCCTCTGGCTGATCTCCACGGCCTTCAAGCCCGCGCGGGAACTGGGCAGTCTGCACCCGACCTGGATCCCCCATAACCCGACGCTGGAGAACTTCCGGCAGGCCTTCGACGAGCAGCCGCTCCTGCGGGCCGCGGGCAACTCCCTGATCGCCGCCCTCAGCGCCGCCCTGATCGCGGTCGTCATCGCGACCCCCATGGCCTACGTCATCGCCCGGCACCGCAGCCGCGTCGCGAAGGCCGCGACGGGCTGGGTGGTGATCAGCCAGGCGTTCCCGTTCGTCCTCATCATCATTCCGCTCTTCCTGGTCCTGAAGAACCTGCACCTGATCAACTCGCTGGTCGGCCTGATCCTGGTGTACGTGGTGTGGTCGCTGCCGTTCGCGCTGTGGATGCTCGTCGGGTACGTCCGCGCGGTCCCCGCCGAGCTGGAGGAGGCCGCGGCGGTGGACGGCGCGAGCAAGGCGCGCACCTTCGTCTCGGTCGTCGCGCCGCTGCTCGCGCCCGGCATCGTGGCCACCGTGATGTTCTCCTTCATCACCGCGTGGAACGAGTTCTTCTTCGCCCTCGTCCTGCTCAAGACCCCGGAGAAGCAGACCTTGCCGGTCATCCTCAACCGTTTCATCGGCACGGAGGGCGCCGCCGACCTCGGGCCGCTCGCCGCCGCCGCGTTCCTCGCCACCCTCCCCTCGCTGGTCATCTTCGCGATCATCCAGAAGCGGATCACCGGCGGCATGCTGGCCGGGGCGGTGAAGGCCTGATGCGTAAGCGCCCCCGCCTGGTGACCGCCGCGGCCGCGGCCCTCGTCCTGCTGCTCGCCGGCTGCAGCGGCGACTCCGGCGACGACGACGGAAGGATCACCCTTCAGTTCCAGTCGCTGGCCTGGCAGAAGGAGTCCGTCGACGCCAACAAGAAGCTCGTCGCGGAGTGGAACGCCACCCACCCCGACGTCAAGGTCGAGCTCATCCAGGGCAGTTGGGACAGCGTCCACGACCAGCTGCTCACCTCCTTCGAGGGCGGCGAGGCGCCGGACATCATCCACGACGCCTCGGACGACCTCGCCGACTTCGCGTACGGCGGGTATCTCGCGGACATCGGCGACCTGCTGCCGAAGCGGCTGAAGTCCGACATCCCGGAACGGAGCTGGGAGACGGCGACGTTCGACGACGGGATCTACGGCGTGCCGTTCCTCCAGGAGCCGCGTGTCCTGATCGCCAACTCGACGTGGCTGAAGAAGTCGGGGGTGCGCGTTCCGACGCCCGAGAAGCCGTGGAGCTGGCGGGAGTTCCGGACCGTCGCCAAGGAGCTCGGTGACGGCGAGGACGGGAAGTACGGCGTCGCCTGGCCGCTCAAGGAGCCGGTCTCCGCGACGCTCAACCTCTCGATGTCGACCGGCGGCCGGATGTTCCACCGGGGCGCGGACGGCAAGGTCGACGTGCGCTTCGACGCGGCCGACCAGGTCATGCCGCGCACGGTCCACGACCAGGTCAACGTCGACAGGAGCGCGTCGGGCAGCACGCTCGGCATGGGCGGCTCCGACACCCTGCCCGGCTTCTTCGGCGGCAAGTACGCGATGGTCCCGCTCGGCTTCTCGTACCGCCAGCAGATCGTCCAGCAGGCGCCCGAGGGCTTCGACTGGCAGGTGCTCCCGGCGCCGGCCGGCGAGGATGGGCCCACCCAGGGCGTCAGCCCGCAGACCCTGTCCGTAGCCGAGGACAGCCCGCACAAGAAGGAGGCCGTCGAGTTCATCGACTTCTTCCTGCGGCCGAAGAACATGGTGAAACTCGCGCGCGGCGACTGGATGCTGCCGACCGGCAAGGAGGCGCTGAAGGACCCGGCCCTGCGCACCGAGAAGGACGACTGGGCCGTGGGCACTGCCCTCGCCGCGCATCTGCGGCCGGCCCCCGCGCAGACCGTGCGGGGTTACCCGGAGTGGAAGGACAAGGTCGCGACCCCGGCGCTGCAGGAGTACTACAGCGGCGCGATCGACCTCGACGAGCTGCGCGAACGGCTGGTGAAGGACGGCAATCTGGTCCTCGCGAGGTACCAGCGGTAGGACTTTCCGCCCGGATCAGGCCTGCCGGTCGCTCACGCAGGCCCTTCGGGTTCGTGCGTGATCAGATCCCCCGGTTGGCACTCGAGGACGTCGCAGATCTTCGACAGGGTCGAGAAGCGGATGGCCTTGGCCCGCCCGTTCTTGAGCACGGAGAGGTTCACGACGGTGATGCCGACCCGTGCGGACAGTTCGGTCAGGGTCATGCCGCGCTCGGCGAGCAGCCGGTCGAGGTGGATCCGGATCGAGTGGAGCTCCTCATCGGGCATCAGATGGTCCCTTCGAGGTCCTCTCGCATGCGCACGCCCTCGCGCATGACCTTCCCCATGACGACCGCGGCGAGCCCCGCGAGGATGAGCACCATCGACCCGGAGACCTCCGGCCCGGAGCCCACCGTCGGCGCCATGCTCCCGACGAGCCAGGACCGGGACCAGCCGACGACGAGGCCGCACAGCGGCGTGCCCACGGTGACGAACCAGCCGAGCAGGGAGAGCCGGTACGCGACCGCCTCCGTGAACGGCCCCTGTCGCAGCACGGTCTTCAGGAGTACGGAGAAGAGCAGCAGGGCGAGGGCGCCGAACAGCAGCAGGGGTACCGCGTCGCCGACTTCGGCGATCCGCTGGCCTATGGAGGGGTCGTCCTGGCAGAGGCGGGTGGTGCTGCCGGTGGCCGTCACCCCGTGGGCGACGGACAGATGGTCGGCGAGGGGGGCGTTGGCCCAGAAGTCCGTCTTCACGCAGACGGCCCCGTCGTCGAGCAGGTGCGTGACCGCCTTGCCGAGGCCCGCGAGCCCGCAGAGCACCGCCAGGGCAAAGGTGACCGAGGCCAGGGTCCTCGTGAGCCGGGTGTCCATGATGTTCCTCCCCATCGATTTTCGATATGCCCACCGTAGGCGAGCATATCGATATTCGACAAGTCGGCCCGTTCGGGTGCGTGGCGTCAGACCGCCACCGACTCCTCCATCTCCTCTTCCTCGGCCTCCAGTTCGGTGCCGGTGCCGGTGCTGTTGGCTCGCTCCAGGGCGGTGTCACGCCGACGCCGCTCCCACAGTCCCGCGACGCCGACGGTCAGGAGCCCGACGAGCAGCCAGCCGGCCAGCGTCCAGACGTGCGGGGCAAGCCCGTGGCCGCCGAAGTAGAGGTGGCTGCGGATGCCCTCGACGAAGCCCGCGCCGTTCCAGAACGCGTGCAGGGAGCCGAAGAAGCCGTTCTGCAGCTCGGGCCGGAAGAGGCCGCCGGACGTCGTGAAGTTGAGCATCACGAAGAGGACCATCATGGCCAGCGTCGTCCACCGCTTCAGGAAGGTGTGCAGTCCGACGCCGACGAAGAGGATGCCGGCCGCGTACAGCCACGCCATGGCCCACACGCCCCACAGGCCCTGGTGGACCAGGTGGAAGATCGGCCCCGCGAGCGCCGCCCCGATCAGGCTGACGGCGAAGGACACCCCGACGACGAGCCCGGCCCTGGCCCGCATCCGCAGCCCCGCGCCCGCCGCGCCGAGCACCGCCACCGACGCGTAACTGCCGATGCTCACGGCGACGAGCAGGAAGAAGAGGCCCTGCCCCGTGGGGTCGTCGCCGACCGGCGGCGCCACGTCGGTCACCTTCAGCGGCGCGCCCTGTCCGGCTGCGACCGGCGTGAAGATCTTCTGGGCGGCGGTCGCGCTCATGTCGGACCCGGCGGTGGCGACGATCAGCTCGGGCGCCTTCGCGTCCGGCACGAAGGCGCCGGCGATGTCCTGCGCCTTGAGCGCGTCGACGGCCTGGGCGCGGGAGGTGAGGGTGCGCACGTTCAGGGCGTCGCCCGCCTTGTCCTTGACGGTCTGGGCGAGGACCTGGGTCTGCGGACCCGACCCGACGACGGCGATCGGCATGTCGTTCGGCGCGGGCGTGACGAAGGCGCCCATGTAGGCGAGGCCCATGCCGAGGCACATCAGCAGGGGCGTGACCAGGTGGAGCAGGACGTGGCGCAGGGCGGCGCGCGGGCCTGCGGCGGGTTCCGCGGGGGCGGACATGGGGCACTCCGGGGGTTCGGGAGGCGGGCGGCCCGGTCTCCGGGCGACGTCCACCGAGATGGTTGGCATATACAACTCTTTCTTATGTTGTACTGTACAACCATTCCGGAAGAGGGAGAAATCGTGAGCGGTCGAGACGAGCCCCGGCCCGCGGAGCGGGACGACATCGTCGACGTCATCCAGCGGGAGATGACCGCGTTCGCCCGGCGGGCGCGCGCCACCGCCGCCCGGATGCACCCCGAGCTCTCGCTGGTGTCCTTCACGCTGCTCAGCCACCTGGAGGACCAGGGAGGCTGCCGGGCCACGGACCTGGCAGCGCACTACATGCTCGACAAGTCGACGATCAGCCGTCAGGTGGGCGCGCTGGAGAAGGCCGGCCTGGTCGAACGACGGCTGGATCCGGCCGATCACCGGGTGCACGTGCTGCACCTGACCGACCGGGGCGACGAGGTCCTGGCCCAGGTCGGTGACGCCCGTCGCGTCGCGTTCCGTGATCGGCTCGGGGGGTGGAGCGAAGAGGACCTGACGCGCTTCGCCGGATACCTGCTGCGCTACAACGAGGCGGCCGAGGCCGGGGAGGAAGCGGTTTCGGGGGAAAAGTAACCGGGCGCCCGGGGAGGGCAGGGGCCGTGGTCCGGGCGGCTGCCCGAAAGGGCGCCGGGTAACGCTCAGTGACGCGTTTAGGTAACGTCCCGGTCATTCCATAACGCTCAGGTAACGCGGCATCAAGCTGAGAGAGCCATTGACTCGTCCTGAAAGGTTGACCGTTACCCCCGGCCAAAGGTTGCACGGGCCAGATCTTGTTCCTTGGGCAAAGTCCTCCCTAGCGTGAGATGAACTTTCGCCGAACGCCAGGAAGTTGACCCCCATGCGCCGAGACATACCGCCCCTCGCCGAGGTGCGCCGCATCACCGAGAAGAAACGCGACGCGTGGTGGACCGTGTTGCTCGTCGATCCGGTCGCCACGCCGCTCGTGCGGTTCACCGCGATGCGGACGCGGGTCACGCCCAACCAGATCACCTGGGGAGCGTTCCTTCTCGGCCTCGGCTCGGCGGCGTGCTTCGTCCTCGGTGACTGGAAGTGGCTCGCGCTCGGCGCGGTCGTCTACCACTTCAGCTTCATCTTCGACTGCATGGACGGCAAGCTCGCCCGCCTCACCGGGCAGGGCTCCGTCTTCGGCGCGTGGCTGGACTTCGTCTTCGACCGGATCCGCGTCATGGTGTGCGGCGTCGCCCTGATGTGGGGCCAGTACGACCGCACCGGCGACACCCTCTACATCTGGCTCGCGCTCGCCGTCGTCGCCCTCGACACCCTGCGCTACATCAACTCGCTGGAGATCTTCAAGATCCGGCACACCATGCGCAAGCAGATCAAGGCCCGCATGCGGGCCGCGCGCCGCGCGCAGAACCAGGCCGAGCTCGCCTTCATGGAGGACCTGCTGCGGGACAACCCGTCGGCGGACATCGAGCAGGACCTCCAGCGGGCCGCGGGCGAGGCGCCGTACGCGCAGCCGGGCGAGGCCACGTACGGGCAGCCGGACGGCACGGCCTACGGGGAGTCCGGCGAGGTGCTCGAAGGGGCGGCGGTCGAGGGGGAGCTCGCCCCGGCCCCCAAGCCGCAGGTGATCGACCTGCACCAGGAGTTCCGCCGGAAGTTCCCCGCGTATCTGCGGGCGCGTTCCTTCCTGCTGCGCCACCGCATCCGCGCGCACCTGGTGAGCGGCATCGAATTCCAGATGGGCGTTTTCATGATCGGCCCGCTCTTCGACGTGGTGATGCCCGCGACGATCGTCTCCGGCGCGCTCCTTCTGGTCTTCGAACTCGCCATCATCTACAAACTGTTGCTTTCGACCCGGGATTTCACCCGGACCATCGACTCCTTCGAGGCGGAGCAGCAGGTCGTCACCGCGGCCTGAGCGACACATCACGCACCATGGGGCGGGCCGGAATTCTCCGGCCCGCCCCATGGTGCGTGTGGGGCGCAAAACGCTTGCTGTTACCGGGAGTTGAGGGGTTTGTGGGGCAGGATGTCCACTTCCGGTGTGACAGATCCGGTTTGTTATTACGGAACCTTGTTGAACAAGTCACAGCTGTATGAAGGTATTGATCTGCGCCCGTCAATCAGACAGGGTTTCGTCCCAACACCCGGAGATCTTCCGGCCGTCAAGGGGCGTCGCAAGGAACTTGTTGCCGCGGCGAACCTTCGGCGGAACAGCTGAATACCCCCCACATCCCCCCACATGCACCACGAGGAGACCCCTCTTCATGGCAACTCACAAGCGTGCCCGCACGATGAAGCTCACCGCGGCGATAGCCACCGCCGCGACCGCGGTCGGCGTGACCGTCTTCGCCACCTCCTTCGCCGGCGCGGCCACCCCCGCCGAGGGCAAGGTCTTCGGCGCCGACGCCAAGGGCGCAGTCGCCGGCAGCTACATCGTGATGCTCGACGAGAAGGCCGACAAGGACACCAAGTCCGACCTGGCCGAGGAGTACGGCGGCGCCCTCAAGCGCAACTACTCCTCCGCCATCAACGGCTTCTCCGCCAAGGGCCTGAGTGAGACCGAGGCCAGGCGCCTCGCCGCCGACCCGGCCGTCGGCAAGGTCGTCCAGTCGAAGAAGTTCTCCATCGACGCCACCCAGGACAACCCGCCGTCCTGGGGCCTGGACCGCATCGACCAGGCGGACACCGCCGGCGACAAGAAGTACACCTACCCCGACGCCGCAGGCGAGGGCGCCACCGCGTACGTCATCGACACCGGTGTCCGGATCAGCCACAAGGACTTCGGCGGCCGCGCCACCTCCGGCTTCGACGCCATCGACAACGACGACAACGCCGACGACGGCAACGGCCACGGCACGCACGTCGCCGGCACCATCGCCGGTGAGGCGCACGGCGTCGCCAAGAAGGCGAAGATCGTCGCCGTCCGCGTCCTGGACGACCAGGGCTCCGGCACCACCGAGCAGGTCGTCGCGGGCATCGACTGGGTCACCAAGAACCACAAGGGCCCCTCCGTCGCCAACATGAGCCTCGGCGGCGGCGCGGACGAAGCGCTCGACGCGGCCGTCCAGAAGGCCATCGACGCGGGCGTCACCTTCGCGGTGGCCGCGGGCAACGAGTCGACCGACGCCTCGAAGGGCTCCCCGTCCCGCGTGAAGGACGCCATCACGGTCGCCTCCTCCACCAAGGACGACGAGCAGTCGGACTTCTCCAACTACGGCCCCGTCGTGGACATCTACGCCCCCGGCTCGGACATCACGTCCGACTGGAACACCGGCGACGACGCCACCAACACCATCTCCGGCACGTCGATGGCCACCCCGCACGTCGTGGGCGCCGCCGCCGTCTACGTGGCGGGCCACCCGGACGCCAAGCCCGCGGACGTCGCCAAGGCGCTGACCGACGGCGCCACCCCGGACAAGATCTCCAACCCGAGCGAGGGCACGCCCAACAAGCTCCTGAAGGTCGTCGAGTAGTCCTCGCGACCCGCTGAGCCGCGGCCGTCGTGCCCACCCCCACGGGGCACGACGGCCGCTCTATCGTGTCCGCATGGCGATCAAGACATACGCGGCGCTGCTGCGCGGCATCAATGTGGGCGGCCACAAGAAGGTGCCGATGGCCCAGCTGCGCACCCTCCTGGAAGGCCTCGGCCACGGCGGCGTGCAGACGTATCTGCAGAGCGGCAACGCCGTCTTCACCGCGGACCACGGCGACGAGGAGTCGCTGGCCGCCGAGGTGCGGACGGCGATCGAGGAGAGCTTCGGCTTCGCCGTCGACGTGCTGGTGCGCGACGGCGCGTATCTGCGGGCGGTGATGGACGCCTGCCCGTTCCCCGCCGCCGACCTGGCGGCGAAACAGCTGCACGCCACCTACTTCTCCGCCCCCGTCGACCCCGGCCGCTTCGCCTCCCTCGACCAAGAGGCGTACCTGCCCGAGGAGTTCAGACTCGGCGACCGCGTACTCTACCTGTACGCACCCGACGGACTCGGACGCTCCAAACTCGCCGAACAGCTGGCCAGGCCCGGCCTGAACAAGGGCATCGTCGCCACCAGCCGCAACTGGAACACCGTCACCCGGCTCGTGGAGATGACCCGTGACTGACCGCGCGCCCACGGACCCCACCCGCACCCCCGCCGTCGAGGCGGCCGTCGAGGGCGAACTGCGCCTCCTCGACCCCGAGGTGCGGGCCTCGCCCGAGCTCTTCGGGGCGCTCCTGCACCCGGAGTTCACCGAGATCGGCGCCTCCGGCAGGCGATGGGACCGCGCCTCGATCGTCGAGGTCCTCACGGCGGACCCCGTCGGCCGCCCCACCACGACCTCCCGGATGCGGGGCGTCCAACTCGCCGACGACCTGGTCCAGCTGACCTTCGACACGGACGACAACGGCCGCCGCGCGCACCGCAGTTCGCTGTGGCGGCGTACCGAGGACGGCTGGCGGCTCTGGTTCCATCAGGGCACGCTCTTCCACGAGGACTGACGTTCCTGGTCAGCGGGGCCCCGATGTGCGAGGCTCGGACCCGTGCGCTACATCATCATCGGAGCAGGGGCGGTCGGCGGCAGCGTGGGCGGGCGGCTCGCCGAGGCCGGACATGACGTGGTGCTCGTCGCGCGAGGCGCTCACGCGGCGGCACTGCGCGGCGGCGGACTGCGCCTGCACACCCCCGAGGGCATCGGCGTCCACCGCGTCCCCGTCGTCGAACACCCCGAGGAGCTGGGGGAGTTGCGCGCCGACGACGTGCTGTTCCTGGCCGTCAAGACGCAGGACGCGGTGGCGGCCCTGGACGCCTGGGGCGGCCGCCCGGTGGCCGGCGGCGGCACGGCGGCCGAGACGCTCCCGCTGGTCTGCGCGCAGAACGGCGTCGAGAGCGAACGCATCGCCCTGCGCCGTTTCCGGCACGTGTACGGCGTCTGCGTCTGGCTGCCCGCCTCGCACACGGAACCGGGCGCGGTCTCCGCACCCTGCGCCCCCTGGACCGGCATCCTGCACCTGGGCCGCTACCCGGCGGGCACCGACGAGACCGCCGCCCGGATCGCCGCCGACCTGGAGAAGTCCCGGATCCTCGCCCCCGTCGTCCCCGACGTGCTGCGCTGGAAGTACGCGAAGCTCCTGTCCAACCTGGCCAACGCCGTCGAGGCCGCCACCGGACCGATCACCGAAGAATCGGCCAAGGACCTGTACGCGCGGGCCCGCGCCGAGGGCGAGGCCGCCTTCACCGCGGCCGGGATCGCCTGGGCGGACGAGGCGGAACAGCGGGAGGCCCGCGGCGACCGCATCAGCCTCCAGCCCCTCGACGGCTCCCCGCGCGGCGGAGGCTCCTCCTGGCAGAGCCTGGACCGCGGCACGGGCAGCATCGAGGCCGACTACCTCAACGGCGAGATCTCCCTGCTCGGACGGGTGCACGGGGTGCCGACACCGGTGAACGACGCCCTGCGGCGCGTGGCGAACACGCTCGCGCGCGAGCGCAGGGCCGCCGGTTCCATGACGGTGGCGGAACTGGTGCGCGAGGTCGACGGGCTCACTCCCCGGTAGGTGGCGCGGGCAGCCGCGAGGTGAGCTGCAGGGTGATCCGGCCGTTCTCCTCGGTGATCTGGCGGCCCTGTGTGTACCCGAGGCGCTTGAGCACGGAGAGGGAGGGCGCGTTCTCCGAGTCCACGGTCGCGTGCACCTCGGTCAGGCCCAGGGTCTCGTGCCCGTACGAGGTGAGCAGCCGCGCGAGCTCCGTGCCGAGCCCGAGGCCCCAGCTCGCCCGGTTCAGGCCGTAGACGATCTCGTGGCCGTCGAGCCAGGACTCGGGGGAGGGCTTGACCTCGGCGTGCCCGACATAGCGCCCCTCGTGCCGGACCGCCCAGACGGGGAAGCGTTCCTCCGCGTAGATCAGGGTGAATATCCGGCCGAACAGGGCGCGGTCCTCCGCCGCGCTCTGCATGCCGTCGCCGAACCAGCGGCCCACCGTTTCGTCCTGGAAGAGCGCGACGAAGTCCGCCTCGTCGGAGGCGACGTAGGGCGAGAGGACAAGGCGTTCGGACCACAGTTCGGGAGTCATCCGCGTGACGGTAAAGGGGCGGCGCCTCCCGCGGCAAGCGTTTTCACCGTGAGGGTGCCCATCACCGTGAGGGTGCCCATCACCGTGAGGGTGCCCATCACCGTGCCGGCCCCGGGCGGTCCGCCTCACCCCACCGGACGCGGCAGCCCGATGGGGTTGGGGAACGGCAGCAGGTGGGAGTCGAGGATGCGGCGCGCCGCCGGTTCCAGGGCGGCGAGGAGTTCGTCCACCTCGCCCTTGGACAGCGGGCGCAGCAGCCGTTCCGCGAGGCGGTCCGTGTCGTCCTCGATCAACTCCCGCTCGGTGACGCCGCTTTCGGTGACCCGGCCGGACGCGTCGAGGAGCCCGGCGGCGCACATCCGGTCCACGGACGCCGCCCACTCCTCCTCGCTCCAGCCCCGGTCCTGACGGATCGCGGCCGGATCCACCCGGTCGGTGGCGGCGGCCAGGACGAGACTCTCGCGGGCGTCCAGGCCGTGGTCGGCGAGGACCGCCACATGTGCGTCGCCCCTGAACTCCCGAATACAGGTGGCGAGTTGCCACAGCCGCTCCACCGGGTCCGCGCGGCGCGCCAGATCGCGGTTGGCGGCGAACAGCGGGCGGGCGAGCGCGGGCGCGTCCGCGACCATGGCGGTCAGCGGCCCGTTCACCTGGGCGGCCAACGCCTCGACGGAGGGCACCAGTTGGCGCAGGGCGGCGGCCGTCAGCCGGGCGCGCTCCTCCACGACCCGGTCGGGGGAGGCGTACTCCCAGGCCGAGGGCAGGGACCTGGCCACCATGGCCGGGGCGAAGACACCGAGTGCCGCGGCCGCAACTCCCGGGCCCACCCGGCCCATCGGGGCGGTACGGGCGGCGAAGTACCCCATCCAGAAGCCCTTGAGTCCCACCGCCCGGCCGAGACCGCGGCAGCGCTCCTCGAAGTAGACCACCGCGTGCAGGGGTTCGGTCCGCAGCCACAGTGTGCGGGATCGGCTCGGGGTCATGAACCCACAAGCTAGGCCAGTGCGGGAATCCGCGCCAGGGGAGCAACGGGGCAGGTGCCAGGCGCATACGCCTCGTCATAGCGCCGTACGAGGAGCCGGGCCACCTCCGGGGCCGGGCCGAGCACGTCCGCGAGCAGGTCCGCGTCGGCCGCGCCCCGCGCGATGCGGTCCGGCAGGAAGCCCGGGGCGAGGACGTAGGGCGCGACGGCCACCCGCCGCACCCCAGCGGTGGCCCGCAGCGCCCGCACGGCGTCCTCCGTGCGGGGCAGTGAGGCGGAGGCGAACGCAGGCCGCACGGCGCACCAACCGGTGTGCCGCCACTCCCGCGCGATATCAGCGATCACTGCGATCGCCTCCGGGTCGGAGGACCCCGCCGAGGCCAGCACGACCCCGGTCGAGGACTTGTCGGCGGGGTCGAGCCCCGCCTCGTACAGCCGCCGCTCCAGGGCGGACAGGAGCAGCGGCGACGGGCCGAGGACCGCCGCCTGGGTGACGCGGAGCCGGGCCGGCGCCGCCCGCAGCACCGCCGGGATGTCCGACTTGGCGTGGAAGGCGCGGGTCAGCAGCAGCGGCAGCGCCACCACGTCCCGTACCCCCTCGGCGTCGAGCCGCTCCAACACCCCGGAAACAGTGGGGGCGTTGAAGTCCAGGAAACCGGTCTCCACCCGCAGCCCGGGGCGCAGCGCGCGCACCCGGCGCACCAGGGCGCGCACGGTCGCGGCGTGCCGCGGGTCGCGGCTGCCGTGGGCGACGACGAGGAGGACGGGACGGCTCACGGCGGGGCGGTACGGGGTGTGCACGGTGGGTCAGCTCCTCACCAGGAGGCCGCGGCTGCGCAGGACGCGCCGCTCGAGCGGGCTGAAGATGAGCAGATCGATGGCGATGCCGACGATCAGGATGAGGAAGATGGCGAGGAAGACCATCGGCATGGAGCTGGCGTTGCGGCCGTTCTCCAGGAGCTTGCCGAGGCCCACGCCGAGGTCGGGCGAGGACGCGATGATCTCCGCGGCCATCAGCGAGCGCCAGGAGAACGCCCAGCCCTGCTTGAGGCCCGCGAGATAGCCGGGCAGCGCCGCGGGCAGCACGATGTGCCAGGTGTGCCGCATCCCGGTCGCGCCGAGCGTACGGCCCGCGCGCAGGAACAGCGGCGGCACCTGGTCGACGCCCGAGACCAGGCCGTTGGCGATGGACGGCACGGCGCCGAGCAGGATCACCGCGTACATCATCCGGTTGTCCAGGCCCAGCCAGATCACCGCCGGCGGCACCCAGGCCACGGACGGCAGCGACTGCAGACCGGAGAGGATCGGGCCGATCGCGGCCCTGATGAAGCGCACCCGCGCGACGATCAGGCCGAGCGGCGTGCCGATCACCAGGGCGAGCAGGAAGCCGAGCAGGCCGCGCGAGACGGACGTCCAGATGTAGTCGAGGAGCGTGCCCTGCAGCCAGGCCTCGCGGACCTCGTCCCAGACCGCGGACGGCGGCGGCAGCTTGGTCGGGTCGTCCACGATGCCGAAGGAGACCAGCGCCTGCCAGACCAGCAGGATCAGCAGGACGGCGGTGACCGGCGGCAGCACCTTCTGGACCAGGACCTCGCGGACGGGCGGCCGGGTGGGGCCCGCGTGCGTCTCCAGCGCGTCGAGGCCCGCCTCCAGACCGGCGAGGTCCTGGCCGTCCCCGGCCTCCTTGGCCGGTTGTGCCGAGGTGTCAGTGCTGGCCATGGCGGCGGATCTCCCCACGCAGTTGTTCGGTGATCTCGACGGACAGTTCCGCCACGGCGGTGTCCTCGATGCGGCGCGGG
The DNA here is from genome assembly GCF_042871345.1 of Streptomyces sp. NPDC005863. Lineage (NCBI taxonomy): Bacteria > Bacillati > Actinomycetota > Actinomycetes > Kitasatosporales > Streptomycetaceae > Streptomyces > Streptomyces sp. NPDC005863. The sequence continues at coordinate 38,486 of NZ_JBIAII010000005.1, read as the reverse complement.
TGGTCGATGTCGACCCGCCACTCGTGTGCCACCCGGCCGGGGCGCGACGAGAGGAGCACGACGCGCTGCGCCAGGCGCACGGCCTCGCGGACGTTGTGCGTGACGAACAGGACGGAGACCTCCGTCTCGCGCCAGATCCGGGTCAGCTCGTCGTGCAGCACGTCACGGGTGATCGCGTCGAGCGCCGCGAACGGCTCGTCCATCAGGAGCAGCCGGCTGTCCTGGGCGAGCGCGCGGGCCAGCGCGACGCGCTGGCGCATGCCGCCGGACAGCTCGTGCACGCGCTTGCCGTACGCGCCCTGCAGCCGGACGAGTTCGAGGAGCTCCTCGGCCTTCGGGCGGCGCTCCGGCTTCGGCACGCCGCGCAGCTTGAGGGCCAGTTCGATGTTCTTGCCCGCGGTCAGCCACGGGAAGAGCGCGTGCTCCTGGAACATCAGGGCGGGCCTGCCGTCCGTCGCGATGGCGCCCGCGGACGGCTTGTCGAGCCCGGCGACCAGGTTGAGCAGCGTCGACTTGCCGCACCCCGAGGCGCCCAGGAGGGTGACGAACTCGCCCGGCGCGACGTCGAGCGTGATGTCGTCCAGGACCAGCTGGGGCCCGGCGGGGCCGTTGAAGGACTTCGAGACGTGCTCGATGCGTGCGGCGTGCGCGGCCGTGGTGCGGATGTCCTCCGCGGCCTTGGCGAGGGTGGTTGCCATGGTCGTCACCTCCTGGGAACTCGGCTGGATCCGGGGTTACTTGACGCCGAGGCCGGCGTCGTCGACCGGGGACTTCCCCGCGGCCTTGAGGACCTTGTTCAACGGGCGCAGGTCGTAGATGCCCTTGAGGTCGGGCTTGTCCAGGAGGCCGGCCTTGACCGCGTGGTCCGCCTCCGCGTCGAGGGTGGCGGCCAGCGGGTCGTCGGTGGTCGTGATGGACTTCCACGCCGGGTCGAGCACCTCGGCGGGCAGCGGCTTGCCGGCGTCGGCCTTCAGCCGGGCGTTGGCCGCGGCCTTCGCCTTCGCCGGGTTCTTCGCGATCCACGCGTTGGTCTTCACCGAGCCGCGCAGCACGGCCTCGACGACCTTCGGGTGCTCCTTCAGGAACTCCTGCCGCACGATGATGTTGGTGATCACGAACTTCTTGTCCGGCCACAGGTCGGCCTCGTCCAGCAGCACCTTGCCGCCCTGGGCGACCAGCTTGGACGCGGTCGGCTCCGGGACCCAGGCGCCGTCCAGGGAACCGGACTTGTAGGCGTCCGGGGTGATCTTGTTGTCGGTGCGGAGCACCGACACGTCGCCCTTGCCGCTCTGCGCGTCGACGTCCCAGCCCTTCTCGGCGATCCAGTTCAGAAAGGCCACGTCCTGGGTGTTGCCGAGCTGCGGTGTCGCGATCTTCTTGCCCTTGACGTCGTCCAGGGACTTGATCCTGTCGGGGTTCACCACCAGCTTCACGCCGCCGGAGGCCGAACCGCCGATGATCCGCAGGTTCTTGCCCTGCGACTTGGTGTACCCGTTGATGGCGGGGGAGGGGCCGATCCAGCCGATGTCGATCGAGCCGGCGTTGAGCGCCTCGATCTCCGAGGGGCCCGCGTTGAACTGGGAGTACTTCGCCTCGGTGCCGCCGAGTTCCTTCTGGAACAGGCCTTCCTGGTTGCCGACCAGGGCGGTGGCGTGGGTGAGGTTCGGGAAGTACCCGATCTTCACGCTGTCCAGGCCGTCGATCTTCTTGGCACCGGCCGCGACCTTGGAGCCGTCGTCGGTGTCGTCGGACTCGGAGCCGTAGCCGCAGGCGCCGAGCGCGAGGGCCAGCAGGGGCAGGGCCGCGAGGGCGGCGAGTCGGGTACGTGAAGCAGGCACGGGAGGTGGTCCCCTCGTTGGCCCGGTCGCACGCCGTCAGGTCGTGGCCGGGAGGTCGGCAGGTCTTCGTCTTCGCGGGTGTCGTACGGGCAGGGCGTGGGCGCGCGTGCGGTGTGCGTGCGCGGCCCACGCCGCGGGCGTCACCTCACACATCGCGCCACCCCGCCCTGTCCGCTGCCGAGGGCGCCGCTGCCGATGCGGCCGCCCTCCTTCGCGAACGTCGCGAACATGTCGACGTAACCCATGTCAGAAGTCCCAGCCCTCGTCGTCCGCGGCGGCGGCGCCCGCCTGCGCGGCGTCGTCGGCGGATGCGGCGAACGCCTCGCCCGCCATGCCGGCCGCGAGCGTCGTGCCGTCCACCGGGTCGATCAGCAGGAAGGAGCCGGTGCGGCGCGAGTCGGCGTACGCGTCGAGCGCGAGCGGCTCGGCGGTGCGCACCTTCACGCGGCCGATGTCGTTGGCGACGAGCTGCCCGGGCTCCGGGTGCTGGGAGAGGTCGTCGAGGGTGAGCCGCGAGGGGATCTCCTTGACGATCGCCTTGACCGTACGGGTGGTGTGCTTGAGCAGCACCCGCTGGCCGACGGTGAGGGCGGAGTCCGCGACGTGGCAGACCGTGGCCTCGACGTCCTGCGTGGTCGGCGGGGTGTCGCCGCTCGGCACGATCAGGTCGCCGCGCGAGATGTCGATGTCGTCCGCCAGGAGCAGGGTGACGGACTGCGGCGTCCAGGCCACGTCCACCGGCTTGCCGAGCAGGTCGATCCCGGTGATCTTCGAGTTGCGGCCGGACGGCAGCACCGTCACGGACTCTCCGACGCGGAAGGTCCCGGCCGCGATCTGGCCCGCGTAGCCCCGGTAGTCGGGGTGCTCGGGCGTCTGCGGGCGGATCACGTACTGCACGGGCAGCCGCGCGTGGCAGGAGGCGAGGTCATGGCTGACCGGGACGGTCTCCAGGTGTTCCAGGACGGTGGGGCCGCCGTACCAGTCCATGTTGGAGGAGGCCTCGACCACGTTGTCGCCGGCCAGCGCCGAGATCGGGATGGCGGTGATCTCGGGGACGCCCAGCTCGCCGGCGTAGGCGGTAAACTCCTCGGCGATGGCGGCGAAGACGCTCTCCCGGTAGTCGACGAGGTCCATCTTGTTGACGGCGAGGACGACGTGCGGGACGCGCAGCAGGGCGGCGACCGCGGCGTGCCGGCGGGTCTGCTCGATGACGCCGTTGCGGGCGTCGACGAGGACCACGGCGAGGTCCGCGGTGGAGGCGCCGGTGACCATGTTGCGGGTGTACTGCACGTGGCCGGGGGTGTCGGCGAGGATGAACCGGCGCCGGGGGGTGGCGAAGTAGCGGTACGCCACGTCGATGGTGATGCCCTGCTCCCGCTCGGCGCGCAGGCCGTCGGTGAGCAGCGCGAGGTCGGGGGCCTCCTGGCCGCGGTCCTGCGAGACCCGCTCCACCGCCTCCAGCTGGTCGGTGAGGACCGACTTGGAGTCGTGCAGGAGGCGGCCCACCAGGGTGGACTTGCCGTCGTCGACGGAACCGGCGGTGGCGAACCGCAGCAGGGTGGTGGCCGAGAGCTGCTCGGTGGAGAGCGGCTGGACCGGCTCGGTGGTGCTGTTGCTCATGGTTAGAAGTACCCCTCGCGCTTGCGGTCTTCCATCGCGGCCTCGGACATCTTGTCGTCGGCGCGGGTGGCGCCGCGCTCGGTCAGCCGGGAGGCGGCGATCTCGGTGATGACGGCGTCCAGCGTCGTGGCGTCGGAGTCGACGGCGCCGGTGCAGGACATGTCGCCCACGGTGCGGTAGCGCACCAGGCGCCGCTCGACCGTCTCGCCCTCCTTGGGCCCGCCCCAGTCGCCCGCGGTCAGCCACATGCCCGAGCGCCGGAAGACGTCGCGCTCGTGGGCGAAGTAGATCTGCGGCAGGTCGATGTCCTCGCGGGCGATGTACTGCCACACGTCCAGCTCGGTCCAGTTGGAGAGCGGGAAGACGCGCACGTGCTCGCCGGGGGCGTGCCGGCCGTTGTAGAGCTGCCACAGCTCCGGGCGCTGGCGGCGCGGGTCCCACTGGGAGAACTCGTCGCGCAGCGAGAACACGCGCTCCTTGGCCCTGGCCTTCTCCTCGTCGCGGCGTCCGCCGCCGAAGACGGCGTCGAAGCGCTCGCTCTGGATCTTCTCGGTGAGGGGCACGGTCTGCAGCGGGTTGCGGGTGCCGTCGGGGCGCTCGCGCAGCTTGCCCGCGTCGATGTACTCCTGCACGGAGGCCACGTGCAGGCGCAGTCCGTGTTCGGCGACGACGCGGTCGCGGTAGGCGAGGACCTCGGGGAAGTTGTGCCCGGTGTCCACGTGCAGCAGCGAGAAGGGGATCGCCGCGGGGGCGAAGGCCTTCAGCGCCAGGTGCAGCATGAGGATGGAGTCCTTGCCGCCGGAGAAGAGGATCACCGGCCGCTCGAACTCCCCCGCCACCTCACGGAAGATGTGCACCGCCTCGGACTCCAGGGCGTCCAGGTGGCTGAGCGCGTACGGGCTGTCCGTCTCCTCGGAGACGCCTGCGACGGTCGTCATGCGAGACCCCTCTCGGTGAGCAGCGCGTGGAGAGCTGCCGCTGACTCCTGCACGGTCTGGTCCTGCGACTCGATGCGCAGATCGGGCGACGCGGGCGCCTCGTACGGGTCGTCGACACCGGTCAGACCGGATATCTCGCCCGCCGCCTGCTTGGCGTACAGACCCTTCACATCGCGTACGGAGCACACCTCGACCGGCGTCGCGACGTGCACCTCCAGGTATCCGGTGCCGGCCGCCTGGTGGCGCTTGCGGACCGCCTCACGGCTGTCGGCGAAGGGCGCGATGACCGGTACCAGGGCCAACACGCCGTTGCGGGCGAGGAGTTCGGCGACGAAGCCGATGCGCTGCACATTGGTGTGCCGGTCCTCGCGGCTGAAGCCCAGGCCCGCCGAGAGGAACTCGCGGATCTCGTCGCCGTCGAGCACCTCGACGCGGCGGCCCTCGGCGCGCAGCCGGCCCGCAAGCTCGTACGCGATGGTGGTCTTGCCCGCGCTCGGCAGGCCGGTGAGCCAGACGGTGGCTCCGGTGGTCACGTGGTTCTCCCGGGTTTCTTGCTGCGGTGTCTCGTGCGGCGCGGTCATCCGTGGATCCCGCACTCGGTCTTGGCGTTCCCGGCCCAGCGGCCGGCCCGCGCGTCCTCGCCCTCCAGCAGGCGGCGGGTGCAGGGGGCGCAGCCCACCGAGCCGTAGCCGTCCATCAGGAGCGGGTTGGTGAGCACGCCGTGCTCGGTGACGTAGGCGTCGACGTCGTCCTGCGTCCAGCGTGCGATCGGCGAGATCTTGATCTTGCGGCGCTTCTCGTCCCAGCCGACGACGGGGGTGTTCGCCCGGGTCGGCGACTCGTCGCGGCGCAGCCCGGTGGCCCAGGCGACGTACCCCTTGAGGCCGTCCTCCAGGGGCTGCACCTTGCGCAGGGCGCAGCACAGGTCGGGGTTGCGGTCGTGCAGCCTCGGGCCTTGCTCGGCGTCCTGCTCGGCCACGGTCTGCCGCGGGGTCAGGGTGATGACGTTGACGTCCATCACGGCCTCGACGGCGTCGCGGGTGCCGATGGTCTCGGGGAAGTGGTAGCCGGTGTCGAGGAAGACGACGTCGACGCCGGGCATGGCCCGCGCGGCGAGGTGGGCGACCACCGCGTCCTCCATCGAGGAGGTCACGCAGAACCGCCGGCCGAAGGTGTCGGCCGCCCACTGGAGGATCTCCGGGGCGGAGGCGTCCTCCAGCTCGCGCCCCGCCTGCTCGGCGAGGTCCTTCAACGCCTCGTCGGTGAACCGCTGCCGGTCCTGAGCAGTCGTCATATCTGGTCCCCTCCACCGCTGGTGTGCCGAACGCCCCGGGCGAGCAGCCCGAGGAACTTCAGCTGAAAGGCGCGGTTGCAGGCCGCGCATTCCCAGGCGCCGTGACCGGCCTCGTTCGGGCGCAGGTCCTCGTCGCCGCAGTAGGGGCAGTGGAACGGGGCGGCACGCTCGCTCACTTGAGGGCCTCCTCGGACGCGCGGGCCGTCCAGGTCGCGAACCGCTCGCCGTCCTCGCGCTCGTCCTGGAAGTGCCGCAGGACGCGCTCGATGTAGTCGGGGAGCTCGGTGGCGGTGACCTTGAGGCCGCGGACCTTGCGGCCGAAGCCGGCGTCGAGGCCGAGGGCGCCGCCGAGGTGCACCTGGTAGCCCTCGACCTGGTTGCCCTCGTCGTCGAGCATGAGCTGGCCCTTGAGGCCGATGTCGGCGACCTGGATACGGGCGCAGGCGTTCGGGCAGCCGTTGATGTTGATGGTGATCGGCTCGTCGAACTCCGGGATGCGGCGCTCCAGTTCGTCGATGAGCGAGGCGCCGCGGGCCTTGGTCTCGACGATGGCGAGCTTGCAGAACTCGATGCCGGTGCAGGCCATGGTGCCGCGCCGGAAGGGCGATGCGTCGACCCGCAGGTCGAGCGCCTCCAGGGCGGAGACGAGCGAGTCGACCTGGTCCTGCTCGACGTCGAGCACGATCATCTTCTGCTCGGCGGTGGTGCGCAGCCGGCCCGAGCCGTGCGCGTCTGCGACCTCGGCGATCTTGGTGAGGGTGGCGCCGTCCACGCGTCCGACGCGGGGGGCGAACCCCACGTAGAAGCGGCCGTCCTTCTGCCGGTGGACGCCGAGGTGGTCGCGCCAGGTGCCCGGGGGCTGCTCGGGCGCGGGGCCGTCGACGAGCTCGCGCCGCAGGTACTCGTCCTGAAGGACCTGCCGGAACTTCTCCGGGCCCCAGTCGGCGACGAGGAACTTCAGGCGGGCGCGGTTGCGCAGCCGGCGGTAGCCGTAGTCGCGGAAGATGCCGATCACGCCGCCGAACACGTCCGGCACCTCGTCGAGCGGCACCCAGGCGCCCAGGCGCACGCCCAGCTTGGGGTTGGTGGACAGACCGCCGCCCACCCACAGGTCGAAGCCGGGGCCGTGCTCGGGGTGGTTCACGCCGACGAAGGCGACGTCGTTGATCTCGTGCGCGACGTCCAGCTGCGGCGATCCGGAGATCGCGGTCTTGAACTTGCGCGGCAGGTTGGAGAACTCGGGGTTGCCGATGAAACGGCGCTGTATCTCGTCGATGGCGGGGGAGCCGTCGATGATCTCGTTCTCGGCGACACCGGCGACGGGCGAGCCGAGGATGACGCGGGGGGTGTCACCGCAGGCCTCGGTCGTCGAGAGCCCGACGCCCTCCAGGCGCCGCCAGATCTCGGGGACGTCCTCGATGCGGATCCAGTGGTACTGGATGTTCTGCCGGTCGGTGAGGTCGGCGGTGCCGCGCGCGAACTCCTGCGAGACCTCGCCGATGACGCGCAGCTGCTCGGTGGTCAGCCGGCCGCCGTCGACGCGCACCCGGAGCATGAAGTACTCGTCGTCCAGCTCCTCCGGCTCCAGGACCGCGGTCTTGCCGCCGTCGATGCCGGGCTTGCGCTGGGTGTACAGGCCCCACCAGCGCATCCGTCCGCGCAGGTCGTTGGGGTCGATGGAGTCGAATCCACGCTTCGAATAGATCGTCTCAATACGTGTCCGCACATTGAGACCGTCGTCGTCCTTCTTGAACTGCTCGTTCCCGTTGAGCGGCGTGAAGTGACCAACGGCCCACTGGCCCTCGCCGCGGTGACGGCTCACCTTGCGGCGGGGCGTTGCTGGGGCAGGCTTTTCTGGCGTGGCGGCCATAGTCGTACTTCCTTCGGGGCAGCGGGAATGCGGCTCTGACCTGCGGGGATGGGCACATGCGGAAATGTGCGCGCGGCGCTGCGCAGGGAGGGGAGCAGGAGAGATCAGAGATCAGGGATGCGGCGGTGCTGAGTCGATCAGCGAGCCGGACACATGGCGCTGGACATGCGGCCGAGATCGACGTGACGTCGACTCACCAAGGCTGTTCCAGTGCGATCCATGCCGGAAGCGTGTCATGGGACTTTCGACGCAGTCCAGCATTATCCAACATGCGGACACCCTTGTCCCGTATCGTGGACAAGGGTGTCGTCGGTCACATGCCGCGGGGCACCGCGAGGGGTGTGCGCGAGGGGTGCGCGAGGCGTGCGGGGTCAGTCGCGCGCGGCTCCCGGCCACGGGCCCGGCGCGGGCACGTCCGCCTCCTGCTCCACCGTGGTGTCGAAGAGCGTGAAGCCGCGCCGCAGGTAGTTGTCCATCGCGTGCTCGCCGTCCTTGGAGCAGGTGTGCAGCCAGACCCGCTCGGTCGGCGCGAGCCCCGGCCACCGCTCGGCCAGGTCCCAGGCGCGCGCCACACCCACCGACAGCAGATGGCCGCCGATGCGCCGCCCCCGGAAGGCCGGGAGCAGCCCGAAGTAGACGATCTCCACGACGCCCTCCGCCGCATCCCCCTGCTCGCCGCGCGCCGCCAGCTCCACGTATCCGGCGGGCGTGCCCCTGTCGTACGCGACCCAGGTCTCCACGCCCGGCCGGTCCAGCAGCTTCTGCCACTCGGCGTACGTGAGGGAGAGCCGGTCGGTCCAGCGGATGTCCCCGCCGACGGACGCGTACAGGAACCGGCTGAACTCGGGCGAGGGCACCTCCGCGCGGGCGATCGTGAGGTCGCCGTCGGGCGCGGCGGCCGGCAGCAGATCCCGGGGGGACGTCTGTTCCAGGGACCAAGTGGTGACAGTGATGCTCATGGGGCTCAGCGAACCACGGGCCGGGGCCCGCGCCGCGTCCGGGCCCCGCTCAGGGCTCCGCCCCCTGCCGCGCCGCGCGCACCGCGGGGGCCGTCGAGTGGGGCAGCAGGTCCGCCGACCGCTCCGGCATGATCACGTCGACGTCGACGTCCTCGTGGAAGCGGTAGGGGCGGTGGGCGAGCAGTCCGCCGAGGTAGCGCCGCACGCGGGAGAGTTCCGCGCGGACCGTCACCGTGCGCGCCGGGTCGCCGAACATGTCCTCGGCGAGATCCGAGGCGGTGCGCCCGGCGCGGGAGGTGCAGAGCAGATAGAGCAGCTCGGCGTGGCGCGGGCTCAGGTCGTGGGTCCAGTCCCGGGCGCCGCCGAGCACCGAGAGGGTCCACCGGCGCGGGCTGCTCACGTCCAGGACGAGCCGGGTCGCGGTGACCGGCTGGGGCGCGCCGCCGGGATCGTCGGGACGCAGCAGCCAGCCGCCGGGCAGCGGCTCCACCAGGCAGGGGCCCAGCGAGGGCAGCCAGGTGCGGCCCGCCGCCAGGGTTTTGGGCAGCGCGAGACGGTCGACCGGCGGCATGCCCGTCACCGCGGCCGTCCAGCCGTGCGCGTCGACCGCGCACGCCCGCCCGTCGAGCCGGGCGAGGACCGGGGCCGCCACCGCACGCAGCCGGTCGAGGGCCGTCAGATGCCGGTCCCGCAGCCGCGCCTCGGCGAGCTTGGCCACCGAGTCGACCAGGGCCACCAGGGCGGGGTGGACGGTCTGCAGCGGACCGCTCACGTCGACCACCCCCAGCAGCCTCCCGTCGCGCGGATCGGTCACCGGCGCGCCCGTGCACGTCCACGCGTGGTGGCTCTGCACGAAGTGCTCGGCGGAGAAGACCTGCACGGGGCGGCGCACCACCAGCGACGTGCCGACGCCGTTGGTGCCGACGACGCCCTCCGACCAGTCCGCGCCCAACTCGAACCCGAGCGCGTCCGCCCGGCGCAGCACCGCGGCGCTGCCCTCGCGCCACAGCACCCGCCCGTCGGCGTCGCAGACGACCATGATGTGCTGCGCCGCGTCCGCCACCGAGACCAGGATGTCGCGCAGGTCGGGCAGGACGTCGGCGAGCGGCGATGCCCTGCGCCGCTCCGCCACCTCCTCCTCGCCGAGCGGCCTGGCCCGCACGTCGTGGTCCGGGTCGACCCCGCCGAGTAGCATCCGCCCCCACGAGTCGCCGATCACGGGGCGCGGCAGGAGGTGCGGGCGCCGCCCGGAGAGGGCGGCGTCGCGCACCCCCTTCAGGAGCCGCGCGGCCTGTGCCTGGTCCATGGCGGATATCCGCGCGAGGTCGATCGTCGGCGGGGCGTTCATGGCCACGGGGTCCTTTCCGGCCAGACCGGTGCGGGGGCAGGGGTCCATCGTGGCGGGAATTCGGCGCGGGTGGGAACGGCCTGCCCCGGAGAGGGGCATCGGCATCGCGCCGCCCGCTCCGGCGCCGAAGACGAGGCTCCGAAACCGGTCCCTCACTCGAATGGGCGTACGTTACGGGCTTCGGCCCCGGCAGAACAGGTGGGAAAGCGCGGGCTGGCAGACGATGGCCAGGGGGTCCGGCAAGCCTGCGAGGTGGTCGCTGTGCAGATCAGAGCGGTGATATCGGAGTTCCTCGGAACGTTGCTCCTCGTCTTCTTCGCCGTGGGGTCGGCGGTGCTCGGCGCGGAGTTCATCGGCACGCTCGGCATCGCGCTGGCGTTCGGCTTCGTGCTGCTGGCCCTCGCGTACACCCTCGGCCCGATCTCCGGCTGCCACGTCAATCCGGCGGTGACGCTCGGCATGCTCGTCGCGCGTCGCATCGACGGCCGCACCGCCGTCACGTACTGGATCGCGCAGTTCATCGGCGGCATCGCGGGCGCGGCCCTGCTCTTCCTGCTCGCCAAGCAGGTGCCGGGCCTGAAGACCAGCGGCGCGTTCGGCAGCAACGGCTACGACGACCGCTCCGACGTCGGCATCAACCTGGGCGGCGCCTTCCTCGCGGAAGTGGTCCTGACCTTCCTGCTCGTCTTCGTCGTCCTCGGCGTGACGCACCGGGTGGCGGTGACCGGCTTCGACGGGCTGCCGATCGGCATCGCACTGGCCGTCATCCATCTGGTCGGCATCCCGCTGACCGGCACCTCGGTCAACCCCGCCCGGAGCCTGGGCCCGGCCCTGTTCGCCGGGGGAGCGGCGCTGTCCCAGCTGTGGCTGTTCATCGTGGCCCCCTTGGTGGGCGGCGTCATCGCGGCGCTCGTGCACCACGTGACCCACCCCGTGGGCGAAGAGCGGGTCATCGCCGACAAGGCGTCCGCCGTGTGACCCGGAGCCGCCCGCCCCGCTGACCGCGGCCACCCTTCGGTGGGCGGTGGCGGGGCGGGCGGCTCCGGCGGGGGTCAGGGCAGCTGCGGCACCCGGAACCTGCGCCGGTACTCACCGGGCGTCGTGTTCAGGCGGCGCCGGAACGCCCGTACCAGCGTGTCCACCGTGCCGAAACCGCAGGCGGACGCGATCCGTTCGAGCGTGGCGTCCGAGGCCTCCAGGTCGTGGCGTGCCTTCTCCACGCGCACCGACTCGATGTACGCGTGCGGGGTGACGCCCAGTTCGGTCTTGAACAGACGCGTCAGATGCCGGTCGCTGACATGCGCGTACTCGGCGAGTTCGGTGACGGTCAGCGGCTCGGCGATGCGGCGCAGGATGTGGTGGCGCAGGTCCTCGATGCGCCGTGTCGTGGAGAGCTGGGTCAGCGGCACGCTGAACTGGCTCTGTCCGCCGGGGCGTTTGAGGTACATCACCAGCTGCCGGGCCACCCGCAGCGCGACCGCCTCGCCGAGATCGTCGGCGATCAGCGCCAGGGAGAGGTCGAGGCAGGCGCTGATGCCGGCCCCGGTCCACACGTTGTCCGCACGGATGAAGATCGGGTCGGCGTCGACCTCCACCGCCGGGTGGTCGGCCGCCAGCCGCTGCGCGGTCGACCAGTGCGTGGTCGCCCGCTTGCCGTCCAACAGCCCTGCCGCGGCGAGCAGATGCGCGCCCACGCACACGGAGGTGATCCGGTGCGAACGCGCGGCGAGCGCCTTCACCCATGCGACGAGACCGGGGTCGACGAGCGGGTGTACGCGGCGCTCCTCGTCCACCTCCACGGCGCCGGGCACCAGCAGGGTGTCGATGCTGCGGCGCGCGGCCTCCTCGAAGGTGAGGTCGGGCAGGATGCGTACGCCCGCCCCCGTGGTGACCGGGTCCATGTGCGCGGCGGCGAGCACGACCTCGTAGCCCGCCGCCTCGTCCGTCTCGCGCAGGGCGAGGGAGAACACCTCGGGCGGCCCGGTGACGTCGAGCAGGTCGACGCCCTCGAAGAGCACGATGACGATGAGCCGTCGGGCGGCGGTGTCCGGCACGGAACTCTCCCTGGTCAGCCGGTTTGCGGGCCTGTCTGGGGTCCACCTGGGGCCCGTCTGGTGCTTGTCGTGGGCCCGCCCGGCGCATGTCTGGATCTGCAGATTACATGTCATTGCCGACGCGCCGGCCCGGTCCTAGCGTGGGAGACACAGCGCGGCGGACCACCGCGCACTGCACCTCTCACGGATCTCTCCCACGGACCACCGAAGGCGGTACACCCATGTCCAGAACGACGCTGCGCGAGCTCAACGGCTTCGACCAGGAGCCCGCGAAGCTGGCCGGCTCGACGCTGATCCTGATCGACTTCCAGAACACCTACACCCGGGGCGTCATGGAACTCGACGGCTGGGAGGAGTCCCTGGACGCCGCCGCGCAGCTGCTGGCCCGGGCCCGCGAGGCCGGCACCCGCGTCGTGCACGTCATCAACGACGGCGGCGAGGGCACCCCGTACGACATCCGTGCCGAGATCGGCGCCATCCACCCCAAGGTCGCCCCCCTGGAGGGCGAGCCGGTCGTCGTCAAGCAGGTCCCGAACGCCTTCGTGGGCACCGACCTGGCCGACCACCTCACCGAGGGCCAGGACGTCGTCATCGCGGGCTGGATGACCCACATGTGCGTGGCGTTCACCGCCCAGGGCGCCTTCCTCAACGGCAACCGCCCCACCGTCGTCGCCGACGCCACCGCGACCCGCTCGCTCCCGGTCGCGGGCACCGACATCGACGCCCGCCAGGTGCATGACGGCGCGCTGGCCACCATCGCCGACCTGTACGGGGTCGTGGTGCCCACCCACAAGGAGCTCGTCCGATGAAGACCACGCTGCTCCGTTCGGCCGCCGCCCTGGGCGCCGCCGCTGTCCTCGCCACCACCGTGACCGCCTGCGGCGGAAGCTCCGAGGCCGCCACGCGCACCGACGGCGGCGACCGGCGCCACGAGACGAACCGCCACGAGACGAACCGCCACGAGACGAACCACGCCAAGGACACCACGACGCTGCGCCAGTTGATGAAGCTGGACGAGACGCCCGCGAAGCTGTCCGACGCGACGCTGGTCCTCGTCGACTACCAGAACGTCTACACCGGCGGCACGATGGAACTCACCGGCTGGCGCGAGGCGGTCAAGAACACCAAGACCCTCCTGGAGCGGGCCCGCAAGGCGCACACCCCCGTCATCCACATCGTGGAAAAGGGCTACGACCTCAAGTCGAAGGCCGGCCAGATCATCCCGGCACTCAAGCCGGCCAAGGGGGAGACCGTCGTCGAAAAGGCCGTCCCCAACGGCTTCCACGACACCGACCTCGCCGCCCGGCTCAAGAAGACCGGCCGCAAGAACGTCATCATCTCCGGCTTCATGACCCACATGTGCACCCTCTTCACCACGGAGGGCGCCGTCTACAACGGCTACCAGCCGACCGTGATCGGCGACGCATCGGCCACCCGCCCGCTCCCGGTCAACGGCAACCCCCGCGGCATCCCCGCCCGGCAGGTCCACGAGTCCGCCCTCGCCACGATCCAGGACCGCTTCGGCGTCGTGGTCCCCGAGCAGCGCGACCTCAAGTAGCCGCACCGCACCGCGGGCTGGGGGCGTCCGTTTCCGGTCGACGGGCGCACGGCCGTGAGTCGGTGGGGTGGCGCCGGGGAAGCGATGCGGCATGCGTGAAGACGTCAGCACCTTCGGCCATGAGGCATCGACCCGCCGCTACTACGAGACCGGGGACGTGGATGCCTTCTACGACGCTGTCTGGGGCGGCGAGGACATCCACGTCGGCATCTACGGCGACCGGCGGGAGGCGATCGCGGACGCCTCGCGCCGCACCGTCGAGCATGCCGCGGGCCGCATCGCGGACCTGCTGGGCCCCGAGGCCGTGGTCCTCGACCTGGGCGCCGGGTACGGCGGTTCGTCCCGCTTCTTGGCGGAGCGGTTCGGGTGCCGGGTGGTGGCCCTGGATCTGAGCGAGGACCACAACCGCCGACACCGTGAGGCCAACATCCGGCAGGGGCTCGACCACCTCATCGAGGTGGCGACCGGTTCCCTGAACCGGCTGCCCCACGCGGCGGGGCGCTTCGACGCGGTCTGGTCGCTGGAGGTGCTGTGCCACGTGGCCGACCGTCCCGGTGCGCTGGCGGAGGCGCTTCGGGTGCTCAAGCCGGGTGGCGCCCTGGTGTTCTCCGACATCATGGCCGCCGAGACCACCCCGGCCGAGGCGGTGCGGCCGGCGATCGCCCGGCTGGGCGTCCAGACGCTGGCCACGCCTTCCTTCTATCTGGACCAGCTGGCCCGGCTGGGCGGCACGCAAGCGGACTTCGAGGACCTCACCGCGCACCTGGCCACCCATTACGCCCTCCTGGACCAGGAGGTCCGTGCCCGGTCCGGCGAACTGCGCGAGGTCATCAGCCCCGCCTACCTCGACGACCTGCTCGACAACCTCCCCCGGTGGGCCGACGTCACCCGGCGCGGGCTGTTGCGCTGGGGCCTCTTCCACGCGCGGCGCACCTCCGGCTGACCGGCGCCGGCCCGCTCCGAAGTTGCAACCTCTTGCAACTCTGGCCAAGGGCCGGGCGCTGTCCGAGGGTGGACTGCACACCGCCCGTGCGGTGTTCTCGCTCCTCAGGGGGCCCGAGAGGCGGGGGTGGTGCCGTGTCGGCGCAGCACCACCTCCGTCCCGGCGGACGGGCGCCGGACTAGACCGACACTGCGGTTCGCGTCACCACGGCGGCCAGATCCAGGCTGTGCGGCAGCGTGCCGAACGCCGCGCCCCAGTCCCCGCCGAGCCGCGAGGCGCAGAACGCGTCGGCCACCTCCGGCGGCGCGTAGCGCACCAGAAGGGAACCCTGGAGCACCAGCGCCATCCGCTCCACCAGCCGCCGCGCCCGCCCCTCGATGCCGTCCAGATCGGCCAGTTCGGTCAGCAGGTTCTTGATCGCGCCGTCCAGGCGGTGGTCGGCCCCGCGGGCCCGGCCGACCTCCTGAAGGAACGCGTTGAGCGCCTGCGGCTCGCGCTGCAGCGCCCGCAGCACGTCGAGGGCCTGGACGTTGCCCGAGCCCTCCCAGATGGAGTTGAGCGGCGCCTCGCGCAGCAGCCGCGGCATGCCGGACTCCTCCACGTAACCGTTGCCGCCCAGGCACTCCAGGGCCTCGCCGACCATCGGCGTACAGCGCTTGGTCACCCAGTACTTCGCGGCCGGCACCGCGAGCCGCAGGAACGCCCGCTCCTGCTCGCTCCCGTCGTCGTACGCCGCCGCGAGCCGCAGCGCCAGCGTCGTGGCCGCCTCGGACTCCAGGGCCAGATCGGCCAGTACGTTGCGCATCAGCGGCTTGTCGATCAGCTTGCCGCCGAACGCCTCCCGGTACGTGGCGTGGTGCACCGCCTGCACCACGGCCTGCCGCATCAGCGCGGCGGACCCGATCACACAGTCGAGCCGGGTCGCCGCCACCATCTCGATGATGGTGCGCACCCCGCGCCCCTCGTCGCCCACCCGGCGGGCCCACGTCCCGTCGAACTCGACCTCGCTCGACGCGTTGGACTTGTTGCCCAGCTTGTCCTTGAGGCGCTGGATGGCGAAGGCGTTGCGCGTGCCGTCCTCCAGGACCCGCGGCACCAGGAAACAGGTCAGCCCCTGCTCGGCCTGGGCGAGCACCAGGAACCCGTCCGACATGGGGGCCGAGCAGAACCACTTGTGGCCGGTGAGCGTGTACGTCCCGTCCTCCGCGAGCGCCTGCGCGCGCGTCGTGTTGGCCCGCACGTCGCTGCCGCCCTGCTTCTCCGTCATCCCCATCCCGAAGAGGACGCCGGCCTTCTGCGACGCCGGGCGCAGCCCCTCGTCGTAGACCATCGAGGTGAGCCGCGGCTCCCACTCGGCGGCGAGTTCCGGGTCGGCGCGCAGCGCGGGCACCGCGGCGTGCGTCATCGAGACCGGGCAGCCGTGCCCCCCTTCGGCCTGCGTCCACACCAGGAAGCCCGCGGCCCGCCGCAGATGTCCGCCGGGCCGCGACCAGGCCGCGGTCAGCCCGCCGGATACGGCCTTGCCGAGCAGCCGGTGCCACGCCGGGTGGAAGTCGACCTCGTCGATCCGGTTCCCGTAGCGGTCATGGGTGAGCAGAACGGGCGGATGCGCGTTGGCCTGTTCGCCCCACCTCTGGGCCTGCGCCGAGCCCGCCGAGCGGCCGAGCAAGGAGAGCTCGTCGGATGCGGAATCGAGGAGCGCCGGATCCAGGTGCCGCTCGACGCCCTCCACGAGGGCGCGGTCGGACGCGAATACGTCATATCCCACCAGGGGCGGAGCCTGGTTGGTCACTGTGTGGGTGCTGGCTGCCATGCCGCTACGGTAAGGAGGTGCACCAGGCAAAAGAAACACCCGGGCGGCCGTCGGGCCGTTGGAAACGGGCCCGCGCTCTCTACCGGAACGTCTCCAAGCGCAGGACCGCCTGGCTGCTGCTCAAGGACACCGTCAACTCGTGCGTCGAGTACCGCATCCTGGGGCTCGCGGCCGAGGCGGCGTTCTTCACGCTGCTCTCCGTGCCGCCGCTGCTGCTCAGCCTGATCGGGCTGCTCGCCTACGTGGACCGGTGGACGGGCGCGGACACCATCGCCAGCGTCCAGAACAACATCCTGGAGGCGTCCCGCACGGTCCTCTCCGACAAGGGCGTCAGCCAGATCGCGGAGCCGATACTGGACGACGTGCTGCGGGTCGGCCGGCCCGACGTCATCTCCATCGGCTTCGTCTTCGCCCTGTGGTCCGGCTCGCGCGCGGTGAACGTCTTCATCGACACCATCACCGTGATGTACGGCCTGGACGGCGTGCGCGGCATCGTCAAGACCCGGATGCTCGCCTTCGGCCTGTTCGTCGTGGCGCTGCTGATCGGCTCGGTCGCGCTGCCGCTGATGGTGGCGGGCCCGGACGCGGTGGTGAACCTGCTGCCGGGCTCCACGACGGTCGTCCAGATCCTCTACTGGCCGGTCGTCGTGATCCTCTCCGTGGTCTTTCTGACCACGCTGTACCACGTGTCCGTGCCGGTGCGTTCGCCGTGGGTGGAGGACATGCCGGGCGCGCTGATCGCCCTCGCCATGTGGGTGCTCGGCAGCTTCCTGCTCCGCATCTACCTCACCAGCACCGTGGAGGGGCCCACCATCTACGGCTCGCTCGCGGCCCCGGTCGCCGTGCTGCTGTGGATCGGTGTGTCGGCGTTCGCGGTCCTGGTGGGCGCGGCCGTCAACGCGGCGATCGACCGGGTCTGGCCGTCCGTCGCCACGGCGGCGGCCCGTGCCGCCAACGACCGCATAAGGGAGGCGCAGGCCGCGGAGGTGGTGGCCCGCGCGGCCGCCGCCCGCGAGGCGCTCGCGGACCTCGACGATCCCGACGACCCCGAGATGCCCTCCGAGTTCCCCGAGCGCTGGTCGCGCTTCCTGCCGCCGGACGACGTGTCGTCCCGGCTGCGGACCCCCGCGAAGCCCACGAAGCAGGCCAAACACGCGAAGCGAAACGGGACGGGGCGCGGCGGAAACGGCGGAAGCAGCGGAAACAGCCCCTCCGGCGAGTGAGCAGCGGGGTCCGGGGCAGAGCCCCGAGACCTCGCCCCGGGGGGCCGGCGCTTACCTCTTCCAGGTGCCGGCCGCGGCCTCCTCCCTGACGAAGTCGGCAAAGTCCCTGGGGTCCCGGCCCAGTACGTCCCGTACCCCCTCGGAGAGCTCACCGTTGCGGCCGTCGAGGTTCGTCTCGAAGAGGTCGACCAGGAACTCCACCTCCTGGGCCGGTATCCCGAATTCCGGGAGCGCCGCCCCGTAGTCGCGGGCCGACACCGGCACGTACGCGATCTCCCGCCCCGCGGCCGCCGCGACCTCCGCCACCGCCTGCCCGAACGTCAGCAGCCGGGGACCGGTGAGGTCGAGGGTCCGGCCGGCGAACCGGTCGCCGCCGGTCAGCGCCGCCACCACCACGTCCGCGACGTCCCGCGCGTCGATGAACGGTTCGAGGACCTCACCCGCGGGGAACACCAGCTCCCCGTCGCGCATCCCGTCCACGAGCGGCCCCTCGCTGAGGTTCTGCGCGAACCACGCGGCCCGCACGACCGTCCACCGCGCACCCGCCTCCCGTACCGCCTGCTCCGTCGCGTGCGCCTGGGGTTCGCCGCGCGCCGAGAGCAGCGTGAGCCGCCGCACGCCGAGCTCGACCGCGAGCCGGGCGAACGCGCCGACCGTTCCGGCCGCGCCCGGCGCGCCGACGTCCGGCAGATACGCGAGGTGCGCCGCGTCGGCGCCCCGCAGGGCCCCCGCCCAGGTCGACCGGTCCGCCCAGTCGAACCGCACCGCGCCCGACCGCGAGGCCGCCCGCACCGCGAGCCCCGCAGCCTCCGCGGACTCCACCACCCTGCGCCCGACCCGCCCGGTCGCGCCCGTCACCAGAACCGTCATGCCCGCCGCGTTCGCCGTGTTCGTCGTCATGGCTTCAGTGAAGCGGCCCGCGGGTCACCGGACCATCGCCGAGAGACTCACCGCCATACGCGTGCGTCTACGCTGCCGCCATGGACGTACTGGCAGGCCTCCTGGAGGGACCCCGCGCGCGCGGCGCGTTCATGATCCGTGCCCTGTTCGACCCGCCCTGGTCCGTCCGGATCGCCGACGAGGCACCCCTGTCGGTCATGGTCATGGTCCGCGGCACCGCCTGGATCGTCCCCGAGAACGGGGCGCCCGCCCAGCGGATCCGCCCCGGCGACCTCGCCATCGCGCGCGGCCCCGACCACTACACCTGCGCCGACGAGCCCACCACGGCGCCGTTCGCCGAGATCAGGCCGGGCGAGCAGTGCGTGCCGCTGGACGGCGCGCCGGTCGCCCGCTACCGCGACCTCGGCCTGCGCTCCTGGGGCGAGTCCTCCGCCGGCTCGGTGGAGATGCTGATCGGCACCTACCAGATGCGGGGCGAGATCACCGGACGCCTCCTCGACGCGCTGCCCCCGCTGCTCGTCCTGCCCGGCGACGTGTGGGAGTGCCCGCTGACGCCGATGGTCGCGGCGGAGATGGACAGGGACGAGCCCGGTCAGGCCGTCGTCCTCGACCGGCTCCTCGACCTCCTCCTGATCGCCGCGCTGCGCGCCTGGTTCTCCCGCCCGGAGGCCGCCGCGCCCGCCTGGTACCGGGCGATGGGCGACCCGGTCGTCGGCCGCGCGCTGCGGCTGCTCCAGGACGAGCCGGCCCACCCGTGGACCATCGCGGACCTCGCCGCCCGGGCGGGCGTCTCGCGGGCCGCGCTGGCCCGGCGGTTCGCGGAGCTGGTGGGGGAGCCCCCGATGACGTACCTGACCAACTGGCGGCTCGCGCTCGCCGCGGACCTGCTGCGCGACAGCGAGCTGACCATCGGCTCGATAGCGCGCCGGGTCGGCTACGGCAGCGCGTTCGCGCTGTCCGGTGCCTTCAAGCGGGTGTACGGGGTCAGCCCGCAGGACCACCGCACGCGCGCGGCGTAGCCTTTTCCCATGGCGGCCCACGAGAGCCCGGAGGCGCCCGGGACCGGCGGGAGCGGCGGGAGCGGCGGCTACCGGGAGCGGCCCGCCCGGCTGCCCGGCGCGGTCGTGTGGACCCGCGAGGCCACCGGCGCCCCCGACGAGGCCCGGCCGGTGCTGCCCGACGGGTGCATGGACCTGCTGTGGACCCCGGGCCGGCTCTTCGTCGCGGGCCCGGACACCCGCGCGTACCTGCCGGACACCGCAGGATCGGGCACCGCAGCCTACGTCGGCGTCCGCTTCTACCCCGGCACCGCGCCCGCCCTGCTCGGCGTGCCCGCGCACGAACTGCGCGACCGGCGCGTGGAGTTGGCCGACCTGTGGACCGCGCCGCTGGCCCGCCGGCTCGCCGGCCGGGTGGACGGCGCCCGTGATCCGATGGCCGCCCTGGAGGAGCTCGCGCTGGAGCGGGCCGCCGACGCCGACCCGCCGGACCCGCTCATCGCCGAGGTCGTCGGCGCGCTGCGCGCGGGCCGCCCGGTCGCCCGGACCGCGGCGGACGTCGGTGTCAACGCCCGTATGCTGCACCGCCGTTCACTCCAGGCCTTCGGGTACGGGGCCAAGACGCTGGCCCGCGTCCTGCGGCTGCAGCGGGCGCTCGCGCTGGCCCGCGACGGGCTGCCGTACGCGCGGACCGCGGCCGTCGCGGGCTACGCCGACCAGGCCCATCTCGCCCGGGACGTCAAGGAGTTCACCGGGCTCCCGCTGGGCGCGCTACTGGGTGGGGGGTGACCCCAGCGGAGCGAAGAGGTCGACGCCGTTGCCGTCCGGGTCGAGCACGACGGCGTACCGCTGGCCCCAGGGCGCGTCGAACGCCTTGAGCTCACTCGTGTACCCGGCGCCCGTCAGGTCCTCGTACACGGCGTCGACGCCGGCGGCCGAGTCGCAGTGGAACGCGAGCCCGATCCGGCCCTCGCCCGAGGGCGCCCGCCAGCCCGGGTGGAAGGACCGGACGGTCTCCTCGGTGTCGAAGGCGATGCGCAGCCCGCCGGGGAGCTCGGCCTCCACGTGCGGCGCGCTCTCGGAGCCCTCGGGGAACTCCAGGCCGAGCCTGCGGTAGAAGGCGAGCGAGGCGGCCAGGTCGGAGACGACGAGGCCGATCAGGTCGAAGCGGGGCGTGGGTGATGTCGGTGTGCTGTTCATGTCCGGCAGCGTAGGCAGCGGCCCCGCGCCCGGTCTTGAAGGAAACGGACACCGGCCCCGTCGACGCGTGTGGGTGACGGCCTACGGCAGTCGGTTGACGGACGTCTAGGTTCCGCTCGGCCTCGACCAGCGGGAACGCGAAACGGTGGCCGAGGGCCGCTGTCCCGACTGTCACGCCCCCTGATACCCCGCTACGTTGGAAGGCATGGACTATCCCGGCGACAACCGGCTCGCGGCGGCCGTGGTGGCGCACCGCGGGCGCGTGCTGCTCGTGCGGCGCAGCGAGACGGAGCGGTTCCTGCCTGGTGTGTGGGGCGTACCGTGCGGCAAGCTGGAGCCGGACGAGAGTTCCCGGGACGGCGTCCTCAGAGAGCTCAAGGAAGAGACCGGACTGCTCGGCCGGGTGCTGCGCAAGGTCGGCGAGTCCTCCTTCGTCAGCACCTACCGAGGGCACGAGGTGAAGAACTGGCAGGACAACTTCCTCGTCCGCCCCCTCACCTTCGACGTGACGCTGCCGCTGCCCGACCAACGGCACCGCTGGCTCGCCCCCGCCGAGCTCGGCGAGGTCGAGATCGACGACTACAACCGCGAGATCGTCCGGCAGGCCTTCGGCTGAGCGCCGACTGTTGAGCGCTGAGCGCTGACGCGGGGCCGCTTACCGTTGACCGTCGGGCCGGTGCCGTCAGCCGAGCAGTTCGGCCAGCGCCGACAGCTCCGCCAGATAGTCCCGCACTTCCAGGGGCTTCTTCGCCACCGCCCGCCCGGCCAGATCCGTATCCGTGCGGGCCGCCTCCGTGCCGGGCCCGGCGAACACGTCCGTGTACCGCCGCCGCCCCGCCCCCGTCTCCAGGAACAGCGTGACGGTCGTGCCGGGCGACGCGCACCAGGCGCGGTGCAGGACGTGCGGCGGCAGCGCGTACCCGCTCCCCGCCGCGTACCGCGCGGTCTGGGTCAGCCGCAGCCGGGCCGCGCCCGCGGGCTCCAGGAGCCAGTCTGCCTCCTCGCCCGCGAGGGACTCCCGGTACCAGGACGCGTCCAGCCCGTCCGCCGCGGCGGGGTCCACGGGCTCGTACAGCTCCATGCCGAGCGCGCCGCGCACCACGCACGAGGCCAGCGGCGAGCGGTGGTTGTGGATGTCCTCCTGCGTGCCGCGGCCGGGGTGCCACACGTGGGCGCGGAGCATGTGCCGCGGTCCGCCGTCGATCAGCAGCAGCTTGTCGAAGCCGAGCACGTGCCGGTACGAGAGGAGCGCGCACCCCGAGGGGTCTCCCGCGCCCGTCGCCAGTTCGCGGATGAGCGGCAACAGGAGCCCCGGCGTGGCCATTTCGTTGACGGCCGTGCGGGCGGCCCGCACCAGCGCGTCCCCGGCGGGCCCGTCCAGCCGCTCCGCGAGGAGCCGCCTGGCGTCGTGGACGTGCCGACCAGCCAATGCACTCTCCCCCTCGTCCGCGCCCGCCGCAGCGCCGGGGGCTCACCCGCCCGGCTGATACATCCATACGGCATGTGCCCGCAGCGCCGAAAGGCCTTGATAGGTCATCCACAGCGGGTAGGCGAGATCGACCCCGTCCCACGTCCAGATCCCGTTCTCCTGCTGCCGCCAGACCGAGGCGGCGGCGCCCGCCAGCGTCTCCTGCCAGACGGCCTCGCGCTCCTCGTCGGCGGCGACCGCCGGGGCGTCGGGGGTGAGCAGCGCCCGTACCACCCAGGCGGCCGCGAAGTGCCGTACGGACAGCACCTCGTGGCGCGACGCGTCGACCGGGTGCGGGCGGCGCACCGTCTCGTGGCCGCTCTCCAGGTCCTCGCAGCCGTCGTGCGCGGGGCCAGGGCAGGAGAGCAGCCAGCGGATGCCCTCCTCGCGGGTGGCGCGGGCGTTGGCATCCTCGCCGAGCACCCGTGCCGCGCGGTCGAGGGCGACCACGGCCTGCGCGGTGTGCACCGCCGACGGGGGCACCGCCCTGCCGCGCGGCGGCGTCAGCCGGGAGCCCCAGCAGCGTCGGTGGCCGCGCGCCGGATCGGTGACGGCGCCGTCGACGAGCGCGTCGCGCAGCAGCGGCAGCGCGGGGGATTCGGGCGCGGCCCGCAGCAGGCCGCGCAGCACGGTGGTGACCACATGGGTCAACTCCGTTCCTGCGGGCTCCAGTTCTCGGCTGAAGCGTTCGGTGCAGCGTTCCGCCTCGGCGGCGAGCAGACGCGGATCGGCGCCCGCCCGCGCGAGCGCGCCGAGCACAAGGCCGGTCACCTCGGGACGCCCCACCGCGCCCTGCGAGCGGGCCGCCCAGCCGCCCTCGGGCAGCCGCAGCCGCCAGAGCGTCTCCACCAGTTCGGAGGCGCGCAACCGGCCGCCGGGCATGCCGAGTTCGAGGACCGTGTGCAGCCCGTACGCGGTGCCCGTCGGGGTGGGCCGCACCGGCTCCGGCTGCTCGTCGAGGGCGTGCGGCCAGCCGACGAGACGGCCCCGCAGCGGGTCGTCGAAGACGGTCAGGCGGTCGACGAGGGTGGCGTACGTGGCGGCGGAGAGCCCCGGCAGCGGCCCCGGCGACGGGGCCGCAGCACCCGGCGTCGTGGCGCGTCCCCGCGGGCGCCGGGGCGAGGGCACGCCGTCCAGGTCGCCGCCCCCGTTGTCCGCCCCGCCGCCCGCCGCCGATCTGGCCCGCAGCAGCGCGCCGGCCAGCCACGCGGAGACGCCCGTACCGAGGCCGCTGACCACGGCGAGCGAGTAGCGGGCCGTGTCGCCGAAGAGCCCGTCGGGGAGCAGGCCCACCAGGGCCTGGAACACGGCGTAGCCCACGGCGACGGGCCCGAACCGGCCGAGCCACGCCACCATCCGCCCGGCCGGTGGTCCGGGCGGCGGCGCGGGCGGCCCGGGGGGCCCGGCGGGGTCTGTGCTTCCGCGCAGGGGTGCTGTAGGCATGCACTTCACTTACCCATATGACAGGTGTGACGAAAGGGAGTGAGCACCGTGCCCGGTTCGGAACCGAGAGCGGATCTCACCGGCTGGACCAGGTCCCCGTTCACCGGGGCGGGTCCCACGCATGATGTCCATGAGAAGGGGACAGGCCCCGGCGTGGTCCGGTTCCCGAAATCCCCGGGGTGCACCCGGGAGTGCGGGGTCTCGGCGAACACCTGCTGAAGGAGGGGTGCACGGTGCCGATCCCGTCGCCCTTCGGCGAGCCGCGCCGCCCGCTCTCCCCACCGTGGGTGCTGGGTGTATGTGCTGCACCGGCCGCTTCGCGCCGGCCGCCGCCCCGCGCGTGAGCGGGTCGTGACGTTCCTGCGGGAGCGGCTCGTCACCCTCGCGGGCTGACCCGGGTCGCCTCACCCGGCGGCGGGGGAGAAGACGCAGGCGAACGACGTCGTGCCGGTGGCGCGCAGCTCGTACGGGGGCAGGACGCCGGGGCCGCACGAACCGGAACCGATGCCGTGCCGGGCCGCGTCGAGGTTGACCCAGACGGTGTCGCCGGCCGGCAAATCGGTGCGGTGCCGGGCCGCGTCGAGCTGTTCGGTCGTCCAGCGCCGCGCGGTGAAGGCCGGGTGGTCGTCGCTGGCGACGCGCACGCCGCCGACCTCGGCCCATCGGACGTCCGCCCGCGCCCCGTTCTCCTGCGGGCGCACGTACGGGGTCTGCAGGGCCGCGATGTCCGATTCCCAGACGCCGATCCGGGAGGCGGCCGCGGTGTCGGGGTAGGCCTCGCCGGGCCCGCCGCCGAACCACCGCACCCGGTCGCCCGCGCCCGGCAGCCCGAAGCGGATCCCGATGCGGGGCAGCGGCACCGGCCAGTCGCCCTCCGGCGTCACGGTCATCCGCAGCAGCAGCTCGATGCCGTTCGACGCCCACAAGTACTCCGTGCGCAGCGCCAGGTCGCTCGCCGCCGGCGCGACCCGGGTACGGACGGTGAGCCCCTCGGCGCTCGTCTCCACGGCGTCGACGCGGTGCAGCAACCGGTCGAGGCCGAGGGCGCGCCAGCGGGTGGCGAGGGTCGGCTCGGGGCGCCAGGGCATGCCGTTGTCGTTGTCGGTGGGCGCCCGCCACACGTCGAGCCGCAGCTCCCGGACCTCGCGGCCGTGAAAGCTCCGGAGGGCGCCGGTGCGCGCGTCGAACGTCGCGGCGCCGAGGGCGACCCGCCGCCCGTCGGTGTCGCGCACCGGCACGGCGCCGCCGGGCATCGGCAGCATCATGCCGCGTTCGACGGGCAGTTGGGCCCACGCCACCTCGTGCCCCCGCGCCGCCCACGCCGTGTCCTCGGCGAGCACGGCCCGCACCGTCCACTGGGTCTCCGCGTCCGGGTCCCGACGGGGCGGTGGCGGCAGCTTCACCTCCGTACGCTCGCCGGGTCCGACCGGCCCCATCGCGAGGACGCCGTCCGCGACGGTCGTGCCGTCCTCCGCGAACGACCAGGTGAAGGCGAGCTGGGAGAGGTCGGCGAAGTCGTAAAGATTGGTGATCCCGACCGTTCCGTCCGGCCCGTCCCCGTCGATCCGGACCGGTTCGATCACCTTCTTGTACTCGACGAGTCCGGGGGACGGCGTCCGGTCGGGGAAGAGCAGGCCGTCGCAGACGAAGTTCCCGTCGTGCGGCCGCTCACCGAAGTCGCCGCCGTACGCGATGCCG
The DNA here is from genome assembly GCF_042871345.1 of Streptomyces sp. NPDC005863. Classification (NCBI taxonomy): domain Bacteria; kingdom Bacillati; phylum Actinomycetota; class Actinomycetes; order Kitasatosporales; family Streptomycetaceae; genus Streptomyces; species Streptomyces sp. NPDC005863. Next base: position 13,321 of record NZ_JBIAII010000005.1, on the reverse strand, counting down.
TACGCGGGGTGCGCGATGCCGTGGTCGATCCACTCCCAGACGAAGCCGCCCTGGAGCCGGCCGTACGTCTCGAAGAGCCGCTGGTACTCGCTGAGGCCGCCCGGCCCGTTGCCCATGGCGTGCGCGTACTCGCAGAGGATGAAGGGGAGTTGGGCGCGCTCCGGCGGCCCTTCGTCCTCGCCGCGGCCGATGCGTTCGACCTCGGCGTGGTCGGCGTACATGCGCGAGTAGACGTCGGTGTCCTTGCACGAACGGTCGCCCTCGTAGTGGAGCAGGCGGCTGTCGTCGCGGGCGCGGATCCACTCGGCCATGGCGCTCAGGCCGCTTCCCGTCCCGCACTCGTTGCCGAGCGACCAGAGGACGACCGAGGCGTGGTTCTTGTCGCGCTCGACCATCCGGGCCGCGCGGTCCAGGAGGGCGGGCGTCCAGCGGTCGTCGTCGACGGGGTTGCCGCGCCAGCCGACCGCGGTGAACCCGTGCGTCTCCAGGTCGCACTCGTCGATCACCCACAGGCCGAGCTCGTCGCAGAGGTCGAGGAAGGCGGGGTGCGGCGGGTAGTGGCTGGTGCGGACGGCGTTGACGTGGTGACGCTTCATCAGCAGCACGTCGGCGCGCATGGTTTCGGGGTCCAGGGTGCGCCCCGTCTCCGGGTGGAACTCGTGGCGGTTGACGCCCCGGAAGAGGATGGGGCGGCCGTTCACCGTGATGCGGCCGTCCCGCAGGGCGACCGTGCGGAAGCCGACGCGCAGCGGGATCCGCTCGCCGGGGGTGGCCAGCGTCGCGTCGTACAGGCGCGGCGTCTCCGCCGTCCACGGCTCCACGGGCAGGGTGACCGGTTCGCCGGTCGACACCTCGACGCCCAACTCCGGTACGGTGACGCGCCCTTGGACGTCGGAGTCGACGCGCAGCGTGCCCCTCCCCGTGCGGTGGTCGTACGCGGCGTGCACGAAGAAGTCGCGGGCGCAGCCCTCGGGCCGGTGCAGCAGCGTCACGTCGCGGAAGATGCCCGGCAGCCACCACTGGTCCTGGTCCTCCAGGTACGAGCCCGCGGACCACTGGTGGACGCGGACCGCGAGGACGTTGCGCCCGGACCGCAGCAGCGCGCCGACGGCGAACTCGTGCGGCAGCCGGGAGCCCTTGAAGTCGCCGAGCTCCGTGCCGTTGAGCCAGACGCGGGCGCAGGACTCGACGCCGTCGAAGCGCAGCACGGCCTCGCCGTCGCGCGGCCAGTCGGCGGGCAGGTCGAAGGTGCGCAGATGGTCGCCGGTGGGGTTCTCGGTGGGTACGCGGGGCGGGTCGACCGGGAACGGGTAGAGCTGGTTGGTGTAGTGGGGCGCGCCGTGGCCCTGCAGCACCCAGTGGCCGGGGACCGCGATCTCGCCCCAGCCGTCGCGGGCGCCGTCGTCGTACCCGTCGGCGGCGAAGGTCTCGTCCTCGGTGTCGGCGGCGGGGGAGAGGCGGAAGCGCCAGCGGCCGCCCAGGCAGAGCGTGGCGGCGTCCGACGCCGCGTACCACGCGCGCGGCGGAAGGCTGCCGGTGCCGGGGGACACGTCCTCGTGGTGGGGAAGCTCCATGGGTTCCATCAGACAGGTCGGGGACTCGGGCGCGCCATCGTCGCGGGCGGGGAGTCGTTGGATTCTTCGGGGCCGGCTTGGACGGGTGTGCGGATGCCGCGGGCGGTGCTGCGGATTTCGTACGATCGCGTAGCCGTTACGGTGGATTCAGTTGAACGATGGAGTCCACCACGCGGAATCGGTAACTTGTCGTGGTGTGAACGAACGACATGAACAACAGCCGACCTCACTTGACCCGGCCGGTGACGGCACCCCCGCACTCCCCGCCACCCTCCCCGTCACCGACCGCACCCGCCACCGCCGCCTGCGCGAGCAGGGCAGTCTGGCGCGCGCCGACCTGGAGGCGATCCTCGACGCGGGCTTCGTCTGCCACCTCGGCGTCGTCGTCGACGGCCACCCGATGGTCGTGCCCACGGTCTACGGCCGCGACGACGCCTGGCTCTTCCTGCACGGCTCCGTCGCGAGCCGCAGTCTGGCGGCCGACCCCGAGGCGTCCGTCTGCGTCACCGTCACCCACGTCGACGGGCTGATACTCGCCCGCTCCGTGTTCGAGCACGGCGTCGCGTACCGCAGCGTGATGATCCACGGGGTGCCGCGCCCGGTGACCGACCCCGAGGAGAAGCTGCGCGGCCTGCGCCTGCTCACCGAGCACGCGGCGCCCGGCCAGTGGGACTACGCGCGCCGCCCGAGCCGCAAGGAGCTCGCCGCGACCACCCTGCTCGCCCTCTCCCTCGCGGAGGCCTCGGTCAAGGTGGCTGAGGGGCCGCCGGAGGACGGCGACGGCCCGGACGCCGGACTCGGTGTCTGGGCCGGGAACCTGCCGCTCACCGCCACCTGGGGCGCGCCGGTGCCGGACCCGCTGCTGCCCGCCGGGATCGCGGCGCCGCCGCACATCGCGGGGCGGAGAGGGACACGGCAGGGGTGCGAAGACCGGCTCTGAGGGGTCCCGTGCCCGGCCCGCGCGGGCTCACGGCAGTCGGGGCGCCTCGCAGCCGTGGGTCCGCGCCGAGTGCCGCGCGAACTGAGCGAGCGCGGCCCGCTCGTACGCCCGGTCGGCCGCGGACGGCTTCGTGCGGCGCTCCTCGTACGTACGGGACCTGTCCCGGTTCCACGCCGCGTCGTCCCGCACCGTGAACAGCGCCGGGCCGCTCCCGTCCCGGCAGACCGCGCTCGCCCACCGGCCCCCGTCCTCAAGGCGTCCGGCCGGCGCCTCGCCGGGACCCGGCTTCTCGCTGTACCGGCCGTAGCGCTGTGCGTAGGCGCGGCGTTCCGTCTCCGCGTACGGGCCGTAGGACGCCACGAGGTGGTAGCCGCGCACCCCGAACGGCGTACCGGGGCCCGGCAGTTCGGGCCGCTCGCCCGCCACGACGCACACCTCCACGGGAGCGGCCGCGCTTCGGCTCTCCCACGCCCGGGAGATCTGCCGCGCCCGGCCGGGCACCCCCCGGCAGGTCCCGGACGCGTCGGCGAGCGGCACGCTCTCGTCGACGTTCACCGGCAGCGCCACGGAGCGCGGGGATGCGCCCAACTCGGCGTCGCAGCCCCACTTCTGGGCCGCCTTCGCGGCGGTCGCGGTGGCGACCCGCGCGAAGGCGGTGCGGCGCTCCGGGTCGTCCAGCGTGACGTCGTCGTCCTTCGCGGCGACGGTGACGAGCAGCCCGCCGCGGCCGTGGGCGCAGTCGAGGAGCGTCACCGCGGTCGCCGCGCCGGCGCCGGTACCGGTGGCGGGCCGGTCCGTGAGGCTCTCGCCGGTCGTGAACAGGCCCCGCCAGCCGCCGCCGAGCCCCACGGGCGGCAGCTCGGGCGACAGCCGGGGGTACAACGGGTCCTCGGCGGGGCCGACTTCCTCGCGCCGGTCGTCCCCGGTGACGTCACCGTCGCGCCGCGGCACGCTCTGCACGGTGACCTCGACCTCGGCCTCGTTCGTGCCGCCGCCCGCCACGCGCACGCCGTCCCCGGTGACGTCGCAGGTGACCGTCCGGACGCGGGCGCTCTCTCCGTCCCGCTGCGCCGCCCGCAGGTCGAGGCGGCCGGGACCGGACGCGTACGGCCCGTCCCCGAGCACGTCCCGCATCTCGCGCGAGGGCAGCACGCCGTCGCAGGCCTCGTCGAGCACCTGTTGCGCGGCGCGGCGTTCGCGCGGGCCGCCCCACCAGTAGTAGCCACCCGCGACCAGGGCCAGGGCCACGAGCGCCCCGAGGGACGACAGGGCCACGCGTCCCCCTCTCGTCCGCCAGCTCAGTCCCGCTCGCGCCACTGGGCCACCTCTCCCACGATCTTCGTCCGGCCGCAGTGCGAGCGCCGGGGCCACCCGTCGGGCGCCGCCAGATAGCGGTCGAGCACCGCGCGCGCCCGGCCCGAGAGGCGCTTCTGGTCCTTCGGTTCCAGCACGACGCGGCCCTTCTCCAGGCCTCGGTCGAAGTCGAGCGCGGGGGTCACCGTCACGCGGTGGTACGTCGGCCCCGCCACGCACTCCGACCTGGCCCATAGGGTGAGCTGCGGGTCGTCGCCCGACTCCTCGACCGTCACCGGCTTCCCGTACGAGTCCGGCGCCCCGGGATCGGGCACCGCCCCGTCCTGCGCGTACGCCTCGTACGCGCCGCCCGCGAGGACACCCGACCAGCTCTCCGCGGCCGCCGCCAGCACCGTGAGGTGGCCGGGGGAGCCCGTGGTGTCGTCCCACTGTCCGCCGCAGGCGCCGGAGCGCCGGTTGTACACCGTCTCGTTCCCGGTCAACCGCCACCTGCCCGGCGTCAGCCGCAGCGCCTTCGGCGAGAGCCAGGCGCAGAGCCTCGGCGTCTTCGCGGGGGCGCGGCCGGGCTCGGTGCGCAGCGGCTCGCCGCCACAACCCTGCTTGCGCGTCACCCAGTTGGTCACCTTCGCCGCCGTACGTGCCGCGGCGAGCCGGTCCGCCTTCGGCACGTCGTACGCGTCGCCGTCGGTCGGCAGCTGCACGGACACGAGCAGGTCCCGAACCGCCCCGCCACGCCCGTGCAGCCCCTTCGGGCAGTCGACGAGCAGGGAGGCCGACACCTTGCCGTCGTCCCACCGCCCCGCGGAGCCGACACCGCCCACCGCACCCGGCGGAAGGGGCAGGCCGAAGTCGCCGGACAGGGGGCCGGGGTCGGTACGGCCGCGCACCGGCTCGGCCCGCACCCGGGCCCGTACGCCCGAGGCCGAACCGTCACCCTCCCAGGCCAGCGTGCAGTCCAGCAGCGCACGGCTCTCCCCGCCGGGCCGCAGCATCGTCCCGAACGCGTCGAGGACGGCCCGCTCGTCGTCCGGCACGGACGCGTACAGCTCCTCCCGGAGCAGCCCCGCGCAGCCCCGCGCCACCAGGGTCCGGTTGGCGTCGAGCCGGTCCTCGCGCTCCTCGGCCCGCGACACGGCGACCCAGGTCACCGACGCCGCCGCCAGCAGGGTCAGCACCAGTGCGGCCGCCGCCCAGGTGCGCTTTCGCGGCCGGCGCGGCGCGCCCGTTACGGGCATGGCGCTCCCCTTCCCCCGTGCACGGCACCATGATCGGAGTGGACGGTATCAATCCGCCCGGACGCGACCGGGGCCCGGGACCCTTGTCGGCGGTGGGGGCGTCTGCTTGACTCCGCTCGCCGAACGCCCGCGGAACGCCACGTACGTCGCCGTTGGAGGCCGCCATGGAGATCACCCGCAGACGCCTGCTGTCCACCCTGTCGGCCACCGGTCTCCTCGCGGTCGTCCCGGTCGTCCCGCTCTTCACGGCGGATCCCGCGGGCCGGGCGGGCGCCGCCGCCTTCGCCGCCGCGTCCGCCGAGGGCCGCGCCCGGCTGCTCGCCAACACCGTGGCCGTCTTCGCCGGAACCACCGAGTCCAACTCCCGCCCGGAGGCGGCCGCCAAGGTCGCCGCCGTGGAGAAGACCGCGCGGGCAGGACTGAAGGCGATGGACGACGCGCGCGAGGGCGAGCTCTTCGCCGGCCTGGTCCTCGGCACCGACGAGACCAACCTGAACACCGCCTACCGCCGCCTGTACGAGATCGCCCTCGCCACCCGCACCCCGGGCACCGCCCCGGACCTGTACGGCGCCACGGCCGTGCAGCGCCGCGTCGTCGACGGCCTGGTGTGGCTGCACGAGCGGTACTACGGCGACCAGGCGAAGGGCTACTACGGCAACTGGTTCCACTGGGAGATCGGCATCTCCCAGCACATCAGCAAGACCCTCGTCCTGCTCGCCGAGGAGACCGCCGCCCACCGCCCCGGGCTCATCGCCACCTACGTCGCCTCGATGGACGCCTACCTGCGCAACGGCACCGGCGGCGACGTGAACCTCGACTCGCGCTTCCACACCGGCGCCAACCTCGCCGACATCACCACCAACCGCATCCTGCAGGGCGCCCTCCTGGGCGAGCCGGGTGAGGCCCGCATCCGCAAGGCCCTCACCGACCAGCTGACGGTCTTCGCCACCATCGACCCCTACCACCTCGACCACCAGGTGACGGACGGGCATTACGCGGACGGCTCGTTCATCCAGCACGCCTCCGTCGCCTACACCGGCTCGTACGGCAAGGGGCTGCTCACCCGCGTCGTACAGACCCTCAAGATCCTCGACGGCACGGGCTTCGCACACGGCGAGCAGCTCGTGCCCACGGTGTCCGGCTGGGTGAAGAACGGATTCGCCCCGCTGATCTTCGAGGGCTGGATGATGGAGATCGTCAAGGGCCGTGCGGTGTCGCGCACCGACTCCGGGTACGCCGACGTGGCGGTGGTCGTCGAGGCCGTCGTCGACCTCTCCTCGCTCGCGACGGGCACCGAGGCCGCCGCCCTGAAGAGCTACGTCAAACACGTCAGGGCCACCTCGCGCGCGCCCCTGGACCCGGTGCGCTTCGTCTCGCCGGTCAGCGTCGTGCGCTACGCCGACATCGTGGGGGACGCGGCGGTGCCGCCCGCCGACCTCAACCCCGCCGCGCGCAGCGTCGCCTTCAACGCCATGGACCGCACCGTGCACCGCAGGCCGGGCTACGCCTTCGCCCTCGCGCGCAGCTCCGCGCGGATCAGCAAGTACGAGTACATGAGCGGCGAGAACCTGATGCCCTGGTTCCAGGGCGACGGGGCGCACTACCTCTACCTCGCGGGACAGGACCAGACGCACGCGTACGGCGTCGACTACTTCACCACCGTCTCGCCGTACGGCCTCGCGGGCGTCACCGCACCGGTCGAACAGCGGCGCACCGTACCGGAGTTGTACGGCAAGCCCTACTACGACAACCCCGACCACCCGCTGCACTTCACCTCGTCGTCCGAGTCGCAGAACACCTACGTCTACTTCCCGTGCGGCACCGCCCGGTACTCCGGCGGCGCCGTCCTCGGCGCGTACGGCGCGGCAGGCATGGTGCAGTCCGGCGATGTCGCGTACCGCGACCGGCGGCTGCTGCCCGACGACTTCGTGACCTACCGCAACGCGACGGCGACGAAGTCGTGGTTCCTGCTCGACGACGAGATCGTGGTGCTCGCCGCCGACGTCGGCGACCCGGCGGGCCGGGCCGTCACCACCACCGTCGACGCCCGCACCGCCGACCCGGACGACCACATCACCCTCACCGGCGTACGCCGCGACGGCCGCCCCTGGACCGGCCCCGGCACCGCCGCCCTGCGCTGGCTGCGCTACGCCAACGCCACCCGGGGCACCGCCGTCGGCTACCTGTTCCTGGACGCGCCGCCGGTGCGGGTCACCCTGGACGAGGTCACCCGCAGCCGCCGGGTCGTGCGCACCGCCAACCCCGATACGGCGGTGACCCGTTCGGTCCTCGGCGTCACCCTCGACGGGGCCGCGGGCGCCCGCCCCGCCCGGCTCGCGTACGCGCTGCTGCCGAACGCCGACGACGCCCGCCTTCGCGCCCACCGCCACGGGCCGCTCACGGTCCTCGCCAACTCGGCCCACGTGCAGGCCATCGCCCATGCCGGACTCGGCCTGACGGCCGCCAACACCTTCACACGGGGCCGGCACGAAGTCGCGGGCCTGCGCGTGCACGGCCCCGCATCGGTCATCGTCCGCCGCGGCCGGTCGGGCGCGCCGCTCTCGCTCGCGGTGTCCGACCCGACGATGGACCGGGACACCGTGACGGTGCTGCTCCGGGGCCGCCCGCTGCGGAAGGTCACCGCGGATCCGGGGGTCCGGGTGGACCGGGCGCCGGGCGGCACGCGCGTCGAGGTCGACACGCACCACGCGTACGGCAGGAGCTTCACGGCCACGCTGGACCACTGAAACTCCTGCCTGTGTACGTCGGCTGACGGACGATCAGCCTACGTGGCCCTCCTCGACGCTGATGGCCTGCACCGGGCACGCCCGCACGGCTTCCCGTACCAGGGGTTCGCCGCCGCCGTCCCGGCGGCCGGGCAGCACCTCGCTGAAGCCGTCGTCGTCCTGGGTGAAGACGCTCGGCGCGGTGAGCGCGCACATGCCGGCGCCCACGCACCGGTCCTTCTCGACATGGATCATCGTGTTCGCCACGGTCGACTCCTCCGGACTGCCGCTCGAATGTTTCCCGTGTTCCCCAACGCCTACCAGGTGACGGGGAGTTCGAGCATGCCCTGGATCGTGTCGCCCGGCTTGAACGGGATCTCCTGCGCGGGGACGGCGAGCCGCAGCCCCGGCAGCCGTTCGAAGAGCGTGCCGAGCGCGATCTCCATCTCGGCGCGCGCGAGGTTCTGGCCCAGGCACTGGTGGATGCCGAAGCCGAAGGCCACGTGGTGCCGGTTCGGACGGTGCCAGTCCAGCTCCTCGGGGGTCTCGTAGGTGGCGTCGTCGCGGTTGATGAGGGAGGTGGAGAAGACGACGCCGTCGTCGGCGCGGATGGTGCTCCCGGCGAACTCGATGTCCTCCGTGGCCACCCGCAGCAGACCGTCCGCGATGGACAGGAAGCGCAGCAACTCCTCGACGGCGGCGGGCATCAGGGGTGGCTCCGCCCGCATCCCCGTACGCAGTTCGGCCAGCCGCTCGGGGTGCTGGAGCAGGGCGAACGTCCCCAGCGAGATCATGTTCGCGGTGGTCTCGTGCCCGGCGATCAGCAGGATCGAGGCCAGCCGGACCAGCTCCTCCCGGTCGACGGCGCCGGAGGCGAGCTGCTGCTGGATGAGCTCGTCGAGGAGCCCGTCACCGGGGTTCCGGCGCTTGCGGTCGATCAACGCGTAGAAGTACGCGTCCAGTTCGTCGCGCGCCTGCCGGCTGTCCTCGGAGGTGGGGCCGCGCAGCAGACGGCGTGACTGCTCCTCGAAGAACTCGTGGTCGGCGTAGGGCACGCCGAGCAGGGCGCAGATCACCATGGACGGGACGGGCAGCGCGAAGGCGCCGACCAGCTCGGCGGGCGGACCCTGTTCGATCATCGCGTCCAGGAGCCCGTCGACCGTCTGCTGGATGCGCGGGCGCATGGCAGCGATGCGTTTGACGGAGAAGCTGGGGATCAGCATCCGGCGCTGGGTGTTGTGTTCCGGGTCGTCGACGCCGAGCAGCGCGATACGGCGGTCGTTGAGCCCGGCGAAGCGTTCGGTGGGCGCGGGGAACGCCTCGTGCCGGCGGTCCGAGGAGAGGCGCGGGTCGATGAGCAGCTCGCGCGCCTCCTTCTGCCCCGTGACCACCCACACGGAGCGGCCGTCGAAGAGGCTGACGCGGGAGAGCGGCCGGGTCTCGCGCAGAGGGGCGTAGGCGGTCGGCGGGTGGTAGGGACAGGTGCGGTCCTGGGGGAAGGCGACGGTGTCCGTCGCTTCCGTCGCTTCCATTGACTCCGTCATGGATCTACCTCGCAAGCGCAGTTCTTCGCTTATCTCCCTTCCCATTGGATGCCTGAGGCATCTATTTCGTCCACCGCAAGACCGGCCAGATCACCGCGCCCCGACATCTGTCCGGAATCGCCCCCTCCGCGCAACCTGCCTGCGTCTATGGCTCTGGGGGGTGGATGCGGGGCGGGTGCGGGCCGGGTGCGGGCCGGGTCCCGGAGGTGGGGCCGCTGTTCGAGGCCCCCGCCGGGGGCCGCGCCGAGCCGGCCGGGTGGGGGTGCCGGCCCCTTACGGGGGTCGGTTTACGGGCACGGTTTCCGGCCTGCGGATGTCGGATTCGGCCGATCGGGTACTCGTGCGGGGCTCCGGGTGGCCGGCGCGGCCCGGGAGGGGCCTCGGAAAAACCGGTGGTGTTCGGGTCGGGGGCGTGGTTAGGGTTTTGGTGTTCCCGGGCGCCGTACGGCGATCCGGGTCGGCCCAGCAGGAGTTGGAGGTGTGACCGATGGCTGTCGTTGCGATGGGCCCTGCCCGCATCCGGAAGTTCATCAAGTCCACCTCCGTGGCCTCCGGCTGACCTGACTTCCTTCCCGCGCCGCTCGTGCGCGGACGCCGGGGCCACCCTGTGAAGGGTCACCCCTTGTCTTTCTCCTCTTTCTCTTCTTCGTCCTCTCCTTCCTCTTCCGTGCATCCCCTCGCCCCGTACGGCTGGGACGCGGGCTGGGAGGCCGAGTTCGCTCCGTACGCCGCGCAGGGCCTGGTCGCCGGACGCGTCGTCCGGGTCGACCGGGGGCAGTGCGACGTCCTCACCGCCGACGGGATGGTGCGCGCCGACACCGAGTTCGTCACGCCGCGCGACCCGCTGAAGGTCGTCTGCACCGGCGACTGGGTCGCCGTGGACCCGGCGGGCGGCGATCCGCGGTACGTGCAGGCGTACTTGGCGCGGCGTACGTCCTTCGTGCGCTCCACCTCGTCCAAGCGGTCCGAGGGGCAGATCCTCGCCGCCAACGTCGACCACTCGATCATCGCCGTCTCGCTCGCCGCGGAGCTCGACCTCGCCCGCATCGAGCGGTTCCTCGCGCTCGGCTGGGAGTCGGGCGGGCAGCCCGTGGTCGTACTCACCAAGGCCGACCTCGTGCCGGACGCCGTCACCCTCGGCCATCTCGTCGAGGACGTGGAGAACGCGGCGCCCGGTGTCCAGGTGCTGCCGGTCAGCGCCACGTCCGGGGACGGCGTCGACGTCCTCGCCGCCGTCGTCTCCGGCGGTACGTCGGTGCTGCTCGGGCAGTCCGGCGCCGGCAAGTCCACGCTGGCCAACGCGCTCGCCGGGGCCGACGTCATGGAGGTCCGGGCCATCCGTGACGTCGACGGCAAGGGCCGGCACACCACGACGACCCGCAACCTCATCCCGCTGCCCGGCGGCGGGGTCCTCATCGACACGCCGGGGCTGCGCGGGGTCGGGCTGTGGGACGCCGAGAGCGGCGTCGGGCAGGTGTTCTCCGAGATCGAGGAGCTGGCGGAGCGGTGCCGGTTCCACGATTGCGCCCACGGGGCGGAGCCGGGTTGTGCGGTGCTCGCCGCCGTCGAGGACGGCACGCTGTCCGAACGCCGCCTCGACAGCTACCGCAAGCTGATCCGCGAGAACCAGCGCATCGTCGCCAAGACGGACGCGCGGGCCCGCGCGGAGATGCGGCGGCAGTGGCGGTTGCGGGGGGCGGAGGGGCGGGCGGCTATTGACCTCAAACGGGGGCGCGTGCGCTGAGCTTGGGCGGTTTTTGGGGTTCTGGGGGGGGCTGGGGGGTGTGGGTGTCTGCGGGTCTGGTGTGGCTGGGCGCGCCGTTCCCCGCGCCCCTTAAGGGCCTGCGGCCCTCGGGGCCCCGCCCCGCCTGGGGCCCGCCCCCCCCCGGAGCCCCGCCCCGCCTGGGGCCCGCCCCCCCGGAGCCCCGCCCCCCGCCTGGGGCGCCCCCCGGGGCCCAGCGTCGTGTCCGAAAGCCGCCAGCCGCAGCCCCGTATCCCGTTCACAATGGTCCATGTGATCGATGAAGAGACCAGGTACGAGGCCGTGCGCAGCAGGGACGCCCGGTTCGACGGGGAGTTCTTCTTCGCCGTCCGGACCACCGGCATCTACTGCCGGCCCAGCTGTCCCGCCGTCACGCCCAAGCGCACGAACGTCCGCTACTACACCACCGCGGCCGCCGCCCAGACCTCCGGGTTCCGGGCCTGCCGGCGGTGCAGGCCGGACGCCGTCCCCGGCTCCGCCGACTGGAACGTGCGCGCCGACGTCGTCGGCCGCGCCATGCGCATGATCGGCGACGGCGTCGTCGACCGCGAGGGCGTGCCCGGCCTCGCCGTACGGCTCGGCTACAGCGCCCGGCAGGTGCAGCGCCAGCTCACCGCCGAGCTCGGCGCGGGCCCGGTCGCCCTGGCCCGCGCCCAGCGCGCGCACACCGCCCGCGTCCTCCTGCAGACCACCGACCTGCCGGTCACCGAGATCGCCTTCGCCGCCGGATTCGCCAGCGTCCGGCAGTTCAACGACACCATCAAGACGGTGTACGCGCTCACGCCCACCGCCCTGCGCGCCGCCGCCCCCCGACGCGGCACCGCCCGCCCCACGCCCGCCGCCGGCATCCCCCTGCGCCTGGCCCACCGGGGCCCCTACCGCGCCGACGCCGTCTTCGACCTGCTCGCCGACGAGGCCGTCACCGGGATCGAGGAGGTCGGCGGCGAGCGCGGCGCCCGCACGTACCGGCGTACGCTCCGGCTGCCGTACGGCACCGGCATCGTGGCCGTCGAAGAGGCGCACCACGATTCCGCGACGGCGCCCGGCGGCGGGTCGAGCACCGAGGCCGTGCACCGGGGCGGCTGGCTCGACGCCCGGCTGCACCTGACCGATCTGCGCGACCTCACCACGGCCGTCCAGCGGCTGCGGCGGCTCTTCGACCTCGACGCCGACCCGTACGCCGTCGACGAGCGGCTCGGCGCCGATCCCCGGCTCGCCCCGCTCGTCGCCGCCCGGCCTGGCCTCCGCTCGCCCGGCGCCGCCGACCCGGACGAGTTCGCGATGCGCGCCCTCGTCGGCCGCGCGGGGGCCGCACGGCTCGTGGCGCGGTACGGCAAGGTGCTCGACGCCGCGTGCGGGACGCTCACCCATCTCTTCCCCGCCCCGGCCGACCTGGCCGCCGAACCCGGCACCCCGGGCGCCCTTGCCGCGGCGCTCGCCGACGGCTCCCTGCGCCTCGATGCGGGCGCGGACCGCGACGACGCGGAGGCGGCGCTCCGCGCCCTGGCCGGCCTGGACGCGCGGACCGTCGCCCTCATCCGCATGCGGGCCCTCGGCGACCCCGACGTGGCCCTGCCCGGCGAGCCGGAGGCGGCCGTCGACGCCTGGCGCCCCTGGCGCTCGTACGCCCTGCGCCACCTGGCCTGGCGGCCGCCCGCCGACAGCTGATCGCCCATGTCCGTGCGGCTGCCGTGCGGCCCGCCCGGATCTAAGAGGTCGTTTCATCCTGTTGTTTCATCCCTGGATGCGGCTTTGGTGTGCTGGTGTCGGGTTGCGCCAGGAGATCGTGTTCTCGCCGGTGAGGCGGCGGGTCATGAGGTCGGTCATGGCGAGGTGGATCATGGCTTCGGAGCGGTGTGGGTGGGTTTCGTAGTCGCGGGCCAGGCGGCGGTGGAGCATGAGCCAGCCGTAGGTGCGCTCGACCGTCCAGCGTTTCGGGATCGGGGTGAAGCCCCGGGCTCCGGGGGTGCGTTGGACGATTTCGAGGTCGATGCCGAGGGTGGCGGCATGCTCGATGAAGTGCTTGCGGTAGCCGCCGTCGACCCAGACCTTGCGCAGGCCAGGGTGGTCGGCGGCGGCCTGCTCCAGGAGGATGCGGCCGGCGGTGGAGTCCTGCACGCTCGCGGCGGTAACCAGCACGGCCAGCAGCAGGCCGAGGGTGTCGGTGAGGATGCTGCGCTTGCGGCCCACGATCTTCTTGCCCGCGTCGATGCCCTGCGTGCGGGC
>NZ_JBIAII010000004.1:0-632814 GCF_042871345.1 Streptomyces sp. NPDC005863 | reverse complement strand
GCGCGCGGTCTGCTCCGCAGACACGCCGCGCCGCCGCTACGCGGCGGTACCCGGCCCCGCTCCGCGCGGCCGGGGCCGGTCAACTCCGTTGCCCATCCCACGAATTGCTCCGCAATTCGCGTGCTGGAATTCGCTCCGCGAATCCCAGAGTGAAATCCGCTCCGCAGCTTTCACAAAAACGGCAGCAACAACAGCGCGGGCCCCAACTAGCGGCTGACGGAGCGTCAACTCCGACTCCCCCGAGGGCATTTGACACCCCATAAATTCTATGCCGCAAACCCCACAGCCGAAACATACTCGTACTTCCCCCACTGAGACCCGAGGTCCACAATGACATCGACCCACGCATCGTCCAGACCGCCGGCGTCTCCTGCTGCCCAAGCCCGGATCAGCATGTCCCATCGTCGAATGTTGAGACTGCGGTACTCCAGCACCCTCTGGAACCTGCGGTCGACCTGGGACTGGTTGAACGGATGGATTTCCACCCGGGTCCCTCCCCCATCATTCAGCCGGCGCAGCAAATAGCGGGCCACGTTTTGGCGGCGCACCGCGCGGTAGGCGGCTTCGATCTGCTTCAGACTGGAGTTGGAGGGGCGTTGTTTTCCCTCCAACCAGGCCTTGATGGTGCGGTCGGTGACGGTCAGGCCTGCCTCGCGTGCTGCCTTGCGGGCATGCTCGGATTTCGTCAGGTAGCGCAGACGTGCCATGAGGCCGCGCTTGGCGGTGATGGGTGTCGCGATATAGCCGGTGAGCTGGTCGAGTTGACGTGCCACTGCGTCGCTGCCCTTGATGCCGCGAGCCCCGTAATGACCGAAATCACGTGTCCTTTCCGACACTTGCGGGGCTCCCTTCGCGGCGATCTGTATTCCTCCAGAATACATCAACTTCCTTGTATTCGTAGGGCTGTTGACCGTTCCCTGCGCTTCTGTGAGGGTTCATTCGGGTGCCGAATTTCTCCCTCTCAGTCCTTGGATTCCCAGAGCACTCGAAGTTCGGAACCGCCTCACTGCGGGGCCGGATCGCCGCCCGGACCTCATCGCGTGACAGGAGCATTCGCTGTCGGCTATTGAACTTTCGGCCAGTACTGCTATGGCTTTAAGGCTGACGCGGGCAGGTGCCTTGGATCCGTAGCTTTGTGGGTGTCGGAGGAAAGGAAAAGGTCCTTTCCGTCCAGCCTGGAAAGCGAGCATTGAAATGCGCGAGATCCGTACCCACCGTACTGTCCGTTGTGGTGTCGTCACCCTGGGCGCTCTGGTCGCCTTTGGTGCTCCGGCAGCTGCTTTCGCGGCCGAGCAGCCGGCCGATACCGCCAAGGGTGTCAGTGCTTCGGCCGAGGCTGTTGCCGCCAAGGGCAAGCTCGTGAAGACGCAGCGTATGTTCGACGGTTCGACGGTCAAGATCTACAAGTCGGGTGACCGCTTCTCGGCGGATGTGTTCTACAAGGGGAAGAAGATCGGCACTCTCGGTCCGAACAGCACCGTTCTCAAGCATCACGGTGTCGACTACAGCTTCCACCCCTACAAGGGGAAGGTCTGGGCCGAAAAGGGGAAGGGCAAGGGTGGTCAGAAGCGGGACGACGTCAAGCCCATTCCTAACCCCACCCCGGACGACGACGAGCCCATCAAGCCGATCCCGAACCCCACCCCCGACGATGCGGGTGACATCACGCCGGCCGGCACCACCGCGGTCTCTCCCGCTTCGCACTCCGGCATGACGCACTCCATTGTCGTGGCCCAGCAGGGCAAGGGCGGCAAGAAGCTGGTCCGTGTGACCGGCATGGTGGACGGCTCGGTCGCCAAGATCTACAAGGTCGGCAAGAAGTTCCGTGCGGAGATCACGTCCAAGGGCAGCGCCGTTGGCACGATCAATGGTCGCGGCGAGATCACGTACGGGGAGACCGGTGGTCTCGGTGTGGTGCACGCCAAGCTGTACTCCAACGGCAAGATCACCTCGTGGCTGACGAGCCCGAAGCCGAAGCCCGGTGCCGGGCAGGACGACCAGCGCAAGGATGACGAAGGCAAGGACGATGTCGTGCCCCAGCCTCAGCCGGAGCCCCAGCCGGATGACGCGGCTTCGATGGCTGCATGAGTCCACAGCACCCGGGCGCAGCGCCGAAGAGCGGCACGTCGCATCGATTGCGACGTGCCGCTCGGTGTTGCTTGGTGTTGTTCGGCCTGTGACTGGGTGTCAGGTGGGTCGGGAGTCTGTGGTTACCTGCAGTTGGGTACGTTTCCGTATGCCTTGACGTAGCGGGCGGCGACCCAGCCCTGGGGGGTCTTCACCTGGTACCAGGTGCGGTTGCCGCCGACCGGCTGGCCGGCCTTCTTGCAGATGAGGGCGATGGCCTGGTTCTTGCGGTAGGTGCCGGTGGTTCGCGAGGCGGTGGTCGGCCGCTGGCGTACGTTGATTCCGGCCTTCGCCGTGACGACGCCCTTGACGGTCTTGGGGGGCGCTGCGAGGACGGTGAGTTTTGCCTTTGCGACCCACTTGCCGCAGCCGATGCCTGCGATGGTGACCGGCTGGACGCCGGGGGCGACCTGGGTCTTTGCCTTCGCGTAGCCCGAGTAGGCCTGCGGGTTTCCGCTCTTGGACAGGGCGGTGGTCTGTTCGAAGGCGGGGGATTTTGCCTGTACCGCCCGGCATTGCTTGGGGGCTCCTGCGACCTTGACCGTGACCATGTCTCCGCGCTGGATGGTGCTCGGGGTGACGGTTGCCCTCGGTGCTGCTGCGGGTGCCGGCGCGGGGGCCGGCGGCGGCTCGGCTGCCGCCTGTGCGTAGCCGGTGAGTACGGCGGAGGTGAGCGCGATCGTGGCGCAGCCCGTTACTGCCTTGCGAAGCATCATGTCGTTTCTCCCTTTTCTTGGCACTGGCCTTCAAGGCAGCCGAAGTTGTGCCCTGGGGGAAAGGTAGGTTCGTCCGGCGGGGTATCGGGTGTTACGCACCGTGGGGCTGTCGTTGAATCACCAGAATGTAGGAGCCGGTACGCTGTGTGATTCCTCGTTGTGTGGACTTCTGGGTTCGAGTTGATTATGGGGGCTCGCGTTGCGGGGTTCTCGTTGCTGGTCCGTTGTTTTTCTGGGGTGTCAGGGTGTGGCGGGGTGTCGGGGGATGACTGCGGTGACTTGCCATCCGCCGTCGTGTGCGGGGCCTGCTTCCAGTCGTCCTTCCATGGATACGGCTCGTTCGCGCATGCCTGCGATGCCGAATCCGCCGCCTCGTGCGCGGTGTGGGAGGGGGGCTGGTTGGTGGCCGTCGTTGGTGATGCGTAGTTCGATTCCTTCGGTGGTTGTGTTCAGGGTGATGTGCACGTGGGTGGCGTCGGTTGCGTGTTTGCGGATGTTGGTGAGGGCTTCTCTGGTGATGCGGTGGATGGCGGCGCGGATGTCGGTGGGGAGGTTCTCTTCGAGGCCGTTTTCCAGGTCGACTTCGGTGTGGGGGCCGTTTGTTTCGAAGTCCCGTGCCATTTGCTGCAGGCTGGCCAGGCTGGTGGGTGCGGCGTTCTGCAGGGATTGGCGGACTGCTTCGGCGCGGCGCATCAGTGATACGAGGCGTTTCATGGATTCCAGGGCGTTGGTGGCCTCGTATTCGATGCGGCGCAGTGTTTCGTGTGCGGTTTGGGCGTCGGTTTGTGCGTAGCGGCTGGCTTTGGCTTGGATGGCGATGCCGGTGATGTGGTGGGCGACGACGTCGTGCAGTTCTCTGGCGAGTGCTCTGCGTTCGGCTGCGCGGACTGCGTCGAGGTCTCTGGCTCGCTGGGTTGTCTGTGCGCGTAGCAGTAGGGAGAAGGCCGCGATGATGGCGGTGATGAGGGAGGAGACCAGGGTCCATTCGCCGGGGTTCGCGTCGCGGAGGGGGATGCCGACGCAGGCGACTGCGAGGAGGGGGCCGAGGATGAGTGCGGTTCGGTGTGCGGCGCGCCACAGGATTGCTGCGAGCAGCAGCCATAGGGCGATGGTTTCACCGACGCCCCATACTCCGGTTTCTTCGGTCCCGAGCAGGAAGTAGAAGGTTACGCACCAGGTAGCTGTGGCTGCCGTGGCTGCCCGGCCGGTGAGTGGGGCGGGGGTGCCGGGTACGGCGCACAGGCTGCACAGTGCGCCGCATGTCACCACCACTGTTTTCGGGGTGGGTGACAGGTGTTCCAGGAAGAGTGCGTCCCATGCGGTCAGTGCGGCCAGGCCGAGGAGGCAGCCGGCTTGCACCCATAGGGGCCAGTCGATCTTTTGTGGTGCGTAGGCGTCGTCTGGTGGTGTGGTGGGGGTCTTTGGCCGGCGGGTTGTGGGGGTGTGTGGTTGTGGCCGGTTCATTCGGTGCACAGGCCGGTTTCCCAGGCCCAGCTGGCGATCTCGACGCGGTTGCGGGCGGTGAGTTTGGTCTGGATGTGGGTGAGGTGGGCTTTGACCGTGGAGAGGGAGAGGTAGAGGTCTTGGGCGATTTCGGCGTTGGTCAGGCCTTTGGCCACGCGGCAGGTGACTTCGATTTCTCGGGGGGTCAGGGGTTCTTCGGGGGTTGGTGGCCGGTGTTTTCCTGGTCGGGCTGCCAGGTTTTGGAGCAGGCGTACGGTGATGGCCGGTGAGATGAGGGAGTCGCCTTCGGCGGCCGCTTTGACGGCTTCGACCAGGAGGGCGGGGCTCGCGTCTTTGAGGAGGAAGCCGGATACGCCGTCGTGCAGTGCGGTCTGTACATATTCGTCGTCGTGGAAGGTGGTGACGATGACGACGCGGGTCGTCTGTTCGTGGTTTTGTTCGGTGTCCTGGCGCAGGCGCCGGTTGACTTCGAGGCCGTCCATTTCGGGCATGCGGATGTCGAGGAGCATGACGTCGGGGTGGTGGGTGCGGGCGGCTGCCAGGGCGGCTTCGCCGTCGGCGACGTCTGCCAGTACGTCGATGCCGTCGGTGGCTTCCAGGATCATGCGGAAGCCTCTGCGGACCATTTCCTGGTCGTCCGCGATGACCACGCTGATCGGCACGGTTCCTCCTCCCGCCCAGGGGTGGCCGGGGCGGTGGTGCCGCCCGGTGGTGAGCAGTGTCTGGGCCGCGGTGTGCCTGCCGGGGTTGGGTTCCGTGCGGGCTTCCTCGGGGCGTCGACTGCTGCGACAGGGGAACGATTCCTGATGGTTTGCGCAATGTCTCGCTGCCACGCCGCCTGGCCGCCCGGTCTGTGAGAGGCGTCGGGGGTGCTTGTGTGCAGGTCACCTACCCTGTTCGTCATGAACCGTTGGGAAGAGCTGACCGGTGGAGTGTCCGGGGAGGATTACGCTGCTCGGTTTGCGGCGTTGGCGGGCAGTGGCCGGGACGTGCATGGTGAGGCGCGATTGTGTGCCGCGCTGGTGCCTGACGGGGGGCGGGTGTTGGATGCCGGGTGCGGGACCGGGCGGGTCATGATCCGGCTGGCGGAGCTCGGGTATGACTGTGTCGGGGTCGATGTGGATGCTTCCATGTTGGCGGTGGCGCGTCGGCAGGCTCCGGAACTTCCGTGGATTCAGGCGGACTTGGCCTCGTTCGAGCCGGCTGCGTCGGGGGTCGCGGCGGGCTTCGATCTTGTGGTGGCCGCCGGCAACATCTTTCCGCTGCTTGCTGCGGGTACCGAGGCCGTGGTGGTGGGCCGTCTGGCCGCGGCTCTGCGTCCCGGTGGGCTCATGGTCGCCGGGTTTGGGCTGGACGAGGCTCATCTGCCGGTGCCGCCCGGTATCTCTCTGGCGGAGTACGACGCGTACTGTGCCGCGGCTGGTCTTGTGTTCGTCGATCGTTTCTCGACGTGGGGTGCCGATCCCTATGAGGGGGGCGGTTATGCCGTCAGTGTTCATCGGGCGGGCGGCAGCTGACTGCGGGTGGGGGGCTGGGCCTAGGCCTGGGCCTGGGGGGGTTCGCGGGTTCGCCGCCCCGGGGGTGCGGTGTGTTCCGGGGCGGCGGGCCGTGTCGTCCGGGGCGGCGGGCTTGCCGGCGTCGTGTCGCGGGGTGCGTGTGTGCCGGTGACGGCCGGTCAGGTTGCCGGGGTCGTCAGCGGTAGTAGATGGGCATGAGGCGCTGGCGTACGTCGTCGTCGCGATCTTGGGGCAGGGTGTATCGATGAGTTCATGGGATGCCGCGTTGGATGCGGCCGGTGTCCGGGGCGGGCAGCTGCGTGCGGACTTCTCGCGTCAGCGGCGTGTGGTGTCGCGGTACCGGTTTGCCCAGTACGCGGCCGTCCGGCTGCTTCTGCCCGGCGCGGTGGTGCCTCATGTGGTGGCGGCGACCGCGTTCATGCATCACACCGACCATCTCCTGGACCAGGGTGGTTCGTTGGAGGAGCGGTCGGCCGCGTACGAGTGGTGGGTGAAGCAGGTTCGTCAGGCTCTGGTGACGGGGCGCAGCGAGCACGGTGTGCTGCGGGCGATGTCGTACACCTGCGGGGTGTTTCCTCAACTGGCGGTGCTCATGGAGGAGTTCCTCGGGGGCACGGTGGTCGAGCTTGACTTTGCGGGGTTTGGTACGGAGGAGGATTACCAGCGTTACGTCGAGGCGTACTCTCTGCCGGCGTTCATGGTGGTGGCCCATGTGCTCGCGCCGGGGGCGGATGCGGTGGGTTATCGGAAGGCCTGCCGTTTGTTCATCGATGGCAGTCAGCGGTTGGATTTCGTGAATGACCTGGCCGAGGATCTTCGGGTCGGCCGTCTGAACATCCCGCGGAGTGTGCTGGATCGTCACGGGGTGGGGCGGGGCGATCTGGTGGCGGGGCGGCGGTTGGCGGGGGCCGGTGATCTGATCGGCCGGGAGCTCGATGAGGCGTGTGCCTGTCTGGGTGCCGGGCGGGCGATGGTCGGCTATCTTCCCGTCGCCCATCGTGCGTTGGGGCGGGCGTTGATCGGGATGGAGGAGGCGACGGCGGAGGCGGCTCGGGTGAAGGGGGCCGGGCTTCTTGTCTCTTCGGCCCGGCCGGCTGTGTTCAGGGCTCTGGGGTTGCTGGCGCGTGAGTATCGGGGGCGCGGGCGAGGGTGACGCTCCCCCTCCGCGTCCTGGGTGGGGCCGGTACGGGCCGGCCCATGGCCGTCAGGACTGCGACCGTCAGCGAGGACCGGTCTGCGGGTCGGGCGCGGCGGGAGGCTCGGTCACAGCGGCTTGATGGCGATGTGACGGTTGTGTGCATCGAGGATGACGACACTCCTCGCGATGCCGTGGCCGTCATCTCCGTGCCACCAGATCACGAAAGTGCTGGCGAGGTTCTTGGCCTGGCTCCGAGAGGTGTAGTCGGTCCTTATCTCGACGTCGTAGTCGGGGCCGACGAGTGTCACGGTGAACAGCTGGTCGGCATGTCGGGCCAGGGCTCCATGTCCCTCGGCGCGTGCCCACGCCCGAAAGTTTCGTAGAAGTGCCGGGTTGGTTCGCTTGGCACTCAGGGGGTGAGCCGGTGGCTTCTTCCGGGCACCCATGACTCCGTCATGGCAGCCCTTCACCCAGGAACCGCGATCCCCATCGGCGTGGGTGTCGGCGTCCAAGGCTCGGCGGGCGCAGCCTCCGTGTGCGACTTCCCGTACCGCCGCGCCCTTGCCGTCCTCGTCGTAGACCTTGCGGCCTTCGTTGTACCCGGCGACGTAGGCGTCCTTGAAGCCGGGCTCCGGCTCGGTCTGTGGCCCGGGCGAATGGGAGGCATGCGTCTTTGCGGACTGTGGCGTGCCATCGGCTCCGCATGCCGGGACAGCGAGCATTCCCACCGTCGCAACGGCGGCTGCGGCGGCAGAGCGCCAGCCATGTCTCTTGCCTTCGCCTGGACTCATCTCGTGCTCTCCAATCGATTGGGCGACGCGATGAGGTGGAGCTTTGCGGCCGCGCGTGTCCTTTTAACGCAAAAGTACGGCACCAAGATCGCCGACGCGTGGGTGAGCACGTCAGGGCAAAAGCCTTGGCCGCAGCCGCGGTGTTCAAGTAGGGCTGCTGCAAGCGGAGTTGGCACGGTTGCCGTCGAGGGTGGCCGCCGTCGTCAGACGGCGGCCGGGTGGTTCGGAGTTTGGGGGTCAGGACTTTTCGAGGAGGGTTTTCAGGTGGGACAGCATCATGGTCCAGCCGCCGCTGACGCCTTCGAGCATCTTGGAGTCGGGCGTGGTGAAGCCGTCGTGGGTGATGGTCAGTTTCATGCCCAGGGCCGGGTCTTCGGCGGGTTCGATGTCGAAGGTGACCTTGGAGCGTTCCTTGGCCGCCTCGGCGAAGTCCTCGTCGCTCATGCCGAACATTTCCTGGTGCATCGGCTGCAGTGTGTGCCAGGTGTAGGCGAGTCGCCTGCCGGGCTGTGACTCGGTGACGACCTGGCCGAGGTCCTGGGGTTCGCCGCCGTCCTCGACGGGCCACAGCACCTTGGAGCCGACCTTCCAGTCGGAGGAGGGTGCCCAGCCGCCGTGGTACTGCTTCAGGAATTCGGGGCTGGTCAGTCCCTTCCAGAGCTTCTCGGGGGTGGTGTCGATGTAGATGGTGTAGACGTACTCGGGCTTGGTCATCGCCGTTCCTTCCAGGGCGTGTTTCAGGTTGCTGAGTGCGGACATGCGGCCGCGTTCGTACTGGCCGATCCAGCGGTCGGCGATGTCGTGGATGGGCACGGGGTTGAGGTAGTGCAGCCTCTCCCGGCCGTGGCGGACCGCTGTGACCAGGCCGGCGCCCTCCAGTACCGCGAGGTGTTTGGAGACCGCTTGGCGGGTCATGTCCAGGCCTGCGCACAGTTCGCGCAGGCTCTGTCCGGTCCGTTCGTTCAGCCGGTCCAGCAGTCGTCTTCTGCTCGCGTCCGCGAGTGCCTTGAATACCTCGTCCATGTCCTGTGACCCCCTCACCACCAGATTGGCAACCTATTGGTTGCATGTCAAACGGGCGCGGCGGGAGGGGTCGTGCGGGGCGGGGTGTTCGTCCGCGGGGGCGGGTTCTGGGTGGGGGGCGTTGGCCAGGGGCCGTTATTTCGTCAACTCGCCTTGCTGTTGCGTGCGATACGGAATGGATCGGCCGGGCGGCGGCCGGCGGGAGGCGGGAGGCGGGTGAGATTGTCGCAACGCGGCCCGGGCGCAGGCGAGTTCGCCTCTCCTGCTTTTTCCCGACAGTACGTCACCTTCGGGCGCGGAATGCGGCATTGCCCGGTGCGCTCTTCGTTCTGTGTTTGATCGGCCTTCTCCTCCCTGCCTGATCTCTTCGTCTCTTTTCTTTCTGTCGCCTGCTCAGGTGGGCCCTGCCGCAATGGCCGGTCGGGCTCCCCCGGCCCCCTTTTCTCTGTTCTCCGGGCGAGTTGAGGTGGGCGCCGGGGTGGTTGATATAGCCCTGGGGCCGGGGGGTGCGGGAATCGTGTGCGCGGATGTGACTGGCTCAACACCGTATGCCTTATGCCTGTTTCGTGGCGGAAAGATACGACTTTGTGGTGCCCAGTTTCGTATGGATTACCCGTATTAGGGGGGTACGTGGAGTGCTGTACTCATCGCAGGTATATCCAGTGGAATGGCCCGTGCCGGTGCGGTCGCGAGTCGCTTTTTCCGTGCTTCGTTCCGTGAAATGTGTCACGTCGGGGTGCGTGGTGCCCGGAGGCGGCGTTGGGCGCATTTCCGTTCTGGGCAAAGAAAGTTGAGTTTTTCGATCATTGCGTGCGGGACCGCTCCCGGGGCCGGGGAGCAGGCCTGCGCATTCGTCATTCGAATTCTGGCCTTGTTCCGTCCGGGCTTTCTCGCTTAACGTCACCGTCAATCCCGGGCTGAACGCCGAATCCTGCCGCTGCCCGGAAACCCTTCCCACCCACTCACTTACGCACGGCAGGAGCGGGGGACCCAGGTAAGCGCCGTCCCGGAATCCGGCACGGCTCGGGGTGAAGTCGCATGCAGTGCGACCGGACATCTCCCGTCCGAACCCGACAGCTCACCTCGCAGGCGACGGAGAGGAATTCGTCATGCCCGCAAAGGGAAAGCACCGCCGCCCCAAGTCCAGCTCGCTGCACCGGGGCATCGCCGCCGCCGGCACGGGCGGGGCCGTGCTCGTCCTTCCGGTGCTCGGCGCGACCGGCGCGAGCGCGGCGCAGGCCGCTCCGGCCGCCAAGCCCGCCGCGGCCCCCGGCACCTACGTCGTCGCCGCGGGCGACTCCCTCTCCAAGATCGCCAAGGACCACTCCGTCAGCGGCGGCTGGAAGAAGCTGTACGAGGACAACCGCGGCGTCCTGGGCGGTGACCCGCAGCTCATACGTCCCGGGGTCAAGCTCACCCTTACGGGCAAGGGCTCCGAGCCGGCCCAGCGCGCCGACCGTTCCTCGCACGAGAAGGCGGCCGTCCAGCCCGCCGTCGCCCCGGCGAAGAAGACCTACGCCAACAACCTCGACGGGTGGATCAGGGAGTCGCTCGACATCCTGGCCCAGCACGGCATCCCCGCCTCCTACGAGGGCATCCACCGCAACGTCATGCGCGAGTCCTCCGGCAACCCGATGGCCATCAACAACTGGGACTCCAACGCCGTCGCCGGCACGCCGTCCAAGGGACTCCTGCAGGTCATCGGCCCCACCTTCGACGCCTACCACCTGCCCGGCACCTCCACGGACAGCTACGACCCGGTCGCCAACATCACCGCCGCCTGCAACTACGCGGCCGACCGGTACGGCTCGATCGACAACGTCAACGGCCCCTACTAGGAGCCGCCAAGAGCTCCTGGGAGCGCCCAGGAGTATGCGGGGTACCCGGTCGGGGTGCGGCGGGCGGCGGGTGGGGCCGATGGCTGGTGTGATGAAGGGGTGAGTCTGCGGCGGCCGGGCACCCGGTCGGTCACGGGTCAACCGACGATGACGGGTGGGAACGCATCATGGCTGTACGGCACCGACTGATCGAACGCCCGCCGCGCGATGTCTGGGCGGTCCTGGAGGACGGCACCCGCTATGGCGAGTGGGTGGTGGGCACCCATGAGTCCAAGCCCGTCGACGATGCGTGGCCGCAGACGGGATCCCGTATCGAGTACACCGTGCGGCTGGGGCCGTGGGAGCTGTCGGGGCACACCGTCGTGCGCAGATGTGAGGCTCCCCGGCTGCTGGAGCTGGAGGTCGACAGCGGCCGGCTGGGCACCGCGCGCATCGCCATCGACGTACGGCCCTGGGGGGAGCACACGCTGGTGATCCTGGACGAGCATCCGCTGCGCGGGCCGGGCGGGCTGCTGCACTCCGCGGCCGTGGACGTCCTGATCCAGGTGCGCCACCGCGCCATGCTCGCCCGGCTCGCCGACGTCGTCGAGCACTCCCCGCGCCGGCCGGCCCATGCGGCGCACTGAATCCCGGCCCGCCCGCCGGCCATCTCACCGGCCCTCCCGCACGGCGGGCTGGGCGACGCGAGGGAAGTAGGAGGCGCTCATGCCGGACGCGGTAGTGATCGGCGCGGGCCCCAACGGTCTCGTCGCCGCCAATCTCCTCGCCGACGCCGGATGGAGCGTGGAGGTCCTGGAGGAGCAGCCGGAGCCCGGCGGCGCCGTGCGCAGCGACCGCGGTGTCCACCCGGACTACGTCAGCGACCTGTTCAGCGCCTTCTATCCGCTGGCCGCCGCCTCCCCCGTCCTTGCGGGCCTGCGGCTCCACGAGGAGGGGCTGGCCTGGAGTCATGCCCCCAGCGTGCTGGCGCACCCGCTCCCGGACGGGCGGTGCGCGGTCCTGGAGCGGCGCGCGCAGGAGACCGCGGCCGGGCTGGAGGCCTTCGCCGGCGGGGACGGGGACGCCTGGCTGGAACTCCACGACATCTGGGAGCGTCTGGGCCCGGACATCCTCGGTGCTCTTTTCACCCCCTTCCCGCCCGTGCGGTCCGCGGCCCGTATCGCCGCCCGGCTGCGCGCCGCGGGCGGTCTTCGGCTGGCCCGCACCCTGCTGCTGCCCGCCCGGCGCCTGGGTGAGGAGGAGTTCCGCGGCGAGGCGGGCCGGCTGCTGCTGGCGGGCAACGCGCTGCACGCGGACCTCTCCCCCGAGTCGGCGGGCAGCGGCGGCTTCGGCTGGCTGATGTCGATGCTCGGCCAGAGCCACGGCTTTCCCGTCCCCGTCGGCGGGGCCGGCGCGCTCAGCGCGGCCCTGGTGCGGCGTCTGGAGCGGCGCGGCGGGGCGCTGCGCTGCGGCGAGCGGGTCCAGGAGATCGTCGTGCGCGGCGGGCGGGCCGTGGGCGTGCGCACCGCCGCGGGTGAGGCGGTCGCCGCTTCGCGTGCCGTGCTGGCCGACGTGTCCGCTCCCGCCCTGTACGGGCACCTGGTCGATGCCCGGCACCTGCCGGGGCGGCTGCTGCGCGATCTGGAGCGGTTCCAGTGGGACTTCGCCACCTTCAAGGTCGACTGGGCGCTGTCGGGGCCGGTCCCGTGGAGCGCGCCGGAGGCCGGGCGGGCGGGGACGGTCCATCTGGCCGACGGTGTCGACGGGCTCACCCGTTTCGCCGCGCAGATCGCCATGGGCCAGGTGCCCGACCGGCCCTTCCTGCTGTTCGGCCAGATGACCACGGCCGACGCCTCGCGCTCCCCGGCCGGCACCGAGTCGGCCTGGGCGTATACGCACATCCCGCACCGGATCAAGGGTGATGCGGGTGAGGAGGGGCTGAGCGGGCTCTGGGACCGGCGTGAGCAGGAGGTCATGGCCGACCGGATGGAGGCGGAGGTCGAACGGTGGGCGCCGGGCTTCCGCTCCACGATCCGCTCCCGCCGGCTCCTCGCGCCCGTCACCCTCGAGGCGATGGACGCCAACCTGCACGGCGGTGCGATCAACAACGGCACCACCGCGATGCACCAGCAGCTGGTGTTCCGCCCCACCCCGGGCACCGGCCGGCCCGAGACGCCGGTGCCCGGGCTCTTCCTCGCCTCCGCCGCCGCCCACCCCGGCGGCGGCGTCCACGGCGCGCCCGGTGCCAACGCCGCGCGCGCCGCCCTGCGCGTGCGGAGCCCCTCCGACCTGCTCAGCCGCGCCCAGCGGGCCCTTGAGCGGCGGGACAGGAAGGGCGGGCGCACCGGCGGATCCGGCTCCTGAAGGGGGACGCCGACGGGTCCGGCTCCTGAGGCGGGTCTCGAAGGGCGCGCCGGCGGGTTCTGCGGGCGGGTTCCGGTGCCGTCTGCGGTGCCGTGTCCCTGCGTACGTGCCGGCGGGGCCGGCAGGGCCGGGGTCGGGCGGGGGCCGGGGCGGGGCGGGGCGGGCGGCTGTGCGGCGTCAGCTCCGCTCCTCCGACACTCCACTAACGGGCGAATAGCCCCCTAGCTGGGGCATTGGCGGATGTACTGGCCTCTTCCGGCAACTGACGTTTCTGTACTGGAGTGACATGCGTACCCGTAATCTCCCCCTTGCCCTGAGCCTTGCCGCGCTTGCCCTGGCCGGCGGCGCCGGAAGCGCCGCCGCCATCGGTGACGACACCGGCACGCAGAGCGCGAGCGGCAACGGTGCCGAGCAGGCGTTCGGCAACAGCGCCAGCGAGGGGAATCTGAGTCCGCAGGCGCACCTGGTCGGTGGCTCGCTGAACAAGCTCTGCGCGGGCGTGCCGGTCAAGGCGAACGTGGGCTCCCTCGTCGGTCTCGTGCCGATCGCCGTTCAGGACATCCCCATCCTCTCGGCGCCGCAGAACCAGCAGTGTGTGGAGAACTCCACGCAGGCCAAGGAGGACGAGCCGCTCTCGCACCTCCTCAGCGACATCCCGGCGCTCTCGGGCAACGGCACGAACAACCACTGATCCCACGCGCTGCGCGGGGCCGGCACCGCCCGGCCCCGCGCAGCGCGCCGACTGCGGGCACAGGACGCCGAGGGGCGTTCTGTGCCCGCAGTGCGTTCCGCCGGGAGTCCGGTCGCCACGGGCCGGGGCAAGGTGTTCGGGGTGCTGTCGGGGTCCGCTCGGGCTGCTGCCTGGGCGGCAGCCTTCCGGGCGTGGGCGGCGCAGAAGTGCCCGACTCGCCCGTGGAGGAAATCTGTAGCGGTGACGGTAGACATTGGCGCGTCGTGGGGTTACTGTTTTCTCGTACTCACGGAGTCGAAGAGGGCACGGCAGAGGCGAACTGCCGTGCATGCAGGTCAAGCAGGACAGCAGGTCAAGCAGTAGGCGGAACGGCAGTGGAGCGTCGGGGCCGGAAATGGTGGGGTCCCGAGGCTGACTGCCGGGCCGAGCGGCCCCAGGGGCCGCGCGCAGTAACCGCGGTATCCAGCAGTACGAGGAACACAGCAACAAGTAACCGAGTGAGGTAAGGAGCAGACGCCATCAGGATCGCCCGGGCCGGCAGCACGTTCGCCCGGGTACCGCAGGCCCCGGATTGGAAGGTGGTCCCCGGTCACGCAACCGCGATCCCCGCGCCTCCGCTCTCCCAGGCGGACCCGCGGAAAAATGAGACCGGCGCAGTCGGCCGGTAGATGGTGTTGAAAGCTCGGGGCCCGGGTGCCGGTACGGCATCCGGGCCCCTCGACGCGTCCCGAAAGAAGAGGTCTATGCCCCCTCGCAGTACCAGCCCCGTCGACAAGCTCGACGACGACGACTATCCCGCCTACACCATGGGCCGGGCCGCCGAGATGCTCGGCGCCACCCCCGCCTTCCTGCGCGCCCTGGGCGAACACCGGCTGATCACCCCCCTGCGCTCCGAGGGCGGCCACCGCCGCTACTCCCGGTATCAGCTGCGGATCGCCGCCCGCGCCCGCGAACTCGTGGACCAGGGCACCCCCGTCGAGGCCGCCTGCCGCATCGTCATCCTCGAGGACCAGCTCGAGGAGGCCCAGCGCATCAACGAGGAACTGCGCACCCAAGACGCCCCCGCCTGAGAGACCACGGCGCCCCTTCCCGGCGGACGGGGCGGCCCTGGGAGGGGGGACGCCCGCGAGGAGGACGTACGACACCACCCTGCTCGCGGCGCACCGCTGGAGAGACGAAGAGCCCGTCCCCGCGCGTGGGGGCCGGGCTCTTGGCGCACCCCCCCCGCCGTAAAGGGGCTCACGGCCCGGGGCGGGCGTGGCGGGCCGTCTCAGGCGCCGGCCGTCTCCCGGCACTCGACGTGGCCCCAGCCGTGCGCGTTCTTGGCGATCTTCTCCCCCGCCTCGTAGCTCTTCGTGCAGTGGCAGCGGCCGGGGAACTTGGCCTTGATGACCGCGCCCGAGCCGCTCCCCGCCCGGCCCGCCGCCTTCTTGGGGGCGCGGCCCGCGGGGGCGGCGGCGGTGGTGCGGTCCGCGCGCGGCTCGGGGATGGCCCTCGCGCCGTGGGCGGTGCCCGCGGGCTCCTGGGTCGTGGCGGCGTCGCTGGCCGCGACGTCGGCGATCGCGTTGAGGTGATCGCCGTCCACCTGGTGGGCGGCCACGTGGCGGAACGTCACGGCACGGCCCTGCAGCAGCGCGTCGATGCGGACGACGAGGTCCTTGTTGGCGACCGGCTTCTTGGCCGCGGTCAGCCATCCGTTGCGCTTCCAGGAGGCGATCCACCGGGTGACCGCGTTCATGGCGTACTGGCTGTCCATCCGCACCTGCAGCGGCACGTCCGGGTCGGTTGCCTCCAACAGCTGGGCCAGCGCGGTCAGTTCGGCGACGTTGTTCGTGGCGTGGCCCAGCGGGCCGGCCTCCCAGCGCAGCGGACGGGCCTCGGCGTCGGCGACGACCCAGGCCCACGCGGCGGGCCCGGGGTTCTTCTTCGCCGCTCCGTCACAGGCGGCAATGATCAAGTCAGGCATGCCCCGATGATTTCATCCGCCGCGCCCCCGGCCGCCCACCCCACCCCGCCTGGTCTGGTGGCCCTGCGGTGGTTTCGCCGCCCGGACACGGATCACCCCCTGCCTCACTCGGGGGTTGAGGCAGGGGGGTGATCAGCGCCTGCCCGTGATCCCTCCCGCCATGCACGGACCACCCGCCCGGAGCAGTCCGGGCATATCGTCCACCGCCGGGCCCCGCGGTCATTCGGTGGCCTCCGTCGCCGCACCCAGGCCGACCTCGCTGACCCCCTCCAGGCGCGCCAGGTCGGCCACCAGGCGGTGGGGCTGCGCCGTGCCCGCCAGCCGCAGGCGCACCCAGGCCCGGCCCGGCGGCGCCTCGTCGCGCAGCACGCGTACCGCCTCCACCCGGAAGCCCGCATGCGTGGTCATCTCAAGGACCCGGCCCAGCAGGCCCTGCGCGGTGTCGTAGGCGAGGGTGAGCTCCAGCTCCCTTGGCCGGGGCGTGCGCGGGATGCGGTCGGTCAGGTGGGGCAGCCCGCGCACCACGAGGAAGTGCACGGCGGTGGCCCCGGCGGCCAGCAGCGGCAGCCCGCCCCCGCACGCCATGCCGATGCCGCAGGCCAGCCAGATGGTGGCTGCCGTGGTGAGGCCCTGCACCGCGTCGCGTTTGACGAAGATCAGGCCGCCGCCGATGAAGCCGATCCCCGAGACGATCTGCGCGGCCACCCGCGAGGGATCCAGGGAGACCTGCCCCATGTGGGCGGCGGCGCCGAAGCCGTGTACGGAGACTTCCATGAACAGGGCGCTGCCCACCCCGACCAGGGTGTGCGTGCGCATGCCCGCGCTCTTCTGGCGGGCCTCGCGCTCCACCCCGATCAGCAGGGACAGCACGAGGGCCAGGCCGAGTTCGGCGAACTGGCGGGCGCCCTGCCCCGCACCGGTATCGAAGAGGGGGGCGGCGCTGGAGTGCAGGGCCTCACCGGTCGACAACATGCCCCAATTGTTCCACTCCGGGCGGCGGGGGCGGGCAACCGCGCGGGACGTACGGGGATTTGGGGCTGCCACACCTGGCGCCCCTGGCGCTCGTCCCGCCTCCTCCGGCCTGCGCCGTGGCCGGCGGAGGCGGGCGTCAGGCCGGGTGGGCCTCGCGCCAGGCCGCCATGGAGCGGTTCCACTCCTCGCCGTCGAGGGCGGTGAGGGAGGCCGGGAAGAGGCCGTCCTCCTCCTTGGCGATGTGGCGGTGCAGTTCCTCGACCGCCTCGGTGAGGGTGGCCGCGTCGGCGGGGTCGGACAGGTCCAGGGCGGGCAACAGGGCCGCCAGTTCGCGGTGTTCGCGCTCCAGGGCCTGGATGTAGTGCGCGTACTCGGGGTCGGTGCGCATCACCGCGAACAGGCCGTTCTCCTCTCCCCTCCAGTGCGCCCGCAGTTCGCCGGCCATCACCTCCACGAGCGCCTGGGCGCGGGCGGTCTCCCCCCGGCGCAGGGCGCGCAGCGCGTCTCCCGCGGCGTCGGTGACCCGCTCGTGCTCGGCGATGAACTCCTTGATCAGGGGGATCTCCCGGCAACCGCAGTAATGGCACATGGAGCCGTTTGTAGGCAGCGGCCCCCTCCCCCGGCGCCGCGCCACGCGCGCAGGGCGGCGGCCTTCACCCGCGCGCGGGCGCACCGATGGCGGGCCCGGGCACCTCAGGCGGTCAGGACGCCGTTCACCAGACGGCGTGCGTAGGCGGCGTCCAGGCCGCCCGGGCGGAAGAGGATCCGGTACATCATCGGGGCGACGACGTGGTCCAGGACCGTCTCGGTCTCCGGCGCGCTCTGCCCGCGGCCGGCCGCGCGGGCGCGGATGACGTCGATCTGCTCGGCCGCGTAGGCCGAGCACTGGCCGGCGTTGGCGCCGTCCGCGTCGCCCAGCAGCGCGTCACGGATGTAGGCGCGGCCCGCCGGGGAGGCCATCTCGTCCAGGAACTGCTCGGCCCAGGCGCGCAGGTCGCCCGCCAGGTCCCCGAGGTCCTGCGGGGGCGTCTCGGGGCGCAGCCGCTCCACCGCCACGTCCGACAGGAGTGCCTGCAGATCGCCCCAGCGGCGGTAGACGGTCGAGGGGGTGACCTCGGCGCGGGCGGCGATCTGGGGCACCGTCAGGGCGTCGCGGCCCACCTCCGCCGCCAGTTCGCGGACGGCGGCGTGGACTGCTTCCTGGACGCGGGCGCTGCGGCCGCCGGGGCGTGCCATCGGTCTACGGCTCACGGGCCTCACCTTAAAACGGATCCGGTCTGCGGCAGGACGCGCGCTCCTCAGCGCGGGCCTGCGGGAGAAAGGCTCTTCAGGGGGGTGAGGGACGCCACGGCGGGCTGGGGGGCCGTCTGTTCGTAGGCGTGGCCCACGCGCAGCAGGTCCGCGTCGGCGCGGGGGCGGCCCAGCAGCTGCATGCCGATGGGCAGGCCGGCGCGGTCGCGGCCGACGGGCAGGGACAGCGCCGGTATGCCGGTGATGTCGGCGGGGGCGGACAGGCGTACGTAGGCATCGGAGACGCTCTCGTGGGTGCCGTCGGGCCAGGTCAGCGTCTGCCGGCCGGCGGGCACGGCGGTCATGGGCACGGTGGGGGCGGCGATCACGTCGACCTGCTCCAGCAGCTCCAGCCAGGCGCGGCGCATCAGGGTGCGGGCGCGCTGGGCGCGCAGGTAGTCGGCGGCCGGCATCAGGGCGCCGGCTTCCAGCAGGACGCGGATGTCGGGACCGTAGCGTTCGGGGGCCGAGCGCAGCCCCTGTTCGTGGTAGGCGCTGGCCTCGGGGACCATCAGGCCCCACTGGGTGGCCTGGATGTAGCGGGTCATGGGGATGTCGACGTCGACGAGGGTCGCGCCGAGGCTCTGCAGGTGGGCGATGGCCGCGCGGACGGCCCGCTCGACCTCGGGGTCGACGTGGTCGAAGTAGTAGGTGCGCGGGACCCCGACGCGCACCGCGCTCAGGTCGGTGCCGGGGGCGGGCCGGTAATCCGCGGGCGGCAGGGGCAGGGCCGCGGGGTCGCGGGGATCGTGGCCGGCCAGGACGGTCAGGGCCAGGGCCGCGTCCTGGACCGTGCGGGCCAGGGGGCCGACGTGGTCCAGCGTCCACGACAGGGACGTCACGCCGTGCCGGGGCACCAGGCCGTAGGTGGGCTTGAGGCCGACGACGCCGTTCAGCGCGGCCGGTACGCGGATCGAGCCCCCGGTGTCGGTGCCCAGGGCGAAGGGCGCCGCGCCGGCGGCGACGGCGACGGCCGAGCCGCCGCTGGAGCCGCCGGCCACCCGGCCCCGGTCCCAGGCGTTGGCGGTCTGGGGCGTTATCAGTCCGTAGGCGAACTCGTGGGTGTGGGTCTTGCCCAGCAGGGCGGTGCCGGCCTCGGCCAGACGGGCGGCGACGGTGCTGTCCGCCTCGGCCCGGTGCCCGGCGCGGACCCTAGAGCTCGCCGTGGTCGCAAGGCCCGCGACGTCGATGAGGTCCTTCAGGGCCACGGGGATGCCGTGCAGCGGCCCCCTGAAGCGGCCGGCCGCGGCTTCGTCCGCGGCCCGGCGTGCCGCGGCGCGTGCCCGCTGCGCGGTGACGGTGACGTAGGCGTTCAGGGCGGGCTGACTCTGCTCGATCCGCTCCAGGACGGAATCCACCAGTTCCACGGGCGAGAGCCGGCGGTCCCGGATCGCCGACGCGGCGGCGGTGAGGGTGAGTTCATACGGCTGCATGGTGCTCCTGGTGCGTGTGGTGCTTCTCGTACGTGTGGTGCTTCTGGTTCGTGTGGGGCTTTTGGTCCGCGTGGTGGTGGGCGGGCGGCGTCTCGGCGAAGTCCAGCTCGCGCAGGACGGCGACGACGGAGTGGATGTGCTCGGCGGTGGCGGCGACCGCCCGGTGACGGTCCTCGGGCAACGGCAGCCCGGAACGTGCCGCCCAGCGGGCGGCTTCGGGGGGCGTGAGTTGTTCGGGGGCGGACATGCGGGGCTCTCCTACGGGGCGGGGGCGGGGGCGGGGGTGAACACCGTTGCCGGGGGCGGGAGTTGGGGGTGGTGCGATACGGGGGTACGGGGGCGGCGCGTGCCCCGTACCGCTTCCGTGGCGCGCTCGTCGGGCCGCCCCACCTCCAGCCAAAAGCTAAATTTTTGCGTTAGGCCACGGTAGGGCCTACGCTCACTTAACGCAAACGCTTAGCTTTTAGCGGGGCGGGGTGCGATGGAGCCCGGATCGGATCCGCGGCCGCGGCCCGCACGCCGCCGACCCGCACGCCGCCGGCCCCCGGGAAAGGACCCCGACATGCAGACAACTCCCCTCGCCACCCCGCACTGGAGCGTCGGCGACATCACCGTCCACCGCATCGACGAGACGCCCCTGCCGCCCGGGACCGGGCCCTGGCTGCTGCCCGGCGCCACCCCCGAACTCGTCGCCCGGCAGGACTGGCTGAGCCCCGACTTCGCCGACGACGAGGGCACCCTGCGCCTGGACAGCCACAGCTTCGCGCTCACCCTGGGCCCCCTGCGGGTCCTGATCGACACCGGCATCGGCAACGGCAAGACGCGCGCCAACCCCGCCTGGCACCGTCTGCGCACCGACTACCTCACCCGCCTGGCCGAGGCCGGATTCACCCCGGAGACGGTCGACCTGGTCGTCCTCACCCACCTGCACACCGACCACGTCGGCTGGAACACCCGTGAAGCGGACGGGACTTGGCTGCCCACCTTCCCCAACGCCCGCTACCTGGCCTCCCGCACGGAACGGGAGTACTGGGCCGCGCAGAGCATGGACGCACCGCGGCGCCAGATGTTCCGCGACTCCGTGCACCCCGTCGAGGAGGCCGGACTGCTCGACCTCCTCGACGTCCCCGCCCGCGGCCTCGACATCGCCCCCGGCCTGCGCGTGCTGCCCACCCCCGGGCACACCCCCGGCCACCTCGCCGTCCAGCTGAGCAGCCGCGGACGCGGCGCGGTCATCACCGGCGACCTCATCCACCACCCCGTCCAGCTCCCCCACCCCCACCTGGGAAGCTGCGTCGACACCGACCCCCGCCAGGCCGAGGCCTCACGCCGCGCCCTGCTCTCCTCCCTCGCCGGCACCGACACCCTCCTGCTCGGCACCCACTTCCCCGACCCCACCTCCGGCCGGGTCAGCGCCCACCAGGACACCTACCGCCTCACCCCCGTACCGCCCACCCGCCGGCCCCGCACCCCGTGAGCAGGGCGGGCCGGGGCGCGGCGGGGCCCTTCAGAGGGTGGCGCAGGCCTCGCCCAGTGCCTGGTCCAGGATCTCCAGGCCGAGCGCCAGCTCCCCCTCGCCGGCCGTCAGCGGCGGCGCGATGCGGAACACCCCGCCCATGCCCGGCAGTTGGACGATGTTCATGTGCAGGCCCAGCTCCAGACAGCGCCGGGTGACCCGGGCGCCCAGCGCGTCCGCACCCTGCCGCTCCTGGCGGCCGGTGACCAGTTCCAGGCCCATCAGCAGACCGCGGCCGCGGATGTCGCCGACGACCCGGTGGCGGCCGGCGAGCTCCTCCAGGCCCGCGCGCAGCAGCGCGCCCAGCTGCCGCGCGCGGACGTCGAGCTCCTCCTCGGCCAGCACATCCAGGACCGTGGCGCCGACCGCGGCCACCAGCGGGTCGGCGACATGCGTGGTGTAGAACAAAAATCCCCGCGCGTGCGCCTCCTGCTCGATCTCGGCGCTTGTGACCACCGCGGCCAGCGGCAGCCCCGCGCCGAGCGTCTTGGACAGCGTGAGGATGTCCGGGACGACGCCGTCGCGCTGGAAGGCGTACCAGGTGCCGGTGCGGCACAGCCCGGTCTGCGCCTCGTCGAGGATCAGCAGCATGCCGCGTTCCCGGCACTTGGCGCGCAGGGCGGCGAAGTAGCCCGGCGGCGGCTCGATGACGCCGCCCGAGCTGAGGATCGGCTCGACCAGGCACGCGGCCAGACTGCCGGTCGACTGCGCGTCGATCAGGTCGAAGGCGGCATCCAGCTGACGGCGCCAGCCCGTCGCCCGGCCGGCGGGGGCGGCCCCGGGCCGGCGGGCTGCGGGCACCGGGATGGCGAAGTTGCCGGGCGCGCCCGGACCGTAGCCCTTGCGGCCCGCGCTGTAGGTGGCCGATGCGGCCCCCTGGGTCATGCCGTGCCAGGAGCGGGCGAAGGAGACCACCTCGTACCGGCCGGTGACGAGCCTGGCCATCCGCAGCGCCGCCTCGTTGGACTCCGCGCCGGTGCTCAGCAGCAGCGTCCGCTCCAGCGGCGCGGGCAGCGTCGCGGCCAGCCGCCGGGCCAGGTCGATGACCGGGCGGCTGAGCATGCCGCTGTAGAGGTGGTCCAGGGCGGCCACCTGGCGCCGTACGGTGGCGACGATCCGCGGATGGCAGTGGCCCAGGACCGCGCTCATCTGGCCGGAGGTGAAGTCCAGGATCCGGCGGCCGCCCTCGGTGAACACGAAGCTCCCGGCGGCGCGGGCGATGACCTCGGGGGTGAACTCGACGCCGTAGCGCACCAGATGACGCTCGGCGTCGGCCCAGAAGGCACCGGTACGCAAGGCATCGGCACCGCAAGGGCCGGGATGGGAGGGGTCGGGGTGGGAGGCGGCTACGGGCGGGGCGGATTGTCAACTGCCATATACGGGACGGTAGTTCGCGCCGCGATGCCGCGTCCATCGGGTCTTCGTGGCGTGCTGTGCGGCTCAGCCGTACACCACGGGCCCAGCCGGCGGGCCCGCCGGCCACCGCGACACCCCCGCCGCAGCCGCAGTCACCGTGACCGGTGCGGCCGGCGTGAAGTGGCAGCGATCGGTCAGCGATCCGGGCGACAGCTGGCGGTCTTGGGTGCTGCGGATGTTCACCGGAACGGGAGTCACCCTTGGCTAAGCTCGCCGTCATGTGGAGACAGGCAGTGCAGGAAGTCTTTCCTGGTGCAGGACTTCGGGAGCCGGTCGAGGCGTCCGAGATCGTCGAGGCCGAGAGGCGGCTGGGGCGAGCTCTGCCGACGGACCTCGAGCAGCTGCTGCTGGAGAGCGACGGGGTGCTCGGCCACTCTCACGTGGACACCGTCTGGACCATCGATCAGATCGTCGAGCACAACCTCCGCTTCTGGTCCGACGAAGCCTTCGCCCAGCTCTACATGTCTTTCGATGCCCTCATGTTCTTCGGCGACAACGGGGGCGGCGATCAGTTCGCCTTCGTGCAGAAGCCACAGCGCCCGGACGTGTTCGTCTGGGAACACGAGAGCGACAGCCGCAGGTGGGTGGCCAACAACCTGCGCGACTACCTGGGCCGCTCGCTGCGCGCCGGCGAAGACGACTGGTATCAGCCGTAACCGAAACAGGACCCCCTCGCGCCGAGGGCCAACTCCCTGCGGATGACGCGCACTTCGGCGTGGCCCGACGGCGGTTGTGGTGCGCGTCTCACTGGTGGCCCGTATGTCACATCCCGCGCGCGTCCGGCCTCTTGGTTGCACCGCCACACGCTGTGAGCGGCCTGGAGGCCCACGGGGAGAGACCATGACTCACGTACGGCAGACAAATCCATGGGCGGTTCTGAGCGTCCTGTGCCTGGGGTTCGTGATGACCCTGGTGGACCTGACGATCGTGAACATCGCCATCCCGGACATGACCGACGACCTGGGCGCCTCGCTGGACCAGGTGCTGTGGGTCGTCAACGCCTACACCCTCGTACTGGCCACCCTGATCATCACCGCCGGCCGGCTGGGCGACATCCGCGGCAAGGGCAACCTGTTCCTGTCGGGGGTGGCGCTGTTCACCCTCTCCAGCCTGGCCTGCGGCCTCGCGCAGGATCCCGCCCAGCTCATCGCGTTCCGCGCGGTGCAGGGCGTGGGCGCGGCGATGCTGATGCCGCAGACCCTCTCGATCATCACCGACGTGTTCCCGCCCGAGAAGCGCGGCGCCGCCTACGGCGTCTGGGGCGCGGTCGCCGGTGTCTCCGGCGCGATCGGCCCGACCGCGGGCGGCCTGCTGGTCACCCACCTGGACTGGCGGTGGGTGTTCTTCGTCAACATCCCCATCGGCGCTCTGGTGCTGGTGTTCGGCGCGCGGGTCATGCCCGAGCACGTCAGGGTCGTCAAGCACCGCTACGACCTGCCGGGCGTGCTGCTCGCCTCGGCCGCCCTGTTCTGCCTGGCCTTCGGCCTGACCGAGGGCGAACGCTACGACTGGAACAGCTGGATCCGGACACTGATCGGCGCCTCCGCCGCCCTGGTGGGCGTCTTCCTGCTCCACGAGCGCGGCCGGCAGGACGACGAACCCCTGCTGCCGTTCTCACTGTTCAGGGACCGCAACTTCTCCCTGGTCAACCTCGTCGGCATCACGGTCTCCTTCGGCGTGCTCGGCATCCTGCTGCCCACCACCATCTACCTGCAGTCGGTGCTCGGCTTCAGCGCCCTGAAGAGCGGTCTGGTGCTGGTGCCGCTGGCGCTGGGTTCGCTGATCACCGCGGGGCCGGCCGGCATCCTCTCGCAGAAGTTCGGCGGCAAGTACATCCTGACCGCCGGACTGTCGATGTTCGGCATCGGCATCACCTGGATCCTGCTGAGCGCCGAGACCGACAGCAGCTGGACCACGTTCGCCGGGCCGCTGTTCGTCGCCGGCCTGGGCGCCGGCTGCACCTTCGCCCCGATGGGCTCGGAGGTCATGCGCAACGTCCCGCCGCACCTGACCGGCGCCGCATCCGGCGTCAACAACGCGCTGCGCCAGGTCGGTTCGGTGATGGCCGGCGCCGTCATCGGCGCGGTCCTGCAGGCCCGCCTGGTCTCCTCGCTGCGTGAGGAGGCCGCCACCAGCGCCGCCCAGCTGCCCGCCCCCTACCGCAAGAGCTTCACCTCCGCCTTCGACAGCGGCGCCAGGACCGTCGGCGTGGGCACCGAACAGGGCGGCGGCTCCCCGCCCTCCCACCTGCCCGGCGAGGTGGCCCGCACCTTCGAGGAACTGGCCGGCAAGGTCTTCTCCCACGGCTTCGTGGACGCGCTCCGGCCCACCATGCTGGTGCCCGCCCTGACGATGTTCGCCGGCGCCGCCCTGTGCCTGGCCCTCAAGGGCGGACCCACCCCCTCCGGCCTGGGCCACGACGCGCCCGCGGGCCCCGAGACCACCACCCCGGAAAAGAACACCGTCGCCGGCCGACCCGGCGCGAGGCCGCCGCGTTCGGGGCGCTGATGAACACCCGCGGATGCTCGCCACGAGGGGGGTGATGGCCCAGATCACCAGCGCGACGGCGGGCCCGCCGCCGAGGCTGCCCGGCATGAGCGGCCCCGCGGCGGGCCCCTACCCGGAGCGGGCGAGGAGAGCGCGTCCAGGGTGCAGGCCGGGATACGACGGTGGCGGTGGCCGCGGTCGCGGCCGGACCGGCCGGAAACCCCAGCCCCCCCCCGACCAGCCCCCGCCCGGCCCGCGCTGAGAGGCCCGCTCTCACTCCTCCTCGTCCGGGCCCGACCGGATCCGCGCCAGCTTGTCGGGGTTGGTGACGGCGTAGATGCCGCGCACCTGATCGCCGCCGGGCGTGAGGTCCATGACGATGACGGCGTAGGGCGACTCCCCGGAGAAGACCACCGCCGAGGCATCACCGTTGACGTGCCGGTAGTGCACGTCGATGTCCTTGGGGGCCCGCTCCGCGTACCCGGCGAGCATCCGGCACACCTTGTCGCGGCCGCTGACCGGCCGCAGGCCCGCGGTGCGCACCTTGCCGCCGCCGTCGGTCCACATGGTGACCTCCGGGGCCAGCATCTGCATCAGCGCGTCGAGGTCACCGCCCAGCGCCGCGGCCACGAAGCGTTCGGCGACCTCCTGCCGGACCTGCGGAGTGGTCTCGTAACGGGGACGGCGCGCCTGGACGTGGGCGCGGGCCCGGTGGGCGAGCTGGCGCACCGCCGAGGGACTGCGCTCCAGGATGCCCGCGATCTCGGTGTGCGCGTAGCCGAACACCTCGTGCAGCACGAACACCGCCCGCTCCAGCGGGGTCAGCGTCTCCAGGACCACCATCATGGCCATCGACACCGACTCGGTGCGCAGGGCCTGCTCGGCGACGTCCGGGGTGCCCTCCTGGCCCGCCTTGGTGATCAGCGGCTCGGGCAGCCACGGGCCCACGTACGTCTCGCGCCTGCGGGTGATGGCGTCCTTGCGGGCCAGCGCGTGGTTGACGGCGATCCGCACCAGGTAGGCGCGCGGGTTCTCGATCTCCTGGCGCGGCGAGCGGCTCTTCCTGCCCGACCAGGACAGCCAGGTCTCCTGCAGGACGTCCTCGGTGTCGGCGACGGAGCCGAGCAGGTTGTAGACGAGGGAGAAGAGCAGTTCCCGGTGGCCGACGAAGACCTCGGTGGAGGCCTCGACGACATCGGCGGCGGCGCGTTCGGGCATGCGCCCCGCCTCCCCGGCCCGTCGTTCCTGCGTGACGTCCTCGCCGGTGAGGTCTTCGCCGACGAGTTCCCGCCTGGTGAGGTCTTCGCCGGTGAAGTCCTCTTCCGCACTGTCGGACATGGTGCACCTCCCGTGTGACGCGCTCGCCCGTGAGAGGCCGTGGCCGGCCCGGAGTGTGACATCAGCCCGGCGGGATGTGCTTCAGCTCACAGAATCGGGGGCCGATGTCACACCCGTCCAGGCCGGCCCCCTCTCGTTCGCGAGGGCATCCCGGGCCGCGGGATGCGCGGGCAGGGCCCCGGGAGATCCCAACCCCGCCTCCGCGGCCGCGAGTTGTCTGATTCTGTCGACCGGCGGGGGCCGGTCGCCAACGAAAGGAACGGCACACCATGGCAGTCGCACAGCAGGCCCCGATCGACTTCGCCGTCATGTACGCGACGCACGATGCGTTCCGGCGTGACCTCGAAAGGCTCGCGGCCGCCGTGGCCTCCGGGCGGGCCGGCACCCCTCAGGTCCGGGCCGGCTGGGAGAACTTCAAGCGCCAGCTGCACGTCCACCACACGGTGGAGGACGCCGTGCTGTGGCCGCGGATCGCCGGGCAGGTGAGCGAGCGGCCCGATGACCAGAGGCTGCTGGCCGAGATGGAGGCCGAGCACGCGCAGCTGGACTCCGCCCTCGCCGCCGTCGACGCGGGCCTCTCGAGCCGCTCCGCCGACCTCGGCGAGCGGGTGGGCCGCCTGGCGCAGTCGCTGGGTTCGCACATGCGCCACGAGGAGGACGCGGCGCTGCCGCTCATCCAGGACGTGCTCACCCACAAGGACTGGGACGCCTTCCGCAGCGCCATGGCCAAGAAGCAGGGACCCAAGGGCGCGGCCATCTACATCCCCTGGGTCATGGACGGCCGGGACGTCACCGAGCGCAAGCGGTTCCTGGACTGCATGCCCGCCCCGGTGAAGGTCCTCAACAAGCTGTTCTGGGAGCCGAGTTACCAAAAACGCGGGCTCTTCTCCGCCTGAGCCTGGGCGGCGCCTGGGCGGCGCGTGCCGGTCAGCGTCCCTTGCGCGAGTTCATGTACCAGGCGACGGCGACGGCCAGGACGACGAGGACGATGAGGATCTTCATGCCTCTTCAGCTCCCCCCGATTGCCCCGGATATGCCTGGCGGTCTCACAGGGTGGGTGCGTTTTGTCCCTGGGGGGCCCGGGCACCCGAGGGCCGCGAGCGGCGGGTGCGCCGTACCGGGCGGGCTCGGGTGGTGCGGGGCACCGGTCTTGCGGAAGGTGGGGAGAGGCGCCCGGCCCCGGCGGGGCCGGCGCCGGCCCGCACCCACCGCCCGCGCGAGCACGTACCCCCGTACCAGGGAAGGCGAGAGCAGATGAAGGACACCCCCGGCACGCAGGGCCCGCAGGACCCCACCACCAGGGGGCCGCGGCCGGACTTTCCCCAGCAGGAGCAGGAGCCGCCGGGCTGGACCGGCCCCATGGACCCGCCGCCCGACCACGGCGAGGAGTCCTACCGCGGTTCGGGGCTGCTGCGCGAGAAGGCCGCGCTGATCACCGGCGGCGACTCCGGGATCGGGCGGGCCGTGGCCATCGCCCTGGCCCGGGAGGGCGCGGACGTCGTCTTCACCCATCTGCCGTCCGAGGCCCAGGAGGCGCGGGAGACCGCCCGCTGGGTCGAGGACGCCGGACGCCGGGCCCTCGCGGTGGCCTGCGACCTCCGCGAGGAGGAACAGTGCCGCGCGCTCGTGGAGCGTACGGTGGCCGAGTTCGGGCAGATCGACGTGCTGGTCAACAACGCCGCGTACCAGATGTCGCAGCCCAAGGGCATCACCGACATCTCCACCGAGCAGTTCGACCGGGTGATGCGCACCAACCTGTACGGCATGTTCTGGCTGTGCAAGATGGCGGTGCCGCACATCCCGCGGGGCGGGTCGATCATCAACACCACGTCGGTGCAGGCCTACAAGCCCAGTCCGCACCTGCTGGACTACGCCATGACCAAGGGCGCCATCGTGACCTTCACCCAGGGGCTCGCGCAGATGCTGGTGGAGGACGGGATCCGGGTCAACGCGGTGGCGCCGGGGCCAGTGTGGACGCCGCTGATCCCCGCGACGCTGCCGGACACCGCCGACTTCGGCAAGCAGGCGCCGATGGGGCGGCCCGCGCAGCCCGCGGAGATGGCACCGTCCTACGTCTTCCTCGCCTCCCAGCACGCCAGTTTCATCACGGCCGAGATCGTGAACGCCACGGGCGGCACGCCGCTGCCCTGACCCCCCCCACCCCATCCCCCACCCTCACATCCCTCACATCCCCCGTTCCCGTATCAACTTCAGCCCACGGAAAGGGACATCACCATGCAGGACAGCCACCGCGACAGCTCCCGCCCGCACACCCCCGCCCAGAGCGCGGCCGACGAGGTGCTCCAGGAGGTGGAGGAGGCCGAGGAGCGGCCCGTGCCCGACGAGGAGCGCGAGCGGGCCAGGGACGGCGAGGCCGGCGACACCCTCACCCCCAGCCCCGGCGCCCAGGAGGACATCCACCA
Organism: Streptomyces sp. NPDC005863; assembly: GCF_042871345.1. Taxonomy (NCBI): domain Bacteria; kingdom Bacillati; phylum Actinomycetota; class Actinomycetes; order Kitasatosporales; family Streptomycetaceae; genus Streptomyces; species Streptomyces sp. NPDC005863. The sequence goes on along the minus strand of NZ_JBIAII010000004.1, from coordinate 604,325 downwards.
CGACGACGGGGACAGCGGCAGCCGGTAGCGGCGGGTCACCGGCTGGGCGGCTGCCACTCGATCATGAGGATGGTGGCGTCGTCGCGCAGCCGGTCGGTCTGCGCGTCGAGGACGGAGTGGATGAGCCGGCGCAGCGCCTCCGCGGCGACCTCGCCGGCGCTGGAGGCGCGGATGACGGAGTCGACGAACCGTTCGAGCCCGAACTCCGTGCCGTCGGCCAGCCGTGCCTCGGTCATGCCGTCGGTGTAGAGCAGGACGCGGTCGCCCGGTTCCAGGGCGATCTCGTGCATCTGGCGCTCGCCGTCGCGGAAGTCGGCGGGAAAGCCCATGGGCGGGTCGGGTTCGCGTTCCAGGGCGCCCTCGACGAGCCGGCCGTCGCGGATCAGCAGGGGCGGCGGGTGCCCGCAGTTGCTCCAGCGCAGCTCCCCGCTGACGAGGTCGAGGCGGGTGAGGACACCGGTGCAGAACTGGTCCGGCAGCCACTGCCCCAGCGCCGTGTCCACGGCCGCCATGAGTTCGGGCAGGTCCTGGCCGGTGCGCCGGCCGTTGCGGCAGGCGGCCAGGGCGACCGCCGTGGTCAGGCCGGAGAGCAGGTTGTGGCCCATCGCGTCGACGATGGTGGCGTGCAGGTCCGTCCGGGTGAGGCAGTGGTCGAAGGCGTCGCCGCCGATCTCGTAGGCCGGTTCCAGGACGGCGGTGGAGACCACGTGGGCGTTGCCGATGGTGCGCGGCGGCAGGAAGGCGCGCAGCATCTCCGCGGGCAGTTGCATGGGTTGGGAGCGGGTGCGCTGGACGAGGTTGTCCTTGTAGGCGCGCTTGGAGGTGATCATCATCGCGAGCAGGGAGGCCAGGGCCCGGCCGCGGCGCAGCAGGGGGCCGTCCAGGAAGGGGGCGTGGACGGCGACCACGCCCAGGCGCTCGGCGCCGTCCAGCAGGGGGAGCCAGGCGGTCATGCCGCCGGTGGCGGACTCCTCCACGCGCAGCGCCAGGGTGCGGTAGGCCCAGCCGGCCAGGGAGGCGTCCACGTCGATCGCCGGGGCGTCCTCGCTCAGCGGGACCAACCGGCGCTGCTGGAGGTCGGCGAGGTAGACCACCGCCTGGGGCACGCCCAGGGACGCCGTGCACCGCGCGACCGCGGTGGCCAGGTCCAGTACGGCGTTGTCGGGGTCCGCGAGGAACTCCTCGAGGCCGCCGGGCGGGTCCGCTCTCGACACGTCTTCTCCCTTGTGCGGCGGGCGGCGTGACAGGAGCAGTCTCACACCGGGCCGCCGGGTCCGCGCGGGCGCCGCGGGGCCGGCCAGGGGGGTGGGTGGCGGTGGTGGCCGGCCCGTTCACGTGTCGCCGATTAGGCGCGGGTGGTCCACGGTGATCAGTACGAGTTGTCCTGCCCTGCGCGGGTACCTGCACCCCAGCCCCGGTACGGGCGTCCGGGCGGCAAGGGCCGGGCGTCTTCGGTAGCCAAGGGCCGAGAGGAGACATCGATGAGTGAGCAGGTACCGGCCTCCCCCGGCGCGGACGGCAGCACGCCGGTCCCCCGGGATCCGCCCGACCAGCAGGCCGACGGCGGCCAGGACCCCTGGGAGGTGCAGGAGGGCGACCAGAGCGAGCAAGGTGCGCAGGGCAAGGAGCGCGGCGCGGGCGGCGCGGGCGGTGACGTGCCCGAGACCGACGAGGCGGGCACCGGCCGGCGCGGGCAGGAGGACGCGGACGGGGACGGGGCGCCGAAGGAGCAGACGCCGCAGGAGCCCTCCGGGTGAGTGCGGCCCCCTTGGTGAGTGCGGCCCGTACTTCGGCCGCGGGGCCGGGGCGGTCGACGGCCCGGTACGAACACGATGGAAAGGAACGACGGTGAGCGGTGCGGGAGATCCCTCGGCGCAGGTCACGGTGGAACTGAGCGGTGCGGCGGACGACGCCGGGAGCGTCTTTTCGGTCCTGGGGGCGGCGTTCGCCTCGGACCGCACGGACGGTGCGGCCCCGCACTCCACGTCGTCCGGCGGGCCCACGGTGTGGAGCGGCGTCTTCGACACCGCCCGCCCGGCGGGCGACGCACCGGAGCAGACGCCCTCGCTGGAGGGCCCGGTGACCGCGTCGGTGCAGGGCGGCTATGTGGCGGTCGACCAGATCGTCACGGTGCTCTCGGCGGCCTTCGCCGTCAGCGAGGAGGGCTCCGCGTCGGGCGACCAGGAAAAGGATGTGACCCTGCGGCTGCGCGGCCGCTGAGCGCCGTGCGGCGCGGCCCTTGGGGCCGTGCCGCCTGGGTACGTGCCGCCTGGGTGCGTGCCGCCTGGGTGCGTGCCGCGGGCCCGGCCGGCTGGTTTTGGCCGGGCCCGCGGCGTGCCCGGGGCTCAGCCCTGGCGGTCGGCGGGGATGCGTTCGAGCAGGCCGCGCAGGTCGTCGGCGTGCTCCTCCTCCTGGGCCAGGAGTTCCTCGAAGACGCGGCGGGTGGTGGGGTCGCCCTCCCCCAGCCACTGGGCGATCTCGGTGTAGGCGGCCACGGCGACGCGTTCGGCGACCAGGTCCTCCTTGATCATGTCGATCAGGTCGGTGCCGGCGGTGTACTCCGCGTGGGAGCGCGAGGTGAGGGTGTCGGGGTTGAAGTCGGGCTCGCCGCCCAGCTGCACGATGCGCTGCGCCAGCTTGTCGGCGTGCTCCTGCTCCTCCCGGGCGTGCTCCAGGAACTCCGCGGCCACCGGCTCGGAGTAGAGGCCGGAGGCGGTGTAGTAGTGCCGCTTGTAGCGCAGCGTGCAGACGATCTCCGTGGCGAGGGCCTCGTTGAGCACGATGAGGACGCGCTCCAGGTCCGCTCCGTAGGCCTCTGTCACCGGGCCCTTCTCGATCTGCCGGCGGGCCCGCTCGCGGATGGTCTTGATGTCGGTCAGGAACTCGGCCATGACAACTGCTCTCTGATCGGGTGAACGGCACAGCGGGCGGACCGTCCGGCGCCCCGCTGACCTTGAACGTACCCGTTTCTCCCCATTCATCCCCCCCTGGGTGGGGTGGTGGCGGGCGGCGGGGTCAGGGGCTGTTCAAGAAGGCCTGTACGCCGCGGGAGACGCCGTCGTCGCCGAGCAGGTCGTTGTGGGCCAGGCAGCCGGCCGGGTGGTTGGCCGCCCCGGCCAGCTGGACGCTGGAGTCGGGGTTGATGACCTCGTCGCAGTTCGACCACCACGTCGCGTACGCGAGGGGGCCGGGTGTCTCATCGCCCTGGGCGAGCCGGCCGGTGACGTAGGAGCCCGGGGTCATGTCCCGGCAGGCCTGCGACCACAGGGCGCAGGCCCAGGCGGTGGAGGTGCCGTGGTTGGGGCCGGCCAGCGAGGCCCAGTGGGCGACCGTGGCGGTGCCGCCGCCGTACTTCACATACCAGCGGGTGACGAGGCTGCCGAAGGAGTGGGCGACCAGGTCCACTCGGTCGGCGCCGGTGGCGGCGCGCACCTGCTCGACGTAGGCGGCCAGTTGGCCGGAGAGTTCCTCGTTGACCGAGCGGCTGGTGTCGTAGCCCCAGGCGAAGAGGTCCTCGGGCGGGTAGCCGGCGGCGGTGAGGTCCTCGCGCAGGGAGCCCCACACGCCGGGGTCGGCGTTGTAGCCGTGCACGAACACCACGGGGCGGTGCGGCGCGGCAGGTGCGGGGCCCTGCGCGCGGGCGGTGGGCGCCGCCAGGGCGGCGAGCAGACACAGCAGGCCCAGCAGGCGCAGCAGGCGCAGCAGGCGCAGCAGGCGCAGCAGGGTGAGCGGGCGGGCCGGGCGGACCATCGGCACGGAGGGCTCCTTCGGCGGGCGCGGCAGGGGGGGCTCGGCGGGGCGGGCGCGGCAGAGGGGGCCGGCCGCGGGGCGGGGCGAGGGTGATTGTGGGGGCGGGCGGCGCAGATGAGAAGGGCCGGGCCCCGGTGGGTCAGGCGGATCCGAACGCGCCCGGGCTGCCGACGTACGACGTGAAGCCGGGCCCCGGTGGGTCAGGCGGGTCCGTTCAGCGCGGTGCCGCAGCGGGCGCAGTAGCGGGCGTCGCGGTCGGCGGCCGGGCGGGCGCAGGCGGGGCACAGCCGCGGCAGCAGGCAGGCCGGCTCCCCGGCGGCGGTGGGGTCTGCGGGCGGGCGGCGGCGGTGGGCGGTGGTGTAGGTGAGGCCGCCGGCCCCGGCGTGCAGGGCGCGCGGGGTGTGGGCGGGCAGCCAGGCCAGGGCGCCCGGGGCGAGGGCCAGGACGGTGGCGGGCAGGCGCAGTTCGCCGCTGCCGGCCAGCACGGTGAGCAGGACGCCGAAGCCGTTCTCGGTGTGTTCCTCCAGGCCCGCGCCGGGGGCCAGGCGTACGACGGCGGCGTCCAGGTCGCGGTCCCGGCCGCCCAGGGACCACACGAGGCTGATCGGTGCGGGCCGCTCGGCCAGGCTCTGGTGCGGGTCGACGAAGACGGGGGCGGCGAGGGCCGGTTCACCCGTGGACGCCGGTTCGCCCGTGGACGCCTGCTGATCCGTGGACGCCGGTTCACTCGTGGACGCCTGCTGATCCGTGGACGCCGGTTCACTCATGGACGGCGGTTCACTCATGGGCAAGGACTCCCTCAGCGGGTGCGGGCGGTGCGGGTGGCACCGGCAGTGTGCGCCGCGGGGGCCGCCCGCGGCGAGGCAGGCTCCGGCTTCCGGGCACCTGGGCGCCGGGCGCGCGGCAGGAGCGCGGCGTCGGCGCGCGGAGTGGACCCGAGTGAGCCTCTAGCCGCCCCTGGTGGACTGCGAACTGGCACCGCAGGGCTGTGCGCTGCCGTGTTGCCGCCGCGTGTGCGGGGCCGCGGCCACCGGCCGGGTGCCGTTTTACATCCACGTACATACACGTACATACACGTACATAGGAGGGCACACCATGGTCACCCGACGCCGTCTGCTCGGCACCGGACTCGCCGCCGCGGGCGTAGGGCTCACCGGGGCGTCATTTACTCCCCTGCTCGCCGTGGACCGCGCCAAGGCCAGCCCGGCCAAGGCCGCCAAGGCGGCCAATCCGCCGCTGTTCGCCGTGCCCCTGCCCAAGATGCCGGTGCTCAGACCCACCTTCAGGACCGCGACGGCCGACCATTACGACGTCACCATGCGCCCGGCCCGCCGGGAGATCCTGCCGGGCATCCAGACCGACCTGCTGACCTTCGACGGGAACTTCCCCGGCGCGACCATCAAGGCCCGCACCGGCCGCCCGGTGATCGTGCGTCAGCGCAACAAGCTGGCCGTGCCCACCTCGGTCCACCTGCACGGCGCTTCGGTGACCCAGGCCAATGACGGCGACCCGATGGACACCCTCGCCCCCGGCGGCGAGCGGCTGTACACCTATCCCAACAAGCAGTCGCATGCCTCGCTCTGGTATCACGATCACGCCCACCACGTGGAGTCGGAGAACGTCTACCGCGGGCTGCACGGCAGCTATCTGCTGACCGATTCCCTCGAGGAGAGCCTGCCGCTGCCCAAGGGCGAGTACGACGTGGTCCTCGCGATACGTGACGCGCACTTCGATGCGGCCGGGCAGCTGATGTATGTGATGGACGACCAGGAGCGCACCACGCTGCTGGTCAACGGCGCCCCTTACCCCTACTTCCAGGTCGCCGCCCGCAAGTACCGGCTGCGTTTTGCGAACATGTCCAACCAGCGCTTCTACAGTCTGCGGCTGGCCGACGGCAGCGACATCGTCCAGGTGGGCTCGGACGGCGGCCTGCTGGAGCGCCCGCACACCACGAGCTCCTTCCTGCTCTCCCCCGGTGAGCGCGTCGATGCCGTGGTGGACTTCTCGCGTTACGCGGTGGGCGAGAAGGTGGTGCTGGAGAACACCCTGATCTTCGCCGGCACCCCCGAGCAGGTCGGCCAGGTGATGCGCTTCGACGTGGTGCGCACCGCCCCCGACCCCAGTTCCGTGCCCGAGGTGCTGCGCACCCTGCCCGCGCTGCCCGCGCCGACCAACGAGCGCACCATCACCATGCAGATGGACGAGGGCGCCGCGCATCCCAAGGGGTACATGGACGGCAAGAGCTACGACCCCGCCCGGGTGGACTCCAGCATCCGCTTCGGGGCCAGTGAGATCTGGACGGTCACCAACACCAACACCCGGGTGCCGCACAACTTCCACATGCACCTGGTGCAGTTCCGGGTCCTTGAGCGGGCCGGGAAGCCGCCGGCTCCCGGCGAGGCGGGCCTGAAGGACACCGTGATCGTCGCGGCGGGCGAGACGGTCAAGCTCCAGGCCACCTTCGACAGTTACCGGGGCACCTACCTCTACCACTGCCACATGCTCGACCACTCGGCCATGGGCATGATGGCCACCATGAAGATCAGCTGACACCCCCTTCTTCCATCTCGCCGGGGCCCCGGACAGACCGGGCCCCGGCGGGCGGGGAGGGGTGCTGCTGCAGGTGCTAGCCGAACTGGCCCACCCGGTAGTCGCCGGCGGGCTGGCGGACCAGGACGTTGACGCGGTTGAAGGCGTTGATGACGGCGATCAGCGCCACCAGCGCGGCGAGCTGGTCCTCGTCGTAGTGCTTGGCGGCGTTCGCCCAGGCCTCGTCGCTGACACCGCCGGCCGCGTCCGCGATACGGGTGCCCTGCTCGGCCAGTTCGAGCGCGGCGCGCTCGGCGTCGGTGAAGACCGTGGCCTCCCGCCAGGCGGCGACCAGGTGCAGGCGGGTGACGCTCTCCCCGGCGTGCGTGGCCTCCTTGGTGTGCATGTCCGTGCAGAAGCCGCAGCCGTTGATCTGGCTGGCGCGCAGGCGCACCAGTTCCTGTGTCGCGGCCGGCAGCGTGGTGTTCGCGCTCACCTGGCCCGCCGCCGCCAAGTGCTTGAGGAACTTGGCCGAGACCGGGTTGTCGAAGAGGTTCATGCGCGCGTCCATGTCGTGCTCCTTCGCCGTGCTTGGTGCCTACACAGCTTGGACGAAATGGCTGGCCGCGATGTGACACCACCCCCGCCGGCCTGCACCGATCCCGCCACCCCGCGCGGTTGCGGGCCGGTGTGCGGGGCGGGGTTCAGGCGGTCGTCCAGGGGCGCAGCTTCTCGGGGTTGCGCACCGCCCACAGGTGTTTGATGCGCTCGCCTGCGAAGTCGAAGGCGAGGACGGAGACGGTCACGCCGTCCTGCTGGACGACCAGGCCCGGCTCGCCGTTGACGGTGCGCTCCAGGATGCTCAGGTCGGGCGCCCGGCCGGTGATGGTGACCAGGTAGCGGGCGATCTGCTCGCTGCCGCCGGTGGGCGGTGCGGCGTTGACCAGTCCGCCGCCGTCGGCCAGTCCGGTGGCGTCGGGGTCCAGGAGGCTGATGAGGGCGCCGATGTCCTTGGCCTCCCAGGCCTGCTTGAAGCTGCGGACGATGCCGGCGCGCTGGGCGGTGCCGGTGGCGGGGGCCTGCTGGGCGGTGCGGATGCGGCGGCGGGCGGAGGAGGCCAGCTGGCGGCAGGCGGCCGGGGTGCGGCCGACGCTTTCGGCGACCTCGGCGAAGGAGTAGCGAAAGACGTCGTGGAGGATGAACGCGACCCGCTCGGCCGGCGTCATGGACTCCAGGACGACGAGGAAGGCCATGTTGACCGACTCGTCCAGAGTGATGCGGTCGGCCGGATCGGCCGTCGTGGAAGGCCCGCTGATCCATTCGGAGTGGTCGGGCAGCGGCTCGGGGATCCACTCCCCCACATAGCGCTCACGCCGGGCCCGGGCGGAGCCCAGCAGGTCCAGGCAGATGCGGCTGGCGACGGTGGTCAGCCAGCCGCCCGGGGAGGCGATGGCCTCGCGCTGGGAGCGGGACATGGCATACCAGCGGGCGTAGGCCTCCTGCACGACGTCCTCGGCGTCGGCCAGGGATCCCAGGAAGCGGTAGGCGAGGTTGATGAGCTGGCGCCGCTCGCTCAGGACCGTGCTCAGGCCCGCCTCGAGCTGGTCGTCGTCCGGACCGGTCTGCGTCCTCATCGCTCGCGTACTCCCTCTGCTCCCTTGGCCGAAACTGCTGTCCTGGATACGACGAGACAGCCCCGCCGAATGTGAGGTCGCCCCTGGCCTTCGCCGGGGTGGCGGGTGCGGTGCGGGGGTGGGGGGTGCGTCCGCTTCTGTCGGGATTCCAGCGCCCTCCTAGGCCCGGCCCATAGTCATGGGGGCATGAGCAAACACAAAGCGACCGTGGAGCGGTACCGCGAGGGGGTCCTCAGCGGCGACCACGAGCAGGTCCTGGCCCTGGTCAGCGACGACGTGGTGTGGGAGAGCCTGGGCCAGACCCGGGTGCAGGGCAAGGAGGCCCTGCGGGCCATCGTGCAGAACAAGGACGGTGCCGCCGCGCAGGGCGTCGTGCAGCGGCCGACGATCACCGTCGACCGGCTGATCGAGGAGGGCGACACGGTGGTCGCCACCGGCCGCGCCGCGCTCGCCCTGCCCGACGGCAAGAAGGCGGAGTTCCTCTTCTGCGACGTGTTCACCTTCGCCGGGGAGGCGATCAGCCACCTGGAGAGCTACAAGGTGCCGCTCGGCGCACCGCCCCGCGGCTGAACGGCCGTACCCCATCCCGCGCGGCCCGGCGTGCGCTTTCTGCGGGCCGGGCCGCGCGATGGCCGAAACGCTGCGGGCCCCGGGAGGGGTCAGCCGGTCGTCCAGGGGCGCAGCTTCTCGGGGTTGCGCACGGCCCAGATGTGCGTGATGCGCTCGCCCGCCACGTCGAAGGCCAGGACGGAGACGGTGACGCCGTCCTGCTGGGCGACCAGGCCGGGCTGGCCGTTGACGGTGCGCTCCAGGATCGTCAGGTCGGGGGCCTTGCCGGCGACGTCGGCGAAGACGCGGGCGATCTGCTCGCCGCCGGTGACCGGGCGCAGCTGGGCGCTGACCAGGCCGCCGCCGTCGGCGATGGTCGTGGCGTCGGGGTCGAGCAGGCCGATGAGGGCGTCGATGTCCTTGGCCTGCCAGGCCTGCTTGAAGTCGCGGACCACGTCGGCGCGGCGCGCCGTGGCGGGTACGGGGGCCTGCTGGGCGTCGTGGATGCGGCGGCGGGCGGAGGAGGCCAGCTGGCGGCTGGCGGCCGGGCTGCGGCCGACGATCTCGGCGATCTCGGCGAAGGAGTAGTGGAAGACGTCGTGGAGGATGAACGCGACCCGCTCGGCCGGGGTCATGGAGTCCAGGACGACGAGGAAGGCCATGTTGACCGACTCGTCCAGGGTGATGCGGTCGGCCGGATCGGCCGTCGTCAAGGGCCCGCTCGTCCACTCCATGCGGTCGGGCAGCGGCTCGGGGATCCACTCCCCCACATAGCGCTCGCGCCGGGCCCGGGCCGAGCCCAGCAGGTCCAGGCAGACACGGCTGGCGACCCGGGTCAGCCAGCCGCCCGGGGAGGCGACGGCATCCCGGCGCTCCTGGGACATGGCATACCAGCGGGTGTAGGTCTCCTGCACGACGTCCTCGGCGTCGGCCAGTGATCCCAGGAACCGGTACGCGAGGTTGATGAGCTGGCGCCGCTCGCTCAGGACGGCGCGCAGACCGGGTTCGAGCCGGCTCTCCTCCGGCTCGGGATGCATGCTCATGGTGTCGCCAACTCCCTTGGCCGCGCCCCGACTTCACCAGTTCGACGAGACATCGCACTGAAGGTGGCGCTCGTCACCTCACATTACAACGGCCTGTGTCGTCGGTAGAGGTGGAGATCGAATTCGGATCCGGGCCTCCCTCCCCCGGTCGCCCGGAATCCGCACATCGGCTCTCCCTGCCCCGGCTTCGCCCGGCGAAGCCATTCCTCACCGTCAGGAGAATCGCCGTGTACGTGACGTCGATCCGCGGATCACCAGCCCGTATGCCGCGCCCGCACCGGGCGGTGGCCGGGCGCGGCTGAGCCGGCCCACCAGGGCGGGCTTCTGCGGCCGACACGGGCCGTACGGGCTCCAGTTCGCAGGGGTGCCGGCAGGGCCGAACCGGGCCGGCGGCACCCCGCGGACCGGACCGGACGCCGCCTTCGCGGCCTCCTGGTTTTCCCCTTGCCTTCACCGGCTTGTCTTCACTTGTCCCCACCGGGATCGGGCCCTTGTGCGCGAGCGGCCGTATCCCGTGACACCACCCGATAGAACACGCAAAAAGAAAAGGGAATCTGCTGTGGAATCTGTGAACGTTGCCATCATCTATTACAGCGCGACCGGCACCGTGCACACGCTGGCCAAGGCGGTGGCCGAGGGCGCGGAGAAGGCAGGCGCGCAGGTACGGCTGCGCACCGTCGCCGAAACCGCCCCGAAGGCCGCGATCGAGGCCAACCCGGCCTGGGCAGCCCACCGTGAGGCCACCACCGACATCGCCGAAGCCAGCCATGACGATCTCGCCTGGGCCGATGCGGTCCTGTTCGGCACACCCAGCCGGTTCGGGAACCCCGCAAGCCAGCTGCGGGCCTTCATCGACACCACCGGACCCCTGTGGTTCGCCGGGAAGATCGCCGGGAAGGTGTTCTCCGCGTTCACCGCCAGCAACACCGCCCACGGCGGCCAGGAATCCACCATCCTGGCCCTGTCCAACACCTTCTACCACTGGGGCGGCATCATCGTGCCCCCCGGCTACACCGACCCCGTCCAGTTCCAGTCCGGCAACCCCTACGGCACCTCCCACGTCGCCGGCGACGGCGCCCCCGGCGAAATCGCCCTCCAAGCAGCCCGCCACCAAGCCCGCCGCGTCGTGGACACCACCGCCGCCCTCAAAACCGGCCGCGCCACCCTCTGAACACACACCGAGAGGTGCCTTCCCCCCTCTCGTCAACGCTGAAGGGCCGCCCGGCAGTTCGCCGGGCGGCCCTTCAGCGTTGAGACGGGATTCAGGAGGGGATCCAGTCGCGGTTGATGTGGGGGGTGTCGATGCTCAGGGCGCGCATGTGCTCGATGGGGTTGGTGTATTCGCGGCTGGCGGCGATCTGTCCGTCGTGGAGGGTGAAGCCGTGGATGAAGTGGTTGCGGTAGCGGCCCTCGGCATAGCCGGGGAAGCGGATGGTGCCTTCGCCGTCGCACTCGACCCAGATGGTGGCGGGGTCCTGGGTCTCGTAGAGGTGCACGTCGAACCATTGCCAGTCGGGCAGGACCTTCAGGGACAGCTCCCCGTGCCGCTTCAGCTTCTCCCGGCCCTGCACGATGATGGGGCGGCCGATATCGGTGTTGAACAGGGCGGCGGTGCCGTCGTCGGTGTAGAGGGTGTAGCGGCGCAGGCGGGCCTCGGGGCCGATCTCCATGTACTGCTCGACGGCACGGCGGTTGCGGGCGCGCAGGTCCAGGTGGCTGGTGAACACCGGGCCGGTGGCGGCGAGTTGGTCGGGTATGGGGGAGGTCATGGTGTGGGTCTCCGAACGGGTGGGGGGTTTCAGGGCTGCAGGCGGGTGACGGTCCAGCCCCGGTCCTGGTCCTGGTTCTGGTCCTGGTTCTGGTTCTGGTTCTGGCTGGTGCGGTCGTAGCGCAGGCGTTCGTGGAGGCGGTCGGTGCCGTTCGCCCAGAACTCCACACTGTCCGGTTCCAGGCGGTAGCCGACGAACGCCTCGGGGCAGGGCAGCGGGCGGGCCGGCTCGCCCAGCGCCAGCGCACGCTCACGGATCTCCTCGAGGTGGTCGAGGTCGCGCAGCGGCTCGCTCTGCAGGGAGACCGTCGACATGGGGTGGGTGAACACCGCGCGGGCCGCCCAGAGTTGTTCGGCCTCGGCGCGCGGGAGCTGGACGACGGGGCCGGCCAGGGTGACCTGCTGGCTGGTCTCGCGCCAGTACAGGACGCCCGAGGCGTGGGGGTTGGCGGCCAGGTCGCGGCCCTTTTGGCTGCCGGCGTGGGTGATGAACACCAGCCCGGTGTCGGTGATCTGGTTGACCGCCAGGATGCGGGAGGAGGGCCGGCCCTGGGCGTCGGCGGTGGCCAGAGCCAGCGCGCGGGGCTCACGCACCCCCAGCTCGGTGGCCGCCTTCAGCCAGGACGACAACAGCCCCAACGGCTCCGCGGGCGGCGTGCGGAACTCGGGGAAGGCCACCTCCACAGAGCCCGTCAGGGTTTCGGAGCGCCGTACATCAGACATGGGTCAATCCTTCGGCGAGTGCGGCCACAGGGCGGCGGCTTGGGGGCAGGGGAAGGGCCGGGCCGGCGCTCGGGGGAGGGCGCCGGCCCGGCGGTCTTGGGGGGTGGGTCAGGCGGGGTCGGGGGTGCGGGCGGGGGCCAGGAGGTGGGCCAGGGTGGTGCCCACGATGCGCGGGCCCTGCCGGGTGAGGACGGATTCGGGGTGGAACTGCAGGGAGGCGAAGCCCGCGCCGCGCAGGGCGTGCACCTCCCCCGTCGCCGCGTCCCGGCTGACCTGGACGGGGGTCTTGCCGCTCACGCCGGGCACGCCGCGGGGGGTGAATTCCTCCTCCTGGCTCAGCAGCGCGAAGGTGTTGTAGTAGCCGACGTGTTCGGCGGCGCCGAAGAGGTCGATCTGCTTTTGCACGCCCTGGTTGGGCACGCTCCTGCGGCGCAGGGGCAGGCCGAGCTGCAGGCCAAGGACCTGGTGGCTGAGGCAGACGGCGAGGAAGGGCCGCTGTTCGCGCAGCAGGGTGGCGACCGCGGTGTGCAGGTGGCGCATCTTGGGGTGGGCCACCTCCTGGGGGTCTCCCGGGCCGGGTCCCATGACGATGAGGTCGTGGCCCTCGAAGGCGTAGTTCTGGTCGTAGCGGCGCACGGTGACTTCCAGGCCCAAGGAGCGCAGCTGCTGGTCGATCATCGAGGTGAAGGTGTCCTCGGCGTCGACGACCAGGACCTTGCGGCCGGCCAGTTCGGGCCGGGCGGCGGTGCGGGCGCGGGTGTCGGAGAGCCAGAAGCCGGCGATGGAGTCGTTGCGTCCTTCCAGGGCGCGGCGCACGCTGGGGTGGTCGGCGAAGCGTTCGGTGGTGTCGCCGCCCAGGGCGGCGACGAGTCCGGCGGCCTTGGCGCGGGTCTCGGCGGCCTCGGACGCGGGGTCGGAGTGGCGCACGATGGTGGCGCCGACGCCGATGGCCAGGCTTCCCTGGTGGCTGATGTCGGCGGTGCGGATGAGGATCGCGGAGTCCATGGCGCGCTCGCCGTGTTCGTCGCGGCCGATGAGGGCGGCGGCGCCGCTGTAGTAGCCGCGGCCGCCGGGTTCGTACTGGTGGATGATGCGGCAGGCGCTCTCCAGCGGGCTGCCGGTGACGGTGGGGGCGAACATCGTCTCGCGCAGGATGTCGCGCACGTCGCGGTCGGTGCGGCCCTCGATGAAGTACTCGGTGTGGGCCAGGCGGGCCATTTCCTTGAGGTAGGGGCCCACCACGCGGCCGCCGCCCTCGCAGATGCGGGCCATCATCTTGAGTTCTTCGTCCAGGACCATGTACAGCTCGTCGGTCTCCTTGCGGTCGTCGAGGAAGGCGAGGACACCTTCCAGGGTGGAGCCGGCGGGCGGGTAGCGGTAGGTGCCGCTGATGGGGTTCATCACGGCGGTGCCGTGGTGGAGGCTGACGTGGCGTTCGGGGGACGCGCCGACCAGGATGCGGCTGCCGGTGTGGATGAGGAAGGTCCAGTGGGCGCCGCTCTCGCGTTCCAGGAGGCGGCGGAAGAGGGCGGGGGCGCTGGCGGGGCCGTAGTCGGTGATGTCGGCGACGAAGGTGCGCTTGATGACGAAGTTGGCGCCCTCTCCGGTGCCGATCATCTCCTTGGCGATGCGGCGCACGATGTCCTCGTAGGCGCCGTCGTCGACGTCGAAGCCGCCGCCGGCCAGCGGGGTGGGGACGTCCGCGATGCGGGCCAGGGCCTGGCGCAGCGGCAGTTGCTGCTGGCCGGTGATGGTCATGGCGACCAGCGGGGTGCCGTCGTCGGCGCAGGCGAAGCCGCGTTCGGACAGCTGCCGGTAGGGCATGACGACCAGTACTTCGTGGTGGGCGCCGGTGCCGGGTGCGGGGGCGGGGGGCAGCGGGATGTCGGCCAGGGTGGCCGGCAGGGTCACCGAGCCGGTCACCACCTCCACCGTGTCGGGGCCCGTCGCGCCGGGGCGGTGCAGCAGCGCGAAGGCCTCGGCGCGGCCGGTGAGCGCCTGTTCCAGGAGGTCGGCGGCGGCCGGAGGGCCGGGGGTGGCGGGGGTGGGTGGTGTCGGTGTCATGTGAACAGCCCCTTGACGGTGGTGACCCGGGCGCACCGCTCGGCGGCGTAGGTGAGGGCCGAGCGGTGGTAGTCGTGGGTGAAGTCGGCCGTGGCGTCGGCGACGAAGAACGGCTGGATGTCGTGGGTGAAGGCGTCGACGGCGGTGGCCAGGACGCCGACGTGGGCGTAGACGCCGCACAGGATGAGCTGGTCGCGTCCGGCGGCGCGCATGCGCTCCAGCAGGTCGGTCTTGAAGAAGGCGCTGTAGCGCCACTTGGTGAGCAGCCAGTCCTGGGGGGCGGGGGTCAGGGCGTCGACGACCTGGCGGTCCTGGGGGGCGGGGCGCATGCCCGGGCCCCAGAAGTCCTTGAGCAGGCCGCGCTGTTCCTCGCTCATGCCGCCGGGCTGGGCGGTGTAGGCGACCGGGATGCCCGCCGCGGCGCACTTCTCGCGCAGGGCGGCGGCGTTGGCGGTCAGTTCCTGGCGCAGGCTCTCGGGGAAGGGCGCCAGGAAGTAGCGCTGCATGTCGTGGATGAGGAGGACCGCCCGCTCGGTGTCGGCGGTCCAGGACACGGCGGCCTGGGGCAGGTCGCCCTCGGCGGGCAGGGGGTAGGCGCTGATGGGGGGTATGCCGGTCATGGTGGCAGTCCTCGGTCGTGGGGCGGGTGCTGCTGACATACGGGCCAGGCGTACGGGTTGGGCGTACGGGGCCGGGCGTACGGGCCGGGCGTACGGTTCAGGCGGGCCAGGCGTTGACGGCGGTGAGGGCCTGGGCGGGGTTGAGGCGGGGGTCGCAGCAGGAGGTGTAGCGCTCGCCGACGCGTTCCAGGTCGGCTTCGGTGCTGGCGCATTCGGTGACGTCGTCGGGGGTGGTCTCCAGGTGCAGGCCGCCCGCGGTGCCGCCGCCGGCGCGCACCGCCTCGACGAACGCGGTGATCTCGCCGGCGACGGTGTCGACCATGCGGGTCTTGTAGCCGCCGGGCGCGGTGACGGTGTTGCCGTGCACCGGGTCGCTCAGCCAGATCGCCGGGTGCCCGGCCTCGCGTACGGCTTCCACCAGGCGGGGCAGGCGTGCGCTGACGTTGCCGGCGCCCATGCGGGCGATCAGGGTCAGGCGGCCCGGGTCGCGCCAGGGGTCAAGGCGCTCGCACAGCGCGAGGAGGTCGGCCGGTTCCATGGTGGGGCCGACCTTGCAGGCCACCGGGTTGCTGACCTCTGCCAGCAGCGCGACGTGGGCGCCCTCGACCTGGCGGGTGCGCTCACCGATCCAGGGCCAGTGGGTCGAGCCCAGGAACATGCGGCCCTTGTCGTCCATGCGCAGCATCGGCGTCTCGTAGTCCAGCAGCAGCGCCTCGTGGCTCGTCCAGACCAGGGGTTCGACGACGTCGCGGCCGGCGGCGCGGTCGCGCCAGCCGAGGTGTTCGATGATGTCGCCGGCGGCCATGTAGCCGGTGAGGATGCGCAAGGGGTCGGGGCGGCGGCTCTCGGCGTCGGGTTCGGGGCCGTTGACCATGTGGCCGCGGAAGACGGGCAGTTCGACGCCGTCGATGATTTCGGTGGGCTTGGAGCGGGGTTTGGCGAACTGGCCCGCGATGCGTCCCACTCTCAGGACGGGCTTGCCCGTGATCAGGCCGAGCGAGCCGGCCAGCAGGTCGAGCAGGGCGGCCTTGCGGGCCACCTGGCGGGGCGTGCACTCCTGGGGATCCTCCGCGCAGTCGCCGGACTGCAGCACCATCGCCTCACCCGCGGCGACCTTGCCGAGCAGGGTGCGCAGGGTGGCCAGGTCATCGCCCTGGACCAGCGGGGGGCGGGCGGCCAGCGCCTCCGCGACCCGGTTCAGCTGGGAAATATCGCTCCAGTCGGGTTGCTGAAGTGCCCCGCGGATACGAATCTCCCGTATAACGTCTTCCATGACGTAACTCCGATCCAGCGGTAATCGAGTGGTTCTCAGGTGGGAATGCCGGTGCGCTTGATCTCCGGCACCGGAATGCCGAGCGCCCGCAGCTGCTGGAACGGGTTCATGAACTCGCGATTGCGCTTGATCTTCCCGTTGTCCAGTTCGAAGGAATGCAGGAAGTGGTTCTCGTAGTAGCCCTCGGGGTAGTCGCCGAAGCGGATCTTGCCGCGTCCGTCGCATTCCACCCAGATGTGGTTCGGGTCCTGCGTCTCGAAGATCTGGATGTTGTACCACTCCCAGTCGGGGAAGCAGCCGAGCGACCACACGGCGTGCTCGGCGAGCCGGTCGCGGCCCACGGTCTCCACCGGGGACCCGGTGTCGGTGGTCCACAGGCCGCCGCGGCCGTCCTCGGTGAACAGCTCGTGGCGGCGCAGCCGGTCCTGGCCCCGGGTGTGCATGTACTGCTCGACGGTGGCGCGGTTGGCGGCGCGCAGTCCGGCGGCGTCGGCAAAGCCCTGATCCTGGACGGAATCAGACATGGGTGTCCCCTCTTCGAATAGTGAGCCGAATGCGGGAATCGGCGCTTTTCGGCGCGGATTCCGTGGTGATCCGTTGTGATCCTGCCTGATTCACCGGAGCAAAATCAACACCGTTATGACGTTACACTCCTGAACATGGTGTAATGTTCAACTTTAATGAGGGCATGGTGTGGCACGCGCCGGTGGAAACAAAAAGAAGGCCCCTGGGAAGGTGTTGAATATGCCGCCGGAATGAGTCCGGGGCGGATTTCGGAAGGCGGGTGGAACAAAGAAAAGGCCTGAGCCCCGACCGGGATCCGGTCCGGGCTCAGGCGGGGGTGGCGCCAAGGGCGCGCAGGGGTGCGGCGTGTGTCAGATGCGGCCGTTGTGGACGGCGCTGATCACCTTGCGCATGAGCGGGGAGAGCTGGTGGTAGGGGCCCAGGTTGAGGTACCTGCCGCCGCTCTCCCACTTGACGGCCGCGATCACGATGGGATCGCCCTCATAGGCGCGCGGGGCCTCGCGCACGAACCGCTCCACCTGCCCGGTGATGGCCACCGGCAGCGCCGCGGGGTCGAAGCCGCGGGCCGGCGGCGGGGCGTAGCAGATCCGTCCGACGCCGGGTGAGTCCCAGCCGAGGGTGGTGTAGATGCGAAAGGAGCGCCCGGCGAAGGCCAGCATCTGCTCGTCGGGCTCGGGCAGGGCCAGGGCGCGGTGCAGGGCGCGGATGTTGTGCGGTGCCAGGCAGGCCGCGGAGAGCTGGGTGAAGTACAGGTTGACCGTGCGGCGCCGGTAGTCGATCCCGGTCATCGCGACGTGGCTCAGGCCGTGCCGTTCGAACAGGGCGGCGTGGCCGGCCAGGGCGGGCGGCATGCCGGGCAGTTCGGCGAGCCCGGCGACGGGCTGCACGTCCTGCGGGAAGTGCGCGTAGATCTTGCTGAATCCGCCCAGGACGCCGCCGTCGATGAGGTACTCGGCGATGGCGCACCGCTCCTGCAGGGCGGCCAGCAGGCCGCCGACGGGGTGGTCGGTGGCCTGGAGGAAGCCGTGGGCCAGGGCGGTGGCGTAGGGGTCGCCGCTGTCGGGCGGCACGGTGACGGTGTAGTCGAGGTCGGCCGGGGCGTGCTCGGTGCTGGAGACGCTGTAGACGACCCCGGCCTGCTCCAGCCCCTGGTCGTAGGCGGCCAGGACCGGGCGGACCTTGTCCGGCGCGCAGGCGACGCCGGCGAGCCGGGCCGCCTCCTCGATGGCCGCGTACACCCGGTCGATGCCGGTCGGTGCCGTGCGTGTGGACATGTGTCCTCCATGTGCCGGTCGGCGCTTGTTCGCAGCAGACAGCGGCGGCCCCCCAGGGGGGCCGCGCGGTGCCCGGCTCAGCGGGTCACGCGACCTTCGTCGCGCACAGGATGGCCTGGACGGGGATGACGTCGTCAGGGACCTCGGCGGGGTCCTTGGTGATGGCCTTGGTGACCTTGAAGCCGCACTCCTCCAGCCACCGCTGGTAGGTCGACATCTTCTGCGGGCCGCCCTGGCCCATGGTGCAGCCGATGAAGAAGGCCGGGAAGAAGTCGACGTTGTAGTTGTCGGCGTCGCGGATGTCCTCGGGGTAGACCGGCACCATGATGTGGACCTGGCCGCCGATCTCCAGGGAGCGGTGGACGCCCTTAAGGATCGTGAAGACGTCGTCCTTGTCGAACATGTCCAAAAAGTGCTTGATCAGGACGGTGTCGAAGCCCTGGGGGATCTCGTCGAAGACGTTGCCGCCGATGAAGGAGCAGTGCTCGGCCACGCCGTGCTCGGCGAAGTTGGCCAGACAGGCGCTCTCCTTCTCCGGCAGGTCGAAGGTGGTCACCTTCAGCCCCTCGGAGGCCTTGTGCCGGTAGGTGTGGATCGCGCCGAGCCCGGTGTTGCCGGCCACGTCCAGGACCCGGGCGCCGGCGGGGACGTCGATGTTGGAGAAGAACCAGGGGTCGATGTTGGCGGTGACGTTGTTCATCAGCGTCAGCCAGGCGTCGTTGAGGTCGCTGTGGTCGGCGACGGCGTCGTAGAGGGTGCCGCTCTGCGTGCCGTACAGCTCCTTGAGGCCCACGATGGTGCCGGTGCGGGCGCTGTCGGTGAGGTAGAAGAGCTGCCGCAGCGCCACCACCTTGATCATGTTCATGTAGGTGAGGGCGCGCTTGAGGTCGCTCTCGCTGACCTCGGCGAGCGCGTCCAGGCTGTAGCCGCCGGTGGTCTCGTCCTGGGCGACGAAGCCCTCCTTGAGCAGGAGGAACAGCAGCTGCTCCACGGCGTCGGGCTTGGCGCCGACGGCCTGGCCGAGCTCGGCGGCGCTCATCCCGGGCCGCTCGCGCAGCCGGTCGATGATGCCGAGCTCGAAGACCGACAGCAGGCTCATGAACCGCGAGGGGCCGACCATGTATTCGCGAAAGCGCCCGAGAGTGGCTTCAGTTGACATGTGCGCTGTTCCCTTTCGACGGGTGTGAGGTGCGGTGCGCAGGGGTGCTGCGGTGCGTGCGGGACCCAGAGCCTTGCGGGGCGTTACGGGGCCTTACGAGCGCCCGCCGATGTAGGAAAGGTTCAGCCGGCTGTTGGTGCGCCACTGGTAGTACGACTGGAGCTTGTAGTACTCCTCGCCGCCGGAGGTCACCGCGGCGTAGACCATCTTGGGCGTGCCGGCGCCGTAGGGGTTGGTCTTGAGGAACTGCTCGACCTTGCTGCCCAGGCGGGCGGAGAGCTCCAGGGGGTTCTCCGTCTTGACGCTGTAGGAGATCCGCTCGACCTTCATCGAGTCCCAGTTGACGGTGGCGTAGACGCCGAAGGCCTTGCCGCAGAAGTCGAGCATCTGCTCGCTGGGCTCCTGCAGCCCCATCTCGCGGTGCATGGCGCGCACGGTCTGGGGGGCCACCACCTCGGGCGAGGCCGCGAAGTACACGTTCATGGTGCGCCCGGCGTAGTCGATGCCGATCAGGTCGACCTTGTCGGCCAGGCCGTAGCGGGCGAAGAAGTCCTCGTTGCGGGCCAGCGCGGCGGGCATGGAGGGCACCTGCGCGAGGTGGGAGATGGACTCGTGGCGGCCGCCGGGGAAGTACACCCAGATCTTCTTGAAGCCGCCCTGGACACCGAAGTCGACGCCGTAGCTGTCGACGGCGCAGTGCTTTTGCACCTCGGTGACCAGCGACTCGATCGGGTGGCCGGTGGGGGTGGTGAGTTCCTTCTCCAGCGCGGTGGCGTAGGGGTCGATGCCCTTGGGCACGGTGAACCGGCAGTCGAACTCCCCCTCGTGGCGCGCGTTGGTCGCCACCCGGAAAGCGATCACGGCGTCCGGCAGGACCTCCTCGAACGCAGTCAGGATCGGCCACACCTTCTCGCGCGCGCACGCCACGCCCAGCAGCCCGGCTGACTCCTCGACGGCTGCGTAGACACCTGCCGGATCGGCGGTTCCCGACATCATTCCTCCATGGGTGGATTGCGGCGCCGGTATGAGCGGCGGCGGTTACGGGCGGCGGCGCGCCGGAGCGCGGAAAAAGGACGCGGGCCGGGCGGGCCGGGCGGTCGGTGTCCTGCCCGGCGGCATACGGGCGGGCCGCGCGAAGACGCCGGGCAGCGGGGCGGGTTGCCGCGCGCAGCGGGCTCGGCCGGTGTCCGGGGAAAACAGAGGGAGGGTGAGGGGCCCCTGGGATCGGCGCGCGGTTTCCTGCGCGGATTTCCGTGCGGTGTCCCGGGCCCGGCTCAGCTCCCCTGCCGCCGATGCTCCACGCTCCGCGAAGGGAGGGGGCTTTTCGTTTTCGGGCAGGGGAGGTCTGCAGAAATAGTGACACGGGCCGGGCCCCACACCAAGAGCCCTTCGAAGTGACGTGGGTCACTCCAAGTGGCGGTGTGCGCGGCGCACTTGCCAGCAGAACAGCGGGCGCCCCGGCACCGGCGGGAGCGGGGCAGGCGCGGCAGCCCCCGCTCCCCCAACTCCCCTACATATACGGGGTGTTGACGGGGCTGCGGGGCAACGGGCGGGTCAGGGAGCGGGGTTGTGTGCGGGAGGCAGGATGAGGGTGGGTTCGAGGGGGGTGCGCGTGGTGCTGTCCTCGGGCAGCGGGGCCAGGGCGGCCCGCTCTCCCCGCTGCTGGCGCCAGCCGGCCTGGGCGGCCACCACGGCCACGTACGGGATGGCGACACCGCCGATGAGGGCGCACACGGCCAAGGCCGGCCAGCGGTTCCAGGTGAGGGCCATCAGGACCACGCAGGCGGTGCGGACCAGCATGGCGCCCACGTAACGGCGCTGGCGGCCGCACAGTTCCTGGGTCAGACCGGTGCGCGCGGCGGTGCCGGCGGTGAGGGAACCCGGCCCGGGCCCGGGCGGGGGCGCGGGTGCGGGGGTGAGGGCGGGCCGGGGGTGGTCGCGGTGGCCTGGGGGGCGGTACATGAGGACCATCCCTTCTGCGGCCCCGGCCGGGCGGGGCCCGGGACCGGCTGCCCGGCGGGCGGGGCCGGACGCGTGCGGTGCACGGAGGGGCGGGCGCGGTGCGGTGCGGTGCAGGCGGTGCACGGGGGTGCCGGGACGCGGTGCGCGGGGCCCGGTGCGGTGCGGGAGGCCGGTGCTCGGGAGGCCCGGTGCGGGAGGACGGCGCTCCGGGGCCCGGGGCGGTGCGGGGCGGGACGAGGTGGGGCGGGGGGATGCAGGCGGTACGGGGGTGGGGGGGACGAGGTGGTGTGGGAGCGGGATGCGGGCGGCGCGGGTGACCCGTCCCCTGGTCGCCCGCGCCGCTGCCCTCGGCCCGGCCGCACGGGGCCGGGCCGCTGGGTCAGTGCCGTTGCTGGTCGGGCTCGCGTCCCTCGACGGCGTCCGGCGTGTGGCCGTTGGCGGAGCCGTGGCCGTTGACCGGGGTGTGGCCGTTCACCGGCGCGTGGCCGTTGAGGGGGGCGTGGCCGTTGACGCCGGCCGGGCCGTGGTCGAGGTGCTCCAGGGCCTGGCGCATCTCCTGCTCGGTGGGGGCGGCTATCTGCCCGCCGGAGAGCCAGCGGCTGAGGCGGTGACGGACCAGCTCGGTGCGGGAGTTGGGGTTGGGCACGCCGTCGCGGTCCTCGCGCAGCGGGGCCGGCAGCGGCTGGTGGATCTCGCGGGAGAGCAGCATGTACTCCTGTCCGCGTTCCAGGCGTTCGTGGACCTCGATGAACTCGCCGTGCGGCAGGCGCTTGATGCGGCCGGTCTCGCGGCCGTGCAGGAGCTTGTCGCGGTCGCGCAGTTGCAGGCCCAGGCAGATCCGCTTGGTGATGAGGTAGGTCAGGGCGGGGATGATGAAGACGCCGACGCGCACGCCCCAGGTGATGGAGTTCATCGACAGGTGGAAGCGTTCGGCGAGGATGTCGTTGGCGCCGCCGAAGAAGAGCACCAGGTAGAAGGCGGCCAGGGAGCAGACGAACGCGGTGCGGGTGGGCTGTTCGCGGGGCCGGTCCAGCAGGTGGTGTTCGCGTTTGTCGCCGGTGATCCAGGCCTCGATGAAGGGCCACAGGCAGGCGATGCCGATGAGCAGGGTGGGCAGGACGACGGCCGGGACGAGCACGCCCATGTTGACGGTGTAGCCGGCGACGGCGAACTCCCAGGCGGGGAAGGCGCGCAGGGCCCCTTCGAGGAAGCCCATGTACCAGTCGGGCTGGGACCCCTGGGAGATCTGGTCGGGGCGGTAGGGGCCGTAGACCCAGACGGCGTTGATCTGGGCGATGCCCGCCATCAGTGACAGGACGCCGGAGACCAGGAAGAAGAAGCCGCCGGCCTTGGCCGCGTAGTGCGGCATCAAGGGCTGGCCGACCACGTTCTGCTGGGTGCGGCCCGGGCCGCGGAACTGGGTGTGCTTCTGGTAGACGACCAGGATCAGGTGGACGGTGACCAGGGCCAGGATGATGCCGGGCAGCAGCAGGATGTGGAAGCTGTAGAAGCGCGGGATGACGTCGGTGCTGGGGAACTCGCCGCCGAAGAGGAACATCGTCAGGTAGGTGCCCACCAGCGGGATGGCGAGGGTGACGCCTTCGGCGATGCGCAGGCCGGTGCCCGAGAGGAGGTCGTCGGGCAGTGAGTAGCCGAGGAAGCCCTCCAGGGTGACCAGGACCAGCAGGACCACGCCGATCAGCCAGTTCAGCTCGCGCGGCTTGCGGAAGGAGCCGGTCAAAAAGTGGCGCAGGGTGTGCGCCATCGTCGCGGCGATCATGGTGAGTGCGGCCCAGTGGTGCAGCTGGCGGATGAACAGGCCGCCGCGGACCTCGAAGCTGATGCGCAGCGTGGAGGCGTAGGCCTCCGACATCTGCACGCCCTGCAGCGGGACGTGCGGGCCCTCGTAGACCGTCTCGCCCATGCTCGGGTTGAAGAACATGGTGAGGTAGAGGCCGGTGAGGATCAGGATGATGAAGCTGTAGAGGGCGATCTCGCCGAACATGAAGGACCAGTGTTCGGGGAAGACCTTGCGCATCAGGGTGCGCCACTGGTAGATGCCGAGGCGTCCGTCGGCCCAGTCGGCGATGCGTTCGCCCTGTGGCGTCTTGCTCCGCTCCCGCTGCGGTGCATCTTCGGTGATGCTCATGCCCGCGCGCCCTCCCCTCGCCGCTCAGTGGTCACAGGCACACCCGTGCCGGCCGGTGGACGGTCGGTGGTGGGGGCGGCCTGCAGCGGCGCAAACGGGCCCGTGCCCTGGAGCGGAAGGAACGCTATCGGGGCCCTGAGCGGGCCGACAACCGCGCTCCAGCCGGAACCCGGCCCCAACTCCACTGTCTTTTTAGGGCTCTTCGAGTTGTTCTCAAGTGCCGGGGTGCGGCCGGTGTCCAACAGGGCGTACGAGAAGGGTGAGTTGTGGCCGCGCGCTCTGCCCGGGTCGCTCAAGTCGGCCTGAACAGCGGGAAGTTGCTGCCTTCTTGTCATGGTCGAACCCTATGTCCACGGGGTGTGGCGCCCGCGCCCGCCCTCCCCCGCTCTCCCCCCGTATCTCCTGGGGCGGGCGGTGGGTGTGTTTCAGGTTCTGCGGCTCTTGGCGGCCGGGGCCGGGGGCGGCCACTGGGCGGAGGAGCCGGGCGGGTTCAGCAGGGCGGAGCCGGTGGCCACCCCGATGGCCGGGTCGGCGGGGCGGGGGGCGGGGCGGCGGGTGCGGGGGCCGTGGGGGCCATGGGTGGAGCTGGGCGGCGCGGAGGGAGCGGGGTCGAGGGGGCCGGGCGCGGGGCGGACGGTGGTGGGGCCGGCGGTGGTGGGGTGCGGTACGGCGGCCAGCGGTCCTGCCGCCTGGAGGCGGGCGACGAGCAGGGTCGCGGCGTGCGGGTCGGTGGGTGCGGCGGCGGCGATCTTGGCGGTGTGGCGCCGGCCGAGGTGGGCGCGCAGGCCCGTGGGGGCGTCCTGGCCGGTGGTGGTGCGCAGGTGGCGGGTGCTGGACTGCCAGGCGGGGGCCAGGCGGTGGGCCAGGGCGCGGCGCAGCCGGTAGGTGAGGCCGACGGTGGTGCCGTGGCCGGCCAGCAGGTGGTCGAGGACCAGCGCGCCCTGTATGGCCAGGGTCATGCCCTGGCCGTGGGCGGGGTCCAGGGCGGCCAGCGCGTCGCCCAGGACGAGGAACTGGTCGGGGAAGCGGCGCAGTTTCTCGTAGTGGCGCCAGCGGTGGTCCGCCTGGGTGCAGGTGTAGAGGGGGCCGAGGGGGGTGGCGGCCTCGATGACGTCGTGCAGCAGGGGGTGGCGCAGGGCGGCGGCGGCGTGCAGCAGGGCGGTGTGGTCGGCGGGCGGGGGCCGGCCGTCGCTCCAGCACAGCGTCACCGACCAGCGGCCGCCCTCGATGGGGGTGAGGGTGCCTTGGTGGGGGTGGCCGGGTGAGGCCATCAGCAGCAGGCCCTGCCAGTCGGCGACGTGGCCCACGGGTGGGGCGAAGACGGTGGAGACGTAGGTGGTGCGGGCGCCGGCCGTGCTCTCGCGGGGTGCCTCGTAGCCGAGTTCGGCCAGCCAGTGCGGGGCGCGGGAGCCGCTTCCCGAGGCGTCCACGACGAAGTCGGCCGGGATGAGCCGGCGCGGGCCGCGGCCGTCGGGGCTGGTGCGGTCGCGGCCGCGGGCCCAGACGCCGGTGACGGTGTCGTTGCGGTCGGGCTGCAGGGCGACGACCTCGTGTGCGCTCAGGAAGGCCACCCGGCCCTCGGCGCGCAGCCGCTCGCGTATCACCGCGTCGATCACGTCGCGGCCCGCGCTGAGCAGGGACAGGCCGCAGTCGAAGCGGGGCAGCCAGCCGTGCGGGCCGAGCAGCAGCATGTCCTGGGGCATGCGCAGGCGTACGGCTCCGGCGCGTTCGAGGTCCGCGCCGATGCCGGGGAAGAGCTGTTCCAGGCCTTGCTGGGCGGTGGTGGTCAGGGTGTGGGTGTGGCGGGCCTGGGGGACGCCGCGGCGCCGGCCGGTGCCGTGCGGGGGGCGGTCGCGTTCGATGAGGGTGACCCGGTCCATGGAGTTGGCCAGGGCGCGTGCCGCGGTGAGTCCGGCCAGGCTCGCCCCGATCACCACGGCATGGCCGCGGCCGCCGCTTGCGCTCCTGTCGACGCCGTGTGCGTCCAGAGTCATCGTGGCCGCCCTTCCGGTGCATATGTGGTTGCATCATGCGGTGTGGGCCGCCCCGGTCGGCGGGCTTTGCCCAACCCCCCTGTCCCCGCCTGCCGTTGGCCCGCGTCCCTGCCGGTTGGTACGGGGACACACGGTGCTGTCACCCGGTGGTGTGATGTGCCTGGTGGGAGCGGGGGCGCGGCTGCCGCGGGGGGCTCGGTGCGGGGGCGGTGGGCGGGGCGGGGCGGAAGGGGGCTCCAGCGCGCCTTGAGGGGTCCGCGACGCGGGCTCCGGCGGCCGTTGAGGCGGGCCGGCCGGGTGAACGGGTGGTTTTTTGGCGGGGGTTGCCGCCGTGCGCTTCTCCCCCGCCGCGGTGGGCCGGGGGGTGTCGCAGTCGTCCGGGGCCTCCGGGGCCCTGGTGCCGGTTGCCGGGCGCCGCCTGCGCACCGCCTTGCCCGGGTGGGCATCCCGCTCGCAGAGGCCGGTCATCGCCGGGGCGGGACGCGGCAGGGTGAGGTCCGACCCTCGCAGCAGGGGGTCTCTGCAGCAGGGCCAACTGCCCTGCCCGCGCGTGCGCTTCGGGGGCAGCCGGACGGCCCAGGCCCGCCGCCGCCCGGGACAACGGGACGCGCGGCGTGAGCCCCGCCCCCTGAACAAGGGCCAACCCCCGCACCTGCACAGGCACTTCAGGGACGCCCAGGCGGGCCCTGCCCGACGGCGGGACCCGGGCCCCCGGGCGTGGGGCGGCAGGGTGCGTCCGGGGTCAGGACGTGCGGTAGGCGACCCGTTCGGCCATGGCGGTCAGCTCCTCGCGCCATACAGGGGCGATGGGCGCTTCGGCGATGGCGGTGCGGCCCTGGTCGACGAGGGCGGCGATGTGTTTTTCGACGTCGTCGGGGACGCCGGTGTCCAGCAGGCGGCGGCGTACCTCTTCGGGGGTGTGGCCGGGGGTGGTGATCATGTGGTGGATGCGGGGATCGCGCTGCATCGCCCAGCCCAGCAGGAGGGTCATCTTGTGCTGGCTGAAGTCGAGTCCGGCGGGTTTGCCGGTGGCGGCGGAGTCGCCGAAGGCGTCCAGCAGGTCGTCGCGGAGCTGGAAGGCCTCGCCGACCGCTTCGCCGTAGCGTTCGAAGGCCGAGGCGAGGTCGGGGCGGCCTGCCGCGCCCGCGCCCAGGGCCAGCGGCCGGTGGATGGTGTAGTGGCCGGACTTGGCCAGGGCGATCCAGCGGGAGAGCTGGGGGTCGACGTTGAACTCGGCGGCCGCGCTCATGTCCATGTACTGGCCGATCATCAGTTCCGAGCGCAGCCGGTGCCACACCGCGCCCGCCGCCGCGGGCACGGGGGCCATCAGCTGCTCGGAGTAGACCAGGGCCAGGTCGCCGACGAGCAGGGCCACGCCCTCGCCGAAGCGGCGTGACTCACCCTGCCAGCGGTGGTGGCGGTGCAGGGCGGAGTGGCGGGTGTGGACGGTGGGCAGGCCGCGGCGGTGGCTGGAGGCGTCGATGATGTCGTCGTGGATGAGGGCCGAGGCGTGCAGCATCTCCAGGGCCGCGGCGGCCGCGACGACGGCACCGTCGTGGGCCTCGCCGCCGGCGGCGAGGTAGCCGGCGATGCAGAAGGCGGGGCGGATGCGTTTGCCGCCCGCGGCGACCAGCTCGCTCAGTGCGTCGACGGCGCCGACCGCGCGTTCATTCACCGCCGCCCATAACTCGTGCTCGGCGGAGAGGAATGCGCGCAGATGTTCCTCCATCTCCTGCAGCAGATTGTCGCGGGTACGGCGTGCCGTTGCCGCCCCTTGTTGTTCCGTGCCGATACAGGTCATTTCCATGGCCACAGCCTTTTCCTTGTCGGGGGTACGTGCTGAAAGGGGGGGAGGTCGGGCGAGGCGGCGGGGGGACCGGCCCGCCGCCCGCGCGACCGGCCCGGCGGGGCGTGCGGGGGCGTCAACAGGGCGGCATGGGGCGGGAGTTGGCGCGGCGGGGCAGGGGGGTGCTGGTGGGAGAGGCTAGCGGGGCCGGCCTGCGGCGGGCCGGGGTCCGGGTGCGGTCCGGGTGCGGCGCCGCTGGAAGAAAGCTGGAGTTCCCCCGCAAGAAAGAGGAATCTAGAGTTCCCCTTTAGGGGGGATCGATTACGAAAGGAAAAATTTAACGCCGCTGGATTACCGCTCTCTTACCGGCGGGGTGCACGTTGACACCCTGCGACCGCTCGTGGAACTCTCCGATGTGCATCCATGGCTGCGGCTGGGCAGCGTGGGTATCTGGGCACCAACCGGGGGGATGGAATGCGCATGAGGGCCGTATCCAGTACACAGACCGGAGCCGGCGCGTGCCGGGCCGCATTCACGTCCGCCGGAATTTCCTGACCGGGAGCGCCCGTTCACCGCGGCGTCCGTCAGCGGCCCCTGCCCTTCGGGCCCCGGCCCTGCCCTCCTCGCCCCCTTCTTTCCCTTTCGCGGGATTCATCGATCCTTGATCCTTTCTTCACCACGGCGTCCGGCACGGTTTTTCTATGTCTGCGGCCGGCCGGGCGCGGGGCGCGTTCAGCTCATGAAGGAGATTCACATTGGAGTTTCACTCATGCCCGAGGAACCATGCCCAGGACTTACCCGCCACGGCCGGATCGGTCCTGTGTGCCCTCTGCGTCGAGCAACTGGAGCGTAATCTGCGTACCCTTCCCGGACTTCACCAGGAAGGACTGCACCACATTCTTTCGACGTCCCGCCGCAGGAACCCGACGAAGGTGTCGGGCAGCCGTCGGCGCGATCACCTGAATATTTCCGCACTCGATGCCAGGGACAATATTCTCGCCATCCTGGAGTCGTGGTCGGGGTATGTGATGGAGAAGCTCGGACAGGCCGCTCCGGGGCGTTCCGTCCCGCATCTGGCGTGTTTTCTGTTACGTCATCTGGAGTGGCTCGCAGCCCAGGCGCCGGCCGTGGAATTCGCCGACGAAGTCGAAGGCCTGCACCAGGAGTCGCTGCGGGCGATCGACCCCGAACCCGACGAGCAGCGCCCGCCCGCCATCGGGTGCGTGGTGCAGGACTGCCCGGGGACGATCAGCACCGCGCCGCCCGGCACCCCGCCGCAGAGCACCGGCGTGAGCTGCACGTCGGGGCACTTCTGGGAGATGCGCGAACTGCTCACCCTGCGCCACCACATGGACCGGCAACAAAAGGACGCCGCATGAACCGACCGCCCCGCCACCGTCTGGTCCCCACCAATGTGGCCGCCCTGGCCACCGGGGTCTCCGAAGCGACCATCCGCAAGTGGGTGAGCCGCGGGAAGATCACCCGCTACGGCACGCCGGGACGCTCGCAGTTCGACATCGAGGAACTCACCGAGATCGCCCTGCAGCGCAGCACCTCCCCCACACCCGCACCCACGCCCGCCTCCTGCAGCTCCTGAGCCCCTGAGCCCCTGAGCCTCTGAGCTCAGGAACCGCACGGTGCGTCCGGTGCGTGGGGTTCGGCGCCGGCATCACCCTCGGGTGGTGCCGGCGTCCTCGTGTGCCGGCTGTGGTGCCAGGGTGCGGGTCAGGGCCCGCTCGGTCAGTACGGCCGCGGCCCCGGTGTAGGCCTCGGGGTCGAACAGGGCCGCGCCGGGCTCCTGTTGGACCAGTGCGGCGACTTCGGGGTCGGCGCGCAGTACGTCGGCCAGTGCCAGGCCCTGCTCGGCGGCGCGGGCGCAGGCCCGCTCCAGCAGGGCGCGGGCGGGGGCCGGGCCCAGGTGCCCGGCGAGGACCGCGCCGATCTTCTCGGAGACGATCCGCCCGGCGGTCAGGGCGGTGTTGGCGCGCATCCGGTCGGCGTCGACGCGCAGGCCTGCGGTGAGTTCGCCGGCCTGGCGGGCCGCTCCCCCGGCCAGCCGCAACAGGGCGCGCAGCGGCTCCCATTCGGCGTGCCAGGCCCCGGCGGAGCGTTCGTCCTCGCTCAGCATGCAGCCCAGCACGCCCGCCGCCAGCGGGGGTGCCTGCAGGGCGGCGGAGCGGATCGCGGCGGACAGGACGGGGTTGCGTTTGTGCGGCATCGCCGAGGACGCGCCGCGCCCGGCGGGGCCCGGCTCGTGGACCTCGCCGACCTCGGTGCGCGTCAGCGACAGCACGTCCACGGCGATCTTGCCCAGGGCGGTGCAGGTGAACGCGGCGGCGTGCGCCAGGTCGGCGACGGGGGTGCGCAGCACGTGCCAGGGCAACAGGGGCGCGGCCAGGCCCAGTTCGGCGGCGAAGGCGGCGCTCAGATCGCGGGTGTGGGCGGCGGGATCGGCTGCGGGGGCGTGCTGGAGGTAGCCGGCCAGGGTGCCGGCGGCGCCGCCGAGCTGGACGGGTGCGCGGGTGTGCCAGTGGGCCAGTTTCTCCTCGGCGTCCAGGACGAGGTGGCGCCAGCCGGCCGCCTTGCAGCCGAAGGTGGTGGGCACCGCGTGCAGGGCCAGGGTGCGCCCGGCCATCAGGGTGTCGCGGTGGGCGCGGGCCAGGCGCGCCAGGTGCTGGGCGGTGCGGGCCAGGTCCGCGCGGATCAGGCGCAGGGCGCGGTGGGCCACCAGGACAGAGGCGGTGTCCAGGATGTCCTGGCTGGTGGAGCCGTGGTGCACGTAGGCGGCGGCCTCGCCGTCCCGGGCGGCCACCACTGCGGTCAGGTCCTTGACCAGGGCCACCACGGGGTTGGCGCTGTGCCGGGCGCGGGCGGCCAGGGCGGGCAGGTCGAAGTGTTCGGCGCGGGCCGCGGCGGTGATGGCCACGGCGGCGGTGGCGGGCACCGTGCCCAGGCGGGCCTGGGCACGGCTGAGGGCGGCCTCGGCATCCAGCATGGCCTGCAGCCACGCCCCGTCACCGACCGCTGCGGCCACCGGGGTGTCCGCCCAGACGGGGGCGAGCAGCCCCTCCTGCGGCACACCGGCCACGTACGGCCCACCGTCCTGCGCGTACGGCACACCGTCCTGCGCGGCGGGGGTGGGGTCGGCGGGGGGCATGCGGGCCTCCTTGGTCACGGCCGCTCCCCGGCCCGGGCAGGGGGGTTGGGGCCGGCGGCGGGGTGGGCGAGGGCGGCGCGGGCGATGGCGTCGGCGTCGGTGAGGGTGAGCGAGCCGACGCCGGGCCGGATGCCCGCGGCGGTCACCCAGTGCACGCCTTCGGTGGGCACGCCGAAGGCGAAGCGGCGCGGGTGGGGGCGCCCGGCCGCGTCGATGAGGTGGAAGGGGCGGCGGGTGACGGCCAGTCCGTCGCTGTCGTGGGGCTGCTGGGTGCGGGTGGGGATGCGGTGGGTGGTGCACTGGCCGCGCTCCCGCAGATCGCCGAGGAGTACGTCGCCGGTGCGGGCCAGCGTGGTGGCGGGCAGCCGGGCCTCGATGAGGAGGTCCGCGCGCCGCGCGGAGCCGGGCACGTACGGGGAGTGGGCGCGGTAGCCGCCGGGTGCGGCCTCCACCCGCAGGCCGGGCCCCACCACGCTCAGGACGCCGGCGTCGATCAGCGCGGTCATCTCCTCGATGCGGTGGGCCGGCGGGCCGATGGAGAGGTGGGCGTTGAGCGGGGTGTACCAGCCGTTCAGGTCGGTGCGGTGGGAGTCGCCGTGCAGCCCGGCGTGGTCGACGGCCAGGCGGATCTCGTTGCGCACGTCGCGCAGCACGTCCAGGGCGGCCTTGAGGGGGTTGCTGACGTTGCCGGCGCGGGCCTCGGCGACGTCCTGGCGCAGGTGGTCCACGAGCCAGCCGGTGAAGTCCTCGGGCCCGGTGAACTGCCGCTCGCGGTAGGGGCGGGCCAGGACCTGCCAGTCGAAGCGGTACTTCTCTCCGATGCCGTAGGAGTCCAGGACCGCCGGGCGCTGTGCGGGGGCGGCGGCCAGGTAGTCGGCCTGCAGCTGGTCGGCGCGGGCGCGGTGGCCGCGGGAGGTGAACAGGGTGCGGTAGTAGACGGTTTCGACCTCGTGGGCGATCAGCGGCCACAGGTGCTCGGTGAAGTCCAGGCCGCCTGCGCCCCGGGCGCGGCGCAGCGCGTCAAGGCGCCCGGCGGTGAGCACCAGCGGTTCGTGACGGTGGTGGGGGCCCTTCTCGTTCTCACCGCGGGCCTGGTGGGGGATGCCGCGCCGGGAGCCGGCCAGCAGGCGCGGCTCACGCCCCGAGGGCTGGTAGAGGAGCTGTCCCGCGGTGCGGGTGAAGATGCCGCCGCGGCCGTGGGTGAACTGGGCCAGGTAATCGAAGAAGTTCAGTCCCAGGCCGCGCAGCAACACCGTGGCGTGCTCCGGAACGGCGTCCAGGTCGACGTCGGCGGGATTGGCCGGCGGGAAGTGCGCCAGCGACAACTTTCGTGCGCGGGCGGCGAATTCGGCCTCCGTCGCGGTGGGCCGGGCCGGGAGGTGTCCCTGGCACAGGATGACGGCGTCCAGGTCCTCGAGCAGGCTCCCATCACTGAGCCGCACCCGCTGCCGCGGCGAACCGCCGCCCCCGCCCGGCGATCCGGTGAGGTGAGGATGTGGGTGGGGGTGGGGGTGGGGGTCCTCGTCCAGGCGCAGGGCGCGGCAGCGGTGGGAGGTGATCGTGACGGTGGCGGGGGCGGCCCGCACGATGCGCCTGTAGGCCCAGCACAGGTAGTGGCCGTAGAAGGCGCGGGTGGGGTAGGAGTCGGGGCCAAGGGTGCGGGCCTGGGCCAGGACACTCTCCGGATAGCGGTCCGGGCAGTTGTCCGGGCAGCCGTCCGGATGGTGGTCCGGGCAGCGGTCCTCGGCGGGCTCGCCGGCCAGGGCGGCGGCCCAGGCGTGCAGGCTGGGGCCGGGCTCCAGGGGGCCCTCCAGGTCGACGGTGGCGTCGGTGAACGCCGATATCTGCCCGGCCACGGTGTTCATCAGCAGGTGCGGCGACTGGTCGGTGCGCCACACCTGCCCGGCGCCGGGCGGGTAGGGATCCACGACGTGGATGCGGAGGGTGCGGTCGGCGGGCTGTGAGCGGGCGTTGGCGCACAGCCGCTCGAGCACGGACAGCCCGCGCGGTCCGGCACCGATCAGGCAGATCGTGCTGTGGAACGTGGTCATGTCGGCCGTTTCTGCTGGTCACGCGAGAGGGGCGGGAGCGCGGCGCGGGCCGGCACCGCACCCGAAGGCGGCGCCGCTCACGTCCGGTCCGGGCAGACACCCCCCCGTTGCCGCCGCCTGACGGACCGGGCAACGAGGATCGGGTGCCGCTCTCCGCACGCACGCCCCGCCCGGCCCCCAAGTGGACTGAGCCCGGGGGCGGGCACACGGCACGTGCGGCATGGATGGCTACGCAACGCACGGCCAAGGACTGGGTCCGGACCCGGGTATGCCGGGCCCTGCATCCGATCCTCGGCGCGCTCTCTCCGCGCCCCGCGTCAGCCGCTGTCGCGGGGCGGGCGGTAGCCGTTCACCATGCCGTGCCTCCCCTGACCGTGACCGCCGGCGGGACAGCGCCCCCGGCTCCGTACTCCCCCACCCTCAGTCCCTCGCGGGCACCGGCATTCGGCGGGCAGACGCCGGTGGGGATACGGGACGCGGCGCCGACGAGGCGGCTGCCGCTGCGGTGGGGGGTGCCGGTGGTGGTGTGCATGGGCCTGCTCCTTCCCGTATCGGCTCCGTGTCCGGTTTCGTACGTGTCCCTGCGGGGCTGGTCAAGCGCGGCCCCGTACAGGCCAGTTGGCCGCGTCCGGGCCGCCCAGGCTCATCGCGTCGAGATGCGGGACACCGTGTCCGACGGCGGTCGGCCAGGTCGGTGGCGCGGCGTACGAAGTCCTCCCCGGCGCCGGGGAGGTGGGTGAAACGCTCGCGCAACAGGGCCCGGCCCCGTTGGTGCGGCCGGTCTCGCCACTGTCGGCGACGATGAGCAATCCCCCACAACCCACCCATGCCGGCGGGCAGTTCGCGGGAGCGGCGCTGATCAATAGAGCAGCGGTCCGTGGGCGACGGTCCTGGCCGCCTGTACGAGGCCGAAGGCGGCCCCCGCACCGAGGTGGCCGCCCAGCGCAGGCGGCGCTGGAGCCCAGCGGCGGCCGGGCGGGATCGCGCGGTCCAGGCTCACGTCGAGGTGGATGCCCTCCGCCCCGCTCAGAGCCGAGCGCAAGCGTGCGGTCAGCTCCCGCAGCCCGTGCGGGGCCTGGGTGTCCAGGGGCCGGCAGGGCGAGCCGCTCATGGCCGGCGACACGGCAGGCCTCACCGGCATCGGCCGGGATGCGGGCGGACCAACCGGAACCGCCGGAGCGAGGGCGGGTGGACGCCGCACGGAGCACCGCGTGCTCGCCCGCCAGGACGGCCGGGGCAGACGGCACCGGAGCCGGCACCCACCACTCCCCCGGCCCGCCGCGGCACGTACCGGACGCACACATGAAGAAGCGCCCAATTCCCTGCCCCCGTACGGCTTTTGGGCAGGATGGACGCACCAGAATCGTGACACGCGCCGCGGGCCCGCGCCTAGTGCGCCTTGGCGTGGTGTGGGTCACGCACCCGCGCGCCCCGCCCAAGAGGCCCCAACCGGCCCGTAGCGGAAGACGACTTGACGCCCCGCACCCGCCCCCCAGCACACAACAGGGCACCGCCCCCGGGGGGAATGTCGGCTCCCCGGGGGCGGTGCGTAAAGAAGGGTGGTGCTCAGGTGGTGGCGCCGGTGGCGGTGGGCTGGGCCACCGTCTCGTCGCCGGACTCGGCGTCGGCCTCGGCGAGCACGTTGCGCGGGGTGGCGTCGACCTTCTGCATCAGGGCGACGACCAGGGCGGCGGCGACGGCCACCAGGATGGCGCCGATGCGGAAGGCGCGGGAGGCGCCGTCGGACTGCGCGACGGTGGGCAGGACGCCCTCGCCGATGTGGTCGGTGGTGTAGCGGATGGCGACCGGGACGAGGGTGGCCAGGCCGAGCGCGCCGCCGATCTGCTGCATGGCGGTCTGCACGCCGGAGGCCAGGCCGGAGTCCTTGCCGGTGACCTGGTAGAGCGCGCCGTTGACCAGGGCGGGGTAGCACATGGCGCTGAAGATGCCGAAGACGAGCATGCCGGGCAGGACGCCGCCGACGTAGGAGGAGTCGGCCTCCAGGGTGCTGGCGACGAACAGGCCCACGGCGGCGCCGCCGAAGCCGATGGCCAGCACCGCCTTGACGCCGATGCGGGGCATCAGCGCGGAGGCCGCGCCCATGCCGGCGCCCATGGCGAAGGCCAGCGGCACCACGGCCATGCCGGACTTGATCGCGGAGTAGTCAAGGACCTGCTGCATGTAGAGGATGAGCAGGAAGGCGTAGCAGTGGAAGCTGGCCAGCAGCGCCAGGGTCACCACGTTGGAGGTGACGCGGGTGCGGTTGGTGAAGAAGCGGATGGGCACCATCGGGTCGGGGGTGCGCACCTCCCACAGGGCGGCCAGGAGCAGCACGCCGACGCCGCCGAGCAGCGGGATGAGGACGGTGGAGGAGCTCCAGGAGTGGTCGGCGGCCTTGATCAGGCCGTAGACGACGGCGACGAGGCCGCCGGTGATGGCGATGGCGCCGACGACGTCGACGCTGCGGCCCTCACGCTCCATGCGGCTCTCCGGCATGACGCGGGGCACCAGGATGAGCGCGGCCACGGCGATGGGGATGTTGATGTAGAAGATCCAGCGCCAGTCGACGTATTCGGTCAGGGCGCCGGAGACGACCGAGCCGATCACGCCGCCCAGGGCCGCGGTGCCGCCCCACACGCCCAGCGCCTTCATCCGCTCACGGGCGTCGGGGAAGAGGATGGGGATCATGCCCAGGGCGGCCGGGCCGCACAGCGCCTCGCCCAGGCCCTGGACGAAGCGGCTGGAGACCAGCATGCCCGAGGACATCGCGGCGCCGCAGGTGGCCGAGGCGACGCCGAAGCAGATCACGCCGGCCATGAAGATCCTGCGGCGGCCGAACATGTCGGCCAGCCTGCCGCCCAGCAGCAGGAATCCGCCGGCCATCAGGACGTAACCGTTGATCACCCAGGCGAGGTCGCCCTTGGGATTGAAGGTCAGGTCCTTGTCGATTTCGGGGAGCGCGACGAGCACGATCGTGACGTCCATGACGAGCATGAACTGGATCGCCGCGAGAACGGCCAGTGCTTTCCATCGCCGCGGGTCGCCGGCGGGAGCCTGCGCCCCGCCCGTGGACTCTTTGTCGAGAGTACTCATGGCCTGGTTACTTCCTCCGAATAAAGTGCGACCCAAGAAGGCCGTCCGCGCGGACATGGCGGCCGGCGCCGGTGGGTGGCCGCGCCCGCTGTGCGCGGGGTGGCGCCGTCTCCACCGGTACGACGAAACAGGGCCGCCAAATGTGAGGGGGGCCGGCGCGGCGCGGGACAGAGCGCGCGCAGCGGGGGCGGGGTGGGGTGGGGGTGTCAGCCGACCAGGTAGCGCTGGATGGTGGGTGAGACCAGGGCGATGACGTCCTCGACGGAGGCGGAGGCGAGCGGCTCCAGTTTCACGACGTAGCGCAGCACGGCCACGCCCCAGACCTGGGCCTGGGCGGCGTTGATGTTCATGGGCGGCACGCCCAGGGCGCGGGCGACCTCCTCGAAGTCCTTGGCCGGTTCCTGCAGCGAGTCGGCCAGCTGGCGGAAGATCTGGCGGGACATGAAGTCGCGCATCTGGGCCGCGCCGTCCTCGCCGGTGAAGACGGCGCTGAAGGCGGCCAGGAGCTGGGGGCGGGCGGCGGGGTCCTCCCACTTGGACAGGGCGGCCCGCAGCAGGCTCTGGGCCAGTTCGGCGCGCTCTCCGCTCAGGGAGGCCGCCCCGGCCCGGGCCAGGGCGCCCCCGATGTCGGCCAGCGCGCCGGCCCCGTCCGCGCCCTGCGCATCCTGAGCGGCGTGCGCGCCCTGCCCGTCCTGTGAGGCGTGGGCGTCCTGCGGGGTGTGGGCCTGGTGCGCGGTGTGGGACATCTCTTCTCCTTCTGGGGGGTGGGGAGTTGGGGGCGGGCGGCCTGGAGGGGTCAGTCGATGCCGCGTACGACGTGGGGTTCGAAGGTGTCGTCCTCGTCGATGCCGGCGAGCCGCAGCGGCGGGGTGCGCGGCGGGGCGAGGGCGGTGTCCCGGGAGGGCCGGTGGTCCTCCTCTTCGCTGTCGTACACGTGATCCTCCTGCCGGTCGGGGCCAGTGGCGGTGGCCGGGGCGGGGTCGGTGGGTGGGGTCAGTGGTGGGCTGCGAGGTCGTGCGGGGCGCTGCGCGTGGGGGTGAGGTTGCGGTGGATCTCGAGCGTGGCCGTGGAGCGGTTGAGGGTGATGTAGTGCAGTCCGGGGGCGCCTTCGGCCAGCAGCTGCTGGGCCATGAGCGTGGCGTGCTCGACGCCGATGCGGTGGCCCTCGGCCCGGTTGCCGCGGGCGGCTTCCAGGCGGTGGGCCAGCGTTTCGGGGAAGGCGGCGCCGCTGAGCTGGGCGAAGCGGCTGATCTGGCGCACGTCGGTGGCCGGCATGATCTCGGGGATGATCGGGGTGGTGCAGCCCGCGGCCGTCACCTTCTCGCGCAGCCGCAGGTAGTCCTCGACGTGGAAGAACATCTGGGTGATGGCGTAGTCGGCGCCCGCCCGGCACTTGGCGACGAAGTGGCGGATGTCGCTGTCCCAGTCGGGTGAGCGGGGGTGGCGTTCGGGAAAGGCGGCGACGCCGACGCTGAACTCCCCCGACTCCTTGACCAGGCGCACCAGTTCGTGGGCGTGGGCCAGGCCCTGGGGGTGGGCGCTCCAGGAGGCGCCCGGGTCGCCGGGCGGGTCGCCGCGCAGGGCCAGTACGTCGCGGACGCCGGCGTCGGCGTACTGGCCGATGATGTGGCGCAGTTCGGCCACCGAGTGGCCGACCGCGGTCAGGTGGGCGACCGGGCGCAGCGTGGTTTCGGCGGCGATGCGCTGGGTGAGTTCCACGGTGCGCTCGCGAGAGGAGCCGCCGGCGCCGTAGGTGACCGAGACGAAGGCGGGGGCGAGGGTCTCGATGCGGCGGATGGTGCGCCACAGCAGGCGGGCGCCGGTCTCGTCCTTGGGCGGGAAGAACTCGAAGGAGAAGCTGGGGTCGGGCCCGGCGATGACCTCGCGCAGGGTGCTCATGCTCATGCCCGCCCCCCGGTATTGCGCCGGCCGGCCGGCAGCGGGACCTCCGCCGGGAGCCGGCCGCCAGTGCGCTGCGCCCGCGCCAGGACGGCGGCGGCGATGTTCATGCGGTCTCTCAAGGCGGGGTCCTGCCCGCGCGGCACAACGCTCTTCGCCCCCTCGGCCGCCGCCGGCCGGGTGGCCGGGGTGTGGGGCGGGGTGCGGGCGGGCTCGCGGGGTGTGCGGTGGCCGGCGCCTTGGTGGCGGGGGCTGGGGGTGTGGGCGGGGGGCGGGGTCATGAGGTGCTGCCCGTGAGCGGTGCCTGCAGGGCGCGGGCGGCGGCGGGCCCGTAGGTGTGCTCGATGCGGGTGAGCAGGTCGGCGGGGCTGAGCTTGTACTCCTGGGTGCCCACCGATTCCAGGACGGTGGTGGCCAGGGCGCAGCCGAGCTGGGCGGCGCGTTCCTGGGGCAGTTCCCAGGCGGTCGCGGCCAGGAAGCCGCAGCGGAAGGCGTCGCCGGCGCCGGTGGGGTCGGCGATGGCGGCGGCGGGGACGGCGGGCACGCTCAGGCGGGGGCAGCCGGCGCGGGCCAGGCTGACGCCGCCGGCGCCCAGGGTGGTGATCCAGGTGCCGACGCGCTCCAGGAGCTGGGACTCGCTCCAGCCGGTGCGCTCTTGCAGCAGGGCGGCCTCGTACTCGTTGGTGAACAGCCAGCGCGCCCCCTCGACCAGGCGGCGGGCCTGATCGCCCTCGAGGCGGGCCAGCTGCTGGGAGGGGTCGGCGGCCAGCGGGATGTCCAGGGCGTGGGCGGCGGCGGTGTGGCGCAGCATCGCGGCGGGATCGTCCGCGCCGACCAGGACGAGATGGGGGGTGCCGGTGCGGGCGGTGACGGCGGCGAGGTCGATGTGGGCGGCCTCGGCCATGGCGCCGGCGTAGAAGGTGGCGATCTGGTTCTGGTCCTGGTCCGTGGTGCACACGAAACGCGCGGTGTGCAGGGTGTCGCTGACCTGGACGGCGGAGATGTCCACGCCGTGTTCCTCCAGCCGGCGCCCGTACTCGGCGAAGTCCAGTCCTGCCGCGCCGATCAGGACCGGGTTCAGCCGCAGCAGCCCCAGGCCGAAGGCGATGTTGGCGCCGACGCCGCCCTGGCGGACCTCGAGCCGGTCGGCGAGGAAGGACAGGGAGACGCGCTCCAGTTGCTCTTTGATCAGCTGCTCGGCGAAACGGCCGGGAAAGACCATCAGATGGTCGGTCGCTATCGATCCGGTCACGGCGATACGCACGGACAAAGCACTCCCTTGAGGCGGGGGCCGGCCGGTGAGGGCCGGGGCCGGCGGGCATCGGGCAGGACGGGGTGGGGCGGCGGCGCGGCGGGGGGGTGGGGCGAGGTGAGGTGAGGGGTACGTGGCGGGCCACCTGCGTCAGGCGGGCAGGCGGCGCCGGGGCTGCCGTGGCGGGGCGGCGGATGGCCACCCGGATCTGCCGTGGCGGGGCGGCAGGTACGGCGGGTATGGCGGTACGGCGATGGGGTGCGGCCAACGCCGGGCGGGGCGACAGGCGCGGCGGGTGCGGCGGGTACGGCGATGGGGTGCGGCCACCGCCGGGCGGGGCGGCGGGCGGTACGGGCGCGACGCCGGGCCAGGCCGGGCGGGGCGGGCCGAGGCCCGGCGGGGGCGTGGCCCGGCGGGGGCGCGGCGCGTCCGCGCGGCGGGGGCGCCACCACCCCGCCGTACACCTCCACCCGCGCAACACCCCCGCCCCGCCCGGCGGGCTCCCCGGCGGGCTCCCCGGAGGGGGGGTCAGCCGGCGTCGGCGGCCGCGCGCAGGGCGTCGGCGCGGTCGGTGCGCTCCCAAGTGAAGTCGGGCAGTTCGCGGCCGAAGTGGCCGTAGGCGGCGCTCTGGGCGTAGATGGGGCGCAGCAGGTCCAGGTCGCGGATGATCGCGGCGGGGCGCAGGTCGAAGACCTCGCCGACGGCGCGTTCGATGTGGGCCTGGGGGACGGTGGCGGTGTTGAAGGTCTCGATGAACAGCCCGACCGGTTCGGCCTTGCCGATGGCGTAGGCGACCTGGACCTCGCAGCGGGTGGCGAGCTGGGCGGCGACGATGTTCTTGGCGACCCAGCGCATCGCGTAGGCGGCGGAGCGGTCGACCTTGGAGGGGTCCTTGCCGGAGAAGGCGCCGCCGCCGTGGCGGGCCATGCCGCCGTAGGTGTCGACGATGATTTTGCGGCCGGTCAGGCCGGCGTCGCCCATCGGGCCGCCGATCTCGAAGCGGCCGGTGGGGTTGACGAAGAGCCGGTGGCCGTCGGTGTCGAGTTTGATGCCCTCCTGGGCGAGCTGGGCCAGCACGTGCTCGACGACGTGTGCGCGCAGGTCGGGGGTGAGCTGGTCGTCCAGGTCGATGTCGGCGGCGTGCTGGGAGGAGACCACGATGGTGTCCAGGCGGGCCGGGCGGCTGCCCTGGTACTCGATGGTGACCTGGGTCTTGCCGTCGGGGCGCAGGTAGGGGACGGTGCCGTCCTTGCGGACCTCGCTCAGGCGGCGGGAAAGACGGTGGGCCAGCTCGATGGGCAGCGGCATCAGGGCGGGCGTCTCGTCGGTGGCGTAGCCGAACATCAGGCCCTGATCGCCCGCGCCCTGCTTGTCCAGCTCGTCCTCATCGCCCTCGACCCGCTTCTCGTAGGCGGTGTCGACGCCCTGGGCGATGTCGGGGGACTGCGCGCCGATGGACACCGACACCCCGCAGGAGGCGCCGTCGAAGCCCTTGGCGGAGGAGTCGTAGCCGATGTCGAGGATCTTCTGGCGGACCAGGGTGGCGATGTCGGCGTAGGCGGTGGTGCTCACCTCGCCCGCGATGTGCACCTGCCCGGTGGTGATCAGCGTCTCGACCGCGACCCGGGAGGCGGGGTCCTGGCTGAGCAGGGCGTCCAGGATGGTGTCGCTGATCTGGTCGGCGATCTTGTCGGGGTGGCCCTCGGTCACGGACTCCGAGGTGAACAGACGACGGGACATGACTCTCCAGGACGTAGCAGGGTGAATGGACGAAGTGCGTGTGGGGGCGGGGCCCCGGCGGCGGTCACCGGGGCGGTCACGGGCGCGGGGGCCGGGCGGGCAGGTGCCGGGCGCCGTCCCGGCTCCGGCGACCGGCCCGGCCGGGCAGCCCGGCCACGGCTCGTCGGGTACGGCTCGTCGGGTACGGGCCGTCGGGTACGGGCCGTGCAGCCACCCGCCGAAACCGCGGGGCGAGAACAGAACCCACCAGGCCCAACTCCCGTGTACGGGAGGGGCCTTGGCCTGGACCGCGCACCGAGCGGGGCCGAGAGCGAACGTGGGACGACGGCGGCCCACTCCCGCGCACAAGAGGGACCTTCGACCGAACCGCGCGCCGGGCGGAGCCTGAGGGCGCGGGCTGGGGACCCGCCGGGTTCAACCTCCGCGGACGGGAGAGCCCTTGAACCGAACCGTGCACCGGAGGCGGGCATGAGACTCGCCGGGGCCAACTCCCGCGCACGGGACAACTCTTGGGCTGAACCATGCGCCGAGCGGGGCCGGGGGGCGAGCGTGGGACCTGCCAGGGCCAACTCCCGCGCACGGGACAGCTCATAGACCCAACCGCGCGCCGGTCGGAGCCGAGCGCGGGGATAGCGGGCCCCACTCCCGCGTACGGGGCCGCTTGCAAACCGAACCGCGCACCGCCCGGGGCCGGAGGCGGGCACGGGACCCAACCCGCCCGCCGGGGCCGACTCCCGTATACGGGACCGCTTTTGGGCTGAACAACGCGCCGGGCGAGGGCGAGCGCGGGGGCGACGGGGACCCCACTCCCACGTACGGGACAGACCTTCGGAACCGCGCGGCGGACAAAACCGGAGGCGGGCGTGGGGGTCGATGGGTTCAACCCCCGTGTACCGGACAGCTCATGGGCCGTACCGCACACCGGGCAGAGCCGAGGGGGCTCGGCGTATCTGGAGTATCCGGCGGTACGGGGCCGGGCGCGGGCGGCACGGTCAAGGGGTGTCGCCGCGACGGTGTACCGCGGCGCTCCCTCTGCGGTTTTGGCCCGTACGCCGTTCCCTTGGGCCTGCCCCTCCAGTACCCGTACGCCGCTCCCCCGCGCGTGGCCCGCGGGAGCAGCCCGTATGCCTCTGCCCGACTGCGGTGCGCCGCTGCCCTGTGCGGTGAACTCGCAGTGGGCACCGAGTAGGCGAGCCGAGCCCACCCACCCGTACACCCCGCCCGTACGCCTCTCCCCCACCCGGCCCCGGCCGGGTCTCGCGCGGCGGCCTCGTACACCCTCCCCTGCGCCCCGCGCCCCGCGCCCCCGCCGTGTCCGGGCGGCCGGGTTCACGGCCGGGGTGAACGCGGTTGCGGGGCGCGAGGGTTGGGGGTGGGGGGTCAGGCGGGGTCGGTCAGGCGGGTGTGGAGCTGGTGGGCCAGCGCGCTGCGCTGGACCTTGAGGGTGGCGGTGCGCGGCAGTTCGGCCTGGGGGATCTGGACGGGGTCGGCGAGCTGGGGGAACGCGGTGACCGCGGCGCGCCAGCGGGCGCGGTCCAGGGGGGCGTCGTCGGTGGTGCAGATGACGGGGACGGGCCGGTCGTCGGGGCCGGTCACCACGACGAGTTCGCTCAGTTCGGGCAGCCGGCCCAGGACGACGTCCTCGACTTCCAGGGAGCTGGTGACGCCTTCGATCATGTCGACTTCCCGGTCGAGCATGTGCAGGCAGCCCAGCGCGGTGCGGTAGCCGACATCGCCGGTGCGCCACCAGGCGCCGTTGCGGTTGGTGTCGTAGCGGTCCTGTT
Source organism: Streptomyces sp. NPDC005863 (assembly GCF_042871345.1). NCBI lineage: Bacteria > Bacillati > Actinomycetota > Actinomycetes > Kitasatosporales > Streptomycetaceae > Streptomyces > Streptomyces sp. NPDC005863. The sequence goes on along the minus strand of NZ_JBIAII010000004.1, from coordinate 562,547 downwards.
CGGCGAAGTAGGTCTTGGCCAGGCCGTCCCAGGCCACTTCGATGAAGCCGGGGTTGTCCTTGGAGGGGGGCCGGCCGTTGCGGCTGGTGACGCGGACCTTCGCGGCTCCCAGTGGCATCGCCCAGCCCACGCAGCGGCCGTTGGCCTTGTGCGCGGAGGAGCGGAAGTAGGCGCGGCCCACGGCCGGGCCGACCTCGCTCTGGCCGTAGATCTGGAAGAACAGGGCGCCGGTGCGCTCGGAGGAGTTCAGCAGCCGGCTCATGGTGCGCGGGTGGATGGCGTCGAAAGTGCTGCTGAAGATTTTCACCGAGGAGAAGGGGCGGCGCGGGTCGGCGGCCAGGTCCTCCCAGTCCATCAGGGAGTTGGGCAGGGCCTCGACGAAGCCGGGCCGGTGGGCGGCGAACTGCTCGGCGACGCTGTCGGGATCGGATGCGTTCATCAGCAGGATCGGCAGTTGTTTCAGCAGGGCCAGGGACATGGCCGCCACCATCCGTGAGTGCACGAAGGGGATGTGGATGGCGACGGTGTCCTTGCGGCGCATCAGGGCCAGCAGCCGCCACTGCGGCACCAGGCGGATGCCCTGGGTGCGGGGGGTGTGCACGACGAGTTTGGGCAGTCCGGTGGTGCCGGAGGTGTGGGTGATGACGGCGGCTTCGTCGATCGGGCGGGTGCGGGCACGTACCCGGGGGGCGCCGGCGAGGGCGGCCAGGCACTGGGCGCCGGGGTGTTCACCGGCGGTCAGGATGACGCGGCGGGTGATGTCCTTGAGCGGGACCTGGGTCATGCCCTGGAGTTTGGGGGTGTCGGTGAGCAGGCTGGGCCGCTCCAGGCGCTGGATGAGGGCGCCGACGGTCGCGCCGTCCAGGGCGGGCGAGAGCATCACCGGGATGGCGCCGATCCGGGAGGCGGCGGCGCCGAGCATCCAGATGTCGGCGTTGGCGCTCTTGTGGACCACGATGTGTTCACCGGGCCGCACCCCTGCCGCCCACAGCCGGGCCGCCAGGTCGTCGATGGCGTCGGCGAACTCGGCGACCGTCAGGCGCCGTCCCAGCTGGGGCAGGACGTCCAGGTCGTGGTCGAGGGTGAGCGGCGTCGAGCCGTTGACGGCCGCGGCCATCTGCGGCAGGAGTCCGAGGTGCAGGCCGCGCTTTTGTATCGATCGGTAGACCGTGGAGCCCTTCATCGGGCTGTCTCCTTCTGCGGGAACGGATGGACGAAACCCGCCACCCCGGCCACACCCCCCGCCCCGCCCGGCCGGCCGGCCGGGCAAATCCCGGGCGCGGGGCGGGTGAGGCGGGCGAAGCCCCGGCCACAGAGCGCGCAGGGCGCGCGAGGGGTGCGGGGCCGGCGAGGTGCGCGGGCGGGGCGGTTGGGGTGAGCGGGTGGGGCGGGTGTGCCGTGGCTCGCCGCCTGCGATGGACACCATCGGGGCACCGGATTCAAGGACGCTCCCACGGCCCGGGCCAGCGGCATGCGCTGCTTGAGCACACCGGCCGGATGCTGGATGTTGCCGCAGCCCCCGCACGCGGGATTGCACGCGCAGATCGCCGCCCGCCCCTTGCTCCCCGCCAAGGTGGGGCCGGACGGGAGGCAAGAAGTGGGCGGGGGCGGGGAAAGAGGTGGGGCGGGCGGCCTCACATTGCGTACGGCTGCGTCGTCGACAGGAGTGAGGCGGACGAGGCGGACGCCACCGGCCCGGCACCCTTCACAGGGTGGGGGCCGGATGGACGCCTGGGCCGCGCCGGGGCGCCGGGGGCGCCCCCTCGGGCCGGTCCACGCAGCCGGCCGCGCCCCCGGCCAGACCCGTGACCCCCGCCCCCCCCGGCGGCGGACACACCACAACGCCACAGCGCCGCAGGGGCCGCAGCACCTCAGCAGCACATGAGCCAGGCACCGTAAGAGGCGTGGGAGGACCGCAACCGGCCTCGTACGGCGGGCAGTTGACGCCCGGTCTCTCGGTGTGTGTTCAGAGGGTGGCGCGGCCGGTTTTGAGGGCGGCGGTGGTGTCCACGACGCGGCGTGCCTGGTGGCGTGCTGCTTGGAGGGCGATTTCGCCGGGGGCGCCGTCGCCGGCGACGTGGGAGGTGCCGTACGGGTTGCCGGACTGGAACTGGACGGGGTCGGTGTAGCCGGGGGGCACGATGATGCCGCCCCAGTGGTAGAAGGTGTTGGACAGGGCCAGGATGGTGGATTCCTGGCCGCCGTGGGCGGTGTTGCTGGCGGTGAACGCGGAGAACACCTTCCCGGCGATCTTCCCGGCGAACCACAGGGGTCCGGTGGTGTCGATGAAGGCCCGCAGCTGGCTTGCGGGGTTCCCGAACCGGCTGGGTGTGCCGAACAGGACCGCATCGGCCCAGGCGAGATCGTCATGGCCGGCTTCGGCGATGTCGGCGGTGGCCTCACGGTGGGCCGCCCAGGCCGGGTTGGCCTCGATCGCGGCCTGGGGGGCGGTTTCGGCGACGGTGCGCAGCCGTACCTGCGCGCCTGCCTTCTCCGCGCCCTCGGCCACCGCCTTGGCCAGCGTGTGCACGGTGCCGGTCGCGCTGTAATAGATGATGGCAACGTTCACAGATTCCACAGCAGATTCCCTTTCCTTTTGCGTGGTGTACCGGCATACCGGCGTGCCGGTGTGCCGGTGTTGGTGCGGGGGCTTTGCCGGTGCCCGCGCTGCCGGCGCCGCCGCTGTCCGATGTCCCCCCTGCCTGATGTCCCCGCCTGACCCCTGACGCGTATACGCGCCTGATGGGCCTGACACCCCTGCCGGGCCTGGCAGTTGGCGGACCGGGGAGCTGGCTGGGGGGCTGGGGGTCTGGGGGTTAGCGGGCGATGACGAGGGTGGCGGGCGGGGCGGTGTGGAAGGTGATGTCGCTGAAGCCGGCTTTGGTGAGCCAGGCGTCATAGTCCGTGCGCCGCCAGGTGCCGCCCTGCTTGCTCTTGAGGAGCATTTCGCAGGCGAAGAGGAGCGGGAAGGCGGGCCCGCTGCGGTCGTCGTCGACGACGTAGTCGCACACGACGAGGGCGCCGCCGGGTTTGAGGGCGTCCTTGAGGCGGGTGAAGACGGCGATGTTGTCCTCGGGGCCCTCCTGGTGGGCGATGTGGGAGTAGACGGCGACGTCGTAGGCGTGCCGGCCGAAGTCGGTGTGGTGGAAGTCGCCGTCGATGCAGGTGAAGCGGTCGCTCAGGCCGCGTTCGGCGAGCAGGCGGGCGGCGATGGCGTTGATGGGTTCCCAGTCGAGCTGGGTGGCGCGGGCGCGGGGGTTGCGTGCGAGCCAGGTCGCGGAGTAGATGCCCGAGCCGCCGCCGACATCCAGGATGGACAGGGCGCCGGCGTCGTCCAGGCCAAGGACGTCGGCGGCGACGGCGGCGGCGGGCACGGACTGGGCGGCGATGGCGGGCACGACCTGGCCCCAGTGCGGGTTGTCGGCGACCTCGACGGCCGGGTCGCTGACGGGGCCGCCGGCGGCGACCACGTCGGCCAGCCCGGTCAGGCTGCCCATGTGGGTCAGCTTCAGGCGGGCCATGGCGCTCAGGTCGGCCGGCCGGCCCTCGACGAGGTAGGCGTCGGCTTCGGCACTGTTGCGGTAGGTGCCCTCCTCCAGGTGGACCAGGCCGATGCTGACCAGGCCGTCCAGCAGGCTCTGCGCGCCGCGCGGGGAGATGCCGGCGCGCTCGGCGAGCGCCGGGGCGGTGTGGGCGCCGGCGTTGAGGTGGGTGAACAGGCGGTGGCCGGCGGCGGCGCCGATGATGCCGGTGGACCAGTAGCCGTTGATCAGGCGCAGGACCGTGTCCGGGGTGGGCTGGTGCTCGCTCATCGGGTTCCTCCCAGGGCCCGGGCGGGGGCCGCGTGCGTGTGAAGGGCGGTGCGCAGCCGGCTCGCGACCCGTTCGACCTGCTCGGGGGTGAGTTCGGCGTGCATGGGGATGGCCAGGTGGTGGTGGTAGAGGGCGGCGGAGACGGGGCAGGTCTGTTTCGATTCGAAGACCGGCTGCAGGTGGGTGGCCCAGGTGCCGTGGCCGCAGCCGATGCCCTGGGCGCGCAGGTCCGCGGCCAGCGCGGCGCGGTCCACCCGCTCGTCCAGGCGCACCAGGTAGGACTGCCAGGCATGCGTACGGTCGGCGGGCACCGTGGGCAGGCTCAGCAGTTCCTCGCCGGCCAGGAGGTGGTGGTAGTGGGCGGCGACGGCGGCGCGGCGCTCCAGGAGTTCGCCGATGCGCCCGATCTGGACCTGCAGGATCGCGGCGGCGATGTCGGAGAGTTTGAAGTTGTAGCCGATCTCGGTGAACTGGGGAATGGGCAGGCCCACGATCTTCGACTGGTCGAAGATGCTGCCGATGCCGAAGGAGGAACGCAGGCGTGCGTCCTGGGCGATGGCGGGGTCGGCGGCCACCAGGGCGCCGCCCTCGCCGCTGGTGGCGCCCTTGCGTCCGTGGAAGGACAGGCAGGCCACCTCGGCCAGTGTGCCGGCCTCGCGGCCCTGGTAGGTGGCGCCGACCGCGCAGGCGGCGTCCTCGATCACGAACAGGCCGCGGGCATCGGCCAGGGCCTGCAGTTCGCGGTAGTCGGCGGGCAGGCCCACGGTGTCCACGGCGATGATGCCGACGGTCCTGGCAGTGATCAGGTCGGCGACGCTGGCGGGATCCAGGGTGTGGGTGTCGGCGCGGACGTCGGCGAAGACGGGCACCGCGTCCAGGTAGCGCACGGCGTGGGCGGGGGCGGGGAAGGTGTAGTCGGCGACGATGACCTCATCGCCGGCCTGCACGCCCAGGGCGAGCAGCGCCAGGTGCAGGGCGGCGCCGCAGTTGCTCACCGCGACGCTCTGGCGGGTGTAGCGGTGGGTGAGCTGGGCTTCCAGGGCCTTGCCCCGGGGGCCCTGTCCGGCCGGCCAGCCCGAGGCGAACACCTCGGCGACGGCGGCCAGTTCCTTCTCGCCCAGGCTGGCGTGGACCAGGGGTATGGGGGTGTTCATGACGGTCACTTCCCGTTGCCGGCAAAGGGGGGCGGGGTGTAGCGCAGGGGGGTGAGTTCCTCGACGTCGTAGCGTTTGCGCATCTCTTCCACGGCCGCGGGATCGACGGTGGTGCCCCGCGCCCAGATCTCCGTGATCTCTTCGAAGTACTGCTCGTGGTCGGGTGAGGGGTAGCTTTCGAACAGCATCCTGACGGGCTTGTCGGTGGCGTTGCGAAAAGCGTGCGGGATACCGGGCGGCACGAACATGCAGCCGCCCTCCCCCGCACGGATGACGCGTTCACCGGCGGCCGAACGCCAGTGGTGCCAGGTGTCCGGGGTCCGCTCCAGGGGCTCGAAGCACATCAGGTCCAGCTCGCCCTCAAGGACGTAGAAAAACTCCTGGGACTCGTGGTGCACGTGAGCACCGACATCGAACCCGGGCGGCACGACCACCTCGAAGATCGAGACTGAAGAGCCCTGCGCCTGGGTGGCCTTGAAGGTCACTTCCTGCGCCGGAGTGATCAGCTTGCGTCCCCCACCGGGCGGGACGATCAGGCCAGTCATGTGATGGGTTTCCTTCACGGACGAGAAAACGAAAGGACAAGAAGACGAAAGAACGAGAGGGCGAGAGGGCGGGAGGGCGGGAGGGCGGGAGGAACAAGAAGAAGGGGCGGGCGGTGGGGCGGGGCGGGGGTGTGGTCTCACGCCCGCCGGGAGGCGGACACGCCGTGCACCCACACCCGGGACCCACCGGCGCCGGGAGGCGCCGGGGGCCGGGGCCCGCAGACCACCGGCTGGGGCAGGGGCCGGAGACCACCGCCCGGGGGGCGGGGTCCGGAGAGCACCGCCGGGGCTCGGAGAGCACCGCCGGGAACCGGAGACCGACACCCTTGGGCCGGAGGCCTGGTGGACCGAACCCCGGGGGCCGGGGGCCGAAGACCACCGTTCGAGGGCCGGAGACCACCGTCGAGGGCGGGAGAGCACCGCCGGAGACCGAATCCCCTTGGAGGACCGGAGGCCTGGTGGCCCTAACCCCGGGGCCCGAAGACCATCGTTCGAGGGCCGAAGACCGCAACCTCCTTGCGCCGCAGGCCTGGTAAGCCGAAAACCTGATGGAACGAACGCCGGGGCCAACAGCCCGAAAGCCACAGCTGAGACCAATGGCGCAGGCCGGAGCCGAGCACCAAGGCCGCAGGCCGTGAACCGAAGACACCAGACCACGAGCCGGAGCCGACCCCCCCTGGACCGCAGGCCTGATGGGCCAAGAACCAGAGCCCGCAGGCCGGAGCCGAACACCGGGGCCGGGGCCGGGGCCGGGGCCGGGGCCGGGGCCGGGGCCGGGGCCGGGGCCGGGGCCGGGGCCGGGGCCGGGGCCGGGGCCGGGGCCGTAAGCCGAGACAACGGGCGCGCGCCAGAAGCCCGACGCCGGCGGCCGTCACCCGAAAGCAACAGGCCGTGAGCCGGGATCCGGACCGGAGGCCATAACCCAAAGAAAGCGAGCCATGAACCGGAGGCCGGGACCAAAGACCTCAACCCGAAAGCAACAGACCAGACCCCAAGGGCCAGAACCGAAGGCCGCAACCCGATAGCAACGGACCGAACGCCAAAGGTCGGGGCATCAGGACGCACCCCGAAAAACAGCGGACCGTGCACCAGGGCCGAAAGCCATAAGCCGAAAGCAGCGGACCTCACGCCAAATCCGGGCCGCAGACCGCAACCCGAAAGCCCATGGGCCGCAGGCCTGGTCCAAGAACCGGAGGCCGGAGCTGAACACCGGCGCCGTGACCGAAGGCCGCAGCCCTAAGACAGCGGACCGAGAGCCAAGGGCCGGAGCTGAAGGCCCCACCCCGAAAGCAACAGACCGTATGCCAAAGCCGCGCCGAAGGACGCAACCCGAAAGCCCGTGGACCGCAGGCTCGATGGGCCCGGAACCGGAGGCCGGAGGCCGAAGCTGAACACCGGGGCCGAGACCGAAGGCCGTAACCCGAGGCAATGGGCCGCACGCCAGAAGCCGGACGCCGAAAGACGTCACCCAAAAGCAACGGACCGTACGCCAGAGGCAGCGGAACATGAGCCGGGAAAACCATCCCCCAGACAACGGACCGAGGGCCAAGGGCAGGGACCGAAGACCGCAACCCGGAGGCAACGGACCGCACGCCAGGGGCCAGACCCGAAGGACGCGACCCGAAGACAGCGGTCCCTATGCCGGGGCCGGAGGCCAAAACCAGGCCGACCGCACACCAAAGCCGGGCCGACAGCGGCAGCCCAAGAGCCCGTGGGCCAAAGGCCTGGTGGGCCCAACCCCGGGTCCAGAGCCCGAAGGCCGAGGACCGCAGACCGTGAGCCGTGGCCGCAGGCCGTGAGCCGCAGGCCGTAACCCCAAGACAGCGGGCCGTGAGCCCGTGAGCCAAGGGCCGGGACTGCAGGCCACAACCCCACAGCAGCAGACCGGACACCGAGGTCCACGACCGAAGGACGCAAGCAACGGACCGTAAGCCAGGGCCGCAGGCCAGAGACCAAAGCAGCCGACGCACGCCGAGACCGGACCGGCGGCGGCAACCCGAAAACCCGTGGGCCAAAGGCCTGGTGGGCCCCGCCCGGTGCCTGGAGCCCAGAGGCCGAGGACCGCAGGCAGTGAGTGGTGGCCCCAGGACGTGAGCCGCGCCTCGGGGCCGCAGGCCGTGGGCCGGAGGCCGTGAGCTGCGGGCCGGAGGCTGTGGGCATCGCCGATGCCGACGGGGACGGGGTGGCCCCGGGAGGGGGTCAGGGGGTGGGTGGGGTGTCGCTGTTCCAGCGGCCCAGCGCCATCTCCGCGGTGATACCGGGCCCGAACCCGGCGATCAGCCCGGTCGCATCGGGCATCGGGGTGTCCTCCTCGAACAGCCGCAGCGCGGCATCCAGAACGACGGCGGAGGCGATGTTGCCGTACTCCGTCAGCGTCGACCAGCTGTGGCGGAACACCTTGCGGTCCACGTCCAGGAACTTCGCGAGGTCGCTCAAAATCCTGGGCCCGCCCGCGTGGATGATGTAGAAGTCGAGGTTGGAGGCATCCCAGCGGTGCCCGGCGGCGAACTCACGCAGCACCGGCGCCAGCGGCTCCATCGTCCCCGGCACCCGACGGTCGAGCTGGAAGTGGAAACCGGTCTCACGCACCGCGTAGGAGATCCACTCCTCCGTATCGGGAATGAGATACGAAGAGTTGACCTCCAGCTCGATGCCCGTACCGCCCCTGCCGCGCACCACCGCGGCCGCGACCGCATCCCCGAACAGCCCATCCGAGAGGAGCGAGCCGATGTCGTCCATGTCGGGCTGGTAGCACAGCGAGCACAGCTCGCAGGAGACGATCAGCACGTTGCTGCCCGGATGGGCCAGGCAGAAGTCATGCGCACGGTTGATCGCCGCACCGCCGGCCGCGCAGCCCAGCTGCGCGATGGGAATCTGACGCGTGTCGGAACGAAAACCCAGCTTGTTGATCAGCCACGCCGTCAGCGACGGCATCAAAAACCCGGTGCACGACACGTAGATGATCGCATCAATGTCACGGGCACCGACCCCCGCATTGGCCAGAGCCTCCTGGACCACCTCGGGCGTACGCTTCTTCGACTCCGCCTCATAGACACGGTTCCGCTCGGCCAGCCCCGGGTGCCTGAGGGTCTGTTCGATGGGCTGGACGATATGCCGCTTCACCACCCCCGTGTTACGGATCAGCCGAAGCGCCAGAGGAAGCTGCGGCTTCCCGGCATGAGCCCTCTCGGCGAACTCCAGCGTCTCCTCCGCCGTGATGACGTATTCCGGTACACGCACTGACGGCTTGCATAGCCTGGGCATAACGGGAATCCACTTTCTCTAGAGTCTGCCTTAGACACGTGAACGAAACACCCACACACCCGCAACCAGCCCCCACCCCCCCTCAGAGCGACAACAAGGGGAAGGGGAAGGGCAAGCGCAGCAGCCAACACACCCCTAACCACCCCTCCCTAAACACCAATCCCACCCCGGCCGAACACCCGGCGAAGCACCCGCCCCCACCCGCGCCCCCTTTTTTCAGGAACCGGCCTGCGGCCGGCCTTCGAAGACCAGCCCCACGGACAACGGAGAGAGGAACAACAGGAGAGGAGGTGACAGGCGAAGAAGAGGCATACAAGAACGCCCAGGAGAACCGGCGGACTGTGTGCTGAAACGTGCTGGAGACACCCCGGGAGTGTGCTGGACGCGCTGGAGACACCCGGAGGCATGCTGGCGGGTCTTCCGGAGCTGTGCTGGAGGTACCCGGGGGCGTATCGGGGTGCGATCAAGAGGGGCGCCGGGGCACGGGAGAAGGCTCCGCACAACGAACCCCCCTCACCCCGGGGCGTGCCGGGGCGCCTTCCGGAAGGGCGGCCGGGACGCGGCAAAAGGCGCTGGACAACGACACCCGCCCCTCACCCGGAGCTGAACGGCAAAAACAGCACCAGGCCGAAACCCGCACCTTGCACGGCCTGCCCCTTCCCTGCCGGACTCCTACTTCCAGCGGCCAGCACCCAAGACCCGAAGCACACCCGGACCAGACCACCCCGACAGGACAAAGAACAAAGCCCCCACCCCCGACACCAGAACAAGGGAGAGGACAACAGCACTACGCACAACGGGAGTCGAACCCAAACCGACCAGCAACAACCGGCAAACCGGGCCGGCACACCCCGGCAAGCCAGTGAGCGACTGCGGGTTGCGGCCAGGGATCGCAGACGCATCCAGGCAGCAACGAGCCACCCCCTGCCGGGGACGTGAGGGACAGAAGCGAGGCCGGCCATGTCGCGGAGGCGCACTACTGCCGAGACATACACCCTGCCCCTAAAGCAACCCGGCTACCGACCCGTGACCGCCTGCACGATCACAACCCCGGAGCCAGCACCCGACAGCCCCAACATCCCCCAGGCGCAAGGAACATGCCCAGCCTCCACCCCGGGAAGGAAGGCGGAGAATCCCTGCCGCCAGTCCGCAGGACCGACAGCACCAGAACACCACGCCATCACGGCATACGGGCAGACGGATGAAGGAATGCCAGGGAAGGAGAAACTCAACGAAGCCCGGCGCTGCAGGGGGTAGACAGCTCGGCATGGTTTGGATGCCGGCGGCGTATACGAGCCCTCAACTCGCCGTCTCAGAACCGGCTTTGGGCAGGGAAGTCGTGCAGGAATAGTGACACGGGCACCGCCCCGACACCAAGACCCCCGAAAGTGACGTAGGTCACGGCCAGAGATACTGGTCTCGACCGCGGTGAGCTCGGTCCCCTTCAACAGCTCACGCTCCCGGTGGTCCTTGAGCCACTTGGCGATGGTGGGATCGAGCGGGCCCCCGCCCTCACCCGATGCAGGGCGGTCGGGTCGGCCATGACCAGCCTCCAGAAACAGGAGACGGCCGCGGACGCCGCTTTCCCGGGCACCCAAGGCCATCAGTGGTCCTTGGGTCAGACGATGTTGAGAGTCCGCGATCGGCGTCGAGGAGGAGGAGGAGGAGGAGGTCCCCGGGCCGGTGGCACGGATGGCCTCGCAGGTGTGCTGCGGTACGGAAAGTCCCTCACCGGTGCCGGCGCCGGCACGGAAGGCGTCAGGGAACCCGGACTCTTCCCCTGAATTCCTAACGACGCGCAGGGAGTTGGCGGAGCCGTCCGCGAGCCGCAGCACCCGCGGACCGCGACCGGAGGTCCGGCCCTCGGCGAGGGGGCGTCCTGGTCGGCTGGCCTCATCACCTTCCAGGAAACCGGTACCGGAGGACTCCCCCGGCAGGCAGAGCCGGGACTCTCGGCCGGCACGGCACGGCACGGCACGGCACGGCACGGCACGGCACGACACGTCCGTTCGCCCGGCCCGCGACGAATCCGGCGAAGCACCATGGTCTGCGCCCCGGCGGCCCTACCGTGTACGCAACGCGGCGCTTCTCGTGCCGGGGCGGCGGCGAAAGGGGGCTGGGCCATGTCCGAGGAAGAGACCCCGAAGCGGTCCGCGCGGCCGCGCCGCCGTGCGATGGCGGCGGCCGCCGTCGGCCTGGTGGCCGGCGCCGTGGGAGGCCTCGCCGCCCACCAGTGGTGGCCCGGCGAAGACGACGGGCCCCAGCCGCCCGCCGCCGCACCGGCCCTCTCCCGGGCCGAGAGCATCCGCACCGCGATGCTGGCCCAGCGGCTGGTCGGTGTCGACGTCCGCGCCAGCGAACTCGGCGTCACCGACTCCTTCCACGGCCAGGCCCGCCTCGACCTGGCCGACGCCACCACCACCAAGGCGGCGACCCATGTCGCCTACGACGGAGGCGAAGGCCACCCCTGGTACCCGCCGCAGGTGGTACTGATCGGCAACCGCGCCGCCATCACGCCCCACCAGGCGGTGGCCGCACCCGAATCCGGCCCGCACGGCGGATACCGCACCGAGCCCGACGCGAGCACAGCCGCCAAGGACGACACCGACCTCCACGCCGCCCTGGAGACCCGCTGGCTGGCCCAGCCCGCCCACATCCAGGCACTCCTCGACGGCGCCACCGGCGTGCACACCCAACAAGACCACGCCACCCGCACCCTCACCGGCCACACCCCCCTGCGCACCCTGGCCGCCGACCCCGCCATCGGCGCCCTCTACCGCCCCAACACCACCGCCCACCCCGAGGGCACCGTCCGCTTCACCCTGACCGTCACCACCCGCGACCTGCCCAAAACCCTCAAAACCTGGGTCCCTTCAGCAGCCGACACGCCAACCGGCAACGAATCCTTCCAGGTGAAATACCACAACTGGGCCGAAGGCGACCCGATCACAGCCCACCCCGCACCCCCACCCCAATGGACCACCACCGACTGAAACAAACCAACCCGAGCGGCTGCGAACCACCCGAGCAGGACAGACGCCAGACCAGACCAGACCAGACCTGACCAGCCGGGCAGCACTCGGACAGCGCATCCATGGACCCGCCGCTCTGCCGGATGGGCACCGCTCCTCGAACAAAACGTGCAGAGGGCAGCCACCACGTCGGCATACCCCACGACACCTGAAGACCAGCCACAGCCCAGGGGGACTCGCAGCCAGCCTCGCAACGACCTCGACCACCCACCCCACCTGCCCTCCCCGCCTGCCCCAAGAGCCGGACTCCGGCTCGAGCACAACGTGCCGGCAGCGCCTGACCCGCGTCGGGCCCGGAACGAGACCCAGCACCCGGCCCGCCGCCCGCGTGTACAGGTCACCGGCCCTCTCGGACCGCGGCGATGACATCCAGCGCCCCGACGCGCCACCCGTACAGGTCCCCCGCCACCAGGCAGTGAGCCAGCACACGCTCATGCGCCTCGTCGGCGCCGATCCGCAGCAGACCGCATACGACAGCCCCCCAGGTACAGGGATGCAAGCCGGAATCGAGCAGCACCGCCAGAGACTCGACACAACCGGCTGTGGCCCACTCACTCAGCACACCGGCCGGGGACGCCGCCGGCCGCGACCGCGCTGGCCGGGGACGCCGCCGCAAGCCGCCCCAGGGCGGCGCTCGCCTCGGCCTCGGGGCGGGCGGCAAGCACCGCGACAACCTCATCGCCCACATCCACTCCGGACACCGTTCGCGAGCCGGACCAGGATGGACAGCACCGGAGCGCCGATCCGCCCCAGGGACTGCAGGGCCGCCCGCGCCTCGTCGGGATCGGGAGCGTGTAATCACCCACCCCACACCCGCTTCGGACACCGTTCGCGAGCCGGACCAGGGTGGACAGCACCGGGGCACCGATCCGCCCCAGGGACTGCAGGGCCGCCCGTCCGCCATCGGGATCGGGAGCGTGTAATCACCCACCCCACACCCGCTTCGGACACCGTTCACGAGCCGGACAAGGATGGACAGCACCGGGACGCCGATCCGCCCCAGGGACTGCAGGGCCGCCCGTCCGCCATCGGGATCGGGAGCGTGTAATCACCCACCCCACACCCGCTTCGGACACCGTTCACGAGCCGGACAAGGATAGACAGCGCCGGGACGCCGATCCGCCCCAGGAACTGCAGGGCCGCCCGTCCGCCATCGGGATCGGGAGCGTGTACGACGAACTCCCCGAGCCCCCCGGGCTGCCTCCCGCACGCGGAAGCCGCCCAGCACCGTCACCGCACACACCCGTACGCGCCGTCACCGCACACACCCGTACCGCCCCGTGCGGACAACGAACGCACGCCACAACCACCGGCAACGTGTCCGGCACGCCGGACACGGCCAAGGGCCCGCACGGCACGGGCGCGCAAGGTGCCGCTGTGTTCCTCATCCTTCACCAGGACCGCGAGTAGCGCGGCTCCCGCCAACAGCCGCAGGACACCGAGCCCGCCCACGACCGAGGTACGCACCACCCTCGGAGCGGCGCCGTCCGCCAGGGCGGCAAGGAGCAAGGGGACGGCGGCCGCACACCGGGCAGCACCCAACGCCCGTGCCACACCCAACACCCGCGCCGCACCGGCCCGTTGGGCTACCGGGCGGCCCGTGCCGGGGAACAGCGCCAAACCCTCCCGCAACGGCGGACTGGACAGAGCGGCGAGCAGGCCCGCCACCGCACCGAAGATCCGCGCATCGACCAGCCGGCCTCCAGCAGGGCCCCACCCACCCCGGCCCCGGCTCCCGCGCAGGCGGCCACGACCCGAGCGGCGGCCAGAGCCCGGCCCCCGCGCAGGCGGCCACGGCCCGGGCCGCGGCCCGGCGCACAGCCGGCGCCACCGCCTCCCGCACGTGGCGCCGGACAGAGTGACGTACCCGCCCAGGCCCGGCAGGTCCACACCGAAGAAGCCGGAGACCTCAACCAGCGCGACCGCCACAGCACACGCTCACACGCCCCGCATGCCGCACCGGCCACCCGCCCCACATGAGCACGGACCTCACCAGCAGCAAAACCCCGGCCACCAGCGCCCGCAAACACCACCCCAGCCGCCGGCCCACCTCACACAGCACCCCGCCTCACGCGGCATACAGATCAAACGTCGAACCCCGCCGCGGCCCCGCCACCACATCCAACTGCGGATCCACCGCCAACATCGCCTGATGCAACCGCTGCACCTGCGGCGACGGCTCCACACCCAAACCCTCAATCATCCTGATCCGCAACCTGCGATAAATCTCCAACGCCGACGCCTGACGCCCCGACCGGTACAACGCCACCATCGCCTGCGAATGCAACCCCTCATGCTGCGGATAACGCGCCGTCAACTCCGTCAACTCCGCAATCAACCCCGCATGCCGCCCCAACCGCAAATCAGCATCAATACGCCGCTCCACCGCCCCCAAACGACTCTCCTCCAAACGCATCACCTCAATCTCCAAAATCGGCCCCACCCGCACATCCACCAACGCCGGCCCACGCCACAACGCCAACGCCCGCCTAAAACAATCCGCCGCCCCCACATCATCACCCGCATCAAACGCCGCCCGACCCTCCCCCGCCAAACGCTCAAACACCTGCACATCCACCCCCTCACCAGGCAACCGCATCAAATACCCCCCATGCCGCGTCGCCAACACCTCCTTCACCGACCCACGCCCCTCCACCCCCAACGCCACACCCAAATGCCGCCGCAACTGCAAAATATAAGTCTGCAACGTCGTCAACGCACTCTGCGGCGGCTCCGTCCCCCACAACTCCTCCATCAACATCGGAACAGGCACCACCCGCCCCGGATAAAGAGCAAACAACGACAAAATCTGCCGAGGCTTCCCCGCCGACGGAACAAACGACACCCCATCAACCTCAGCACCCAACGGACCCAAAACCCGAACCCTCATGGAAAATCCCCCGTACATCATCGACCACCAACCACAACCACACGATCAGCAACCCACCAGCAACAGCCCACCCCACCCCCACCACACAGGCCGCGAGTACGACAACACGCCGCGGACCGAAGCTTCTTGATGCTCTCTCAGCGGGCAGCCAGCCCCAGAGCCATTGACAGCCCTACCGCAACGCAGGGACCGAACACGGGCCGCAGGCCAGAGGCCGCCGACGACAAGCGGCGGCGCATCACCGCGGACCAAGGGAGTACAACGACTCCGGCCCCCCTCCCCCCTGCGCCCGCATGCGAGACGGACACTGCCGCGCCCAAGGCCGTTAACAGGCCCTGCGTCACTGCACGTTAGACACACAGGACCAGGAACAAGCAGCCCGGAACAACGTCCACACGACAACCAGGCAAACATTGCCCCCCAGGCCCCCCACCGCGCACCTCAACGTCCACAGCGTCCCCCTGAAAGCGAAGATCCAAAAAGCCCGCCCACACAAACATCGCGCTGAACCGCACCCAAATTCAATTGGATCCCCCACCCTCTGTCAATAGAAAACCGCGTAGCTGGTTTCTACCCGCCCCCTACCCGCAACCCACCACGACACCACCCACACACGAGAAAACCCCAGCTCAACGGCCTCCCGCCGCAGCGATCCCAACCCACGGAAACAGCGACAGTCCGCTGTTTCCAGTATCCCCGCCCGAACCCGCCTTGACCCTGGCCAGAAAGCGGACGAGCACGTACAGACGCCACCGCAGGGTGCGGACCGCACGAAGGGGGCAACGGGCCTGCCTCACGAGGGAGTCGACCCCTCAAGCGGAACCCCCCACAACGAGCCCGGCGAACCCGCCGCCGCACGAAGGCCGGTTGCGAAGCAAGCGCAATGGAGGCAGGGACCCCCGGGAGCACGGGAGCACGGGAGCGAGGGCACCCTTAAGGGCGCCAGCCACGACGCAGCCGACGTGATGCAGTGGCTTGCGGCACTCAGCCGCACTCAACAGGCGAGCGCACGAAGCTCCACCGAAACGAGGCGGGCAGCGGGGAGGCGCGATGGCCTCACGGTACGTGTGCCTCTGCGCGGGCTGACCGCCACGCCGGTAAGCGTCGCCGGAGAGCACGGGAGCTCAACGCGCATGACAGACAGAGACGGAAGCTGCCCCCGGACAGCCGCAGGGCCACCATCAACCCAACGGTCCGCCGAGTGGAAGGGGCCCTCGGTCGACCTGGAGGATCGTGCGCTCCACTGACCGGGAGATCGCAGGCCCATCGCCACCGTAACCCAGCTGGCAGTACGGGAGTTGAGGGCGCGGGACGCAGCGCCGACCAGTCACACCGCGGCCACCGGAAGCAGGATAGGCAGGCTGGGCCCAACAGGCCGCAGGATCAAAGGGTTTGAGGGTGTGAGACAAAGCCGGCGACTGGGCTGCCAGACACGCACCCCGTACGGCCGGTCCTCCCCGGTGCATCACAGGAGGGACAGCTCCCGCCATGAGGCCACCCGGACCCCGCGGCTCAACGCCAGCTCTGCGGCGCCCGGTACGCGGCGGCCTCAGGCGAGCGCCAAGAAGCTCTCCTGCCGAACCCGCCACCCGCGCCTGAACCGACCGACACACCGACACCGACCCCGGCACCAGCACCAGCACCAGCGGCAACCAAACGCTTCTGCCCCGCCGACCCCGCCGCTAGCGAGAACAGCGTGACCGCAACCGCGGCGAGCTCCTCCTCGGAGGCTCGACCACGCACCACCTTGAACAGTGCGACCTCACCGGCGTCCACAGGCCCCCCTCCCCGCAATACGTCCACGATCGACCGCCCGCCTCAAAGCGCACTCGGATACAGCTGGAACATCCCCTCACGCTCCAACCCCTCCTCCGCGCCCCTCCGTTTCAACCAGCCACCGTCCAGCCCTCCGGATGACCAGCCGAACGGTCGGCCAACCGACCAATCCAACCCACCCAAACATACCGCTGGTTCGGTTTTCGGCCACGGCGCCTCAGCTTGCCCGCCCGATCACATCTCACCGCGTACCTAGCCCGGCCTGAGAGAACTGAAAACCAACCCTTCAAGCCAAATTGCCACCCCGGTCCACCACTCCACCCCCGGGCAACTGCCAAGGTGACCGTCACCGCTCCCCTCACCCACGGCAAGCGGAAGACGACACACCTGACCCATCAGGACAGGCCGAACCGGTATAACCCTAGAGACGAAACCGCCATGCTGGTTTTATATGGTGACCGGAATCCATCCTCGACAGGAGTCACCCCGTGAGCAAGCAGGAACGGGCCACCCGTACCCGCAACGCCCTGATTCTTTCTGCCGCAAGACTCTTCGAACGGCACGGCTACACCAAAACCAGCCTCGACGACATCAGCAACGGCGCCGGCGTCAGTCGTGGCGCCCTCCACTTCCACTTCGAGAACAAGGCCGCCGTCGCCAACGCCGTGGAGCAGTCCGCCACCCAGGCCCTCCACCAGACCGCGAACGACATCCCCCACCACTCCAACTCCCTTCAGACCCTCATTGACCTCACCCATCACCTCAACCACCTGCTACACCACAACACGACCGTTCGAGCTGGATTCCGGCTCAACACCGATACCACCCCTCACACCACCCACAACCTCCGCCAGCAATGGCACACGTGCATCCATCAGCTCATCACTCGTGCTGCCACCCAAAACACCCTCAACAGCAACATCCACCCTGATCACCTCACCACCACCATCGTGGCCACCACCACCGGCCTCGAAGTCCTCAGCCGCACCAACCAGCAATGGCTCGCCCCCGCCCCCCTCACCACCTTCTGGGAACTCCTCCTCCCGACCATCACCGCTCCCACAACCCGCAGCGCTTGCAACCCGCACGGCACCGATGATCCTCACAGCGAGGGCGGCATCGGCCACGGCGAAGACGGGGCCGAGAAGAACGACGGCGGAGCAGGACGCACACGCGCCTGACATCGCGCGCCACGGAGCGGTTCAGCTTTCACTACCACCACTCGGCAGCCCAACCGGCGCACCGCACCCCGCACCGAAATTCGTGACCGCCCCGAATGCACCTGCAGCGGGAGGCTCTTGGTGCGCACGCCGTCTGCAAACGCACCCCATGGCAGCGGGACATCGACGCGTCGGCCGCCGACCGAATCCACGAACTTAGCGCCGCACGACGCTACGACGCACGCCCCGCGGTCGACGAGCTCACCCGCCCCTATCGCGTTCCGGCCGCCGTGCAGAGCGACATCAATCCCGACGGCGTACCCCCAGCGAACTCTCACGCATGCGCGCCCCGCACCACCCCGTCCCCAGATCCGCAGCACCATCCAGGGCCGATCCGGAACAACAAGCGGGAATCCGACGCCTGTTATCGAACGGGCACGCTAAGCTACAGTCATGATCCGCACGCCGTGGGCGGAGCGTCACGTTGCGGCATCTGTCGCCCAAGGCACGTGAGGAGTACGCAGGTTGACGCACGCTCAGGGATCTCTCGCGGAAAAAGTCGCCCTCATCACCGGCGCGAGCAGCGGGATCGGCGCGGCGGCGGCCCGGGTGTTCACGCGCGAGGGCGCCCACGTGGTGCTGGTCTCCCGGCGCGAGGACCGATTGGCCCTGCTGGTCAAAGAGTTGCGCGCCGAGGGCGCCCAGGCCTCCTACTGCACTGCCGACGTCCTAGTCGCCGCGGACATGCGCCGGGCCGTCGCCCACGCCGTGGAGCTCCACGGCCGCCTGGACGTCGCGTTCAACAACGCCGGTACCGCCGTGGAGAAGACCCCTTTGCACCTGATGGATGACACCGTCTACGACCTGATCATGGACACCAACGTGCGCGGGGTCTGGAACTGCTTGCGCCCGGAGATCGGCGTCATGATCGAGAACGGTGGTGGAGCGATCGTGAACACCAGCAGCGTGGCCGGCCTGGTCGCCACCTCAGTTGCCGCCCCCTACATCGCCGCCAAGCACGCCGTGGTCGGCCTCACCAAGGTTGCCGCGGTCGAGTACGCCTCCAGCAACATTCGAGTCAACGCCATTGCCCCGGGCCTGGCCCGCTCCGAAATGGTTGAGGACTGGTTCAGCCGTTTTCCTGCCCAGGAGGCCAGGAGCAAAGCCTCTTCACCCCAGAACCGGATGGCGGAACCCGACGAGATCGCCGAAGCGGCCGCCTGGCTGTGCAGTGATCGCGCCTCCTTCGTCACCGGCGCCACTCTGCCCGTCGACGGCGGCGCCACTACCTGGTGAGGCAAGGGAGCGGCCACCATTCGCGACTCTCGCTGCGGGTGCTCGCGCAGTGGCCACGTACGGTGTACGAGGGGTCCTGGCCCCGCACGCCACGCCCCTCCCGGCCCCGGTTGCCGGCCAGCTTCACGCGTGCAGGAACGCAAGGCGATGGGCGGCGCGCTTCAGGAGACGCTGTCGGCCAGTACAGGGCGCGGAACGGACACCGTCTGTGCGAAGAGCCGTGCCCCTCGGTCCGGCGTCAGATCCAGACGGGCCAGTACCGCGGGCACCGCGATCGCCGGTACCACATGGTCGTAGAGCGCCGCGATGCGCCGTTCGACATCGGCCAGCCCACACTCCAGTTGCGAGAACAGCTGAACCCCGTGGAAGGCGCCGACGAGGAGCTCCGCTGTCTGTCGCGGCACCACATGCGAGAGAATCTCGCCCCGCTCCTTGGCATCGGTCAGCATTCCGACGGACAGGTCGACCCACGTCGGCCAGGCACTGCCGTACTGTTCCCTGCCCAGCGGGTCGGATGAGAGCACGGCACCGGCTCGAACCACCGCATCCCTCGGCAGCCGGTACGCGAGCAGCAGCCCCACATCGATCCATTCCTGGATCTTGAGGTCCTGCGGCGGTCCCGTATAGGCGGTCTGCGCGTCCAACACCCCTCGCGCCAAGGCCTCCTTGGAGTCGAAGTGGAAGTACAACGCTCCCTTGGTGACCCCGGCGATCTTGAGGATTTCCGACACCGTGGCCGCTGCGTATCCATGCTCGCCGAACACGATCGCGGCCGCCTCCAACACCGCGCGACGCGTCCGAACCGCACGCTCTTGCTGCGCCACGTGACCTCCCCTGCACTCCGCGCCGTATCGGGTATGCAGCGGACCCGAAATCAATCGTCGTGCGCGTACCTTACCCATAACTTCCCCGAACGACCCCGCCAAGGATCTTGAGCGTCCTTCTGCCCGTCACCTGCCCACCTGTGGGTCTCCTCCTGATCTCGAATCCGTTGCGCTCCGTGCCGCTGAGGCCACCGGGCACATCCAGCAGGCAGCTGCCGTCAGGCAACGCCAAGGATGTGGTGTACGCGCACGAGCGAGCGCTGACCGCTGCCGCCGCCTGGCGGCAACGTATAGGCGAAGGGCGGGAGTTGTCCTCCCTCTGCTTCAACCCGTTAGCGCCAAGACTCTCCGGCAGCCGCCTCCGCGTCCACCCTGCGCAGGAGATCCTCATCGATCTCCCCGAGCCCACCAACCATGTGCCGAACTCCGGCCCGCTCCATCGACCGCCGCTGGAAACCGGTCTCCTCACCACTGGGATGCCCGATGAATGGCGTCCCAAGCTCCCGCGCAGCCTCCGCCACCCGCGCCACATCATCAATGAACAGCACTTGATCCAAGCGAAGTGCGAACATCTCCGCGATCTCCTGGATGCCTGGACGAATATCGTTCGTACAGATATATACTGGTTCGTCGAAATACCCTGCCATGCTCTCCAGGTAGCGGTCGAAATGTGCTCTTTCCAAACCTCCATAGCAAACAGCGCGCACCTTCAGCGACCGCACCGTCCGCAACAACTCATCCGCGCCGTCCAGGATCCTGATCGGATGCTCGAGAACATAGCGTTCGCGCTCCTTGAAATACGCTTCCAGCAGTTCTCGCGCGCTCCCACCCAGAACTTCCGCGGCCACTTGTGCCGCCTCCATCTGCGGCTGCGACAGCAATGCCTTTTCCAATTCCTCCCCGTACACCCCGCCTCGCGATTCCACCAGGCGCCTGATCACCGGACCGAAACTGTCGTTCAGCAGGACGCCGTCGATGTTGACCGCCACCAGGCTCAGGTGCGCCAACCCCTGCCCGTGGCCTTCCCTGCACCCGCCCTGACTCTCGCCACCGACGCCGCCCACTTGCCCGGCTCCACGATGCACACTCCCGTCACGGACCACGACAACTCCCTGTCTCCGGTGCCGCCAACCCGGCATCCCACCAGCAACCTCGGCTTCACTTCACGATGTTCACGATCGCGGACACCGCCGTTAACCCACACCCCGCAGCCGACTCTCCGTAGAGAATCACAGGCACCGGTGGCACAGTCATCTGCAACCGTCGAGGCCAGAACCGGCACCGCCGCACTCGATGAAACCGACCGCTCGGTTTCGTATTAAACGGACGGCACAGATCCCCTTATGCTGAATCCTCCACCAAAAGGGAACTACCCAGCGTGACAGAATCCCGATAGCCGTAACTGCCGCCATTCCCCCACGCCGTCACATGTAATCCCCACCGACTCTTGTCTCAAAAACCGGTGGGTATGTATGTTATGGCTTCAGTTTCATTCACCTCCAGGGGGAGAGGTTCATGAGCGGTCTTGTCCTGACGCCACAGAACAGTTGCAACAGCGAGCCCACACACAGCGATCAGGATCTGCCGTGCCCGGAGGGCGTATTCGGTCCCTACGAGGCGCAGGACGAGCGCGGCGCCGTGACGGCGCACTCTGCTGCAACCGCCCCCGCCCCCACGCCGGAAAAGCCCATGACCGCGGTGGCGACTCAGAAGTCGCTGACCATACCCGGCCCCCTCACCGCCCCCTGCACGCCGGCACCGCCGCCCGCGCTCTCCAGTACCGTCGCCCGGCAGTACGTCCATCGCGCGGCCCACGCCGAAGTCTTCCTCACGGGGCACCAGAAGACCGGTGAGAACACCTACGTCCTGACCGGTCAGTGGCCCCGCGCCCACGCCTTCTTCTCCACTCCGGACGGGCGCAGCCACGATCATCTCCAGGCGTGCGAAACGGTCCGCCAGGCCGGCATCTATCTCGCGCACACAGAGCACCAGGTCCCGCTGGACCATCAC
Organism: Streptomyces sp. NPDC005863; assembly: GCF_042871345.1. Taxonomy (NCBI): domain Bacteria; kingdom Bacillati; phylum Actinomycetota; class Actinomycetes; order Kitasatosporales; family Streptomycetaceae; genus Streptomyces; species Streptomyces sp. NPDC005863. The sequence continues at coordinate 540,784 of NZ_JBIAII010000004.1, read as the reverse complement.
TTCGTCATGCAGGACATGACGGTCACCACGCATCCCCAGCACCTCGGCATCGAAGCCGCCCCGACCGATCTCAGCCTCAACGCCATCCTCACCCGCAGCACCCGCGGCGCGAACTTCGCCATCTACCTCACCATCACCAACGCCCACCAACACATCGTCGCCACCGGCCGCGGACACTTCACCTGCATCTCTCCCGCCGTCTACCGACGGATCCGTGCCACTCCGATGGCCAACCTCAGCGCGCTCCGTCACACGCCCACCAACCAAAGCCCCATCACCTTCGGTCGTACCCACACCCACGACCTCGTCCTCGCCCCCACCTCCCGGCCCCACACCTGGCTCCTCAATCCCGACCCCATGCATCCGATCCTCTTCGACCACGACACCGACCACATCCCCGGCATGGTCCTCATCGAGGCCGCCCGCCAGGCGACCCGCCCCCACCTCCCGCCGGACGCCACCACCACGCACACCCGCACCCAGTTCCACCGGTACGTCGAACTCACCGACCCCTGCTACATCACCATCACCCCGCAGCCCACCACCGCCCCACAAACCCGGACCTACACCATCACCGGGTACCAGAACGATGAGCCCACCTTCACCACGCACCACACTGCGACCACCCCGTAATGGGAGCGATGTCATGTACGCCGGATCAGGCATCACGCTCCAGGGCGCGTGTCTGACGCCTCCCCGGAGTGGTCGTCGGGTCACGCCGCTACGGTGCGGCCATGGTGAACTTCGTACTCATTGCAGGCGCGCGACTCGGATCGTGGGCGTGGGACGACGTGGTGCCGCACCTGCGTGCGGCCGGGCACGGCATCCACCCCCTGACGCTGTCCGGTCTCGCTGAGAAGCAGGGCGTGCCAGCCGGGCAACAGACCCACGTGCAAGACATAGTTGATGAGGTCGAACGCCAAGATCTGTATGAAGTCATCCTGGTAGGTCACAGCTACTCGGGTGTTCCGAGCGGTCAGGCCGCCGGGCGGATCGGCGACCGGCTAACGCATGTGGTCTTCCTCGACGCCAGCATCCCGACCGAGGGTCAACCGTTCGTCTCCGACTGGCCGGACGGTGGAACGACGATGAGAGCATCCATCGCCGAGAACGGCGGGTTCTGGCCGGTCGTACCCGCGGCTCACTTCGAGGGGCACGGCCTCACCGATGACCAGATCGCACGGATCGTGGCCGGTTCGACGCCGCATCCGGGTGCCACGCTGACCGAACCCGCCGTGCTGGAAAGACCGCTCGGCGATCTCCCGGCGACTTACATCAAGTGCACGCTCGGTGACCCCGAGCCGAGCGACGACGTAGCCAAGTTGCTGGCCGGCGGGCGGTGGCGGCTCATCGAAATGGACACCGGCCACTGGCCGATGTTCTCCCAACCACGCGAACTGGCGCGGGTTCTTCTCGGGTTGCACGCCGACTAGGCCTTGACCGCGATGATGGGAGCCGTGGCTCGATGTTCATGCAGGTTTCCGGGCCAACAGGCTGTGAAGGGGCGCGGGTTGAACGAGCGCATGGTGGTTCTCAACGAGTTGGCGCAGGGGATTCGTCCGCTTGATCAGGGCGTCGAGTGGTTCGGGAACTTGGACGACGTCGAGCAGTTCGATGTCCAGCGTGAGCTGGTGGGCTTCTGTATCCAGGCCCGTGCTCTCATCGAAGACGGGCCGGAGGCCATCCGCAGGGCCGGGATTCGGCCCACCCACACGCCTGCCGTGTTGATCACCCGTGGGCAGTTGACCGAACAGCTGGCGAAGATCATCGGTCTGCCGCGGGACGAGCGTGTCAAGGCGTTCCGGCTGCTCGTCGCTCTGCTCGGCGTGGCCGACGCGCGGCGGCAGACTCGGTTCTGTGGCCACGGGTGCAGCCATGCCTGGCACCAGCTGGGTGGACACCGGTGATGTCCGTGGCGACGACGTCCGCGCCTACGTCTTTGACGGCCTCGACTACCTTCGACGACGCGTGGTCGGTGATCAGCTCTGCGCGAGGCGGTCTCGTGTCTCCAAGTCGCCCAGCACGACCACCCCGCCCTCCGGGGTGCTCGTCGCCAGGACGCCCGTGCGGAAGTAGCCGTCGGGGGTGAAGGCGCGAGTGTTGTGGTCGGGTGCTCGGTAGTAGCCCCTGATCGTGTACGGGCCGCGGGTGAGGAGTTCGCCGGGCTCGCCCGGGGGCCTCTCCTTGCCGTTCGCGTCGACTATGCGGATCTCGTCGTCTGGTGAGAGTGGACGGTTCTGCGTGGTGCGGGTGGGCTCCTCCGGCTCGGCGAGTGGATCGTCGACTTGGGTCAGGGTGAGCAGGCCCTCGGCCAGGCCGAAGAGCCGTTGGACGCCGCAACCCAGTTCTCGTGGAACACGCTCCGCCGTCGCCGTCGCTTGGTGTATCGGCCTGCCTGCGAGCTGGACCAGGCGCAGGCTCTTTACGTCGGCCTCAGCCCCAGGGAGGACGTCTAGCCAGTGCTGGGCAGCCGCCGGTTCCAGTGTCGTGACCGTGACCCGCTCCCGGCCTATGGCCGTCAGACACCTCTCGGGTTCCGGGTCCTCGACCAGGACGACGGCGCCGCCGACGGTGAACGTGCCGATGATGCCCGGGCAGCCGAAGGCGAAGTTGGACTCGGCGGGCATGGCGGCGAGGTACACGTCGTCCTCGGTGAGCGACAGCAACTCGGCGGCGGCACGCGCCTGGTAGGCGTAGCCGTTGTGAGTGCGCGGGACGAGCCTGGGGTTCTCGGCACTGGTGCTGTCGCCGGAGAGCAGAAAGAACGCCACACCGTCCGCACCGCGTACTTGCGGCCGTTCGGGCGGCGCGTCCACGGAGGCCAGGGGGAAGTAGTGACAACCCGTCGGGTCGATCGTGAGGCCGCCGTACGGAGAGGATGTGCCCGGGGGCTCGTACGTGAACACCCGCCGCAGGAACACTCCTTGGGCCGCGACGTCAGCGACCATCGCGGAGTGGTCGAAGCCCTGATAGGTCGACGGACCGACGTAACCGGCCGCCTCCGTGATCCGTACGACGTACGAGACCTCGGTACCCCTGTGTGACATCGGGCAGAACACAGGGATCGCGCCGACCCGCATCAGCGCGAACACGGTGATGACGAATTCGGGAACGTTCGGCATCTGAACGACGGCCCGTTGCCCCGGTCGGAGGCCACGCAGCCGGAAGCCGGCGGCCATGCGGTCGACGCGCCGGTTCAGTTGCGCGTACGTGAGGCGGGTGTCGTCCTGGACCAGCGCGGTCCGTGCCCCGTACTGCAGGGCCCAGCCGCGCAGCAGGTTGTCGAGCGTGTTGCCGCGCCAGTGGCCGGCCTTCCAGTAACGGTCGACGAACTCCTCTGGCCAGGGCGTGCAGCCCGCGAGCACGGATGTCATGCGGTTCCTTCTGTACCAGGCGTTCTGGGTGGGGTGGGACTACTGGGGGCGCCCCAGGCATACTGGCCACCCCCGCTACCCCGACTCCTTGATCCAGCCATTCCAGTCGGCCCTCGTGCTCGCACGCAATGCGCTGTGCGAACCATGGGTGACGACGTCTCTCGGCGGAACATCCAAGGTGCCTCGTTCCCCCGGGCTGGATTTTGCGACGGCAACTTTCCTGCCGGGTGGGGGTGGGGCGAGTGGGCCCGTAGTTCTCCCGCCTCGGCCCTCACGCACATCGCACACCGCACAATCGCCGTAGTCGATGAAGGGAAGCGGCACGCCCAATGCATCCCAACCCAAACCCCAACCCCAACCCCAGCCCCCGCCCCGCTACCTACAGTCGCGTCTCAACCGACCTCGCCCTGCACAGTGATCGCGAGCTCCAGCGCCTCCTGGACACGGCCTCACCGCTCGGATCCGGCATCGGCGGGAGCTCCGCGCTTCTCCAAGTCGCCGATACGCCGGTCTTCGTGAAGCGCGTGCCCCTCACCGACGTGGAGCTGCAACCGGATCATCTCCGTTCCACCGCGAACACCTTCGGGCTGCCCCTCTTCTGCCAATACGGCATCGGTGGGCCGGGCTTCGGTGCGTGGCGCGAAGTTGCCGCGCACACCATGACGACGAACTGGGTGCTCTCAGGCGGTCATCAGGGGTTCCCGCTCATGTATCACTGGCGGGTACTCCCGAACACGGCACCCGTCACCCTGCCGTCGGAACTCGCCGACATCGAACGGGCCGTGGCCTATTGGGGCGGAGGCGGCTCCGTACGACGCCGTATAACCAGCCTCAAGGAATCCTCATCGAGTGTTGTGCTGTTTCTCGAGTACATCCCGCAAACCCTGCACGCTTGGCTCGCCGAGCAGGTGCGAATGGGCCCCGATGCGGTCGTCCGGGCCTGCGCCCTCATCGAGGAGGAACTGGTGGCCGGGACCTCCTTCATGAACGACCGCGGGCTTCTCCACTTCGACGCCCACTTCCAGAACATCCTGACCGATGGGCAGCGGCTCTACTTCGCCGACTTCGGGCTGGCGCTTTCCTCGCGGTTCGATCTGTCGCCCGCGGAACGTGACTTCTTCGATGCGCACAGAACGTACGATCGCGCGTACACCCTCAGCTACCTCGTCAACTCGCTCATCACCTGCCTCTACGGCTACGAGCGAGCGGAACGGGAGGCGCTGATACGTGCGTGCGCCGAAGGTCGACCTCCACCCGCCGGCCCGTCGGAAACGGCGGCACTTCTCGCCCGTCTTGCGCCGCTCGCGGCGGTCGTGACCGACTTCCTCGGCCGGTTGCAGCACGAGAGCCGGGGCGTTCCGTATCCCGGAGAAAACATTCGACGGATCCTGGGTGAAAAAACCCGTGCGCACACCTCATCCCCGTGTTCGTATACTCATGCGATCTTGCGAACTCAGTGAACGGGGGGAAGACGGTGAAACTTGCTGAGGCACTGGCCGAGCGGGCGGAAGCGACGCGTCGCGTGGAGCAGTTGCGCTCGCGCGTCGTCAGCAGCGCGCGGTACCAGGAGGGTGAGACGCCCGCCGAGGACGCCGCGCAGCTGCTGTCCGACGCCGGAGAGGCGCTGGACACCCTTGAGTCACTGATCCGGCGGATCAACCGGACCAACGCGACGGTGGACTTGGGCGAGGACGGCACGCTCACCGACGCGCTCGCGCGCCGGGACGTCCTGCGGCTGCGCCACTCGGTGGTCACCGCGGCCGCGGACGCGGCGGCGGGTACCGGCGATCGCGGGTACGGCCGGCAGCTGCGGTCCGAGCTGATGATGCTGTCTGCTCTCCCCGTGGCCGAACTGCGCGGGCAGGCGGATGCGCTCGCGCGGGACATCCGCGAGGTCGACGTCCGCATTCAGCGTGCGAACTGGGAGGCCGACCTGCTGGACTGATCCGTCCGGCGGACTCGGGCGTTCCAACCGAAGGCGATGGGGAGCAGGTAGCTGTTCCGGAGGCGTGCACACACCGAGAGCCGCGGTTTTCGGCTCACTCCTGGCGCGTGGAGAGCAACGCAGGGGTTCGATTCCCCGTTAACAATGCAGCTCCGCACCGCGTACAGGTGACAGTGCACATTGCACAGCACATCACCACGTGCAGATCCGGGCAGTGAGGGCGGGCTCGGGGTTTCCCCATCGCAGACAGTCGCCATCCGTCGTGGGCAACCGCAGTCCGCCGCGGGCAACCGCTAGCAACCGCCAGCAATCACACGCGGCGATCCGACGTCGTCACTCCTCGCCCACCTGAGTGATCCGCTCGTCCCCAAGACTCCGCTGGACGTCGGTGAGCAGGATGCTCAACAGCTCGGTCAGCTGGGCCTGTTGCCCCGAGGTGAGGCCGCCGATCAAGTCGGCCTCCCTGCCGAGCACTTGGTCGACGGTGGCCTCCACCAGGGCGTGGCCGGCGTCGGTCAGGGTGACGTCGACGGTACGCGGGCGGCCCTCGCCGGGGCGACGGGTGACGAGGCCCTCGCGTTCGGCACGGGCCACCCGTTGGGACACCGCCCCTGCCGTGACCATGGAGAGGTGGCCCAGTTCGCGGGTGGTCAGGGTGTAGGGGGCCCCGCTGCGGCGCAGGACGCTGAGCAGGTCGAGTGTCGCGGTGTCCACCCCCGCTCGGGCGAGCACCCGGCGCCGGTCGTCACCGAAGAGTTTGGCCAGCTGCCAGATGGGCGTGACGATGCCGATCGAGGTGGCGGGCGTACCGGGGCGCTCCCGCTCCCAGGCGGCGGCGATGTCCCGCGCGGTGTACGCCGAGGTGGCGTCGCCGGGAGGCGGGCCGGCGTCGTACCGGCCTCCACGGGGTACGGAAGTCCGTGCGGCGGCATCGTCGTCGAGCCTTCGACGAGCCACGGAACCTCCTGCGCCGCTCGCCCCCTCCTCGGGACCGTCTCCTCCCCCGGCATGCCCGGCCACTCCCTCACCTCGCCCTTCCGTCGGCCCGGATCCCATCAACCCCACACCCTCACCCTCACCACTCGTGCACCTTCACCTCTCGTGTCGGGACATCCCCGCGCATCTCTCATGCATCCCCCATATCGGGTTCCTTATGAGCCGTGGCACCACGGCCCCACGACCGCCCCCTCCTCCGCGAGGCCTCCCCTCGCGCCCCCGCCAATGCTACGTTTAGCTCTAAATTTAGGCCTCAATGAAGTACGGAGTTCAGCTTATGGCACGCACCATCCTGATCACCGGTGGCGGCACCGGCATCGGCCGCGCGACCGCCCAGCACTTCGCCGAGCGCGGCGACACCGTGTTCGTCACCGGCCGTCGGCCCGAACCGCTCGACCGGCTGGCCAAGGAGGCCTCGGAGGTCGACGGGGACATACGCGGGCTGGTGTGCGACCACACCGAGCCGGCGGCGCTCACCGCCCTCCTCGCCCGGCTGCCGGAGCAGATCGACGTCCTCGTCAACAACGCCGGCGGGAACACCGACTTCGACGCCGCGTCACAGTCGGACCTCGAGCTCGGCGGGGAAGCCGACCTCATCGCCTACGCACATGCCTTCCGCGCCAACCTGGACGCGAATCTCGTCAGCGCCGCGCTGACCACCAGGGCACTGGACCCCCGGCTCGCGCCCGGCGGGGCGGTCATCCACATCGGGTCGATCGCCGCAAACCGCGGCTCCGGGTCGTACGGCAGTTACGGCGCCTCCAAGGCCGGCCTCTCCACCTGGAATCTGGACCTCGCGAACACCCTCGGGCCGCGTGACATCACCGCCAACGTGGTCGCGCCCGGTTTCATCGCCGACACCGAGTTCTTCCGGGACCGGCTCCCGGCGGAGAGGCGCGAGCAGCTCGTGGCCTCGACCGCCACGGGCCGTGCCGGTGCGCCCTCGGACGTCGCGGAGACGATCGCCTTCCTCGCGTCACCCGGCGCGCGTCACATCACCGGTCAGGTGCTGCATGTCAACGGCGGTGCATACAAGACGCGTTGAGGCGCTGCGGCGCCTCACGATGCTGCCGGCCGCCGCCTCCGGCGGCAGGGTTCTCCGCATGGCGCGAAACCGACCTTGACCGCGGCTCGCCAAAGTCTATGGTCCGGACTAATCAGCAGTCGCGCCCACGTGGCCCCACCATTCGGCGCGGCCACCCCCGATACACCTTCCCCGTTCCACCCCCACCCGCACCCGCGTCCCCACCCGCCCCCTACCCCCCACAAGAGCACTTCGCGCTGCACACCCCCATGAAGCAATGCAGTGAAGGAGTACGCATGGACAAGAAACGGAAGATAGCCGCCGCGATCGGCGCCGGCCTGGCACCGGTCCTCGCTCTCACGCTGCCGACCGGTTCGGCCAGCGCACACGGCTACGTGAACGCACCGGCGAGCCGACAGGCGCAGTGCGCGGCCGGCACGGTGTCGTGCGGCGAGATCAAGTACGAGCCGCAGAGCGTCGAGGGGCCCAAGGGCCTGCGCAGTTGTAGCGGCGGCAACGCCAGGTTCGCGGAACTCGACAACGACAACAAGGGCTGGCGGGTGAGTGACGTCAGCAGGACGCAGACCTTCACCTGGACGTTCACCGCCCGTCATCGCACCGCGAACTACGAGTACTTCGTCGACGGCACGAAGGTCGCCACCATCGACGGGGGCAACCAGCAACCGCCCGCGACCGTCACGCACCAGGTCAACCTCGGCAACGCCACCGGCAGGCACAAGGTCCTCGCGGTGTGGAACATCGGCGACACGTCCAACGCGTTCTACGCGTGCATCGACGTCAACATCCGCTGACCGTACGCCTGTTGACCGTACACCCGGGTGACCGCGCGCCCCGGTGACCGCGCGTCCGCCGACCGTACGACCGTCGCCGACTGTATGGCCACCGGGCCGTACACCGACCGAGGCGCGCCCCCACTTCGGCCGCTCAGTGGGGGCGCGCCTCAGAGCCCGCCGTCTCCGTCCTTCTCCGTCTCCGTCCCTGCCCGTCGGCCGGGTCGAGGTGTCAGACGGCCCCGAGGTCCGACGAGTACCAGCGCTCGGGCCGCAGGGTGAAGACGACCTCGTCGCCGTGCGCCTTCCAGGCGCCCTCCACGTACGGCTCGACCTTGTCGGCCGGAAGGTAGCGCGCCGTCATCTCCCGCAACTGCTCGATGGTCGCCTCCTCGGTCCGGACCACCGGGCCCTCGACGGACACATAGCGGACGGTCGGCTCCAGGCGGTCGACCATGAGCGAGAAGCGTCCCGCCTCGGCGATCAGCTTCCCCTTCTTGGAGTCGCGGGCGGTCATGACCCACAGCTCGCCGCCCGGGGCGTACTGGTACCAGATCGGCAGGGTGAGCGGCGCCCGCCCCTCGCCCGCCGTCACGGCCAGCGCTCCGATGTGCGGCTCGGCCAGGAACTGCTCGCGCTCTTCGACGCTGAGGGGCATCGCGGGTCTCCTTCGATCGTGGGCGTCCCGTCATGATCCCCAACTCGCCCCGCTCCGACGGTATTCCACGCCCACGTGTCGTCGGCTACGAGGACGGACCCGGATCAGCCGGGCCCCGCCCTCAACCCTGGTTCTGACCCCAGCCCTCACCCGTCCGCGCGCCGATCGCCGGCTTCAGCACCTCCTCACACCAGGTCCGGAAGCTCGTCGAACCCGCGGTCTGCGCCGTGCGTCGAACGCCGCCGTCGAGGCCGTCGTCCTTGGCGCGCATCATCTCGACGTAACCCTCGATGAACGCGTCGCCGGCGCCGTACGCGCCGAACGCCGCACGGCAGTCGTCATACGACTGCCGCTCGTAGCGGACCGGGCGGCCGAGTACCTCAGACATGATGCGCGCCTGGTCGTTCGGTGACAGGTCCTCGGGGCCGAGCACCGGGACCTCGCCCTCCCCCGTCCAGGAGCGGTCCAGCAGCAGGCCCGCGGCGTTCGCGGCGATGTCGCGGCAGGCCGCTGTCGGTGCCTTCCGGTCGGCGGAGACGACGTCCGTGAACACGCCGTGGTCGCGGATCGACGGCAGCTGGCGGAGCAGGTTGTCCATGAACGTCGGGTTGGCGAGGGCGCGGCAGGCCGCGCCCGTGCCCGCGATGAGGTCGTCCATGTCCAGCGAGGCCGTCACCTGTCCGGCGCGGCCCGCGACGGGGGTGCCGCGGCCGAGAGCGGAGACGCCCACGACGTGTCCCACCTTGTGGTGCACGAACGCCTCCGCGGCGGCGCGGGTGAATCCCGAGTAGACGGCCTCCAGGCTCGGGGCCCGGGTGTCGGGCGGGACGAGCCAGAAGACCGCGTCCGCGCCGGCGAAGGCCCGGTCGACGACCTCCGCGTCGCCGTGCGAGCCGGTGATCACGTCGACGCGGTCGCGGACCGACGCGGGGAGTTTCGCCGGGTCGCGCACGATGACGCGCAGGCCCTCCCCGCGGGTGAGGGTGTCGTTGAGCAGGATGTCCAGGAGCCGGCCGCCGATCTGGCCGGTGGGAGTCGTGATGACGATCATGTGTCGAGTCTCGGGGCCTGCCGTCCGCGGCGTCCAATACCCTTTCAGGAGATTGATACCCTGAGGGCATGGATCTCGATCTGCGCAAGCTCCGCTACTTCGCCGCGGTGGCCGAGCACCGGCACTTCGGCCGGGCTGCGGAGCAGCTCTTCATCACGCAGCCGGTCCTCAGCCGCCAAGTCCGCTCGTTCGAGCAGGAGTTGGGGTGTGCGCTGTTCGTACGCACGACCCGCAGCGTGGAGCTCACGGCGGCCGGCAAGCAGCTGCACGAGGAGGCGCAGGGGATCCTCGCGGCCGCCGCGGCGGCCGTACGCCGCGTGCACGACATCGACCGTGGCGTGCAACGGCTGTCCGTCGCCTTCTCCCCCGGCCTGTACGTGGCGGACGCGATCCGAGCGTTCGCCGCGCTCCATCCGAAGGTGGAGACCGACGTCGTCCCGGCGCGCTGGTGGGAGCAGGACGCGCCGCTCCGCGACGGCCGGGCCCAGATCGGTTATCTGCGGCGCCCTTTCGACGAGACGGGTCTGCGTGTCGTGCCCATCGGCCACGAGCCCCGGGTCGCCTGCATGCCGGCCACGCATCCGTTGGCCCACCGTGCCGAGCTCGTCTCCGCCGACCTGGCCGACGGGCCCATGCTGGACTCACCGACGCGGAGGACGGCATCCCTCGAAGAGAAGTTTGAGCTCATCGCCTCCGGCCGCGGCATCGCCCTCGTACCGCTGAGCGTCGCCCGCTCCTACTCGCGCCCCGACCTCGTGCACGTGCCCGTCACGGACGCTCCCGGGGTCGAGACGTGTCTGGTCGTCCGCCCGGAACGGCAGGAAAAGCTGCTGCGCGACTTCGAGGAGATCGCCGTCGCGACGCTGCGCGGCACCTGAGGGCCCTTGGCCCGATGCGGTGTCGACTGGTTCGTGGGTCAGGGCGCCATGTGCGGGCAGCGCACCCCATCGGGCGGGAAAGCGATCTCCAACTCGTCCGCCATGGCCGTGAAGAAGCGCTTGCCCTCGGCGGACTGCCGTGACGTGGACCAGGTGTAGCCGGGACACGGGGCGAGGGCCGTGTGCAGTGCGTGTCGGCCGAGGCCGAGCCCTTGCCAGTGGGCGGCGACCGCGATGTTGCCGATGTATCCGCGTCGGCAGGGGTGGCAGATCTGGTATTCGAGGCAGCCCACCGGCCGGTCGCCGTGGTCCAGCATGGTGAGGGCCTGGCGGCCCGCGGGCGGCGTCTCGATGACGCGCTCGAAGTGGACGGCGGGCGGCCGGGCCGGGCGGCTCACTCGGCTCTTCCGCCCCGTCTGCCCTGTTCACGGCCCGTGGCGCGGCTCTTGGTGCGGGCCCTGGCGTGGCTCTTGGTGCGGGCCCTGGCGTGGCTCTTGGCGCGGCCCGTGGTGCGGCCCTCGGCGAGGTCGGCCGTGTCCTGCCGGAAGGCCCAGGTCATCTTCGGCTCCATGCTGAAGCGGAACATGCGTTGGACCGGCGGCGTGCACAGCAGCGTGATCACCGTCCCGGCGAGGAGCGTCACGGTGACCTCGCCGAGCGGACGGTGGATCCAGTCGGCGTCGTACCAGTCGCCGAAGCGGGATCCCTTGGCGAGGAAGCCGTGCAGGAGGTAGCCGTACAGCGTTCCGGCGCCGAGGGCCGTGAACCAGAGCGTGCGACCCGGCACCCAGGCGAAGAAGCAGGCGACCAGCACCAGCGAGCAGCCGAACATGGCCAGCGTCATCACGCCGCCCGCCCAGCCGGGCGCGGCCAGTTCCTGGGCGCTGTCGCGGCGGTAGAACCACGCCGCGTTCATCCGGGGAGCGGCCCAGTAGGCGAAGACCAGCGCCGCCGCGACGACGGGCAGGGCCAGCAGGCGTGCCTCCTTGCGGCGCACCAGCTGGAAGTGTGCCGGCTTCAGGACCAGTCCGAGGACGAAGAAGGGCAGGAACTGCAGGACGCGCTGCAGGTCGAGGTCGTCGCCGATGTCCGGCGAGACGGACGCCAGGACGGCGACGGCCAGGGCGATCGGCAGCGGCCACCGCACGGCCTGCCAGATCGGGGTGGTGAGCCGCCAGATGAACAGTGCGGCCAGGAACCAGGTCAGATACCAGGGGTCGAGCAGGCTGATGGGGTAGTCCGGGTCGGCGCCCGCCCACCGCTTGAAGAACGTGTACGCGACCTCGAAGATCACGTAGGGCACGGCGATGCCCGTGATCAGGCGTTTGATGCGGTGCGGGCTCGCGTCGAAGCTGCGGGAGAAGTAGCCGGAGATGACGATGAACGCCGGCATGTGGAAGGTGTAGACGGTGATGTAGAGGGCAGCGGCGGCCCGGCTGTCACCGCGCAGCGGCTCCCAGGCGTGTCCCATCGCGACGAGGACGATCGCGAGGTACTTGGCGTTGTCGAAGAACGCGTCCCGTCGCTTCGGCGGCCGCTCTTCTGCCGCGCTGCCCCTTGAGTCCGACGGGCCGCCCCTCGTGCCTCCCGCGCCGCTCCTTAAGTCTGCCGCGCTGCCCCTCGTACCGGGTGCGCATGACCGTTCGCCGGGCCGGGCGGTTCTCGTTCCGGGGGCGGGGCCCTGGCTCTGGCCCTGGCCGGTGGCCGGGGTCGCGGTGGGCCGCTGAGGGGGAAGCGGCATCGCGTGACGGCCGGTCGGGCGTGACGTCTCCTTCAAGATGCCTCCCACAGTGAACCCGGGCCCGCGAGACCATGCCGTGCAAAGCGTCGTGCCGAAGATGCGGGTGGTGCGTCGTCGCGGTGCGTTCCCGGCACCCTAGCCAAACTTCTACACCCGCGTAAAACTCAGCCGGTCGCGCCCACCGACCCGCGCGAGACGTGCCGCTCGGCGCTCGATGCCAGGTCCGCGGGGTCGGCCGGGCACCGCGCCAAGTCCCCGTACGCGGGACCAAATGCGCTCGTTCGGGTGGTGTCCGCTCACACCCGTTACCCCCTACCGCGCGCTTCGCACCTCGCACCCCGCGCCTTGGCCCACACGCGCAAGGGCCGGTACGACGCCCACATCCGTGGCGTCGTACCGGCCCCTCCCCGCAATGCGGGTGGCGATCAGCCGCTGCCCGGACCGTGTCAGCCCGGGCTCGTACGCGGATCAGTCCGTGCCGAACTCCATGGCGGCGCGGTCCAGCATCTCGTCCTCCGCGGAGACCTGGCCGCGGGAGGCGATGGCCTGGGCGCCGCCCTCGGGCATCTCCGGCATGCTGCCGATCAGCCCGGTCGCGGCGGCCTGGGCGGCGCCGATCGACGGGTTGGCGGTGCCGATCAGGCCGAGGCCCGCGTACTGCTCCAGCTTGGCGCGCGAGTCGGCGATGTCCAGGTTGCGCATGGTGAGCTGGCCGATCCGGTCGACCGGGCCGAACGCCGAGTCCTCGGTGCGCTCCATGGACAGCTTGTCCGGGTGGTAGCTGAACGCCGGGCCCGTCGTGTCGAGGATCGAGTAGTCCTCGCCGCGCCGCAGCCGCAGGGTGACCTCGCCGGTGACGGCGGCGCCGACCCAGCGCTGCAGCGACTCGCGCACCATCAGCGCCTGCGGGTCCAGCCAGCGGCCCTCGTACATGAGGCGGCCCAGGCGCCGGCCCTCGTTGTGGTACTGGGCGAGGGTGTCCTCGTTGTGGATCGCGTTCACCAGGCGCTCGTACGCGGCGTGCAGGAGGGCCATGCCCGGCGCCTCGTAGATGCCGCGGCTCTTGGCCTCGATGATCCGGTTCTCGATCTGGTCCGACATGCCCATGCCGTGGCGGCCGCCGATGGCGTTGGCCTCCATCACCAGGTCGACGGCGGAGGCGAACTCCTTGCCGTTGATCGTCACCGGCCGGCCCTGGTCGAAGCCGATCGTGACGTCCTCGGCGGCGATCTCGACCTCGGGGTCCCAGAACCGCACGCCCATGATCGGCTCGACCGTCTCGACACCCGTGTCCAGGTGCTCCAGCGTCTTCGCCTCGTGCGTGGCGCCCCAGATGTTGGCGTCGGTGGAGTACGCCTTCTCCGTGCTGTCCCGGTAGGGCAGCTCGTGGGCGAGCAGCCACTCCGACATTTCCTTGCGGCCGCCGAGCTCGGTCACGAAGTCCGCGTCCAGCCAGGGCTTGTAGATCCGCAGCTGCGGGTTGGCGAGCAGCCCGTACCGGTAGAACCGCTCGATGTCGTTGCCCTTGAAGGTGGACCCGTCGCCCCAGATCTGGACGTTGTCCTCGAGCATCGCCCGGACCAGGAGCGTGCCGGTGACGGCGCGGCCGAGCGGGGTGGTGTTGAAGTACGCGCGGCCGCCGGAGCGGATGTGGAACGCACCGCAGGTGAGCGCGGCCAGGCCCTCCTCGACGAGCGCCTCGCGGCAGTCGACCAGGCGCGCGATCTCGGCGCCGTAGGTCTTGGCGCGGCCGGGCACCGAGGCGATGTCGGGCTCGTCGTACTGACCGATGTCGGCGGTGTAGGTGCAGGGGACGGCACCCTTGTCGCGCATCCACGCGACCGCGACGGAGGTGTCGAGACCGCCCGAGAAGGCGATGCCGACACGTTCGCCGGCGGGAAGGGAGGTGAGGACCTTAGACATAGGAAGAGTATGCATCATCTCGCATGGTCATGCAAAGGTGCCGTGCGGAGACACCCTATGAAGGGTCTACGAAGGGGTCGTGCGGCGCACGAGAGTCGCGGGGGCGGAGCAGGGTGAGGGCCCCGCTTCCGACGGAAGTCAGGCCGGATGCGTGGGCCCCGGGAGTATCAGGCCGTCCCGTCGAACGGGGTGAGGCGGCGGTACGCGGCCCGGGCGTACCAGACCCGGGCCGTCGCCGTGCCGATGAGCGCGGCGGCCAGCAGGCACGCCACCCAGCCGGGGTCCCGGTGCCCGGCCCAGGAGAGCTCGCCGGTGGGGTGGGCGGCGAAGACGTTCAGGAGCGCCCAGCACAGCACCGCGGTGCCGGGCGCCGCGACGAACCGGCCGAGGGTGCCGACCAGGGCAGCCAGCACGGACAGCGCGGCGAGGGCGAGCCGGGTGCGGTCGAGCGCGCCGAGCAGGTCGAAGGTGATGACCAGCACCAAGGAGCCCGAGCAGGCCGTCGTCCAGACGAACGGTGTGGCCATGGGTTCGGGAACGGCACGCGCCCCCTTGGCGATGTCCCACCACTCCAGCACCATCGGTTCCTCCCCACCACCGGGGGCCGGAAGCGATCCCGGCGCCCGGGCCCACCCCGGCCGAATCCTCGTGCAACGAGACCGGCGCACCGGCGTGGAAGCTCGGGCGCGGTCTTGCCGGGCCCGATTCTCCCACCCCGTCAGAGGGATGCCGAGATCGGTCCCGGCGCCGTCGCACCCGGCAGAATTCCTAGTAGAGCTTGTTGACGGCCGTGGCGGTGGTCTTCTTGAAGTCGGCGACCTGGGCGTCGGGGAAGCCGCCCATCTGTCCCCAGTGCACGAGGGTCACGGTGTTGCCGTCACGGCCGACCGAGAACATGTTGATGTCGGAGGCGCCCCACGTCGCGGTGGTGTGGACGCCGTAGACGTGGGCGCCCTCCTCGACGTCGACCTTGCCGTAGTACTTCTGCTGGGCGGTGATGTCGGGGTTCTCGGCCATCACCTTCTTCGCACAGCCGTCCAGGTCCTTGCGCAGCAGGGCCGCGAAGTCCTTGGCGCGCTGCACGTTGCGCTCGACGACGGTCACCTGAAGGGCGTTGGTGTCGAGGTCGGTGCGGTAGGCGCGGTGCACGGAGATCGACGGCAGCGCCTCGCCGACACACATCGGGAGCGGGTCGGGCTGTCCGGAGGTCACCGGGCCGGCGGTCCACTCCGACGACGCGTGCGGCGGCAGTTCGGAGGCGGCCAGGAACCGGGGCGTGCCGGCCGCGGCGGCGGGCACCGTGCCGACGGCGACACCTGCGGCCGCCAAGGCGGCGCCCATCGCGAGCAGTCCCTTGCTCATACGCATGTTCATCTCCACTGTTTCCCCCAGCTCGTTCGGTTCAGACTGCTTGTCGAAGGGCGGACGGTCCCGCTCTTCCTTCCCACGCCCCATACGACCCGCGGCCCCGCGAACTCGTTGCCCTCGCCCGCGTCACAGCTCTGTCTTCCGTGTCACCGAACGGCAACAGCGGCCGACCGGGACGGAGTTACGCCGCGCGGAGCCAGGCGTCCAGGGTGCGGAAGTCCGCGTCGCGGAGGCCGTGGCGCGGGTCGACCCGGTGCAGCAGGGCCCGCCCCTGATGGTGCGCCGCTACCCAGGCCCGGTCGGCCTCGGACATCTCGTCGTCGACCCAGGCGAAGGCGCGGCCGGCCGCGCGGTCTACGAGTGTGCGGGTCTTCCAGTGCAGTCCGTCCCGGCCGTCGTCAGGTGACGGCTCGGGCCAGTCCACCAAGGGCAGAGGGGGCAGGCCGAGTCGTGGTGCGACGTATGCGTTGGCGTCCGACATCCAGGTCGTCGCCCACACCAATGTGCAGGGCAGCGCCAGCAGTCGGGGACCCAGGGACGGATCGACCCTGGCCAGCAACGGGTTGGCGCCGTCGTCCTCGGGTGACTGGGAGGCGTACGTCGGGTAGCCCCCGGGCAGGTCCCGCGGCGAGGCTCCGAACGGGATGAGGGGTCCGTCGATGTCGAGGAAGAGAAGAGGCAGTGTTGACTCCACTGCACCAATGATGCCGCTTGCGAACGCGAGAAGTGCAGGTTCTGCGTGGCATCTCGAGACGAGTTCTACCACGGCTCGGCAAGCCAAGTTGCGTGTCCTGCTGCCTGATCCCTCGTTCTGATGACTGTGATGCATCAACGGTGCCTCTCGGACAACGTGAGGGCAACCTGGTGACGCGATGAATGAGCACGGAGTGTGATCGGTGAGTCGAGCCAGCCGCAGTGCAGTCCAGCGTGGTCCTGCGCCGGCACCCGGTGTTGCGACGCTGTACGTCGTTCCCGGCGTGCCCATATTGCGGCCTGCGGAGGCTGTGTTCGAGAGCACTCTTCTGGGCTTTCGCGAGCACCAGAAGGCCAGGAACCTGCAGGACACGACGGTCAACGGCCGGGAAAGCGTGATCCGGCAGGTGCAGGCCGTTGCGGACGCCTATCCGTGGGAGCCTGCCTGGAATGCCGCGTTGTTCGACCGTTGGATGTCGCTGTGTGCGCCGGGCAACACGAGCGGCACTCTGGGGTCGAAAGCGCGCATTCTGCGGCTGTACTTGGAGTACCTCACCAACCCGGCTTACCAGTGGCAGGAAGTGTGCCTGAACCTCTTCGGCACCTTCCCGGCACAGGTGGTACGTGACCTCAATGCGGTGCGGCACTCGCAGGATTACGTGGGGCGGCCCAACCGGAATCGTCCGCTGACGCGGCAGGAGATCAAGCGGTTCTTTTCCCAAATGGATCCGGAGATCAAGCGGATGCAGGCTGAGGGACACAAAGGCGCGCTGGCCGCGGCCCGGGATGTGGCGATGTTCACCAGCGCCTACGCGTGGGGACTGCGGCGTCGAGAAACCGCCCGACTGGAGACGCATGACTGGCGACGCCAAGCGAAACTGCCGGAGTTCGGAGACCTGGCCGGGCTATCGGTGCGGTGGGGCAAGGCGAGTGCGGGGCAGCCGCCCCGGCGACGGACCGTGGTGTCCGTGTGGCCATGGGCCGTCGCCACTGTTCGCTTCTACCTCGACCACGTGCGTCCGCAGTTCTATCTTGACCGGCCGGACGACGGCGTCATGTTCCCCACCGAGCGCCACGAGACGATCTCCGAACGTTCTGTGAATGCGCGCTTTGCGACCTGGCGTGACCGGGCCAGCCTGTCTGCGGAGCTGGACCCGCACTGTCTGCGGCATACCTACGTCACCCGGCTCATCGAGAGCGGATATGACACGCAGTTCGTCACCGAGCAGGTTGGGCATTCCCACGCAGCGACGACGGCCATCTACACGGCACTCAGCAGCGACTACAAGAACCTCAAAGTGCGGGAATTCCTCGATGCTCAAGAGGAAAAGATGCTGCACCAGGCATTCGCCCGTGCCGATGCGGAGGCCCAGATGGAGGATGAGTTCGAGGAGGCTCCCGCAGAGCCACACAGCAATCGCAGGAGGGCATGATGGCTGACCCCAACGATGCTGCACGCCGCAAGGCCGTGGAAGAGCTGCAGCCCCAGTACGAGTGGCGCCTGCGTGAGCTGATGGCCGTCCGCAAGAACTGGTACACCACTACCAAGCTGGTCCCAGCCCTTCGTGAGCGCGGCTTCGAATTCGATCGCAGCTACATCTTTCGCCTGGTGAAAGCGGATCAACCACCCAAGGTGGCCATCGGTCTACTCGTGGCTCTGTGTCAGATCCTGGAGTGCACATTCGAGGAACTCGTGGTCCCGATCACGCCGGAAGAACCTGTGGCGCCGGATCCTGGGCAGGTAACTCGGCTGCGGCCGGTTCTTCCGGACACTCCGATGCTGTCGCCAGATTTCTTCGATGCCGAAAGCTGAGTTGTGCCTACTGACTCGACAACGTGTGAATCCTGCGGACAGCAAAACAGAATTGTGTCGCGCAAGGCAGGACGCCCCTTATGCGAACGGTGTTGGCGGGACAGTCGACGGCGGAGCTGCATCGACTGTGGCGAAGTTAAACGCTCGCGAAAGATTACCGATTCCGGTCCGGTCTGTGATCGGTGCTGGAAACAGCGCCAACCACTCGAACTGTGCTCCGGCTGCAGCCGGATGCGGCACGTTACCTCTCAGGCTGATCGACTTTGTGGTTCCTGCTGGGCTCGTGCGAAGGGACGCAGGGAGGCGTGCCGGGACTGCGGGCAGGTTCGCCGCGTCGCCGGCCGGACCAGTGACGGGCCACAGTGCAGCACCTGCCGCGAACGCACCGACCGCCACCCGTGCGATGGGTGCGGCGAAGCCCGTCGTATCAACGCCCGCACGCCCCAAGGGCAGTACTGTCGAGCGTGCTGGAACCGGCTTCGGCCTTCGCCGCTCTGCACGACTTGCGAGCGTCGTCCATCGGCACCGGTTCGCACTGTCGACGGCCTTCCTCGCTGCCATTTGTGCTATTTGGCCATGCGAGTCCCCTGCAGCCGATGCGGGATCGTGTCCCGCGCCGATCGCCACTGGCCGGAGGGGCCCATCTGCGTCTCCTGCGCCAATGCTGTCTTCAGCACGCATGCTGCCTGCGCCACATGCCACCAGGATTCCGTCGTCTTCCAGCGCACCGACAATGGCGACCCACTCTGTCCTGAATGCGCAGGTGTCCGTCTCCGGTACCGGTGCGTCTCCTGCAGCTCCCTCGGCAGACTTGAACACCGCGGACGCTGCCCAGCATGCATGGTCCAGATCAGAATTGAGGAGACTTTCACCGCTCCCGGAAACCGACTGGACACCCGGCTGATTCCTCTTGCGGAAGAGCTGGCTCGATATGACAACCCGCACACGGCGCTCGACTACCTGCGGCAGAAAGCAGGAGGGAAACTAATCCGAAAGATGGTCACCGGGGAGCTCGACTGCAGCCACGAGGCTCTCGACGCGCTCCCACAAACCAACTCGGTGACGCATCTGCGAAATTTGCTCGTACTCACCGAGATCCTGCCAGCGCGCGACGAGCAACTCGCCCAGTTTCAGCTGGACATCCGCCGACTCACGAACGTGTCCGACAGCGACGACCGCCTGGCGCTCGTCCGCTATGCCCGCTGGCAATTGCTGCCTATGGCCCACCGACAGATCCATCAACGAGGCAGCCTGACGACTGGCACCCGGACATACTTGACGAACCACCTACGAGTGGCGCGTCAGCTCTGCCTCCACCTTCGCGGCCATCGAAGCTCGCTCGGAACCTGCCTGCAGCCACTGGTGGACCGCTGGGTGGCCGCACACCGCGTCCGGCAAGGCGAAGTCCGGCGCTTCCTGACGTGGGCCGCAGCCCACCAGCTCGCTCCCAAGCACCTGGCCGTATCTGCTCTGGCCAACTGCGAGGACCGGTCGATCATGAGCGACCGGGACCGTGTGGTGCTCGCGCACCGGCTCGAGACCGACGAGAGCATCACGCTGCCGGTCAGGGTGTCAGGCTGCCTGATCCTTCAGTACGGCCAGCACTGCACCCGCTTGGTGGCTCTCAAGGCAGACGACGTACTCGATCACCCCTCGGATCCCGCGGTCTGCGGGCTAAAGGTCGGCCGCGATCCCCTCTGGCTCCGTCCGCGACTGTCCGCCCTGGTCCGAAGGCTCATTGACGAACGCCGCCCGATCGCCGCCACTCACCTGCCCAACCCCTACTTGTTCCCAGGCCGCCGGCCGGGCCAGCCGATCTCGGCGAGCACACTCGCCCGACGCCTGGCCGCACATGGTATTCCCGCAGCCCGACTCGCACGCAATGGCGCGATCCTCGCCATGGTCGACAACATCCACTGGAAACTCGTCGCTGATTTGCTCGGCCTCGCCGACCAGACCGCATACCAATGGCATCACATCAACGGCGGCGACCGAGCCAGCTACGTAGCCAGCCGCCTGAAGAAACACTCGGCACCGGCCAGCCCCGAATAGCTGTCCCGGTGCCCTACTCAGCGAAAGATGACGTCAACGCCGCGGTCGCGGAAAATCTCCAGGGCGACTTCGAACAACGACCCACTCTCCTTGCTCGGACCGTGGCGCTGAGTAAGGGACGACTTAGCGACGCTGGAGGAATGCCATTCCAGCGTGAATGGTGACTCGGCACCCCAGCGGCCGCGCAGGCAGTCATCCAAAGCGTCAAGGTTCCACCCGAAATAGCCGCCTGGCCCATTCACGGCCTCGCCAAGAGCGCAGTAGAAGCTGTCCGCGTCCACGATGTGCTCACCGTCCAGGTGAAACGTGGCGCCGGAGGGTCGATCCGGCAAGGATCGGAAGCTGTGACGCGTCAGAGCCACGGACAGCCAACCACGACGGCCAGCCGGGCCGAGGGAATGCCACAACCCGGCCCGGTTCATCCGTCCGGCGCGGATGAGCTCCCACGGCCATTCGGACTGTGAAAGCGCGTTGTCGCACCATAGACGAACGGACAGATCGACTAGGTCCGCCCCTCTCGTCGAGGGCCGCACGGCCTCTGGCGTCACGTCATTGACGAAGTACTGCCCCATCCTGGCGCCCGATGAATCCAAGAACGCGAGATTGGCATTGCCGGCCAGCGCTCGCTTGCTGCCTATGCGATCAATACACATCCGCAGACCGCCTTGAGGCGAACACCCGAGCAACGCAACTCTCCGTGACCCGTCCCCCAGCGGCACGAAGAGCCCGGCGGCCTCTTCGGCATCTCCCCAGAAGTCACTCTCGTCATCATCGCTGGTCAAAGAGAAGCCAGCCCCATCAAAGCCCATACCTTGCCCCCACCACTTTCGAACAGCCGCCGATCCTACTGGCCTGGGCTTCAGCACAGTTGACCCGTTGACGCGACGTGGAAGGAGTCACTCAACGTGACAGCTCGTTTGGGGCACTCGGCAGGAACCAATACTGCCCACCGCCAGTAGAAGGGGGCGCCGCGCCGATTCGATCACGGCGTCACGCTACCGGCCCCGCCGTGCCGTGCCCCGGCTCCTGCTCCCGCCGCCTCCTGCTGTGACCATCGCAGGATTCACTCGTTTGACGGAGGTCAGGACGGAACGTCGTCAGCCTTCGGAAGGCCTCTTGACCGATGAGCACATCGCAGCGGCGCCGGGCGAAGAGGACCGAGCCCGTGGCCCTCGACCAGGCCGAGGCCGTCATCCTCGACCGGTACACCCGGCTCGTACGTCTCGCGTATCTCACCCTGCCCACCGCTCTCAGCCGTCACCGCCGCGTCCTGGTCGCGCACGCCTTGGTGCAGCGCGCGCTGCCCGGCTTCCGCGCGCGGTACGCGCCGCCGAGGGTCCCGATGCCGAGGGCGGGCGGGGCGCGGGAGGAGAGCCGGCGCGGCGCACGCGGACCCGGTGCCTCCTGGTCGTCCGGGGCCGACGCGGCGTGGGTGACGGGGCGGGTGCTGTGCGCGGCGCTGGCGCACGAGCGGCGCCCGCGCGGATGGCCGGCCCGTGTGCCGCCGCCCCGCACCCTGCGGCCCGCGCTGCCCGTCGTCTGGGGGCTGCGCCTCTTCCCCCGCGCCGGCGGCACCGAGGAGATCGCGCTGGCGCGGCTCCTGTCGGAGGTGTCCGCGCCGGCCCGCGCCGCCTTCGTGCTGTGCCGCCTCGACGGACTGCCCCGCGCGGAGGTAGCCGACCTGCTCGCCGCCGCGGGCGTGGCCGACGCGGCGAAGGCGCTGGATGCCGCGACCCGGGTCGAGGAGACGGTGGGCGACGCGGCCGGAACGCTGCTGAAGTCACAGGAGTTCGACGCCTGTTCCGTCCAGACCCGGCCCACCGATCTGCTGCGCCGCAGACGCCGGTTCCGTCTCGTCGGGTGCGCCGCGGGCATCGCCGCCATCAGCTGTGTGGCGCTCGTATCGCTCGGCTCCGCGCCCCGGGACGAGCCGTCCCGCCCCTCCGGCGGGCGCCCCGCGATCAGCGCCGACGCCCTGCTCCGCACCTCGCCCGCCGCTTGGGCCGACACCTCGCGGGTGGACTTCAGCGCATGGCCGGCCCGCGGCTCCCGCGTGGACGACCGCCCCCTGCTCACGCGCGCCCTCTCCGCCTGGACCGACCCGCCGCGCGGCACTCGTGTCGGCGCAGCGGCGGCCACGACCACCGAACCGCCGCCCAGGGGAACGCAGTTGCTGTACGCCGGCGAGGTGGGTGGGGAGGCTGTCGTGGTGTTCTACGACGGTCGCCGCGTGGTGCGTTACGGGGAGCCGGACGATGCTTCGGCGCCCGCGTCCCTGGACTTCGCCCGCGCCGACGACTCCGACGTGACGACGGCCGCGGCGGTCGCCGTCAGCCGCAAGGACGGCAAGGTCCGTTATCTCACCGCCCCGTGGATCGCCGAGGCCGGCACACGCGACCTGCTCCGGCCCAACTCGCCCGGCCCCCCGCTCCACATCTCCGGCGGGGGCCTCACGACGGCGGTCGCCATCCCGTCGGCCACGGGTCCCTGCACCGACCTGCCCGTACTCCAACTGCGTTCCTCCCGGCGGATCGTGGAGAAGCACGCCTTCCTCGTCACCGACCTGGGTGGGCTCACCCCCGCGCACCTCAGCTACACACCGCTGCCCGGTCGCGGCGCCCCGGCCCGTCAACCCCGCGAGGCCACCAGCGGTGCGGCGCTGGTGAGTTGGGCGCGGGGCGCGTGCCGGCTCGCGGAGTTGCACGGGAGCGGCGTACGGGCGGTCAACCGGTGGGACTTCGCCGAGCAGGAGCTGCCCGAGGACGACGGCCGGGCCGTGTGGTCCTGCGTGCGCGCCTCGACCTGGCGCGGCGCCGGCAGCGTGCTGATCCAGTTCCGTACGTCCACCGGATCCCCGACGTCACAGGCGAAGATCGTGGGCCGCGCGGGGCCGACGGCCGCCTGCAGCCGGTTCGGCCAGCATGTCGTGGCCAGTACCCGCTGGACGTCCGGGTCGGGACACCGGTTCCTGCTCGCCGCCGGGAGCCGTGAGGTCACCCGGATCACCGTGACCGGTGACGTCGACGAGCGCAAGCGCGGCCGCTTCCTCGCGGCCCGCGCGCCGAGGGACGCCAGGGTGACGGTACGGGCACGGCTGGCGGACGGCGAGGACCTCGCGGAGGTGGGACGCGCTCGGGGCCCCCGTTCCGGTGGAGGGCGCCCCGACGGTCGGGGCTGACGGGGGTGGAGACTCCTGAGAACCCCCGTACTGAGTACTAGTACGCGCCCGCGGTACGGGCCGGGGCGGGCCGGGTCGCGTACCGGCCACACCCGGCCGCGACAGTCGCGGCGGGGAGCGCGACTCCGGTGAGCGTCACGGCGGCCGCGCCCGTACCCGCGGCGGATGCCGACCGCCCCGACAGGCGTTCAGCGAAGGCGGCCACCGCCGGGGCCGGTCAGGGCCAGGACGTGGGCCTCATCGTAGGTCCGGACGGGCCGGACGGAGCTCGCACGAGAGGCCGGCGCGAGTCCGTGCGAGACGGACAGGGCCCGCACAAGAGGCCCGCGCGGGTCCGTACGAGCAGGACGGGCCCGCGCGAGAAGTCGGCGCAGGTCAGAGAAGGCCGCGCTGCGGGCCCTCCGCCTTGGTCATGTCCCAGCTGTCCGTGACCATGGAGACCTTGCCCTTGGCCGGGATGTACGCCTCTCCTTGGTGCAGGTAGTCCACGTCGAACAGCAGCTCGTCCTTCTTGCTGCCGACGAGGAAGGCGATCTGCGGGGACGGGGTGATGCGCGCGGCCGGGTCGGTGGCGTGCATGTACTCCTGTACGACCGCGTCGAAGAAGGTCAGCGTGCCGCCTTGCTTCGTCTGGAGGGCGTAGACCTTCTTGTGGTCGGTCTCGCCCGCCTTGAACTCGGACTTGCCGCCGGGCGTGAGCATCTTGTTCTGCTCCACCGGAAATTGCGTCATCCACTTCGAGGTCTCGCTGGCGCCGACCTTCGAACCGAGCTTCTCGTCGCCCTTGTAGAGCGCGACCAGTGCGTCGTCCATCTGGTCGGGGGCGAGGACACCTCGCTTCTTGGCGGTGTCGGTGACCGGGAGCACGAACCCGTCGGCGTCCTTGGCGAGTTCGGGAGTCTTGGGGTCCTTCTTGGTGGTCCAGCCGCTCCACACGGCCTTCCAGTCGCCGTCCTGCTTGTCGAAGATGACGGTGGCGCGGCTGGTCTTGGCCGAGGTGCCGCTGTGGTCCTTGGTGTCGGTGCGCAGCGCGAACCAGGTGGCGTGGCTCTTCGCGGACGGGATGAGGTATTCGCGATTCACGTAGTCGAAGGGCTTGCGCCCCTCGGCCCGGTCCTTCGCCGAGAGCAGCTTGTCCTGTTTATAACCGTTCGCGCTCGTCTCGAAGAGTCCACCGCCCTCGACGGCGGACAGAACGCCGCTGTCGCGCTTGGCGTTGGCCCGGTTGTTGACCTTCACGTAGTGGTCGACGATCTTCTTCGCCTCGGCCTGGGTGACCAGACCCTTGGGCGCGCGGTCCGCAGCGTTCTTCGCGTCGTCCCCGTCCCCGGACTTCGAGGAGCAGGCGGTGACGGTGAGAGCGAGCGCGGCCGTCCCTGCGGTCATGAGGAGGGCGGCGCGGGTGGCGCGGTGCGTGCGCTGCGCATGAGACGTGTGCTGTGTGTACTGCGTGCGCTGTGTGTGCTGCGTGCCGTGCTTGAGCAAGGAGTTCCCCGTTGATCGGTGCGGTGGCTGACGTGTTTCCCGGAGCGCAACGTTAGCTTTCGCACCGACACGCGCACCTGCGGGGTGCCGCGGTGCGACGTCGGGAACGGGGCATCGGGTTACATGCCGTCGGCCTACGCGCCTCACGCCGCCCGGCGGGCGGGGCGCGCGCAGCACACGTTCCCGGACGTGATCCCGTCCTGGGGCAAGGAGACCCCGAAGGCACGCTCCAGACCGGCGAAGAACAACGCAATGCCGTCTGTCCACTCGGTGTTCTCTACCGCGTGGCGCATGTGCGGGTTGAGGAAGCCCAGGGGAGCGTCCGTGGAGCCCGAGCGCGCCGCCCTACCGGCTGGTCCCGTCCGACACCTGCCCGCCCGCCACCAGTCCGTCCAACTCCTGCGCGATCGAGGCTCGGAGCTCGTCGTGCCGGGCCGCCAGTGCGTACCGCTCGTCCGTCCAGTTCTCGCGCGGGTAGAGCCAGACCGGCAGCCGCACCAGGTCGGCCGGCTCCCATGCGTACCGCGGCCAGACATGGGCGTGGAGGAACCCGTCGGTGTTGCCGAGGATCTCCAGGTTCACCCGGCGGAACTCCGCGTCGAGGCGCCGGCAGGCCAGCTCCACGGCCTCCCCGAGCGCGTCCATGTCGGACAGGAACGCACGCCGCTTCGCCTTGGGCAGGTCGGACAGCCGCTCCACGTGGGGCTCGTCGACGAGGAGGACCGAGTAGCCCGGCAGGAACTGCACGTCACCGATGGCGGCGAATCCGGCCGTCAACCGCCGCAGCACGGTGGGGTTTTGGCCAGCCAGCGCGCTCGCTATCCGGTTCCCGCGCCAATCCCTGTGGCCCTCACTCGTCATGCCGTGTCCCATCCGCTCGTTCGCCGACTGCCGGGGCCCCATCCTCGCCCACGCCCGACGGCCACCGCTCGCCCCCCTACTTCAGGTCCGCGCCCTCATCGACCGGCCAACGGTGCTGCGCGATCAGCGTGGAGGCCATCTTCCATGCCCGGAGGGCGGCGTCGACGTCGCCCTCGGCCGCCGAGATGATGGACCCCTTCATCAGGATGTGCCAGGACCGCGCGAACGAGTCCGCCTCGCGCAGCCCCGCCTCTTCGGCCATGCCGCGCACGAGGGATCGGATGTTGCTCAAGTAGTCGATGCTCGCCCGCCCGAGAGGGTGCTCGCAGCCCATCTCCAGCAGGACGTTGATGAACGTGCAGGTGTCGAAGTCGTCGCCGCGGAACCACTCGTCGAAGACGTCGAAGATCGCCAGCAGCCGTTCTTCCGGTGAGCCGCCCCGGCTGCGGGCGCCGGCCACGACGAGCCCCAGCGTCCACTGCCTCTCACGGCGGGCGAGGAACGCGAGCACCAGCGCGTCCTTCGAGGGAAAGTGCCGGTAGAGCGTGGCCTTGGCGACCCCCGAGCGCGCGATGACCTCGTCGATGCCGACATCACGGATGCCGCGTCGCGAGAAGAGCTCGTACGCGGTGCTCAATATCCGTTCACGAGGCGCGGGTCGACGCGTCTTTGGCGGCGGGACGCTGTCCATCACCGTCCAGAATTGCCCTGGACAGAGCCACCGCCCGCTGCCATCGTCTAAGCAACGGCTCACGAGACAGACCGGTCTTTCTGTCCCTGCCGAGCAGTTGCTGTGGCTTTGCGCCCCATGCACCACCCCAGGATCCCGGTGTACGCATCAACCGGCAGGGGAGCCGACGCGGGAGGCCGGCCACCCGCCCACCACCGGGAACCGCCCGACGGGTGGGGCCGCGGGCTCCCTGGCGCGCCCCTCCCACCAGGTGAGCCGCCCCCACCCGTCGGAAGCGGCCCGTTCGCGTGCCGGTCGCTGCGACCACCGTGGTGCCGATCACTGAAACGGTCCCTGAAAAGGTCACTGAGGCGCCGTGCTGCCGGTCGCTGAAACCGTCGTGAAACCGCGCTGAATGCGCGATGCCGCAGCCTCTCTGCCATGACCACCACGACCACAACTCCCGTACGCCCCCTGGCCATCGCGGCGCACGGGCTGCGCAAGTCCTACGGGGACAAAGTCGTCCTGGACGGCATCGACCTGGCCGTCCCCGAAGGCACCGTCTTCTCCCTGCTCGGCCCGAACGGCGCCGGCAAGACCACCGCCGTGAAAATCCTGTCCACCCTCATCCGCGCCGACTCCGGCGACCTGCACGTCGCCGGCCACGACCTGGCCACCCACCCCCAGGCCGTCCGCGCCACCATCGGCGTCACCGGCCAGTTCTCCGCCGTCGACAACCTGATCACCGGCGAGGAGAACATGCTCCTCATGGCCGACCTGCACCACCTGCCCAGACAGGAAGGCCGCCGCACCACCGCCGAACTCCTGGCCCGCTTCGACCTCACCGACGCCGCCACCAAACCCGCCGCCACCTACTCAGGCGGCATGAAACGCCGGCTCGACATCGCCATGACCCTCGTCGGCGACCCCCGCATCATCTTCCTCGACGAACCCACCACCGGCCTGGACCCCCGCTCCCGCCACACCATGTGGCAGATCATCCGCACCCTCGTCGCCGACGGCGTCACCGTCTTCCTCACCACCCAATACCTCGAGGAAGCCGACGAACTCGCCGACCACATCGCCGTACTGAACAACGGCACCATCGCCGCCCACGGCACCCCCGACGAACTCAAACGCCTCATCCCCGGCGGCCACGTCCGCCTGCGCTTCACCGACCCCACCGCCTACCGCACCGCCGCCGACACCCTCCACGACGCCACCCACCACGACGACACCCTCACCCTGCACCTCCCCAGCGACGGCAGCCAGCACGCCCTGCGCACCCTCCTCGACCGCCTCGACACCGCCCACATCCACGCCGACGAACTCACCCTCCACACCCCCGACCTCGACGACGTCTTCTTCGCCCTCACCGCCGACACCCCCACCAGCGACACCCACACCCAACAGCCCACGGAGGCCCTGCGATGAGCTCCCTCACCCTCGCCCTGCGCGACTCCCACACCATGCTCCGCCGCAACCTCCTCCACGCCCGCCGCTACCCCTCCCTCACCCTCAACATCCTGCTGACGCCCATCGTCCTGCTGCTCCTCTTCGTGTACGTCTTCGGCGACGTGATGAGTGCGGGCATCGGCGGGAGCGGTGCCGAGCGCTCCGACTACATCGCTTATCTCGTCCCCGGCATCCTGCTCATGACCATCGGCGCCACTCCGGCCGGTACGGCGGTCGGCGTGGCGATAGACATGGCCGAGGGGATCATCGCCCGCTTCCGCACCATGGCGATCCACCGCCCCTCGGTGCTCATCGGGCACGTCGTCGGCAGCGTGCTGCAGTCGGTCATGAGCGTGGTGCTCGTCGGCGCCATCGCCCTCGCCATCGGCTTCCGCTCCACGGACGCCTCCGCCCTGGAATGGCTGGCCGCCTTTGGGCTGCTCGTCCTGGTGGCGACGGCGTTCACGTGGATCGCGGTCGGCATCGGGATGGCGGGTCCCAACGCGGAGGCCGCCGGCAACAACGCGATGTCGCTGGTCATTCTGCCGTTGATCTCCAGCGCGTTCGTTCCGGTCGACGCGATGCCGGGCTGGTTCCAGCCGATCGCCGAGTACCAGCCGTTCACCCCCGCCATCGAGACCCTGCGCGGACTGCTGCTCGGCAGCGAGATCGGCAACAACGGCTGGCTCGCGACCGGTTGGTGCCTCGGACTCGCGGTACTCGGCTACTTCTGGTCGACGGCCTTGTTCAGGCGCGATCCAAGGTGAACTCGCCTGTGGCCGCGCACAGTTCATGCCGCTCCAGCGTGGCGTACTCCGACACCGCGTCGGCGTACGCCGCCCTGTCGGTGTCCTCGGCGGCCTGCCGGGCTCGGACCGCCGACATGGTGGGCTGGAACTCGCGCAGCACCCGCATCCGTTCGGCGAGCGCGATCATCCGGACGGCTCGGGCGTCTCCCGAGGCAACCCCCGCCATGCCGAGAGCGTGCAGCATGGTCCCGTACACCTTTAGTTCCAGGGGCAGTTGTGCCGATCCCTGCGCCATGATTCGCAGCAGACGACGTAGCCGATCGAGCGGCTCCATGACGAGGTCGATCCGGCCTGCGTGCGCGTGTGCCGTGATCGCCGCCGACTGGATCTGCAGCGCCCACGGGTCGCGCCACGAGTCTCCCGGCACGTACAGCCCACCATCGCCGCGTGCCGCGCCGGTCGAGGACATCCGCTGCACGGCGTCGCGCCACAGGCGAAGCCCGGTCTCCGTCTGTCCGCGGGCGAGTGCGATCTCGGCGCGGGCGCCGAGATCGGGGCTGTAGAAGTCGTCGTACGGTGTGGTCCCGGCGCCGTCCGCCTGCCGCAGCCACTTCTCGGCTTCGTCGGGGTCTTCCCGTTGCAGACAGGCCAGGGCGAGGCCTGTGCGGATGCCGATGTAATCGTGCTCGTCGCCCAGCCGGGGCAGCGCGTCGAGCGCCGCCGAAAGGTGCTCGTGGGCCTCGTCGCCACGGCCGGCCTTCAGGCACAGCTCACTCGCCCTGGACCGCACCATGACCTGGAGGGCCGGGCCGGCCACCGCCGCCAGGGCGGCGGTCGTCCGGCGGGCCGAGTCGAGCGCGCGGTCCATGTCGTGCTCGTATTCCCAGATATAGGTGGCGACGCACTCGGCGACTCCGGCGACCAGCGGTTGGTCGCTGCCACAGAGCTCGTGCAGCACGTCGTGGCCGGAGGCCAGCATGTCCGGGACGGCGCCCAGTACGGTCGCGGCGGCGCCCAGCAACGTGTCCGGCGGGGCCGGCGGAAGGCGCCGGAGGGTGATGAGCTGTCGTGGGAGGCCGACCTGCGGGCCGTAGTTCATGAACAGGCTCGCTCCGCACAACACCGCTGCCGCGCGGGCGACTTCGACGTCATCGGGTTCCGGGCGGTAATGCGACAGCGGCTGTCCGGTGTCGGCGGCGAGTGCGGCCAGGCGGGGGTAGTCCGCGTCGGTGGACCACAGCGCGGCGAGGACGGCCGTGAGGGCCGCCGTGGTCGGGCCGTCCGTACGGGCCATGGCGTGCCGCAGTGCCGACACGAGGTTGTCCTGCTCCGCCTTGACCCGCGCTCCCACCGCCCGCGGATCCGAGCCGAAGACCCAGTCATGGTGGACGACTCCGAACTCCCTCGCCCAGGCCAGGAATTCGCCGAGCGCCCGCTCTGCTTCGCCTTCTTCCGCGAGGCGGGCCGCGCTGAACTCCCGTACGGTCTCCAGCATGCGGAACCGCGCGCCGACCGGCGTGTCGGTGGCGGTGAGCAGAGACTGGTCGGTCAACTCCGTCAGGAGGGGCAGGGCGTCGCCGGCAAGGACGTGGTCCGCCGCCTCGGCGGAGAAGCCGCCGGGGAACACGGACAGGGTGCGCAGTGCCGCCCTGGCGTCCTCGGTGAGAAGGTTCCAGCTCCATTCGACGACCGCGTGCAGCGTGCGGTGGCGCACCGGCGCGTCACGTGCGCCGCCACGCAACAGCGCGAACCGGTCACCGATCCGGTGGGCGATCTGCTGGACGGAGAGAACGCGCACCCGCGCCGCGGCCAGCTCGACGGCGAGCGGCAACCCGTCGAGGTGGCGGCACACCTCGGTCACCGCGTCCGACGGCAGCTCCACGCGGGTCCTGGCCGCTCTCGCCCGCTGCGTGAACAGCTCGACGGCGACGTCGAGGCCGAGCTCGGGCAGGGCGTACACCGCCTCGGACCTGAGGTCCAACGGAGCGCGGCTGGTGGCGAGTACGCGCAGTTCCCGTGCCGACGCGATCAGCGTCCGTACGAGGTCAGCGGCGCCCTGGACGACGTGCTCGCAGTTGTCGAGGACCAGCAGAGCGGGGCCCGAGCCGAACACGCCGAGAATTGCCTGAACCGGGTCGAGTGCGGCGGTGCCGGTGACCGCCCCGTGTCGTCCTGCGCCCGCGCCGAGCGCCGAGGCCACCTCCGCGGCGATGTCCTCGTCCGTGGTGACGCCGGCGAGCGGCACGGCGTGCACGAGGCGCTGCGCGGCCCGGCGGCTGACGGCGTGGGCGAGCCGGGTCTTGCCGATGCCGCCGGGTCCGACGACGGTGACCACGCGTGCGGTGCGCAGCAACTGCTGGACCGCGGCGATGTCGTCCTGCCTGCCCAGGAGTTGGTTCGGTTCGTGCGGCACACCGTGGCGCGCGACGGGCTTCTGCTCACGCAGCAATGCCTGCTGGACGGCTCGCAGTCCGGCGCCCGGGTCCGTGCCGAGCGTGCCGCGCAGCTCCCTGCGGTAGTCCTCGTAGCGGGTGAGTGCGGCGGCCGGGCCCACCGTCGCCGCCTCGCCGCGCAGAAGTTCGGCGAGCACCTCCTCGTCGCGCGGGTACTGCGCTGCGGCAGCGGTCAATGGCGCGGTCGCCTCCGCGTGGCGTCCCGACCGGGCGAGCGCGAGTCCCTGTGCGCGGACGAGGTCGCCGCGCACGCGGGCGCATCGGGCGCGCAGCGCGGCCACAGGGTCGTCGGCAGCCGCGCCGTCGGGGTCGCCTCCCCCGCCTTCCCACAGCGCGAGTCCTGCCTCGGCTGCCGTCAGCGATCCGGTGTGGTCCCCGGCCCTGGCGCGCTCCGCGCTCGCGGCGGCGTGCCGGAGGAGGGCGGAGCTGTCGACCTGGTCCTCGGCGAAGGTGAGCCGGTATCCGGTCGGCGTACTCGCGATGACGTCGGCGCCGAGCCGCGACCGAGCCCTGGAGACGAGGACCTGCAGAGCTTTGCCCGGGTGAGCCGGCAGCACGTCCGGCCACAGCCCGGCCACCAGCCGCTCGGTGCTGCACCCCGTACGCACGTCGTCCGCGAGCAGCGCGAGGAGGGCGCGAAGGCGTGGCGCGCCGACCTCCTGCCCACGACAGGCCACGCGCGGCAGCAGGATCAGGGCGGGGGTCATCCGTGCAGGGTAACGGGCCCTCCACCGCGCCCCGTTCAGAGCACGCACAGGCCCGCACGGCACGCTCGAGCGCGTGAGATGATCCATCCCTCCCACGGCGCTCGATGCCCCATACACGTGTTCCGTTGACACGCGTTCCACCTGCTCGTGCGCCTGTGGGGCGAGCGATGCTCTCCCACGGACCACCCGTGCGGAGAAGGAGAAACGGAGTCACCTTGCGAAGAACCACCCGGGCGGGAGCCATGATCGGGCTGCTGCTCACGCTCCTCACGCTGTGCATAGCACCGTCGGCGCAGGCCGGCGACATCCTGACCGAGAAGTCGGCGGGACGCAGGTTCGCGCTCCAGTCGAAGGCGGCCACCGACGAGGCCGGCAAGCCGGTGTGCGCGTCCGTGGCCGACCCCGACGGGACCAGCAATCAAGCGGGCAAGCTCCGCGCCCGGGTGGACTGCGCTGACGTGCGCACCCTGAAGCCGACGGAGACCTTCACCCTCCACACCGACAAGGACGCGGCCCCGGCCTTGCGTTCCGAGGCGAACGGCCAGTACGTGTCCGCCGAGTTCCACGACGCGGACCCCCACTTCGGCATGTTGCGCGCCCGCCAGAGCGAAGCCTTCGGGAGCTGGGAGAAGTTCAAGCTGGTCGACCTGGAAGACGGCTGGTACGCGCTGCGCTACAAGTACACCCAGAACGGCGTCTCCAAGGACTATTACGTCTCCGCACGGGTCAACCTCGAGGGTGAGGACAAGGGGCTGCTGCGAGCGAGCACGGACGCGACGCCCGGTTCCTGGGAGCGGTTCAAGCTCGTCGACATCCCGTTCCCGTCCTCGGACGCGCCGCCCGCGGCCGCCCTCCCGACGCCGGCGCGCAGCCTCCGCACTCTGACCTGGAACACCTGCAGCAACAACGGCGCCTGCAAGATGGCCGGCTACTCGGCGGACAGGTTCACCGACACCGTCACGCAGCGGGCCACCGCCGCCCACGCCGATGTGATCTTCCTCCAGGAGTTCTGCGAGAAGCTGGCCAAGCCACTGGAGCACAAACTGGAGGCCAGGGACGGCGGGGCGGACACGTGGGACGTCCGGTTCGCGCCCATCCAGCTCAAGGTCGCCCCGGACCGCTTCGCGCAGAAGACGTGCACCCAGAACCGTGGGGCCTACGGTGTCGCCATCGCCGTACCCGCGGAGAACACCTGGTACAAGGCGATCGAACTGGACTCGCCGGACAACAAGGAGCGCCGGACCGCCCTGTGCGCCGCCGTCCGCTCCTGGGCCGTCATGGCTTGTACGGCCCATTTCAGCACCGGCGGCCCCACCTACGACGACCCGGAGCGGCACACCCAGCAGGCCCAGGCCGCCCACATGGCCGATCGCTCCACGACATACTCGGCATTGGGCTACCGAACCCTGATCGGCGGCGACCTGAACGCCACCCCCACCGTCACACCCGATCAGAGCACGATGCCCGTCCTGCAGCCGCTGTACGACGCGCACAAGGAATGTGACCAGCCCACCAACCGCCCGACGGCGGGCAGTTCCAAGCTGGACTACCTCTTCGCCACGTCCCCCGCGACCTGGTCCGGCTGCACCATCGGCACCGACACCGACAATCCCTCGGACCACCGTCCGGTGTGGGGGACGGTGGCGCTGCCGGCTCGGTAGGACACCGCGACAGCAGGGCATCGATCACGCACAACGGAACGGCCGCCACACGCCCAGTCGACGTGTGGCGGCACACCAACCGGGCCCGCCCGTACCGCTCTGCGGCAGAGCGGCTCGTCAGAGGCTGGGGCCGCTTTCCAGTTCCCTCTTGAGGTTGCGCAGGGTCCTGTCGATGTTCCTCACCTGGAACACCGCGAACGTGTGGCCGCCCGTGGCGATCCGGTCGAAGACACCCGCCACGACGTCCGGCCAGGAGCGGCGGTCGTCCGTCCAGGTCTCGGTCACCCGCGTCGACGTCCCCGCCGCGCCCGCCTCCTCGACCTCCTTGAAGCGGTACTCCCACGTGGCGATGGGAGCGCGCAGCCGGGGGCGCTTCACGCCGATCGCGTGCACACGGAAGGCGAACCGCCTGCCCGGCTCCGCCGCGGTGACCGTGCAGCGCGTGGTCCAGCGGAACGCGCCGCGCTTGTTGTGCCCCTCGAAGACCAGGCCCACCTCGGCCGGTTCGTCGGCGCCGGGCACGGTCGCGCCGAGGTTCTCCGGGCTCCAGCGGCCCATCTGTGCGGGGCGGCTGACCTGCTCGTACACCACCGAGGGCGATGTGTTGACCACGATGCTGCGGGACACGGTGAACGTACGGGGCATAGGGGGCGCTCCATTCCTCGGGCCCCGACCTTACCCGTCAGTAGGTTGGGCGGGAAGTGTACCGGTCCCCTCAGGCAGGCCCGCTCAGTCGCCGCCCACCGTGTACCGGTCCTTGACCTTCACCTCGGTGACCGCGCGGCCCTCGGGGAAGACGCTCTGCCAGTCGCCGATGACGTGCAGCTCGTCCGTGCCCATGGCGCGGACCACCGTGAGGCCCTCGTCGTACGCCTTGTAGGCCTTCATCCAGAGGTTGGCGAAGGCCTGGGAGCGGACGAGGTGCATCCAGTCGGGGCGGTAGAGCTCACGGTTGTAGTTCGACTCCCCCATCGTGGAGACGAACTTGGAGTACATCGCCTTCACGTACTCCAAGGTCACCTCGTCCTCCTCGTCGATCGCCCGGTCGCGGGCGTCCTTCAGCGCGATGCGGAACTTCTCCAGAAGGCCCTCGGTGGCGCCCGACGTGTACGACTCGTGGATCTTGGGCGGGTCGCACAGCGCGTACTTCGGTGAGGACAGGCGCAGGAGCAGGCGCAGCGTGGGCTCGGTGATCCAGAGCGGTCCCGGCTCGTCGCGGTTGCCGAGCGGGTTGGGGAGAACTCCCTCGTGGTGCCAGTCGGGCGGCGTGACGAGGTGTACGCCGGCCCGCCTGCGGTCGTGGTCGAAGCCGGTGGAGTGCTCCAGCTGGCCGATCGGGAGGTGCGTCTTCAGCGCCGACAAATACGCGCCGTTGATGTCGAGGGCCGTCACTTCGTGGGCACCCGGCGGGAGTTCGGGGCGGGTCCACTTGGGGCGGGCCTCCCACACCTGGTCCGCGCCGCGCGAGGTCTGCTTGCGCAGGATGTCGGGGATCCAGGGGTGCGCCACGATGTCGTAGCGGCCGCCCTTGCGGGTCTCGTCCAGGAGGGCCATCGCGTCGGGGATGGCCCGCTTCACCAGGGCGGCGGTGGCGGCCTCCACGTCACCGGCGTGCGCGGCGAGCGCCTCCTTCACCGCCCGGCCGATCGCATCGGGCGACTCGGCGTCGGTCCGAGCCCTGCGGCCGACGGGGACGAGCTTCACCGCGCTCCCTTTTGGCTCACCTTTCTCGGACGCCGCTGTCTCCGGCTCCGCCTTCGGGCGTGCCGGGGCGCTCGCGTCGAAGGCGGCCTCTTCTGGGTTCCGGCTCCCGCAGTCAGCCGGGTCCAGGTGCTGCGGGAAGCCCTCCACCTCGTCGGTGGCGGGCCGGCCACACAGGACGCACGGTTCGGGGTGGGTGAGGCACTCGGCCGTGCTGTCGGCGGCTGCAGCCCGTACGGGAGCCGGGGGTGTCGCGGCCTCTGCTCGTGGCTCCGCTCGTAGCTCCGATTCCGGCTCCGCTCGTGTTTCCGTCGGCGTGGGGGTCGGCTCTTCCGTCGCCGGTGACGCGAGCCTCGTCCGGGCGGCTTCCAGGAAGTACGCGTACTTCTCGCGCACGTCGCCGGTCGGTTCGCGGCCCGACTCCCAGCCGCCGACCGTCGTCGGATTCACCCCGATGGCACGCGCCACCTGCGCCTGCGACAGGTTCAGTGCCGCGCGCAGCGCACGGCGTTCCTCGACGGACGGCAGCTCCGCCTCCGGGCCGGAGGAGGCCAACAGTGCGTCGATCGCGTCGAACTCGCTCACCGCCGGGCCCCCTTCGCGGACGCGGCGGTCGTCGCGGCCTTGGTCGCGGCGCGGCGCCTGGGGACGGTACGTCGGCGGTCGGCGGCCAGCGCCTCGCAGGCGCGCGTGGGCCCGGCCAGGAGGTCGAGGACATCGATTCCGTAGTGCGCGGAGATCGCGTCGCAGTCGTCCAGGCCCCAGGCCGCCGTGCCCGACTGACGGCGCGACACCTGCGTCTGGTCGACGCCCAGCACGGCCGCGAGGCTCGCCTGGGTGTCACCGGTGACCTGCATCAGCGCGGCCACCGCGGTGCGCAGTCTCTCGACGGAAGACATCCCCATGGCCTCAGCCTACCGAGTCGGTCGCGCTACGCGCACGAACCTGGCGGATAACGCATGAACCGACGGCCCCGCACATATCTCTGCGCGACTCTCAGCGCTCTTCGTTCCGCCAGACGAAGACCTCGGTGCTCGGGACCCGTTCGGAGAAGAGGCCCGACGCGGAGGCCTCCCGCAGCACTCCCCGTAGGTCTGCCTCGAAGCGGTCGCGCCGGCTCCCGAACAGGTGAGGGGCCGAACTGGACAGGGAGAACACACCCGCGACGACGTCATCGGCCGTACGTTCCAGGGGTTGGCCGCCGGGGACGACATGGCGGCGCGGCCCGGCGAAGCCCGCCCGCGCGAACACCGCAGCCTCACCGCCGGGGGTTCCCTGCGGCAGCACCCCTTTTCCCGCGCGGCGCACCGGTCCCAAGTAGTGCCGTACCAACTCGTCGACCGCCGCGAAGGGGGGTGCGGGGTATGGGAGCCCGTCGGTGCTCCGCTCCTCCGTCTTCAGGTCCGACACGTGGACCAGCGCCCCGCCGGGACGCAGCATGCCCTTCACGGTCGCCGCCACCCGGTCGCGGTCCATCCAGTGGAAGGACTGGGCGAAGACCGCGACGTCGAAGGTGCCGAGGTCGCCGGGCAGGTCCTCCGCGCGGGCCCGCACCCACCGCGCCCGTTCGGCCACGCCCCGCTCGACGGACCCTCGTTCCGCCTCGGCGATCATTCCCTCGTCCGGGTCCACGCCCACCACCTCGCCGAACAGGTGGGCGAGGCTCAGCGCGAGCGTGCCGGGGCCGCACCCCACGTCGATGAGGCGGCTCCGCCCACCGAACTCCGCCCCTCCGGCTTCCCTGACGTCGAGCTCCAGCACCTCGGCCAGCACGTCCGCCAGCACGTCCGCCAGACCTGGCGCGTAGGGAAGCCTCCCGCGCGCGTAATAAGGGGCCGCCCCCGCGAAGAGAGTGTCATCCCACTCCCAGTGGTCTTCGCCGTCGGCTGCCATGCGCGTTCGCCACCTTTCGTATCGCGGTGAGTTCGTGCGGCCCCGTACCGGCTGCGCTCGTTTTTTCGACGCCGGTGAGTGGCAGCCCGCCCTCAGGACGGCGACGGCCGCCCTCGACCTCCACTCCCCGGCGGAGATGCCGTCGGCGATCCGGGGGCTGCTGCGCATCGTGGTCCGGGGAGGCGCTGCTGGGATGGGCGACGAAGCCGAGGCCATCCGCTGCCTTGTGGCCGTGGCGGCGTCCCGTGCGAGGCCTGTGGCCGGTGCGGGGCGGTCGCGTTGCCGCGCCGGTACTGACTCGGCGCACCTGTGGGGCAAGTCCCGGCAAGTCCCGCTGCGGGCGGCACCTCACGGCGCGGGTCTGGGGGCCCGACGCATCCTTAGGGGCAGACCCCGTCGCCCCCGCGCGTCACGTCACTCCGCCGACCCGTCCCGCGGGGTCGGGCCCGTCCGTCTCGCGGGTCGCGTGTTCGGTGAGCTGTTGGTTCACCTCGCGGGCCTGTTCGGCCAGCTGACGCGCTCGTGCCTCGGCCTGGTCAGCACGGGCGTTGATGCGGGCGATGTCGTCCTCGATGACCTTCAGGGCCAGCTCGGTCGCGGCGTCGGCCTCCTGCGGAGGGAGGTCGCCGGGGAGGTCCTCCAGTGCGCTCTTGACCGCGGGGATGCCGCCGCGTGCGTGGATCTCTTTCCAGAACTCGTAGTCCATGGGCGCCATCCTGGCCGATCGGCCGCGGTCGACGCGAGGCGGACCGGCCACGAGACCCCTTACGGGTACCGGGCCGCCGTACCGACCTGGACCTGAGAACCGGGACTCGGGACTCGGGACTCGGGGGCCAAAGGACCCAGCGACTCAGGGGCCGGCGGCGAGCTCGCTCCCGCCTCGCGCCCCTCCGACGCACACACCGCGCCGCGGCCCGCGCCGCACCCCCTAGGACGCGGGGGCGGCGGGCGCGGTGGGCGCGCCGGCTCTGCCGGGGATGCTGAAGTCCAGAAGGTCCTCTGCCGTCTGCTGGGTCTCCTCCGCGGCCTTGCGGGCCGTGGCGACGACGTCGCCGTGTTCCTGGATGAGCGTGTGGTAGATCGGCGCCTGGGT
This sequence comes from Streptomyces sp. NPDC005863, assembly GCF_042871345.1. Classification (NCBI taxonomy): domain Bacteria; kingdom Bacillati; phylum Actinomycetota; class Actinomycetes; order Kitasatosporales; family Streptomycetaceae; genus Streptomyces; species Streptomyces sp. NPDC005863. Next base: position 502,571 of record NZ_JBIAII010000004.1, on the reverse strand, counting down.
GGCGTCATTGGCCGGCATGACCTGCGGCTCCTCGTTCGGTGACTGCTGACTCGGCCGGGGTGCGGCCGACCCGCGACCTTACGCGAACTCGGTGCGCCGATGGCACCGACCCCGATCATGAGACGGCTGCTTGTGACGACCTTCACACGGGGCCGGCCTGCCGAGGACAGCAGGTCAGGAGCAGTAACTGTCGCGGTGCGGCCGCTCCCCCGTGGCCAGGAAGCGGGAGACCGTCCGGTCCCCGCAGGCGTTTCCGTTGGCGAGGTAGGAGTCGTGGCCGGTGGCGTCGACGGTGACCATGACGGCCCGGCGGCCGAGCGCTTCGCGCAGCTTCAGGGCGCCGCTGAGCGGGGTGTAGGGGTCTCGCTCGTTCTGCACCAGGAGGATGTTCGACGGGCCGCGGTCGGTGATGCGCACCGGCGCCTCCTTCGGCTCGAACGGCCACGCCGCACACGGCATGGCGTTCCTGGGCATGCCCGCGGTCAGCGGGAACGCGGCGCGGCTCGCCGTGGCGCCCTTCTGGTACGCGGCCGTCGTGCCGGGCCACGCGACATCGTTGCAGAGGGTCGCGGAGCCGACGGCGACGGAGTTCTGGATCGCCTCCTCGGGCGGCGCCGGGGGCGCGGGCGGCAGGCTGCCCCGTTCGGCGCCGAGGATGAGCCGGGCGAGGGCGGGGAAGTCATCGGGGTCGCCCATCGCGTTGAGCATGGTCTGGCGCAGTACGTTTCCGTTCAGTTCCGCCGGATCGGCGCCCTCCCAGGGGATCGGCGCGCGGTCGAGGCGCTCGGCGAGGCGCAGGAAGAGCGGACGCACCTCGGCCGCGGTGCGTGCCAGCCGGTACTTGTTGCCGGGCCGTGAGGCCCACTCGGCGAACACCGGGAAGGTGTCCTCGATGCCCCGTTCGTGCGCGGCGAGCCAGCCTCGGCCGACGCGGGCCGGGTTGGGGTCGTCGTTGCTGTCCAGCACGATGCGGTCGGTGCGGTTGGGGAACAGCTGGTTGTAGACGGCGCCGACGTACGTGCCGTACGAGACCGCCCACGCGGAGATTCTCTTCTCGCCGAGCGCGGCCCGGATGCGGTCGATGTCGCGGGCGTTGTCGGCGGTGCTGATGTGGCGGATGAGCGCGCCGCCGTTGTGGGCGCAGGCGTCGGACATGCGGTGGGCGGCGGCCATGTTGTCGGTGACGGATCCGTCTGGGGCCGGCCAGGGGCGCAGTTTGGAGGGGGCGATGTCGGTGTCCTCGAAGCCGCAGCTGACCGGGGTGGAGCGGCCGAGCCCGCGGGGGTCGAAGCCGATCAGGTCGTGGCTGTCCCGCACGCTCTGCGGGAGCTTCTGGCCCTTGCCGGAGGGGTCGTCGATGCTGGAACCGCCGGGCCCGCCGGCGATGAGCAGGAGGGCGCCGCGGCGGGCGACGGGCCGCTCGCTCTTGATGCGGGAGATCGCGATGTCGATCTGCTCGCCGTCGGGGTGGGCGTAGTCGAGCGGTACGGCGAGCGTCGTGCACTGCTGCCGGGACTCGGGGCCGTGGCCCTCGCAGGTGGTCCAGTCGAGCCCCGCGCCCGCCGCGCTCGTTCTGGAGGTGTCGGTCGTCTTGGTGGCCGTGGACGCCGACGCGGCGAGTGGCGCGGTGAGGGAGAGGACGGCCGCGGAGGCGGCGAGCAGGGCGGTGTTGCGCTTGATCTTCGTCATGCGGAAGAGCTTCGCCGGTCCCCGGGGTCACCCGCATCATCCCAACTGGCCGCAGCGGGTGGGGGTTTACCCTTAGCGATCACCTAGGGGGTTGGGCCCTCACGTGGCGTCCGGCGCTGCCGCCTGTTCCTGGAGAGCAGCGAGATCCCCATGCCCGCGGCGACGAGTGAGCGAGCGAAGTAGTAGTCGGTTGTCGTGCCGCGTATCTCGGGGTCGAAGCCGGCCTGCCGGGCGTAACGCCGTAGGTAGGCGTCCGTCTTGGAGCAGCCGAGCACCCAGGGCTCGGCCGCCAGTTCGGCCAGGTCGAGTGCGGTGCGGCTGGCCAGGCGGTGCCCGACCGGCAGGACGGCCTACAGGGGATCCTGCATGAGCGCGATCCAACTCATGGCGGGGTTCTGACTCACCTGGCCGGGCAGAGGGCCGTCGAAGTGGTAGGGAGCGCGAGATCGACAGCGCCCCGGCGGACCAGCGGCAGGCTGTCTTCCGGTTCGCCCTCCCTGACGTGGAGCACGGTGTCGGGGTGGGCCGCGGTGAACCGGGCGAGGGCGCCGGGCAGCAGGAACCTGCCGCCGCTGGTGAACGTGGCGATGCTCAGTTGCGTACGGCCGGTGTGGAGCCGGTCGACCTGCCGCTGTGCGTGCGCGAGTTCCGCGGTGACCGACTCGGCGGCCCGGACCATGATGCGGCCGGCCTAGGTGCGGGGTGACGCCGCGCGTGCTGCGGGTGACGACTTGGGTGCCGAGGCTGCGCTCCAGAGCCGCCACGTGCTGGGAGACGGCTGGGCGTCGAGGCCGTCGGCCTCTATCAGTTGCACAAGCCGGACCCGGCCGTGCCCTGGGCCGAGTCCGTGGGAGCGCTGCGCGAACTGCTCGACGCCGGCACGATCCGCGCCGCCGGGATCTCCAACGTGCACACCGCCCAGATCCGCGAGGTGCACGCGATCCTCGGCGCCGGGCTCGTCTCCGTCCAGAACCAGTATTCGCCCGCCGTGCGCGACAGCGAGGCCGAACTGCGGCTGTGTGCGGAGCTTGGCCTGGCCTTCCTGCCCTGGAGTCCACTGGTTGGTATATCCCGCAGCTCGCTTGACGGTCCCTCAGGCCGGTCTTCCGCGGACACAGCCTTTCACCGCGTCGCGGCCGGGCGGGGTGTCAGTCCGCAACAGATCGCACTGGCATGGCTGCTCAGCCGCTCCCCGGCGGTGATCCCGGTGCCGGGAGCCAGCCGTCCGGCCTCCGTCCAGGACTCGGCCCGGGCGGTGGAGGTCGAGCTGAGCGCGGCGGAGATCGCGGAGCTCGACGGTGTCCTGGCGGACACGGGGAGGCTGCCGGCCGCGTGAGAGGTGGCCGTCTCCGGGTACCCGCAGACGGACGCTAGGAGGAGTCCATGCCACTCACGTTCCGCAAGAGTTTCCGGATACTTCCCGGGGTGCGGCTGAACATCAACAAGCGCTCGTGGTCCCTCACCACGGGTGGCCGCAACGGCCCCCGGCGCACCCACAGCAGCACCGGCCGGCGCACCACGTCGATGGATCTGCCGGGCCCCTTCGGCTGGCGCCGCACGACGAAGCGCCGCTAGCAGGCGGCCGCTCGGCGGTAGGCCCCGGAAACTCCGTCGCGTGGCGAACGCGGCCTTGTTACGGTCACCCCCATGATGAAGCGCGCCGCAGTGACGACGACGCCGGAGAGTGTCCCGGCGCGCTGACCGATGTTCGAGTCCGAAGCCCCGGGGCGAGTGCCCCGGGGCTTCGGCTTGTCGGCGGTCACTCGCCCGTTGCCCGCGAGGAGACCCCCGTGTCCGACATGAATCGCCCGCACGACCACCGCAGACTCGGCCGCGAGCTCGGCCTGTTCGGCACCGACCCGCTAATCGGTGCGGGGCTCCCCTACTGGCTGCCGGACGGCGCGGCCGTACGGCACGCCCTGGAGGAGTACATCCGCGACGCCGAGCGACGCGCCGGCTACCGGCACGTGTACTCGCCGGTGCTGGGCAAACGCGAGTTGTACGAGATCTCCGGGCACTGGTCGCACTACAGCGACGACATGCTCCCGCCGATGGATCTGGGCGGCGAACAGGTCGTGCTCCGGCCGAGCCTGTGCCCGCACCACGCCGTCATCTACCGCTCCCGCTCGCACAGTTACCGTGAGCTGCCGCTGCGCATGGCCGAGATCGGCGGCATGTATCGCGCCGAACTCTCGGGCGTCCTCGGCGGGTTGAGCCGGGTCCGGGCCATCCACCTCAACGACGCCCACATCTTCTGCACCCTCGACCAGGTCGCCGACGAGGCGCGCGCCGCGCTGGAGATGATCCGCCGCGCGTACGAGGCGCTCGGCATCGGGGCGTCCCGCTACCGGCTCTCGCTGCCGGGCCCGGGCGGCAAGTACGTCGCCGACGCGGAGAAATGGCGGCGGTCCACCGCCCTGTTGACCGCCGTACTGGAGGATTCCGGGCTGCCCCACGAGTCCGCGGAGGGCGAGGCCGCGTTCTACGGGCCGAAGATCGACGTCCAGGTCGTCGACGCGGCGGGCCGGGAGTCGACCCTCTCCACCGTCCAGGTCGACTTCCACCAGCCCGAACAGTTCGATCTGCACTACATCGGCGCCGACGGCGCCAAGCACCGCCCCGTGATGGTCCACCGCAGCATCATCGGGAGTGTGGAGCGAGCCGTCGCCCATCTCATCGAACAGCACGGTGGGGCCTTCCCGGCCTGGCTCGCCCCGACCCAGCTGGTGGTCCTGCCGGTCTCCGAAGCCCAGGTGCCCGCTACCGAGCGCCTGCTGCGGCGGTGCGCGGAGCTCGGGTTGCGGGCCGAGTCGGCCGGTCCCGAGCACGGCAGCCTGGGCGCGCGCGTACGGGCCGCCCGTCTCGTCCCCTATCAGGCCGTCATCGGCGCGAAGGAGGACGCGGACGATCGGGTCGCGCTGCGGCTGCGCGACGGGCGGCGCCTGGACCCGCTGCCCGCCGCCGAGACCCTGGAACGCGTCCGCGCACTGGTGGCGCGGCACCGGACCGAGCTGTGGGAGGCCGAGCCGGTGGCGCGGTGAAAGGCGTCAGAGCACGCCGACGACCAGCGTCACCCCCATGACGGCCATCGTCGCCGCGATCAGGAAGTCGAGGGCGCGCCAGGACGCGGGGCGCTCGAAGAAACCGCTGAGCAGCCGGGCTCCGTAGCCGAGCGCCGCGAACCAGCACACGCTGCCGACCATCGCGCCGAACCCGAAGGCCCAGCGCAGCCCGTCGTGGCCGGCGGCAACGGAGCCGAGGAGCAGGACCGTGTCGAGGTAGACGTGCGGGTTGAGCCAGGTCAGGGCCAGGCAGGCGAGCAGGACGCCGCGCCGTGACCCGGCCGCCGAGCCGGTCGCCGTCAGCGCGGCGGGGCGCAGCGCCCTGCGTGCGGCGAGCACGGCGTACGAGAGGAGGAAGGCGCCGCCCACCAGTCCGATGAGGGTCAGCGCCGGCGGCCACGCGGTCACCACGGCGCCGACCCCGCCGACCCCGGCGGCGATGAGCATGATGTCGGACACGGCACAGATGGCCACCACGCCGAACACCGCCTGGCGTCGGATGCCCTGACGCAGCACGAAGGCGTTCTGCGAGCCGATGGCGACGATGAGCGAGAGTCCCGTGCCGAATCCGGCGGCTGTGGCGGTCAGTGTCGATCCCATGACCTCGACGTTAATGATCATTGTCGCTCTAAGTACAGGTAAGGATTCTCACGTGGTCGACGCACCGCACGTCCGGCGTCCGGCGCGTCCGGCGCGTTCGGAGCGTTCGGAGCGTTCGGAGCGTTCGGCGCGTTCGGCGCTTCGACGGACGGTCGCGCGGCGTGTGAACGTGCGGCGCGCGCCACTCCTGTCTAGCGTCACTGACATGACGACTGATCCCCAGAGTTACGAGCTCCTGCTGGTGCCCGAGTTCACCGAGAACGAGGCGGGCTCCGGCGACACCGCCGACGCCCCCGCCCTGCGTTCGGCGGTGGTGGTGGCCACCGGCGAGACCGGCGCCTCCGGCTATCCGCGATACGCGGGGGACGGCATGGAGGCCGACATCGACCCGGCGACCCGCGCGGTCGAGGCGCTTCTCGTCGACGGGGCCGAACTCGACTACGGGCTCTCGGTGCGCGTCGCCGACCGCACGCGCTGACACCTCGGCCGCACCGTCCGAACACCCGGCGGAATACGCGTCAGTCGCATGACAGAAAGAAACGAAGCGTCAAAAACAATGTCGCACCAGTTTCGCCTGTTTGGCTTGAATGCATCCCTTTTCTTGGGTGTCGACAGGATGACCCGGTAGGCTTCCGTCTTCGAAATAGACCGAAGTACCGAAGTGAGCAAACCTCCTGCCGACGACGTTGGGAGCTGGTCATGCGACCGGACGGGCGGATCGGGGGCCTCGTTCAGTCCCTCTCGGAACACCTGGTCAGGAATGTGGAGGAACACCTCCTGGAGGGCGCGCGCCGCGATTTCCTGCAGCGCGGATTCACCACCTTGCCCTTCCTGGCACCTGACGAAGTCAAATCAGCGGTGGCGGACGAAAGCGAAAGTCTCGTCGAGACGCACGGCGTCCGCCGTGGAATGAGTTTCAAGGAGACGGGGCACACGCCCCGGCAGATGCGCAATGTCCGCCACCGGGAAATAAGCGAGCACGGCACCGTCATCCCGGAGGTGTACGCCGCCCCGGATCTCCTCGCGGCGCTGACGCGGGTCGCGGGCGAACCGGTCCTCCCGTGTCCCTATGAGCCGGAGCGGTACGTGATCACCGAGCTGGAGCAGTCCGGTGACACCCACGGCTGGCACTGGGACGACTACAGCTTCGCGCTCGTCTGGGTCGTGGCCTGCCCGCCCGCCGAGCACGGCGGATTCGTCCAGTGCGTACCGCGCACGTACTGGAACAAGCAGGACCCGCAGTTGCACCGGCAGTTCATCGCGCAGCCCATCCACTCCTTCGAACTACGGCCGGGCGACCTGTACTTGATGCGCACCGACACCACCCTGCACCGCGTCTACCCGCTGAGCCGCGGCCGCAGGCTCATCATCAACATGGGGTACGCGTCCCAGGCGGACCTGCACAAACCGATCAGTCACGAGACGATGGACGGGCTCTGGCACGGCTCGCGCGAAGAACAGGCGGGCCAGACCGTATGACGTCGCTCGAGGGGGCCCCCGCGGAAGCGTCCGGACCCCCTCAACTACCGCGGCAGCTCGGCACGTCGGGGCTCGTGGCCCATTACGTCACCTCCGTGATGGGTGCGGGCGTCCTGCTGATCCCCGCTCTCGCCTGGGCCGAAGCAGGCCCGTTGTCCCTCGTCGCGTGGGGGGTGCTGATCCTCTACAGCTACCCCTTCGCCCTGATCTTCGCGAAGATGTCCGTGCTCCACCCCACCAGCAAGGGCGTCGCCCGGTTCGTGGAGGCGGCGTTCGGCACCCGGGCGGGCCGCGTCGCCGCCGTCTTCCTCCTCCTCACGCTGCTCGCCGGCAATCCGGTCCTCGGGCTCGCGGCCGGCCGCTACCTGCTCTCGGCGGTCGACCCCACCGCGTCGAACCGCGCGGCCCTCCTCGCGGGCGCCGCCGTCATCGTGTTCTGCCTGGCGCTCAACCTGTGGGGCATCAGGGTGAGTACGCGCGCCCAGATGGTGGTCCTCGGCGCCGTGGTGCTGCTGTTGGTCGTCGTCATCGGTCTGGCCCTGCCCAAGGCCGACTACACCCGTCTGACGCCGTTCGCGCCGCACGGCTGGGGCGCGCTCGGCAGTACGTTGCTCATCTGCTTCTTCGGATTCATCGGCTGGGAGAACGCCGCGCCGGTGGCCGAGGAGGTACGCGATCCCGGGCACACCTTCCCCAAAGGCATTCTCTACGCGGTCAGTTGTGTCGGCCTGCTCTACTTCGCCATGGCCTTCACCGTCTCGGTGGCGCTGCCCGAACCCGCCGCGGGGCAGTCGGACATCACGGCGTTCGTACGCCTCCTCCAGGTGGCCACCGGCTCCTCGCTGCAGAGCAGCGGATTCCTCGTCGCCGGAATTCTGCTGCTGCTCACCACCAACGCCTGGTGCCTCGGCACCTCGCGCGTCGTCTTCGCCCTCGCCCGCGACGGCGTCCTGCCCGCCGGACTCAGCAAGCTCTCCGCACAGGGGACGGTGCCGGCCCGTGCCGTGCTCGCGCTCCTGCCCGGCTACGCGGTGTCGGTCGTTCTCCTCCTGATCACCGACTCCAGCGAGTCCACGCTGATCAAGGCGTCGTCGGCCACGTATCTGCTCATCTTCCTGATGGCGTTCCTCTCCGCCGCCCGGCTGCTCCCCCGGGGCGGTGCCGCCCGCCTGAACCTGGCGCTCATCGCCACCACCGTCGCCATACTGCCGTTCTTCGGCATCAGCCTCGCCATCGCCCTGGCGATGCTCCTCCTCTCCGTCGTCGCCGAACGGTGGCTGCGCAAGCGCGTGACCCCACCCACCGAGACAGGAGTCCTCATATGACCGCGCGACACATCCTGCGCATACAGGACCTCTCCGCCAAGGAGATGCACTCCCTGCTCGACCTCGCCGAAGCGATGAAGCGCGGCGACGACACCCGCGCCCACCTCGCGGGCCGCTGCATCGGCCTGCTCTTCAACGTCCCCTCCACCAGAACCAGGGTCTCCTTCCAGGTCGCCGCCTCCCAACTGGGCGCCGACAGCTTCCCGTACGGCGTGGAGGAACTCCGGCTCGCCAACCGCGAGTCGATCGAGGACACCATCGGCGTGCTCAACCGCTACCTCGACGCGCTCGTGGTGCGCTGGTACGACATGAACGAGTACGGCGCCGGCCACCGCCGCCTCCGTACGATGGCCGAGCAGGCGACGATTCCCGTCATCAACGCACTCGACGACGAGGAGCACCCCTGCCAGGTCCTCGCCGACCTCATGACCCTGCGCGAGCTGTACGGGGCGGAGGTTGCCTCCCAACGGATCGTGTACGTCTGGTCCTACTCGCCGCGCCAGAAGACCCCCGGCGTCCTGCACTCCTCCATGATGGCCGCGGCGGTACTCGGCCATCGCGTCACCGTCGCGCACCCGCCCGGCTTCGCACCGGAGGAGCGGGTGACCCGGGCCGCCCGGGCGGTCGCCGCCCGCACCGGCGCGAGCGTCGAGCTCACCCATGACCTGGAGGACGCCGTCAAGGACTGTGCGGCGGTGTACACGCTGAGTTGGAAGTCCCCCACGCTGGTCGGCCAGGAGGAGATCCAGGCGCGGACCCGGCTCGCGGACCGGTGGCGCGTCACGGCTCCGCTGATGCGGCGGGCCGCCGACGGGGCGGTGTTCCTCGACTGCATGCCCAGCAACCGGGGCGAGGAGGTCGACGCGGAGGTGAAGGACGGCCCGTGGTCGAAGATCTTCCAGCAGGCGGAGAACCGCCTCCACACCCAAAAGGCCCTGCTCACCCAGTTGTTCGACGGCACCCTCTCGGGAGGCGCGCGATGACGGCGACCGGTTCGGACAGACGGGTCGCGCTGGTCACCGGGGGCGGCGGTGGCATCGGCAGCGCCGTTGCGCGACGGCTCGCGGACGAGGGGGCGGCGGTCGCGGTGGTCGACCGGGACGACGCGGCCGAGTCCGTGGCCGGACGCATTCGTGACGCGGGCGGGCGTGCGGAGGCGTTCCTGTGCGACGTGTCCGCGGAAAGCGACGTGGCGGCCCTGGTCGAGAAGGTCAGCGGCAGACTCGGCGCCATCACCGACCTGTGCTGTGTGGCGGGAAGCATCCGGCGCGGCACGGTGCCGGAGCTGTCCCTGGCGGACTGGCACCGGTCGTTCGCGGACAACGTGGACTCCGTCTTCCTGATGTGCCGGGCGGTGCTGCCGCTCATGGAACGGGCCGGGCGGGGCCGCATCGTCACGGTGGCCTCCGGCTGGGGTCTGCGTGCTGGGGAGAAGGCCGCCGCGTACTGCACGGCCAAGGCGGGGGTGGTGATGCTGACCCAGGCCATGGCCCTGGACCACGGCCCCGCGGGCATCCGCGTCAACTGCGTCGCACCGGGCGACACCCGTACCCCCATGCTGGCCCGCGAGGCCCGCCAACTCGGCCAGTCCGACACGGAGTTCCTCGCGGAGGCCGCCGACCGCCCACTGGGCCGCATCGGCACACCGGAGGACATAGCCGCGGCGGTCGCCTTCCTGGCGGGCCCCGACGCGGACTTCGTCACGGGGGCGGTGTTGACGGTGGACGGGGGTGGGAGCGTTTGAGGCGCGGTCTGTGACACACGAGTCTCGCAGCGGCCGTCAATGAACCACGAGTGTCGCCAACACTCAGCCTTCGATCCGCTTCCGCATGTCGTCACGTATCTTGCGGGTCTCCGCCGCCGCTCGTTCGAGTGAGGCGTGCGGCTTGAACTGGACGCTGCCCGCGGTGTTCTCATCGGCCCATGCACACACCGTCTTCGTGCCGTAAGACCTGGACGTCGCCGTTTCGCAGCTGAACACGACGTCCGCTCCGGCCACCCTTATCTCCTTGAGCGGCGCGACGACCTTCTCCTCGTTCGTCACGATGGAACTGGAGACCATGTCTTCGCGCTGCACCTCGGAGTTCTTGAGCCGCCCGTACACACCGTCGACCTTCAGCTCCTGAAACGCGCCGGCCTTCGCCTTCCCGGTATAGGTGGCGCGGAATTCCCTCGCGTCCTTCCGGTCCTCGTCGTCGTAAAGCTTCTTGGAGGGTGCGGAAAGCGTCCCTTCCTTGAGCTCGTAGGCACCTCCCAGCAGCGTGGCGGGCGGTTCGAGCTTGTACTGGGCCGTGGGGAAGGACGGTCCCGAGTCCTTGAACACATAGGCGGCGTAGACCGCGCCCCCGAAAAGGACCAGCGCACCCGTCACCACGGCGGCGAGGAGCCCGGGCGGCATCGGCCGCGCCGCGGGCCCCCGGGTGGATGCCTTCCCGCGCGGGGTCGCGGCGACGGTCTGCGCACTCGCCACGCCACCCGGGTCCGGAGCGGCGACCGCATCCGCGGTTGCCGTCGGCGAGTTCGCAGGGCCCGGGGTTGCGTTCGACCCATCCGGTTCGGCCCGCCCGACCGGCCCACCCCGCGCTCCTGGTGCGCCCTGCGCAGCCGGGACGCGGCGGGTCGGGGGATGCGTCTCCTCAGTGGGCTCCGGCGTGAAGAGGTCCAACAGCGCTTCCGGTGTGGGCCGCCCGGCCGGGTCCTTGGCCAGGCACGCCGCGACGACTGCCCGTACCCCCTGTGGCACCGCCGACAGGTCCGCCTCCTCGTGCACCGACCTGTACATCAACCCCATCGGCGTCCCCGACCCGAAGGCGCTGCCACCCGCCGCGGCGACCAGCACTGCCCCGAGCGCGAACACATCCGCCGCGCTCCCGACCTTGAGCCCTTGAGCCTGTTCGGGAGCGAGGAAGCCGGGGGTGCCGAACGCCATTCCGGTGGAGGTCAACCGGGTCGACTCCACCGCGTGGGCGATACCGAAGTCGAGGACCCGGGGCCCGTCGTCGGCCATGACGATGTTGCCCGGTTTGAGGTCGCGGTGCACCAGCCCACACGCGTGCACGGCCTGCAGCGCCTCCGCCAATGCCGCGCCCAGCAGGCGCAGTTGCGCCTCGTCCATCGGACCACGCGTGGCGACCAGCTCCGACAGTGTCGACCCTGGTATGTAGGCGGTCGCGAGCCACGGCGCGACCGCCTCCGGATCGGCGTCCACGACCTGCGCCGTGTGGAACCCGCCCACCTTGCGTGCCGCCTCCACCTCGGCCCGGAACCGGGCCCGGAAATGCGGATCGCCGGCCAGTTCGGCCCGGGCCACCTTGACGGCCACGGCGCGCCCGCCGCGTGATCGCGCCAAGTACACCGTCCCCATGCCGCCGGAGCCCAACTCGCGCTCAACGGCGTACCCGCCGATGCTCCGTGGCAGGTCCCCGCCCCCCGCTCCCCACCCCATGCGTCGCACACTCCCCTGTCGAGACACCGCGCGCCAGTATGACCGACGCTCGGGCAGCACAGAGAACCGTAGGACGTTCGGCCCGGCGGCGTCGGCGGTCAATCGGCCTTGGGGGCGCACCGCATGCCGATGTAGACGCAGCGTGTGCCGTCGGGGAGGACGGAGAAGATCACCGGGGTGTAGTCCGTGCTGAAGGCCGAACCCACGCCCGTGCCGGCGAAGGCCGTCTCCGTGACCGGCAGCAGATCGATCCCCAGGGGGTCCGAGAGGTCCTTCATGCCGTCGACGAACTCGTAGAGCGCGTGCCCGGCACCGTCCTTCTCGGTCACCGTGATGACCACGCCCTCGCGCCGGTACGTGCCGACGAGCGGCGCCCAGTCGACCGCGGGCGGCGTGGGTGCCGGGGTGAACGGCTCCGGCATGGTCACCTCGGCCAGCTCGGCGAGAAGCTCGCGGTAGAGCGCCGCGTACACCTCGCGCGCACCGCCGCCGTTGGTGAGCAGCGCGACGGCGACACCGGCCGACGGCACCACGCGCAGGTAGCCGTACTGTCCGATGGAGGCGCCGTCGTGGCCGTAGCCCTCGACGCCGTTCCAGTCGTACAGGGTCCAGCCCAGGCCCCAACCGTCCGAACTGACCGTCCACTTGTCGGGGCAGTCCACCTCCCGGCGCTGCATCAGGGCGACGCTTTCCTCGGAGAGCACGCGGGTGCCGTTCTCGGCGACGCCGCCGGCAAGGTGCATCCGGGCGAGCCGGGCGAGGTCCCCCGCGCTGGCGATGACCCTGCCGTACGGGCCCGCCGATCGCGGCATCATGTCCCATTCCGGCGCCGGCGCCGGGTCCTGGCCCGGCTCCCCCAGGTGCCCCATGGCCGCGCGGAAGCGCAGCGCCTCCTCGGGCAGGGTCATGGTGTGGGTGAGGCCGAGCGGGGTGAGCAGCAGGTCCTTGAGCGCCTCGTCCCACGTCTTGCCGGTCAGCACCTCGACGATCCGGCCGAGCACGTTGTAGCCGACGCTGCTGTACGAGATCGCGCTCCCCGGCGGGCAGTCCAGCGCGACGTCCCTCGCGGCCTCGACGTACTTGGCGAGGCAGTCGTCACCGCGCCCACTGTCGTGATTGAAGTCGCAGGTGAGCCCGCTCGTGTGGCTGAGCAGCCGACGGACGGTGATCATCCGGGTCACTTCGGGGGCACCGATCGAGAACTCCGGCAACACGTCCGTCACCGGTGCGTCCAGTTCCAGCCGGCCGGCCTCGACGAGCTGCATCACCAGGGTCGCCGTGTAGATCTTGGCTATCGAGCCCATCTGGAAGACCGAGTCGGTCGTCGTCTCCACACCCGTACCGCGGTGCAGGACGCCGCTCGCCCAGTCGTGGACGGCCCCGTCGACGAGGACGGCCAGCGCCGCTCCCGGCACGTGGTGCTCTGCGCAGAGCTGGTCGAGGCGGGCCTGCCAGCGGGCGAGATCCAGCTTCCGCCCGACCGAGTTGCGGGTCCCCCAGGCCCCTTCGACACTCCAGTTGCCCTGCTCATCGTGGGTCGTGACGGTCTGCGCGCTCTGCGCGGTCTGCTTGGTGATCTGCATGGCGGGTCCCCCTAGGTTGCGTACCGAGTACGGCGTTCCCTCGATGCGAACACTGTACGCACCGAGGATCGCCGTTCGCAAGGTGCGTACGGTGTCGGCTACAGTGAGGGGGACAAGGAGCAGGTGGACCGACGATGGATCGAAGAAAGTGGGCGCGCATGTCTGGCGACGCGAAGCCGATCACCTCGGTGTGGACACGTCCGCATCGCCCCCAGCGGGAGCAGCTGACGCGGGAGCAGATCGTGGCCGCGACGATCGAACTGCTGGACGCGGAGGGCGTCGAGGCGCTCAGCATGCGCAAGCTCGGCACCCGGCTCCAGGCCGGGGCCACTTCCCTCTACCGGCACGTGGCCAACCGGGACGAGCTGATCCAGCTGGCCGTGGACGACGTGTTCGGTGAGCTGGACCCGCCGGTCGCCGCCGCCCGCGAGACGTGGCGCGCCGCGGTCGCCCACGCCGCCTGTGACCTCCGGGCCATGGTCCTGCGCCACCCCTGGGTCGGCCCCGAGCTCGGTCAGGTCGGGCTTCTCCACGTCGGCCCGAACGCCGTCCGCATGACCTCGGGGCTCCTCGCACAGTTCGAGGCGGCCGGCTTCCCCGCGGGCGAGGAGGGTCAAGCCGCGTCGGCGCTCATGTCGTACGTCATCGGCGTCGCGACCAGCGAGGCCGCGTACCTCTCACTCGTCGCCCGCAGCGGTGTCTCCGAGCACCAGTGGCTGTCGGAGCACAGCCCGGACGTCGGCGATGGGGCGGACCCGCGGCAGGTGCGCGAGGACCGCTTCACGTATGGACTCGACCGCATCTTCGACGGCCTTGCCGACCGCCTCGCGTCCGGCAAGGGAGGCCAGGCGTAAGCGCGGTGGCGTGGGCAGGCCAGCGATCACCGTACGGCCGGGGGCAGTTGGGGCCGGCCGCGCGGGAAGCTACTCGTTCGCCGCGTCAGCGGCCGGACGCCGCGGTGGCCGCGGCCGGGACGGTGGTTCGTTGATGCTGCCGGTGTCGGACCCGGTGATGCTGCCGGCTTCGAGTTCGGTGATGCTGCCGGTGTCGATGACGTGTTGGGCCACAGACGTGAGCAGGATGCGCTCGCTGCGGGCGTAGCTGCGCATGGCGTGGAAGGCCGCGTCGGGGGAGGTGTTGTGCTGGGCGGCGAGGAATCCTTTGGCCTGCTCGATGATGATGCGACTGTGCAGAGCGGTGTGCAGTTGGTCGTTGACGGTCTCGGTGTCCCGCAGGGTGCGGGCGTGGAGCAGGCCGATGGTGGCCGCGTCGGCGAACGCCTGAGCCAGCATGAGGTCCCCGGTCTGCAACGGACTGTCGGTGGCGCGCAACAGCAGCAGGCTCCCGATGCTCTCTTCCCGCAGACGCAGGGGGACGGCGCTGGCGTAGGCGTAACCGGCCTCACGAGCGGTCGTGGTGAAGTCGCGCCAGGTCGTGGGCGCGTGGGCGAGATCGCCGGGGGCGACGATGTCGGCGGCGCGGTAGGCGTCCAGGGCGGGGCCTTCGCACAGAGCCAGATCCAGCACCTTGCTCAGCGCGGGACTGGGGTCGCACGGGGCGGGGCTGTACAACTGTGGCCCTGGATAGGCCAGCAGAACCGCGACGCTGGTGACGTCGAGGATGTCGCAGCAGCGGACGGTCAACTGTTGCAGGAAGTCGATGACGTCGAAGTCCGCGACGAAGGTGTCGGCGAGTTCGACGAAGGTTTCGGTGATTTTGCTTTCACGGCTCATGCCTTGACTCCTCTGTGCGCGGGAACCCTCCACGGATCCCGCGCCAGGCGGCTGGTTCACGACGGCAGTTCCCTCGCCAGGATCTCGCGAGCGGTCTCGGTCAGGGGCTGACCCGCCGCGAAGGCCGGGCCCGCATTCGGACCAGCGCCTCCTCCAGCGACACGCCGAGCCGGCAGCTGAGTACGCCGGTGGCCTGATGCACCTCGGCCCAGTGCAGGTCGATCGCGCCGGCGCCGCCCGGCTCGATGGACGGGTCGTCGGCGCCGGACCGCCAGGCCAGCAGCCGACCGGCCAATGCGTCGGCCACCCGCAGCCCGTCCGCCGCCTGCCGCACGCTCAGCGGACCCGGTGTTCCGCGGTAGCCGGTCAGCGCGCCCAACCGTGCCGCGCCTGTGCGGACGGGCCAGATGAACATCGCGCGCACCTTCAACGTCCGCGCCTCATCACAGAATTCGGGCCACCGCCCATCCACGGACAGGTCCGCCAACTGGTACGGAACCCGCGTGAAGTCCGCGTCGAGCCCCGGCCCCTGCCCCAACGTGAACTGCACATCCTCCAGCCGGGCGCTGACCCCGTCGCTGAACCACACCAACTCCGCACCCCACCGCAGGGTGACGGAGATGCCGTCCAGCCCCAGCGCGCGCACATCGCGTCGCCCACGCACGCCCCTTGCCGTCGTCGACGGCCTGCTCCAGACCATCGAGCAGTTCCTGCACAGCCATCCGCAGCTCCAGCAATGCCCCGTACGCGCCGCCGGACGCAAGGCCTCGACCGGTTGCCACTCTTTGTGCTCGTGAGGTTACAGCGGGCGGCCCTGCGGCGGGGCGCTTTCACGGGTCGCAGAAACGCCACCCCGCTCTGGACGACCGTTGCGTCGTACGGGTCGGGTCGGGTCGGGTCGGGTCGGGTCGGGTCGGGTCGGGTCGGGTCAAAGCCTCCGGGTGACGGGCATTCGTAGCAGAATGCCCGTCACCCGCACCCACCTTGGAGCACGCCGTGACCGCCCTCGCCCTGTACCTCCCTGGCTCCGGCGCCACCCCGCGCTGGTTGCAGATCACCGTCGGCGTCGTGGTCCTCGGCCTGATCGCCGCCCGGATCTGGCTGTTCATCCGCCGCCGGAAATAGCGGCCTCGAAGGTCGCACGGAAACACCGGATTCCGGCCGCAGCGGGCGGACGCCGAGCTCGCCGCGTCCGGCCAGGCCGACCGTGCGCTTGCCTCCGGCGCGCAGGCCCCACGGTTCACGCTGCCCTCCGCGACCGGTGAGGCCGTCGCCCTCGATCAGCTGCTCGACCGAGGTCCGGTGGTGCTCACCTTCTACCGCGGCTCCTGGTGCCCGTACTGCAATCTGGCCCTGCGCTCCCTCCAGCAGCACCACGGCGAGTTCACCGACCGCGGCGCTCACCTCGTCGCCGTATCGCCGCAAGTCCCCGACGCGTCCCTGTCCCTCGCCGAGAAGCACGCCCTGGACTTCACCGTCCTGAGCGACGTCGGATCCGAAACCGCCAAGGCGTACGGTCTGGCCTTCGAGCTGCCCGACGACCTCGCCGCCGCCTACGACACATTGGGCATCCCCCTCGATCGCGTCAACGGCGGCCATCCGCGCACCCTTCCGGTCCCCGCGACCTATGTCATCGACCAGGGCGGCGTCATCCGCTGGGCGTTCGTCGACGCCGACTACACCAAGCGCGCCGAACCAGCGGACATCCTCACCGCGCTCGACGCCTTGCGTTAGTGCACCTCGTGGTGTGCATGAAGCTCACGGATCACGTGTTCTAGGATCCCGAAATGATTGACGATCTTCGCCTGACGGTCCTGGGGTCCGCGACGCCCTACCCCAGCGTGGACAACCCGTGCTCGGGCTACCTGGTGTCGAGCCGTGACACCCGGATCTGGGTGGACGCGGGGAGCGGGACGCTCGGCCCGCTGCAGCGGCATGCGCGGCTGGACGAGCTCGACGCGATCTGGATCTCCCATCTGCACGCCGATCACAGCGCAGACCTGCTCACCGCGTACTACGCCGTCCTCTACGCGGACATCCGCCTGGCAGCGCCCCTGCCTCTCTTCGGCCCGCCAGGGATCGCCGACCGGCTGGCCGGGTTCCTCACCAACTCGTCGACCCGCAGTCCGCTCGAATCCGCCTTCGCCGTCACCGAGTTGTACGACGGCCACCAGGCGACCGTCGGCTCGGTGCGGCTGACGAGCCGGGTGGTGTCGCACGGCATGCCGGCGTTCGCCGTGCGCATGGAGGCGGACGGCAGGTCCCTGGTGTACTCCGGGGACACCGCGCCGTGCCCGAGCCTCACGCAACTGGCCGAGGGATGCGACGTGTTGCTGTGCGAGGCCGATTCCGACAGCGCGCAGGATCCTGCTGAGGGCGACCCGGTGCACCACACCCCCGAGGATGCCGGCGACACCGCCCGCGCGGCCGGGGCAGGCCGGCTGATCGTCACGCACGTCGGCCGCTCCCTCACCCCGCGGCAGGCCGTGACCCGCGCATCCGCCCGCTTCGACGGGCCCGTTGACCACGCTGCCCCCGGCTCCGCCTTCACCATCGGTCAGGCCCGTCCCGCAGCGGCCCGCCGAGGTGAGGACCCGGCTCCGCCACGGCTCGCGTAGGCACGGACATCCGCGTCGCTGTCCGTGGTCGCGGCGGCGAGAGCCGCTCGGGCGTCGGGGTCGGTCGCGTGGGCGAGGAGCGCGAGGACGGCGGCCTTGCGGACGTCCGCCTCGGCGTCGGCCGAGGCCTTGGCGAGGCCGGGGACCGCCGGGTCGGCCGGGGCCGCGCTCAGTGCGGTCGCGGCGCCCGCCCGTACCTGCCAGGCGGGATCGCCGAGCGCGGACACGGTCCGTACGGCGTACGGCAGCGGGCAGCCCGTGGCGGCGAGTCCGGTCAGGGCCGCCGCCCTGACCAGCGGATCGGGGTCGTCAATGAGCGGGGCGAGGTGCGCCGGCGCCGGATCGCGCACCGCCGCCAGACCGCGGGCCACCGCGACCCGCACCTCGCGGGCCGGATCGGCCACGGCATCGACGAGTTGGGCGGTCGCGTCGACGGAGACCAGGGCCCGCACCGCATGGATGCGGACGCCGATGTCGGTGTCGCCGAGCGCGGCGGCGTACACCTCGGCGGCGCCGAGCCGCAGTTCTCGCAGTACGTCGAGGGCGGCGCCGCGCACCGCGGGGTCCGCCACGTCGAGCGCCGCCCGGAGCCCCTCCCCCAGCTCGGGGCCGGGCGGCAGCACCTCGGCCAGCTCGCGCAGGGCCCCTGCCGCGGCCTCCCTGACCTGGCGCGCCGGGTCCCGCAGCCGTGCCGCGAGTGCGGGGCCCACGCCGGTGGGTGCCGTTTCGGCGAGGACGGCGACAGCGGCGGCCCGCACCGCGGGTTCGGGGTCGGCGAGGTAGGGGGCGAGGGCGTCGAGCCCGGGCGCCTCCTCGGCGAGGGCGAGCAGGCGGAGGAGGGCGGGGTTGGACGCGAGCCCGGCGTCCGCGCCACGGCTCTGCGCAAGCCCGGCGTCCACGTCACGGCTCCCCGCGAACCCCTCATCCGCATCACGGCTCTGCGCGGGCAGGGCATTCGAGTCGGGGCCCGATACGGGTCCGGCCTCCTGGGCGGAACCGCTTGGCGCCGGACCGGCGCCCATGGCTGGACTCGACGCACCCGGCCGCGCCGCCGGCGCCGTGTTCCTCGGACCCGCCGTCGCCACCGGCACCAGCGCGACCTCGCCGAGCAGCCGGTCCTCCCCCGCCACCGGGTCGAACTCCGGCACCGGCACCACGTACGGCTCGACCGCGCGGGCCCTGAACTCCATGGCCCCCGACGGCGCCTTGTACAGGTCGAGATGGTGCAGCCAGCCCGCGTCGTCGCGCGCGGGATGGTCGAGGCGCTCGTGGTACAGACCCCAGCGGGACTCGGTCCGTGCCAGCGACGCGCGCGCCGCCATCTCCGCGCAGTCCCGGATGAACGACACCTCCGCGCACCGCATCAGCTCATGGGCGGTCCGCGCGCCCATGCCGGCGATCTCGCCCCGCATCCGCTCGAACGCCTCGACGGCCAAGGACAGTTTCGCCCCGCTCTTCGGGGGCGCGACGTAGTCGTTCACGAAGCGCCGCAGCTTGTACTCGACCTGCGGTTGTGGCGGCCCGTCGGGGTTGCGCAGCGGCCGGTAGACCAGTTCGTGCGCGGCGGCCAGCTGGTCGCCGGGCAACTCGCCGTCGTAGGCGCGGTATTGGGCCGCGTCCGCTCCGGCGAGGTCACCGAAGACGAACGCGCCGATCATGTAGTTGTGCGGTACGCAGGCCAGGTCGCCGGCCGCGTACAGGCCGGGCACGGTGGTGCGGGCGTGCGCGTCGACCCGCACTCCGGACGCCGAATGGCCGCCGCACAGACCGATCTCCGAGATGTGCATCTCGATGTCGTGCGTGCGGTAGTCGTGGCCGCGCCCCTCGTGGAAGGCGGCGCGCGTGGGCCGTTCGGTGCTGTGCAGGATCGACTCGACCGCGCTGATGGTCTCCTCGGGAAGGTGGCTGAGCTTCAGGTACACCGGGGCCCGGTCGGAGGCGAGCTCCGCCGCGAACTCGGACATCATCTGCCCCGACCAGTAGTCCGACTCCACGAAACGCTCGCCGTGCCGGTTCACTTGGTACCCCCCGAAGGGGTTGGCGACGTACGCGCACGCGGGGCCGTTGTAGTCCTTGATGAGCGGATTGATCTGGAAGCACTCGATGCCGGTGAGCGCCGCTCCCGCGTGGTAGGCCATGGCGTAGCCGTCCCCCGCGTTGGTCGGGTTCTCGTACGTCCCGTACAGGTAGCCGGACGCGGGCAGCCCGAGGCGTCCGCAGGCGCCGGTGGCCAGGATCACCGCGCCCGCTCTGACGGTGACGAACTCGCCCGTACGAGTGTTGAATCCCGCCGCGCCGACGGCACGTCCGTCCACGGTGAGCACCCGTACCGGCATCACCCGGTTCTCGATGCGGATGCGCTCGCGCATTTCACGGCGCCTGAGCTGCCGGTAGAGGACCTTCTTGACGTCCTTGCCCTCCGGCATGGGCAGTACGTACGAGCCGGAGCGGTGCACCTGGCGGACCGCGTACTCGCCGTGCTCGTCCTTCTCGAACTTCACGCCGTACGACTCCAGGCGCTGGACCATCGCGAAACCGCGCGTGGCGGTCTGACGGACCGTGGACTGGTCGACGATGCCGTCGTTGGCGCGGGTGATCTCCGCTACGTAGTCGTCCGGTTCGGCGCGGCCCGGGATGACCGCGTTGTTGACGCCGTCCATGCCCATGGCGAGGGCGCCGGAGTGGCGCACGTGCGCCTTCTCCAGGAGCAGCACGTCCGCGCCGTGCTCGGCGGCGGTCAGGGCGGCCATGGTGCCCGCGGTGCCGCCGCCGATGACGAGGACGTCGCAGGAGATCTCGGTCGCGTCGGCGAGGGCGGGGATGGCCAGGGGGGAGTCCACGGGCGCGCCTTTCACGAAGGGGTATGGGAGGTGCTGGGCGTACGGGCGTACGAGGGGTGCGGGGCGTACGGGGGTTACAGCGACGCCAGGACTCGGCGGCGGAGTTCGGTCGTGCCGGGGGCGTTGCGGGCGTCCCGCTGCCGGGGGTGCGGGACGTCCAGGACGTCTCCGGAGGGCAGCAGGGCGATCCGGTCGCCGAGGTGCAGCGCCTCGTCCACGTCGTGGGTGACGAAGACGACGGTCGCGCCGGTGCCGTGCAGGATCTCCACTAGCAGGTCCTGCATGCCGGCGCGGGTGTGCGGGTCGAGGGCGCCGAACGGTTCGTCCATGAGCACCGCGCGAGGCTCCCCGGCCAGGGCGCGGGCGAGCTGCACGCGCTGCCGCTGTCCGCCGGAGAGCTGACGGGGCAGCTTGCGGGCGTGCCCGGCGAGGCCGACCCGCTCCAGCCAGTCGTCGGCGGCCCGCCGCCGCTCGGCCCTGCCCACCCGGCGTATGGCCAGCGGGAGTTCGACGTTGGCGCGGACGCTGCGCCAGGGCAGCAGCGCGTCCTCCTGGAAGACCAGCGCACGGTCGGCGGCGGGCCCGCGGACGGGCACCCCGTCCTGGGTGACCCGCCCGTCCAGCGGCGGCAGCAGTCCGGCGAGGGTGCGCAGCAGCGTGGACTTGCCGCAGCCGGAGGGGCCGAGCACGGCGACGAGTTCACCGGGCGCGATGCGCAACCGTACGGTCCCGGGCAGCACTTGGCCCTCTCGATGGCCGAGCCGTACGTCGTCCAGACCGAGTTGCGCGCCTTGCTGCTGGGCGGGGGCGTCCCTGCCGGCCTCTTGACCGCGGTGTACGGGGCTCATGCGACGGGCTCCTTGTCGAGGGCCGGAACCGGGGCTGAGGCGGGCAGTGAGGCCACCGGGTCGGCGGCGCGGACGGCGCGGCGTGCCGCACGGGACGGGGCTCGTTCGGGCGGACGCGGCAGCCAGGCGGTGGCGCGGCGGCCGAGGACCTCCACCGCGGTGGAGGTCAGCCAGCCGAGGGCGCCGATGGTGGCCATGCCGACGAAGACGCCCGGATAGTCGACGACCGTGTAGTCCTGCCAGGTGCGGTAGCCGACCCCGTACTCACCGGAGATCATCTCCGCGGAGATCACGCAGATCCACCCGACGCCGATGCCCACGGAGAGGCCACCGAAGATGCCGGGCAGCGCGCCCGGCAGTACCACCGAGAACAGCACCCGCAGCCGGCCGCCGCCCATGGTGAGCACGGCCTCCTCCCAGACCGGGGTGAGTGCGCGCACCGCGTGCCGGGTGGAGACCAGGACGGGGAAGAACGCCGCGGCGCAGGTGATGAAGACGATGCCCTGTTCGTTGGTGGGCAGGAGCAGGATCGCGACCGGGACCAGGGCGATCGCCGGGATCGGCCGGGCCACTTCCACCAGCGGTCCGAGCAGGTCGGCGGCCCACCGCGACCGGGCGATCGCCGTGCCCGCCGCGACCCCGAGGACCGCGGCGAGCAGGAAGCCGACCAGGATGCGGCGCAGGCTGTGGACGAGGTCCTGCCAGTACGGGGCGGTGCCCACCCGGTCGCCGAAGGCGGCCGCGACCTCACCGACCGTGGGGAACTGGCCGAACCGCAGCCACAGATCGACGTCCAGGGTGGTCAGGAGCTGCCAGAGGCCGAGGGCGGCGGCGAGCGACGCGACCCTGACGAGCCTGCGGACGATGTTCATGACGCCAGCTCCACGGCGTCCGCGTAGCTGACGACGCGGGCGCCCGCGTGCCGTTCCGCGTAGGTCTTGGCATGGCTCGGCGTGACGAAGGCGCGCAGCTCGGAGCCGTCCGCCACCCACACGGCCCGGTCCGCGAACCAGGGGGTGCCGGTCAGGGCGTCCGGCACATAGGCGGCCCTGACCTCGGACTTCTTCGCCGCCGCGACGGCCGCAAGGAGCTTCTTCGGGTCGGCGAAAGTACGGGTGGTGTCCTGGCCCCTGAGCCACAGCTCGGACTTGGCGGCGCCCGCCGGGGGTGTGGGCGTGGGCATGGGCTGGGCGTGGCCTCGGGCGATCCGCTTCAGCGGCTTCGGGTCGACGAAGGCGTCCACGTCGACGTCGCCGACCAGCTTGGCCGCCTTGAGGATGGGGGCGTCCTTCTTCAGGGCGGCGACCAGTTCGGGCCGCAGCGCCGGGTCGAAGGTGGCGATGCCGTGGGCGCCGTTGTAGAGGTAGACCGCCTCGGCGGGCAGCCCGGTCTCCTTCGCCACCGACTCGGCGGCGGCGACCGGCCGTTCGCGCAGGTAGTCCGTTGCCCGCCGCTGAGCGGTGAGGAAGTCGTCGAGCACCCCGGCCCGCTCCTTCGCGAACTCCTCGCGGACGGTGACCCCGTGGAAGGTCGGCAGGTTCAGATCGGCGCCGTCGTACAGCGCCTTCGCCTTACCCTCGTAGGCCAGTTGCCCCGGCCAGGCGACGAACTGCGACAGGGCGTCGACGCTGCCGCCGGACAGGGCGGACGCGCCCACACTGGGCTGCTGGTTGAGCTTGTGGATGTCCTTCTCCGGGTCGATTCCGGCCTGCTTCAGGGCCCGGATCAGGGTGCCGTCGGCGGCGGATCCGACGCTGGTCGACACCTTCTTGCCGCGCAGTCCCGTCAGCGACCGAAGCGCCGAATCAGGCTTGGTGACAACGGTGTTGAGGCCGCCGCGCAGGTTGTATCCGGTGACCGAGACGAGCCGCGTCGGCTGCCCGAGCTGTTTGCCGCGGGCCGCGTTGATCAGCAGCGGATAGTCGCCCATCGATCCGATGTCGATCTTTCCGGTGGTCATCTGTGCGGTGATCGGGGCGCCCGTGGCGTAGTCCTGCCACTTCACCTCGTACTTCTTGCCGTCCTTCTTGCCGCGCGCGGCGAGCTCCTCCTCGAAGTAGCCGAGGGAGCGCAGCAGGGTGCCGGCGGTGACGGTGTTGATGGTCTTCGACTGGTACCCGACGGTCACCGTGACGGTGTCGGAGTCGTCGGCTCCGGCCACGCCGCCGCACGCCGTGGCCAGGGGCAGCAGCAGGGCGAGCGGGAGGAGGCGGGTGAGGGTGCGGGCTGGGGCATGGGTGCAAGTGCTGCTGCTGGTGCGGGCGTTGGAGGGTTTGTCTGTCGAACCCGTCGTGCGAGTCATCGGAGTCGGGCCTTTCACCGGAGCAGGTAGGGCATGTTGACGGTGACGGCGCCCGTGGGGCACCGGGCCGCGCACGGGCCGCAATACCAGCACTCGTCGACGTGCATGTACGCCTTGCCGTTGTCCTCGCGGATCGCGAGCGAGTCGAGCGGACACATGTCGACACAGAGGGTGCAGCCGTCGATGCAGCGGGACTCGTCGATGGTCACGGGCACGTCGGCGCGCTGCGGGACAACAGGCATGGCTGACTCCAGGAAGGGCGGGTGAAGGTCCGGGGGAACGTCCCGGGAGGTGGGCGAGAGGTGGGTGAAGGGTCGTCGGCGGAAGGTCAGACGGATCGGCGCAGGACGCCGCTCATGGTGATGCGGTCCCCGCGGAACCGGATGAACTCCAGGTCCACGGGGCGCCCGTCGGGCAGATGGGTGAGCCGCTCCAGCATCAGGACGGCGCTGCCGCGCGGGGCTTCGAGGACCGCGGCGGAGTGCGTGTCGGCGTTCACGGCTTCGAGCGTCATCTCGGCGTGCCCCAGCGGACCGCCGGTCACGGTCTCCAGGAGGCGGAAGACGTCCGTGTTCTCCAGGTCGCACCCGAGCAGTTCGCCGCCCACGTCCATGGGCAGGTACGACAAGTCGAGGGAGAGCGGGAGGCCGTTCAGGCGGCGCAGCCGCTCGATGCAGAGCACGTCGGTGTGGTCGGGCAGCCCGAGCCGGTGCGCCACCGGGCCCGGCGCGCCGACCGGGCCGACCGTGCGGACCTCGTTGGTGACCCGGCCGTGCTCGTGGAGGATCTCGGCCAGACCCTGGAGCCGGTCGAGGGCGTGCGGGTACTTCTCGCACACGACGACGGTGCCGACGCCGGCCTTGCGGTCCACGAGCTGCTCGCCGCGGAGCAGGTCGAGGGCCTGTCGTACGGTGTTGCGGCTGGCCCGGTAGTCGGCGGCGATGGCGTCCTCCAGCGGCAGGACGCCGCGCGGGAAGCCGCCCGTCAGGATCTGGTGCCGCAGCAGATCGGCGAGCTGCCGTGCCTGGTCAGCACGGAGCCGCCGACGCCGTGCGGCGGCGACCGGACGTGAGGCGTGACTGTGTTCGGCTGGCATGGCAGGAACGTACCGGCGTGGTGACCGCGGTGGTGTTGCGGCAGCATTGCGCCACCTGACACACGTCAGCCCAAGGCTCTGACCTGCTATTTCGGTCGGGCGGCGCCGAAGACCCGCCACCCTGGTGCCCACCAGGTGGGACGGTACGGCGCGTGCGCGCAGATGGCACTGAGCGCTGCGCGAAGGTGGCACCGAGCACCGCACCCCGGACAGCGCGAGGCGTCGCCGCTCACGGCAGCAGCGCCGCGGCGAGCTCACGGGGCCGGGCGGCGAACGGGCTGTGGCTGCCCGGCAGGGTGCGCACGGTGAATGGGGTGCCTGGCATGGCCCGGTCCGCTTCCGCAATCATCAGATCCTGCACGGCCCTAGGCAGTGCCCTGTCGTCCGCGCAGCGCACGAAGGTCCGCGGGACGCTCCCCCACCGCTGCGGGGTCACGACGACCGGAGTGGTCGGGAGCGCCAGCGGCAGATCGGGGCTCAGCGCCGAACGCCAGCGGTCGAAGCGGTCCGGAGCGGTGTCGTGGTAGTGGGTCTGCCGCAACTCCTCGACGTAGGCGGGATCCTGCGAGAGCGGGTTGATCCGCACGGCGCCCAGGTCCGCGGGGTCGCCGAGGTTGAGGCTCCCGCCCCGTGCCGTGGCGTTCTCGGGGGAGCCGAGATAGTCGAAGAACCGGGGCCGTCCTGCGGGCACGAAGGCCGAGAGGTAGACGATCTCGTCGACGAGTTCGGGTGCGCGCTCGACGGCCAGTGACGCGGGGCCGCCCCCGGCGCTGTGCGCGACGAGCACGACACGACGGTGCCGGCGGGCCTGGCGCAGCGTGTCCAGCACCGCCTCGGCGCTGTCGTCCATCGTGACGGTGGCGAGCGCGGACTTCTCGGTCGACAGACCCGGCTGGCCGGGCCGGAGGTATCCGCTGGGCAGGGGCGCGTCGAAGCCGTGCCCCGGCAGGTCGACGGCCAGGCTCGCGGCACCGAGTACGGCGAGAGCGCGCTGCGTCACCGCCCACTGCCCGGAGCTGTGCCACGCCCCGTGCACGAAGACGAAGACGGTGTCCGTGGAGGAGTGAAGGGAGGAGGGAATGGAGGAGTGATCAGTCATGACCACATTCCACGCACCCCCGCCCCCGGTCATCCAGCGAAGGATCTGACAAGCTGGTCGGCGATACATGTGAGGTATCGCGGAGGGCTTGAGACCGGAGAACGAGGCGGGAGACCGACATGGAGGCACGGCATCTGCGGTACGCCCTGGCCCTCGCCGAGCACGCGCACTTCGGCCGGGCGGCCCGCGCGCTGGGCATCGCGCAGCCTCCGCTGTCGAAGCAGATCGCCGACCTCGAACGGGAAGTGGGCGCCCGGTTGTTCGATCGCACCCGCCAGGGAGTGTTCCCGACGGCGGCGGGCGCGGCCTTCCTCCCCCGGGCGCGCTCGGCGCTCGACGAGATCGCGGCGGCCACGGTCGACGCCACCAGGGCGGCGCGCGGCGAGACGGGGCGGCTGCGCCTGGGGTTCATCGCCTCGGCGCTGCTCGAACCGCTGCCGGACGTCCTCGGCCGGTTCGGCCGCGAACGGCCCGACGTACGCCTCGAACTGCACGAGATGGCGACCAGGCGCAGCACGGCCGCGCTCGTCTCCGGTGAGCTGGACGTGGCGATCGGCCTCGGCCGGCCAGCGGGCGTGGGGGCCGAGCAGTTGGTGTCGGTCCCGATCGGACACGACCATCTGGTCGCGGTCGTGAGCAGCACGCACCCGTACGCGGGGCAGGCGTCGGTGGACGTGGAGCAGCTGCGGCGACAGCCGCTGATCGTGGCCCCGGAGGAGGACGAGCCGGCCGCCGTCGCCGGGCTGCGGAACCTGTTGGGCAAGGACGCCCCGGCGCTCGTCGGCGCGACCGTCGCGAGGGACGTCCACACCATCATCGGCCTCGCCGCCTGCGGGGTGGGCGTCGGCCTGGGCCCCTCCCGCATGCTGACGGCTCCGCGTCGGGGTACGTGGTTCAGCGAGGTGACCCCGCGAACGCCGCTGCCCGATCTGGTCCTGTCCTTCAGCTCCCTGGACCGTTCCCCGGCGCTGAACGCCTTCCTCGACGTGATCCGCGGGAACTGCCCCGAGGTCGGTGCCGCCCTCGACCACCGGCTCGGCCCGCGACATCGATGAGTTCGACGGTCACTGCCTCCGTCGCCGGCCCGCGGAACACCCCACCTCGAACTGCTCCGGTGAGCCCGGGCGGAACCCCTAAGAACCCGTGAAGCCCTGGGCCGCCTCGTCCCCCGGCACCGGCGGCGCCTCGGTGATGTCGAGGAAGACCTGATCGGCTTGCGGCCAACGTTCGGCCACACCGGACTTGATGCGCTCCATGACCAGTTCCACGACCTCGCTGTCCCGGCCTGGTGCGAGGTCGATGCGCGCGGCGACGAGCGTCGAATCCATGCCGAGCCGCATCGTCAGCAGACTCGCGACGTGGTCGATCTCGGGCTGCTCGGCGAGGAAACGCCCTATGTCCTCGCGCAGTTCGGGGTCGACCGACTCACCGATCAGCTGCTCCTTGGCCTCCTTGCCCAAGCGGTAGGCGACCGCGATGAGCAGCAGGCCGATCGCCACCGAGGCGGCCGCCTCGTAGACGACCTCGCCGGTCGCCATGTGCAGGCCCATGCCGATCATGGCGAGGGTCACGCCGAGCACGGCGGTGCCGTCCTCGGCGATGACGGTGCGCAGGGCCGGGTCGGAGCCGATGCCGCCCTCCTGCTGCCGCACCTGCCAGAGCGCGCGGACCAGGGAACCGCCCTCGGCGAGAAAGGCGACCCCCAGGACGATGAGACCGACGATGTAGCCGGTGGTGGTTTCCGCGCTCTCGGAGCGCAGCGCCTCGACGCCCTGGAAGATCGAGAAGCAGCCACCGGTGACGAAGATGCCGACTGCGGCGAGCAGCGACCAGAAGAAGCGTTCCTTGCCGTAGCCGAAGGGGTGCTGGGGGTCGGCCGGTTTGCGGCTGCGGCGCAGGGCGGCCAGCAGGAAGACCTCGTTCATGCTGTCGGCGATCGAGTGCGCCGCCTCGGACAGCAGCGCGGGCGACGCGGCGAACAGCCCTCCCGCCATCTTGGCCAGGGCGATGACCAGGTTCGCGGCGAGGGCCACCCAGACGGTGGTTTTCGTCTCCTGGTCCTTCGACGGCGCGTCGCCCGTGGCCTGCTCGTTCGGCGCTCGCTCGGCCGATGCTGAGGTGTTCGACAGGTGCTCGGTCGGCGGCTTGGCGGTCATCTGGCCTCTCAGTTCTGCAATGGCTCAAAGGTGCTTGCAGGGGGCAGCACGCCGTTCGTGTACCCCGGAGGTGTCAGTCCAGGCGAACGAGGGTGGGGTTCCAGGATTGAAGCCTCTGCGCCGTGCAGAACTCCAAGCCTGAGCTCTACGCCGTGAAGAACTCGGCCAGTGCGCGGCCGATGCGGCCGGGGGCGTTCTCCGTGGGGATGTGATCCGCGTCGGGGATGCGGACGAGCGTGGTGCGGGGCATCTCCGAAGCGAACCGTGCGGCGTATTCCACCGTCTCGTGGAGGTCGTCCTCTCCCCAGATCAACAGCTTGGGCGTGGTGGATCGCCGCAGCGCGGGGACGAGGTCAAGGGTGTAGCGGCTGTCGGCCGCGCTCGCCAGAGCCACCCAGGAACGGCACACCCGCTCGTCGGTCCACGGATCCACGTACTCCGCGATCAGCTTCTCGGTGCCGACACCGGCCAGCACCCTCGTCACCGCCTGTCGCCGCGCGGCGAGCACGCGCTCACCCACGTTCCTGTCCCAGTCGCCACCCCCGTCCCGGAATTGGGCCACGTGGGGCGCGGGCCAGGAGTCGTAGAGGACCGAGTTGACCAAGGCGAACCGGTCCACGTCGAGCTGCTCGTGGGCGAGGAGGTGCTGGGCGATGGCGCCGCCGATGTCGTGGCCCGCCAGGGCTACGGGACCGGACAGACCCAGCGCGGAGACGCATCGCGTCACCCAGTCGGCGAGAGCCGGAACCGTGGCCGTCTCCGCGGTGAGCCGGCCTCCTGAGCGGCCAAGGCCGGGAAGGTCGACCGCGAGGGGCCGCAATCCGGCCTCCGCGAGGTGATCGAGTACGGGGAGCCAGACCCGGCTCCAGTACGTGCCGTGCAGCATCAGCACCGGCGGGGCGTCCTGGCGGCCCGCGGTCAGGTAGCTGGCGGCCTCGCCATCGACCTCCACTGCTGCCCTCGTCACGGTGGTGCCGGTCGTTTCGCTCATGGGCCCACTGTCTCCCGTACGCCCACACCGATCCGAGAGTCCAGAAAGACACCTGGGGGTACATTCTTGCCATGCGCGCACATCGGGTGGTGGCCCTGCTCAATCCGCCTCAGTCGCCCTTCGAACTCTCCTGCGCCGGCGAGGTCTTCGGGACCGCTCCCCACGACGAGCCGCCCCGCTACAGCTTCGGGATCTGCGCCGAGCACCCCGGCTCGCTATCGACCACCGCCGGTTACGTGATGGTCGTGGACGCCGGCCTGGAGGCCCTGGAAGAAGCGGACACGGTGATCGTCCCCGGCTGGCAGCCGGCCGGCGCCCCCGCGCCACCGGCCGTCATCGCGGCGCTGCGCACCGCCCATCGGCGCGGGGCAAGGATCGTCGCCATCTGCACCGGCGCCTTCGTCCTCGCCCAGGCCGGCCTTCTGGACGGCCGTCGCGCCACCACCCACTGGCGCGACGCCGCCCGGCTCGCTGCCGCCTTCCCCCAGCTGCACATCGACCAGGACGTGCTCTTCGTGGACCACGGCGACGTGGCGACCAGCGCCGGAACTGGCGCGGGCATCGACCTCTGCCTGCACCTGGTGCGTTCCGACCACGGCTCGGCGTACGCCGCGCAGATCGCCAGAAACATGGTCCTTCCCCCGCACCGCGAAGGCAGCCAACGCCAGTACGCCGCACAGCCCGCGCAGCCCGCGCCCGCCAAGACGGACGAGTCCCTTGCGCCCCTGCTGGAGTGGGCCGTCGGCCGGCTCGGCACCCGATTGACCCTCGCCCGCCTCGCCGAACGTGCCGGCCTGTCCAGCCGGACCCTGGCCCGGCGCTTCACCGAACAACTCGGCACCAGCCCAGGACAGTGGCTGCTCAACCAACGTCTCGACGCGGCACGCGCCCTGCTGGAACAGACCGACCTGCCGGTCGAAGCCATCGCCACCCGGGTCGGGCTCACCTCGGCAGTCAACCTGCGCCGCCGCTTCCGGTCCCATCTCGGCACGACACCTGGCGCCTACCGACGCGTATTCAGGCACGCCTGATGACGGGGTGCCGACGTACCTTGCGTGGACCCGCCGACGCACAGGCCCGTCACCCTGGCGCGCTGGGCGAGACGGCGCGCTGTCCGAGCTACTTGGTTGGCCCGCCCGCCAACGGTCAGGGGGCCGCGGAGTCCGCGCGGACGGGGGTGAGAAGTGCCTGGGCACGGTCTCGGAAGGCTTCGTCCTGGCGTATGACGTGAGTTTCGACGCCCGAGCGCACCACCCGCGCGTCACCGTCGGCGAGAACGGCAAGTCGGCGCCTCTGGTCACCGGTCAGCGCGTCGGTGCCGAGTGCTTCCAAGGCGTCGCAGGCACCCGCAGGATCGGCGTCCGATTCGGCCGACCGCAAGGCGGCCTCGGCGAGCGCGGCGCGGTCCAGCGAGGCCGGGCCGCCCACCGCCACCAGAGCCAGCACCGCAGCCGCTGCCTGCGCCGGATCGTCGAGGGCAGCCTCCAGGCGTGGGGCAAGCGGCCGTCCCGCCGGACCGAGGTGAACTGTCGCGCGGGCAGCGCGCGCCACGGACCACCGGGCCCAAGGGTTCTGCTGTGCGCGCGCGAAGACCGAGTCCAGAACGGCAACCGCCCCCTCCGCATCCCCCGTCACCCGCCACAGAGCCTCGGCGACGGCCGTGTCCGCATCCAGCACAGGCGTGGTGTCACCCTCCGAGTCGCTGAGCGCCTCTCGCAGGGCCTGTGCGAGCGCCGCTGCCCGGGGCCCGAGCGCACCAGCCGTCCTGGCGGCCTCGGTGGGCTCGCTGGTGCCACGCCGGAGGTGCTGTTCGAGACACTGCAGCAGCGGGGTGATCTGCCCGTCGAGGCCGTACAGCGCCTTCGCCACGGAGAGCCCTCCCCCCTCTGCCGCGGCCGCCCGCAACGAACTGACGGCCCGGGCGCGCTCCGGCGGAGCGCATTCGGCGGCGACACAGCCGATGGCCCAGGCGGCCTGGCCGGGAAAGTGTGAGAGTGCCGCGCACAGTTCGGGCAACGCCGGCGCCGCCTCCGCGCCCCACCCCGCCAGCAGGTTCGTCAGCTGCCAGGGCGTGTTGCCGCGCAGGGCCTCGGGCCGGGCGAGGTGGTCGCGGACGGCGTCGAGGAGGTCGCGGCTGTACGGGAAGCCGGAGTCTTCCGGGCCTTCGAACCTGGCAGCGGCGTCGAGGGCTCGCGGGCGTCTCCCGAAGCCGGCGGCCAGCAGCGGGGCCGCCTTCGTGGGCGCGACGAGTACGAGCGCAGCGAGCGCCTGGTCCGCATGGTCGTCCTCGTGCTCCGGGTTTCGTCCGGCGACGGAAGCGAGGATGTCCGCGGCCGGTGCGGCGACGCTGCCCAGCCGGCCCAGGAGGGAGGACATGGCGGTCACCGACTCGTCGTCGACGGCCGCCGCTCGCAGGTTGCGCACCAGTCGCCGAGGGGCGCTGCGGGAGAGCGAGCACGCGCGGTCCGCAGCCCAGAGGCCTTCGGCCCGCACCTCGGCCCGATCGTCCCGCAGCGCCGCGTCGATCAGTGCGAACACCCCCTCGCGTTCCGTGCGGCGGCCTCGGCCGAGGAGCGCCTCGACGACGGCGGCCAGCGGCTCGCCACGACCGAGGTCGAGATCAGAACGCAGGGGGTCGGCGGGCAGAAGGGACAGCATCGTCGTGTGCATGGGCTCTGTCCATGGAACGCCGGCGTCGAGGGAGGCGAAGACGGCGGCCATGCGTACCGCGGCCGGCTGGGACGGATCCAGAACTGCGGCGGCCGCGGCAGCTCCGCTCTGCGGGTCGAGCCGCGCGATCCCGGCCAGCGCTTCCGCGCGCGCGGACGGTTCGGATTCCTCGGCCCAGCGGGCGCGAAGGGCGGGGAGTACGGTCGCGGTCGCGCGGGTGTGGGACACCGTCCAGGCCGCCGTCCGGCGCACCTCGGGGTCCGGAGACGTCAACAAGGGCAGCAACAAGGGGAGTTGGTCCGCCGCGGCGGCCCGGACGGCGCCTGGTGCCACGCCGTACTCGTCCTCGCTCTCCGCCATGCCGCCGAGCAGCGCCAAGACGTCTGCCGTACGGTGGCCGGCCGCCGCGATCCTGGCCAGGAACGGCACCGTCGCCACGCTGGCCGCGTACACCGTCCCCTGATGCAGAACGCTCCCGTACAGCTCGGACAACGCCTCTTCCGCCGCGTCCACGTCGCCGCCGGTAAGAGCCCGCAGCAACTGGGGAACGTCCTCGGCGCTGCCGTACGCGTGGGAGTGCGAATGCCAGGGTTGGGCATCCAGGCCGTGGAGCGGGTGTACGTGATCCATTCGGGCATCGTGCCAGCTGCGTAGTGGGCAGCCAGGCGCCGGATCTGGGTCTGCACCTGTTCGACAGGGGTGGCG
Source organism: Streptomyces sp. NPDC005863 (assembly GCF_042871345.1). Lineage (NCBI taxonomy): Bacteria > Bacillati > Actinomycetota > Actinomycetes > Kitasatosporales > Streptomycetaceae > Streptomyces > Streptomyces sp. NPDC005863. Next base: position 470,330 of record NZ_JBIAII010000004.1, on the reverse strand, counting down.
GCGACGATCCGTAAGGCCTCCGCGGTGCTGTCGCCGAGCGTGGGCGTCAACACGAAGTCCGGAGCTTTGCCCGCACCGGGCCGGTGACCGGCCAACTGCCTTACCGGCGCGGCCAGTCGACGAAACGTAGCCCGCTGCCAGGCGTCCAGCCGCCCTACGCACTCCGGCTGCCCCAGCATCCACAGAGCGAGGCCGACTTCCAGCAGAGGGCGCGGCGCCGCGACCACGCGGGTGCGCGCCAGGTCCTCGACGGTGAAGGCGGAGGACAGTGCGTTGTGTCGCGGCGAGCGCGCTCGCGACGGGGATGCTCGCGCTCTCCGCGGGCAACGCGCTGGCGGATCGCAACACAACGGTCGTTCCGGATCGGCACCAGACGGTGGTCCCTGAACGTAACCAGACAGTCCTCACCACACCCAGCGGCGAGCCGGACGCTGCCGGGGCTTCGGTCCAGGTGCTGTCACGCATTCCGTGGGACACGCACGGCCGGGACATGGTGCCCAAGTGTGCCCGGCACGGCAAGCTCGTCACCTCCGGCGTCACCGACCACCTGAAGCTGAAGAACAAGTGCCGCAGCTCCGTCACATACCGCGTGGTCCTCGACCATCACCCGGACTACTGGCACCGGGTCCGCGCCCACAAGTCCTGGAAGTCGAGCTGGAAGTGGCCCGCGAAGCTGCACAAGGTCGCAGCCTGACCTCGTGAGCCGAGCGCTCCGCACATGGAGGGGGTGTGCGGGGCGCCCGGTGATCCCCGCTCTCGGTTCAGGGCGGTATAAGGGCTTTGAGTTGGGCGGCGAGGTCGGGGTGGGTCGTGGTCAGGTGCGGGGCGGTTGCGATCAGGGGGTCGAGCAACTCCGCGGGGTCGTCGGCTGCCAGGGCCGCATGGAGTTGGCCGAGGGGGCGGCGGGCCGCGGCGGGCAGGTCGGTGAGGGCCGTGATCTGGCCGGCGATGCGGCGCAGATCAGCCGCGTTGCGGCGGGCCCAAGTGGCGGTGACGCGCTGGGCGGCGCGGTGTTCGCGGGTGGCCTGGACGCGTTGCTCTCCGGTGGTTCCGGCCGGGCCGGGCCGGTTGCGCAGGTAGCGGCGTTCTGCGGCCTGGCGGCTGGCGACGCCTAGGGGGTGGGCGAGGTCGGCCCAGCTGGCCCCCGCGTCGCGGGCCGTTTCGATCAGGTCGGTCTCCCATCCGGCGAGTTGCTCACGGACTTGCCGCAGCAGGAGAAGGGAAGCCAGGGCCTGCTCCAGGCGAGTTTCGTGCGTTTCGGATGTGCCGGGTTCCTTCTGCCGGGCCTCCCTCAAGGCGTCGTCCACGGCTTGAAGGGCCGCCTCGGCTGCGGGGAACGACGCGGCGCTCTGCGTGCCGGTGCTGGCGCGGGCGGTGCGGGCGGACTGGTCGGCCGGGGTCATGGCACCTCCTCTGGTGGTCATCCAGGTTAACTCGGTCATCCACTCGATGACATCGCGTTTTGTCATCCAATGGATGACATGATACAACGGTTTCAGTGAGGCGCATTGGCAGTGACTGCCCGTACCGCTGGAGGTGTTTCATGATGTTGATGCGCACTGATCCCTTCCGTGGACTCGACGGGATCCGACGGACCCACGGCCCCGACCGGTCGGCGCAGCAGCTGGTGGGTCCCGGGACCTGGTCGCGCGACGAGGCGCGGATGACACTCTCGGAGCGGCAACTGGGCGTGTTCTCCCGCAAGATCGCCGTCCGCACGGGAACCGCAACTGGAATGGGTCGTACGCAGATCTCCGGCTGACCGGATGGATACAGGAACAAAGCGGCCGACGCCGCCCCCTCAGAGCACCCGCCCCACTCCCGCGCCCCGACCTGTTGAAGAAAGGCAACCACAGCAGTGATGTCCCACCTGAGCGCAGCGTTCCAGTCCCGGCCCCAGCTCCAGTCCCGGCGCCAGTCCCAGCCCAAGCCCCACCCCCAGCACACGACGGCGTACGAGCAGATGCTGGACAAGGTCCGTTACCAAGGCGCCTACCCCACCCGGGAGCGCGCCGAGGAAGCGGTCCGCCTGGTCCTCGCGGGACTGGGACGTCAGCTGACCGGTGAGGAACGGGTCGACCTGGCCGCCCGCCTGCCCCGCGAAGCGGCACGCATCCTCACCGAACAGGTCCCGGCCACCCAGCCGTTGAGCGGCGGCTGGGCCTTCGTCAAGGACCTCGCCGCTCGCACGGGCGCCCCTCTGGCCACCACCCGCTGGGACACGGGATCCGTCCTCTGGGCCGTCGCGGCCTACGCCGGACCCGAGCTCCTGACCCGCATCCTGCGTCGGCTCCCCTCCGGCTACGCCCTGCTGTTCGGCCGCGCCGAGCTCACCCCCGCCGCATAGCCGACAGGGCGCGGCCCGCGAAGTGCGCTCGAACCGGGCCCCCTGGAGACACCTGACATCTGACATCTCCCCCTCCCGTCACCGCGAAGGCCCCGGCGACACACCTGACGGTGGTGTCGACGGGGCCTTCCTCAGCAGATGCCGGTGGTGCTCGCCCGCCGGGATGAGCCGGCGAGCCGTTGGGAGGGCTCGGTCAGGCGGACGGGTAGACCAGGGTTATCTCCCGGTTCAGGCCGGTCTCGTCGGCGTCCGGGTACATGGAGACCTCACCGTCGGACCACCGCACCAGGAAGTCGTCCGGGTGCCGGTTCTCGCTGTAGTCGCCGGCGGCCAAAACCGTGGCGTGCGTCCAGAGCTTGTTGGGCTTCTTGAGCTGGACCTCTCCGTGGAAACCGTTCTGATCGATGTCCTTGTAGAGGGTCAGCTCACCATCCGTCCACCGCACCATCAGGTCATGCTGGTCGTTTCCGGTGAAGTCGCCCGAGGTGAGCGTCGAGGCGTGCCCCCAGGTGCTGTTGGGCGCGGCGAGCTTCTTCTCGCCGTGGAAGCCGTCACGGTTGACGTTGGTGTAGAGGGTGACTTCGCCGTCGCTCCAGCGGACCAGGAGGTCGTCGGTCCACTTGTTGTCGCTGGTGTAGCGGCCACCGGTGAGGGACGTGGCGTTCTTCCACAGGTCGTTGGGCTTCTGGAGCTGGACCTCGCCGTGGAAGCCCTGCTCGTCCACGTCCGGGTAGAGCGTCAGCTCGCCGTCGGACCAGCGGACGATGAGGTCGTCGCGGTCGGCACCGGTGAAGTCTCCGGACGCCATGGTGGCGGCGTGCTTCCAGGTGCCGTTGGGGCCGGTGAGACGGATTTCCTTGTCGAAGTTGTCGGCGTCCCCGCCGGCGCCTCGGTACAGGGTGACTTCGCCGTCGGACCAGCGCACGATCAGGTCGGAGTAGTCCCACGTACCGGGGTTGCCGTCGGTGAAGTAGCCGCCGGTCATGGCCTCGGCGTGCTGCCAGGTGTCGGCCGTGCCCAGGACACCGCGGCCGGCCGGCTGTCGGTTGTTGACCGCGTCGTCGTACAGCGCCTTGGCGTCGCCGTCGAGGTACGAGCTGTAGGAGATGTCGTCCTTGTCGCCGCCGGTCTTCCAGCCGCCGATGACACCGATGATGCCCCAGCCGCTCCCCTGCTTGATGAGGAACGGGCCGCCCGACGCTCCGCCCGAGTACTTGTCGCACGCGATGCGCAGGAAGCTGCCGGGGATCTTCGGGTCGGTGCTGTTGTAGCGGACGGTCTTGTCCGTGCAGTCCAGCGGACGCTTCTGGTTGGCCGGGTAACCGATCAGGCGGACCGGCGAGTGGTCGTAGCCGGCGTTGATCTTCAGCTCGGCGCCGCCGACGACGTCCTCGACGTTCTTTCCGCCGCGCGGTTCGAGCTGCAGGAAGTTGAAGTCGAGGTCAGCCCCGGCGTCAGGGCCCTTGGACAGGTACCGCTTGTCGACATAGATCCGGCCGGGCTTGACGGTGAAGGCGCCGTGCGGCTTCTTCCCGTCGTCGTACTGCGGGACGAAGGTGAGGTTCTTGCGCGCGTCCTGGTCGTCGAAGCAGTGGCCGGCGCTCATCACGATGTTCTTGCCGGGGCTCTTGACGACCGTGCCGCCGCAGAACCGGCCGGTGTTGGTGCCGTCGTTCCAGAAGAAGGTGCCGACGATCGGCAGGCCTTCGAAGGGCCGGCTGGTGGAGCGGGGCATCCTCGTCGGAGCGGAGAACCCCTTGGCCTCCTGCTCCGGGACGGGCTTCGCGGACCTCATCCGCTCCGGCGTCCAGTAATCGTCCGCGTCGGCCGGCGTGAACCCGCGCGCGTCCTCGTCCCCATGGGCCGGGACTGGGGTCGGCGGAACAACGGGCGCTTCCCTGTCCCCCGCCACCGCCGGTGCGGTGGCGTCCCCCCTCGGCGTCGGATCGCCGGGATCTGCGTACGCCGGAAGGCCCGGCAGCAGAACCAGTGCCGCGGCCCCCGCCGCGGCGCCCAGCGCTCTGCGCAATCTCATGGTCGTTTCCCCCATATGAAGATGAGAGGCGGGTCACTCCGTGTGGCGTGACCGCGCCAATATGAGTCATGATCGTAAATCTATTGCGGACTCGGGGGATATATGGGCAACTTCACACATCGATCCGTACGTGGCGTATATGCGGTAATTGCCGTGCCAGGGCTGCTGCTTGGGGCGGCCGGCTCGGCCCACGGCGACGCGCTGCCCTTTCCCGGCGCGGGATACGTGTCCGTCGGCGGCCCGGCGCTGCCGGGCCAGCTCGTGGACATCACAGTGAAGGAGCGCCCCGGCAATCCGCACCCCACCGAGGTGGAAGTCTCCAGCCGCGCACTGACCGACGACACGACCTTGGGCGATACGGGACAGGCCTGGGTGGGCGCCGCGCGGATCAAGGAGAGGGCCGAACCCGGCACGTACGAGGTGAAGTTCACCCTCCGCCACAAGGACGCGAACTGCATGGCCGAGGCGGACCGGGACTATCTGTGCGACTACCCGCCGATCGTGCTCCGGCAACAGCTGAAGGTTGCCGCACCGCCACAGGAGGAACAGGAGGGGCTGGGCTTCGGCCCAGGCCTCGCGATCGGGGTTCCGTCGGGCGTGGCCGCGACGGTCGCTGCCGGAGCCGTCTGGCTGCGCCGCAAGCGCCGTCGTGCCGTTGATGAGCCGGCATGACGTAACTCCCCACCCCGTGCTGCGCTGATACCCACCCGGTATCGACACCACGGAACGGGTCTTGGACGGCAGCGGTGACCGGGCGGTGGAATCGGGGCATGGCTGACGAACCGACGACGGCAGGAACCGTGCACATCACCTACTGGATCCTCGCGGGCCCGCTCGCCCTCTTCTACCTCTACGCAGGCGCGCTGAAGATCCTCCGGACCCGCGAGCAGCTGCGGCCGATGATGGCATGGGTGGACCACCTTCCGATGTCCGCCGTCCGCGGTATCGGCGCGGCCGAAGTCCTCGGCGCCCTGGGGCTGATCCTGCCCCCACTGACCGGCATCGCACCCGTCCTTGCCCTGGGCGCCGCCGTCGGCCTCATGGTCCTGCAGATCGGCGCGATCACCGTCCACCTGAGGACCGACCGTCGGTTCGGCATCAATGTCCCGCTCGTCCTTGCCGCAGCCGTGATCATCTGGCCCGCGACGACCTGGCTATGAGGCCCGGGAAGCAGCCGCTTCGGTGCGCTGCACCAGACCCTCCAGAATGAGGGCAAGACCCGCCTCGAACGCCGTTTCGTGGTCGAGCTCCGGCACGTCTGCCAGCCCCTCCATGGCGTCGCCGGCACCCGTGTCGGCCTGTTCCTCCAGGACGCTCCCGACCGTGTAGCGACCGGCGGCCAACATGGCCATCTGCGCCTCGCGTTCGGGCACGCCGGAGGTGACGAGGAAGGTCATCTTGCGGCGGATCCGGTCGAGGTCGCCGGTCGGGGCGCTGCCGGCATGGAGGCGAGCGCCGTCGCGGCGCAGGAGCAGGGTGCGCCGGAAGCTGCGCGTGTTCTCCAGGAACCACTCGCGCCAGTCGTCTTCCGGCGCGGGAAGGGGCGCGTCGGCGTGGGGAGCCATGGCCGCCTGCGCCATGGCCGCGAGGAGATCCTTCTTGGTGCGGAAGTGGTAGTAGAGCGAGGGCTGCTCGACGCCGAGCCGCTGCGCCAGCCGCCTCGTACTGACGTTCTCCAGACCGACCTCATCGAGCAGATTCAGCGCTTCGGTGACGACGGTCGCGCGGTTCATCTTGGTCACGTTGACATTCTATCGGTGATAGAAGACTCTGGAAAGGAATCAATCACCGATAGATTTTCGGGGTGGTGCGCATGTCGAGCAAGATCACGAAGCGTTCGCTGCGGGTGCTCGTCGCCGGCGGCGGCGTCGCCGGGCAGGCGCTGGCCTTCTGGCTCACCCGTGGCGGCCACCAGGTGACGGTCGTCGAACGCTTCCCGGCGCTGCGGGTCTCGGGGGCACAGGTCGACCTGCGCGGGCAGGGCATCGAGGCGGTCGACCGGATGGGACTGCTGGACACCGTTCGCGGTCACCTCGTGGATGAGGCGGGCGTCGCGTTCGTCGATTCCTGCGGGAGGCCGAAGGTGACGATCATGGCCAACACCTCCGGCAAGGGCCGCCAGACCCTCACGTCGGAGTACGAGATCATGCGCGGCGACCTGGTCCGCATCCTCCACGACGCGACCAAGGACGACGCCGAGTACGTCTTCGGCAAGAGCGTCGACGGCTTCGACCAGGACGAGCACCAGGTCACCGCCCGTTTCTCCGACGGCTCATCCGGTGCGTTCGACCTGCTGGTCGGCGCGGACGGGCAGGGATCACGCATCCGCCGGACTCTTCTCCCGGAGGGCGTCGATCCGTACTGGCGCGTCGGGATCCACATGGCCTACTGGTTCGTCCCGCGCATCGCCTCCGACAGCGACATCCGCGACACCTACATGGTCCCGGGCGGTCGCCAGATCATGCGGCGCAGCCACAATCCGACCGAGACCCAGGTGTACTTCGTGCTGCGCGAGGAGTCGGCGGAGGCGGCCGCGATCCACCGGGCGCCCGTCGAACGCCTGCGGGAGTTCTGGGCCGGGCGCTTCCGCGACGCGGGCTGGCAGAGCGAACGGTTCATCGCGGGCATGGAGACGAGTCCGTTCTTCTACTCGCAGGAGATCGCCCAGGTGCGCACCGACACCTGGTCCAAGGGCCGGGTGGCCCTGGCCGGCGACGCCGCGCACTGCGCGTCCCCGTACAGCGGCATGGGGATCTCCGGTGGGCTGGTCGGCGCGTACGTCCTGGCCGGCGAGATCAACCAGCATGCCGAAGACCTGCCCACCGCCCTGGCGAACTACGACCGCGTACTGCGGCCGTTCGTCGACGCGATCCAGGCCCAGGTGAATCCCCGCCTGCTGCGCGTGGGCCTGCCCATGAGCCGGCACGCGATCAGCGTCTTCCAGACCGCCACGGCTCTGGCGTGCGCCCTCCACGTTCCGGATCTCGCCGCGTGCTTCGCGAAGGAGGACCGGGGCGGTGACTGGCAGCTCCCCGACTACTCCCCTTACTCTCACCCACCGATACGTCGGCCCGACCGGGGCTTTGGTCGTAGGCCTTAGGTCGGTGGTGCAGTGATCGGCGACGCCGGAGGATGGGAGTCGTGGACTCTCCTGGTTTTGATGTGGACGCCTTCTTGCAGCAGCCGCTCATCGCTCGCGTCGCGACGAGCGGGCCGACGGTGCGTCCGGTCTGGTTCCTCTGGGAGGACGGCGCCTTCTGGACCCTGACGGGCCCGTGGACCCGGTTGTTCGACCGTGTGAAGAACGACCCGAAGGTCGCTCTCGTGGTGGACGAGTGCGATCTCGCGTCGGGACGCGTCCGGCAGGTGATCGCTCGGGGTCGGGCCGAGCTTGTGCCCTTCGATGTGCCGAGGGGGCGCCGGAAGCTCGCCCGCTACCTGGGGATGGACGAAACTCGGTGGGACGCGCGTTTCGTGAACTATCTGCACGATGATCCGGGCAAACGGGGCACGGTGTGGCTGCGCTTGGTGCCTTCATCGCTCTCCGCCAAGGATCTCAGCTACTCCGTGCCGCCCACGTGACGTGGTGCGGACGGACGCCGGCACCGACCCGCGCGAAGAGGCCGGCGCGGTGCACGGTCAGTCCGGTCCCCGCCGGGGCTTCCGTCACCCGCGATGTCGACCGAGACCCCACCCCACCCCGTTCGCCACACGCGTGACCCGGAGCCCCGGCAGACAACATGCGGTCACTTAGACTCGCCGAATGGCCAAGTACTTCGACGTGCACCCCGACAACCCCCAGCGGCGCAGCATCGGCAGCGTGGTCGACGGGATCCGGTCCGGCTCGCTCGTCGCCTATCCGACGGACTCCTGCTACGCGCTGGGATGCCAGCTCGGCAGCCGCGACGGCATGGACCGCATCCGGTCGATCCGGCAGCTCGACGACCGCCATCACTTCACCCTGATGTGCGAGAGCTTCGCGCAGATGGGGCAGTTCGTGCACCTCGACAACGATGTGTTCCGCGCCATCAAGGCGGCCACGCCCGGCAGTTACACCTTCATCCTGCCCGCCACCAAAGAGGTGCCGCGCCAGATGATGCACCCGAAGAAGCGGACCGTCGGTGTGCGCATCCCCGACCACACGGTGACCCAGGCGATCCTCACCGAGCTCGGTGAGCCGCTGCTCTCCAGCACGCTCCTCCTGCCGGAGCAGGAGGAGCCGATGACCCAGGGCTGGGACATCAAGGAGCGCCTCGACCACCTCGTGGACTCCGTCATCGACTCCGGTGACTGCGGCACCGAGCCCACCACCGTCATCGACTTCTCGGGCGGTGAGGCGGAGATCGTCCGCCGGGGAGCGGGCGACACCTCGCGCTTCGAGTAGGGGTTGGAGCCGTCGCCCCCGCCGGACCGGGTCCGGCGGGGAGCGATGTTCCCTTGCCGCACGCGTCCGGTCGTTCAGGGCGTCGGTGTGCAGCACCCGTCCCTGCGCATCAGGTGTCCCGCCGCCAGCCAGTGCGCCGCGTCCTTCGCGTCCGTACCGGCCCCGCTCTTCGACCGCCGCTCGTACGCGGACGTCAAGTCGTCGGTCGCGTACGGGGTGCCGCCCCGCAGGACCGACACCGTGCGCACCATCGTGTCGAAGTCCGTGAACGGGTCGCCGTCCACCACCGTCACGTCGGCGATCTTCCCGGCCTCGATGGTGCCCAGGTGCCGGTCGAGGCCGAAGATCCTGGCCGGCAGGACCGTCGCGGTGCGCAGCGCGGCCGCCGGGGAGAGCCCGCCGCAGTGCAGGGCGCGCAGGCCCAGATGGAGCGAGAGGCCCACCGGGACGAGGGGCTGGTCGGTGCCGAGGGCCACCTTGCCGCCGGCGGCGAGGATGCGACGGTAGATGTCGGTCTCCCTGCGCAGGGTGGCCAGTTGGTCCGCGCTGGGTGGCACGGCCGCTCCCGCCTTCACGGCGGCGGCGTCCCACGGCGGCATCACGGCGGTGACGCGCGGGTCGTCGGCCAGCGCCGGGTCCGCGCCGATCAGGGGCGCCGAGGTGAACGGTGTGGCGATCAGGGAGAAGGCCGCGCCGTGGGCGCTGTAGATCTCGACGACGTCGTCCCAGGCGCGGCCCGTGGCCGTCGTGGCGTGCCCGAACTCCGCGCGCTGGGTGGCCTGCAGATGGGTCGTCAGGTCCTGGCCCAGCTGGATGCCGGGTGAGAGCAGGTGGCTTCCCGCGCGCACGCCGAGCCGCTCGTGGGCGTAGCGTGCCGCCTCCTCCATGACCCAGCCCGGCGCCCGTACGTACGTCTTCACGAAGTCCCAGTCGAGTGCCGCGCCGCGGTCCAGGGAGCGTCTGAGCGCGGCCCTGTTCCGGTGGGCGCGGCCCATGCTGTACGCGACGCGGGAGCCGTCCAGGAGTTCGCCCGTCGTGAGCAGGCGCGGGCCCGCGAGTTCCCCGGCGGCCACCGCCTCGCGGATGCGGGCCTGTTCGTACGCGAAGCCGCCGAGCGAGACCGCGGTGGTGATCCCGTACGTCAGCTGGCCGACGGTCTGGCGTCCGCCGTACGTCGTCTGCCAGGGGTGGGTGTGGGTGTCCCAGAGGCCGGGGACGACGGTGTGCCGGGAGGCGTCGACGTGCCGTGCCGCCGGGACGCGGCCTGCCGGGCGGTGGGGTCGTACGGACGCGACCCGGCCGCTGCGGACGACGACGTCCACGTCCTCCCGTACGTCGTCCCCGTCGCCGGTGCCGTCCCACAGCCGGCCCGCGTGCAGGACGAGGTCGGCGGGCGTGGGCCTGCGGTGGTCCAGCGGCACCCGCACCGTGCGCGGGTCGCCGCCGTCCGCGCCGATCAGGCGCAGCCGGCCGTTCGACAGGTGGAGGAGCGTCTTGGAGTCGCCCGACCAGGACGGGTGGTCGGCGGGTTCGGCGGAGAGCATCCGCGGGGCGCCGCGGGGCGTGCCGTCGGGTTTCACGGGCAGCACGTGCAGCGCGGAGTCGACGATCACCGCGAGCAGCCGGCCGTCCGGGGACCAGATGGGTCCCGAGTCGTACCGGTCGGAGAGCGAGGTGTGCGGGGCGACCGCGTGCAGGTGGTCGGCGCCGGTCTGCGTGTCGACGATCCGGATGAGGTTGTAGCCCTCGCGGAAGCGGTAGTTGAGACGGTTGCGGTCGCACAGGGCGAGGTACCGGCCGTCCGGGGACCAGCTGGGTCTGCCGGGCAGCCCTCCCCCGCCGAGCGGGTCCGCCAGCGCGCGTTCGGTGCCCGAGGCGAGTTCGCGCACCAGGAGGCGCCCGGTCAGGTCCAGGCAGGCGAGCCGTTCGCCGTCGGGTGAGAGCACGGGGTGGACGCGGCCGCCGGTCGCCAGCGCGGTCTCGGTGCCGGTGGCGAGGTCGTGCCGGTACACGCCGAGCAGGCCGTCGCGGTCGTCGGCGTACACCAGGGACTTTCCGTCCGGCGCCCAGGTCGGGCCGAGCAGATAGGCGGTGGCGGCGGCCCGATGCAGTCGCCGGGGCGGTCGGCCGCCCGAGGTGTGGGCGAGCCAGAGCGAGTTGAGGGCCGCGAAGGCGATGCGGTGTCCGTCCGGTGAGAGGGCCGGGAGGTGGATGCCGCGGGTCGGGCGGGCGCGGCCGAGACCCAGGTCGTACTCCTTGACCCGGTAGCGCGGGCGGTCCACCGGCAAGGTGCCGCGGAACGGGATGACCTCGGGCGCGCTTTGGCTCCCCGGTCGTACGAGGGTGAAGCGGCCGTCGACGGTGAGCAGCAGCCGCCCGTCCGTCGTCCAGCGCGGTGGCACGGGTGCCAGGTCTCCGGGCAGGTCGACGGGGCGGCCGTCGACGACGAGGGTGCAGGAGGCGTGCGGCGCGGGCGTGGTCCGCAGGTGGGCGAGGTGCTTGCCGTCGGGGCTCAGGGCGGGCGTCATGACCTGCGCGGCGGCCGTCTCGGTGTGCGCGACGGTGACGGGGCCGGTTCCCCGGGCGGGGACGGCGGCGATGGTGCGGGAGTCGAGTGAGGTGCCCTGGGGTGTGGTGACGGTGGTTCCGCGGACGAACAGGATGCGGGTGCCGTCCGGTGACCAGGTCGGGTCGAAGTCCTCCCACGGTCCGTCCTGGAGGGGTCCGTCCTGGCCGGGGCGCCCGGTGAGGCGGGTGAGTGCGCCACTGGCGAGGTCCAGGACGTGGATGCGGTAGGAGCCGCCCTTCACCGGGTCGCCGCCGCGCTCGGAGGCGAAGGCGATGCGGGTTCCGTCGGGTGACCAGGCGGGCCCTCGGTCGTCCCAGGGGCCGTCGGTGCGCTGTCGCAGCCGGGAGCCGTCGGCGTGCATCGTCCAGATGTGGAAGCCGCCGTCCTGGTAGGCGCAGAACGCGACCGAGGTGCCGTCCGGGGCGTACACGGGCCGGTTCGGTTCGAGGCCCGGCGGCGTCAGCGGTACCGCTTCGCCGTGACCGTGGCCGTGACCGCGGGGTACGGACCACAGGGTGGCCTGGGCCTCGACGATCAGCCGGTCGGCGCCGGGAGAGAGGGTCGCCGAGCCGTTGGTGACCCGGGTGAAGGAGAGGGGGACCGTGGTGCGTGGTCGGGCGGGCGCCGGGGCGGCGCCCAGGGCGACGGCGGCCCCGGACACGCCTGCGGCGACGATCAGTTGACGTCGCGTCAGGGGCAGCACGGTGTGGTGCCGGTCACATTCCATGACACAGCACACTCGCCCATCACCGGGGCACGGACAACTCTGTGGGGCGACAACACGCCGGGGTCACCATCAGGAACACGCCGGGGTCACCATCAGGCGCACCCGGGGCGCGTATCCGCCCGAGGCCACGCCGTCTCGTACCGGAAGCTGACGGGGCGCCCTTCTCGTACCCCGAGAGTCTGGTGGCGCGTGATACCGCAGGGCGACGCGGCACCAACTGCCCTCGAAATAGCGTCCTTTGACATGACGATGAACCGCACCACCGTACGCAGAAGCGCTCTGGTCTCCACTCTCGCCCTCGCCCTCGCCCTCGCCCTGCCCGTCACCGGCGCGGGAGCGGCCTTCGCCGCCGACGCGGGCGGCACCGGGACGACCCACCAGGCGGCCACCGCGCCGCTCCACCTGCCCCGGCCCACCGGCCCGTTCGCCGTGGGCCGCGACACCCTGCACCTGGTCGACAAGAGCCGCCGCGACCTCTGGGCCCCCTCGCCGAGCCCGCGCGAGCTGATGGTCTCCGTGTACTACCCGGGGCGACACGGCGGCGGACACCCCACCTCGTACACCTCGAAGGAGGAGGCCCGGTTGCTGCTGGAGTGGTGGAAGGTCGACCAGCAGGTCTCCCCCGCCGCGTACAGCGCCACCCGCACCCACGCGCGCACCGGGGCACGGCCGGCGCCGGGACGCTTTCCACTGATCGTGCTCTCCCCCGGGTTCACCGCTCCCCGCTCCACCCTGACCCACCTCGCCGAGGATCTGGCGAGCCGGGGCTTCGTCGTGGCCACCGTCGACCACGCGTACGAGTCGGTCGGCACGGCCTTCCCCGGCGGGCGGGTGCTGACCTGCCGGGCCTGCGGTCCCGCCGAGAAGCCCGGCATGGGCAAAGTCGTCACCCAGGGGCGGGCCAAGGACCTCTCGTACGTGATCGACCGGCTGACCGGGCGCAAGGCCGCCTGGCGGCACGCCGCCATGATCGACCCCGAGCGGATCGGTGCGGGCGGGCACTCCATAGGTGGGGCTGCCGCGCTCGCCACCATGGCCTCCGACCGCCGGGTCCGGGCCGGCCTGAACATGGACGGCAGTTTCCACGTCACGCCCCACGGGATCGGTGGCCGGCCCTTCCTGATGCTGGGCACCGCGGCGCAGCACACGCCGGGGGTCGAGGACGGCAAGAACTGGGACCGGACCTGGCGGGGTCTGGACGGCTGGAAGCGCTGGCTCACGGTCGAGGGGTCGGGCCACTTCACGTTCACCGACATCCCCGTGCTCGCCGGGCAGGCCGGGGTGGTCGACCACCAGGTGCCGCTGTCCGGTGAGCGCTCCGAGCAGATCACCCGGGCGTACGTGGGGGCGTTCTACGAGCAGGAGCTGCGCGGGACACCGCAGCCGCTGCTCGACGGGCCGTCGCCGCAGCATCCGGAGGTCACCTTCCAGCACCGCTGACCACGCCCGGCCCGCGCGCCCGCCCGGTCCGCTCGACGTGTGAAGTCTCACCCTCACGTCGAGGGTGAGACCGCACTCGGTACGGTCGGCAGACCCTGCCCCGGACATTTCTGTTATCGAGGTGGGCGCAGCGCGTCTCCTCTGTGTCGGAGGAGAAGGCCCCCCACACAGAAAGTGGTCACAGCGTGAGCAGCGAACGCCACATCGCGATGATCAGAGCAGCGCAGGACGGGAACCAGCGGGCGCAGGACGCGCTGGTGGCGGAGTATCTGCCGCTGGTCTACAACATCGTCGGACGAGCCCTGAACGGGCATGCGGACGTGGACGACGTGGTGCAGGAGACCATGCTCCGCGTCCTCGGCGGCCTGGACGGGCTCCGCGATCCGGAGAACTTCCGCAGCTGGCTGGTCGCCATCACCATGAACCAGATACGCGGCCACTGGCGGGAGCGCACGTCGGGCGCGATACCCACCGGTGGCGGCCTCGCGGACGCGTACGACGTCGTCGACCCGGGCGCGGACTTCGTGGATCTCACCATCACCCGGCTCGGGCTCTCCGGGCAGCGCAGGGAGACGGCCGAGGCCACCCGCTGGCTGGACGAGGACGACCGGGCCCTGCTGTCGCTGTGGTGGCTGGAGTCCGCCGGTGAACTGACCCGCGCCGAGGTCGCCGAGGCGCTCGAACTGTCGCCCCAGCACGCGGCGGTGCGGGTGCAGCGCATGAAGGCGCAGCTGGAGACGGCGCGCGTCGTCGTCCGCGCGCTGTCCGCCAACCCGCCCTGCGGCGTGCTCCGGCAGATCACCGCCGGCTGGGACGGGGTGCCCTCGGCGCTGTGGCGCAAGCGGCTGGCCCGCCACGCCCGCGACTGCGCGGCCTGCGAGGGCCACTGGTCCAACCTGGTTCCCGCCGAGGGGCTGCTGGTCGGCCTGGGCCTGGTCCCGGTGGGTGCCGGGCTCGCCGGTCTGGTGGTGCCGCCGGACCTCGTCGAGGTCGGCTCGGCCGTCCCCGCGTCCGGTCACGCCGCCGACGCTCCGGTCGCCGCGCGCACGCAGGCCCGCCGCGACCGCGCCAGACGCAGGCGCCGTACGACGAGCGTGGCCGCCGCGGTCGTCGCGCTCGGCATCGGGGGCGCCGCGGTGCACCTGCTGACCGGACCCGACACGGACGACAGCGCCCCGTCGACGGCGGCGGCGCCCGCCTCCGACACCGTTCCCGCGGCCACGCCGTCGAAGAGCGCCTCCCCCAAGCACTCCGCGTCGCCCAGCTCCAAGCCCAAGCCCAAGCCGAGCAAGTCGAAGAAGAAGGCGAAGCCCTCCCCCAGCCGCTCGACGGCCGCGCCGCACAAACCGAAACCCAAGCCGAAGCCGTCGAAGCCCGACACGTCCGATCCCGCGCCCCCGAAGCCGGGCGGCCCCGCCGAGCAGGTCGTCGCGCTGGTCAACACCGAGCGTGCGAAGGCGGGTTGCGGCCCGGTCCGGTCCAACGCCAAGCTCGCCACGGCCGCCACCAACCACTCAAACGACATGGCGGCCCGCGACTACTTCGACCACACCAACCCGGACGGCAAGGGCCCCGGGGACCGCATCACCGCGGCCGGCTACCGCTGGAGCACGTACGGCGAGAACATCGCCCGCGGCCAGCAGACCCCCGCGTCGGTGATGGACTCGTGGATGAACAGCTCCGGCCACCGCGCCAACATCCTCAACTGCGACTTCAAGGAGATCGGCGTCGGCATCCACAACGGCTCCGGCGGCCCGTGGTGGACCCAGGCCTTCGGCACGGCCCTCTAGCGGCGCCCCGCCCCGCGCGGCTCAGCCGACGTGCTGGCTGTGGAACTGTTCCAGTCGCCGCTGGGCGAGCAGCAGGGTGCCGCGCTGCCGGCCGGGCACCTGCCGGCGCAGGGAGACCAGGGCGGGGCCGAGCGCGCGGACGGCCTCGGGGTCGCGTATGCGGTCCCACAGGTGGTGGGCGCGGTCCGCGGCGGCCTCCACCTCCGGGGAGTCGGGGGCCTGCCCGGCCGTGAGGCGGGCCGAGGCCACCGCGAGCCAGGTCTCGCAGCTGCGCGCCGGGTCGCCGGCGAACCGCGCCAGGTCCGCCCGTACCTCCAGCCAGTGGATGGCGTCCTTCGAGCCGGGCCCGTGCATGCGCAGCGCGCTCTGCTCCCAGGAGGCCGCCAGGGACGCCGCCTCGCCGTGCCGGCCCGCCTCGACGGCGGCGGTGATCGCCGCGTGCGGGTCCATGCCGCTGTCGGCCGGCAGCGGGCGCTGCGGCACGGGCGGGGCCGCCGGTGCCAAGGGCGCGGGCGTGACGAGCTGAGGTGCGCTCGGGTCGTGGACCGGCAGCAGGTCCTGGGCGCCCTCGTCGAGGCCCTGGGCCACGGCGTGCTGGTGGAGCTGCGGCAGGAGCGGGCGGTGGCCGCTGCGGAGGATCGTCGCGAGGGCCTTCATGTACGAGGGGGTCGCGGGCGTCCGGCGCCGGGCGGGCGGGGCGACGCGGCCGTACAGGACGACGCCGGGTCCGGCGTCGAGGGGATGTGCGGTGAGGGCTTGCCAGCTCTCCGCGTCGGAGTGCAGGTCGGCGAGGATGGTGGTGCTGCCGGCCGGGCGCAGCCGCAGCTCCTGCGTGATCCAGTGCCAGGGGAACCCGGTGTAGCGCACGGTCGCCGTGGTGGTCCTGGCGAGCGCGACGTGCAACTGCCGCTGGCGCCGGTCGAGATGGACCTGGCCGATGAGGTAGATCGTCAGGGGCCCCGGCGCCATGGCCGCCGCCCGGAGGCGGGTCAGGACCGTCTGCGGGTCCAGCGGGTCCGCGAGTTCCACGATGCTCGCGGTCGGCGTTCCGGACAGGGTCTCCGGGGGCACCGCCGCGAGGACGGGGAGCACGGAGGCCGCGTCCACCAGGCGCCCCCTGCCCACCGGGGCGGCCGCGATGAGCAGCACGGTTCCAGGCACGGGCCCCTCCTTCTCGATCAGCACGTCAGCACCGTATCCGCATCTTCGGCCCGACGCGCCCATCGGGCTCCACCCGGTCCCCGCCCCACGGGCCCGTTCCGGCGCCCGGTCCCAACTGCGGCCGGTGCTCTTGGAGTCGGCGACGATGTCGCGCGGCCGCGGATGGCGAAGGATCGGCGCACCCGCTCCTCGATACGGAAGGCCACGCCTCATGGCTGTGCGACGCACGCGTCCGATGCTGGGAATCCTCGGCGGCATGGGTCCGCTCGCCACGGCCGCCTTCTACCGGACGCTGGTCGAGCGCACCCCCGCCGACTCCGATCAGGGGCACCTGCCGGTGGTCGTCTGGGCCGACCCGTCGGTGCCGGACCGGAGCGCGGCGCTGCTCGGCGAGGGGCCCTCGCCCGTACCGGCGCTGGTGGAGGGCGCCCGCCGGCTGCGGGCGGCCGGGGCGACCTGCATCGCGATCCCCTGCAACACCGCGCACGCCTACGTCGAGCAGCTGACCAGGGTGACGGGGGTGGAGGTCGTCGACATGATCGAGGCGGCGCTGCGGCGGGCGGCGGACAGCTCGGCGGGCGTGGAGCGGGTGGGGGTGCTCGCCACGCGCGGCACCCGGGCGGCGGGCCTGTACGAGCAGGCCGGCGCGCGTCTCGGGCTCGGCGTGCTGCAGGTGTCCGACGCGGTGCAGCGCTCGCAGGTGGACCCGGCGATCCGCGCGGTCAAGGCGGGAGCGGCCACCGAGGACGCCGTCCACCGGATCGGCACGGCGGCGCGGGCCCTCCGCGATCAGGGCGCGCAGGTGGTTGTCGCCGCCTGTACGGAGATCCCGCTGGTCGCCGGCGCGGCGGCGCGGGTGCTGCCGCTGGTCGACTCGGCCGAGGCCCTCGCGGACCGTGTCCTGACACGGCTGTGGTGACCGCATCGGCCCGTATCGGCGGCATTCGTTTCCGGGGACGGGAATCGGTGCGTAATCTCGTACGTGCGTACGGACGAACGGGTCCGCACCGGTCCTAACCTGCGGAGATGATCAGGCACATGTCCACGCACCCCGCCCGCGGTCTGAGCCGGGTGCTCGAGGACCTCGGCCCCGGCCTCCTCGATCTGGTCCACGGCGACCCGGCGTCCGCGACGGAGCTCGGCGGCGTCGGCATCCACGATCCGCACGACGAGCAGTTCCATCCGGAGCGCGCCGTGGTGCTCGGCGTGGGGGTGCACGGAGCGGAGGAGACCTCGCTGCTGATGCGCCGGCTGTCCGGCGCGGGCGCGGCCGCTCTGGTCGTGCGCGGCCCCGTGGAGGGCGCGGAGCTCGAAGCCGTGGCCGCCGAGACGGGCATCGCCGTGCTGGCACTCGCGCGCGGCGCCTCGTGGGCCCAACTGGCCGCCATGCTGCGGATGTTGCTGTCCGAGGACGACGTGGGCGGGGCCGACCGGCAGACGTTGGGCGGGGTGCCGTCCGGGGACCTTTTCGCGCTGGCGAACGCCATCGCGACGCTGCTTGACGCGCCGATCACCATCGAGGACCGCCGGTCGCGCATCCTCGCCTTCTCCGGCCGCCAGGACGAGGCGGACGCGCCCCGGGTGGCGAGCATCCTGGCCCGCCGGGTGCCCGAGCGGTATCTGCGCGTCCACGAGGAGCACGGCGTCTTCAAGGAGCTGTACCGCAGCGAGCAGCCCGTGCACATCCCACCGCCGACCGTGGGCGACGAGGTCGCGCTGCCGCGCATGGCGATCGCCGTGCGGGCGGGGGACGAGATCCTCGGCTCGGTGTGGGCGACGCTGCGCAGGCCGCTCACCCCGGAGCGGGAGGAGGCCTTCCAGGAGGCGGCCAAACTGGTCGCCCTGCACATGCTGCGCTTTCGCGCGGGCGCCGACGCCGAGCACCGGCTCCGCGCCGACCTGGTGACGACGGCGCTGGAGGGCGGCTCCGGGGCGGTCGAGGCGCTGGGCCGCCTGGGGCTCGCCGACGGGCCCGTCCTCGTACTCGCCCTGGGACTCGAACCGGCGGCGGACGGCGACTACGCCCATCTCACCGCGGAGCGCCAGCGGCTGGCCAGTGCGCTCGCCGTGCATCTGACGGCGGTGCAGCCGCGGTCGGCGGTGGCGCTGCTGGGCGATGTGGCGTACGCGCTGTTCCCCGTGCCGGACGACTCGGCGGCCGCGCGGGAGCGGGCCGTGCAGGTGGCGGCGAACTTCCTGCAGCGCACCGGGGACCGGATGGGCGCGGTCGTCGGGATCGGCTCGGTGGCGCCCGAACCGGCGGCGCTCGCCCGTTCGCGGACCAACGCGGACCGGGCGCTGCGCGTGCTGTTCGCCGACCGGGGCACCCGGCGGGTCGCCGCCATCGGCGACGTGTACATCGACGCGCTGCTGATCGAGATGCGGGACCTGGCGATCGCCAACCGTGACGAACTGTCGGGCCCCATCGCCCGCCTGGTGGCCTACGACCGGCGGCACAACGCGCATCTGGTCGAGACGCTGCGGGCGTGGCTCGACGCGTTCGGCGACGTGATCTCCGCGTCGGCGAGCGTGTTCGTCCATCCCAACACCTTCCGCTACCGGATCCGCCGGGTCGCCGAGGTGGGCGAGATCGATCTGCGGGATCCGTCGGCACGGTTCGCCGCGATGCTGCAGCTGCGGTTGATGGGGCTGTACGACCAGGGTGGCGGGGCGGCGTCGGCGTGAGCGGTCCGCGTCGGCGCCCCGGTCGTACGCCCGGTCAGAGGCGGACGCCGGGCGGGACGGTCAGGTCGGCGTGGGTGTCGTGGAAGGTGTCGGCCTTCTGGATGGTGCGCACCCAGTCGTAGAAGATCTCCTTGGTGGAGAGGGTCTCGATGCCCCGGCCGGCCAGGCGCCGCAGTCCGCGTTCGTGGGCCGGTCCCGGCGCGTAGGTCGCGTCGTCGACGACGGCGACGCGCTTGCCCGCGTGGTGCAGCTGGATCGCCGAGTGGGCGACGCAGATGTCCGTCTCGATGCCGACGAGGACCGTGGTGGAGCGGCCGGTGGCGTCGAGGGCCGCGGCGATGTCGGGGTTGTCCCACACCGAGAAGGCGTTCTTCGGCAGCGTCACGGCCTCGGCCGGCAGCGCGTCGCGGATCTGCGGGACGGTGGCGCCGCTGACCTCGGGGGCTTCCTCGGTGACGACGACGGGGATGTCGAGCCGGTCGGCGACCGCGGTGAGCCAGGCGACGCGCCGCACCGTCTCGTCGAAGCGCGGGCGGTCCACGTCCAGCCGGTGCTGTGGGTAGAACTCGCTCTGCACATCGATGATCACCAGGGTGCAGTCGTCGCGGTCGATCAGGGTCACGGTCGGCTCCTCGCACGTTCGGGGACGCATCACCCTAGGGACGGTCACGGCCGGTGCAGTCGTCGCCGTGGCCAAGCCCGGGCCGTCTTCTTCGTGGCCGCCGACCAAGAACGCGACGGGTGGTCCGTGCCACGCTGGCGCTCCGCTCGCCGCACCCCTGGGGAGGACTTACGTGAAGGCCGACATCGACCACTGGAGGAGGCGCCTCGCGGCGCTGGCCGCCGACTCCGACGTGCCCGGCGCGAGCCTGGCGTTCCTCTCCGACGGTCGGGTCCACGCCTGCGCGACCGGGGTGCTCAACACCGCGACCGGCGCCCCGGCGCGCATCGATTCGCTGTTCCAGATCGGGTCGGTCACCAAGGTGTGGACGGCCACCCAGCTGATGCTCCTGGCCGAGCAGGGACGGGTCACCCTGGACACCCCGGTGGCCGACGTGCTGCCCGGCTTCAAGGTCGCCGACGGCGCGGCGAGTTCGCGCATCACCCTGCGCCACCTGCTCACCCATACGTCGGGCGTCGACGGGGACCTGTTCCTGGACACCGGGCGCGGCGACGACTGTCTGGAGCGGTATGTCGCGGCGTGTGCGGAGTTGGCGCAGACGTTTCCGGTCGGGGACTCCCACTCGTACTGCAACTCCGGTTTCGTGATCGCGGGACGGGTCGTCGAGCAGCTCACCGGCATGGTCTGGGACCGGGCGCTGCGCGAGCAGATCTGTGAGCCGCTCGGTCTGACCCACACCTGGACGCTGCCCGAGGACGTGCTGCGGTTCGGTGCGGCGATGGGGCACGTCGAACAGGGGGAGGTGGCACCGGCCTGGGGGCTGCCCCGGTCGGTCGGGCCCGCCGGTCTCGTGTGCGCGACCGCCAGCGACGTGGTCGCCTTCGGCCGCGCCCATCTGACGCCCGGCGCACTCCTCGCGGACCCGGCCGCGATGCGGCGGCCGCAGGTGGACCTTCCCAACCCCCATGACGGCGGGCGGCAGTGGGGCATCGGCTGGTGCCTGGACACCTGGGACGGCCGGGAGGTGGCCTCCCACACGGGGGACACCATCGGCCAGCACGCCGCGCTGTGGGTGCTGCCGGAGACCGGCACGGTCGTCGCGCTGCTGACCAACGGCGGGCGCAGCGCTGAGTTCCAGCACCGCCTGATCGGTGAACTCCTCGCCGAACTGGACGGGTTGGCGGTCCCGGAGCCGGTCGCCCCGCCCGCCCGGCCGGTCACGGTGGACACCGGGTCGTTCACCGGCGTCTACGAGCGGGCCGGCAGCCGGATCCACGTCGGCGCCCAGGGTGCCGGGCTGCGGATGCGCACGGAGCCCACCGGGATGCTCGTGGGCCTGGCACGCGCCCGGACCCTGGACCTGGTTCCGGTGGACGCGACGACCTTCGTCGGCCGGGACGAGGGCGACTCGATGTGGAACGCCGTGGTCTTCGAACTCCGCGCGGACGGCACCTCGTATCTGCACCACAGCGGTCGGGCCACGCCTCGTGTCGCCTGACCGCGTCACGAACGGAGAGCTTGCGATGACCTCTGCCTACCGTGCCGACGTCTCCCATACGGATGCCTCCCGTGCCGAGGAGTCGGCGGCCGGCGTCGTGCCCGACGCCCTCCGCGCCGTCTTCCACGAGGCGGGCGTGACCGGTTTCCTGCACGCCCAGGACCTCGACACGGGGCGGGGCGTCGGAGTTTGCCCTGACGCGCCGGTGATCGTCGCCTCGATCCGGAAGATCCCCGTCGCGGTGGCCTACGCCCGCCGGGCCGCCGCGGGCGAACTGGACCGCGCCGCACGGCACACGATCACTGCCGAGAATCGTGAGGGCGGCGGCATCGGCACCGACAGCTGTCTGCACGACGTCACGATGAGCACCCGCGACCTGGCGTTCTTCATGCTGTCCATGAGCGACAACGCGGCCACCGACAAGCTCATGGAGATCCTGGGCACGGACCACGTGCGCTCGGTGGCCGCGGAACTGGGCTGCCCGCGCATCCCGGTGGGCCGCTACCGCGAGTTGTGGGACCCGGTGTGGGAGGAGCTCGGGCTCGACGCGGACGGCGACATCGACGCGCAGCTCGACACGGTCGACGAGCAGCGGATCAGGAACCTCGCCCTGCTCGACCCGGCCCGCTCCGGGGCCAGTACGCCGCGTGAGATCACCTCGCTGCTGGCGGCGCTCTGGCAGGACCGGGCCGGTTCCGCCGAAGCGTGCGCGGAGGTACGCGAGCTGATGGCCCATCAGCTGTCCCAGCACCGGCTCGTCGCCGGGTTCGGCGATCACGGCGACTCCGTACGCGTCGCGGCCAAGAACGGCGCGCTGTGGGGTGTCCTCAACGAGGCCGCCGTCGTCGAGTACCCCGACGGGGGCCGCTACGCGGTGGCCGTCTTCCTGCGCACCCCGGACCTCGGCGGCCGCAACAGGGCCGCGGGCGACGCCATCGGCCGCGCCGCGCGCATCGCCGTGGACCACCTGCGCGCGGCCCGAACCGCCCGCGCTCCCCGTACCGCCATCTCACCCAAGGAGAGCACCAGTTGACGGAACACCAGTTGACGACCGACGACCCGAGAGACGGCCACGGGATCACCGCCACGCTCACCGAACTCTTCGACCGGGCAGGGGTGGTGGGCTCTCTCCACGTGCGCGACCTCGACTCGGGCGCCGAGTTCGGCCACGGCGCCGACCGGCGCGTCGTCCTCGCCTCCGTGTTCAAGATCCCCATCGCGCTGGAGTACGCGTGCCAGGTCGCCGCCGGGGAGCTGGACGCGGCGTCGCGCCACACGGTGACGGCCGCGTACCGGTCGGGTGGCAGCGCCACGGACGGCTGCCGCCACGATGTCGGGATGAGCGCCCGCGATCTGGCGTTCCTGATGATGACGATCAGCGACAACGCCGCCACCGACCTCCTGCTCGACGTTGTCGGACAGGGCCGGGTCCGCGCCACCCTGGACCGGCTCGGGCACGAGGACTTCGGGGTGTCCTCCTGCCGAGCCCTGGACGACGACATCCGGCGTGAACTGGGACTCGATCCGGGCCGCCCGCTCGACGACCAGCTGGCCGGCGTCTCCCCGGACCGCCTGATGGCCCTGGGCGTGAACGACCCGGACCGCTCCCCCGCCGCCACCCCGCGCGAGGTCACCGCGCTGCTCGCCGCCCTCTGGCACGACACGGCGGGACCGGCCGACGCCTGCGCACAGGTACGCGGCCTCATGCGCCAACAGGTGTGGCAGCACCGCCTGGCCTCCGGCTTCCCCGACGACGTACGGACGGCGGGCAAGACCGGCACGGACTTCGCCGTCCGCAACGAGGCGGGCGTCGTGGAGTACCCCGACGGCGGCCGGTACGCCGTAGGCGTCTTCCTCCGCACGTCGTCCCCGGCGACCCGCCAGCCCCTGGCCGACCGCACGATCGGCCTCGCGGCCCGCGCAGCGGTCGACCACGTGCGGGCGGGCGGCATCTGACGTATCCCGTCGCCCACCGCATGCCCCGGACCGCCACAACGGCGCCCCGGGGCGTGCGGCGTTTCCGGCGCCGTCCGCCAGGGGTGCGCCGCATGCGCGCCGCCATACCCGCCGCGCCCCCCGCACTGCCCGCTTCGGGCCCCGCACCACCCGCTTCGGACCCCGCACCAAACCCCTCGGCGCCTCTTTGTCTCCCCGTCTGAATCAATTCCGGCCAGGAATCGTCAGGGTGAGGCCACCTTCCGCCCCGAGGAGCCCCCATGAAGAGAGCCAAAGCGGTTGCCGCCTGTCTCGCGGTGTCGCTGTCGGCGGCCGGCTGCGGTGTCGGCCAGGCCGGATCGGCCGGCGGCGACACCTTCAGCTACGCCGTCAAGAGCGATCCCGGCCTGCTGGATCCCGCACTGGTGCAGAACACCACCACCTACACGGCGCTGTCGCTGGCCTACGACACCCTGGTGAACATCAACTCCGACGGGCGGGTGGTCTCCGGGCTCGCCGAGAAGTGGGACGTCCGGCCCTCGTCGGTCACCTTCACGCTGCGACCGGACGCCACCTGCGCCGACGGCAGCCGCGTGACGCCCCGCACGGTCGCCGCCAACGTCGCCCACCTGACCGCCCCGGCGACCAAGTCGCCCGCGCTCGGCGTGGTCGTGCCGCAGGGGCTGACCGCGAAGGCCGACGACGCGGCCCGGGCCGTCACGCTGTCGACGCCCGAGCCGTTCGCGTTCATCCTGCAGAGCACCCGCTACCTGTTCATCGTCTGCGGCGCCGGCCTGAAGGACCGCTCCCGGCTCGCGCGCGGCACCTCCGGCTCCGGCCCGTACCAACTGACGTCCGCGCGGCCGAACCAGAGCTACACCTTCGCCCGGCGCAAGGGTTACGCGTGGGGGCCGGGCGGCAAGGGCACCGCCGCGCACGCGCCGGCCGAGGTCGTCCTCCAGGTCGTCGGCAGCGAGCCCACGTCCGCGAACCTGCTGCTGTCCCACCAGCTCAACGGGGCGCAGTTCGGCGGCCCCGACCGGGCCAGGGTGACCGACGTGCCGGGCATCTCGACGGACGTCGCGGCCAACGGCACCCATGAGTTCTTCTTTCACCAGGGCAAGGGCCGTCCCGGTCACGATCCCGCGGTGCGCAAGGCGCTCCTGCGGGCGGTCGACCTCACCGATCTCGGCGCCATCGCGACCGGCGGCACCGGCCGCCGCCCCACCGGCCTGGTGATGCGGCCGCGCCCGTGCCCGCAGGACACGGTCTCCGGACGGCTGCCCCGCCACGACGTGCGGGCGGCAGAAGCCGCGCTGGACGCCGCCGGATGGCGCCGCTCCGGGGACGGGATCCGCCGCAAGGACGGCAGGAAGCTCACCCTCCGGATGATCTACGGAACGTCAGGCGGCGAGTCGCAGGCTGCCGCGGCCGAGTACCTGGCTCAGGCGTGGCACAAGGTCGGCGTCGAGGTGCGCCTGCGGGCGCTGTCCGATGCCGCCTACACGGAGGTCGAGACCGTCACCCAGGACTGGGACGTGGACTGGGCACCGCTCGGCGTCTCCCTCCCCACCCAGCTGACCGGCTCGCTCTCCGGTCCCTTCACTCCCGACGGCGGCAACTTCGCGCACCTGACGAATCGGCGGTACGAGGAGCTGACCGAGCGGGCGGACAAGCTGCCCGGCGCCAAGGGGTGCGCCCTGTGGGGCCGTTCGGAGAGCGCTCTGATCCGCGCCGGGGACCTCGTGCCCGTCGTCGACAAGACGCTCGCCACCGCGTCGCAGGGCGCGTCGTTCCGTATCACCGCCGGTCTCTTCGACGCGACGTCGATCCGGATGACGGGGGGCGAGAAATGACGGCGCGTCATGTCTGGGCAGGCGCACGGCATCTGGTGCGGCTCGCCGTGAGTCTCGGCGTACTGGTGATCGCCTCGTTCGCGATGATCCACCTGATTCCGGGCGATCCCCTGCGGCAGATGCTCGGCCCGACGGCGCCCAAGGAGCTCGTCAGCCAGCGGCGCGCGGCGCTCGGGCTCGATGATCCGCTGCCCGCCCAATTCCTCCATTACGTCGAGAAGTTGGCCCACGGTGACCTGGGGACCTCGTTCTTCTCCTCGCAGCCGGTCGGCGACATCATCGCCCAGGGCCTGCCCAACACCCTCTCCCTCGCCGTGCTCGCCACATTCGTCGCCCTGATCGTGGCGATCCCGCTCGGCATGTGGGGCGCGGTGCGCACCCACCGGGGGCGGCGGCCGGGCACGGAGGCCGCCTTCACCGCGCTGACCGGCGCCGCCGTCGCCATCCCCGAATACCTCTACGGGCTCGCCCTGTTGCTGGTCTTCTCGCTCGGCCTCGGTCTGCTGCCGCCCGCCGGACTGACCGGCCCGACGTCGTACCTGCTGCCCGCCGCCGCGCTCTCCCTCGCGCCCGCCGCGATGATCGCCCGGCTCGCCCGGGTGGAGACCCTGCGGGAGCTCGACACCGACTACATGCGACTGGCGCACGCCAAGCGGCTGCCGCCGCTGCGGCTCTACGGGCGGCATCTGCTGCCCAACACCCTGACCGCCACGCTGACCATGGGCGGTCTGCTGCTCGGCGGGCTGATCACCGGGAGCGTGCTGGTGGAGAACGTGTTCGCCTGGCCGGGTCTCGGACGGCGGACCGTCGAGGCGATCACGCAGAAGGACTACCCGGTCGCCCAGGCCATGATCCTCGTCTACGGCGCGCTCGTCCTGGTCGTCAACTTCGTCGTCGACCTCGTGCTCGGGCTGCTCGACCCCAAGTCCGGGCCGGGTTCGCGGACTTCGGCGCCCTCGCGGCCCCGGACCGCCCCGGTACCCCATAAGGCCCCGTCCCCCGTACCCCGCAAGGAGGGCTGATGCGCCGTCTCGTGAAACATCCCGTCGGTCTGGCGGCCGCCGCCCTGGTCGTCGCGATGCTCCTCCTCGCCGTCGTCGGGCCGCCGCTGTTCGGTGGCCGGGCCGACGCCATCCACCCGGACCGGATCAACCAAGGAGCGGGCGGCGCCCACTGGTCGGGGACCGACGCGCTCGGCCGTGACCTGCTCGCGCGCACGCTCGTCGCCACCCGCCTCACCCTCGGCCTGGCGTTCCTCGCCACACTGATCGGCACCTGCGGCGGAGTCCTCCTCGGGGCGCTGCCCTCGCTGCTGCCGCGCCGGGCCGGGCGTCTGGTCGTCGCCGCCGTCGATCTCCTCGTCGCCTTCCCCGCGCTGCTCCTCGCGATGTTCACCGCGGTCGTCACCGGCCTCGGCGCACGCGGCGCGGTCCTCGGCATCGGGGTGGCCCTGGCCCCGACGTTCGCCCGCCTCACCCACACCCTGACGGCGTCCGTCGCCGGCGCCGACTACATCGCCGCCGCCCGCATGCTCCAGGTCCCGCGCCGCCGCATCCTGACCCGACACATCCTGCCGAACATCGCCGAGCCGCTCATCCTCAACACCGCGCAGGCCATGGGCGGTGCGCTGCTTGGCCTCTCCGCGATGTCGTTCCTCGGCATGGGCGTGCAGGCGCCCTCGTACGACTGGGGACGGCTGCTCAACGAGGCGTTCGGGCACGTCTACGTCACCCCGGCCGTCGTCGTCGCGCCCGCGCTCGCCGTCGCCCTGGCCGGACTCGGCTTCATGCTGCTCGGCGACACCTTCGCCAAGGCCGCCGCCGGAGCCGCGGCGCCGGTGGGCAGACCGGCCCCCCCGGCCGTGCCGCCCGCCCGTGACACACCGGATCCGGATGCGGTCCTGGAGGTACGGGACTTGACCGTCGCCTTTCCCGGCGGGGTCACACCGGTGCGCGGGGTGTCGCTGACCGTGCGCGCCGGTGAAATCGTCGGTCTGGTGGGTGAGTCGGGCAGCGGGAAGAGCATGACGGCCGCCGCGATCGGGCAGATCGTCCCGTATCCCGGGCTCACGGCCAGTGCCCGTACCGCGCTGTGCGGCGTCGACCTGGATTCCCGTACACCTGCGGAGCGGCGCGCGCTGCTCGGCTCGTCGCTCGCCATGGTCTTCCAGGACCCGACGGCCGCCCTCAACCCGGCCCTGCGCATCGGCGGACAGCTCGCCGAGGTGGCCACGCTGCACGACGGGGCGACCGCGGCCGAGGCCCGTGCGCGGGCCGTGGAACGGCTCGGCCGGGTCCACATCAAGGAACCCGCCCAGGTGGTCCGCCAGTACCCGCACGAGCTGTCCGGCGGCATGCGCCAGCGAGCCGTCATCGCGATGGGCCTGATGGGCACCCCGCGGCTGATCATCGCCGACGAGCCGACCACCGCACTCGATGTGACCGTCCAGCGCGAGGTGCTGCGGGTACTGCGCGAGGTCGTCGACGACAGCCGGGCGGGAGCGCTGTTCATCTCCCACGACATCGCCGTCGTCAGCGAACTCTGCGACCGCGTCGCGGTGATGTACGCGGGCCGCGTCGTCGAGGAACTGCCCGCCGACGCCCTGCGCCGTGCCCGCCACCCGTACACCCGGGCGCTGATCGGCTCGCTGCCCGACATGGGCACCGACCGGACCCTGCCGCTGGCCACCATCCCCGGCCGCCAGCCGTCACCCGCCGACGTCGGCGACGGCTGTCCGTTCGCCGACCGCTGCTCCTCGGCCGGCGAGCGGTGTACGTCCCTGCCCCTGCTCACCGCCCGCGGCGCCGGGCACCAGGTCGCCTGCTGGGAGGCATGATGCGGATCAGTGAACTCACCGTCCGGTTCGGCTCGTTCACGGCCGTGGACGGCGTCAGCCTGGACGTTCCGGCGGGAACGGTCACCGGACTCGTCGGCGAGTCGGGGTCCGGCAAGTCGACGCTGGCCCGCGCGGTCGCCGGGCTCACGCCGTACGCCGGCCGGGTGTCCGGGGTGGCGCGGGGGCGGGTCCAGATGGTGTTCCAGGACCCCTACTCCTCGCTCAACCCCCGTATGCGCATCGGTGACGCCATCGCCGAGGGGGCGCGTGTCCCCCGCGGGCAACGGGCCGCCGAGGTGGCCAGGCTGCTCGAACTCGTCTCCCTGCCTGCCGCGTACGCACGCCGCCACCCCCGAGAGCTCTCCGGCGGTCAGCGTCAGCGCGTCGCCATCGCCCGCGCACTCGCGGCCGGTCCTGAGCTGCTCATCGCCGACGAGATCACCTCGGCGCTCGACGTCTCCGTCCAGGGCGCCGTCCTCAACCTCATCCGTGATCTCCGCGCGGAGCTGGGGTTGACGATGCTGTTCATCTCCCACAACCTCGCCGTCGTGCGCTACGTATGTGACTCCATCGCCGTCATGCGCCACGGCCATCTGCTGGAGACCGGCCCCGTCCAGGACGTACTGGGCGCGCCGCAGCACCCGTACACCCGCACCCTCCTCGACGCCGTGCCCAGCCTGGCGCACGGCTGAATTCCCATGCCTACTAAGGCCTTTGGCGCGCCACGACCTTCGACACACTCGTACGTCACCTCCGGCGCACCCGCGTGACCTCCGACGAAAGGCCCCCGTCATGCACCACGAACTGCACTCCCGTGCCGTCGTCGCCGACGCGCACAACGATCTCCTGATGGCCGTCGCCGCCCGGCCCCCGGCGCGCTGGGCGAGCTTCTTCCGCGAACGCTGGCTGCCCCAGCTGCGCGAGGGCGGCATCGACATCCAGGTGCTCCCCGTCTTCATCGACGACCAGTACCGTCCCGAGGGCGCGCTCCGGCAGACCCTGCGCATGATCGAGTGCGCCCACGTCCTGGCGGAGGGCAACGCCGACCACGTCGCCCTGTGCCGGAGCGGGGGCGAGATCGACGCCGCACTCGCCGCGGGCAGGATCGCCCTGGTGCTCGCGCTGGAGAGCGCGCCCGGAGTCGACGCGAACGTGGAGCTCTTCTCCACCCTCTTCCGGCTCGGCGTGCGGATCGCCTCCATAGCCCACTGGGGCCGCACCCCGCTCGCGGACGGCAGCCGCGAGGACGCCACCGGCAGCCGGCTCACCGCCCCCGGTGTCCGCGCGCTCCAGGAGATGGAGCGTCTCGGCATGCTGTTCGACGTCTCCCACCTCGGCGCGAGCGGCGTCGCGCACGTCCTGGAGATCGCCACCCGCCCGCTCCTCGCCACCCACTCGTGCGCCCGCGCGCTGCGCGACCACCACCGCAACCTCACCGACGAGCAGCTGCGCGGTGTGGCCGCCACGGGCGGGGTGATCTGCGTCAACTTCATCCCGGACTTCCTCACCGACACCCAGGAGAAGGTGAGCGTCGAGCGGATCGTCGACCACGTCCAGCACATCGCCTCCGTGGCGGGGATCGACCATGTCGGCATCGGCGCCGACTTCATCCAGGAGGTCATGGTCGACCTCACGCCGCCGTGCTGCGAGTCCCTCGACGACGAGGACCCGCTCTTCGACTTTCCCGGCCTGGAAGGCCCGGCCGGCATGCCGCTGGTCACGGCCGCGCTGCTCGACCGCGGGCTGGCGGAGGAGGACGTGGTGAAGGTGCTCGG
The DNA here is from genome assembly GCF_042871345.1 of Streptomyces sp. NPDC005863. Classification (NCBI taxonomy): domain Bacteria; kingdom Bacillati; phylum Actinomycetota; class Actinomycetes; order Kitasatosporales; family Streptomycetaceae; genus Streptomyces; species Streptomyces sp. NPDC005863. The sequence continues at coordinate 440,670 of NZ_JBIAII010000004.1, read as the reverse complement.
CGGCAATCTGCGGCGGCTCCTGGGGACACATATGGGCTCGCCCACGGGCTGACGTCGCGGGCTGACGTCGCGGGCTGACGTCGCGGTCATGCGCTTGCGTGTGGCCATAGGGCCTGTACTCACAGGCCCAGCGCGCCCGCTCCCCCAGCCCCGCGCCGGCCCGCTTCGGTCCCCCGTACGAATCCGCGCCCGACGTTGTGTGCCGCGTACCAACTCCGATGTCGGCCGCGTCCTTAGCGTGGCGGTCATCCCACCGTCTGGAGGACTCACCCGTGCAGGCCGACCACGTTTCCCGTCCCGCGCCGCCGCCGCTCGGCGCCATGCTCGACGACCTCGAAGAACTCGTCACCTGCGAGTCCTACTCCGCCGACCACGAGGCCGTGGCCCACAGCGCCCGGGTCGTCGCGGAGCAGGGCGGCCGGCTGCTCGGCGCGCGGCCCCGGACGCTGGTGACCGGCGGCGTGACGCACCTGCAGTGGACCTTCGGCACCCCGAGCGTCCTGCTCCTCGGTCACCACGACACCGTCTGGCCCATGGGCACCCTCAAGACCCATCCGTTCTCGGTGCGCGACGGCATCGCGCGCGGGCCCGGCGTCTTCGACATGAAGGCGGGGCTTGTGCAGATGTTCCACGCGCTCTCCCTGCTGCCCTCCCTCGACGGCGTCTGTGTGCTCGTCACCGGTGACGAGGAGGTCGGCTCGGACACGTCCCGCGCGCTCATCGAGGACACGGCGCGCGCCTGCCGGGCGACCCTCGTCCTGGAGGCGTCGGCGGCCGGTGGCGCCCTCAAGACCGCCCGCAAGGGCGTCTCCCACTACGACCTCACGGTGCAGGGCCGCGCCGCCCACTCCGGCCTCGACCCCGAGAAGGGCGTCAACGCGGCCACCGAACTCGCCCGCCACCTGCTCGCCCTCCAGGACATCACCGACACGGTGACCACCCGCACCGGGCCGGGAACGACGATCACCCCGACGGTGATGTCGGCCGGCACGACCACCAACACCGTCCCGGCCCGCGCCGAACTGGCCCTCGACGTCCGGGTCCCCACCCCGGCGGCGCAGCAAGCGGTCGACGATCTCCTGCGGGGGCTCACGTCGCACCACCCCGAGGCCCGGCTGCGGGTCGACGGCGGGCCCAACCGTCCGCCGCTCGACCCGGAGGCCTCGCGCGAGCTGTTCGGGCTGGCCGACGAGGTGGCCGTCCGCTCGGGGCTCGGCCCCCTGCAACAGGCTGCCGTCGGCGGCGCGTCCGACGGCAACTACAGCGCGGGCGTCGGCTGCCCGACCCTCGACGGCCTCGGTGCCGTCGGGGACGGCGCCCACGCCGACCACGAGCACGTGGTGACCGAGGCCATGGCGCCGCGCGCCGGGCTCCTCGCCGGACTCGTGGGGGCGCTGCTGTGAGCCTCCTCGACATCCGGGCGCTGCACACCATGGCGGAGTTCGAGTCCGTCAGCCGTCTCTACGCCGGCATCTGGGGCACCGACCCGAGCACGGCGCCGGTCTCCGCCGAGGTGATGCGCGCGCTCGCCCACGCCGGGAACTACGTCGCCGGGGCGTACGAGGAGGGCCGGCTGACCGGCGCGTCCGTCGCCTTCTTCGGGGAGCCCGCGGGCACCACCCTGCACTCCCACATCACGGGTGCCGAGCAGGGGCGCGGCGTCGGCCTCGCCCTCAAACTGCACCAACGCCAATGGGCCCTGGAGCGCGGCCTGAAGCGCATCACGTGGACGTACGACCCGCTGATCCGGCGCAACGCCCACTTCAATCTGACCAAACTCGGGGCGCGACCCGAGGAGTACCTGGAGTCGTTCTACGGCGCCATGGACGACGCCATCAACGGCGGGGACGAGTCGGACCGGGTCCTCGCCGCATGGGACCTGTCGGCCCCGCTCCCGACCGCCGGAGCCGGCGGTGTCCCGCTGCCCGCCGGCGCCGCACACGCCGTACGCGACCGCGACGGATACCCCGAACTGGCCTACTCGGCAGCCGAGTTCGTGCTCGTCGACCTGCCGGACGACATCGAGGCACTGCGCCGTACCGACCCCTCGGCCGCCCGCGCCTGGCGGATCGCCGTCCGCACGACCCTCGGCGGACTGCTGGCCGACGGCGCCCGCGTCGTCGGCTTCCACGACCGGCGCAGCTATGTCGTCCAGCGCCTCCAGACCACCCCCGCACACCTGCCCACCGGGAGCGACCAGTGACCAAGACGAAGATCTCCGGCATCGAACTGCGCCGGATCGCGATGCCGCTCGTGGCACCGTTCCGTACGTCCTTCGGGGTCGAGACGAGCCGTGACGTCCTTCTCGTACGGGTCGTCACGCCCGACGGCGAGGGCTGGGCCGAGTGCGCCGCGATGTCGGAGCCGCGTTACTGCAGCGAGTACGTCGACGGGGCCCAGGACGTGCTGCGCAAGTTCCTCGTTCCCGCGCTGCCCAAAGAAGGCGTGGACGCCGCCGCGGTGGGACGGGCGCTGGCTCCGTTCACCGGCCACCACATGGCGAAGGCGGCCCTGGAGAGCGCGGTGCTCGACGCCCAACTGCGGCGTACCGGCGAGTCGTTCGGGTCGTATCTCGGGGCCTCGCGGGACCGTGTTCCGTGCGGGGTCTCGGTGGGCATCATGGACTCGGTCCCGCAGCTCCTCGACGCCGTCGAGCGCTATGTCGCCGAGGGCTATGTGCGGATCAAGCTGAAGATCGAGCCGGGCTGGGACGTCGAACCCGTCCGCGCGGTCCGTGAGCGCTTCGGGGACGATCTGCTGTTGCAGGTGGACGCCAACGCCGCGTACACGCTCGTGGACGCCCAACACCTCGCCAGGCTGGACGACTTCGGGCTGCTGCTCATCGAACAGCCGCTCGCCAACGACGACATGGTGCAGCATGCCCAGCTGGCCAAGCTCCTGCGCACGCCGATCTGTCTCGACGAGTCCATCGAGTCCGCCGCCCACGCGGCCGCGGCGATCTCCCTGGGCGCCTGTTCCATCATCAACGTCAAGCCGGCCCGGGTCGGCGGCTATCTGGAGGCCCGCCGCATCCACGACCTCGCCCGCGCGCACGGCGTTCCCGTGTGGTGCGGCGGCATGCTGGAGACCGGCATCGGGCGCGCCGCCAACGTGGCGCTGGCCGCGCTGCCCGGCTTCACCCTGCCCGGCGACACCTCCGGCTCGCACCGCTACTTCGCGACCGACATCACCGAGCCGTTCGTCCTCTCGGACGGGCACCTCGATGTGCCCACCGGCCCCGGACTCGGGACGGAACCCCTGCCGGACGTCCTCGACGAGGTGACCACCACGACCGAATGGATCGCTCTGTGAGGCATCTGTGAGGCATCTGTGAGGCAGGGGAACGCCCGTTGACCGCCTGACGGGCCGGCGACGGCGGCATCGCGTCGCCCCGCGCCGGCCGGGGCCCACCGGAGGCTATACCGCGGGCGGCACGGACCTGGCCTCCGTCAGAGCCCCCCGAACTCCTCACGGCGCGACCGCCCCCCGCGGCAACGGTCGCGAAATGACCGCCCATTCCCTGCACTTCACCGCGGTCGAACGGATGCCGGCCACGATGAACCCCGCCAGTATCGTCCCGGCATTCGGACGGCGTCCAATATCAGTTCGTACTGAGCGCCAGTCCGGCCGGTTATGGGGAACCGGCCGGTCCGGGCCCCGGCGGCAGGGCCCCGGAAGGCGTGCCGCGCACCCTCGGTCACGTACACCGGATGGCCCAGCCGGGGTGCGGTCCGCCGCTGCGGACGGTCTGCTGTCGGAGGTATGGGCTACCACATAGACAGCCCGCGCCAAGCGGGCACCACACGACGTGACGCACTGGGCATGGCGGCGGCGCTCCTCACGGGCGGCGTCCTCTCCGCGGGGGCGGCCGCGCCCCGGGTCGACCAGGAGGAGCCCGACGACGCCTGTCCGGCCACCTACGACCCCGAGTTCGAGGCGGCGCTCGCCGAGGCCGACGCGGCGCTCCCGGAGGACGACGCCCGAGGGCTCCCCCCGGAGGGTCCACGCCCGCGGTTCAGACTGCCGCTGCGCCGCCACTTCCGGGTCACCACGCGCTACGGCACCCGCGGCAGCTGGTCCGCCGGGCACCACACCGGCGTCGACCTCGCGGTCCCCCGCGGCACCCCCGTGTACGCGGTGGGCGCCGGGGTCGTGGTCCTCGCCCGCTGGTCCGGCGCGTACGGCAAGGCCGTGACCGTACGGATGTCCGACGGGCACTACGCCGTGTACGGGCACCTCTCCCGGATCCAGGTGCGCCAGGGCTCCCATGTCCGCGCCGGCACGCGGCTCGGGAGCAGCGGCAGCACCGGGCGCGCCACCGGACCCCACCTCCACCTGGAGATCAGGGCCCGGCGGCAGTACGGCTCGGACATCAACCCCTACCGGTACCTGGCCCGGCGGGGCACTCGCCTCTGGTGAGAGCCCGCCTCTGGTGAGATCCGAGGGGCCGGTCCGACGGCCGAAGGACCGGCCCGCCCTTTCTCCTGCGCGGCACCCGACTGCATCGGGCACAGAATGTCGGGTCGGACACCATGCGCGCTCCCTAGCGTGGTGATCACAGGAAAGGAAGGAGACCGGGCGTGCTGGAGCGGCTCAACGAGGCCATGGAGCACATCGAGCGCCACCTCGGCGACTCCGTCGACATGGCGGAGACGGCGCGGGTGGCGGCCACCTCGGAGTACCACCTGCGCAGGATGTTCTCGGCGCTCGCGGGCATGCCGCTGTCGGAGTACATCCGGCGCAGGCGGCTCACCCTGGCGGGCGCCGAGGTGCTCGCGGGGCAGGACACGCTGCTGGAGATCGCGGTCCGCCACGGCTACGGCTCGGGCGAGGCGTTCGCCCGCGCGTTCCGCGCCATGCACGGCGTGGGGCCCGGCGAGGCCCGACGCACCGGAGCCGTGCTCAGCTCCCAGTCCCGGATGACCTTCCGTCTCACCATCGAGGGGAGCAGCAACATGCGCCATCGCGTAGTGGACAAGCCGGCCTTCACCGTGGTCGGCCACAAGGCCCGGGTGCCACTGGTGCACGCGGGACCGAACCAGGCGATCATCGACTTCGTCCGCGGGATCCCGCGGGAGGACGTGGAGCGTCTGGAGAAGCTGTCGGACCAGGAGCCGCGGGGCGTCCTCGCCGTCTGCGACGACCTGGACCCGAGTCGCGCCGAGGGCACCGAACTCGACTACTACCAGGGGGTGATCACGGCTGCGGCCGCTCCCGAGGGCGCGGCGGAGCTGTCCGTCCCGGCCGGGACGTGGGCGGTCTTCACGGCCTCGGGGCCGATGCCGGAGACCGTGCAGTATCTGTGGCGGGACGTGTTCACCGAGTGGTTCCCGTCCAACCCGTACCGCAGCCGGCCCGGCCCCGAACTCCTGCGGATGCGGATGCCGGAGGGCGAGGCCGAGGGCGACGCGGAGCTGTGGCTGCCCGTGGAGCGGGAGCGGGAGCGGAGCTGATCGGGCGGCGCCCGATCAGGTCCGAACCGGCCGGATACGGCTAACGCGTGCGGCTCACGGCGAAGCGGGACGGCGGTACGCCGAAGGCACGCGTGAACGCCGCGGTGAAGGCCGCCGGCGAGGAGTAGCCGATCCGGCCGCCGACGTCGCTGACCGAGGCGGTGCCCAGGAGCGGCACCGCCGCCAGCAGACGGGCGCGGCCCCGCCACACGGCGGGGCTGTCGCCCGTTTCGGCGCGGAAGCGCCGGGTGAAGGCCCGTTCGCTCATGGCGGTCGCGGCGGCCCAGGTGGCGTTGGTGACGTCGGGGTCCGGGGCGTCCAGGTAGGCGCGGCAGAGCCGTGCGAGGTCGGCGGAGGCGGGCATGCCCACGTGGAAAGGGAGCGGGGCGCGCTCGGCGATCTCGTACAGGAGGAGCGCGGCGATGCTTCCCTCCCGCCCGGACAGCCGGTAGTCGGGCTCGAACTCGGCGGCGGCCAGGAGCAGTTCGCGCAGGAGCGGTGGTACGTCCACGACGGTGCAGGTGGTGGGCCACCAGGGGACGGCGCGCGGTTCGATGTACAGGCTGCGGGTGCTCACGCCCAGCATGCGGACCCGGTGCCGGGTGGCGGGCGGAATCAGTACGGCGCGCTCGGGCGGAACCGTCCAGGCCCCCTCGGCGGTGTCGACGGCCATGACGCCGGTGGCGCCGTAGAGGAACTGGGCGCGCCGGTGTTCGTGCCAGTCCAGTACGTGGCCGGGGGCGTAATCGGTGCCGATCGGCAGGACGGCCCGGTCGATGTGGTCGACCTCGGCCAGGGGGACGTTCCTCACCCCGCCATCCTAGTGGCCGACTCGCGAAAGAAGGGTGCCGACCATCGCATGCGGGCGACCAGGTGGGGCTGGTGGGGTGGGTTCCATGGACTACGTGATGTTGGTCGGCGTGGGGTGCCTCACCGGGGTGACGACGGTGCTGTTCGGTTTCGGCGGAGGGTTCGTGGCCGTGCCGGTCGTGGTGGCGGCGGACGCCTCGCTCGGCGGTGACGCGATGCGGGTGGCGACGGCCACCTCGGCCCTGGTGATGGTGGTGAACGCCGGCTTCGCGACGGCCGTCACCCCGCGGCGCGTGCTGTCCGCGCTGCGCGGCAGCGGTCTGCTGCTCGCCCTCCTCGCGGCCGGGGCCGCGGCGGGGGCGTTCGCCACCCGGCTCGCGCCGGACGGCCTGGCCCGCTGGGCGTTCGTCGCGTACGTCCTGCTCACCATCGCCGACCTGTTGCTGCGCCCGGGGTTCCTGCGCACGTACGCGGGCGGTGAGGTGCCGGGAGGTGCGGAGTCGGATGACGCGGAGTCGGGCCATGCGTCGTCGCGCGGCGTGGAGTCCGGCGGTGCGGCGTCGCGCGGCGCCCCGCGTCCGCTGCCGGCCGCCGTCGGTGCGCCGATCGGCGCCGTGGCCGCCTTCCTCGGTGTGGGCGGCAGTGTGATGACCGTGCCCGCGATGCGGCGGGCCGGCCATCCGATGCGGGTGGCGACCTCGCTGGCCAACCCGCTGACCCTAGCCATCGCGCTGCCCGCCACCGCGGTCTCGCTGGCGTCGGCCGCGGTCCCCACCGCCACGGTCGCGCGGGTCCACCTGGTGGGTCTGCTCGACGTCGGCGCCGCCGCGGCGCTGCTGGCGGGGGCCCTGCCGGTCATCGCGGTGCTGCGCAGGCGGCCGCCCCGGATACCCGACCGGGCCCATGCCTGGGCGTACATCGGGCTGCTCGCCCTGGTGGCGCTGGCGATGCTGTTCCTCGCGTGAGGCGAGGGACGGGACTCAGGGTTCCCGCTGCCGGCCGGCGGCGTCCGGGCACGCGGTGGGCGCGGAGCCGAAGGCGAAGCGGAGGAAGTGCTCCAGCGCGGGCGTCCAGGTGGAGAAGTCGTGGCCGCCGGGCCCCGAGCAGTAGCGATGCGGGACGCTCTGCTGCTTCAGGACCGTGTGCAGCGCGTTGTTCCAGGCGTACGGGTCCTCGTTGCGGCCGGCGTAGAGCGCCATCCGGCCCTGGTACGACCGGTACGCCTCGGGGCGGCCCTGCGCCACCTGGACCGGGTTGAACGCGGGCCAACCGGACTGCCGTTGACGATCCGCTGGTGGTCGGGGCGCCGGATGTCCGTACCGCCGGAGAAGGCGCCGACGGCGCGTCGATCTGGGCTCAGCGCAGCGCGCCTGCGAGATAGGCGTTGCGGGTCCTGATGAGGCGGGGCATGTACCAGCGCAGGACGGTGCGGTCGGCGATGCGTCCGAGAAGCCCGAACGGCGAGGCGAATTCGATGACGTCTCTCATCACGGTGCCGCCGGTGCCGTCCGGCTCGAAGTGATGGCTGTGATGCCATCGCTTGAAGGGACCACTCTGCTGCTCGTCCACGAAGCAGCGGGGCGCGTCGTACGACGTGACGCGGGCAGTGAGTCGCCAGGTCAGACCGAAGTGGCGGGCTTCGAAGGTCACCGTGTCGCCGAGCGAGAGGCCGCCTCGCGTCCTCCCGCCGACCGCCCGCTCCGATGAACCGGCCATCGACTGCGTATGCGCCTCCACATCAAGGCACGCATCGAACACCCGCTCCGGGGACGCGGCGACGGCTGTTACAACTTCGAAGTGCGGCACCCTCCCATCCTAGAGAGGGCGAAACGGGACGCGTGGCGGGCCCCCTCCATGTCGAGCGAACCGCCCCGGTCCCGACTCGCCACGCGCCTGCCGAAGGGCCCCGAGACCGAAGGGAGTTCACCGGGCAGGCTCTAACTGACGAAGCCCCGGGTGACGTGTGTTCCCGAACCGACGTCCTCCGCCCGGTAGTTGGACTCGCCCACGCAGTCGCTGTACTCGTAGTTCGCCCTCGACGTGCCGCTCAGGCCGCCCCCGTCGGTGGATGTGGGACCGCCGAAGACCGCGTCGGACCGGGGCATCTCCGCGCAGCTGGGGATCCCCGCGTAGTACTCGACGAAGCCGCCCTGGGATCCGCGCAGACCGCCGCTGCCCGCCGGGAGCGTGTACGTGCCGAGGTGGGTCTCCTTGCCGGTGACCGTGTCCCTGGCCGTGCCGGTCCAGGTGTCGGTTCCGGTGCGCTCGACCCTCATGTCGTAGCGGTGGCCGTAGACGCCGTCGAAGTCGACCGCACAGGTCACCCCGGGCCCGCCGTCGGCGCCCGCGTGGCAGAGCGGGTCGTCGGTGGTCGAGCCGGCGACGAAGGTGGAGAAACGGGCGGACAGCCGCTCGCTTCCGCCGCTGTTCGCGCGGGGCTGCAGGCCGGTGTAGCCCACGTCCTGGGCGTTGGTGAAGCCGAACTGCTGCGCGAAGTAGATGCCCGACGTGTGCGCTGTGGCCGGGTTGACCGTCATGGGGAAGGTGAGGTTGCTCAGGCCCGCGGACGGTGTGCCGGGCACGGACCAGCTGATCGACACGTTGCCGCCGCCGACCGACGCGGCGGCGGGGTGGGGCGCCGCCAGCAGGAGGCCCGCGGCCGCGGTGGCCGCCGCGGTCACGCCGCACCGGCGTCGGATTCTGACCGGGATCATGTCCTGTTCCTCCTCTGTGGGGGGCCGGAGACTCCGCGTGGGGGGAGAGACGTGCGCAGCAGTGTCCCGCCGGGCCCCCACCACCGCGCCATGGACTATCGCGGCGCGGGCTTGGACTCTTGCTGCCGTCCCGGGATGACCGCCCCCGACCGCCCAGGCGGATCGTCGCGTTTCATTCGGGCCGATCAGGGCTCCGCCCACGGCTCCCGTGCGCCCTCGGTACGCCACCGGGCGGCTACCGTCACACCTTCCGCGCGACCCCGTGAGTCAACTCCTCCGCATAACTACTCTCCGTAGTTGACGCCTCGACGCGGCATCGGGGGCGCGGTTCGGGGTTCCGCTTGCCCCGTACGGGTACGTATAGCTCTGAGCGGGAACGATTTACATATGACCTCGGTGCCGCCCAGGACTTCGATGCCGTCCGGCGCCGGTCTTCGTCACCGAGCCACCGCACTTTTGATTACTCTCCGTGAAAGGAGAGGGACACTGCTGGACTGGGAAACGGGCACCGCCGACTTCACCTTCGGCCTGCGTCACCGCGTGGTGAACGGCACTGATGTCCTTGCGTTCTGGGGCGAACTTGACGCCTGGGCCGACCAGGAGCTCGCCCCTCGTGTCACGGCACTCCTCGACAGGGCCGGCCCCCGGGTCGTCACCGACCTTCGAGGAGTGACCTTCATGGACGCCGGCGGCCTGCGGCTGCTGGTGCGAATCCGTCGTCAAGTGGACCGGGACCGGGGCACCTTGTGGCTCGTTCCCGGCAGCGCGCGCAACCGGCGGCTGCTGCGCATCACCGCGCTCGACCGGGCCTTCACCATCCCGGCCAGCGCGCCGGTCCCCTGCGAGCGGACCGGCGCACGCAGCGGATTCGGCTGAACCGCCCGCAAGGGGACCACACCGCGAGGCAACCGCCCCGTAAGGGATCCGCCCCGTAAGGGAACCGCTCCACGAGAGGCCACGCTCCGGGGCAGGCCCTGACCACCGAGAAGACCGGATCAGGGGCAGCATGAGGCAACTCCCCGGGGGTACTCGGCAGCCATGCATCTCTCATCCATACGCTTCCCGTCGGTCACCCACCGCGGGAAGCGCAAGGCCCGGCAGGCGGCCAAGGGGCGGACCGTCGCGGCGGTCGCACGTGCCGGTTTCGTCGGGCGCGGTGTCATCTACCTCCTGGTGGGCGCGCTGGCCCTGCGCATCGCCTTCTCCAACGGCGGTGACGGCGGCGGACGCCAGGCGGACCGGGGCGGGGCGATGGCGGAGATCGCCGACAAGCCGTTCGGCAACGTCCTGCTGTGGCTGCTCGGCTGCGCCCTCGCGGGCATGGCGCTGTGGCGGCTCTCCGAAGTCTTCTTCGGACAGGCCGGGCCCGACGGCGACAAGGCGAGCAAACGCGCCCTGGCGGGTGCGCGCTGCCTCTTCTACTGCTTCGTTTCGTACTCCGTGCTCGCCTACGCCGCGGGCGACAAGGGCAGCGGCAGCGGCTCGAGCGACAAGACCACCCAGGACGCGACGGCCAGGGTGCTCGACTGGCCGGGCGGGCAGTGGATCGTCGCCGCCGCGGGCGCCGGAGTGATCGTGGCGGGGGTCTGGATCGCCGGACGCGCGCTCCTGCGGAAGTACCACGACAAGCTGCGCATGGCGGAGATGTCCCGGCGGGTGCGGCAGGGCGTCGACGTCCTCGGCGTCACCGGCGGCACGGCCCGCGGCATCGTGTTCGCCGTCGCCGGCGGGTTCGCCGTCAGCGCGGCCCTGCGGCACAAGCCCGGCCAGGCCAAGGGCATGGACAACACGCTGCGCTCCTTCGCCGACACCGGCGCGGGGCCCTGGCTGCTGATGCTGATCGCCATCGGCCTCGGCGCGTTCGGACTCTTCTCCTGGGCCAATGCCCGATGGCGCAAGTTCTGACGACCAACCCGGCGGACAGGGTGCGTGGGACTCCTCCCGCGCACCCTGTCCGTCGTTTCGGCGCTGGCACCCGGTGCCGGTCCAGACCCTGAACGCCATGCGTGGCACCTGACAGCCCGCTGTGTACGATGACCGGGTGACCTCCCGCCCCAAGCTGAGCATGGCCGAACGCAAGCGCCGCCTCGTCTCGGACGAACTGACCGAGTCCGCGCTGCAGTTGCTGGCCCTCAAGGGGTACGACGCGGTCACCATCGACGAGATCGTGACCGCCGCCGGGGTCTCCCGGCGGACATTCTTCCGGTACTTCGCGTCCAAGGAGGACGTGGTCGTCCAGTTCCTGGCGGACATGGGGACCGACATGCGGGCGGAGCTGGCGGCCCGCCCCGCCGAGGAGCGCCCCTCCGAGGCGCTGCTGCACGCCGTCGGGGTGCCGCTCGCCGCCTGCTCCGACCACTCCGACCGTGCGCTCGGCGTGGTGCAGCTCATTCTGCGGACGCCGGCGCTGCTGGCCCGGTTCCTGGAGCGGCAGGCACAGTGGCGCGGCCATCTGACGGAGGAGTTGGCACGCCGCACCGGCCTCGACCCGGAGACCGACCTGTATCCGCGGCTGGCCGCCGGGATGGCACTGACCGCCTTCGACACCGTGCTGCAGCGGTGGAGCGGCAGCGATGCCGCCGAGGACCCCGCCGCCCTGCTCGACCGGGCCTTCGCCGTGATCGGCCCGGCACTGGACGCCGTCGAAGTCCGGTGACCCCGGGCCGCTTTCCTGCCGCCCCGACGAGGAACTCCGGGGAGCGGGGAGGCGTTGGCAGAACGACGCGCAGAACGCGCGGCACCAGCGAACGGCAAGCCGAGGTGGCACGGATGGCGATGTGGGACCGGATCAAGGACCAGGCCAAGGGTCTGCAGCAGGGACAGGGGGCGCGGAGCTCCGGCGGCCTCACAAGGCCGGGGTCCGGGTCCGGCGGTGGGTCGAAGACCCAGCTCGTGGGCGTCCTGAAGTCCCAGCTCAGCTCCCTCAAGACGGAGCTCAAGAGCGGCGCCTACCGGGACGCAAGCATGGCGATGTGCGCCCTGGTGGCGGCCGCGGACGGGTCGGTGGACCCGGCCGAGCGGCAGCATGTCGAGACGCTGATCCTGCAGAACGACGTGCTGCAGAACTTCCCGCCGGAGCAGTTGCGCCAGCGGTTCACCAAGCATGTCGACCAGTTGACGGCCAACTTCCAGCACGGCAAGACCGAGGCGATGCAGGAGATCGCCAAGGCGGCGAAGAAGCCGACGGAGGCCAAGGCGGTCGTGCAGACCGGCTTCGTCGTCGCGGGGGCGGACGGATACATCGCACCGGCCGAGGAGCAGGTCCTGCGCGAGGCGTGCGCCGCGCTCAACGTCTCTCCGCAGGAGTTCGGCCTCTGACCGGGTGACCGGTGGGGCGGCAGGAGTACGGGCGCCGCGTCGGGCGGCGCCCGTCGGCCTCAGACCACCGCTCCCGTGCCCCGCTCCTTCCTCCTCCTCGCCTCCAACGGGCTGTATCCGTGTGGCACGTCGTCCGCGCCGTGCGACCGCTTCGGCCGCGCGGGAGGCGAGGCCGGCGGATTGCGGCGTTCGAGCGCGACGGCCAGCGGGACGGCCGTGAACACCGTCGACGCCATGCCGATCAGGACGCCGGCGGTCAGCGCCAGGGAGAAGTCCGCGAGCGAGTCGCCGCCGAGCACCGCGAGGGCGGTGAGGATGAACAGGGCTCCCATGCCCGTGTTCACGGTGCGCGGCAGGGTCTGGACGACGGCACGGTTCGCGGAAGCCGCCAGATCGCGGCGCGGATCGCGGCGGCGGGCCTCGCGCAGGCGGTCGAAGACCACCACCGTGTCGTTGACCGAGTAGCCGATCACGGTGAGCAGCGCGGCGAGGAAGACGCTGTCGACGGGTTTGCCGAGCCAGGCGAAGAGACCCACGACGATCAGGACGTCATGGACCATCGCCGACACGGCGGCCGCCGCGAGGGTCCAACGGAAGCGCACGCTCAGGTAGATGAGCTGAGCGGTGACGGCGATACCGAGGGCGATCAGCGCCTTCTGGCGGAGTTCGGCGCCGAGACTCGGCCCGATCAGCTCGTCGCGTGCGACGGTGACCGTGCCGCCGGGCCCTTCCAAGGCCGCCTTGACGCGCTGCTGTTCGGCGTCCGTGAGCCGCTCCGTGCGGACGCTGATGTCGCCGTCCCCGGACTCCTGCACCACCGCGCGCGGGAATCCCGCGTCGGCCACGGCGCCGCGGGCGGTGTCGGCGTCGAGGGGCCTGCTGGTGCTGTACTCGACGAGCCGGCCCCCGGTGAACTCGACGCCGAACTCCAGGCCGCGCAGGGCGATGCCGGCGACGGCCACGACGACCAGGAGGGCGCTGGCGCCGAGCCACCGGCGCCGGTGGCGCACCAGGTCCGGGTCGCGGCGGGCCAGCCAGGAGCGGACGCGGCCCGTGGTGGCGATGCCGGTCAGGGCGGGCCGCCGCCGGACGCGGTCGCGGCCCACGGCGAAGTCGGCGAGAACGCGGGTGATGACCAGCGCGGTGACCATCGAAGCGAGGACGCCGATGCACAGAGTGACGCCGAACCCCTTGACCGGCCCCGTGGCGAAGAAGAAAAGGAGTCCGGCGGCGAGCAGCGTCGTCACGTTCGAGTCGACGACCGCGCTCCACGCCTTCGCGAAGCCCGTGCGCACCGGTGTGGCCAGGTCGGTCGAGCGTACGGCGAGGTACTCCTCCCTGGCCCGTTCGAAGACGAGCACGTTGGCGTCGACGGCCATGCCGATGGCCAGGACGAAGCCGGCGAGTCCGGGCAGGGTGAGGGTCGCGCCGAGAGCCACCAGGGCCGCGTACGAGATCAGGCCGTAGAGCGCGAGGGCGAACGCGGCGAGCGCGCCGAGGAGCCGGTAGACGACGGTGATGAACAGCGCGGTCAGGGCGATGCCGATCAGGGCCGCCCGGGTGCTCGCCTCGATGGCTTCGGCACCGAGCGTCGGGCCGACGGTGCGCTGCTCGACGACGTCGACGGGCACCGGCAGCGCTCCGCCCTTGACGAGTGCGGCGAGATCACGGGCCTCGGACTGCCCGAACGAGCCGGTGATCTGGGTGGAGCCGCCGGTGATGCCGGTCCGGCACGCCACGCCCTCGTTGACGCCGGGCGCCGAGATGATCTTGTCGTCGAGGGTGATGGCGACGCGGCGTTCGGGCGCGCCCGCCGGCGCGCAGGCGGCGTCGCCGGTGAGGTCCGCCCAGGTGCGCCCGGCGTCTTCGCGGAAGTCCAGGTTCACGGTCCAGCCGGCCGTCGACTGCTGGTCGAGCGTGGCAGCGGCGTCCTTCACACCGTCGCCGGTCAGTGCGGTGGGTCCGAGCCGGAGTTGGTTTCCGGGGCGTTCGGGGTCGGGCAGCGTGCGCGACCCGTCGGGGGCGGGCTTCGCGGTGCCCTTGGCCGCCGACTCCCCCGTCACCGGGTGGATCGTCAGCTGGGCGGTGCGGCCGATGACTTCGGCGGCCTTGCGGGGGTCCTGGACGCCGGGCAGCTCGACGATGATGCGCTTCTCGCCGGAGCGTGCGATGCCCGGTTCGGCGACGCCGAGGGCGTCGACGCGCTGCCGGAGGACCTCCAGGGCGCGGTCGGTGGAGGTGGCGTCCGCCGTGACGGCGGGGGTGCTCCTGGTCTCCAGGACGATCTGGGTGCCGCCGCGCAGGTCGAGGCCGAGGCGGGCGGACTGGGTGAGGGCGATGTACAGGGACAGGGCGACGACGGCGAGTGCGACGATCGCCCGCCACCAGGGCGCGCGTGACATGGGTTCTCCACGATGAGGGCAGGTCGAAGGAGCGCGTGACCGGGCGTCGGGCCGAGGAGGTGCGGCACGCGCCGCGCGCGGTGTGCCGTGCGGGGCTGCGGTGCGGCACGCGCCGCGCGCGGTATGCCGTGCTGGGCTGCGGTGCGTCCTGCGGAGGCGACGGGTCAGGCGCCGGGGAGGGTCTGCGTGCTCATCGGTGGGGCGGCCCGCGCGGGGCGGCGGCCGCATGGGGCCGCGGTATCGGCGCGTACGCGGCAGCGGGGCGGGCGTCGGGCCCGCCCAAGGCGCGGTGCGGCGCGATGTCGAGGGCGGTGAGCGGCGGGCCTACCGGCCTGGGCCCCGGAACGTGCGCGTCCGGCCGGTGTGCGACGGCGACGTGCAGGGCGGGGACGTCCTGCGGCCCGGTCGGCTGCGCGGCGTGCGCCGCCACGGTGTGCCGCGTGAGCGGCCGGTCGGCCGGAGTTCCGTACGCCACCACGGCGGGCCGCGTGAGCGGTCCGTTGCTCGGCGTTCCGTACGCCGCCATGGCGTGCCGCGTCAGCGGCCCGTCGGCCGATGTTCCGTACGCCGCAACCGTGTGCCGCGCGAGCGGCCCATCGGCCGGGGTTCCGTACGCCGCGGCGGACGGTACGAACAGGGCGAGCACCGTGACGACGAAGGACAGCGCGGACACGGCCACGCGCGCGGAACGGCTCTGCTGCGACACGTCCGCCCCCGCCCCTCATTGCCCGTCCGGGTGCGCACGGTGCGGCCCCGCCCTGCTCAACGTACGGCCGCACCGGTCCGTTCCATCCTCGCGTTCCCCGCCTCCACCCACGTTAGGGACGAGCCATCAGGCCCCGTACTCCACGAGGCCGGATGGTCCCGTACACAACTCCCACCCCACGAAGAACAATTGAAGGGTTGACGGCGTTCAGACAATCAGTAAGGTCTAGGCCAATGAGTCGACCGAGGCGCCCGGTTGCCTCTTCCCCCTCATCCCCCCACCCCAGAGGGAGCAGAGATGCACGCGAAGCGGAAACTGGCGGCGGTCATCGGTGCGGGCATCGCGCCCGTCCTCGTCCTGACCTCCATCTCCCCCGCCGGCGCCCACGGTTACGTCAACTCACCGCCGAGCCGGCAGGCGCAGTGCGCGGCCGGCACGGTCGAGTGCGGCGACATCACCCATGAGCCGCAGAGCGTCGAAGGGCCCAAGGGCCAGACGACCTGCAGCGGCGGCAACGAGCGGTTCGCCGAGCTCGACGACGACAGCAAGGGCTGGCAGGTCACCGACGTCGGCTCCTCCCAGGACTTCAGCTGGAAGCTGACGGCCCGTCACAGCACCAGCACCTGGCAGTACTTCGTCGGCGGCAACAAGATTGCCGAGGTCGACGACGGGGGCGCCCAGCCGGGCGAGACCGTCACGCACAAGGTCGACTTCGGCGGGCTCAAGGGCCGGCAGAAGGTGCTCGCCGTGTGGAACATCGCGGACACGACGAACGCGTTCTACGCCTGTATCGACGTCAACATCAAGGGCTGACGCCGACCCCGACACCGGGGCGCGTCGCGGGACCTGACCCCCACGGCGAGCCCCGATGCGGACCCCCCACACATGCCACCGCGCCCGTCCCGCCGGACCACCTCGGTCCGGTGGGACGGGCGTTTGCCGTACGGGACCGGGGGGAGGCCGGGCGGGGTCGGTCGGTTCAGTGCGCGGCGACGGCGATCGACGTGAGGAAGCCGTCGAGCAGGGCGGTCTGCACGTCCTCCGGGAACCGGGCGGGGTCGAAGAGCGCCTGGACGACGAGGCCATGGGTGAACGCCACCGCGGTGGCGGCGAGTTGTTCCGGATCGGCGTCGGCGGGCAGCTCGCCGAGGTCGCGGGCGGCGGCCAGGTGGGGGCGGATCATCGCGCGCAGCCGCGTGTAGCGGTCGGCCTGCTCCGCGGCCAACTGCTCGTCGGCGAGGGAGAGATCCCAGGAGCTGACCCAGACACGGTTGCGGGCGGTGTCGTCCGGGGTCAGCGGCAGGATGTCGAGGAGCATGACCCGTACGGTCGCGAGGCCCTCGGCGGGCCGAGCGCGGCGGGGGCGGTCCGCGGTGCGCTTCTCCAGCAGGTCCAGTGCGTGCGTGACGAGGGCCCGCTTGGTCGGGAAGTAGTGCATCAGCATGCCGGTCGAGACGTCCATCTCGGCGGCGACGGCGCGCAGCGTCAGGCCGCCGAAGCCCTTGTCGGCGAGGACCCGCCACACCGCCTCGGACACATCCTTGCGGCGGGCTTCACGGTCTCCGGGTGCGGGTGGCATGGTGCTACCTTACGTACCGAACACGTGTTACGCACAGTACCGAACACTTGTTATCCACGGTACCGAACACTTGTCGCGCACCACCCGGGTCCGCCCCACCGGTCCGGTCCCCAACCGTCCCGTACTCGCACCGGTCCCGCAGTCCCGCGCCGGACCCGGTCGTCCCAGGAGGGCGCATGCCCATGTTCACTCTGCCGCTCGACGACGGCGACCACGCCCTGCTCCGCCCCCTGGAGCCGTGGCAGGCACCGGAGTTCCTCGCCCACATCGACCGCGCCCGGGCCACCGTCGACCCGTGGATCCCCTGGGCGACCTTCAGCACCGACCTCGCATCGGCCAGGGCCACCCTGCAGCGCTACGCCGACCGTCATGCCGCGGACACCGGCCGGATCTTCGGCATCTGGCTGGAAGGCACGCTGGTCGGCGGCGTCATGTTCCCCCGCTTCGAGACCGACTCCGGGTACTGCGAGGTCGGCTGCTGGACGGAACCGGCCGGTGAGGGCCGAGGTCTGGTGACGCGGGCCTGCCGCGTGCTGATCGACTGGGCCTTCGGGGAGCGCGGGATGAGCCGCGTCGAGTGGTGGGTCGCCACGGGCAACACGCGCAGCATCGAGGTCGCCCGGCGGCTCGGCATGACCCGCGAGGGTGTCCTGCGGCAGCGCTATCCCTATCGCGGGGCGCGGCAGGACAGCGAGGTCTGGTCGGTTCTCGCCGAGGAGTGGCCGCCGGCCGGTGAAGGGGCGAGCGCAGGGGGCGGGGCGGCGTCAGGGGTGGGATCGACCGCCGGTGTCCAGCGTGAACTCGACCGGCTCATGGGCGTGTTCATGGACGCCTTCACCAACACCGACGGCAGGCAGCCGGATCTCGACACCATCCGCGACATCTTCGTCCCGCAGGGCCGGATCATCGCGAACGTCGGCGACGAGCCCGTCTTCTACGACCTCGACGCGTTCATCGAGCCCCGGCAGAAGATGCT
This sequence comes from Streptomyces sp. NPDC005863, assembly GCF_042871345.1. Lineage (NCBI taxonomy): Bacteria > Bacillati > Actinomycetota > Actinomycetes > Kitasatosporales > Streptomycetaceae > Streptomyces > Streptomyces sp. NPDC005863. The sequence continues at coordinate 422,712 of NZ_JBIAII010000004.1, read as the reverse complement.
CACCGACGGCACCCTGACGGAGTTCACCGAGTGGGAGGTCTCCGCGCGCACCGAGATCTTCGGTTCGGTCGCCCACCGGTTCAGCGAGTACCGCAAGTCCGGCCGCCACAACGGCGAGCCGTTCGAAGGGTCCGGCCACAAGACCACGCAGTACCTGCGCACCCCCGCCGGCTGGCGGATGGCCTCACTGGCCTGGGACGACGCGCCCGCCACGGCCCGCTAGAACGGCGGCGACCACAACCCGCAATGGGCGGGGGCGCCTTCGCCCCACGCGCCAGAGGCGGGGCTGCCCTCTCCGCCCGTCACGCCCCACCCGTCACACCGCGCCCGTCACTGCCCCACCCGTCACACCGCGCCCGTCACTGCCCCACCCGTCCGTCCACGCACTCGCGCAACAGGTCGGCGTGGCCGCAGTGCCGGGCGTACTCCTCGATCCGGTGCACCCACAGCTCCCGGACCGAGACCTCCTCCTTGCCCAGCCGCTCCCCCAGGTCCTGGTGCCCGGCCAGCGCTGCGTCCAGCTCGTCCTGTTCACGCGCCAGGTCCGCGAACGCCGCGTCGACCTCGGCCTGTTCGGCGACCACCTCGTCGAAGTCGGCGCCCCGCCGCCCGTACAGCTTCGGCAGCGGGTCGTCCTCGGTGATCCAGTTGCGCCAGTCCCGCTCCACCTCGGCGAGGTGCCGCACCAGACCGAGCAGCGACATCGTCGACGGCGGCACCGAGCGACGGGCCAACTGCTCCGGGTCCAGGCCCTCGCACTTCATCCGCAGGGTCAGGCGGTAGCTCACCAGGTAGTCCTGCAGCGTCGCCAGCTCACCGTCCGGGCTTGCCCCGTCGCTGTCGCGGGGGTCGTCGGCGGGGTCCGCCCACATGTCGGTGTAGACGGTGGCCCGGGTCCAGCGCTCTGGTTGGTCGCTCATGCGCGCCATGTTCGCCCGTACGGCCCCGGCGCCGCCAGCGATTTTGGGCGGGGTTCCGGCGGCGCTGCGACGGCGTCCGGACAGCGCACCGGCGCGCGTCAGGAAAATCGAGTCTTTCTTGTTTGACCGCGCTTTGACAGGACACCCGATGGATCGAAGCGGCCGATCAATTCCGCGCCGCTTCCGGCATTCCAATGCCGCGTGTTTCAGGTGTCAATCAGGGAGTCCTGCGTGAGCAACGAAATGTGGAGCTACGTTCCGACCGCCGGCCACGGCCCCGACGCGGATCTGACGGGCTACAAGGTCGAGGCCACGGACGGGCACATCGGCAAGGTCGACAAGCACTCGAACGAGGTCGCCAACCAGTACATCGTCGTGGACACCGGCGTCTGGATCTTCGGCAAGGAGGTCCTGCTCCCCGCGAGCACCGTGACCGCCATCGATCACGAAGCGCGGCGGATCCTGGTCTCTCGCAGCAAGGAGCAGATCAAGAACGCCCCGGAGTTCGACAAGGAAAAGCACTTGGGCGACCCCGCCTACCGCGACCAGCTCGGCGGCTATTACAGCGGTCCGGGCCACTGATTCCGCCACGGCGGTTTCCTTAGGCACGACACATCAGGGCCACGGGGTGGCGGGCGTTCGGAACCGCACCCGTGGCTTTGACAGCGGCATTCATCCACCTGACGGATTTCACCCGTCGGGAGTACACTAAGAAAAGTTCTCAGGGTCGGAGGATCCATGATCGCACTCGGCGTCATTCTGCTCGTCATCGGCCTGCTGACAGGCATCTCCATTCTCTGGACCATCGGCGTCGCACTTCTGGTCATCGGTGCGGTCCTTTGGGTTCTCGGGGCTGTCGGACACTCGGTGGGCGGGCGCAAGCACTACTGGTAGAAGTCAGCGGAATCGGTGAGCGAACCGGTGACATCGGCGGTTCAAAGGGAACAGCACAAAGGGCACGACGAAGGAACGGCTTAAAGGCCAAGAGAAGTAGGCCATGGGAAGGGGGCCGGAGCGATTGCTCCGGCCCCCTTCCCATGGCCCGTAGGTGATGGACCGTGTTCTGGCCCTTCAGTTGCGGCCGTAATGCCCGTCAGTGGTGGCCGTGAGCGCTGTCGGAAGCACCTCCGAAGAGCCGCGCAATGGCGCGGAACGGCAGGGTGACCACCGTGGCAATGGCTCCACCGATGGCTCGGAGAACGTCTGCAATGGCCTTCAGCATGAGGGGCCTCCGTAGAGCTGTGACTCAATAGCGGTCGTTTGCTGTGTGCGTTCACACAGCCTTGCAACAGTCGCTTGCCCCGCGAATCACGGGGAAAACTCTTCCGTTACGGCGACGGGGCCACGCCCCGCTGCGGCGAAGGGCCGCCGCGCACTCCCGGCATGCCGGAATGTGTGTCCTGACTCAGGCTGGACAGACGATGTCGTCACAGACCACGTTCGGCACGAGGGAGCAGCGCGCCATGGGAACCGATGCGTTCCATTCGGAAGTGCCCATGACGGTGAACGGCAGGGGCCTGCGCCCCGTCGTCGACCACCGTTCGACCCTGCTGGACGTCCTGCGGGAGCAGCTGGACCTGACCGGCGCCAAGAAGGGCTGTGATCACGGCCAGTGCGGCGCCTGCACGGTCCTCGTCGACGGGCGCCGCGCCAACAGCTGTCTGCTCCTCGCCGTCGCCGTCGAGGGCTGCGAGATCACCACCGTCGAGGGCCTGCGCGCCGACGACGGCGAGGGCCGGCACCCCCTGCAGCGGGCGTTCCTGGAACGGGACGCCTTCCAGTGCGGGTACTGCACCCCGGGCCAGATCTGTTCGGCCGTCGGCGCCCTGGCGGAGGCCGCCGACGGCCGCGCGTCGTACGTGACGGACCCGGCCGCGGCCGACGGCACCCCCGTACGGCTGACCAGGGACGAGATCAAGGAGCGCCTCAGCGGCAACCTGTGCCGCTGCGGCGCCTATCCCCACATCGTCGAATCCGTCGAGGACGTGGCCCGGTGAAATCCTTCATGTACGTACGCGCCCACAGCGTCGACGAGGCGACCGCGGCCCACGCCGGCCGCCCCACCTCCCGCTACCTCGGCGGCGGGACCAACCTCGTCGACCTGATGAAGCTGGGCGTCGAGCACCCCGAGACGCTGATCGACGTCAGCCGGCTGCCGCTGGACACCGTCGAGGAGCTCCACGACGGATCCGTCCGGGTCGGCGCCGCCGTGCGCAACAGCGACCTCGCCGCCCACCCGCTCGTTCGCGACCGCTATCCCGTCCTGGCCCAGGCGCTGCTCTCCGGAGCCTCCGGACAACTGCGCAACGTGGCCACGACGGGCGGCAACCTCCTCCAGCGCACCCGCTGCCCCTACTTCCAGGACCTCGGCAAGCCCTGCAACAAGCGCGAGCCCGGTACCGGCTGCGCGGCGCGCGACGGCGTCCACCGTGACCACGCCGTCCTCGGCCACTCCCCGCTGTGCATCGCCACCCACCCCTCCGACATGGCCGTCGCGCTCGCCGCGCTCGACGCTCAGGTCGAACTGCGGGGCACCCGGGGGTCGCGGACGCTGCCCGCCACCGAGTTCCACCGGCTGCCCGGCGACCGTCCCGAGCAGGACACCGAGATCACGCACGGCGAGCTCATCACCGGCGTCGTGCTCCCACCCGCGACCGCGGGCGTCCCCTCGGCCTACCGCAAGGCGCGCGACCGCGCCTCGTACGCCTTCGCCCTCGCCTCCGTCGCGGTGGTGCTCGACATCGACGACGCCGTCGTACGCCAGGTGCGGATCGCGTTCGGCGGCCTGGCGCACCGGCCCTGGCGCGCCCGGCGTGCCGAGGAGGAGCTGCTGGGGGACGCGCCCACGGACGAGGCGTTCCTGCGGGCCGTCGACGCCGAGCTCGCCGCCGCCGAGCCGCTGCCGGAGAACGCCTTCAAGGTGCCGCTGGCCCGCAACATCGCCGTCGACGTGCTGCGGCGCCTGGCCGCCTCCCGCACCGCGTCCTGACCCGCCCCCTCACGTCTTCAGGGAGAACCCATGCCGGACACCGTCAGTGCTCTCGGGGCGCCCGCCGAGCGCAGGGAAGGTCCCGACAAGGTGACCGGGACCGCCCGCTACGCCGCCGAGCACTCGCCCGAGGGGTGCGCCTACGCCTGGCCGGTGCCGGCCACGGTGGCGAGCGGTGAGGTCACGGCCCTCGACGACGCGGCGGCCCTGGCGCTGCCCGGCGTCGTCGGCGTGCTCAGCCATCTGAACGCGCCGCGTCTGGCCGAGCCGGACGACGCGACCCTCGCGGTGCTGCAGGACGCGCATGTCCCGCACCGCGGCTGGTACGTCGCGCTCGTCGTCGCGGACAGCCTGGAGGCCGCGCGCGAGGGTGCCGCGGCGGTCCGCGTCAGCTATGCCGAGAAGGCGCACGACGTCACCCTGCGCACCGACCACCCGGGCGCCTACGTGCCGGAGGACTCCGATGGCACGTCGGGAGAGCACGTACGGGGCGACGCCGAGGCGGCGTTCGAGGCCGCGCCGGTGCGTGTCGACGTCGACTACCGGGTGCCGCCGCTGCACAACCACCCCATGGAGCCGCACGCGGCGACCGCACACTGGCAGGACGGGCACCTGACCGTGCACGACTCCAGCCAGGGCGCCACCACCGTCCGCGACGTCCTGGCCGGCCTGTTCGAGCTGTCCAAGGACCAGATCACGGTCGTCTCCGAACACGTCGGCGGCGGCTTCGGCTCCAAGGGCACGCCACGGCCGCACGTGGTGCTCGCCGCGATGGCCGCCCGGGTCACCGGCAGGCCGGTGAAGCTCGCCCTCCCCCGGCGGCAGTTGCCGGCCGTCGTCGGGCACCGCTCCCCCACGCTGCACCGGATGCGGCTGGCCGCCGAGGAGGACGGCACGCTCACCTCCGTCATCCACGAGGTGACCGCGCACACCTCGCGTCTCAAGGAGTTCATGGAGACCGGCGCCGCCGCGACGCGCGTCATGTACCCCTCCGCGCACGGCCGCACCACCCACCGCGTGGTGCCGCTCGACGTGCCGAGCCCGTCGTGGATGCGGGCGCCGGGCGAGGCCCCCGGCATGTACGCGCTGGAGTCGGCGATGGACGAGCTGGCCGACGCGGTCGGCGTCGACCCCGTCGAACTGCGGCTGCGCAACGACACCGACAAGGAACCCGACAGCGGCCGGCCGTTCAGCAGCCGCCATCTCGCCGAGTGTCTGCGTGAGGGAGCCCACCGCTTCGGCTGGGCCGGGCGCGACCCGCGTCCGCGCTCCCGGACCGAGGGACCTCTCCTGGTGGGCAGCGGGGTCGCCGCGGCGACGTATCCGTTCAACGCCTCGCCGTCCCGGGCCGCCGCCCACGCCTACCCGGACGGCAGCTACGTGGTCCGGATCAACGCCACCGACATCGGCACGGGCGCCCGCACCGTGCTCGCCCAGGTCGCCGCGGACGCGCTCGGCGTCCCCGTGGAGCGGGTGCGCACCGAGATCGGCAGCAGTGACCTGCCCGCGGCGCCGCTGGCCGGCGGTTCCATGGGCACCGCCTCCTGGGGCTGGGCCGTGCACGAGGCGTGCGCACGCCTGGCCGAGCGGCTCTCCGGACAACAGGGGCAGCAGCTTCCTCCCGAGGGCGTCGGCGCCTCCGCGGACACGGCGGGCACCGCCGACGCCGACAGCGACTACGCCCGGCACGCGTTCGGCGCCCACTTCGCCGAGGTCACCGTCGACCGGGTGACGGGCGAGGTACGGGTGCGCCGCCTCCTCGGTGTCTACGCCGCCGGCCGCATCCTCAACGCCCGTACGGCCCGCTCCCAGTTCATCGGCGGCATGACGATGGGCCTGGGGATGGCGCTGACCGAGGGCAGCACGATGGACGCGGCGTTCGGTGACTTCACGGAGTCCGACCTGGCCTCGTACCACGTGCCGGCCCATGCCGACGTGCCGGAGATCGAGGCGCACTGGATCGACGAGGACGATCCCCACCTCAACCCCATGGGCAGCAAGGGCATCGGCGAGATCGGCATCGTCGGGACGGCCGCGGCCATCGGCAACGCGGTGCACCACGCGATCGGCGTACGGCTGCGCGAACTGCCGCTCACGCCGGACCGCGTGCTTTCGGTACTGGAGAGCGGCGACTGAGGCGAGGCCCGCGGCACGCCCCTGCGTCTCAGGACCTGGCCCGGCTCCGCCGCGTCCACGCCGTGAGCTCCTCCGCCGACCAGGTGGTCACCACACGCTCGGCGGGCACCGCGCACTCCTCGGCCCGCGCGCACCCGATGATCTGCCAGTCCAGCTGGCCGGGCGCGTGCGCGTCGGTGTCCACGGAGAACAGCACCCCGGCGGCCACGGCCCGGCGCAGCAACCGCCGTGGCGGGTCGAGCCGTTCGGGGCGGCTGTTGATCTCCACCGCCGTCTCCGCGGCCGCGCACGCGGCGAACACCTCGTCGGCGTCGAACTGCGACTCCGGCCTGCCGCGCCCGGCGACGATGCGCCCCGTGCAGTGACCGAGGATGTCGGCCCGGGGATCGCTGACCGCGGTGACCATGCGGCGCGTCATCGCCGCCGCGTCCATGCGCAGCTTGGAGTGCACGGACACGACCACCACGTCCAACCGGTCGAGCAGCTCCGGCTCCTGGTCGAGGGAGCCGTCGTCGAGGATGTCGCACTCGATGCCGGTGAGCAGCCGGAAGGGCGCCCAGCGTTCGTTGAGCGCGGCCACCACGTCCAGTTGTTCGCGCAGCCGTTCCGGTGACAGGCCGCGGGCGATGGTCAGCCGCGGCGAGTGGTCGGTGAGCACGGCCCACTCGTGCCCGATCTCCTGCGCCGCCCGGCCCATCTCCTCGATGGGGCTGCCGCCGTCCGACCAGTCGGAGTGCAGATGGCAGTCGCCGCGCAGCAGCGCCCTCAGCTCGGCGCCGCCCTCGGCGATCGGCTCGCGGGCCTCGCCCTCGAGCCGCTCCAGATAGCCCGGCACCTCACCGGCCAGCGCCTCGCGCACCACGCCCGCGGTCTTGGGTCCGATGCCCTTGAGCGACTCCAGCGAGCCGTCGGCGGCGCGACGCGCGGTCTCGCCCTCGGCCAGTGCGGCGACCACCGCTGCCGCGGTACGGAAGGCGCGCACCCGGTAGGTGGGTGCGCGGCCCCGCTCCAGCAGAAAGGCGATCCGCTCCAACGCCTCCACGGGCTCCATCGACACCTCCGGCGCGCTCGCGTGCGGTGTGGCCCTTCCAGCGTCGCCCAGGTGCGGGCGAGCGGCACGACGAGCGCCGGTACGGCGACGGCGGGCGGCGGCGCGGCGAGGGTGGGAGGGGTCAGGCGGCCAGGTCAGGGGTGTCGACGTGCACGGTCCTGCCCAGTTGGGCCATGGCGGCCTCGACGGCTGCCTCCACGCTGCGGGTGCCGGTGGTGACGCACAGCGTGTACGAGACGTCGTCGAGGTCACGACGGACCTCGGCGGAGTCGTCCGTCAGGCGCCGGGCGCGCAACGTCGAGTAGGTGTTCAGCAGGGCGTCCAGAATCGCCGGGTGGGGCCTGAGCACGCCGCACTCCTTCCACGATGTGAAATTCCAATGGGTTTCTCCTCTGTACCCGCGCTTTCGTGCCGTACTCATCCATAAAGTCCGGCCCCGTGCCGGCCGACGCCCGCGGCCCCTCCCCTGCGAACGGTTACTCCCTCTGCTGCGGACCGGAGGCGGACCGTGTGCCGGGCGCCCAGGATGAGGCCATGGCGAACACCACGGCGCGGACCGGACCGCAGCGCACCGACGGCCTCGACGCCGTCACCACTCGCTGGGCCGCCCGCGACATCTCCTCGACCCACGGCCGCCTGCGCGACGCCCTGATCTCCTGGCGGACGTCCCTGCCCCCGGCCTTCCACGCCCCGGGCACGGGACCGGCCGGCGAGCACGTACGGCTCGTGATCGCCCCTGCCGCGCCCGGCGCCCCCGAGGACTCCCTGCTCCTCCACCTCAGCCCCGCCGAGGTGGAGCTGTTCATCGCACGGCTGTCCGACGAGTCGCCCTGAGCGGATCGCGTCAGGGGCAAAATCCCGATCACGGGGTATCCGGCTCGTCGAGACCCCGGACCCGAGACCGACCGGGCCGACGTGCCGCCCCCGCGCGCCCCGGCCCAGGAAAGGCAGAACCCATGTCCCCGACGAAGGACGTCGTCGAACTGATCCTCCGGGACCACCGCACGATGGAGGACCTCTTCCGCGACATGCGCAGCGTGGAGGCCGACCGGGCCGCCGCGCTCAATGAGTTCGCCGATCTGCTCATCGCGCACGCCCTGGCCGAGGAGGCGAAGGTGTACCCGGCGCTGCGCCGGTACAAGAACATCGACGACGAAGAGGTCGAGCACGGCGAGGAGGAGCACGAGGAGGGCAACAAGGCACTCCTCGAACTGCTCGAGGTCGAGGACATCGGTTCGGACGAGTGGGACGAGAAGCTGGAGCAGCTCGTCGAGGCCATCGCCCACCACACGGACGAGGAAGAGCGCACCATCCTCAACGACGCCCGCGAGAACGTCGCCATGGAACGGCGCGAGGAACTCGGCACCGCCTTCCTCGAGGAGCGCGAGAAGCAACTCGCCGCGCACCGCGGGAACGCCGAGGACATCCGCCGCATCCTCGGCAAGGACTGAGCGCGGACACGACGTCGAAGAGAAGCGGACGTAACGCCGAAGAAGCACCGCACGCCCCTGCGTCTCAACGAGCGGCAGCAGGCCGCCCGTCGTGGCGCAGGGGTGTGAGCTGCTCGATGTCGTAGCGGGCCCGCAGGGCCGCGATGGCGGCATGGTCGGGGGCGCCACCGGAGTCGAGGAGCGCGAGAAGTTCCTCGAAGTAGCGCTCGTGGTCGGGCGGTGGCGAGGCCTGGAAGAACATCTTCGCGGGCTTGTCGCCCCGGTTGGCGAAGGCGTGCGGGCAGCCGGGAGGCACGACGATGACGGTGCCGGGCGTGGCGCGTACGCTGCGGCGGCCGGAGGCCGACTCCCAGTGCTGCCAGCCGTCGGGGGTGCGTACCTTCGGTTCGAAGGCGAGGACGTCGAGTTCGCCCTCCAGGAGGTAGAAGAGCTCCTCGCTGCGCCGGTGCACATGGGCTCCGACGTCGAAGCCGGGCGGCACCACGACCTCGAAGCTCGAAGCCACCTGTGAGTGCGCGCCCGTGACCTTGAAGGTCACCTGCTGTGCCGGGGTGCGCAGGGTGCGCCCGTGGCCGGTCGGCACCAGGAGGCCGTCCGCGGTCCGGACGTGGTCCGAGGTCACCAGGTCACCGGGAGGGCTTCGGGGCCACGGATGAGGGCGCCGGGCCGCCAGCGCAGTTCCTCCACGGGGACGGCGAACCGCAGCCCGGGGAAGCGGTCCACGACGGCCGTGATCAGGAGCTCGGTCTCCAGCCTGGCCAGCATGGCGCCGACGCAGAAGTGCGGCCCGTGCCCGAAGGCCACGTGGGGGTTGGGGTTGCGGTCGAAGTCGAGACGATCGGGATCGGGGAAGACCTCGGGATCGCGGTTGGCGGCGAGGTAGGAGACGTAGATGGCGTCCCCGGCGGCGATACGGACGCCGTTCAGGAGGACGTCCTCGGTGGCGATGCGGGACAGGCCCACCGAGTTGCGGTGGGGGATGTAGCGCAGGAGTTCCTCGATGGCGCGTGGGCGCAGTGCGGGTTCGGCGCGCAGCCGGGCCAGGTGCTCGGGGTGGGTGAGCAGCAGGTACACCATGTTGCCGCAGTTGTTGGTGACCGCTTCGCCGCCGATCTGGATGAGCAGGGCGAGGCCCACGGCCTCCGCCTCCGTGACCTCGCCGCGGTCCACCGCGGCCGCGAGGAGGCCGACGACGTCCTCTCCCCCACTGCTGCCGCGCCGACGGATCTGCTCCCGGAAGTAGCCGGACATCGCCTTCTTGGCCTGCTCGCTGCGGTCCGCACCCTTGGCGGAGGACAGGATCAGCGCCGTCCACTCGTGCATCCGCGGGTGGTCGGCGGCCGCGACCCCCATGAGCTCGCAGATGACGGCCAGCGGGAAGGGCGCGAGCAGTCCCTCGGTGAGGTCGGCGGGCGGGCCCTCGCGCAACAGGGCGTCGACGCGTTCGTCGAGCATGTGCTGGGCGCGCTCACGCAGGCGTTCCACACCGCGGCCCGTGAACGCCGGCGCCACGGCCCGGCGCATCCGGGTGTGGTTCGGGGGGTCCTGCATCCCGACGGCTTCCTTGCTCGGGATGAAGTGCGGGGCGAGCCGGGTGACGTCTCGTTCGAGGACCGCCTCGCGGCTGAAGCGGGCGTCGTTGGTCACCGTGCGGACGTCGTCGTAGCGGGAGACCATCCAGGCCCAGCCCTGGCCGTGGGGCAGCCGGATGCGGGTGAGGGGGCCCTCGCGCATCAGGTCCGCGAGGACGGGGTCGAAGTCCACGCCGGTCAGCTCCGCGGCCGGCCAGTACCGGATCGGCGGAACCTCGGTCGTGGTGGTGGTCTCACTGGTCACTGGGCGTCTCCCGTGGAGGGCGTGGGGCGGGCGGTGGTCCAGTGGCCCAACGACATCTCCGCGGTGATGCCCGGGCCGAAGCCGGCGAGCAGCCCTCGGCCCAGCTCCGGGGCGCCGCCGTCGTCGAAGAGCCGGCGCAGCGCGTCGAGGACGACGGCGCTGGCGATGTTGCCGTACTCGGTGAGCGTGGCACGGCTGTAGCGGAAGGCTTCGGGGGGTACGCCGAGGAAGGTGCTGAGGTCGTCCAGGATGCGCGGGCCGCCGGCGTGGATGACGTAGAAGTCGAGGTCCGATGCGCGCCAGCCGTGCTCCTTGGTCAGCGCCTCCAGGACCGGTGCGAGCGCCTCCATGGTGCCGGGCACCCGCTTGTCCAGCTGGAAGTGGAATCCGGTCGCCCGTACGTTGTAGGCGATCCAGTCCTCGGTGCCGGGGACCAGGTAGGAGCCGTTGCGCTCCAGGCTGATGCCCTCGCCGCCCTGCCCTCGGACCACGGCGGCGGCGATGCCGTCCCCGAACAGGCCGTTGCACAGCAGGTTGCCGACGGTCAGATCCGTGGGCTGGTAGCAGAGGGAGCAGAACTCGCAGGCCACGATGAGCGCGTTGGCCTCCGGGTAGGCCTGGCAGAAGTCGTGGGCGCGGTTGACGGCTGCGCCGCCGGCGGCGCAGCCCAGCTGGGCTATGGGTATCTGACGGGCCTCGCTCTTGAAGCCCATGGTGTTGATCAGCCATGCCGTGAGGGACGGCATCATGAACCCGGTGCAGGAGACGTAGATGATGACGTCGATGTCCGCGGGCCGCAGACGGGCGTCGGCGAGGGCCTCCAGGATGACGGCGGGCACCCGGGCCTTGGCCTCGCTCTCGTAGAGCGCGTTGCGTGCTTCGAGTCCGGGGTGGCGCAGGGTCTCCTCGATCGGCTGGAGGAGATGGCGCTTCGCCACGCCGGTGTTCTCGATCAGCCGCAGGGCGAGCGGGAGTTGCGGGTGGTCGGCGTGGAGTGTGCGCGCCAGGTCGAGCGTCTGCTCCATGGTGATCACATGCTCGGGCACGGACACTGCAGGTCGGCACAGAGTCGCCATGGGGAGCCCTTCTGTCACACGAACGGAGACGAAGCCGTTTTCCCACCATCCCCTGAGGGGGGTACCGCCCCCAGATCAATTGGTCCGATCGGGTGTCCGTGGCCGAGCCGGCGCGGCGGGCCTCCCGGCACCGGGCCGTCCCGCCGGGGAGGGCCCGGCCGGCTCTTCGGCAGGTCGTACGAGGGCGTCGGCGGCCGGCCCACCGGATGCCTCGCGGCCGCCGACCGCAGAAGATGTGGGGACCAGCGATCGGCTCTGGGGTCGGAGGTCCTTCGATGACGTTGGCGGACGGGTCAGCCACCGCGGTTCAGCCCCTCGGTGCGGGATCACCCGGGCAAGTGGCCGACGGCGGACGGGAGATGGCTCACCGGGTCGCCGACCTCGACCGGGTCAAGGCGGCCCTGGTGGAGGGCTCCGGGGCGCCGGGCTCGCGCGCGGGGTTCGGTGCGCGTGACCGGGTGGACCTGCTGTTGGACGAGGGGTCCTTCGTCGAGACGCATCCCCTGCGACGGCACCGGGACCCCCAGTGTGCGAGTGCGACGGCCCCCGAGGACGCCGACGGCGTCGTCACCGGGTGGGGGACGGTCCAGGGCCGCACCACCTTCGTATACGCGCTCGATTCCCGAGGCACGGGGAGCGGGCTGGGTGAGACGCACGCGGAGAAGATCCACAAGGTGATGGACCTCGCCGAGCGTGCGGGGGCGCCCTTGGTGAGCCTCTGCGAGGGGTCCGGGGCGCACCTCCTGGAAGGGGCGGCCTCACTGGCCCGGTACGGCGGCATCCTGCGCCGCGCCGCCCGCGCTTCCGGGGTCGTCCCGCAGATCGGCGTGGTGCTCGGACCGTGCGAGGGCGCCGCCGCGTACGCCCCGCTGCTCGGCGACTTCGTCTTCGTGGTGCGGGGCACGGTCGCGGCTGCGGGCGGCGCCGGGCTCCCGGAGGCCGAGGCGCGGACGGCGAGCTTCCTCTTCGAGGACGAGGAGAGCTGCCTGGCCGGTGTGCGCCGCCTGCTGTCGTTCCTGCCCGCGAACAACCGCGAACTTCCCCCGCTCGACGCGTCCGACGACCCCGTCGGCCAGAGCGACGATCCCGTGAGCCGGAACGCGAACAGGAGCAGGAGCCGGAGCCGGAGCAGCGAGAGGCTGCGCGAGATCGTCCCTCGGGAGCCCGGACGGCCGTACGACATCCACGAGGTGATCGGCGAAATCGTGGACGACGGCGCGTACATGGAGGTCCACGAGGGCTGGGGCAGCGGTTTCGTCTGCGCGTTCGCGCGGCTGGGCGGTGAGGCGGTCGGTGTCGTCGCCGACCAGCCCCGCTCCGAGCGCGGTGCGCCGGACGCGGAGGGGCTGCGGAAGGCGGCCGGATTCGTGACGGTCTGCGACGCGTTCAACATCCCTCTGGTCACCCTGGTGGACGCGCCCGACTTCGTCGCCGGCAGCCCGCGGGAGGCGGGCGAACTCATCCGGCACGGCGCGGGTCTGCTCTACGCCTACGGCAACGCCACCGTGCCCCGGATCTCCGTCGTCCTGCGCAAGGCGCACGGGGCCGCGTACCTCATGCGGGACTCCCGAGCCATCGGCACGGATCTGGCGCTCGCCTGGCCCACCAACGAGATCGCGGTGACGGACGCCGAGACGGCCGTGGACGTGGCGTTCCGGCGGGACCTCGCGGAGTCCGACGACCCACAGATCACTCGCGAGCGGCTGGTCAAGCAGTACACCGCCCGGTTTCTGCATCCCTACTACGGGGCCGAGCACGGTCTGGTGGACGACGTGATCGACCCTGCCGCGACCAGGGGAATCCTCGTCGCGGCCCTGACGACGTTGCGGACCAAGCAGGAGGATCCGCCCTCACGCAAGCACGGGAACCCGCCCTTATGACAGATCAACTCCCCGTGGAGCTGCGGATCCACGGCGGACAGCCCAGCAGCGACGAACTGGCGGCCCTCGCCGCGGTGTTGGCGACGCGTCTGCGACGGCGCGCGGCCGCGCTGCGCGAGGAGGCACCAGGACCTCGCCGGGCGAGCTGGGACCACGCGGGGTGGGCGGCGGCCCATCGGCGCCCGACCGGGTCGTGGCGGACCGCTCCCGCGTCCCGGTACCCCTACCCCCCACCCTAGGGCGAGAAGAGGCGGCGCCCGGACGCGGGCCCGATAATGGGAGAGCCCGGGCCTCCATGGCCCAGGGCTGAGGGCGGGGCGACTCGATGGTTCGGCCGGGAGGAATCCCGGCGAGCCACGGAGGTGACGCCATGCGCAGCAACACCCGCACGACCACCACGACAACTCTGGCCGCTGTCGCGCTCCTTGCGGTGCCGGCCCTGACGGCGACCACGGCCCACGCGGCAACCGCCACCGAGGCCACGTGCCGCACCGAGCACCTCACGATGTCCTGGAGCGACGCGGGAAGCGCCACGTCGGACCGGGCCACGGGCCGCCAGGAGACCGCCGTGGTCCAGGTGAAGAACTCCGGCGACAAGACGTGCACGCTCAAGGGGCACCCGAACGTGTCCCTGACCCAGGGCAAGACCACCGAGACCTTGGCCGCCACCGGCAAGCCGCAGCCCAAGACGGTGTCGCTCGCCCCGGGCAAGAGCACGCAGTTCACGCTGGCCTTCCTCAGCGAGAAGGACGAACCCAAGCAGGCCATCACACCCGACAAGACGGTGGTGACCCCGCCGCACAACAAGTCCTCGGCGAGCCTGCCCTGGAAGTGGGGGCCGGTGACCAAGCAGGAGGGTGCCACGCACCCCGGTAACTGGGTCGGCCCCATCGGCGCCACGGTCAAGGCGGGCGGGTCCGGTTCCGCCGTCGGCTCCGTACCGGCAGTGCGTGCGCACTGAGAAGCCGGCTGAGGAGGTCGAGCTGGGGCCTCGGTCACCGTCTGGAGCACTCCCCCGCGACAACGTACCGGGTGGCGCCCGATCGTTGAGCCATGGCAGAAGACACCACCACCCTTGCCGAGCCGGCCACTCCCCCGGTCCGGGAGTGGCCCGACGCCGGAGTGCCGGGAACCGAGTTCGACCCGGTCCTCGCGGAGCTCATGGCCGAAGGCCCGCTGACGCGGATCCGGCTTCCGCACGGTGAGGAGGAGTGGGCGTGGCTCGCCACCCGGTACGACGACGTGAAGATGATCACGAACGATCCGCGGTTCAGCCGCAGGGCCGCCTCCGTACGCCAGTTCACCCGGCTCGCCCCGCACTTCGCCCCGCGCCCCGGAGCGCTGGCCTGGGCCGATCAGCCCGACCACAACCGGCTGCGGCGCGCCGCCTCCGCCGCGTACACCGTGGGGGCGGTCAAGCGGCTGCGCCCGCGCGCCGCGGCGATCCTCGATGAACTCGTCGACGCCATGGCGAAGGACGGCCCGCCGGCCGATCTGATCGAGCGGGTCCTCGAACCGTTCCCGATCTCCGTCGTCTGCGAGGTCATGGGGGTTCCCTCCGACGAGCGGCGCCAGGTGCACGAGTGGACCCGGGAGATCATCTCCACCGCGGGCGGCGCCGAGGCGTCCGAGCGCGCCAAGAAGGGCCTGTTCGGCTGGATCGCGCAGGCCATCCGCGAAGGGCGGGACGGGGACGACGTGCTGTCGCGGCTCGGTGCGGCGGTGCGCGACGGCGAGCTCGCCGAGGAAGAGGCGATCAGTGTCGCGGGCCCGCTGCAGATCGGCGGCGAGGCGCTGACCAACAACAGCGGCCAGATGTTCTACCTGCTGATGACCCGGCCCGACCTGATGGACCGGGTACGCGACGACCCCGCGTCCCGCCCCGCCGCCATCGACGAACTCCTGCGCCACATCCCCCACCGCACCGCCGTGGGCCTGCCGCGCATCGCCCTGGAGGACGTCGAGATCGGCGGCATCCTGATCCGGGCGGGGGATCCCGTCTACGTGTCCTACCTGGCCGCCAACCGCGACCCGGACGTCTTCACCGACCCCGACCGCATCGACGTCGACCGGGACGCCGGCGCGCACCTGGCGTTCGGAAACGGCCCGCACTACTGCACGGCCGCCGTCCTGTGCCGTATGCAGCTCGAGTTGCTGCTCGACGCCGTGCTGGACCGCTTCCCCGGCCTGCGCCTCACCGTGCCCGCCGAAGAGGTTCCCTTCCGTCAACGCACAATGATCCGCGGCCCCCTCTCCCTTCCGGTCACTTGGTGACCGCGTCCGCGTCCGCGAGGCGGAGGAGGCGGGATCAGCCGCGCCGGGTGTGACCGAGCCCGCGGCCGGTCCGGCGGGAGCGGGAGGGGAAGCCGGCCCGAGACCGTTCCCGGCGCGCCCGTCGTACGAGGTCGGCCGCCGCCCGCGGCCAGGCGCCGTGGTCGAAGGTGAACCCGGCGTCCCGCAGCCGCCCGGGCACCACCCGCCGGCTCTTGAGGAGGAGTTCGGTGTCGGAGCGGAGCACGAAGGCGCCGACTTCGGCCATCCACCTCGTCGCGGGCAGCCCGACCGGCATGCCGCACGCTCCGCGCAGCGCGCGCATGAACTCCCGGTGCGGCAGCGGCCCGGGAGCGGCGAGATTGACCGGCCCAGCGATCTCCTCCCGGTCGATCAGGAACTCCACGGCGCGCACGAAGTCCCGGTCGTGGATCCAGGACACGTACTGCGCGCCTCCCGCGACCGGACCGCCGAGGCCGAGCCGTGCCATCCAGAGCAGGTGGTCGAAGACGCCGCCGCGGTCGGGGCTCATGACCATCGTCGACCGCAGGGCCACCTTGCGCGTGTCCGGCGTCGCGGCACGCTCCTGCTCTCGCTCCCAGTTCCGCGCGATGTCGACGCTGTAGGACCAGTAGCCGGGGAGACCGGGCTCGTCTCCGCCGATCGCGCCGGTGGCCTCGTCGTTCGGCGCGTCGAAACGGTGGGCGTAGATGGTGGCGGTGCTCATCTGGAGCCAGACCCGGGGCGGCTTGCGGGCGGCGGCGATCGCCTCGCCCACGACGCGCGCGGAGTCCACGCGCGAGTCCATCATGGCGCGGAGGTTCTCTTCGGTGTAGCGGCAACTGACGCTGCGTCCCGCGAGGTTGATCACGACGTCACTGCCGTCAAGCTCCTCCGCCCAAGGGCCCAACGCGCGGCCGTCCCAGGGGACTTCGCCGTCCCGCCCGGGGCGCCTGGTCAGGACCACGACCTCGTGGCCCGCGGCGGTCAGTGCCCGACGCAACACGCCGCCCACCTGACCGGTCCCTCCTGGCAGCACGATCTTCACTGGGGCCTCCCGTGACGCGACGCCTGACCTCGTACGGCGAGCCTACGACGGGCCCGCTCGCGCACGGACGCCGCACCCCGGCTCGACTTGGCCGGACGGGAGTCGAAACGAGGCCCGGCGCGGAGGGCGGAGCCACGTACTGACATCCTGGCCCGGTGATCGGGATCAAGCGGCTTATCAGCAGAAATATCGGAGCGCGGCGGTCCGTGCGGGTCGGTCTGGGCGGCGCCCTGCTCCTCGCCCTCGTCGCCGGCTGCTCGGGGAGCGACTCCGGCGGCTCCGGCCGTTCCGAGCAGCCCGAGCGCGGCACCGCCGCGCGGGGCGATGTCCGGCAGCCGCCCGTCGACGCGCGCTTCGACTACCAGTTGGGCGGCGCCTACCCGCCCCCGGCGAAGGTGCGCGCCGTCTCGCGCGACCGCGCCGCCGAGCCCGCCGCGGGCCGCTACAACATCTGTTACGTCAACGCCTTCCAGGCCCAGCCCGGCAAGAAGGCGGCGCGCTGGTGGCAGCGCGAGCACCCCGGTCTGCTGCTCCGCGACGACGCGGGGCGGACGGTCGTCGACGAGGACTGGCGGGAGCCCCTGCTCGACATCTCCACGGCGAAGAAGCGCGCGGCGCTCGCCGAGATCGTCGGCAAGTGGATCGACGGCTGCGCCACGGCGGGCTACGACGCGGTGGAGCCCGACAACCTCGACTCCTACGAGCGCTCCGACGGCCTGCTCACCCCCGACGACGCGGCCGCCTTCGCCCGGCTGCTCGCCCGGCGCGCCCACGACCAGGGCCTGGCCGTCGCGCAGAAGAACACCACCGACCTCCTGGACCGGCGCGAGCGCATCGGCTTCGATTTCGCCGTGACCGAGGAGTGCGCCCACTACAAGGAGTGCCCCGACTTCGCGTCCGCGTACGACGGGAAGGTCTTCGACATCGAGTACGTGGCGAAGGACTTCGACGCCGCCTGCCGCACCTGGGGCAAGAAGCTCTCCATCACGTTGCGCGACCGCGACGTCCGGCCCGCCGGCGAGGACGGCCACGTGTACCGCCACTGCTGACCGAAGGCGGCCGACCGATCAGGTGAAGGCGGCCGGGATCAGCTTTCCGCCGCTCGGCCCGTCGGCGCGCCCGGCACCGCCGCCCCCACGAGCGCGGCCAACTCCTCCGCCGTACGCGGCCCGTCGCCCGCCCCGGCCGGCAGGCCGTGCGCCCGCAGCAGCTCGCCGACGGCGATGCCCCACGGCAGGTGCAGCCCGGCCTGCGCCAGCAGGTCCCGCCGGCCCAGCGTCTCGGTGACCGGCCCGGTCCGCACCCCGGCGGGGGTCAGCAGCGCCGCGTCGTCGGCCCAGCGCAGGGCCAGATCGACGTCGTGGGTCGCCATCACCACGGTGGTCCCGGCGTCCCGCAGCCGTCGCAGGGTGACGAGGAGGCGTTCCTGGCCGTCGGGGTCGAGTCCCGCGGTCGGTTCGTCGAGGACGAGGACGCGGGGCCGCATCGCCACGGCGCCGGCGATGGCGGTCCGCTTGCGCTGGCCGTAGGAGAGCAGATGGGTGGGCCGGTCGGCGAGGGCGACGATGTCGAGGGCCGCGAGCGCCTCGGCCACCCGGGCCCTGACCTCGGCGTCGGGCAGGCCGAGGTTGAGCGGCCCGAACGACACGTCCTGCTCGACCGAGGCGGCGAAGAGCTGGTCGTCCGGGTCCTGCACGACGAGCTGGACGGTGGTGCGCAGCCGGGTCAGACCCTTGCGGTCGTACGTCACGGGTACGCCGTCGACCGTCAACCCGCCCGCGGCGGGGCGCAGTCCGCCGCTGAGCAGGCGCATGAGGGTCGTCTTGCCGCTGCCGTTGCGGCCGAGCAGCGCGAGGGCGCGGCCCTCGACGACGTCGAAGTCAAGGCCGCTGAGCACGGTGGGCCCGTCCTCGTACGCGTAGGACGCGCCGCGCAGAGCGACCAGGGGCTCCCCCGGCCCGCCGCGGGCGCCCGGCTCGCGAAGAGCCCTCGGCTCGGTCATGGCAGGAACCTTTCCAGTACGAGGGTGAGGGCCACCAGGCCCACGAGGAGGGCGCCCGCGGCCGCCACGAAGGGCCGGGACATCCGGGCCTCGGGGACGAGGACCCGCAGCGTGCCGTCGTAGCCGCGTCCGGCGAGCCCGGCCTGCAGCCGGCCGGCCCGGTCGAAGGCCCGCACGAACGCGGTGGCGCCGAGCGAGGCGAGGGAGCGCCAGGTGGCGGCGCGGGTGGTGTGGCCGAGCCGGGCGGCCTGCGCCTGCCGGATCCGGCTCATGGAGTCCAGGAGCAGGAAGCTCATGCGGTACGTGACGAGCGCCACGTCCACGACCGGTGCGGGCACACCGGCCTTCACCAGCCGGGGCAGCAGGTCCGACATCGGTGTGGTGAACGCGAACAGCAGCACGCCGAGGGAGGCCGCGGAGGTCCGCAGGAGCAGACCGCCCGCGCGCGCCGGGCCTCCGTCGGCGAGCGTCACGAAGCCCTCGGGGCCGCCCAGTTGGACGAGCAGCGTGAGGGCGCCGGTGACGCAGAAGCCGAGCGGCACGCGGTAGGCGCGCCACAGTTTGCGGGGCGGCACGCCCGCGGGCCCGAGCAGCAGGACGAGCGCCGCGGCGAGCACCAGCGCGGCGCCCGGCCAGGGCGGCAGCGAGATGGCCAGGACGGTGAGGCCGAGCCCGAGCACGGCCTTGTCCACGGGGTGCCGGCGGCGCCAGCGACTGCTGTGCGCCGCCGCGTCGATGGGCAGCACGCCGGGTCAGACCTGCCCGGCCCCGGACCGGCTGCCCCGAGGGCCGGCCGGGGCGCCGGGCGCACCGGCCGGCGCACCGGTG
This sequence comes from Streptomyces sp. NPDC005863, assembly GCF_042871345.1. Classification (NCBI taxonomy): domain Bacteria; kingdom Bacillati; phylum Actinomycetota; class Actinomycetes; order Kitasatosporales; family Streptomycetaceae; genus Streptomyces; species Streptomyces sp. NPDC005863. The sequence continues at coordinate 403,224 of NZ_JBIAII010000004.1, read as the reverse complement.
GACCGCTCCGCGTCCGCCTCCTGCGCCAGCGCCTGCTCCGCGCCCTGGCGGCGCCCCTTGCGCAGCCCGAAGTAGTACGCGAGCACACCGGCGCCCAGGGCCGCCTGCAGGGCGAAGAGCGCCGACTCGATCTCCCCCGATGGGGGTTCGTACAGCGGTGAGAACCACGGCTTGTAGTCCGGCTTGATCTCGGTGATCGCGGTCTCGGCCTGCGCGTCGGCGCCGGCGAACGGCTCCTTCTCGTCGTCGCCGAGTCCGAGGGCCACGGGCAGCACCGCGAGCGCGGCGACCACCACGAGCAGCAGGATGTTGATCTTCGTGTTCCGGTTCATCGGGCGCCGGCCCCCGTCTCCGTCTTGGTCGTCGTCACGTCCGGTGTGCTCTTGCGCTGCAGCAGCACGCCGAGCCGGGTGAGCTCGCCCCTGCTCGACTGCACGAGCAGCCGCATCACCAGGACGGTGAGCAGTCCCTCGCTGATCGCCAGCGGGATCTGCGTGACGGCGAAGATGCCGCCGAACTTGCCGAGGGCCCCTAGGAATCCGCTGCTGGGGTCGGGGAACGCGAGCGCCAGCTGGACGCTGGTGACGCAGTACGTGGACAGGTCGGCGACGAACGCCCCGAAGAACACGGCGACCATGAGCGGGACGTCGAACCGCTTGAGGAGCCGGTAGACCGCGTATCCGGCCCAGGGGCCGACGATCGCCATCGAGAAGACGTTGGCGCCCAGGGTGGTGAGCCCGCCGTGGGCGAGCAGCAGGGCCTGGAAGAGCAGCGTGATGGTGCCGAGCACCGTCATGATGGGCGGCCGGAACAGGATGGCTCCGAGCCCGGTGCCCGTCGGATGCGAGCAACTGCCCGTGACGGACGGGATCTTCAGAGCGGACAGGACGAATGTGAAGGCCCCGGAGGCGCCGAGGAGCAGGGTGCTCTCCGGGTGTTCCTTGACCTCACGGGTCAGGGAGCGGACTCCGTGGACGACGAACGGCGCGGACGCTACGCCCCAGGCGATCGCGTGCGCCGGTGGGAGGAAACCCTCGGCTATGTGCATGGCTCGGCAGACCCTCTCCAGCACCTCGTGGATGGACAACGCGCCTTGGCCGGTCTCCTGGCTGACGGGTCGTACCGACCGGACTCCGCCTTCCCGGGTGCATGAGCACCCAGTGGCTGCCGCGAGGGCTGGAGCCGGACTTCCCGATCACAGTGGCGAGGGCCGCACCGGCATCACACCGGATTTCCCGTTCACCAAGGCGTGGCGACATTAGTGCGCAACTGATCTGCTGACAACTTGCGCACCGGTTGCGGCGGTGGCACACGCGAGCGCGTGTACCACCGCGTACGCCCCTGATCAGAGGTCGTGCGGAGCGTGGCTCAGCGCAGCCACTGGTCCTGGTCGGCGGGCCGGTACAGGGTGAGGGCCTTGGGGAGCTTGTCGAGGACGAGCCGCTGATACGTGGTGTCCGTGACCTCACCGTCGTAGGCGAGGTGCGGGTCCCCCTCCATGACCTCCAGCTCCAGCCTGCGCACCTGGGCGGTCGTCAGGACACGGGAGTTGTGCAGGGTCCCGGTGAGCACGGCGAGGAGCAGCCGGGTGCGGGCCAGCGGAGTGCCGGCCTCCACGGCGCGGACGTCGAGGAGTCCGTCGTCGAGCTGGGTGCGGTAGGTCGGGGCGAAGCCGGCCGGGTGGTAGATGCCGTTGCCCGCGAAGAGCAGCCAGATGCGGCGCGGTCGGCCGTTGATGACCACGGAGAGCGGGGTGCCCGTCGCAAGGACCTTGGCGAGGCCGATGACGAGCGCGGGCCACTTGCCGATGCGCTTCTCGAGCAGCTCCCGGGCGTGCACCAGGTCCGAGTAGACGCCGATGCTGAACGTGTTGAGGAAGAGCTGCTGTTCGCCGCGGACGTCGATCTCTTCGGCGGGCGCGTCCTGTGTGGCTTTGGTGGCGGCGCCGGGCTGCCGGTAGGCGGAGGCGCGTCCCACGTCGGCGGTGACGGCGTCGCCCGAGCCGATGGCGCGGGTGACGTCTTCGAGCGTCACGTTGCCGAGATCCACCGCGAAGTGGTTGAAGGTGCCGCCGGGGAAGACGGCGAGGGGCACCTGGTGCCGTGCCGCCGTGACGCTGCCCGCGTTGACGGTGCCGTCGCCGCCGCACACCCCCAGCGCCCCGCCGTCCGCGACGGCGCGCTGCGCGGCCGCGTCGAGCAGGGCCACCAGGTCGTCACCGGGCTCGAAGACGGTGATCGACGCTTCGGGGAGCAGTGTGCGCAGCGTGTCGGCGGCGTCCCTGCTCCAGGCGACCCCGGAGGACGGGTTGACGACCACGTGCAGGCCCTGGCCGTCCTTGAGCGCGGGGGCAGGACGGCGCGGCGGGGCGGCGGCGGCCGCGGCCGCGGGCTTCACGGGCCACCAGCGGCAGGTGAGCAGCGCGGCCCCGACGCCGATGAGAGCTCCGGCGGCCGAGCGGCCCCGGTGGTCCAGGCCCTTCTGGCCGCGTGCGTAGGCGAGCCCGGCCGCGAACGGCAGGACGGCCAGGCCGTGCCGGGGTGACTCCATGACGACGGCCGAGGTGAAGGCGGTCGCTGCGGCTATGGGGCTTGCGGGCAGCGAGGCGGTGCGGGGGCGGGGGAACAGCGCGGGCAGTCCGTCCAGGACGGGCCGGGCGCTGCGGGCCGCGGGCTTGGCCAGCGCATGGTTCACAGCTGTGACGATCGCCACCGATCCGAGTCCGCGCAGGGCCGCCCTGCGGGCGCTCCGGTCCCCCGAGAGCCCCAGCGCCGTGGCGGCGCCCAGCCACACGGCGTCGTGCTCGATCGCCGTCCGGAGCGCCCGTTTCACGGCGCTGCCGCGGGCCGGGCCCGCCAGGTCGAGGGCGGCGGCCAGCCGTTTGCCGGGCCCCGGGCCCGGCACCTTCCACCGCTGAACAGATCGCTTCATTCGCTCGCCACACCTCTGCATTTGTAAAGAATCCGCAGCACGCGGCCGGAACGGACCACAACGAAGTCTCAGCCTACCCGCGTCGAATGCGCCCACTCCGCCTGGTCCGCCTGCTCCGCCTGGTCCGTCGGCACCGCACCGCGGAGCCACGCGGGGCTGCCCCGGAAAGAGTGACGTCGCGCGGGTGGATGGCCCCAGCCGCGGTTGGGGCCGGGGCACGGGGAGGTAGGTCTGCGGCTGCCACCAGGGCGGCCACGGGGCGGCCCTGGCGGCTTCGCCGAAGGGAGACGCCTCAATGGCAGCAAGGAAAGTCCGGGACGCCCGTCGCACCCGGCTCGCTCCGCGCGTGCTCGCGCTCGTCGTCACGGCGGTGTTCACCGTGGGCGCCTCCGCGTACGCGAGCGCCCCCGCTCGTGAGGACTCCCCCGCGCCCCGGAGCCCGTCGCCCTTCACCGGGCTCACTGCCCGTCAGGGGCAGGTCGTCGCGGTCAAGTTCGACAACGCCCGGGCCGCCCGCCCGCACACCGGTCTCGACCGGTCGGACATCGTCTACGTGGAGAAGGTCGAGGGCGGGATGAGCCGCCTCATGGGCGTCTACTCCAGCACGGTGCCGCCGGTGGTCGGGCCGGTGCGCAGCGCCCGTGAGTCGGACGTCGAGCTGCTGCGCCAGTTCGGCCGGCCGGTCCTCGCCTACTCCGGGGTGCGCACCGCGCTGCAGAAGAAGCTCAAGGACGCGCCGCTGTACGCCCGTCCGCAGGGCCGCTTCCCGGGCGCCTACTTCCGCCGGAGCGGCCGGCCGGCCCCGCACGACCTCTTCCTCCGCCCGCGGGCGCTGCTGCGCTCGGTGCCGCGGACCGAGCCGCCGGCCGACATCGGGTTCCGCTTCGGCCCCGCGCCGGCCGGCGGCACGCCCACGCGGGACAAGATCGTGCGGTACGCCGCCGCCAGCCACTCCTTCGCCTGGTCGCCCGGGCAGCACCGCTGGCTCGTGTCGTTCGACGGCTCACCGGCCCGCAGCACGTCGGGGACGCGGCTCGGCGCCCCCACGATCGTCGTCCAGTACGTGACCATGCGGGCGTCGCGGTTCAAGGACTTCAAGGGCGCGGTGACGCCGTACATCGAGACCGTCGGGAGCGGCCGGGCGCTGGTGCTGCGCGACGGCAGGAGTTACCCGACGCGCTGGAGCCGCCCCACGGCCGCGGCGGGCACCACCTTCACCCGCGCGGACGGTGCGCCGATGCCCTTCGCGCCGGGCCAGGTGTGGGTGGTCTACGCGGACCGCGGCTGACGCGGGCCGCGGCCTCGGTGCCGGGAAAAGGACCGGGCGGGCCGGTCGGAACGCTCCCCGCCAAGGGGTGTTCCGACCGGCCCGCCCGTGCGTGCGTGGCCGGTGGTGTCCTAGCGGCCGACCGGAGCCAGCTCGCGGTCCGTCTCGGCCTCGGGGGACCCCGTGTCGCCGAGGTTCTTGTGCAGCTGCTCGCCCTCCACGTCCACGTTGGGCAGGAGCCGGTCCAGCCAGCGCGGCAGCCACCAGGCGGACTTGCCGAGCAGGGCGAGGACCGCGGGCACGATCGCCATGCGGACGACGAAGGCGTCGAAGAGGACGGCGATGGCCAGACCGAAGCCCATCATCTTGATCATGTCGTCGTTCTCCATGATGAATCCGGAGAAGACGCTGATCATGATGATCGCGGCCGCGGCCACGACCCGTCCGCCGTGGGTGAATCCGGTCACGACCGACTCGCCGGGGCGTGCCCCGTGGACGTACGCCTCGCGCATCCGGGTCACGAGGAAGACCTCGTAGTCCATGGCCAGGCCGAAGACCACGCCGATCATGAAGATCGGCATCATGCTCATGATCGGGCCGGGCTGGTCGACTCCCACGATGTCCGCGAGCCAGCCCCACTGGAAGACCGCGACCACGGCGCCGAGCGCGGCGGCCACCGAGAGCAGGAAGCCGAGCGCCGCCTTGAGGGGCACCAGGACGGAGCGGAAGACCAGCATCAGGAGCAGGAACGCGAGGCCGACGACCAGTCCGAGGTAGGGCAGGAGCGCGTCGTCCAGGGTCTGCGAGAAGTCGATGGTCATCGCGGTCTGGCCGGTGACCAGGACTTCGGAGCCGGTGTCGGTGCCGATGCCGTCGGCGATCGAGCGGATCGACTTGACCAGTTCCTCGGTCTCGTGGTCGCTCGGCCCGGTCTTCGGGACGACGTTCATGATGGCGGTGTTGCCCGCCTTGTTGGCATGCGCCGGGCTCACCTCGACGACGCCGTCGATCTTCCCGATGGCATCGCCGACGGTCTTGGCGGCGCCCGCCACCCCGGAGTCCTTGGTCACGGTGACCATCAGCGGGCCGTTGAAGCCCGCGCCGAAGGACTCCGACAGCATGTCGTAGGCCTTGCGCTGGGTGGTGTCCGGCGCCGAGGTGCCCTCGTCGGGCAGGCCGAGCTCCAGGCTGGTGGCCGGGACGGCCACGGCGCCGAGTCCGATGACGGCGACCAGGAGCACGGAGAGGGGGTGGCGCAGCACGAAGCGGGCCCAGCGGGTGCCGAGCTTGGGCTTGGCGTTCGGGTCGGCGAGTTCGCTCGCGGACTTCTTGCGGTCCTTGCGGCGCAGTACCTTGCGACCCGCGAAGCCGAGCAGCGCGGGGATCATGGTGAGCGCGATGAGGACGGCGATGACGACCGTACCGGCGGCGGCCAGGCCCATCTTGGTGAGGATGGGGATGTTGACGATGGCGAGGCCCGAGAGGGCGACGACCACGGTGAGGCCGGCGAACACGACGGCGGATCCGGCGGTTCCGGTGGCCCGGCCCGCGGCTTCCTCCGGTGCGCGGCCCTCGGCTATCTCCGCTCGGAAGCGGGAGACGATGAAGAGGGCGTAGTCGATGCCGACGGCGAGGCCGATCATCATCGCGAGCGTGGAGGTCGTGGCGGACAGGTCCAGGACGCTGCCGAGGGCTCCGATGCCGGAGATGCCGATGCTGACACCGATGATCGCGGTGAGCAGCGGCATGCCGGCGGCGACCAGCGACCCGAAGGTGAGGATCAGGACGACGGCGGAGATGGCGATGCCGATGAGTTCGGCGCTGCCGCCCATCTCCTGCTCGGCCATGACGGCGTCACCGCCGGTCTCCACCGTGAGGCCCGCCTTGCGGGTCGTGTCGGTGGCGTCCGTCAGCGCGTCACGCGCCTTGTCGGTCAGCTCGGTGGCGACCACCTTGTAGGTGACCGCGGTGTACGCGGTGGTGCCGTCCTTGCTGATGGTGCGGGCCTTGTAGGGGTCGTCGACGCTCGACACCTGCGGGCCCTCGCCTATCGCCGCGACGAGCTTCTCGACCTCGGCCTTGGGCTTGCCGGAGTTGATCTTCTCGCCCTTCGGGGCGCGGATCACGACACGTGCGCTCGCTCCGTCGGCGCTGGCGTCGGGGAAGCGCTTCTCCAAGAGGTCGAAGGCCTTCTGGGACTCCGTTCCCGGCATGGAGAAGGAGTCTTCGGGCGGGGCGGGAGCTGTCGCGGAGGCGAAGATTGCCCCCGCCAGCGCCACCACCCACAGCAGCGCCACGTAGCGGCGTCGCCGGAAGGCGAAGCGGCCTAGTTTGTACAGAAACGTAGCCACGGCGAAAGGGGCTCCCGTCGGGTTCGGCAGGCGTGGACGACCCTCTGCCGGTGCGATCGGCGCACGTCAGCGGGTCCAGCAGGATCGGTCTCCATCCTCGCCGCCGTTGAGCCGGAGCAAGTCCGCCTGCAAGCCGGACTATCGGCCCACGGTCGCTGTACTGCGGCACGCGACGAGTCATCCCCTGGGAGGAGAGCCGATCTCCTTTTCTAGGCCACAGGGTGCAGTCACGTGTCAACGGTTTCTTCGTCATTGGCGCGGAACTTTCCGTTCCCTTTGTCCCGGGCCGCAGCCTCCGCCCATTTACCTGCATCGTTCACGCATTCACACCGACGGGCTCTGGCGCAATGGAGACCCGGTGGCCTGTTTCCGTCGCCCGAGAGATCACGACCTGTCCGAGAAGCCCCCTTGCCCACGGCGTTCGGACGGAGTGGCATGCAACGGACAACAATGTCCTCTGCGGCAAATGCCCCTGCGAGGTGGTGTGTTGCACGTGACCGATTCGTACGCCGAGCCCGCCCGCCACTACGACCTCATCATGACGTCCGGCTACTACGACTACGACGCGTACGCCCGCTCCCTCCTGGAGAGCGCCGAGGGCCGCGCGGACCTGCTCGAACTCGGCGTGGGGACGGGGCTGGCCTGTGAACGCCTGCTCGACCTGGGCCCGGACGACCTGCGTGTCACCGGGATCGACCACACCGAGGGCATGCTGGCCCAGGCGCGCGCGAGACTCGGCGGGCGCGCCCGGCTCGTCGGCCAGGACATCCTCGACCTGAGCGAGCGGGACGCGTTCGACGTCGCGTACTCCGTGGGCGGCATCTGGTACGGCGTCGAGGACGAGGGACGCTACTGGCTGGGCAGCCACCTCGTCGAGGACGAGGACAACATCGGGGGCCTGCGGAACGTCGCCGCGGCCCTGCGTCCGGGCGGCCTGCTTCTCTTGGCCGTCCAGCGGACGCACCACCCCTACCGGCGCACGCTGCCCGGCGGGCTCGTCTACGCACAGGAGATCCAGGACAAGGGTGAGGGCCGGTTCGTGAAGGACTACTTCATCCTGCGCGGGGACACCGTGCTGGCCCACCAGCGCTCCCCCTTCCGCCTCTGGCCCGAGGAGGACGCGGGGCAGCTGATGGCGCGGGGCGGCTTCCGCGCGGAGCCCTTCGAGGCGGGCGGCAGGTTCCGTCCGTACACGGCGTCGCGACCTGACGCGTGACCGCTGCCCCAGGAGCGCCACCGAGGCGCACTGTTCTCACCGCTTCCGGCCGCCTACCGTGAAACAGCAGTTCTCGCACCCCTCGCACGGCTTGTCATGCACTTGTCCATTATGTCCCGGCAAGAGGCACGAGGTGAGCCATGTTCCTCCGTCACAGACGCCCCGACCGCGGGCGCGCCATCCGTCCACGCCGCGCCCCGGCCCGTCGCGCCACCGTGGTCGCCGCCGTGCTCGCCACCTTCGCGGCGACCGCCGTCGGCACCGCGCAGGCTCGGCCCGACGGGCCCGACCTGACCCGGCCCTCCCTCATCCGCCCCATCGACCCACAGAACTGGCGCAACCCCGACGACATGACCTGGAGCGAGTACCGCTCCGTGCCCGGCACCGACTGGGCCGACCCCGGCCGCGAGCCCACCGAGCGGACCTTCAATGGCGCGCTGGTGCTCCTCGACTACCCCGACGAGGAGTTCACCCTCAGCAAGCCGCCCGGATCCTCCGTCTTCGGCAACCCGCAGCCGATCGCCTCCGGCGTCCCGCGCGACCGACTGCCCACCTTCTACGAGGACTTCCTCAACAAGCCCGGCACCCTGAACCGCGGCCACACCATCAACGAGTACTGGATGGAGGACTCCGGCGGCCGCGTCGGCGTCGACCTCAAGGCCTTCGGCGTGTACCGCATGCCGTTCAAGTCCTTCCAGTACGGCGTCGAGCCCGGCATGAACCCGGGCGCCTGCCCGCTCGCCTCCACCTGCGGCAAGGACATCCGCGCCGACGGCAAGGCCGCCTGGATCGCCGAGGTCGGCGAGGAGAAGGCGGCCGAGTACGACTTCGTCTTCTTCCTCACCGCGGGCCAGGACGAGTCCTCCACCTGGCAGGAGTTCGGGCAGATGAAGTTCGCCGGCGGTGATCGGGTGCCGGCCGCGTGGGGCCCGCCCTCGCCCGTTGCCGCCGGCGGAAACTCCGCCGCCACCCGCTATGTGCCGTGGACGTCCTGGCAGGCCGCGGCCAGGATTTGGCCCAATGCCGTCACCGGCTCCTCCACCCAGGCCGAGAGCTCCGGGATGGGGGTGTACGCCCACGAGCTCAGCCACATCCTGGGCATCGGCGACAACTACAACAACCCGTACGGCACCCCCCTGAGCCGCTCCTACACCGGCATCTGGAGCATGCTGTCGCGTGGCTCGTTCAACGGGCCCGGCGGACCGCACACCCGCTGGAAGATCCCCGCCACCGAAGGCGGTTCGATGGGGTCCCAGCACATCCTGCGCGACAAGCTGAAGCTCGGCATCGTGGACGAGAAGAACGTGCTGCGCCTGGACCGCGACGCCCTCAAGGACTCCGGCGTGGTCGTCGCCAAGGTCACCGCGCGCTCGGCGCCGCCCGGCGCCACCGGCCTGTCCGGCGTCAACATCGCCATGTCCCGTGACCTCTCCCCCGCCTGCGACCGCGACACCGACCCGCTGTGCGACGGCGGCGGCTACCAGAACTACACCCTTGAGGTCGTGGACCGCATGGGCATGGACTCCTTCACGCCGGACAACGGGGTGCTGATCACCAAGACCAAGAACGCGGACCGGGCACCCTTCGCCTGGGTGGTCGACGCCCACCCCGAGGACATCGGCATGGTGGACTTCACCCGCCCCGACGGCACTCCGCAGAAGATCACCATGGGCGACTACCGACAGCTCAGCGACGCGCTCTTCCACGCCGGAACGGACTCCGGCAGCTCCTACGAGTACGTCGACCGCGCCAACCGTCTGCACTTCTACGTCACCGACATCCGGCGCAGCCGCGCGGGCGTGCTGTCGTACACCGTGGCGGTGAAGTCCCTCGACGGCGCGGGACCGCAGCGCCGGGGCACCGCGCTGGGCCGTGGCGAGGCGGCCGGCGACCCCGGCAAGAGCCGGGCCACCTGCACCTTCCCGCTGACCAACACCGGGCGGGCGTCGGTCGAGACGCCGGGCGGCCACCCCGACGACGCCGCCCGCTACCTCGACTCCGACGTCTACCGGCTCTCCGCCAAGGCATCCGGCCGCGGCTGGTCCGCCTGGCTGCCCAGCAAACTCACCACCGCCAGGGCCGGCTCCACCGTCGACGTGGACGTCGCCGTCACCTCGAAGCCCTCGGCCCGACACGGCCGGATCACCCTGACCGCCCGTTCGGTGAGCGATCCGCGCCGGACCGCCGAGGCCACCTGCACGCTCTCCAGGAACGGCCGCCACTGACGACGGTTGTCCCCCGGTCTCACCGGCACGCCCTCGTGGTCGTCGATCGCGAGGACGTGCCAAGCAGGGCGCGCCGTGTCCCAGGCCGCCGTCGCCCACCACACTGGTGCCCATGGACACCGAACAGATCGACGCCTACCTGCGGCGCATCGGCGCCGAACGCCCCGCCTCCCCCACCACCGGGGCGCTGCGCGACCTGCACGCCGCGCATCTGCGCAGGGTGCCGTTCGAGAACCTCTCGATCCATCTCGGTGAGGACATCGAGCTCACCGACAAGGCCTTGGTGTCCAAGGTCGTGGACGCGCGCAGGGGAGGCTTCTGTTACGAACTCAACGGCGCGTTCGCCGCGCTGCTGACCGCCCTCGGCTTCGACGTCACGCTGTTGCAGGCCCGCGTGTTCGACGACGAGGGGCGGCCCGGCATCCCGTACGACCACCTGGCGCTGCGCGTGCGCACCGAGGACGGCGGCGACCTGCTGGCGGACGTCGGATTCGGCCGCCACACCCGGCTGCCGCTCGCCTTCGCCGACCGGGGCGAGCAGGTGGACCCGGAGGGCACGTTCCGCCTCACCGAGACCGCGGAGGGCGATCTGGAGGTCGCCCGCGACGGCACGCGGCAGTATCTGCTCGACCGGCGCCCGCGCGCGCTGGCCGACTTCAAGGCGGGTGCCTGGTACCACCGCACCTCACCCGACTCGCACTTCACCCGCTCCCTGGTCTGCTCCCTGCTCACCGACGCGGGCCGGGTCACCCTGAGCGGCCGCACGCTGACCACCACCGAGGACGGCGAGCGGCACACCGTCGAACTGGGCTCTCAGGAGGAGGTGCTCGCGGCGTACGAGCGGCACTTCGGCATCGTGCTCGAACGCGAACCGCTGGTGCGCGACCCCCGCTGACCGGGGCGGCGCGATCTGCCTGCCGTGTGGCGATGAGTTCCGGGCGGTGCGACGGTCCATCTAGGCAAGACATGCGGGCGGACAGGACCGCCGCGTACGCGACAGGAGAGCGCCATGCCCAGGATCACGCCCAACCTCTGGTTCGACCTGCAGAGCGAGGAAGCCGCGCAGTTCTACGTCTCGGTCTTCCCGAACTCCGAGATCAAGAACGTCTCGTACTACGGAGAGGGCGCCCCGCGTCCGGCCGGCACCGTCCTGACGGTGGACTTCGAGCTCGACGGACAGCCTTACACGGCGATCAACGGCGGCCCGGACTTCACCTTCACCGAGGCCGTCTCCTTCCAGATCGACTGCGCGGACCAGGCGGAGGTCGACCACTACTGGACGAAGCTCTCCGAGGGCGGCGAGGAGGGCCCCTGCGGGTGGCTCAAGGACAAGTACGGGCTGTCCTGGCAGGTCGTGCCCGCCGTGCTCGGCGAGCTCATCACCGACCCCGATCCCGAGCGGTCCCAGCGCGCGATGCAGGCGATGCTCGGCATGAAGAAGCTGGATGTCGCCGCGCTGCAGGCGGCGGCCGACGGCAAGGCGCCCTGACCCGACCCCGGCGCCTACGCCTTCCGGGCCACGACAAGCCGCCAGCGCGGACTGCCGTCGGCACGCCGCCCGAACTCCTCCAGCGGAGACAGCCGCACGTCGAACCCGGCCGCGGCGAGATCCTCGCGCACCCCGCCGAGCGGGAACGTCCGGTAGTACATGACGAACCGCGGACGCCACAGCAGGTTGCGCACCCGCATCGCGCCGTCGAAGCCGCGCAGCGCCCAGTACCAGGGCGAGGCGAAGGACTGCGGGGCGCCGATCGGGAACGCGAAGACGCCGCCGGGGCGCAGCGCCCGGTGGACGCCGGCGAACAAGGCGGGCCGCTCGGCGGGCAGGAAGTGACCGAACGCCCCGAAGCTGACGGCCAGGTCGTAGTCGCCGCGGAAGGGCAGGGCGCGGGCGTCGGCGCGCACCAGGTCGACGGTGGGGCCGCCGGGCCCCGGCTGGGGCAGCGACCGGGCCGCGGCGGCGAGCATCCCCTCGCTGAAGTCCACGCCGGTCACCCGCTCCCGGCACAGCGGCAGCAGCGCCCCGATCCCGGCGCCGGTGCCGCAGCACACGTCGAGCCCCGCGTCGAAGGGGCCGACGGGGCGCAGGACGTCGGCCGTGGCGGTCAGAAACCGGCCAGGCGTACGAAAGGGGGTGTGGTCGAACTTCGGGGCGAGCAGGTCGTACCCGTGCTCGGTGGACGAGAGCGCCTGAACGGCCAGCTCACGCAGCGTGGGACCCTGGGAGGAGAACATCGGCTCCAGGGTAGCCAGGGGGCGGTCCTGGCGGGTCCGCGCCGGAGCGGTGCCGTGGCCGGATAGCGCCAGGAGGTCTATCGGGGGCCGGGACGGGTCGGGTAGAGGTGCACGTCTGCCCCAGACCCGTTCCTCTCTCCCGGAGGTGCCCCATGGCCACAGACCGGCACAGGACAAGGACCGCATCGGGCAAGACCCGGTTCGACGACATCTACGACCGGCCTGACCCGCGCGCCTACTTCCGTACGCTGGCGCCCTACGCGTACGAGATCCCGCAGCACGCCCAGGCGGTGTTCCGCCGCACGCGCGACCTGCGGGCCCGGCAGGCCGCCGACGAGGGCCCGGTGACGGTCCTCGACGTGTGCTGCTCGTACGGCATCAACGCGGCGCTGCTCAATCACGACCTCACCCTCGCCGACCTGTACGCGCACTACACCTCCGAGGAGGCCGCCGCGCTCACGCCGCACGAACTCGTCGAGCGCGACAAGGAGTTCTACGCGTCGCGGCGGCGCCCCGACGCCACGCCGGTCATCGGTCTCGACATGGCGGCAAACGCCACTCGCTACGCGTTGGACGCGGGTCTGCTCGACGAGGCGTATGCGGAGAACCTGGAGCGGCACCCGCCCAGCGAAGGGCTGCGGCGCGCGGTCGCCCGGACCGGTCTGATCACGGTCACGGGCGGCATCGGGTACATCTCGGAGCGCACCTTCGACGCCCTGCTCGGCTGTGCGCGGCGGCCACTGTGGGTGAGCGCGTTCGTCCTGCGGACCGTGCCGTACCAGCGCATCGCCGACACCCTCGCCGCGCACGGCCTCACCACCGTGACGGACACCTCGCGGACGTATGCGCAGCGGCTCTTCACCAGCCCCGAGGAGCGCCGCGACGCCGTGCGCCAGGTGATCCTCGCAGGTGAGGACCCCACGGAGTACGAAGCGGAGGGCCGCTATCACACGCGGCTGCACGAGTCGCGGCCCCGCACGGACTGACAGCCCGACCAGAACCCCGTGTATGTCCTCCGGCTCGTTCGGAAAGCCCTTCGGGCAGCCCCTCGACCGGAGGACATATGCGGGCATATCGTTGAGTCAGTGGTCGGCTCGGACGGCAGGGGGTCGTGCCATGGTCCAGGAACTGCTGACGGCAGGAGCGGCGGTCGCTTCCGGCTGCGTGGTCTACGCGCTGGCGGCGGGCCGCGTGATCAAGCAGTACGAGCGCGGTGTGGTCTTCCGCCTCGGCCGGCTCTCCGGTTCGGTGCGCGGCCCGGGGTTCACCATGGTGGTTCCCGGCGTCGACCGGCTGCGCAAGGTGAACATGCAGATCGTGACGATGCCGGTGCCGGCGCAGGACGGCATCACGCGCGACAACGTCACGGTCCGGGTGGACGCCGTCATCTACTTCAAGGTGGTCGACGCCTCCAACGCGGTCGTGGAGGTGGAGGACTACCGGTTCGCGGTCTCGCAGATGGCGCAGACCTCGCTGCGCTCCATCATCGGCAAGAGTGACCTGGACGATCTGCTCTCCAACCGCGAAAAGCTCAACCAGGGCCTGGAGTTGATGATCGACTCGCCGGCCATCGGCTGGGGCGTGCAGATCGACCGCGTCGAGATCAAGGACGTCTCGCTGCCCGAGACGATGAAGCGCTCCATGGCCCGCCAGGCCGAGGCCGACCGCGAGCGCCGCGCCCGCGTCATCAACGCCGACGCCGAACTCCAGGCCTCCAAGAAACTCGCCGAGGCCGCCCACGAGATGGCCGAGGAACCGGCCGCGCTCCAACTGAGGCTCCTGCAGACCGTGGTGGCCGTCGCCGCCGAGAAGAACTCCACCCTCGTCCTGCCCTTCCCCGTCGAACTCCTCCGCTTCCTGGAGCGGGCGTCAGAGCGTCAGGGCATAACCGGTCCCCGGGACCCCGTCAAGCCGGACGTCGCCGACCGGCACGAAGCCGGTCCGGGTGAGCACGGCGTGTGAGCCCGCGTTGTCGTGCGTCGTGGCGGCACGCAGCCTTGTCAGGCCGTACGCGGCGACGGCGAGGCCGCAGACCTGCCGGACCGCCCGGGTGGCGAGGCCCCGGCCCGCCGCCTTCTGCGCGATCCGGTAGCCGAGCTCGGCGGCGCCGTCCGCGACGTCGACGAGGTTGACCCGCCCGAGGATCTCGTCACCCTCCCCCACCAGGACGTGGAAGTAGCAGGCGCCTTCGGCCTGTTCGGCGAGGAGGGCGCGGTGCCGGGCGTCGAAGTCCCGGAAGTAGGCGTCCCCCCGGTCGGGGATCGATGCGGCGAAGTAGGCGCGGTTCGCCTCCTCGAAGGAGAGCAGCGCGGGCGCGTGGCCGGGGCGGAGGAGCTGGAGCTCGGGCGCGGTGGCGGGTGTGGGCATGGGAGCACCTTACGTACGTGTGTCCGCCGCACCCGCCGGCGCCGCCGCCTGCTCGTACAGCGCCACCAGCACGCCGTGCACCGGCTGTTCGTCCCCGTCCTCCTCCGCCTCGTCGACCAGTGCGGCCAGCGTCTCGGCGAGGCGGCGCGCCTTGTCGGGGCTCAGGCGTACGTGGCGCAGGGACAGGGTGGGCTGGTCGGACCGTGCCAGTTCCTGCGCCACGGCGCCGAGCATCGCGGCGGTGCCCTCGGCCCGTGGCTCGGAGACGGCCATGCGCCGGGCCACCCGCTGGTAGTACTGCTCGGTGCCGCCCCTGACCTTGCGGGTCTCGGCGATGTGGACCAGTCCGGCGGTGCGCAGGACCTTCAGGTGGTGGGAGACGTTTCCCTTGCCGACGTCCAGGCGCGCCGCCAACTGGCTGATGGTGGCGGGCCGATGGGCCAGCGAGAAGAGCAGGCGCTGCCGCAGGGGGTGGGCCAGGGCGGCGTGCTGCTCGGGTGAGTCGATCTCGATGACGGGGTCGGGCGGGGACTCCTGATGGTGCTCGGGCATGAATCAAGTGTCCAATCTTCTTGACGCTTTGGGAAGAGGGCTGCTCTACTCCTCTGCCATGACCACTGCCACGCACCCCCTCAGAACCGCCGACATCGTCGACGAGACCGCCCAACTCCTGCTGGACCACTACGTGTTCCCGGAGGCCGCCACCCAACTGGGCGCCCTGCTGCGGCGCCGGCTGGCCGACGGCGCGTACGACGTCCAGGAGCCCGCCGAGCTGGCGCGCCTGGTCACCACGGATCTCCAGTCACTCAACGGCGACCCGCACCTGCGGCTCAAGCACCACGACGGGCCCGTGCCCGCGGACCAGGGTGCCGCGACGCTGACCATGATGCGCGCGAAGATGGACGCGTCGCTGGGCGGCGCGCCCCGGACGGAGTTGCTGGACGGGAACGTCGCGCTCCTCGAACTGTCGCCGGCGCTCTTCCCGTTGGACTGGTGCGCCGAGACGCTGACCGCCGCGCTCACGCTGGTCGCCCCGGCCGAGGCGCTCATCGTCGATCTGCGGGCCAACAGCGGTGGGGACCCGGACACGGTCGCGTTCGTCTGCGGGCATCTGCTCGACGAGCGCACCCATCTCAACACGATGTACTGGCGCGACGGCGACCGCCTCGAACAGTCCTGGAGCCCCGCGCACGTGCCGGGCCGGCGCTTCGGCGGCAGCAAACCGCTCTACGTGCTGACCAGCGCAAGCACCTTCTCGGCGGCCGAGGAACTCTCGTACGACCTCCAGCAGTTGGGGCGCGCCGTCATCGTCGGGGAGACGACACGTGGTGGGGCCCACCCGTGTGACGGGTGGACGGTCCATCCCCACCTGGAGGCGACCATCCCGATGGGCAAGGCGGTCAACCCCGTGTCCGGCACCAACTGGGAGGGCACGGGCGTCCGCCCCGACGTGCCCTGTGACGCCGCCGATGCGCTCGACCGGGCCCATGCGCTGGCGCGGGCGCGGATCACGCCCTCACACGAACCCCCCGCTCTGTAGAGGCCGTGCGGGCCTGCCAATATGCGGTCATGCACATCTACGAAGAGCGGCTGAGCGTGCCCCGCTCCTGGTGGGGACTTGTGGCGCTGGGCGGGTTCGGTCTCGGCGTGGGGGCGATGCCCTTCGGGCTCCTCGCCGCGGTGATCGCTGCGGCGATCGGGATCGCGGTGTCCGCCGCGCTGGTGCACCTGCACGGCAGCGTGCGCATCCTCGTCACGCCGGGCCATCTCGTCGTCGGCAAACGCACCATCCCCATCGAGGCACTCGGCGTGACGGAGATCCTCGACGAGCGGGAGGCCTTCGAGTGGCGCACCGTCCGGGCGAACCCGTACGCGCTGCTGCTCCTGCGCTCCTACGTCCCCACCGCGCTGCGCATCGAGTTGCGCAACGCCTGGGGAGGCGCGCCGTATGTCTATGTGTCGACACGTCAGCCCATGAACCTGGCGACCGTCCTGGCCTTCACCAGGGGCTGACCGGCGACGCCGGCCGCGCGCAAGCGCCTGGGTCACCGCACTGGACCGGCGCGGGGCCGCGCCGCACGCTGGTCCCGTGACCGATCATGCGACTGACCCGGTGGCCGGATCCCCCTCCCCTCTCCCCTGGTACGCGCGGCCCGCCGCCCGCACTTGGACCTGTGCACCACCTTCGGTGGACGCCCACCGCTTCCACGCCTCGCTGCCCGGATACGCACCCACGGCCTTGCACGAACTGCCGTCCCTTGCGGAGGAGTTGGGGGCGGCGAGGGTTTTCGTCAAGGACGAGTCGTCGCGGCTCGGCCTGCCCGCCTTCAAGGCGCTCGGCGTGTCGTGGGCGATCCACCGGATCATGGAGACGCGGGCGGTCGGAGCGCCGCGGGGCACCGGCGCCCCATCCCTGTGTCTGGTCGCCGCCACCGACGGCAATCACGGCCGGGCCGTGGCACGGACCGCCCGCCGACTCGGCCATCGGTCGCTGGTGTTCGTCCCCGACGGGGTGCCGGACGAGGCGGTGGCCGCCATCGAGGGCGAGGGTGCGGAGGTCACCGCCGTGGCAGGGTCGTACGACGCGGCCGTGCGGGCGGCGCGGGACGCCGCCGCGACGCCCGACGCGATCCTCGTCCAGGACATGGCGTGGGAGGGGTACGAGGAGATCCCGACGCTGGTCGTCGAGGGGTACGCCACCCTGTTCGCCGAGGTCGACGCCCAACTGCGCGCCGCGGGCGTACGTGCGCCCTCCCTGGTCGCCGTCCCGGTGGGCGTCGGGTCGCTGGCCCAGGCCGCCGTCGGGCACTACCGCGGCGCGCGAACGACGGACGCCGAC
The DNA here is from genome assembly GCF_042871345.1 of Streptomyces sp. NPDC005863. Taxonomy (NCBI): domain Bacteria; kingdom Bacillati; phylum Actinomycetota; class Actinomycetes; order Kitasatosporales; family Streptomycetaceae; genus Streptomyces; species Streptomyces sp. NPDC005863. The sequence goes on along the minus strand of NZ_JBIAII010000004.1, from coordinate 385,793 downwards.
CCCGAGAGCGGACCCCCCGCCCTGCTGTCGGTGGAGCCGGTGAGCGCCGCCTGCGTCCTGGAGAGTCTGCGCGCCGGACGCCTCACGAGCGTGCCGACGGGCGTCACAGCCATGGCCGGGCTCAACTGCGGGACCCCCTCCGCCCTGGCCTGGCCCGTGCTGCGCGACGGCTTGGACGCGGCAGTAGCCGTCACCGAGGCCGACGGCGCGAGGGCGGTACGGGATCTCACGGAGCTGGGGGTCTCGTCGGGCCCGTGCGGCGCGGCCCCGCTGGCCGGCGTCCGTGCCGCGCTCATCGGCCGGGGCACGGCCGGGCGCCGCGCCGAGCTGGGCCTCGGGCCCGCGGCCACCCTCGTACTGATCAGCACCGAGGGCGCGACCGCCGATCCGGCGCATCTGCCGGGCCGTCAGGAAGGTCCGGAGGGGTCACAAAACGGGCGGTGACGGATGATTCAGCGGCGATTTCCAGTCGATGCAGATCGTCGAAGAGGAAACCAATTTTGCGTTCACGCAGTTCAGCGGATGGTTCTCGGTTATACCAATGGCAATTGTCCACATGGTGGACGCAGGTCGGGAAACCGGTTCCACCGCGCTTGAGCTGCCCGAACGCTCGTACGGACACCGCTCACCGGACCGGCACATCCGGAAATCGACCATCCACATGGCATTCACTCTCCGCACCGGCAAGACTCCTCAGCGCAGTCACCAACCACTCGATCGAAGGAGAGTCCACCATGCGTCGCACCCTCAAGGCCGTGGGAGCAGCCGCCGCGGCGGCCACCTGCGTCCTCGCCGCGACAGCAGGCACCGCGCACGCCGAGGCCCCGCAGACGAAGAGCCTCTACGCGCCGTCCGCCCTGGTGCTCACGGTCGGCCAGGGCGAGGACGCCGACTCCGTCGCGGTGGAACGCGCCGTGACGCTCACCTGCGCGCCGCGCCCGGCCGGCACCCACCCGGCTGCGGCCGCCGCATGCGCCGAACTCAGCAAGGTCGGCGGCGAGTTCGCCCAGCTGGTCGGCGGCGCGCCCGACGTGATGTGTACCAAGGAGTGGCGGCCGGTCACCGTGACCGTCGCCGGTGTGTGGAACGGCAAGCACGTCAACTGGTCCAAGACCTTCGGGAACCGGTGTGAGATGAAGGCTGGTCTCGGGGAGGGTGTCGCACTCTCCTTCTGAGCGGACCAAGCCCTGAACCACACTCAGGGGAAGTCCCGGTGACCTTTCGTGGGGGAAGGCGGCCGGGACGCGGGGCGGCCCCCGGTGTCGGGTGACACCGGGGGCCGCAGTGTGTGCGCCCGCACTGCCTTACCGGGCCCCGGCCCCGGACGGCGGGGTTCGCCTGTCCGTGGCGGCCCGCACCACGCCCCGTCCGACCGCCTCGTCGATCGCCGCCTCGTCGAGGCCGCCGGAGGCCAGCACCTCGCGCGTGTCCGCGCCCGCGCCCCGCACCTCGGGGCGGACCCGGGCCGGCGTGCGGGACAGGGATACCGGCGACGCGAGCCCGCGGTAGTCGCCCTCCTCCACGACCAGGCCCCGGTGGCGCACCTGCGGTGCGGTCAGCGCCTCGGCGACATCGTGGACGGGCGAGGCCGGGACACCCCGGGCGGTGAGCAGGTCGGTGAGCTCCGCGCGAGGCCGCGCGCCGATCGCCTTCTCCAGGAGCACCCGCAGCTCATGACGGTGGCGGACGCGGTCCGGGTTGGTGCGAAAGCGCGGGTCCGCGGCCAGCTCCGGCACCGCGAGGACGTCCGTGAGCGCGCCGAACTGCCGGTCGTTGCCGACCGCGACGAAGAGCGGTCCGTCGGCGGCGGGGAACGAGTCGTACGGGGCGATGCTGGGGTGCGCGGAGCCGGTGCGCCGCGGCACCGTGCCGTCGGCGAGCCACGACGCGGAGTGCGGGTGGAGCAGGCTGATCGCGGTGTCCAGGAGGGTGCAGTCGACGAGTTGGCCGAGGCCGGAGCTCCGGCGTTCGTACAGGGCCAGCAAGATGCCGGAGAAGGCGAGGATGCCGGTGACCTGGTCGACGACCGGGACACCGACCCGTAGCGGCTCTCCGTCCGCTTCGCCGTTCACGCTCATCAGACCGCCGTACGCCTGGAGCACCGCGTCATAGCCCGGCTGTCCGCCGAGCGGCCCGTCCGTGCCGAAACCGGTGACGCGGCAGTGGACGAGGGCGGGGAAGCGGCGCCGCAACTCCTCGTCGGCGTAACCCCACTTGGCGAGGGTCCCGGCCTTGAAGTTCTCGACGAGCACGTCGGTTTCGCTCAGCAGCGTGTCGAGGATGTCCCGCCCCTGCGGCACGGACAGGTCCACGACGATGTTCTTCTTGCCCCGGTTGAGGTTCCGGTAGTACGCGGAGGTGTCCGGCGAGACGAACGGCGGGCCCCAGCCCCGTGTCTCGTCACCGGCCGGCGGCTCCACCTTGATGACGTCGGCTCCGTGGTCGGCGAGGAGTTGAGCGCAGTAGGGCCCGGCGAGGACCCGGGACAGATCGAGCACCCTGAGCTCGGTGAGGGCGCCGGCAGGCGGATGTGTCATCAGTACGACCTCGGCAGACCCAGCTCATGGTGGCGACGGAGTTGCGGATCGACTGAGGCTAAGAGCCGCATGATCAGCCGGTCAAGAGCCGCCGGGGCCGGGTGGCCGCCGGGGCCGGCCTGCGGGCATGATGCGTCCATGATCCCCACCGAGACGCACACCGCCCGGCTCGACCTCGTACCCCTGCGCGTCGAGCACGCCGACGAGATGGCCGTCGTCCTCGGCGATCCGGAGTTGCACACCTTCATCGGCGGCGCCCCCGACGACGTCGAGGCCCTGCGCGCCCGCTACCGCCGCATGCTCGCCGGCGCCCCGGACCCCGATGTCTCCTGGTGCAACTGGGTGCTGCGGCTGCGCGAGGAGGACCGGCCGTGCCTGGCCGGGACGGTCCAGGCGACCGTCGGCGCGGACGGGGTCGCGGAGATCGCCTGGGTCGTCGGGACGCCGTGGCAGGGCCGCGGTCTCGCGTCGGAGGCGGCCCGTGGCCTGGTGGACTGGCTGGCGGCGCGGGCCGTGCACACGGTCGTCGCGCACGTCCACCCCGACCACGGTGCGTCCGCAGCCGTCGCGCGGGCAGCGGGTCTCACCGCCACCGATGTGGTCCAGGACGGTGAGATCCGCTGGGAGTTGAGTCTGTGAGGGCGAGCCGGCACGGGCCCCGCTAGTAGGGCCGGTCCCCCGCGATGGCGACGCGCTCCGCCACCCGGCGGTGCGGGGCGTAGTCGTCGACGGCGTAGTGCTGCGTGGCGCGGTTGTCCCAGAACGCGACGTCGCCCGCCTGCCAGTGGAACCGCACCTGGTACTCCGGCACGTGCGCCTGCCGCACCAGATAGCCGAGGAGCCGGTCGCTGTCCTCGCGCTCCATCCCGACGATGTGCGTGGTGAAGGAGGTGTTGACGAAGAGCATCCGCCGCCCGGTCTCCGGGTGCGTGCGCACCACGGGATGGGTGACGGGCGGGAAGCGGTCCTGGAGCGGGGCGAGCTTGTCGGGACCGTAGAAGCGGGCGAAGCCGGGGATGAAGTCGTGCACGGCGTGCGCACCGTCGATGCGCGCCTTCACGGTGTCGGGAAGGTTGTCGTACGCGGCCGCCATGTCCGCCCACATCGTGTCGCCGCCGAACGGCGGCACCTCACGCAGCTGCAACACCGCGCCCAAGGCTGGCCGTTCGCGGAACGTGACATCGGCGTGCCAGACGTTCTCGTACGTGGGGACGGCGCTGCCGCCCTTGTCGAACCGGACGACGTCGTCGGCGGAGCCGCGCGCGAGCAGCGGATTGGTCTCCAGGTCGCCCCAGTTGAGGGCGAACGCTCGCTGCTGCTCCGGGGTGATGTGGGCGCCGCGGAAGAAGAGCACCTTCCACTCAAGGAGGGCCCGGTTCAACTCGTCGCGCAGGGCGGGCGTCAGGGGGCGGGCGAGGTCGACGCCGCGGATCTCGGCGCCGATGAGGCGGCCCTGGGGCACGACGTCGAGGAGCTCGTAGGGGTGTTCCCGCCAGCCTTCGGGCAACCGGCGCAGGGTACGGCGGCCCTCGTACATGCCGTCGGCGGGGATACGGGCCTCGCGCAGTGCAACGGTCGCGGGGAACCGCGGTGTGGCAGTCATGGGTGTGATCCTTGGAGTGCGGGAGCGAACGGACGGGCTGGACGGAGCGGGGCTCCGTGCAGCTAGCGGCCCGATCGCTCGCACCCACATCGCCACGGGACGTTGAACGTCCGTGCCGCGGCGGTCAGGTGCTGGATCATGGTCGCCATTGTGGGGCCGTCGATCCCCCAGGTCAACCGGGCGTCACGGCTTGCGCAGCACTCCGCCGTACTCATAGATCCCCTTGTTGGCGTCGGTCACGCCGAGGTAGGGCACGAGGTCGGCGTCGACCGGCTCCAGGGCGGGCTGGTCGGGGTCGGGGCGCCAGTCGACGAGGTTGACCACGCCGGGATCCACGGCTTCGAGGCCTTCGAGCAGGACGTCGACCTCGGCGGGCGTGCGGGTCTGCCACGGGACGCCGCCGCCGGCGATGTGCTCGGTCATCTTCGCGCCGCGTGCCGGGTCCTCGCAGATGACCTGCGAGAAGCCGACGAAACTGCCCGGCGCCGCGCGGTCGATGATGGTGCGCAGGATGCGGCGGGGATCGTCGGCGTCGACGAGGTGGTGCCCGACGGACAGGAAGAGCGTGGCGACCGGCTCGTCGAAGTCGATGAGACGCCGCACGTCGGGGTGGTCCAGGATCGCGTCCTGGTCGCGCATGTCGCCCATGATGACCGTGGTCGAGGAGTCGTCGGCGAGCAGGGCGCGGCCGTGGGCCAGGACGATCGGGTCGATGTCCACGTAGACGACGCGGGCGTCGGGCGCGAAGCGCTGGGCGACCTGGTGGACGTTGTTGTCGGTGGGAAGCCCGCAGCCCATGTCGATGAACTGGCGGATGCCCTGCTCGCGCGTCAGGTGACGCACCGCGCGGTAGAGGAACTGGCGGTTCTGCCGGCAGATGTCGACGACCTCGGGGAAGGACGGGACGGTGGAGAGGATGAAGTCGCGGTCCACCTCGTAGTTGTCCTTGCCGCCCAGCATCCAGCCGTAGCCGCGCGCCGAGGTCGGGACGTCGTAGGGGATGGACATCGTCTCGGACCGGTCGTCACTCTCCACAGCGCGCCCTCCACCTTTCCCGTGGCATGTACGGAACGTGTTCCTGCCCGCGACACTAGCCGGTGATCCACGTTCGGGTGAACCAACTGTCGAATCTCCAACACACTTGTGGGGAAAGGTGGTTGGCGCGGCGCCATGGGCCCCGCCCGGGTGCGGAGGTCGGTGCGGACTGTGGCGTGTCCCACCCGGCGGCCCGGTGGGCCCGCGCATGGCGGATGATCGTGCCAGAGCCATCCGTACCACCGGACCCGTACCACCCAGAGAGGACCTCCCCATGGAAGACCGCTTCGACGTCGTCGTGCTCGGAGCAGGACCCGGCGGCTACGTCGCCGCCATCCGCGCCGCCCAGCTGGGCAAGCGAGTGGCAGTCGTCGAGGAGAAGTACTGGGGCGGCGTCTGTCTCAACGTGGGCTGCATCCCGACGAAGGCCCTGCTGCGCAACGCCGAGCTCGCCCACCTCTTCACGCACGAGCAGAAGACGTACGGCATCAAGGTCGACGGGCAGGTCTCCTTCGACTACGGCGAGGCGTTCAGCCGCAGCCGCACGGTCGCGGACGGCCGGGTCAAGGGCGTCCACTTCCTGATGAAGAAGAACGGCATCACGGAGTTCGACGGCCGGGGCACGTTCGTCGACGCGAACACGCTGCAGGTGGCGAAGTCCGACGGCTCGACCGCCACCATCGGCTTCGAGAACTGCATCATCGCCACCGGCGCCACCCCCCGCCTGCTGCCCGGCACGAGCCGCAGCGAGCGCGTGGTGACGTACGAGGAGCAGATCCTCGCCGACACGCTGCCGCGCTCCATCGTGATCGCCGGCGCGGGCGCGATCGGCATCGAGTTCGCGTACGTCCTGCACAACTACGGCGTGAAGGTCACCATCGTCGAGTTCCTGGACCGGGTCGCGCCGCTGGAGGACGCGGACGTCTCCAAGGAGCTGGCGAAGCAGTACCGCAAGCTGGGCATCGACGTGCTGACCTCCACGCGCGTGGAGTCGATCGACGAGTCGGGCGAGCAGGTCAAGGTCACCGTCACGGGCAAGGACGGCAAGGAGCAGATCCTGGAGGCCGACAAGGTCCTGCAGGCCATCGGTTTCGCGCCGAACGTGAGCGGCTTCGGCCTGGAGGCGACGGGCGTGGCGCTCACCGAGCGCGGCGCCATCAAGGTCGACGGCCGCTGCCGCACCAACGTCCCGCACATCTACGCCATCGGCGACGTCACCGCCAAGCTGATGCTGGCGCACACCGCCGAGGCCATGGGCGTGGTGGCCGCGGAGACCCTCGCGGACGCCGAGACGATGGAACTCGACTACCCGATGATCCCGCGCGCCACGTACTCGCAGCCGCAGATCGCCAGCTTCGGCTGGACGGAGGCGCAGGCCAAGGAGAAGGGCTTCGACGTCAAGGTCGCGAAGTTCCCGTTCCAGGCCAACGGCAAGGCGCACGGCCTCGGCGACACCGTCGGCTTCGTGAAGATCATCAGCGATGACACGCACGGCGAGATCATCGGTGCCCACCTGATCGGTCCCGACGTCACCGAGCTGCTGCCCGAGCTCACCCTGGCCCAGCAGTGGGACCTCACCGTCCACGAGGTGGCGCGCAACGTCCACGCCCACCCGACCCTCGGCGAGGCCGTCAAGGAAGCGGTGCACGGCCTGGCCGGGCACATGATCAACTTCTGAGACGTCCCGGGCGCCCCGCCCGCCCGCGAACGACCGGAATCCGGTGGTTCGAGTGGCGGGGCCGCCCGGTCCGGCCGATCCTTGGCGGAACACGACTGTTGTGCCTCGGGGGCGAGGAGAGGCAGTAGCCGATGTTCTCTGGCCTGGGCCGATTCGTGGTGCGCCGCCCCTGGTGGATCATCCTGGCGTGGGTGGTCGCGGCCGGCGCGGTGATCTCGCTGGCGCCGAAGCTGACCTCCAGCAGCGACGAGGCGAGTTTCCTTCCCGACCACTACGAGTCGATCCGCGCCGCCGCCGTGCAGGAGAAGGACTTCCCCCGGCAGCAGAACATCGGCGCGATCATCGTCTTCCGGCGCTCCGACGGCACAAAGCTGACGGCGGCCGACTCCGCCGACGTACGGCGTGTCTCCAAGGATCTGCAGAGCCGGAAGATCCCCGAGGTGCAGGCGGTCGCGCCCGGTCAGGTCTCCCCCAACAAACTCGTGCAGACGTCGGTCGTCGCGATGCCGAAGATCACCAACCCCGAGGACACCGCACAGCAGGATGCGGTGAAGCGGCTGCGGGCCGATCTGCAGCCGGAGTTGAAGGGCACGGACCTGTCCGCCGGCATCACCGGCTCGGCGGCGCAGGCGCTCGACGAGAGCGACGCGTCGAAGCGGGCGGGCCTGCTCGTCGGGGTCGGCACGATCGTCATCATCGTCGTCCTGCTGCTCGTGATCTTCCGCAGCCCCATCATCGCGCTGCTGCCCGTGGTCCTCATCGGCCTGATCTCGCCGATGGCCACCGGTCTGATCGCCTCCGCCAACAAGGCCTTCGGCATGAAGGCGGACTCCTCGATCCAGGAGCTCCTGACCGTCGTCCTGTTCGGCGTCGGCACGGACTACATCCTGTTCCTGCTCTTCCGGTACCGGGAGGCACTGCGCGCGGGCGAGGACGTCAAGGGCGGCATGGTGCACGCCGTCGAGCGGGTCGGCGAGGCCATCACCTCGGCGGCGGGCGCGGTCATCGTCGCCTTCGCCGCGCTGACGCTCTCCTCGCTCGGCATGCTGCAGTCGATGGGCCCGGCCCTGGCCATCGCCGTGTTCGTGACGCTGCTCGCCGGACTCACGCTCGTCCCGGCCGTGGTCTCGCTCCTCGGCACGAAAGTGTTCTGGCCCTCGAAGTCCTGGCAACGGGAGCCGCACGGCACGGGGTTCGCCCGACTCGGCGCGTCCGTGGCCCGCAGGCCCGCCGTGTGGGCGCTGGTCTCCGCGCTCGTCATGGGCGCGCTCACGCTCGGCGCGCTCGGCTACCGGGCCAACTTCGACCTGGCCGGGTCCTCGCTGCCCAAGGACAAGGAGTCGATGGTTGCCCTGGACGACCTGCAGAAGGGCTTCCCGGCCGGCACCACCGACCCGACCTCGGTGTATCTGACCTCCACGGCCGACGAGCCGCTGGCCCCGTCCTCGGCCGCCGCCTTCCGCGAGCGGCTCTCCGGCATCACCGGCGTGGGCGAGGTCGCCGCCGCGAAGCTCAGCCCGGACCGCACCACGGCCTCGTACTCGGTGATCCTCGCGGACCCGCCCGCCTCCGACAAGGCGCTGGCGACCGTCAAGGACCGGCTGCGGCCCACCGCCAGCGACGACGCGCCGACCGGCACGCGGGCACTCGTCGGCGGCACGACGGCCGTGTACGTCGACATCAACAAGGCGGTGGACCGCGACTATTCGGTGGTCTTCCCGGTGGCGGCGCTGGCCATCATGGTCATCCTCGGCCTGCTGCTGCGCAGCCTGGTGGCGCCCTGGTACCTGATGCTGTCCGTCGCGCTCGGCTTCGGCGCGACCCTCGGCGCGACGTCGCTGCTCTTCCAGCAGATCGGCAGCCAGCCCGGGCTCATGTTCATGCTGCCGGTGATCATGTACTTGTTCGTCGTCGCACTCGGCACGGACTACAACATCCTCATGGTGTCGCGGCTGCGCGAGGAGGCACGCGAGGGGCGGACTCCGCGCGACGCGGCGGGTACGGCGGTGCGTCACTCCGGGCCGACGATCGGCTCGGCGGGCGTGATCCTCGCCGGTACGTTCGCGACGCTGATGCTCGCGGGCAACTCGACGCTCTCGCAGATGGGCTTCTCGCTGTCCTTCGGCATCGTCATCGCCGCGTTCGTCATGGCGATGGTCTTCACCCCGGCCCTCACGGCCCTGATCGGCCACGCGGCGTGGTGGCCCGGCCACGGCGACGAGAGGCGGGAGGGGGCCGGAGCGGGGACGGGAGGGTCCGGGGGCAGGGGCGGGGTGCCGGGCTCGGACGGGGATGAGGGCGAGGGCGAGGAGCGGGCGGGTGGGGCTACGCGGGGGCGGTGAGGGGGGCGGGGGTGGCTCGGCGGGGTTGGGCGGCGGGCCGTCGGCTGGGCGTGCTGGCCTTAACCGGCTGTGCCGGTCGGCCGAGCGGTGGCATGTCCCCGACCACCCCCTGCCGGGTCAGTAGGTCACCGCGGTCCCCCACCCGGACTCCCCCCGCCCAGACCTCCCACCCGTCACCGTTCCGCCCCCGCACGCTCCGCGGCCAACGCCTTCGTGACCGCCTCGCGGCCCGCCCGGCGGAACACCGACTCGTTCGCGTCGACCGCGTGCACCCATGCCCGGTGCACCCGGACCGTACGGGCCTCCCCCGCGAGTCCCTCGCGCACGCCCTCCTCCAGGGCCGCCGCGAACTCGTCCTCAAGGTGGTCCGCGCCGAGGGGATTGATGAAGGAGTACGTCTCTGCCCCCTCCCCCGCCCCGGACTCCCCCCGCCGTTCGACGTCGAGGGTGACGCGCGCCCAGCCCCCGCAGCCGGTCTGGTTCCCGGCGGTGGCGGTGGACCGGAGTGGCAGCGCGGACCGCGCCAACTGGGCCGCCTGCGCGGCGAGTTCGTACTGGGCCCGCCAGTCGGCGCCGGGGAAGCGCAGGACGAGCCGGTCCGCCCCGGCCCGCGCGTACGCGACGATCGCCTCGGCGGCCTCGGGCGGTTCGGCGCGGATCAGCAGGGCGGCGGCACGCTCCACGTCGTCGCCGTAGTGGCTCAGGAGGTGACCGGCCGACGGGGCGTGCCGTTCGCCCGCGCCCGTGGGGTGCAGGGCCACGGGGACCGCCGTGCTCATCGTCGGCTGTGTGGTGCCGTGGGACGCGGCAGCCAGGGCGTTCAGCCGCGGGCGCGCACCGGCGAGATCCGCGGCCGAGGCGAGGTCGGGGAACCAGCCGTGATGACGGGCCGCCCGCCGCAGGGAGGCCTCCGACCGGCCGCCGATCAGACAGGGCGGCCACGGCACGCGTGACACGAGCGCGGGCCCGACCCCGCCGCCCGCGGCGTAACTCTCCGCGAGCAGACCGCGCAGCCTCTCCAGCCCACGATCGGTCCGCTCGCCACCCTCCGCGTCACCGGCGTCACCGGCGTCACCGGCGACACCCACGTCGCCCTCGCCGCCCGCGTCGTACGAGCCACCGGCACCCACCCTCAGCAACACCCGTCCACCGGAGCGGGATTGAAGGTGCGCGAGCCGCTCGGCGAGGTGGTTGGCCTCCTCCGCGGACACCGTCGGGACGCCGTAGCCCACCCTGATACGGGTGGTCGCCGCCGCGGCCGCGCTCAGGGCGGTCACCGCGTCCGGCGCCGACCCGCGGCCCGCCGGGTCGTCACTCGCCCACACCGACTCGAAGCCCAGATCCTCGGCACGGCGCGCCGCGGCGGCGAAGTCCTCGGCCTGCCCCGGCCCGCCCTGCGCCGGAATCGGCAGGCACACCCCGATGTCCATGGACGCGACATTAGTTCAACTTGCCTTTCCGTGAAAAGTGTGAGCACTCCGCCGCTCCTCTGACGACTCATCAGAAAGCCCATTGCTCACAACTCGAACGAGAATGCAAGTGAAATCGAGAAACCCCGAAAAAGTCCGCGGCCTAGGAAAGAGACGAAAAAGTCAAGTCCGCCGACAGGTATGGATCGATTGCCGAAAAGTAGGCACCGACCTGCGGCGATCGAGTGCTAGGGTTTTCTCTCGTCCTCAGAAGGACCGCATTTCCGCGCCCCGCACCAGCGCCTCACCGCGCCCCTCACACCGGAATGGAAACGCGCCTTCCACTGCCGTTTACCGTTCCGGTGAAATACGTCCGAGCCTCGTTCTGGAGCCCTTTCATGCCTGCTGACAGCACAGCTGTCGCCCCCTCCGCACCGGTGGACTCCCTCGGTGCCCCGGCCGGCGCCCCACCCGGTGGCCGGCACCTCGGCCTGGCCCTCTTCGTGATCGCCGCGGCCCAGCTGATGGTGGTGCTCGACGGCACCATCACCAACATCGCCCTGCCGAGCATCCAGACCGCACTGCACGTGTCCGACGCGAATCTGGCCTGGATCGTCAACTCCTACGCGTTGGCCTTCGGCGGCCTCCTGCTGCTCGGCGGCCGGGCCGGTGACCTCTTCGGACGCCGGCGGATGTTCCAGGTGGGCATCGCCCTGTTCACCCTGGCCTCGCTGCTCGGCGGCCTCGCCCCGAACGAGGGCCTGCTGATCGGCGCCCGCATCCTGCAGGGCGTCGGCGCGGCCGTCGCGGCACCCAGCGCCCTGTCACTGATCGCCACGACGTTCCCCGAGGGCAAGCCGCGCAACAAGGCGATGGGCGTCTACGCCGCGATGGCCGGCATCGGCGCCACCGTGGGACTGCTGCTCGGCGGCGTCCTCACCGACGCCCTGGACTGGCGGTGGGTGTTCTTCGTGAACATCCCCATCGGCCTGGCCGTGCTCGCCGGAACCAGGACACTGGTCGAGGCCGAGCGTCACCAGGGCCGCCTCGACGTCCCCGGCACGATCTCCGGCACCGGCGGCCTGCTCGCCCTGGTCTACGGCATCACCCGCGGCGGTGAGCACGGCTGGACCGACGGTCCGGCCCTGTCCTGCTTCGCGGTCGCCGCCGTCCTGCTCAGCGCCTTCCTGTTCATCCAGGCCCGCACCGCGCACCCGATGATGCCGCTGCGGCTCTTCCGGGACCGCAACCGCTCGGGGTCGTACGCCACGATGCTGTTCATCGGCGCCGGCATGATCGCGACCTTCTACTTCCTCACCCTCTACATGCAGCTGATCCTCGGCTACAGCGCGGTCAAGACCGGCTTCGCCAACCTGCCGTTCAGCCTCGGCATGGGTGTCGCGGCGGCCCTCTCCGCCAAGTTGGTCACCCGGCTCGCCCCGCGCGCGATCGCCGGACCCGGTCTGCTGGTGGCGGCCGCGGGCATGTTCTGGTTCGCCACGCTCACCCCCGACTCGTCGTACACGGGCCATCTGATGCCGGCGATGTTCGTGACCGCGCTCGGCCTCGGCATGGGCTTCGTACCGATGACGCTGGGCGCCGTCAGCGGCGTCGACCACCAGGAGACGGGCATCGCCTCTGCGCTCCTCAACACCGCCCAGCAGATCGGCGGCGCCCTGGGACTCGCCGTCCTGGCGACGGTCTCCACCTCGGCGGCCGACGACCGGCTGCCCGACGCCGCCGCCTCGCTCTACCGGGGCGCTGCCACCGGGGACCACGCCCTGGTGGCCAAGGCTGCCGATGCGCTGACGCACGGCTACACGCTGGCCTTCGTCGGTGCGGGCGTGATGTTCCTGGCGGGGCTCCTGGTCACCGGCCTGGCCATCACGGCCGGCAAGCAGGAGACGGCCGACGGCGCGGCCCCCGTACACATCGGGTGAGCCGTGGGGTGCGGGCGGCCCGCCCTTCCGGGGGCGTGGCGCGTTCCACCAGGAACGGACCGCCGCCCGCCGATAGGATTTGAGCGTCAGCTCCTCCGCCGCCCTGTCCCGGAAATTCTTTCCCGAGAGCTGTCGAGAACGCGCCGTCCGCTCCGACGTCCCCTGTGAAAGCCGCCCACCAGGGGCGACGGCGCAGCCTAGGAGCGAAGTCATGAAGTATCTGGTGATGGTCCAGGGATCGCAGGCCGACTACGAGGCGATGGCGGGCAAGCCCTCCGGGGACCGCCCGACCTGGAGCGAGCAGGAGCTGCAGGCCATGTTCGCCTTCATGGGCGAGCTCAACAACGACCTGGCCGAGTCCGGCGAGCTCATCGACGCGCAGGGGCTCACCGAGCCCGTGCAGGCCCGCTTCGTCAGCAAGGGCAAGGACGGCCGACCGGTGATCACCGACGGCCCCTACGGCGAGACGAAGGAGGTGCTGGCCGGGTACTGGCTGCTCGAATGCGCGAGCCTGGAGCGGGTCACCGAGATCGCCCAGCGCGTCCTGGAGTGCCCCGGACCCGAGGGCCTCGTCGAGCCGCCCGTCGTCATCCGGTCGGTGCCGGACTCCGCGGGAGGCGAATGTTGAGACGTACGACCGAGGTCGAGGACCTGCTGCGCCTGCACGCGCCGCAGGTCCTCGGCGCGCTCGTGCGTCGTTACGGGCATTTCGGCGCCGCCGAGGACGCCGTCCAGGAGGCGCTGCTCGCCGCCGCCCGGCAGTGGCCCCAGCAGGGCCTGCCCGAGAACCCCCGCGGTTGGCTGATCAAGGTCGCCTCGCGCCGCCTGACGGACCAGCTGCGCGCGGACGAGGCGCGGCGACGGCGCGAGGAGGACGCGGCGCTGCTCACCCCCAGGGACGCCTTCACCGCGCCCGCGCCGGGTGAGAGCCGCGCCCCGGCGGACGACGACACCCTCACGCTGCTGTTCCTGTGCTGCCACCCGGAGCTGACCCCGGCCGCGCAGGTCGCGCTGACGCTGCGGGCCGTCGGCGGTCTCACGACGGCCGAGATCGCGCGGGCGCATCTGGTGCCGGAGGCGACCATGGCGCAGCGCATCAGCAGGGCCAAGGGACGGATCAAGGGGGTGCCGTTCCGGCAGCCGGGGCCGGAGGATCGCGACGCCCGGCTTGCCGCGGTCCTCCAGGTGCTCTACCTGATCTTCAACGAGGGCTATACGGCGACCTCCGGAGACGCGCTGCACCGCGCCGAGCTCGCCCGGGAGGCGATCCGGCTGACCCGCGCCGTGCGCCGTCTGCTGCCCCACGAGGGCGCGGTGACCGGCCTGTTGGCGCTGATGCTGCTCACCGAGGCGCGCACAGCCGCGCGGACCGGACCGCACGGCGAGCTGATCCCGCTCGACGCACAGGACCGCGGCCGCTGGGACCGGCGGGCGATCGACGAGGGCACGGCGCTCGTCGAGGAGGCGCTCTCCCAAGGCCCGCCGGGCGCCTACCAGTTGCAGGCGGCGATCGCGGCCCTGCACGACGAGGCCCCGAGTGCGGACGCCACCGACTGGCCGCAGATCCTCGCGCTGTACGACCATCTCGTGCGCCGCACCCATGAGCCGATGGCCGAGCTCGGCCGGGTGGTGGCCTGCGCCATGGTGCACGGCCCCCACGCCGGCCTATCCGAACTGGCCGCGCTGGAGGACCGCCTGACGGGCCATCACCGTCTTGAGGCGGTGCGCGCCCACCTCCTGGAGAAGGCGGGCGACACCGAAGGGGCTCGCGCCGCCTACCGTCTGGCGGCCCAGGGCACCCTCAGCCGCCCCGAGGCCCACTATCTGCAGACGCGCGCCGCCCGGCTGCCGGCCGGAGAAGCGTGAAGGTGTTTCCGGGTATCCGTGTCACCGGCTCCCCACACTCCCAGGTATCCCTTGGGGCGGTGCAAGTGAACCCGAGGATTGACTTGGGTTTCCGATGTGCACCAAGATCGTCGCTACCTCCACACGGCAGGAAAAGGTGACAGGTGGAACCGCTCGAAATGGTGGCTGTCGGAATCGCCGGCGTCGCGGCAGGCAGCCTCAACGCGGTGGTCGGGTCCGGCACCCTCATCACCTTCCCCACCCTGCTCGCCTTCGGCTTCCCGCCGGTCCTCGCCAACGTGTCGAACAACATCGGCCTGGTGCCGGGCACGCTGAGCGCCGCGTACGGCTACCGGCGGGAGATGAAGGGGCAGTTCAGGCGTCTGGTGCGGTTCGGCACGGCCTCCCTCATCGGCGGTCTGATCGGCGCGCTGCTCCTGTTGAAGCTGCCCGCAGACGCCTTCCAGGCGGTGGTCCCGGTCCTCATCCTGACCGCGTGCGCCCTCGTCCTGCTGCAGCCCCGGCTGGCCCGCAGGCTCAAGGAACGGGAGACTCCCGCACGCAAGGACGGCGGGATACCGATGTGGTGCGGGGTCCTCGCCACCGGCATCTACGGGGGGTACTTCGGCGCCGCCCAAGGGGTCCTGCTCATGGGCCTGTTCGGCGCCTTCCTCCTGGACGACCTGCAGCGGCTGAACGCCGCGAAGAACGTGCTCGCCTCGCTCGTGAACGGCGTCGCCGCCGTCCTCTTCATCGTCGTGGCGGACATCGACTGGACGGCCGCGGGACTGATCGCGCTGGGCTCGACGGCGGGCGGTCTGATCGGCGCGCGCTACGGCCGCAGGCTCCCCCCGGTGGCGATGCGCGCCTTCATCGTCGTCGTCGGCGTCACGGCCTCGGTGATCATGCTCGTACGTCAGTGACGGCACGGGGAACGGGCCAGGGGCGACGCCGACCGCGACGGGGGGCGCGGCGCCCCACGCGTAACACAGCTCACACCCCGGGACCCCCGGCCGGGGAACGTGCGCCCATGGTTTATCGTTGAACATGATGTGGCCCCGACCGAGATTCCCCCGTCCGGTCGGGGCCACACTCCATTGACGTGGGCGTCTTCCGTCGTTTTCACGCCTTCGAGGGCGAATATGCCAACCGCACCGCGTCACACACGCCCGAGCGGCATCATGCGTCCATGGACGGTGCCAAGCCTGTGCAGGTCTTGTTCACGCCCGACGAGTACGCCGCGATCGTGCGCCACGCGGACCGGCTCGGAGTGCCGGTGGCCGAGTTCATCCGCCGCGCCGTGACCGTCCGGGCCGAGGAGCAGCCCGGCCCGTGCCAGTCGTCCGACACCCGGCGCGGAGCGGCCGTGCCACCGGTCCAGCGCGGCCTCGGACCGGACGGGACCCCGGCGCTCCAGCGATTCCTCGACATTCTCGCCACGTCGGCGGAGCGCGACGACGGCTCGGGGCGGTGCGGGGCCGGGCCGGCCGGTGAGGAGACTCAGGACAGGACGATCTCCGGCTCGTAGAGCTCCAGCCAGATCGCCAGGTCCAGGGTCCGCTCCAGATCGCGCCGGGAGGCCTGGGTGATCTGCGGCGCTCCCCGTTCGGCGGCCCGCGCCGCCCGCTCCCGGTCCACCAGCCGGAAAACCGGGTGCTCGGGCTGGGCGAGCAGCTTCTTGACGTGCTCCTGGAGGGCGACGGCGTACTTGGGGTCCTGCGTCGAGGGGTACGGGCTCTTCACCCGGTCGTAGACCGAGCGCGGCAGCACGTCGGCGGTCGCCTCGCGCAACAGGCTCTTCTCCCTGCCGTCGAAGGACTTCAGCGCCCAGGGCGTGTTGTAGACGTACTCCACGAGCCGGTGGTCGCAGAAGGGCACCCGCACCTCAAGGCCGACGGCCATGCTGGCGCGGTCCTTGCGGTCGAGCAGGATGCGCACGAACCGGGTCAGGTGCAGGTAGCTGATCTTCCGCATCCGGAACTCGAAGTCGCTCTCGCCGTCGAGGCGCCGGATGTCGGCGACGGCCGCCGCGTAGCTCTGTTCGACGTAGCCCGGCAGGTCGAGCGCGGCGGTGAGTTCGGGGCGCAGCACACTGGAGTCGTCCCCGAAGTGGTCGGCGAACTTCACCAGCCACGGGAAGGTGTCGGCGGCCCGCGCCTCCTCGTCGAAGAACTGCAGATAGCCGCCGAAGACCTCGTCGGCGGACTCCCCGGAGAGCGCCACCGTGGAGTGCTCGCGGATGGCACGGAACAGCAGGTAGAGGGAGGCGTCCATGTCGCCGAAGCCCATGGGTATGTCCCGTGCACGGATCATCTTGGCGCGTACGTCGGGATCGGCGAGGGCGTGCGAGTCCAGGACGATGTCGCGGTGTTCGGTGCCCGCGGACGCCGCCACGTCGTGCACGTAGGGCGTGTCGGGCGTGCCGCGGAGCTCGTCGGCGACGAAGTTGTCGGCCTGGCCGACGAAGTCGACGGCGAAGCTGCGTACCGTCTCCCCCGCTTCGGCCAGTCGCCGGGCGGCGAGGGCGGTCATTGCCGAGGAGTCGAGGCCACCGGAGAGCAGCGTGCAGCGCGGCACGTCGGAGACGAGCTGACGGCGCACGATGTCCTCGAGGAGCTCGCGCACCTTGGCGATCGACGCGTCGCGGCCGTCGGTGTGCGGACGGGTCCGCAGCGACCAGTAGACGTGCCGGCGCAGTCCGGAGCGGTCGACGCTCACGACGGTGCCTGGCTCGACCTCGCGCATGCCGTCCCACACAGCGTGGCCGGGCGTCTTGACGGTGGCGAACAGTTCGCGCAGGCCGTCCAGGGTGACGCGCCGCCGGGCCAGCGGGTTGGCGAGGATCGCCTTGGGCTCGGAGCCGAACAGGACGCCGTCGGGGGTCTCGTAGTAGTAGAAGGGCTTGATGCCCATGCGGTCGCGGATCATGACGAGCTTGTCGTCACGCGCGTCCCAGATGGCGAAGGCGTACATGCCGTTGAGGCGCTCCGCGACGGCCTCGCCCCATTCGAGGTAGCCGTGCAGCACGACCTCGGTGTCCGACGCGGTGGTGAACCGGTGGCCGCGGTCGGCCAGTTCGCGGCGGAGCTCGGTGAAGTTGTACGTCTCCCCCGAGTAGACGAGGGCGACGGTTCCGGTGGGCGTCTCGACGGTCATGGGCTGCCGGCCGCCGGGCAGATCGATGATCGCCAGACGGCGGTGCCCGAGGCCGGCGGGCCCGCCGGTCCAGGTGCCGCGGTCGTCGGGACCGCGGCAGGACATCGTCTCCGTCATGGCGTCCAGAGTGGTGGACTCGACCGTCAGATCACGGTCGAAGGAGACCCAGCCGGTGATGCCGCACATGCGCTTCCCTTCCGCTGCCGCACTAGATGTAACTAGCACCTACCTCTGCAGCGTGCGCCTGCGACCGCGTACGGTCAACGCCGCCCGGAACGCGGCCTTCCCTCCGACCCCAACGATTTCGGCCGCTCTTTACCAGGGCGAGACGACGTCTCGCGAGGGCGCCACACCCGCTCACCCGGCGGGTTCGGAGGCGAGGACCCGGCCGGAACGAAGGATTCCGGCCACGGGCAAAGACTTGTCCACGATCGGCGTCGCCGGTGTCACACCTCGAAGCCGCCTCCCCGCCAGCTCACAGATCCACGACGATGCGCGCAGAGCGTGCGCGGGAGACGCACGGATACATCCGGCCCGCGGGGGCGCCGATGTCGTCGCGGTGGTCGATGTCGCCCTCGGTGACGGTGATTTCGCAGCTGCCGCAGACGCCTTCCCGGCAGCCGGCGGACAGTGGATACCCGGCGTGGGTCAGCGCGTCGAGCAGCGACTCGTCCGCCGGGACCGGGACCGTCCTGCCCGACCTGCGGCAGAGGGCCTCGAACGCGACGTCGGGGCCGACCGGTCTGGCCGACGGCCGGAAACGCTCCACGCGCAACCGTTCCGCGGGGAACACCTCCTCGGCCGCGGCCAGCAGCGAGGCCGGGCCGCAGCAGTACACCAGGGTGTCCGCGTCCAACTCCGCGGCCAGCGCTGCCAGGTCCGGCCTCCCCTGGCTCCGGGTGGCGACGACACGCACCGACTCCGCGTGCTCGGCGAGGAGTTCGGCGGCGAACGGCATGGCCTCGGGCGAGGACCCCGCGTACACCAGATCCGCCGGCACCCCCGCACGCGCGGCGGCCCGGAGCATCGGCGCGACGGGCGTGATGCCGATCCCGCCGGCCAGGAACAGATACCGCCGCGCGGGCAGCAGCGGGAAGTGGTTGCGCGGGGTCGACACGGCGAGCGGGCGGCCCTCGCGCAGATGGCGGTGGATGTACTCCGAGCCGCCCCGGCTGAGGCGGTCGAGGCGCACGGCGACGCGATAGGTGTCCCGGTCGGCCGGATTTCCGCACAAGGAGTACTGCCGGGTGAGCCAGTTGGGCAGCCGCAGGTCGATGTGGGCACCCGGCTCCCAGGGGGCGAGCGGTCCGTCGGCGCCGCGCAGGGTCAGGGAGACGACGTCCTCGGCGACGGGGTCGATGCGGTCGACTACGGTCGCCTGGGTCGGTGTTGTCATCAGGGGGTCCCTTCGGGGCCGGTCAGTAGAGCTTGCCGTAGGCGTCCTCTAGCTGCGCCTCGAACGCCTCCGGTGCGACGTCCAGGCCGAGTTGATCGGTGACGACCTCACCGACCCGAGGAATTTCGTCGGCGAGCGCCTGACTGGCGGGGTCCCACAGCCGGGACCGGATCAGGGCGCGGCCGCAGTGGAAGAACGCCTCGGTCACCTCGACGACGATGGCGAGCACCGGCCGCTTGCCCTGCGTCTCCATCCGGGCGAGGACGTCGGGCTCGTCGGTGGCGTGGGCGTGGCCGTTGACCCGCAGCACCTCGCGCACCCCGGGGATCAGGAAGAGCAGCCCGATGCCGTCGTTCTCGGCGAGGTTGGCGAACGAGTCGGCGATCTTGTTGCCGGGCCGGTCGGGCAGGGCGAGGGTGTGCTCGTCGAGGACCTTCACGAAGCCCGGGTGGTCGCCCCGCGGTGAGCAGTCCGCGCGCCCCTCGGCGTCCGCGGTGGCCATCGTCAGGAACGGCGAGTGGGCGATGAACCGGCAGACGTGCCGGTCGAGTCCGCCGGTCTTCTTCGCCGCGTTCATGGCGTCGGGCTCCCCGAGGCTCGCCCGGACCTCGCCGGGGGAAATGCGCCGGGGGCGGGAGACGGTGTGCGTCATGAAGTGGTCCTTCCGGTGGTACGGCAGGAGCGGGCGGGCCGCGGTGGCCCCGCGGTCGGCGACGGCCGGGAGCACGCCGCGCACCCCGCCCGCGGATGCCCGTCGTGGGCGGTTCCGCCGCAGTTCATGACAGTATTTTGAGCAATTACTCAGCTTTTTTGTTACTCGCTTTCGCGGTGCGGATCAGGAGGTCCCATGCCGTCCGACCGACGCGGACTCGCCCCACGTAAACAGCCCAGGCAGGTCCGGGCAGAGCTGACCCGCGAGCGCATCCTGGAGGCGGCTGCTCACGTTTTCGGCGAGTACGGATACGCCGCGGGGACCACCAACCGGATCGCCGAGCACGCCAGGGTGTCGATCGGTTCGCTGTATCAGTACTACCCGAACAAGGACGCGATCCTGGTCGAGTTGTTGACCCGCCACCTCGACGCCGGACGAGCCGCCATCTCGCGCACGCAGGCGCAGGAGCTGCCGGAGTCCCTGGAGGACATGCTCCGCGTCTTCGTGCGGACCACGATCGACAGCCACCTGGACGATCCGCGGCTGTTGCGGATCATGGTCGAACAGGCTCCCCGCTCAGCCGAGTTGCTCGCGAAGGTGGAGGCACACCAGGCGGAACGCCTCGCGTACACCGAGGAGTTGCTGCGACACCACCCGGAGGTCGGGGTGGACGACATCTACACCGCCACGCGGCTTCTCGTGACCACGGTCGAGCTCGTGATCCACCAGGTCATCGCGGCGCCCGACCCCATCGACCTGCGCCGGTTCGAGGACGAACTCGTGGCCATGCTCCACCGCTATCTCAGCGGCCCGCCCCGCTGAGCCGCAGCAGGTCCGCCGCGTCCTCGCGCGCCTCGTCGAGGGCGGCGGGGAAGATGCGCAGTCCGTGCGCCACGAGAGCGCCCTCGTGCAGCAGCATCAGCGTCCGCCCCAGCCGGGCGGCCCTCGACGGGGCGATCTCCCCGGCGAGTTCCGCGAAGAGCGCGAGCATCCAGGCCTTCTGGCCGGTGATGATCGGGTACGCGGGGTGGGCGGGGTCACTGATCTCGGCGTGCGCGTTGACCATGGTGCACCCCTTGGCCAGATGGTCCTCCGCCCAGTCGCGTACGGCGTCGAAGACGGCCAGGATCCGGTCCTCGGGTGTCGTCGCGGCCGCCAGGTACGGGGCGAGGAAGGCACGCCAGCGCTCGTCCCGGTCGGCGAGGTACTCCACGACGATCTGCTCCTTGGAGCCGAACCGGTCGTAGAGGGTCTTCTTCGTCACGCCTGCCTCGGCGGCGATCAAATCCACGCCGACGGCATGGATGCCGCGTTCGTAGAAGAGCCGGCTCGCGGCGTCGAGGGCGCGCCGGGCCCCCGGCGTCATGGCGATGCGCCGCGGCGTCGCCGCCTCGCTCACCGTGCCGTTCCCCGTGCCGTTCCCCGTGCTCGCATCGTCAGCCATGCCTCCCATAGTAAACCGATCCGTATACCGACCTGTATACCGATCTGTATACTCGGCGGCGGGTAAACAGATCGGTTTACTCGCTCCGATCCGCAGTACCACGACGCATGACGGGAGAAATCCATGAACGTCCTGCTCTCGACCGCCTTCGTGCTCACCTGGAGCTCCGGGTTCATCGGGGCCAAGCTGGGTGCGGGCAGCGCGTCCGCGGTCACCGTGCTGATGTGGCGGTTCCTGCCGCTGGCCGTCGTCCTCGGGCTCGTCGCCGCGCTCTGCGCGCGGGCCTCGTGGCGCGGACTCACGGTGCGCGACCTCGGCCGGCAGGCCGCCGTCGGCGCCCTGTCGCAGAGCGGCTACCTGCTCACCGTGTACTACGCCATCCAGCTCGGCGTCTCCAGCGGGACGACCGCGCTCATCGACGGCACCCAGCCACTGGTCGCGGGCGCGCTCGCCGGGCCGCTGCTCGGCCACTACGTCTCGCGCACCCAGTGGGTCGGCCTCGCCCTCGGCGTGAGCGGTGTCGTCATCGTCACCGCGACCGACGTCTCGGGTGGCGGCGACGCCGTGTGGTGGGCGTATCTGGTGCCGTTCCTCGGCATGTTCTCCCTGGTGGCCGCCACGTTCCTGGACCGGCGCGCGCCCCGGGCCGTGGGCCCCGCGGTGTCGCTGACGGTCCACTGCGTCACCAGCGCCGTCGTCTTCACGGGGCTCGCCCTGGCGACGGGCGCCGCCACGCCGCCCGCCGAGGCCTCCTTCTGGGCGGCGATCGGCTGGCTCGTCGCGCTCTCCACCTTCGGCGGCTACGGCCTGTACTGGCTGATCCTGCGGCGCTCGGGCGTCACGCAGGTCAATACGCTGATGTTCCTCATGGCCCCGGTGACGGCCCTGTGGGGCGCCCTGATGTTCGGTGAGCCCTTCGGCCCGCAGACGATGGCGGGTCTCGCCGTCGGGCTCGCGGCGGTGATCGTGGTCCGGCGGGGTGGCCGTGCCGCGGGCGGTGCTTCGCATGCGCGCCGTGCGGCCCCGCCGGTGGCCCGGGTCAGCCGGGCGTCAGGAAGTCCTGCACCGCGGGCGCGTACCGGTCGGTGATCTCGGCGATGTCCGTGGCGCGCAGATGCGGGCCACGGGCGATGCCGTACATCACGCCGAGACCGAGCAGCATGCCGACGGCGAGCTCCGCGCGCAGCCCAGCGTCCGGCCCCGGCAGCCGCTCGCTCAACCGCTGGGCCACCTGGGCGCGGAAGTTGGCGCGCAGGATGTCGCCCTGCTCCCCGTGGAGCGGGGCGAAGACGATGCGCAGGATCGGGTCGGCGCCCCGCTCCGCCTGGCCGGTGAGCAGATGGCGGACCATGTGTCGGCCGAGCTCCGCGAGCGGTGCGTCGAGGAACTCCGCGGCGTCGGCGTCGAACGACATGATCCGGGAGAACAGCGCGTCCTTGTTGCCGAAGTACTTGAGGATCAACGGGGCGCTCACCCCGGCCCGTTCGGCCACCGCCTTGAGGGTGATGTCGCCGTGCGCATGCCGCGCCAGGAGATGGCGGGCGGCGCGCACGATGGCGCTCTTGGTCGCCTCGGCGTCCCTGCGGCCGACGGGGGCCGGGCCCCCGTGCGCGTCCCCGCTCCTGCTCGCGCTCCGGCCCGCCGGCGCGTTCCCGTTCACGTCGGTCATCTTCCCTCCAGGGCGGTCTCCTGGGCGGGGCCGCCCGGCCCGGTGGACGTCCGCCCACCCTTCGGGACCGTGTCCGAGGGTATGGCCAGGGCGGCCGCGCAGGCGACGAGCGCCACGGCTCCCGCCATGGCGAAGGCGAGTTGGTAGCCGCCCAGGGTGGGGAACCGCAGGCCGCCCGCGGTCGAGGTGTGGTGCACCAGGATCGCGGCGACGGCAGCGCTGGAGACGCTCTGCCCGATGGTCCGCATCAGGACGTTCACCCCGTTCGCGGAGGCGGTCTGCTCGACCGGCACCGCCCGCAGGATCAGGGTGGGCAGCGCCGAGTACGCGAAGGTGGTCCCGGTCGACACCACGGCGGCGCCCACCATGATCACCCACAACTCCCTGCTGTCGACGATCCGTACGGCGTATCCGAGCGCCATGAACATCGCGCCGACGGCCAGGGTCACCCGGGGTCCGCGCGCCGTCGAAACGCGGGCCGACACCGGCGAGAGGACCAGCATGATCACCCCGTTGGGCAGTAGGCACAGGCCGGTCGCCACGATGGACAGCTCCAGGCCGTAGCCGCTCGCCGCGGGCGCCTGCACGAGTTGCGCCGTCACCAACGAGTTGGCGTAGAAGGCGAATCCGGCGAGGAGCGCGGTCACGTGCGGCAGCGCCACGCGCCGCCCGGACGCCAACCGCAGGTCCACAAGGGGATGTTCGGACCGCAGCTGCATCCGCCACCACAGGCAGAGGATGACGACGGATCCCACGAAGAGCCCGACGATCGGACCGCTTCCCCACCCCCACTGGCCGCCCTGCGACACGGCGAGCAGCAGACAGACCAGTCCGGCGGCCAGGCCCAGCGCGCCCCAGGTGTCGAAGCGCCCCGCCGAGCGCACCGGTGATTCCCGCACGGCCCACCGCGCGAGCAGGAGCCCGCCGGTGCTGAGTGCGGCCGTCGCCCAGAACATGGCGTGCCAGTCCGCGTACTGCACGATGAGCGCGGCGAGCGGCAGCCCGAGCGCGGCGCCGATCCCCACCGTGGAGCTCATCAGGGCGACCGCCGACGCGGTGCGCTGCGGCGGGAGTTCGTCGCGCAGAATGCTGATGGACAGGGGCACCACCGCGGCGGAGGCGCCCTGCAGGGCGCGCGCGGCGATCAGCAGCCGGATGTCGGAGGTGAGCGCGCAGAGCACCGAGCCCCCGGCCATCAGGCCGAGGGCGATGAGCAGGACGCGCCGCTTGCCGTACATGTCGCCGGCCCGTCCGAGTACGGGTGTGAGGACGGCTCCGGACAGCAGGGTGGCGGTGACCAGCCAGGAGACGGCGCCCGCCGAACTGTGCGTCAGGCGGGGCAGATCGGGCAGCAGCGGCACGACCACGGTCTGGGTGACGGCCATCAGGATGCCGCCGAAGGCCAGCACCGGGACGGCCAGCCTGGCGCGCAGGTCCCGCGCGTCACCCGGTATCGGAACGCTCCCCATGACGTCTCCCCCCACTCGTCCACCCCGGCCAAGGTGAATTCGAATTCACCATAGCGGGTGAATGCCTATTCACCCCGCGGCAATGGGGAGAGAAATGGCGGGCCCCGGCGGATTCACGACTCGCCGCGTACGGGCCGGTCGGCTGCGGCGGGCGCGGTGGCGCGTCGTGGCCGTCGACCGCCTCCTCGCGCGGAACGGCTTCGGCCGGGGAGCCCGTCGCCGCACGGCGTCGGTCATACTGCCGCCCATGAACCGACTCCGTATCGGCCTGGTGGGCACGGGTCCCTGGGCCTCCACGACCTACGCCCCCGCCCTCGCCCGGCACCCCGGCGTCGAGCTCGGCGGCGTCTGGGGGCGCCGCCCCGAGGCCGCCGCCGAGCTCGCCGACGCCCATGGGACCAGAGCCTTTTCGGACGTGGACGCGTTGTTCGCCGCAAGTGACGCCGTGGCGTTCGCGGTGCCGCCCGACGTCCAGGCACCGCTCGCGGCGCGGGCCGCGGCGGCCGGCTGCCATCTGCTGCTCGACAAGCCGGTGGCCACCACGGTGGAGGGGGCGCGCGAACTCGCGGCGGCGGTCGAGCGCGCCGCGGTGGCGTCCGTGGTCTTCTTCACGCTGCGCTTCGCCGCCGTCACCTCGGCCTGGGTGACCGAACAGGCCGCCGCCGGCGGCTGGTTCACCGGCCGCGCCGACTGGTACGGCGCCTTCTACGCTCCGGACGGCGACGCCCCGTACTCCTCACCGTGGCGCGCGAGCCGGGGCGGGCTGTGGGACGTGGGCCCGCACGCGCTGTCGATGCTGCTGCCCGTGCTCGGCGACGTGACAGCCGTGACGGCGGCAGCCGGGCCCCGGGACACCGTCCATCTGATCCTGCGGCACACCGGCGGGGCGTCGAGCACCGCGGCACTCAGTCTCACCGCGCCCGCCAAGTGCGCCGGGCTGACCGTCGAACTCCGTGGCGAGGGCGGGACGGTGGTCATGCCGGCGTGGGAGGAGACGGGTGACGCGATCCGGACGGCCGTCGATGAACTCGTCGCGAGCGCGAGCAGCGGCACGGCGCATCCGTGCGACGCGCGGTTCGGACTGCGGGTCACGGAGATCCTGGCGCGGGCGGAGGAGTGCCTCGCGGCCGCGTGAACAACCACGGGCGGTCGGTACCGTGGCCGCTACGTAATGGCGAGTGACGGCACCGACCGCAGCCGGTGGCCCTATCAAACCGGTGCGGGAAGAAGAGCCGCGCGGTCCCGTACTGCTCCGATTCCGTCCACGCAGACCGGAATACGAACAGTTGTCCCACACGCTTCCCACATCGGCCCCATAGGCCTAGGGGGTACCCAATGCCGGGGAATTTCAGCCATTCTCAAGCTCCCCGGACAAGATGCCCCGCTGTTGCGCACGGGTGCCCGCCGACGATCAAACCTGCAGGTCGGTGACCCCGCACACTCCATGATGCCCGAGCAACTGATCGTTTTCTTCGGGCAATGTTTACTACCAAAGCCGATGTGAATATTTAGACTGATCACGCTCCAACTCGGCGTGCACCAAGGGGATTACCCACCATGAACAAGTCGGCGCTCCGCGCTCTGCTCCGCGAACGACGCGGCCTCATAGCCCCGGAAGCGCACGGCTTCGCCCGCCCGACGGGTCAGGGGCGGCGCGCGCCCGGCCTGTCGCAGCACCAGGTCGACCAGCTCCTGCACCGCACGTTCGGGACGTACCACCGGCTGGAATCCGGTAATTACCCCAACCCGCCGACCTCACTTCTCCGCGACGTCGCCCGGCTGTTCGGCCTCAACGAACAGGAGTGGGTCTCCCTCTGCCGCTACGCACTGCTGCAGGACCCGCCGGGGCCGCTGCACCTCTCCTCCGGCAAGGAGGTGCCCGGCGTCTGGCAGGAGGCCGTCGACGGCATCGGACACATGGCGTACGTGACGGACGCGTCCTGGGAGATGCTCGCCTTCAACACAGCGTTCGCGGGCATGTTCCCGAACGGCAAGGTGCCGGCCAACACCCTGCGGTGGATGCTCCTCGACCCGTGCGGCCGCGAGACTCTGCTGGACTGGCACGCCGCCTGGGCCCCGATGGTGCTGCCGCAGCTGCGCGCCGCTCTGGCCGCCCGGCCGGACGACGACATCCTGCGGCAGATCGAGAAGGAGGTCCTCGCCGATCCGGAGACCGCGGACCTGTACGCCACCGGCAACTCGCATCCGCACCCCGACGGGGACGAGCGCCCCCTGCTGCACGCACTGGAGGGTCCCGGCTGGGTCACCATGTGCGCGGCGCAGCCCATGACGGCGCCCGGCTCCCGGCTGATGATCCTGGTCTTCCACTCCGGTGCGCGGCGCAGCCCCACGCGCGCGCCGATACTCCGCTCGGAGTGACCCCTCAGTAACGTTCACGGCGCCTTCCCGACCCGTACGTATATTCGAACAAGCGTGGCCGCCGGGCACCGGACCGCAGCGATCCGGATCTCGACAGGGCACTCGCCGCACAGTGCAGTACGTTGGCCACAGCTGTCCTTTTGCACACCCCGGGGAGCCGCCCCGTGACTGCTCACATACTCAGGCCCCACACCGTCGTCGGTGACCACAAGGTCACCACGGCCGAGATCGCCGACGACGTGAGCGCGCACCACGCCGACCATCCGCGCCTGCGCGCCCTGCTCCGCGTGATCGGCAACAGCGGGGTGCAGACCCGTTACTTCACCCGGCCCCTCGACTCCCCCACGGTGTCCGGGACCACCGACGTCGGCGAGCGCGGGCGCATCGCCTTCGCCGACTCGCTCACGATGGCCGAGCGCGCCGCGGTGTCGGCGCTGGACGCCGCGGGGCTCGCCCCGTCGGACGTCGACGCGGTCGTCACCACGCACACCACCAGCTGGACCGTGCCCAATCTGGACGTCCATCTGGTGTCCCGGCTCGGCCTGCGCCCGGATGTGCGCCGGGTCGCGCTCAGCACGGTGGCGTGTCCCGGCGGCACACAGGCGCTCATCCGCGCCGCCGACCTCCTCGCGGCACGGCCGGGCAGCAAGGTGCTCGTGGTGGCCGCCGAGGTGCTCTCCAGCATCTACCACCACAGCGACACCGGCATCGAGTCCATGATCTACAAGGCGCTGTTCGGCGACGCGGCGGCCGCGACGGTCGTGACCGACACCCCGCTGGGGCCGGGGCTCGCCGTCGACGACACCTTCGAGTACGTGTTGCCGGACAGCCTGGAGCGCCAGCGCGGCCGGATGGCCACGGACGGCATCCACTTCGACTCCACGAAGCAGGTCCTGGCGGCGGTCACCGACGTGATGCCCCGCCTGCTGGAGTGGCTCGGACCGCGGCAGCTGGACTTCGCCGTGCTCCACCCCGGCAGCCCCCGCATCATCGCCGACACGATCGCGGCCCTGCGCCTGGACGAGCACGCGGCACGGCACTCCACGGACACGCTCAGCCACGAGGGGAACCTCGGCGGAGTCAGCATCCTGCGGGTACTGGAACGCACCCACGCGGATCCGCCCGCGGACGGCGCGGAGGGCGCCGCCATCGCATTCGGGCCCGGCTTCGCGGCGGCAGCGCTGCGGTGCCGCTGGCAGGCGTAGACCTCGGCGTTTCCCGGCGACCTCCCGGCTCGGCCCGGCTCGGGGCTGTGTACGCGGCCGGTGCGCGGGCAGAGACTGACGCGATGGAACCCGTCGACATACGACACGTCACGTTCGCCGCCGGGCCCGTGCAGTTGGCCGGCACGCTGGGGCTGCCGCGGCGGGGAGAATCCGTCCGCGGCGGCGTGGTGCTGGTGGGCGGGTCCGGGTCGTCCGACCGGGACAACGACACCTTCTTCCCGCCGCTGCGGCGGCGCTTGCTGGACGCGGGGTTCGCCGTGCTCTCCTACGACAAACGGGGCGTGGGCGAGTCGTCCGGTGACTGGCGCGCCGCGACTCTGGCCGACCTGGCGGCCGACGCGGCCGCCGCCCTGGCCTTCCTCAGGTCCCGGCCCGAGGTGCGGTCCGACGCGGCGGGACTGTTCGGCCACAGTGAGGGCGGCTGGGTCGTGCTGCGCGCGGCGACGGGCCGGGACGACATTCCCTGGGTCGTCACCAGCGGCTGCCCCGCGACGACACCGGCGGTGCAGGAACGCCACGCGCTGGCCCGGTACGTACAAGGGGCGCACGCCAACAGCCAAGCGCACGCCAACAGCCGAAGTGCCGTCGAACGCGTCCTGGCCCTGTACGACCGTCTCGTCGAAGCCGGCCGACGCGACGCTGACTTCGCGACGGCGGCCGCGCTCGTGGACGCGGCGGGCGCGCCGCCGGGACTCGCGTACTACTGGGACGGGATGGACGACCGTCTTTGGACGTTCCTCAAGCGGAAGCAGGACCACGATCCGGTCCGCGATCTGCTCGGGCTGCGCTGCCCGCACCTGGCGTTCTTCGGCGGCGCGGACCCGCTCGTTCCCGTCGCCGACAGCCTCCGCGCGCTCGGCGGGGCCGCGTGCCACCCGTCCCGTCACCGCCGGGCGACGCTGACGGTGGAGGTCCTGCCGGGAGCGGATCATCGGCTGCGGCTGCCGGGCGCCACCGAGCCCGCGCCGGAGTACCTGGACCGGCTGACCCGCTGGCTGCGTCAGACCTGACCGCCTCCCCCACCGCCCGAAATCCGATTGCCGTCGCCCCTCCCGCCTGCTGAGGTGACCCCATGGATCACGCAGCGGCGCTGGCCGCGTACGACCTGCAGATGCGGCAGAGCGCTGTGGGCGAGGGCGGCGGGACGCGGATCGAGCGTGTCGGCGGTGTCGTACGGGCGACGGGGGCGGCGCACGACTGGAGTGGCGTCCTGTGGGCCGACATCGACTCGGCGACGGCCGACGCCGTGATCGCGGAACAGGTGCGCCACTTCACCGACGCGGGAAGGGAGTTCGAGTGGAAGCTGCACTCGTACGACCCTCCCGCGGACCTCGCCGAGCGGCTCTTGGCCGCCGGGTTCGAGGCCGAGCCGGTGGAGACGCTCATGGTCGCCGAGGTCGACGCCCTGCCCCCGGGCCCCGGCCTCCCCGACGGCGTCCGGCTGCTCACGGTGACGGACGCGGCGGGCGCGCGGCTCATGGCCGAGGCCCATCTGGCCGCCTTCGGGGAGGACGACGCCGAACTCAGCGAGCGCCTGGCCCGGCGCGTGCTCGACCGGCTCACCCAAACCCCGGACGAGATCGTCGCGGTGGTCGCCATGGCCGGGGAGCGGCCCGTGTGCGGCGCGCGGATCGAGCTCCGCCCGGGCACCGACTTCGCCGGCCTCTGGGGCGGCGGCACCGATCCGCGGTGGCGCGGCAAGGGCATCTACCGCGCGACGGTCGCCCACCGCGCCCGGATCGCCGCCGAGCGCGGCTACCGCTACCTGCAGGTCGACGCCTCGGACGACAGCCGCCCCATCCTGGACCGGCTCGGGTTCAGCACGCTCTGCACCACCACGCCGTACGTGTACCGGCCGTAGCCGCCGAGTCCGGCGCGCCGGGCGCCCGGCCTCAGCCGAGCAGCTTGGCGATGGCCTCCGCCGTGTCCGTCTCGCCCAGGCGCGGGAAGACCTTCTCCACGCTGTTGCGGTGGGCGTCGGCGTCCATGTCGGTCACGGCGTCGACGGCCACGGTGACGTGGTAGCCGTGCTCGTGCGCCGCGCGGGCCGTCGACTCCACGCCGATGCTGGTCGCGATGCCGGTGACGACGACCTGGGTGACACCTCGGCGGCGCAGCTGCAGGTCGAGGTCGGTGCCGTAGAACGCGCCCCACTGCTGCTTGGTGACGACGATGTCGCCGTCGGTGCGCCCCAGTTCGGGCACCAGCTCCGCCCAGTCCGCGGGCACGTCGCCGCCGCGCGCCGGGGATTCGGTGCGGCCCGGGGCGCCGCCGGTCACCCGGACCAGGACCACGGGCAGGCCACGGTCACGGAAGGCGTCGGCCAGTGCCGCGGACCGTTCGACGATCTGCTGCGCGGGGTGGGCGGTCGGCAGGGCGGTGATGCCCTTCTGGAGGTCGACGACGACGAGGGCGGTGGTGGGGTCAAGGACGGTGGCGGTCATGGGGGTGCCTTTCGCTGGTGCTCTTGCTTGTCGGGTGGGTTCGGGCAGGTCGGTCAGGGGGCGGGCTTCGTGCGGCCGGGGCGCCCGGGGCGGCCGGACCGGAGCGCCCGGTCCGACACCGTCAGGACGATCAGGGCCAGCGCCAGGACGCCCCCGACGGCGCCCATCAGGTGGAGCCCGCCGTCGTCGGCCCGCTGCCCGTAGGCGAGGCCGATCAGACCGGAGGCCGTGATGGCACCGAGGTACTGGGCGGTGCGCTGGAGGCCCGCCGCGGCGCCGATCGCGTCGGCGGGCGCGTACTGCTGCACGGCCGCCTGGTTGGCGGTGCCCATGAGCCCCTGCGGAACGCCGAAGCACGCGCCGGTGATGAGCAGCGCGGCGAGCGGTGTGGCGCCCGACGTGCCGAGCAGCAGCGCGCTGCCCGCGGCGAGCAGCACGGCGGCCACGGTGAGCGGCGCCCGGATGCCCTTCGTCCGCGCCCCGATCAGCGAACAGGCCAGCGCGGCAAGGGACATGGGCAGCATCACGAGCCCGGTGTGCAGGGACGAGTAGCCGCGCTCCTCCTCCAGCCACTGCGTGAAGCCGTACATCACGCAGTACACGACGAGGTAGCTGAGGCCGTGCCGCAGATAGGTGCGGGCGAGCGCGCGGTTGGCGCCCAGCATGCGCAGGTCGATGAAGGGGCTCGGGTGGCGCAGCTGCCACCAGGTGAGCACGGCGCCGAGCACGGCGGTGGGGGCGAGCAGCCACCACATCGGGGCGCGCAGGTCGAGGAGGAAGACGACGAGGCAGCAGAGCGCTCCGGTGAACAGGAGTATGCCCAGCGGATCGAGCGCGCCGGCCCGGCCGCCGCCTCCCGCGGTCCTGGCGCCCGCGCGTGGCGGGTCCTTCGGGATCCAGCGCAGGGCGCTGCCGTACGCGAGGAGCGCCACCGGCACGTTGACGGCGAAGATGCCGCGCCAGCCCGCGGTCGCGACGAGGAGGCCGCCGAGCGTCGGCCCGACGGCCGCGCTGCCGAGCGCCGCGAAGGAGAGCCGCCCGAGGACGGTGCGCGGCGTGGGGCGGCCGAGGCGTACGGACTCGCCGCGCAGGACGGCCATCGCCGCCGGGTACGCGGCCGACGTCCCGACGCCGAGCAGCAGCCGGGAGACGAGCAGCCAGCCGAAACCGGGAGCGAGCGCCCCGACGAGGCCCGACGCGACGACGACCACGAGCCCGCCGAGGAAGACCCGACGTGGTCCGATGCTGTCGGCGAGTCTGCCGAGGACGGGCTGGCCCACGGCGCTCGCGAGGTAGAGCACGGAGACGAGCCAGGCGGTGTCGGAGGCGCCGATGCCGAAGTCGTGACCGATCGCCACCAGGGCGGTGGAGATCATCGTGGTGTTGAGCGGGTTGAGCAGGGAGCCGAGGAGCAGGGGCGCGGTGAGCCGCGCGCCGAAGCCGGGCCGCTCCTGCGCCGCCGGGTCCGCCCGTGCGGGAGATGCGGCTCTCACTTGCCCACCAGTCGCTCCAGGAGCTCGACGGCGTCGGCCAGTCGGCGCCGCTCGGCCGGGTCGAGCTCCTCGGCGACGGCCACCGACAGCCAGCTCTGCTTGGCGGCGCGCGCGTCGGCGAGAGTGCGGCGGCCCTCGTCGGTCAGGGAGAGCACGGACTGCCGCCCGTCGTCCGGGTCGGGCGTCCGCTCGACGAGCGCCAGGGACTCCAGGGCGCTCACGGTCATCCGCATCGACTGCGGTCGTACGAATTCCGCGCGTGCGAGGCCGGCGGTGGTCGCCGGGCCCTCGCGGTCGAGCCGGGCGAGCACGGACCGCTGCGTGGGGCTGAGGCCGCTGCCGGGCGACGCGCCGCGCAGCCTGCGCACGAAGCGCCCGACGACGTTCGTGAGGTCGGCGGCGACTTGCTCCGGCGTGGGATCGCCCAGGTGCTCGCTCATGTCTCTACCGTACGGAATTGACAGGCAAACTTGCAAACTTCCCTGTCGACCTGAACCATCCCTCGGCATCGGCACCGGCACCCGCACCCGCACCCCGGATCGACGGCACGGAAAACGGGCGGGCCCGCGCACGGCCCGCCCGCTCTCCCACCGGATTCGTTACGGGAGGCCGTGCACCTTCGGGCCGACGGAGCCCGACCACGCGCCGCCCGCCGTCGCGTCCCAGTTCGTGGACCACGTCATGGCGCCGCGCAGTCCCGGGTACGTCTTCGACGGCTTGAAGGAGCCACAGCCGGTGCCGCGGGCCAGACAGTCGAGGGCGTTGTTCACGACGGAGGGGGCCACGTAGCCGCTGCCCGCGGCGCGCGTCGACGCGGGCACGCCGATACCGACCTGTGACGGGTCGAGGCCGCCCTCCAGCTGGATGCAGGCGAGCGCGGTCAGGAAGTCGACGGTGCCCTGGCTGTAGACCTTGCCGTCGCAGCCCAGCATCGAACCGCTGTTGTAGTACTGCATGTTGACGACCGTGAGGATGTCCTTCACGTTCAGCGCCGTCTGGAAGTACCCGCCGGACGTGGACTGCATGTCGATGGTCTGCGGCGCCATCGTGAGGACCAGCTTCGGGCCCGCCTTCGCGGCGAGTTGGCGCAGCGCCTTCGTCATGTAGGTGGGGTTGAGGCCGTTCTCCAGGTCGATGTCGACGCCGTCGAACCCGTACTCCCGCATCAGGGCGTAGGCGCTGTCCGCGAACGCCGTGGCGGAGGCGTCGCTGTTGACCGAGATGCTGCCCTTCTCGCCGCCGACCGAGAGGATCACGGACTTGCCCGCGGCGCGCTTCGCGGCGATGTCCGCCTTGAAGTCGGCGGTGGAGGAGTAGCCGACGGCCGGGTCCAGGTTGAAGGCGATCTGGCCCGGCGTGGACGTGGCGTCGGCGAAGGAAACGGCGATGATGTCGTACTGCGCCGACACGTCCCGCAGCTTCTGCACCGTCGCGCCGTTGTTGAAGTTCTGCCAGTAGCCGGTCAGGGCGTGCTTGGGCACGGGGCCGCCGTCCCCGCCGCCCGCCTTCGCGGTCCGTGCGGACACCGCCGCCGACTTCGGCGACTCGCCTGCGGCGTTCACGGCGCTCACCTGGAAGCTGTACGCGGTGTCCGGCGTGAGGCCGGCGACGGTCGTGGACGCGCCGCCGACCGAGGCGACCTTCGTACCGTCGCGGTAGACGGTGTACCCGGTGGCGGTGGACACCGGCGTCCAGGAAAGGTCCACCGAGGTCGACGTCGTGGCGCCCGCCGCGAGGCCGGCCGGCACGGGCGGTATCTCCACCGGGTCGGTGCCGCCGCCCCCGTCGGGCCCGAGGACGCTCACGTCGTCGACGTAGTACGCGCCCTGCCCGTACCAGCCGTGCGTGTACACGGTGACCGACGTCGTGTTCGCGCCGGTGCTGAAGCTGGTGGAGAGCTGCTGCCAGGAGGAGTTGCCCGGCGTCCAGGTCGTCACGTCGGTGGTACCGGTGCCGCGAGCACCGAGGTAGACGTAGCTGCCCTGCACCCAACTGCTGAGCTTGTACGTGGAGTTGGGCTTCACGGCGACGGTCTGGGAACACTCGGCGGTGTCCTGGCCGGACGGAGCGGCCTTGAGGGCCTTCACCCCGCCGTGCACGGGTGAGGTGACGGAGGCGCCGCTGTCGGCGGCGCAGGTCCAGTTGCTCAGCCCCGCTTCGAACCCGGCGTTCTTGGCGACATTGACGTCCGCCGCCGCGGCGTCCGCCGACTGCGCGGGTGCGGCGAGCACGGTGACGGCGAGCGCGGCGGCCGCGCCGACGCCGATCACCGCGCCGATTCTCCGGCGAATGCCGGGGCGGCCCTGACGTACACGGTCCACGGATTACCTCCAGGGAGAGGTGCAGCACGGAAGTGAACGACGGTGGCCACCGCTACTGCGGGCAAAGCTGGTCCAGACCAATCAAGTTGTCAAGGTCTGCGGACAGACAAAGTCGACCGCTCACGCCCCCAGGCGGCCAGCGGCTGGAGTGCCTCGTTGAGGCGCAGGCCGTCCCCGGTCAGCGAGTACTCGACGCGGGGCGGCACCTCGTCGTAGGAAACGCGGCACACGACGCCGTCCGTCTCCATCTCGCGCAGATGCGAGGCCAGCACCTTCTCGGTGATCCCGGGAAGCAGCCGGCGCAGCTCGCCGAAGCGGCGGCAGGGGTACTCGTGGAGCGCCCAGAGGATCAGCACCTTCCACTTGCCGCCGATCACTTCCATCGCGCTGTCGATCCCGCAGACGTGTCCCTCTGGTGCGCCCGGCCGGTTCAGCGTCGTCATGCCCCCACCCTTCTGACGTGCTCGCTCACCTCAGGGTAACCACCCACTCCAAAGTGCGTACTTGAGCGGCTGCGGGCCTGTGACCAGCCTTGACGGCATGACACAGCACCCCGTTGAGAAGACCTCCGTCACCCTGCTCGGCCTCGGCGCGATGGGCACCGCGCTGGCCCGTACCTGGCTTGCGGCGGGCCACCCGCTCACCGTCTGGAACCGCACCCCGGCCCGCGCCGCGGCGCTCGCCGCCGAGGGCGCGAGACTCGCGGACAGCGCCGCCGACGCGGTCGCGGCGAACACCCTGGTCGTCGTCTGCCTGTTGGACGACGCCTCCGCCGACGAGGTCCTCGCCGGCGCCGACCTGACCGGCAAGGACCTGGTCAATCTGATCACCAGCACCCCCGCCCAGGCCCGCGCCCGCGCCGTCTGGGCCGACCGGCGCGGCGCCCGCTACCTCGACGGCGGGATCATGGCCGTCCCCCCGATGATCGGCGCCCCGGAGGCCGGCGGCTACGTCTTCTACAGCGGCTCGCGAGGACTGTTCGAGCAGCACCGGGAGACCTTGGGCGTCCCGGCCGGCGCCACCTACGTCGGCGAGGACGCGGGCTTCGCGGCCCTGCACGACGTGGCCCTGCTCAGCGCCATGTACGGGATGTTCGCCGGGGCCGCGCACGCCTTCGCCCTGATCCGCAAGGAGGACATCGACCCCGCCTCGCTCGCCCCGCTGCTCGCCGACTGGCTGGTCGCGATGGCCCCGGCGGTGCATCAGACCGCCGGCCAACTGCGCAGCGGTGACTACACCGAGGGCGTCGTCTCCAACCTCGCCATGCAGGTGGCCGGCACGCCGACCTTCCTGAGCACGGCCGAGCAGCAGGGCGTCAGCCCGGAACTGCTCAGCCCCTACTTCGCCCTGATGCGCCGTCGCCTGGCCGAGGGCAGCGGCGAGGAGGACCTGACCGGCGTGATCGACCTGCTGGTGCGCTGACCGGCACCGATGACGCCGCGGCCGTCCACGCCGGCGCTAGCGGATCGGCATCCCCGACAGCGTCCGCGCGATGACGAGGCGCTGGATCTCGCTGGTGCCCTCGAAGATCGTGTAGATCGCGGCGTCGCGGTGCATCCGCTCCACCGGGTACTCGCGGGTGAAGCCGTTGCCGCCCAGGATCTGGACCGCCTGGGCGGTGACCTTCTTGGCGACCTCGCTCGCGTACAGCTTCGACATGGAGCCCTCGGCCGACTCGAACTTCTTGCCGGTGGAGGCCATCCAGGAGGCGCGCCACACCAGGAGGCGGGCCGCGTCGATCTGGGTGCGCATGTCGGCGAGCTGGAAGGCGATGCCCTGGTTGTCGATGATCGGGCGGCCGAACTGCGTACGCGTCTTGGCGTACTCCAGCGCCTCCTCGTACGCGGCGCGGGCCGTGCCCACCGCCATGGCGCCGACCGCCGGGCGGGAGGCCTCGAAGGTGGCCATCGCGGCGTTCTTGACCCGCTCACCGCCCGACTTGGCGCGCTCCCGCGCGCGGGCCATGCGCTCGTCCAGCTTCTCCTTGCCGCCGAGCAGACAGTGGCCGGGGACGCGCACGTCCTCCAGGACGACCTCGGCGGTGTGCGAGGCGCGGATGCCGTGCTTCTTGAACTTCTGCCCCTGGGACAGGCCGGGGGTGTTCGGCGGGACGATGAAGGAGGCGTGCCCCTTGGAGCCGAGCTCCGGGTCGACCACCGCGACGACCACGTGGACGTTGGCGATGCCGCCGTTGGTCGCCCAGGTCTTCGTGCCGTTGAGGACCCACTCGTCCTTGGCCTCGTCGTAGACGGCGCGGGTCCGCATGGCCGCCACGTCGGATCCGGCGTCCGGCTCGGAGGAGCAGAAGGCGGCGACCTTCACGTCGTTCACGTCGCCGTACATCTGCGGGATCCAGGTGCCGATCTGCTCCTCGGTGCCGTTGGCGAGGACACCGACGGCGGCCAGACCCGTGCCCATGATGGACAG
Source organism: Streptomyces sp. NPDC005863 (assembly GCF_042871345.1). Classification (NCBI taxonomy): domain Bacteria; kingdom Bacillati; phylum Actinomycetota; class Actinomycetes; order Kitasatosporales; family Streptomycetaceae; genus Streptomyces; species Streptomyces sp. NPDC005863. The sequence goes on along the minus strand of NZ_JBIAII010000004.1, from coordinate 349,328 downwards.
GCCGATGCCGGCATCGCCCCAGAAGATCTCCTCGGTCGCCATCGGGATGCCGAGGCCCGAGGGGTCGAAGAACTGCTGGGCATAGAAATCGAGCGAGTAGATCCCTATCTTCGCGGCTTCCTGGATGATGGGCCACGGGGTCTCTTCGCGCTCGTCCCACTCGGCGGCCGCGGGGCGGATCACATCGGCGGCGAACCCGTGGAGCCAGTCCCGGACCTCCTTCTGTTCGTCGTTGAGCTCCATGGTGAACTCGGCCATGACCCCTCCAGGACCTGCGATCAACTGCGACGTTACTTGCGGTAACCGCAGTGTGTTACCGGCCAGTAGTCCATGTCAACTCCCGGCAGCCCGTTCGATGGGCACCCGCCGGCGGGTGTTACGTTGCGCGTGCGTCACCGATTCAGCACGGGCGGGGAGAAACGATGGAGACCACGCAGCGGACCGATCAGCAGCGGTCCGCGGAGCATCGACGGCGCGAGCTGCTCGAGGCCGCGGACCGGGTGGTGCTCCGCGACGGCCCCGGCGCCTCGATGAACGCCATCGCCGCCGAGGCGGGCATCACCAAGCCGATCCTCTACCGCCACTTCGGCGACAAGGGCGGCCTGTACGCGGCGCTCGCCAAGCGGCACACGGACGCCCTCCTCGAAGCCCTGCGCGCCGCGCTCGACGCCCCCGCCGAGCGCAGGGAACGCGTCGAGGCCACCCTCGACACCTACCTCGCGGCCATCGAGGCCCGGCCCCAGGTCTACCGCTTCCTGATGCACCCGTCCGAGGCCCCCTCCCCCGGTGAGCAGGGCTTCGACGTCGGACTGCACTCCGCGCCGCTGCTGCGCCGGCTCGGCGAGGAGCTCGCCGAGGTCATCGAGGAGCGCGTCGACCTCGGCCCGGAGGGCGCCGAGCTCGCCCGGGTGTGGGGGCACGGCATCGTCGGCATGATGCACGCCGCCGGCGACTGGTGGCTCGGCGAACGGCCGTGCCCGCGCGCCCAGTTGGTGCGCAGCCTCGCCGATCTGCTGTGGGGCCGGCTCGCCGCCGCCGGCAACCGCGTCGGCGGCCCCGGGTTCTGACCTCAGTCGTTCCAGGGGGCCTTGGCTGCGGCCCGCAGCACCCTGCGGCGCCGCCAGCCCGTGACGTGGTCGGTGTAGACACCGCCGCCCAAGTGGTCGCACTCGTGCTGGAGACAGCGCGCGAACCAGCCCGTGCCGTGCACCCGGGTCGGCTCCCCGCGGAGATCGAGGCCTTCGACCACGGCGTGGTCGAAGCGCGGCGTGCCCGCCTCCAGACCGGGCAGCGACAGACACCCCTCGGGGCCCCGCACGATCACTCCATCGGCCTCGACGAGCGTCGGATTCACCACGTGCCCGAGATGGCGGACGTCCTCGTCGTCCGGGCAGTCGTACACGAACACCCGCCGGCCCACGCCGATCTGGTTCGCGGCGAGTCCCACCCCCCGGGCGGCGTACATCGTGGCGAACATGTCCTCGACGAGCTCCGCCAGTTCGGGACCGAAGTCGGTGACCTCCTCGCACGGCGCGTGCAGCACGGGGTCACCGAGCAGGGTCAGAGGTCGTACGCGCCCCGAGGCGCCCGGGATCGTGCCGTGTCGCATGGCGGCAAGAGTACGGTCCAGGGACAGGAGCGGCACCGGCGAGGTGTCGCGGTGGTGCCGTGATTCGGGCTTGCCTGTGGATCTCGATAGGCTGGGCAGCGAATCGATGCCGGGGGCAGGCGCGGCGCCGTACGCAAGGAGGATCTCGACAGATGTCAGGCAACACGGACCCGCTGTCGCCGCGGGCCAAGCTGGCCGTGACGGCGGGCAAGGCGGCCGCGGCGGTGTCACGCGCGGCGGGCCGCGGCAGCGGATCGGTGATCGGCGGCAAGGTCGCGCTCAGGCTCGACCCCGAACTGCTCGGACGGCTCGCCACGCACCTGGACGTGGTCCTCGTGTCGGCCACCAACGGCAAGACGACCACCACGCGTCTGATCGCCGAGGCGCTGCGCGCCAGCGGCCCGGTCGTCTCGAACGCGCTGGGCGCGAACATGCCCGCCGGAATCACCTCCGCCCTCGCGGGCGGCTCTGACGCGCGGTTCGGCGTGATCGAGGTCGACGAGAAGTACCTCGCGGGCGTCGCCCGTGACGTCGACCCCAAGGCGATCGCGCTGCTGAACCTCTCGCGCGACCAGCTGGACCGCGCCGCGGAGACCCGCATGCTCGCCGAGCACTGGCGCGAGGGCCTGGCCGGTTCCAAGGCCGTGGTCATCGCCAACGCCGACGACCCGCTGGTCGTCTGGGCGGCCTCCTCCTCGCCGAACGTGGTGTGGGTGGCCGCGGGCCAGGAGTGGAAGGACGACGCCTGGTCGTGCCCCTCCTGCGGTGGCGTCATGCAGCGCCCCGGGGACGACTGGTTCTGCGGCGAGTGCGGCTTCCGCCGTCCGGCGCCCAGCTGGGTGCTCTCCGGCGACCACGTCCTGGACCCGCACGGCTCGGCCTGGCCGATCCACCTGCAGCTGCCGGGCCGGGCGAACAAGGCCAACGCCGCCTCCTCCGCGGCCGTCGCCGCCGTGTTCGGCGTGCCGCCGCAGGTCGCCCTGGAGCGCATGTACCAGGTGCAGGCCGTCGCCGGTCGCTACGACGTCGTGCAGTTCCAGGGGCGCGACCTGCGCCTGCTGCTCGCGAAGAACCCCGCGGGCTGGCTCGAAACGTTTTCGCTGATCGATCCGCCGCCGACCCCGGTGATCCTCTCGGTGAACGCGCGCGGCGCGGACGGCACGGACACCTCCTGGCTGTGGGACGTCGACTACACGCGCCTGGCCGGTCACCCGATCTTCGTGCTCGGCGACCGCAAGCTGGACCTCGCGGTGCGCCTGGAGGTCGCGAACCTCGACTTCCGCGTCTGCGAGAGCCTCGACGAGGCCGTGCAGCTCGCCCCGCCCGGACGCATCGAGACCATCGCGAACTACACCGCGTTCCAGGACCTGCGCCGCCGCGTCGGCAACTGACCCGCCCGGCCTCTCCAGATCTTCGTAGGGACAAATGAGCATGAGCGACAACAGCCTGCGGCTGGTGTGGGTCTACCCCGACCTGCTGAGCACGTACGGAGACCAGGGCAACGCCCTGGTCGTGGAGCGCCGCGCCCACCAGCGCGGCCTCCAGGTCGAGCGCTACGACGTGCGCAGCGACCAGCCGGTGCCCACCTCCGGCGACATCTACCTGATCGGTGGCGGCGAGGACCGCCCGCAGCGCCTCGCGGCCGAGCGGCTGCGCCGCGACGGCGGCCTGCAGCGGGCGGTCGGCAACGGCGCGATCGTCTTCTCGGTCTGCGCCGGCTACCAGATCCTCGGCAACGAGTTCATCAACGACCTCGGCCAGCGCGAGCCGGGCCTCGGCCTGCTCGATGTGGTCTCCACCCGCGGCGAGGGCGACCGGTGCGTCGGCGACGTCCTCGGCGACATCGACCCGCAGCTGGGCCTGCCCCCGCTGACCGGTTTCGAGAACCACCAGGGCATCACGCACATCGGCCCGTCCGCGCGCCCCTTCGCGCGCGTCACGCTCGGCCGGGGCAACGGCACGGGCGACGGCACCGAGGGCGCGTACAACGGCACCGTCTTCGGTACGTACATGCACGGGCCCGTCCTCGCCCGCAACCCGCTCATCGCGGACCTGCTCCTGAAGCTGGCCCTCGACGTGAACGCGCTGCCGCCCACGGACGACCGCTGGTACGAGGCGCTGCGCAACGAGCGCATCGCGGCCGCCCAGCAGCCCGCGTAACCCCGGAAGAAGAGCCCGCGCGACATGCGGGAGTAGAGCCCGCCTGACGCCCCGCCCGCACATGTGAGCGGGGCCGTCCAGCCCTCGGACGGCTGATGCGGCCCCGCCCCCCGGCGCCTATAGGGTGGCGGGGATCCAGCCGGACGACGTGGTCCGGTCATCGACCCACGTTGCAAAGGTATTCCGGGCCATGCGCATTGGTGTGCTGACCTCCGGCGGCGACTGCCCCGGCCTGAACGCCGTCATCCGTTCCGTCGTGCACCGCGCGGTGGCGGACCACGGCGACGAGGTCATCGGCTTCCACGACGGCTGGAAAGGCCTCCTGGAATGCGATTACCGCAAGCTGGACCTCGACGCGGTGGGCGGCATCCTCGCCCGCGGCGGAACGATTCTCGGCTCCTCGCGCGTCCAGCCCGCCCATCTGCGGGACGGCGTGGAGCGCGCCAAGGGGCACGTCGTCGACCTCGGCCTCGACGCGATCATCCCGATCGGCGGTGAGGGCACGCTGAAGGCGGCCCGGCTGCTGTCCGACGCGGGTCTTCCCATCGTCGGGGTGCCCAAGACGATCGACAACGACATCGCCGTCACCGACGTCACCTTCGGCTTCGACACCGCCGTGGGCGTGGCGACCGAGGCGCTGGACCGGCTGAAGACCACCGCCGAGTCGCACCAGCGCGTCCTCATCGTCGAGGTCATGGGGCGGCACACCGGCTGGATCGCCCTCCACTCGGGCATGGCCGCCGGTGCGCACGCCATCGTCGTCCCGGAGCGCCCCTTCGACATCGAGGAGCTCGCGGCGAAGGTCGGTGAACGCTTCTCGGCGGGCAAGAAGTTCGCGATCGTGGTGGCCGCCGAGGGCGCCAAGCCCCGTGAGGGCTCCATGGAGTTCGACGTGGGCGCCAAGGACATCTACGGCCACGAGCGGTTCGCGGGCATCGCCCGGCAGCTCTCCCTCGAACTGGAGCAGCGCCTGGGCAAGGAGGCGCGGCCGGTCATCCTCGGCCACGTCCAGCGCGGCGGCACCCCGACCGCGTACGACCGCGTTCTCGCCACCCGTTTCGGCTGGCACGCCGTGGAGGCCGTGCACCGCGGCGAGTTCGGCAGGATGACGGCGCTGCGCGGCACGGACATCACGATGGTGCCGCTTGCCGAGGCCGTCGAGACGCTGAAGACCGTGCCCGACGAGCGGTACGCGGAAGCGGAGTGCGTGCTGTAGATCCGGCGCCCCTCGCCTTACTCGCCCCCGGTCGTGTCAGCGGCCGGGGGCGGTTCTAGTCTGGTGCGGACACACGTCGCACAATCCGCACGAATCAGGAGCCACTGGATGGATCACAGCGGGCACGGCATGAACATGGATCTGCCGCCGTTCACGCTGGGGCGAGGCCTGGAACTCTCGGCCGACCCCTTCTTCCTCATCGGCTGCCTGGTGGCCCTCGCCCTGTACGGGTGGGGCGTGGCCCGGCTCGTGCGGCGCGGCGACAAGTGGCCGGTCGGCCGCACGATCGCGTTCGTGATCGGCATTTTCACGGTGCTGCTCGTGATGTGCACCAAGCTCAACGACTACGGCATGGTCATGTTCAGCGTGCACATGTCCCAGCACATGGTGATCAGCATGCTCTCGCCGATCCTGCTGCTGCTCGGGGCGCCGATCACGCTGGCGCTGCGGGCGCTGCCGGTGGCGGCGCGCGGCAGCAAGGGCCCGCGCGAGTGGCTGCTCTGGCTGCTGCACAGCCGGTACATCAAGATCATCACGCACCCCGCGTTCACCATCCCGCTGTTCATCGCGAGCCTGTACGCGCTGTACTTCACGCCGATCTTCGACACGCTGATGGGCTCCAGGGCGGGCCACATCGCGATGATGGTGCACTTCCTCGCCGTCGGACTGGTCTTCTTCTGGCCGATCATGGGCGTCGACCCCGGGCCGCACCGCCCCGGCTACGTGATGCGGATGCTGGAGCTCTTCGCCGGGATGCCCTTCCACGCGTTCTTCGGCATCGCGCTGATGATGGCCACCCAGCCGATGATCGGCACCTATATGCACCCGCCCGCCTCGCTGGGCATCGACGCGCTCGCCGACCAGGAGGCGGCGGGCGGCATCGCCTGGGCCTTCAGCGAGATCCCGTCCGTGGTGGTCCTGGTCGCCCTGCTCTTCCAGTGGCGCAAGTCCGAGGACCGCGAGGCACGGCGCAAGGACCGCGCCGCGGACCGCGACGGCGACAAGGAGCTGGAGGCGTACAACGCCTATCTGGCCTCACTGGCCTCTCGCGGACGCTAGCGCCCGAGGGGCCTTCCGGGTGACGATGGTCTGAGGACCGAGGTCTCGGCGCACGGGCGTCGCAGGCCGCCGGGAGGAGGCTGAGCGATGCCCAGTTCCACGAAGACCATGGGTGGGTTCACCATCGGAGGGCTGGTCATGGTGACGGCCTACACGGTGGCCCTCGGAAGCAACGGCTGGCTGTGGTTCGGCTGGGTGGTGGTCGGCCTGATCACGCTGGCGATGGTCCTGTCGCGCGGGACGCCCTGAGGCGGCCCCGCGTGGGCCTGTGTGGCGGCGTGAATGCCCGTGAGGCCCGTCAGAAGCGGAAGACGTGACCGGTCTCGTTCTCCATGGCGCAGGCGTTCGGATAGGTCTTGTGCCAGCTGACGTTCCGGCCGCGAAACGTGCCGGTGGCGGTCGCGGTGACCGGTTCGAACTCCTTCGTGCACACGCGCGGAGCCGCCCGGAGGGCCTCGAAGTCCCCGTCCGCTTCGAAAATCTCCTCACAGGCCTCGGCCGCCGCAGGATGGTGTCCTGACGGCTCGGGCTCGCACTCCAGGAGTACGCCGCGGATCCAGGTGTTCCCGTCTCCCGAGAGGGTGAGGAAGAGCCCGCGCCTCGGGGCGGGAGCGGCCTCCGCCGCCTGGGCCGGGACGGCGGCGGTGAGCGCGATGAGGGTCCCGGCCGCGAGGGCGGCGAACGGGCGCGTCGAGCGCACGCCGACGCGGGTGGAGCGTGCGCTCGCGGGGACCGGGCTCGTGACGGCCGGGATCATGCTGGCCTCCGGGAGGGGGTTCGGTGACGTTCCGTGGTGACGGGGACGCCGGGCAGAGGCCAGGGCACTCCCCGTACGGGCCGTCGGTCCAGCCGCCGCGCCGATCGGCCCCCCGCACGGCCGCACGCAAGGGCCCGAACGGGCTCTCGCATCCGCGCGCTCGATTGGCTACTGTGCGTCGGCACCGGGACGAGGGGGAAGGCTGCCGCCATGTTCTACCTACTGCTCAAGCACGTGATCCTCGGCCCACTGCTCCGGGTGATGTTCCGGCCGAGGATCGAGGGACTGGAGCACATGCCGGACCACGGCGCGGCGATCGTCGCGGGCAACCATCTGTCGTTCTCCGACCACTTCCTGATGCCGGCGATCATCAAGCGCCGGATCACCTTCCTCGCGAAGGCCGAGTACTTCACGGGTCCCGGCATCAAGGGCCGGCTGACCGCCGCGTTCTTCCGCAGCGCCGGACAGATCCCGGTGGACCGCTCCGGCAAGGAGGCGGGCCAGGCCGCCATCCGTGAGGGGCTCGGCGTGCTGCGCAAGGGCGAGCTCCTCGGCATCTATCCGGAGGGCACCCGCTCGCACGACGGACGGCTGTACAAGGGCAAGGTCGGCGTCGCGGCGATGGCGCTCAAGGCGCAGGTGCCGGTGGTCCCGTGCGCCATGATCGGCACGTTCGAGGCCCAGCCGCCCGGCCGGAAGGTCCCGAAGCTGAAGCGCGTGACGATCCGCTTCGGCGAACCCCTCGACTTCACCCGTTACGTCGGCATGGACAACGAGAAGGCGGTGCTGCGGGCCGTCACCGACGAGATCATGTACGCGATCCTCGGGCTCTCCGGACAGGAGTACGTGGACAAGTACGCGGCGGTCGTGAAGGCGGAGGAGGCGGAACGCGCGGCGGCGAGGGCCGGGGAACCGCGGAAGTTCCCGCGCATGCCGCTGAGCTGACCGGGGTGCGGCTCTGCTGAGAGCAGATGCCGTTCCGGGGGCCGCCCCACGGAACGTACGGTCCGATCATGAAGAACGCGATGGTGATCGGTGCGACGGGGCAGATCGGGCGCGCGACGGTTCGGGCGCTGGTCCAGGACGGCTGGGCGGTGACGGCGGCGTCCCGGGGAGCGGGTCGTGACGCGGGGTGGCCCGAGGACGTCCGGGTCGTGCGCCTCGACCGGGAGGATGACGCGGCGCTCGCCGAAGCGCTCGGCGACGGCGTCGATCTGGTGGTCGACATGGTGGCGTTCACCGCGTCGCACGCCCGCCAGTACGCCCGCCTCGCCGACCGGATCGGGTCGGCCGTGGTGCTCTCCAGCGGGACGGTGTACGAGGACGAGCAGGGCCGCAATTTCGACACCCAGGACGACGCGGACGGCTTCCCCCGCCTGCCCGTGCCGATTCCGGAGACACAGCGCACGGTGGCGCCGGGCGAGGGCACCTACAGCACCCGCAAGGTCGAGCTGGAGCGTGCACTGCTCGCGCTGGGCGAGCGGCTGCCGGTGACGATGGTGCGGGCCGGCGCGATCCACGGGCCGCACGGCCGGGCGCCGCGCGAGCTGTACTTCGTGAAACGGAATCTGGACGGGCGGCGTACACGCGTGCTCTCGTACGGCGGACTCAGCCGCTTCCACCCGGTGAGCGTCCACAACATCGCGGAGCTGGTACGGCTCGCGGCCGCGCAGCCCGCTTCCCGGGTGATCAACGCGGGCGATCCGTACGCGCCCACGGTCGCGGAGATCGGCGCGGCCGTCGACGCCGTGATGGGCTTCGGGAGCGAGACGGTGACGGTGCCCGGTGCGGCGCCCGGTCCGAACGTCGGCGTCACACCGTGGTCCACGGCGCATCCGGTGGTCTACGACATGTCCGCCGCGGAGCGCGAACTCGGCTACCGCGCGGTGACGACGTACGACGACGCGCTGGAGGAGACCGTCTCCTGGATCACCCGGCGGCTGGCGGGCCGGGACTGGCGCGAGGCGTTCCCGGCGATGGCCGCGGCCTACGACCCGTCGACCGACCTCTTCGACTACGCGGCGGAGGACGCCTGGCTGGCGGACCGCAAGGCCTGAGGCCGTACGCGGAACCGGCCGCCACCGGGATGGTGCACCCGATGACGGCCGGTGCGGCGTCAGTTCCTTATGGCTTCGGCGTGGCGTGCGGGCCGCAGGTCACGTCGGAGGCGTCCGACTTGCCGGTCAACAGGTAGGTGTCGACACGGTCGTTGATGCACGGGTTGACGAGTCCGGTGACCCCATGGGAACCGGCACCCTTCTCCGTGATCATGCGGGAGCCCTTGAGGCGCTTGTGCAGTTCGACGGCGCCCGTGTACGGGGTGGCCGCGTCACGCGTGGACTGCACGATCAGCGTCTTCGGCAGACCCTTGTGGCTGCGGATCTCCAGCGGGGTCTGCTGCTTGCTCGACCAGGTCGCACAGGGCAGGTTCATCCAGGCGTTGGCCCAGGTCATGAAGGGGCTCGTCCGGTGGATGCGGGAGTTGTCGCGGTCCCAGGTCCGCCAGTTGCGCGGCCACTTCGCGTCCGCGCACTCGACGGCCGTGTAGACGGCGTTGCTGTTCTCCGAGGCGGCGTTGCCGGCCTTGTCGCTCGGGTCGGGGCTCGCCGCCGCGATGAGGGGCTTGGGGTCCCCGGCGACGTACTTGCTCCAGTTCGTGGCGATCTCGACCCACGAGGAGTCGTAGTACGGCGCGCTCTGGAAGTATGCGATGAGCTCGGCCGGACCGACCACCCCGTCCAGGGGCTGCTTCTTGGCGGTGGCGCGCAGCTTGTCCCACTGGGCGCGGACCTTGCCGACGGTGGTGCCGAGGTGGAAGGCGGAGTCGTTCTTCGCGACCCACTTCATCCAGTCGGCCAGGCGCTTCTCGAAGGCGACGTCCTGGTCGAGGTTGACCTGGTACCAGATCTTGTCCCGCGACGGGTCCACCACGGAGTCGAAGACCATGCGGCGGATGTGGGTCGGGAACAGGGTGCTGTAGACGGCGCCCAGGTAGGTGCCGTAGGAGACACCGAGGTAGTTGAGCTTCTTCTCGCCGAGTGCGGCGCGGATGACGTCCAGGTCACGGGCGGTGTTGGGCGTCGTCATGTGCGGGAGGAGGCGACCGCTGCGCTCCTGGCAGCCATCCGCGTACTCGGCGGCGAGCTTGCGCTGGGCGCGCTTGTCGGCCTCGCTGTCGGGGACCGGGTCCGGCTTCGGGGCCTTCACGAACTCCTGCGGGTCCACACAGGACACGGGCGCGGAGTGGCCGACGCCGCGCGGCTCGAAGCCCACGAAGTCGTAGGCCTTCGCGGTCTTCTTCCAGAGCTCGCTCTTGGTGGTCACCCGGCGCGGGAAGCGCAGGCCCGAGCCGCCGGGGCCGCCCGGGTTGTACAGGAGGGCACCCTGGCGGTCGCTCTTGTCACCGGTGTTGCCGATGCGGTCGACGGCGAGCTTGATCTTCTTGCCGTCGGGCTTGGCGTAGTCCAGCGGGACGGTGACCCAGCCGCACTGGATGGGCTTCTCGAGCCCCCAGTCGGCGGGGCAGTCCCGCCAGTCGATGCCGGCCTTCGCCGCGCGCTGGGCGGCGAGCGCGGCACCGCGGGCCTCACGGTCCTTGCCGGAGCGGGCCGCGACACCGTTGCCCGCACCGGCCTCGGCGTTCGCCGTCGGCGCCGCGACGGCGCCGGCTATGAGCGTCGCCGCGACGAGGCCACCCGCAGAACCGAGCACCGCCGTCCGTCTGGTCCCTGGGGTCCTTCTCAAGTGGGGCCTCCCGCACATCGATTCGAGCAGATTCGATCAGTACGGGGGATCCTTGCGCCTGTGTGGTGGCTGAGAACAGATGAGGCGGGCGTTCTTTACCAATCCGATAAACGGAGCGGGATGCCCCGGTGAGCGGTTCGCGCGCGCCGGCCCGAACCGGCAGGACGTCCGCCTGGGGCCACCGGATACATTGCGCGCGTCGACAGTCCGGCCGCAGGGGTCGGGCGACTTGAGGAGGGGAAGCGTGACCGACACCGGCGAAGCGCGATCCGCGGACGAATCGACGCGGGAGGCGCGGGAGACACGGGAAACGCAGGAGACGCAGCAGAGCCGACTGCGCGTCCTCATGCGCTACATCCCCTTGATAGCCCCCGTCCTCCTGTGGACCGTGCCGTGTTGGGTGCTGCTGTACGCAGGTCAGCACTGGCCGCTGCCCGTCACTCTCGTCGGCACCGCCCTGTTCGCCCTCGGTCTGATCGGTATGCCGCTGGCGATGATGCGCGGCCACGGTCGGCGGCAGCAGGACCGGGCGGCGATCGTCGGGGACATCCTCCTCGGGACCAGCTGGGTGCTGTTCACCTGGTCCGTCCTGCTCGGCGTCCTGCCACTCGTCGTCCTGGCCGTGGCCGGCGCGGGCGACGGGCAGAACCGGTCCCGGATCGTCACCTGCGCGGTCCTCGGCGTCTCCGCCGTCCTGCTCGCCTGGGGATACGCCGAGGCCCACCGGGTTCCACGGGTGCGCAACGTCGACGTACACCTCCCGCGCCTGGGCGCCGGATTGGACGGCACCCGCGTCGTCCTCATCACCGACACCCACTACGGGCCGCTCGACCGCGCCCGCTGGTCGGCGCGCGTCTGCGAGAGGGTCAACACCCTGGACGCGGACCTGGTCTGCCACACGGGCGACATCGCCGACGGCACAGCCGAACGCCGCCGCGCCCAGGCCGAACCGCTCGGCACCGTACGAGCCACCCGGGCCCGGGTCTACGTCACCGGAAACCACGAGTACTACAGCCAGGCCCAGGGCTGGGTCGACCTGATGGACGAGCTGGGCTGGGAGCCGCTGCGCAACCGTCACCTGCTGCTCGAACGCGGCGGCGACACCCTCGTGGTCGCCGGCGTGGACGACGTCACCGCCGAGTCGTCCGGCCTGGCCGGCCACCGCGCCCACCTCGCCGGAGCCCTGCACGGCGCCGACCCCGACCTGCCGGTCCTGCTCCTGGCCCACCAGCCCAAGTTCATCGACCGGGCAGCGGCGGGCGGCGTCGACCTCCAGCTCTCCGGCCACACCCACGGCGGCCAGATCTGGCCCTTCCACCACCTCGTCCGCATCGACCAGCCCGCCCTCGCCGGCCTCAGCCGCCACGGCGCCCGCACCCTCCTCTACACCAGCCGCGGCACCGGCTTCTGGGGCCCGCCGTTCCGCGTCTTCGCCCCCAGCGAGATCACCCTGCTGGTACTTCGCTCCCCGCAGCGGTCCTGACGCCACAACGCGCAGGAAGCGCGTACGGGGTGCGTACGCCCCGGTGGGGCGCCCGAAGGTGACGCCCTGTCGGACCTCAGGGGCAGCGCGAGGGCCATGAGGGCATCGCCTGTGACAGAACGAAGACGTCGTGGAGGAAGGGCTGTAACTCGGTGCGGGATACAAATAGTTACGACCGCAGGCACCGCAAGCACCGCAAGCACCGCAGGCACCGCACGCACCGCACCCGCCTCACCCACCGCCCCCGCACACGACGATTCCTTCTGGGAGAAGCCATGAAGAACACCCGCGTCACCGCTCTCGCCGCCGTCAGCCTCGCCGCTGCCCTCTCCCTCACCGCCTGCGGCGGTGACGACTCCGGCACGGACGCCTCCTCCCAGGGCTCCTCCGCCTCGGACTCCTCCTCGAACGGCGAAGCGAAGTCGGAGGCCGGCTCGGGCTCGGGCAGCACCAAGGCGGGCAGCCAGCAGTCGGGGTCCGGGGAGGACCTGACAGCCGAGGCGGCCGCGGGCGGCACGAAGAAGGCCGGCGGCAAGGTCACGTTCTGCAAGACGCAAAACCTCGCCATCGACGCCCGGGACGCCGCCCCCGACGAGAACACCGGCCGCATCGACATCACCATGGTCAACCGGGGTTCCACCACCTGCTCGGCAACCGGCTTCGCGGGCGTCGACATCAAGGACGCCGACCACACCAGCAGCCCGATCGAGCGGGGCCAGGCCCAGCCCCGGGTCACCACCCTCAAGCCCGGCGACGCCGCCGTCTTCAACCTCGCCTACGACATCGACACCAGCGGCGAGAGCCTCACGTCGCCGACCCACATCCTGGTGACGCCCCCGAACGAGACCCACACCGTCACCCTGAAGTGGCCCGCGGGCGCCGGGGACATCAAGGGCGCCTACACCGACGTGCAGGTCTACCCCACCCACACGACCAACTAGGGACGTGTACCGTCCAGTTGCGTGTCCCGCCGGCCCGGCCGACCGCGCAAAACCAGGTGCGGCCGGTCGCCGCGATGGTGTGGGATGCGGGACATGACGATCGTTCTGAACGAGCCTGGCGTCGACGATGTGACCGACGCCGTGGATGCCCTCCGCGAGTGGCAGGACGACCGAACGCCGCTGCAACTCCATCCCGGAGACCTCGGCTGGGCCTGGGCACTGGGTGGGGAGAGACTGGCCGCCGCCGTCCGCACCTGGAGCGTGGACGGGCGGATCGTCGCCGTCGGATTCCTGGACGGCCCTGATGTGCTGCGCCTGACGACCGCGCCGGACCTGCGACAGGACGATGCCCTGGCGCGCCGGCTGCTGGCCGACCTCGACGATCCGGACCGCGGGGTGCTGCCACCCGGAAAGGTCGGCCTCGAAATCCCCCACGGCGCCCTGCTCCGCGAGGTCCTCTTGGCGGCGGGCTGGAATCTGGACGAGCCGTGGACGCCGTTGCGCCGCGATCTCTCCGAGCCGGTGAAGGACCCCGGCCTGCGGGTCGAGATAGCCGGTCCGGAGACGGCGGGGGTGCGGACCGCGGTGCACCGCTCGGCGTTCGGCAGCCCGACGTTCACCGAGGAGGTCTGGCACGTCCTCGCGGCCGGGCCGGTCTACGCCGACGCCCGCTGCCTGATCGGCTACGACGACCGGGACAACGCGGTGGCCGCGGCGACGGTCTGGTCGGCCGGACCCGGCAAGCCCGGCCTGCTTGAGCCGGTGGGTGTGCACGCCGACCATCGCGGTCGCGGCTACGGGACGGCTGTCAGCGTCGCCGCCGCGGCGGCGCTGCGAGAACTGGGTGCGTCCAGCGCCCTTGTCAGCACCCCGAGCTCGAACGCTGCCGCCGTCGCCACCTACCAGGCGGCCGGATTCGAGGAGTCGCCCGAACGGCTGGACGTCAGCCGAGCCGCCTGAACCTCGTCCGCCGCCCGGCAGCAGCCTCCGCTGCCCGCCCCTCAGGTGTCGGTGCCGGACCCCGTCGGGCTGGGGCAGGGCTCCTCCTCTCCCGGAGCGGACGGGTCGGGGGTGGGTGCCGCGCCGGTGCCCGATGCGGGGCTCTCCGAGTCGGAGGGGCAGTCCTGCGGAGTGGATGGGCTCGGGGTCGGCGTGGGCGTCGGTGTCGCGGAGTCGGACGGGGACGGCTGCGGTGGATGGGTGGGGTCCGGTCCCGGGGTGGACGGCGTCGGCCGGGGTGATGGCGAGGACGGCGTGGAGTTCGACGGAGAAGGGGACGAGGACGGGGTGGGCTCGTCGGGGTCGGGGCCGATGATGATGCCGCCGTCACCCCCCTTGCCGCCGCTTCCCCCACGACCGCCCTTGTCGACCGGCCCGGTGGCCGGGGTGGCGCCGCCCGCGCCGGGAGACTTCGGGATGACGCCCTTTCCGTCGGGCACCGTGTGCACGCCTCTGCGGTAGAAGTCCAGCCAGGAGCGGACCAGTTCGAGATAGGCGCGCGAGTTGTTGTAGCTGAGGACCGCCCGGTCGAGGTCGGCGGACCGGCTCAGGTCGCGCTCCCCGGCGCACAGATAATGGCCTGCCGCCAGCGCCGCGTCGTAGATGTTGTTGGGGTCGTCGCGGCCGTCCCCGTTGCCGTCCGCGCCCCAACGTGCCCAGGTCGACGGCAGGAACTGCATCGGTCCCACCGCTCTGTCGTACACCGTGTCGCCGTCGTGGACGCCGCCGTCGCTGTCCAGGACCAGGGCGAAGTTCCGGCCGTCGAGTGCCGGCCCGGTGATCCGGCCGAGTGTCGTGCCGTGCCGGTCGACCGCGCCGCCGCGCGCCTGCCCGGACTCCACCTTGCCGATGGCGGCGAGCAGTTCCCAGGGCAGCGCACAGCCGGGGTCCGTCCGGCCGACGGACCGCTGCGCGGCGCGGTAGGCGCGCAGCACGGTCCCCGGAATGCCGGACGCGGCTCGCTCCTGGGTCACCCTCTCACTGTGCGGTGGGGCGTCAGCAGTGACCAGTGGTGGCAGCTCGGTGTGGTACGAACCGTCGTCGGGCGGGGCGAGTTCGGAGTACGGGGGGCCCGTGGCCGGGGCGGCGGCAGCGTCGTCGGCGGCCGCACGGGCGCTCTCCGTGTGCGGGAATCCGGGGGCCTGGGAGGCGGTGAGCAACGCCACCGCGGTCACGGCGATGGCGGTGGCCCGCAGACCCCGCCGGGTCCGGACGGGCAGGCGTCGGGCGCGGTGTTCGGGCATGGACTGTCACTCCCTGGTGGTGACGCGGGCGGGGCGTGCGCGAGGGTGTGGAGGGGTCAGCGGCTGAAGGTGTCGACGGCCGAGACGAGCCAACGCCCGTCGTGCCGCTCGACATCGAGGGCAAACATCGCTCCGGCGTACGTGCCGTCGTCGGCGGCCTTCTTGTCACCGGCCGTGCTGACGCTGCTCTGGTCGGCGTAGACCAGGACGCGGGCCCGGTCACCGTCGATGCGCTCGACCGCGCTGTCGGTGACCGTGGTGGTGATCACCGCCTTCTGCTTGCCGGCTCGCTCGCGGATGTCGCCGAGCAGGTTTCGGTGCTGGGCGACGGCACGCCCCGTCAGCCATTCCTTCGCGGCCTTGTCGAGCGCACGGGGGTCGGCGTGGTCGTACGAGAAGAGGGCGCCGACGGCCTTCGCCGACTGGCCCTTGATCTCGCTGGTCCGGGCGGTGTCGGAGAGGGCGGTGTTGCGTGCGGCCGGGGCATCGCGGAGGGCCTCCGCGCGGGCATGCGCCCAGCCGGCGAAACCGCCTAGGACAAGGATCACGAGACAGAGGGTGCAGAGGGTTACGAGTGTGCGGCGGGGCGCAGGGCCGCGCGGGGGTGTCTCGTGCGGGGGGTCGGTGTCCTCGGGCGCGGGCGCGACCTTTTTGGTCGTGGCCGAGGTGTGCAGGCCTTCGCGGGGCCGGGTGACGTCGGTACGGGACCGTGTGGCGTCGGACGTGGCCGAGGTGCGCACCGCTTCACGGGGCCGGGCGGCGACGGTCGTCGCCGAGGTACTCGCCGCTTCACGGGACGGGGCGGCGCCGGACGCGCCCGGGGTGCGCAGGGCCTCACGGGCCTGGCGGCGGCGGAGGTTGTTCAGATGGTGGCGGGTCGTCGGCATCGTGTGTCGTCCTCTCCTGCGGCCGGTCAGCCGGCCGGCGTGCCGCCGACCGGGGCCTGGCCGAGCGCGCTGAGCTTCCAGTCGCCGTGGGTGCGGGTCAGTTCGCCGAGCATGCGGCTGTCCTTGTCGGTGCTCGCGTCGCCGGGCGCCTTCACCGTCACCCGCAGGGCGACCAGGACGCGGGCCCGGCCGGCCCGGGTGTCGAGTTCGGTGAGCGCGCCGGACAGCACTTTGGCCGTGGTCACGGTCTTGGCGGTCTTCACCTGGGTGGTGAACTTCTCGCGCCCCGACACCAGTTGCTCGTGCAGCTCACCGGTGGTGGAGGACTCCCAGAGGTCCAGGCCCCGGCCGATGCCGCGGTGGTCGAGGGTGTTGAGGTTCTGGACGGCCTGTTCACCGGCGGCGAGGGCCGCGTCGCGCTGCTCCGCGTAACCCGAGGTGTCGTCGTGCGCCGCGTGGTACCAACCCCAGCCCGCCCACGCGGCGAAGCCGCCCGCGATCAGGGCGAGTGCGAGGGCGAGGGCCGTGACCGGCGCCGCTCCGAGCCAGGCCGGTCCCCTGGTCCCACGTCTCATGTGCGTTCCCTTCTCCCCGCGCCCACTCAGCGGGTCCTGATGTCGACGATGCGCCACCGGTCGTCCTCCCACCGGGCGGTCACCGTGAGCTGCGCCGCCGCGGAGGTGGTGCGGGCCTTGCCGCGGTGCGAGATCTGGTCGAGGAAGACCAGCAACCGTGCGCCGTCGTCGTCGAGTTCGATCACTCCGGTGCGTACGGCCTGGGTGCTCAGGGTGATGTGCCGTGCGGCGAGGTCCTCGCGGATCCGGCCCATCAGTTCCGTGTACTGGCGTTCCGCCCGCCCCGCGAGGAGCGACCGGGCCGCGCGCTCGGTGGTGTCCAGGCCGTCCGGCGTGTACGAGAAGACGCGGGCGAGCGCGTTGCCGACGTCACCGGCGACCCGGGTGGTCGCCTCGGCGTCGGTCAGCGCGTGGTTCTCGGCGGACGAGGTGGACCTCAACTGATGCGCGCCGTACAAGAAGCCGGAGCCGACGACGACGAGGAGCGCGGCGCACACCGCGGGGACGACGCGCCTGACGAAGCCGCCCCGGCGCCGGACGCCGTCGCCGCTCTCCGACGACTCTCCCTGCGGGGCGCCCGCAGCATCGGCGGCGAGCTCGGGCTCCGCGACGTCGGGACGGGGTTTCCGGCCCTCCGCCATGGTGCCGGCCGGCGGCTCGTCCTCCGAGTCGACGCGGGCCTGCTCGTCCTCCGTACCGGACTTCGTGCCCGCCGGGGGGCCGGGCTCCGCGTCCTCCCCGCTCCGTTCGGCGCCGTCGTCCCGAGCGGCAGGGTCCCGGGACCGTCCGATGTGCAGCAGCCGTGTCATCGGCTCTCGTCCTCCTTCGCCGGCCGCGCGAGCGGTACCGCGCTCAGTGCCTTCACCTTCCACTCGCCCCCGCCGGTGCGGACCAGGACCGCCTCCAGCCGTTTGCGGTCCGTGGTGGGCTTCTTCGTTCCGGCGGGCGTGACCTCGACGCGCACGGTGGCGACGATCTTGGCCGTGCCGGCGCGGGTGTCGAGGCCGGTGAGCGCCGCCTCGGTGACCGTGCCCCGTGCCGAAGCGCCTTTCCTGGGAGCGGTGCTGCCCAGCTCGTCCCGCAGTGGACCGGTCGACGCGGCGCGCCAGTCCTCGACGCCCGCCCGCGCCCGCTGCCGGGACGAGGCGTCGAGGGTGTTGAGGACGGTCAGCCGGTCGCGCCCGTCGGACAGCGCCTCGTCGCGTTCACGGCCGTACGCGAGGGAGTCGTCGCCCCGCGCCTGTGCGTACGTCCACACCCCGGTGCCGCAGAACGCCAGCGCCAGTGCCAGTCCCGAGCCCGTGAGGACGCGCGCCCGCCTCATCGGCCCGCCTCCGCGTCCGCGCCGAGCAGTTGCGGCAACCCGCTCGCTCCGGCGCCGCCCGTGTCCGGCAGGGCCAGCGCACCCGGCAAGGGCGCGGCGGACTTCGACGGATCCCCCGCGACACGCGTGTCGCCCGTACTGCCCGAAGGCAGGGATCCTGGCTTGGCCGGGTCCGGTACCGGGCCGCCGCGGGGCGCGTGGGCGGACCCTCGTACGTTGACGCCGCTCGCGGCCGGCGCCGTGCAGGAGGCGCCGGTGTTGAGGGCGGGGGCGGTGCCGAGGTCCAGGCCGGTGCGGTACCGGGTGCCGCCGTAACCGTCGGTGCAGGGAAGGGGCTTGAAGAAGGTGACGGCCAGGCCGAGCTTCATGGTTCCTCCGTCGACGGCGGTGGCGCCGGCCGAGACGGCCGCCGGGTACTTCACGAGGAGTTCCTCGATGCCGCGCTGCCGGGTGACGGCGACCTCGGAGGTGGTGAGCAGGTTGGCGAGGACGACGCCCAGACTCGGGTCGAGGTCCCGCAGCACCCCGCTGACCTGCGTGGCCGCGTCCGGCGTGACGGTCAGGAGGCGGCGCAGGTCGGCGTCGGAACCCTTGAGGGTGCGGGCGAGCTCCGTGGCCCCGTCGGCGAAGCCTCGGATGGCCTTCGCCTCCTCGGCCTGGGTGCGCAGCACGGTCTCGCCGTCGCCGAGCAGGCGGGTGGTCGAGGGCAGGTTGCGGTCGGCGGCCTCGATGAAGGCGCTGCCGTTGTCGAGGAGCACCTGGAGGTCGTCGCCGTGTCCCTCGAAGGTCTTGCCGAACTCGTCGACGACCGTGCGCAGATCCTTCAACGGCACGGACCGGACGAGATCGTTCACGCTGCTGAGCACGTCGGTGACGGGTGCGGGCACCTCGGTCTCCGGCTGTTCGATCCGGGCGCCGTCGGCGAGGTGGGGGCCGGAGTCGCTCTCGGGCCGCAGGTCGATGTACTGCTCCCCGACGGCGGAGAGTCCGGCCACCACGGCCCGGGTGTCGGAGGGGATGCTGGGGGCGGACTTCTTGATGCGCAGCTCCGCGACCACCCCGTCCTCGGTGAGGTCGATCGGCCCGACCCTGCCGACCGAGACGCCCCGGTAGGTGACGTCGGAGTGGGTGAAGAGCCCTCCGGTGCGGGCGAGTTCGACCTTGACGGTGTAGTAGTCGGCGACGCCCACGTACCGGCCGAGGTCCGCGTAACGGATGCCGAGGAAGCCGAGGACGAGGACGGCGATCAGGAGGAAGGCCAGGTTCTTCAGGCGTACGGCGAGGGTGATCATCGCTTCGCACCCCTGTCCCCGGAGTCCCCGCCGGGTGTCGGTGCGGACGCGGGTGCCGGTACGGACGTGGGTGTCGGTACGGAGGGCAGGGGTAGCGGCGCCGAGGGGGAAGCCGTAACTCCGGTGCCGGGTCGCCGCTTTCCGGGTGCCGCGCCCCGCTCGCGCTGCCCCGTGGGGGCGGTGGGTGCGGCGGTGGGCGAGGGCGTGCTCTGCGGCACCAGGGGCGGGATCACCTGGGTACCGGGAGCGGCCGTCATGTGCAGGTACACGTTGAGGTAGTCGCCCTTGACGCCGTTCAGCACCTCGTCGGTGAACGGATAGGTGAGCAACACCTGGAGGGAGTCGGGCAGGTCGCCCCCCGCGTCGGCGAGGGCCTTGAGGGTGGGGGCGATGGCTTTGAGGTCGGCGACCATGTCGTCCTTGCTCGCTTCGACGGTGGAGACGGCGACACCGGACAGCCGGTCCAGGGAGCGCAGCATGGTCAGCAGTGAGCCGCGCTGCTCGTCCAGGGTCTTCAGGCCGGGTGAGAGGTCGGACAGGACGGTGCGTACGTCGTCCTTGCGGCCGGCGAGGGTGGTGGCGAGCCGGTTGACGCCGTCGAGGGCGTCGGTGATATCGCCGCGGTGGTCGTCGAGGTTGCCCACGAGTTTCTCGACCCGTTTCAGTACGGAGCGCACCTCGGGTTCACGTCCGCCGAGGGCCTTGTTGAGTTCCCGCGTGATCGTCTTGAGCTGGTTGACGCCGCCGCCGTTGAGCAGCATGGAGAGCGCGCCGAACACCTCCTCGACCTCGGTGTTGCGGCCCGTGCGGGAGAGCGGGATGACACCGCCGTCACCGAGCCTGCCCCCGGCGGACGACTTGGCCGGCGCGATGAGACTGACGTACTTCTCGCCGAGCAGGCTGGACTGTTCCAGCCGGGCGCCGGCGTCGCGGGGCAGCCGGACGTCGCCGTTGATCTCCATGGTGACGCGGGCCGACCACGCGTCGCCGTCCAGGCGGATGGAGTCGACCCGGCCGACCGCGACGTCGTTGACCTTGACCGCCGCGTGCGGCACCAGGCTGAGGGCGTCGTCGAGTTCGGCGGTGACGGTGTAGGGGTGGGGACCGAGGTCGGCGCCGCCCGGCAGGGGCAGGTCCTCAAGGCCGTCGAAGCGAGGGACGGTCACGGAGAACGCGCCGAGGGCCAGCGCGAAGCCGAGGCCGAGGGCGAGGAGTCCGCCGAGGCCGGCACCGGTGGCGGCCGAGGTGGTGAGCGCCCGCCGCCGTACGACGCGCTTCACCGCTCCCCCTCCCCCGAAGCCGAGGACGGGGACGACGCCGAGGACTGAGACGAGGGTGTGCGTGAGGGTGAGGGCGTGGTGCCGCCGGTCGCCGGCAGGGGCAGCAGGGGGCCTCCCATGCTGATCTCATTGAGGTTGGCGCGGCCGTCGATCCTGCCGTGGCCGGTGTCGTAGGCCCCGACGAGATTGCCCGCGGCGAGCGGGGCGACGTCCAGGGCCTCGGCCAGCGCCGTGCGCTGCCGGACCAGGGTCCGGGTGATCGGGACGAGCCGTTCGACGTTCTTCTTCAGCTCGCCCCGGTTGTCCTTGATGAAGGTCTTCACCTGGCCGAGGGCGGTGCCGAGTTCCTTGAGCGCGCCCGCGAGGTCGTCCTTGTTGTCGGCGAAGTAGCCGACGACGGTGTCCAGTCGCTCCTGCGCCGTGCGTACGCCGCTGTCCTTCTTCTTCAGCATGGTGGTGAAGCTCTGGAGGCCGCGGACGGTGGCGAACAAGTCGTCGCTGGACCCGTCGAGGGTCTTGGTGGCCTTGCCGAACTCCTCGATGCTCTTGCCGATGTCCTCGCCGTTGCCGTCGAGGTTGGCGGCCCCGGTCTTCAGCAGCTCCGACAGGGCGCCGGCGGAGTTGGCCCCGTCCGGCCCGAGCGCCTTGCCGAGGTCGGTGAGCGAGGCGTAGAGCTGGTCGATCTCGACGGGGGTGCGGTTGCGGGAGGCGGACAGCACGGCGCCGTCGGCGAGGGCCGGTCCGGAGCGGTAGGCCGGGGTGAGCTGGACGTAGCGGTCGGAGACGACGCTCGGCGCGACCACCAGGGCCCGCGCCGACCTCGGTACGCGTACGCCGTCGTCCAGCGCCAGCTCGACCCGCACCCGCGTGCCCTGGGGCCGGACCGACTTCACCTCGCCGACCCGGACGCCGAGCACCCGCAGATCGGAACCGGCGTAGATGCCGACGGCCCGGTCGAAGTAGGCGGTGACGCGGGTACCGGACGAGTCCAGGACCCGCACCGTGACCAGTCCGGCGGCGACGACCGCGAGGGCGATCGCGGCCGCGAGGAGTTTTCTGCGCTTGCTCATCGCTCACCACTCCCCCGCGCCGCCGCCGACTGCTTGGGCGGCATGCACGATCTCTTGGGCTGGGACTGCGCGGGCAGGTAGTCGCGGGGCACCACGCCGCACAGATAGCTGTCGAACCAGTGGCCGTTGCCGAGGGTGTTGCCGACGAGCCGGTAGTAGGGGCCGACGAGGGCGAGTGTCCGGTCCAGCTGGGTGTTGTTGGCCTTCAGGACGGTGGTGACGCGGCCGAGCGCCTTCAGGGTGGGGCCGAGCTGTTTCTCGTTGTCGTCCACCAGGCCGCTCAGTTCGGTGCCGAGGGCGCGGCTCCCCTTCAGCAGGGCGGTGATGGCCGTGCGGCGGTCCTGCAGTTCGCCGAGGAGCGGCCCGGAATCCTCGATGAGGGTCTCGAAGCTGGACTTCTTCTCCTTCAGCGTCTTGGTGAACCGGGCGCTGCCCTTGAGGAGTTCGGACAGCTCGCGGTCGCGCTTGGAGACGGAGCGGGACAGGTCGGAGAGTCCGGTGGCGGCCTTGCGGACGTGCCGCGGCGAGTTCTCGAACGTCTCCGAGATCGTCTCGAAGCTCTTGGCGAGCTGCTGGGTGTCGATGGCGTCGACGGTGGAGCCGAGGTCCTGGAACGCCTGGGTGACGTCGTACGGCGAGGTGGTGCGGTTTTGCGGGATGCGCTCGCCCGCGTCCTGCTTCCCGGTGCCGAGCGGGTCGAGGGCCAGGTACTTGTCGCCGAGCAGGGTCTTGATGGCGATGGCGGCGGTGGTCCGGTCGCCGATCCAGACCTTCTCCACCTCGAAGCTGACCTTCACCCGGTCGCCGTCGAGGGCCACACCGGTGACCTCGCCGACCTTGACGCCGGCGACGCGCACCTCGTCCCCCTCGTCGAGACCGGCCGCCTCGGTGAAGTCGGCGCTGTAGGCGGTGCCGCCGCCGGTGAGGGACAACTGGTCGGCGTTGTAGGCGAGGACCGTGAGCAGGGCGAGCAGGAGCAGGCCGACGAGGGCCACCGTGATCGGGTTGCGCTCCTTGACGGGCTTCAGTCGCGGCCGACGGGAGCGCCGGGGTGCGGGGGCCGGCGCGGCGGGGCGCTGGGGCCGCTGCAGCAGCGTCATGCGCCGCACCTCGCTTCGGTGACCGCGATGCCGGTCGGCGGCTTCGCGCCGGTGGAGGTGGTCACGCCGTCCACCCGGGCCTCGCAGAGGTAGAGGTTGAACCAGGAGCCGTAGGACGACAGCCGGCCCAGGGCGGTCAGCTTGCCGGGGGTCCGGTCGAGGAACTCCTCGATCTGCGGGGTGGCGTCGCCGAGGTTGCCCGAGAGGCGGCCCAGTTCGCGGATGTCCTTCTTCAGGGGCGCGCGCCCCTCGTCGAGGAGGTCGGCGGTCACGGTGGTCAGGTCGCCCATGGCCGTGACGGCCTTGCCCAACGGCTTGCGGTCGGCGTTGAACCCGCTGACGAGTTTCTCGAGGGTGTCCACCAGGTCGTCGAAGCCAGCCTCGCGTTCGTTGAGGGTGGCCAGGATCGTGTTGAGGTTCTTCACCACCTGGCCGATCACCTTGTCCTTGGCGGCGACCGTCGTGCTGACGGAGCCGATGTGCCGGATGAGACCGTCGACGGTGCCGCCCTCGCCCTGGAGGATCTGCACGATGGAGCCGGCGAGTTCGTTGACGTCCTTCGGGGAGAGGCCCTCGAAGAGCGGCTTGAAACCGTTGAAGAGCAGGGTCAGGTCGAGCGCGGGGACGGTCCGGTCGAGCGGGATGGTGTCACCGGCGTCGAGGGCGCCGCCGATGTCGCCGCTGCCCCGGTCCAGGGCGATGTAGCGCTGTCCGACCATGTTGAGGTACTTCACGGCGGCGGTGGTCGAGGTGGGCAGGGACCGGTCGTCGCGGACGGTGAAGGTGACCTGGGCGGTGCGCCGGTCGACGACGCGGACGTCGGTGACCTCGCCGACCTCGACCCCGGAGATCCGTACGCTGTCGCCGTCGATGACGCCGGTGGCGTCGGTGAACAGCGCCTTGTACGAGAGGCTGTCGTCGCCGACGCCGGTGCCGGAGACGCTCAGCCCGAGGACGGCCGTGGCCAGCGCGGTGACGACGAGGAAGACGAGGGACTTCAGCACCGGGCCGGTCAGCGGGCGGCGCCGGGTGTGAGAGGTGCTCGGGGCGGTCATCGCAGGGTCACCTCCGTGCCGCGCAGCGCCGGGCCCGCGAGGAGGCTGCTCCACTCGGGCAGGGAGGTGGGGGCCTTGCCGGTGGCGGGGGCGAGGAGTTCGTTGACGAGGTCGTTCTCCTGGGGGGAGTTGGCCGGGCCGAGGTCCTGCTCGGCTGCCGCGGAGGCCTGTGCGGCGGGTTTCGCGGTGACGCCGAGGTAGGGCACGGGATAGCAGCGCGGGCCGCCGCCGGCACCGTAGGAGGGGGTGTCGCGGCCGGGCCGGTAGGCGCCGCGGGAGGGCACGGTGGTGACGTCGACGCGCAGGCCGGGCCGGTCCGTGCCCTTGCCCAGCGCCTTGTCCATGGCGGGGACGAAGTCGGCGAGGGTGCGCAGGGTGCAGGGGAAGGCCGAGGAGTATTCGGCGAGCAGTTCCAGGGTGGGCCGCGACGAGGCGGAGAGCCGGATGATGTTGTCCTCGTTCTGCCGCAGGAAGGCGGTCATGTCCTCGGCCGTCGTGGTGGTGGCGCCGAGCGCACCGGACAGTTCGCTCTCCTTCTCCGCCAGGGTCTTGGTGGTGGTGGTGAAGTCGGTGAGGGCCGTCAGGATGTCGGGGGCGGCGTCGGCGTAGACGTGGCTGACCTTCACGAGCTCTTTCAGGTCCCGGTTGAGCGTGGGCAGTTGGGGGTTGAACTTGCGCAGGTGGGAGTCGAGGACGGCGAGGGTCTCACCGAGCCGGTCGCCGCGCCCCTCCAGCGCCCGGGAGACTGCGGAGAGGGTGGCGGAGAGCTTCTGCGGCTGGACGGCGGTGAGCGTGGGCAGCACGTTGTCGAGCACCTGTTGGAGTTCGACGGCGCTCGCGGAACGGTCCTGCGGGATGACGGCGCCGGCCTCCAGCGTCCGGGCTGCGGGCGACCTCGGCGGTACGAGGGCGACGAACCGTTCGCCGAACAGGGTGGTCGGCAGCATCTGGGCGCGTACGTCGGCCGGTATGCGGGCGAGGCTGCCGGGGCGCAGGGCGAGGGTGAGCCGGGCGCCGTCGTCGGTGGCGTCGATCTCGCGGACCTCGCCGACGACGACGCCGCGCAGCTTCACCTCGGCGCCCCGGTGCATCTCGTTGCCGACGCTGCCGGTCTCCACGACCACCGGGTCGGAGTCGGTGAACTGCTTGTCGTAGACGGCGATCGCGAGCCACACCAGCAGGGCGGGGACCACCAGGAAGACCACGCCGGCGAGCCGGCGGCGCACCGTCGCGCCCAGTGCACCGCTCATGTCAGCCCGCCACCTTCACGGTCGTGGTGGCGCCCCACAGGGCCAGCGAGAGGAAGAAGTCGGTGACGCTGATCAGCACGATGGCGTTGCGCACCGACTTGCCGACGGCGACGCCGACGCCCGCCGGGCCGCCGGAGGCGCGGTAGCCGTAGTAGCAGTGGGCGACGATCACCATCACGCTGAAGATCAGCACCTTCAGGACGGAGAGCAGCACGTCCGTGGGTGAGAGGAACAGGTTGAAGTAGTGGTCGTAGGTGCCCCGGGACTGGCCGTTGAAGAGGACCGTGACGTAGCGGGAGGCCAGAAAGGAGGAGAGCAGCCCGATCGCGTACAGCGGGATGATGGCGACGACGCCGGCGATGATGCGGGTGGTGACCAGGTAGGGCAGGGAGCGGATGCCCATGCCTTCGAGGGCGTCGACCTCCTCGTTGATGCGCATGGCGCCCAGCTGGGCGGTGAAGCCTGCGCCGACGGTCGCGGAGAGGGCGAGTCCGGCGACGAGCGGGGCGATCTCGCGGGTGTTGAAGTACGCGGAGACGAACCCGGTGAAGGCCGCGGTGCCGATCTGGTCGAGGGCCGCGTACCCCTGGAGGCCCACGACGGTCCCGGTGAACAGGGTCATCGCGATCATCACGCCGATGGTGCCGCCGATGACCCCGAGGCCACCGGTGCCGAAGGCGACCTCGGCGAGCAGGCGCTGCACCTCTCTGAGGTAGCGGTGCAGGGTGCGCGGGATCCAGAGCAGGGACCGTACGTAGAAGAGGAGTTGGTCGCCGGAGCGGTCGAGCCAGGCGAGCGGGGCAGCCACGGACGTCAGCCTCCCTTCGGCGGTACGAGTTGGAGGTAGACGCCCGTCATCACCATGTTGACGAAGAAGAGCAGCATGAAGGTGATGACGACGGACTGGTTGACGGCATCGCCGACGCCCTTGGGGCCTCCGCGCGGGTTCAGCCCCCGGTAGGCGGCGACGACGCCCGCGATGAACCCGAAGACCAGCGCCTTGAGTTCACTGATGTACAGGTCGGAGAGCTGGGCGAGGGCGGAGAAGCTGGAGAGGTAGGCGCCCGGGGTGCCGTCCTGGAGGTAGACGTTGAAGGCGTAGCCCCCGAGGATGCCGACCACCGAGACCAGGCCGTTGAGCAGGACCGCGACGCCCATGGTGGCCAGGACGCGGGGCACCACGAGGCGTTGCACCGGTGAGACGCCCATGACCTCCATCGCGTCCAGCTCCTCGCGGATGGTGCGCGAGCCGAGGTCGGCGCAGATGGCGGAGCCGGCCGCGCCCGCGATCAGCAGGGCCACGATCAGCGGGCTCGCCTGCTGCACGACGGCCAGCACGCTGGCGCCTCCGGTGAAGGACTGGGCGCCCAACTGCTGGGTGAGCGAGCCGACTTGGAGGGCGATCACCGCGCCGAACGGGATCGAGACCAGGGCCGCGGGCAGCAGCGTGACACTGGCGATGAACCAGAACTGCTCCACGAACTCACGGAACTGGAAGGGCCGTCGGAAGATCGCGCGGGCCACCTCGGCGGCGAGCGCGAAGAGCCGGCCGGTCTGCCGCAGGCCACCGGCGATCATGCGCCGCTCCCGGTGGCCGGCATCGGGAGGGTCGCCGCGGTGGCGCCGTGGGCGCCGGACGCACCAGGCGTGCCGGGAACGCCGCGGGTGTCGCGTGCGCCGGGAGCGCCGGCTGCATAGGTGCGCTCGATGGCGGTACGCGCGGCGGGCGGCAGCCGGTCGAGCATGCCGAGCACCCGCTCCCGGCGGCGGTCGACGGCGCGGCGCGGCGGAAGTCCGGGGGACGGCTCAAGCTGCGGAATGATCTCCCGCGGACCGTCGGCGCCCCGCGCTCCCGCGGCCTCCGCGGCGAGGGTGGCCGCGTCCTTCTCCTCCGACATCCCGATCGGGCCCTCGCGGCGACCGGACAGGAACTGCGCGACGACCGGTTCCTCGCTGGTGAGGAGCACTTCGCGCGGCCCGAAGGTGACCAGTTCGCGCCGGAAGAGCATGCCCATGTTGTCGGGGACGGTGGCGGCGATGTCTAGGTTGTGGGTGACGATCAGCATCGTCGCGTCGATCTGCGCGTTCAGATCGATCAGCAGCTGGGAGAGGTAGGCGGTGCGGACGGGGTCGAGTCCGGAGTCGGGTTCGTCGCACAGGATGATCTGCGGGTCGAGCACGAGCGCGCGGGCGAGCCCGGCCCGCTTGCGCATGCCGCCGCTGATCTCCCCCGGCAGTTTGCCCTCGGCGCCGAGCAGTCCGACGACGTCGATCCGCTCCATGACGATGCGCCGGATCTCCGACTCCTTCTTCCTGGTGTGCTCGCGCAACGGAAAGGCGATGTTGTCGAAGAGGGACATGGAGCCGAAAAGAGCACCGTCCTGGAACATGAGCCCGAACTTTTTGCGCGTCTCGTAGATATCCCGTTCGGGACTGTTCGCCATGTCGACGCCTTCGATGAGGACACGGCCGCGCTCCGGCTTCAGCAAACCGATGAGCGACTTCAGAAATACGGTCTTTCCGGTTCCGGAAGGACCGAGCATGACGCTCACCTCTCCGGCCGGCAGGGTGAGGCTCACGTCCTGCCAGATCTTCTGCGTGCCGAAGGATTTGGTAAGACCCTCGACCACCACTTCTATTCCCATATCACCTCCAAGGCGGGTGAGGGCGGAGCGGGAAGCGAACCATCCGTCACGCCTCCTCGATGGGGGCGTGGGGGCCCGCCACTAGGAGATCAGCGATGTGTCCGGCACGCTACGACCGAGTAACCTGAGCGGGCAAGAGAAGGATCGGAATTCCCCGAAGGTTTGAGTTCAGCCCCGGCCTCTTTGTCACCGCGGTGACAAACATTCGTATTCCGTTTGTCACTCGGTGAGCAATGCGGCCCCCAGGGACCTCCTGGAGGCGATATGCGGCCTGTTCCTGGGTGCCCCTCGGCGGCCCGACTGCGGTATTTTTAGCAGCGGATGACTAAGCGGAGCCGCGGACTGCTCACCTGGGGAACAGGCATTTCAGCTTCCCGAAAGAATCATGGGCCATGCCATTGTTCGGCTAAGTTTCCCGCAAGTAACGTCGTGGTCGCGGTCGAGGATTTCCGAGCCGCGGACCGTCCGCTCTTCCGCTCCACGGATACGGGCGCGTCCTCCGCTCCACACGTACGGGCGCGGTCCCCCTCTGCCGGTCAATCCACAAGGGAGTCCCCACATCATGAAGAAGTCTTTGGCAAGAATCTCCGCCGTGGCGGGCACGGGCGCCGCCGCCTTCGTCATCGCCGTCGCCCCCGCCTCGGCCGTGCCCTCCACGGTCTGGACCGTCACGCCGTCGCCGGCCAACTTCTCGGCGGCCAACAGCGGGAACATCGTGCTGACCGCCAACATCCCCATGACGTGTACGACGTCCAGCGCCTCCGGCACCATGGCCAGCGCCACCGGCAACCCGGCGACGGTGGGCAACATCAACGCCATCAACTTCGGTACGAGTTCCTCGCCGTGCACCAGCGTCCTGGGCAACGTCACGACCATCGCGACCACCCCCTGGACCGTCGTCGCCGAGGACTACACCGCCTCTACCGGTGTGACCAAGGGCCACGTCGGCAACGTCAAGGCCAAGGTGACCGCCGGCGCCTGCGTGTTCACCGTGCAGGGCAAGGCCACCGGCACCTACACCAACTCCACCGGCATCCTCGCGGTCACCAGCGTCACCGGCGACTTGGCCGTTACCTCGGCCTCCGGCTGCGGCAGCGTGGTCACCACCTCCACCAAGCCCACCTTCAAGGGCAAGTACGCGGTGAAGGTCACGGGATCGAGCACCATCCCGAAGATCGTCGGTTCCAACCCGTAAGCAGCGCAGGGCTCGCCGCACGTCCGGCCGGTGCTCCCGGCCGGACGTGCGGGCCGCCCGCGCGCCGCGGCGGCCGTCGGCCGGCCGGAGGTGGGACAACCCGAGCGGAGTGACAGATGACAGGCCCCCGCACCGCCGTCCGACGGACGGGCCGCAGCCGCGCCAGGGGCGCGGCGATCGCCGCGTTCGTCGTGCTGGCCGCCACCGTGCCCGCGGCGGCCGGGGCGTCCGGCACGCAGAAGGTCGACACCGACCTGCCCTACGTATGCCTGTTCCCCTCCGGGAAGCACTCCGCGACGGTACGGATCTCGGCGGCCCTCCCCGAACGGGTGGCGGTCGGCGAGCCGATCGAACCCGAGGACGTGACCACGACCGTCGAACTGCCGGAGCCCGCCGTGGCGGATCTCGCCGCGCTGGACGCGGCCGGTGTCCGTGCGGCATCCCGGCTCGGCGTCGGCATCACCCAGGGCGAGGCCACGGCCGAGGCGACCTGGCGCGCCGACACCGAACCCACGGCCCTGCCGTCGACCGGGCCGCTGACCCTGACCGCCACGGGCGACGTCCCCTCGGTGACCGGGCAGAGCACGGGTGAACTCACCATGAGGGCAGGCGACTTCGCCCTCGACCTCGCCCTGACCACCGCGGACGGCGGCGCCACCGACCCCGCCACGGTCACCGTCGACTGCACCCTCGCCGACGGGGCCCCGGACGGGGGCCGGCTGGGCGCGGTCCTGGTCGGCACGGACGAGGACGGGTCCACGGACACCCCGAGCGGATCGCCGTCCGGGCCGCCCTCCGGTGCGCCCACCGCCTCGGGCACACCGGGACAGCAGGACAAGGACCCGGCGGACCGGCAGGGCCGGCGCGCCCCGAAGGTCGCCGAGCCCGGTCCCGGCGGTGGCACCGCCGACCGCGCCGCGCCGACCTGCAAGTACGACGAGAAGCACCCGGCAGGGCCGATGTCGCTGAACGCCTACATCACCGGCTACTCCAACGTGAACAAGCTCGACGGCGCCGCGTTGATCCCGCCGTTCTGCACGCTCATCACCCAGGGCGAGCCCGAGTTCGTGTTCTTCCCGGACGGCACCGGCGCCACCATCAGCCAGAGCTCCACCGCCGACCTCTACTACCGACAGCGTCAGCAGACCCCGCCCTTCGAGGCCACCTTCCTGACGTTCGACTTCACCCCCACCACGGCCACGATGGTGCTGGAGCAGACGGGTCCGATGACCATCGACTCGCACGGCACCACCGACTTCATGTTCACCAGCACGGACACCTACGTCCGCGCGCCGCTCGTGCTCCGGGTGACGTCCCTGAAGGTCAACGGCACCCCGCTGGACGTCGGGAAGAAGTGCCGCACCAAGACGTCCCTCGCCTCCCCGGACCCGGAACCGGCGAAGCACCCCGGCGACCACCTGGTCCTGCACGGCCGGGGCGAACAGGTCACCGGCGAGCCTGCGACCGGCTATCTCCTGCTGTCCGGCGGCCCGCTGACCGGCAAGGTCTCCATCCCCGCCTTCACGGGCTGCGCCACCGCCGACGGCGAGAACCTCGACCGTCTGCTCACGGCCTCGGTCTCCGGCCCCGACAACTACGTCAAGCAGATCCAGGGGCAGACCTGCTTCGTCTCGGCCGACGAGCTCAACCCCGACGAGTGCACCGACGACGCCCAGCCCCGCAAGGTGCCCGTCGCCGAACGCTGACCCCCTCCCCCGCGCGCCCCCGTCTCCGCCACCCCCAACTCCCCCGACCCGGAAGGCCACATGATGCGGTTCTCCCTCGGCGCCAGAGTCGCCACCACCGCCACCGTCCTAGGCACCGCGCTCGGCGTCCTCGCCTCCATCGGCACCGCCACCGCGGCCGCTCCCGCGCCGAACGGCGGATGGGCCCCCTTCACCCGCTGTCCCGTGGACGCTCCGGCGATGCTGGCCGCGGACGGCCTGGCCAAGACCCCGCAGTGCGTGGTCTCCAGCTCGCTGAGCGGCTCCATCAAACTGGGCAAGACCACGGTCCCCACCGGCCGGACCAACCTCCAGATGGGGGTCGTCCAGAACGCGGACGGGACCAGCTCCGTCGTGGCCCCCTCCGGCGGCGCCCTCATCGCCGACTCCGCGACCGTTCCCGGCGGACTGCTGGGACTGATGTGCCCGAGCAACATCCCCGCGATCACCGACATCTGCAAGCAGCTCGACAACAGCTCGCTCAACAAGATCACCGCGACGGTGGAGTCCGTCGGCGCCCCGTACGACTTCGACCAGACGGCCGGCATCGTCACCGACAAGCCCATCGTCGCCATACCCGTCCGCATCCATCTGCAGAACCCGTTCCTCGGCGGCAAGTGCTACATCGGCACGGCCGCCAAGCCCGTCGTACTGCGCCCGAAGAACCTGCAGTTCCCCGAGTTCGGCATGTCGTTCTTCCGTGGTGACGGCACGGCCGACGACGAGGGCGAGATGAGCCGGATCGACCTCACCAAGGCCACCCAGAACGACAGCACCTTCGCCGTGCCGGGGGCCGGCGGCTGCGGGCTCGGCCTGTTCGGTCTGATCGACGCGGCGGTCAACGCCAAGACCGGGCTGCCCTCCGCCACCGGGAACAACAGCCTGACGCTCAACGACACCCAGACGTACCTGGCCGGCCTGACCGCCCCCGGCACCTTCGCCCCCGACGCGGGCAAGCGCCTCGCGCAGAACTGGCACTCCGCCGTCGGCTGACGGACCCGGTCGCGCGAGGCGCAGTCCACCGTCGATCAGACGCGCACGCCGCCGTCGATTAATGGCCGCGCGACGGCGGTTCCCAGCCGTCCCAGCAGCGCCACCACGTCCCACCGCGCCGAAATGTGCACGGACTGTGTACGTCCCATGAAAGTTGACCTAGCTTCAACAGCCCAGACATGCGTCACCTCAAGTCCGGTCGTGTGCCTCCCCGTTGGCGTGCCGAAGCACACGACCGGTGCGCCATGGGCACCGAAGAGCAAGGGACGGCACTCATGCCCTCATCCACGCGACCACCTGAGGTCGGTGAACCGCTGGAACCCCTCCCCAAGGAGTTCGCCGCCTTCATGAGACCGGAGTTACCCGGCCTCATGAAGGAGATCGGCGCCGAGGTCACCCGGGCCTACCCGGTGTACGGGCGGCTGCTCAACGGCCCCAACGCCGAGCCCATCCGGCAGGGCGTCGAGCAGGCCCTGTCCGCCTTCGTGGACCGCGTCGCCGAACCCGGCAAGAACGCCGCGCTCCGCGACGAACTGCTGCGCAAGTTCGGCCGCGTGGAGGCCTACGAGGGACGCGCCCTGGAGACCCTCCGGGGCGCGTACCGGCTCGGCGCCCGCATCGCGCTGCGCCGCGTCAAGGCGGTGGGCCGCCAGTACCGGCTCTCCCCCACCCTGATCCTCGCCTTCGCCGACGCCCTGTTCGCCTACGTCGACGAGCTGGAGCAGATCTCCCGCGAGGGCTACGTCGAGGTGCAGTCACGCGCCTTCTCCGAGGTTCCGGCGCGGCGCCGGCGGCTGCTCCACCTCATCCTGGCCGCTCCCCCGCTGCCCCAGGCGCTCACCGCGCTCTGCGAGGCCGCCGCCTGGCAACTGCCCACCCACGTCACCATGGTCGCCCTGCGCACACCGGTCCCCCGGCACCTGGAGGCGGCGCTGGCCGACGACGTCCTCGTCGACCTGGACATCCCGCAGCCGCATCTGCTGGTGCCCGGAAACTTCACCCCGGAGCGCCTGGCGATGCTGGACGCCGCGCTGGCGGGCGGGCGTGCCGTCCTGGGGCCGACCGTGCCGCCGGCCCAGGCAGCCGACTCCATCCGCTGGGCGCGCCGCACGCTCCAGCTGATCGACGAGGGCGTGGTGGCCGACGCTCCCGTGGTCCGCTGCGACGACCACCTGGTGACACTGTGGCTGCTGTCGGACCCGGCCCTGGTGGCCCACCTCGCGGCCGGCGAGCTGGCCCCGATCGACCACCTTCCGGCCAACCGCCGCGACCGGCTCGTGGAGACCCTGCGGGTACACGTCTCCACGCGGGCACCGGCGGAGCAGGTCGGCGAGATGCTGGGCGTGCACGCCCAGACCGTCCGCTATCGCCTGCGGAACCTGGACGTCCTGCTGGGCGACCGCCTCACCGACCCCGACCACCGCTTCGCCCTGGAGGCCTCACTGCGCGCCCTGCACCTGCTCTCCCGCGAGAGCGGGGAGTAGGGACGGGCGCCACGGCCTCTGCCGGCCACCCCGAAGGGACCGGTGTCCGGCTCAGGCCGCGAGCCGCAACTCCTGCCGGACCACGATCGCGTTGAGCCTGATCGCGTACTGGGCGACGTCGGACGCCTTCAGCACCCCGACGTCCGCCTTGTCCAGCGCGACGCTCACATCGATGCAGAAGGCGATCGCGTACATGTGCTCGCCCGTCTCCTCCCCCTGGAGGGCGAAAAACAGGTCCCGGTAGTAGCTGGTGCGGCCCGGGTCCTGCTCGTAAAAGGCGAGGCCCGGCTTGCCCTCCTGGCCATCGAGGCCGGTGAACGCGCCCACGAGTTCCCGCTCGATGGCCTCCCAGAACGCGGCGCCCACCAGCGCGTCCGGCAGCGCCTGGCGCACCGCCTCCTGCAAGGAGATCGCCATGACCCCGACCGGAGCGGTCTCCTGGAGACCCCAGCCGTGGACCAGCTTCACGATGTCCCCACCGGGAATGGCGGCGACGGCTTCGCGGATGTGGCCGAAGTCGTAGCCGACCGTCGCCGGGGCGATCGCCGCCTGGAACACCTGGTCGATCTCCTGGGCCTGCTCCCGGTACGCCGGGTCCACCTCGATGACGGTTCTGAAGCTGGCGGCCATGACTCACTCCTCCTACGGCACCGTGTCGGTGCCGTCGCTGGTCGGTTCGGGACGCTGATCAAGAAGGGGCAGTATGCCGAGCCCCACCCGCGGCGGGCGGAACTGTCCGCCGTGCGGACACGTGGGGAAGCCCTGGTCAACGGCGCAGGACGGCGGCGCGTTGTCGTACCGTCGTCAGACGCCCCCCTCAAGGCCGGAGCAGGCGCGGCATAGAGTCGGCGACGCAGGTGCCGGCCCTCCCTCCACTGGGTAGCCGGGCCAGACCCCCTTATTCACCAGCACTGACGACGAGGAGCAGCCGTGACCGATCCGGCGTCCATCACCCTGCAGCAGGAGATCGCACGGGACCTCCAGGTGTCCGCGAGTTTCGACGTGGAGCCGGAGATCGAGCGCAGGGTCGCCTTCCTGGCCGAGAAGCTGACCTCCACGGGACTGCGCGCCCTCGTCCTCGGCATCAGCGGCGGCGTGGACTCGACGACCGCGGGCCGGCTCTGCCAGCTGGCGGTGGAGCGGGTCCGGGCCGCCGGGCACGACGCGACCTTCTACGCCATGCGGCTGCCGTACGGGGTCCAGGCGGACGAACACGATGCCCAGCTGGCCCTGGAGTTCATCCGCGCCGACCGGGTCCTGACGGTCGACGTACGGCCGGCGAGCGATGCCGCCCTGGAGGCCGCGGTGAACGGCGGGGTCGTCTTCCGGGACGAGCGCCACCAGGACTTCGTGCAGGGCAACATCAAGGCCCGGCAGCGGATGATCGCGCAGTACGCGGTCGCGGGCGCGCACGACGGGCTCGTGGTGGGCACGGACCAGGCGGCGGAAGCGGTCTCCGGCTTCTTCACCAAGTACGGGGACGGCGCGGCGGACGTCGTACCGCTGACGGGGCTGACCAAGCGGCGGGTGCGGGCACTGGCCGAAGCGCTGGGCGCGCCTGCCGCGCTGGTGGGGAAGGTCCCGACGGCGGATCTGGAGACGCTGGATCCCGGCAAGACCGACGAGGCCGCCCTCGGGGTGACGTACGACGAGATCGACGACTTCCTGGAGGGCAAGCCGGTGAGCGAGCGGGCCTACGACTCCATCACCAGCCGCTATCGCCTGACCGAGCACAAGCGCCAGCTGCCCATCGCACCCTGAGTTCCGCGACGGCCGGGGCGCGCGGCAGCCTCCGGCACGGCGCGCACCCCACCGCGCCGGCTAGCGGGTGACGACGCGCTCCGGCGGTACGTCGCCCGCTCGCTCGTGGTGGCGGCGGGCGATGTTCCGTTCCAGCAGGCGGGTGGAGGCGGCGACTCCGATGCCCCGCCCGGCGTCGACGGACGGCAGCCTGCCGTCGGCGCGCTTCAGTTCGGTGAGGGCGGACTCCATCGCTTCGTGGGCGGCGAAGAGGCACGGGGTGCTGTAGATGGCCACGTCCACGCCGAGCCGCGTGAGTTCGTCGAGCGAAAGACGCGGGGACTTGCCTCCGGCGATCTGGTTGAAGAGCAGCGGCTTGCCGTCGACCACCTCGCGGATCCGGTGGATCCACTCCACGTCGCGCACCCCGTCCACCAGGACCACGTCCGCGTCGGTGGTGGCGAGGCGCCCCGCGCGTTCGATGATGTCCTCCGGGTCGGTGGCGTCCGTGCGGGCCACCACGACCATGTCCTTGCGGGTCCGCAGCACCATGTCCAGTTTGGCCAGGTACTCGTCGAGGGGCAGGATCTGCTTGCCGTCCGCGTGCCCGCACCGGCGGGGGCGCTTCTGGTCCTCGAGGATGACCCCGGAGGCGCCGATCCGCTCCAAGCTCTCCACCACGTGACACGCCGTTTCGGGATCGGCGTACCCGTCGTCGATGTCCACGAGCAGATGGTGCCGAGGGAAGGCCCCGCGCAACCGCTGCACGAACGCCACCATGTCCGGCCAGGCGATGAACCCGATGTCGGGCAGTCCGTAGTACGAGGCGGCGAAACCGAAGCCGGACACGAACAGGCCGTCGTAGTGGCCGGCGGCGACGGACGCCGAGTACATGTCGTAGACGCCGATCAGGGGTGTCGTGTGCGGCTCGGCGATCCGCTCGCGCAATCTGTTTCCGTGATCCACGGGCTGAACTCCTGGAGTTGTGCGGCAACCATGTGCGCGGTGACGTGGGGCGTTACGGGGACAGCATGCGGTCGGAACCGAGCACGCGAGTCCCACGCCCCGTGCCTCCTCACCCTCACGGCGCAGTGACTTCACCGGAGAAACGTCACTGTCGGGGCGGCCCCTCGGCCCCGGTCCGTCCGCGTGAAACACCTCATACGCGTGCATGGCTCGCCCCGTGTCAGCTGCACGCCTCCCTCCAGGTCCGGGACTTACCAATAGGTACGTCCTTACGGAAAGTAAGTCCCCGCTCCTAGCGTCGGCTGTCGCAATGCACAACGGACTAGGAGCGCAACATGATCGTGGTGACCGGGGCTACCGGGAACGTGGGCAGGCCTCTGACGCAGGCCCTGGCCGAGGCGGGCGAGCAGGTGACGGCGGTCTCGCGGAACGCGGCGGCGGTGCCGGACGGAGTGCGACAGGTGATGGCCGACCTGTCCGAACCCACCAGTCTCATCCCCGCGTTGGACGGGGCGAAGGCACTGTTCCTCCTGCTCTCCGGCGACCTGCACGCCCTTCACACCAGACCGGCCGACCTCATCGACGTGGCCGCGGCCCACGGGGTCCGCCGGGTCGTCCTGCTGTCCTCGCAGGGCGTGGCGACCAGGCCGCTCGGACCGACGCGGGTCGCGATGCGCGCGGTGGAGGACGCGCTGCGGGAGTCCGGCCTGGACTGGGCCGTCCTGCGACCGGGCGGCTTCGCCTCCAACGCCCTCGCCTGGGCGGAATCCATCCGCACACACGGGACGGTCGCCGCGCCCTTCGGCGACGTCGGGGTTCCGGTCGTCGACCCGGTGGACATCGCCGAGGTCGCGGCCGCCTGCCTGCGGGACGACCGGCACACCGGCGAGGTCTTCGAGCTGACCGGGCCCGAGGTGATCACACCGCGTCAGCAGGCGGACGTCATCGCTGCCACGCTCGGCTCGCCGGTGCGGTTCCACGAACTCACCCGCGCCGAGGCCAAGGCCGGGATGACCCGGTTCGTGCCGCCGGAACTCGCCGACGACACCCTGGACATCATCGCCGCCCCGAACTCCGCCGAACTGCGCATCAGTCCGGACGTGGCACGCGTCGTCGGCCGCGCCCCGCACTCCTTCGCCGACTGGGTCGCCCGCAACATCGCCGTCTTCGGCTGAGGCGCCGCTGAGGCACCGGACGACTGGGCCACTCGGGCTGCCCCGTGCGACCACGGCCACGCGGGGCGGCCGTCCCGTGGCGCCGCCGCCCCACCCGCCATCAGCCGTGACGGGGCGGCCACTTGGCCTCTTCGTCCTCCGCAAGCTCAACCGTCGTGACGACGCGGGTCAGGGACGGCCGGCGAGGGACGGATCCGAAGCCGAACCGGACCGGGGGCTCCACGGATGTCAGGCCGCCCAGGTCCTCGCCGTCCCAGGCCACTCGTGCCGACGTGACGGTACGCAGGTCCCGGGCCGCGTACCACTCGCGGCGCCCCTCGCCCGCACTCCCCCGTGTCCGCACCCCGGGCAGCAGCAGACGGGCGGGGACGTCGCAGAGCGTGGCCCAGCCGGGACGTGCCGCAAGGCGGCCCGGCACCAGTCTCAGCAGCCGGCCGAGAGGGGTGGAGCGTCCGGGCGTGAAGGTGGCGCGCAGCGGACCGGCCGTCACGGCCCATTGGTCCCGTCCGGGTGCGACGGCGACGGGGCACACGACGATCTCGTCGAACCGGTAGGTGGCGGCGACGAAGTGCGCCACGCGCTCGGACGGCGCCAGGAGCAGCCGCCGCCCGTCAGCTCGCTCCACCATCACGTCGGCGAAGGAGCCCAGCGGGGACAACGGCCAGTACCCCACCACCAGGCGCAGGCCCGCGGCGGTTCCCAGCCCCGCGATCCACCCGTCGAACCGCACGCGTCGCGCCGTACCCATTGGCTCCTCCTCGCTCTTGCGTGGCCGTAGCCGCCCGTGTCAGCTCTTGGGCATGAGCACGGTGTCGATGATGTAGACGTTGGCGTTGGCGGTCCTCACATTGCCGCAGGCGACCTCGGCATTGTCGTTGGCCTTGAAGGACTCGCCGGACCCGGATGTGGTGAGCTTGCTCTTCTCCAGTGTCGGGAAGGAGCCGTTCTCCAGATCCTTGGGAGCCAACCGCTTGCCGACCACGTGGTACGTGAGGATCTTGGTGAGCTGCTCCTTGTCGTTGAGGACCTTGTCGAGGTCCGCCTTGGGGATCTTGCCGAAGGCGTCGTTGGTCGGGGCGAAGACGGTGATGTCCTGCGCGTTGTTCAGGGTGTCGACGAGGCCGGCCTTCTTCACGGCCGTCACGAGGGTGGACAGGGCCGGATTGTGGGAGGCCGCGGTGGCGACGGGGTCCTTGGCCATGCCGTCGAAGCTGCCCTTGCCGTCCTTGGGCACGGACGAACAGCCCGAGCCGAACGGCTCGTTCATGCTGTCCGTGTCCTTGGAGGGGCCGGCCTCCTCGGATCCCTTGGACGCGGTGTCCGATGCGCTGTCGGACGCCTTGTCC
This sequence comes from Streptomyces sp. NPDC005863, assembly GCF_042871345.1. Taxonomy (NCBI): domain Bacteria; kingdom Bacillati; phylum Actinomycetota; class Actinomycetes; order Kitasatosporales; family Streptomycetaceae; genus Streptomyces; species Streptomyces sp. NPDC005863. The sequence goes on along the minus strand of NZ_JBIAII010000004.1, from coordinate 311,015 downwards.
TTGTCCTTGGAGTCGCTGTCGGAGCACGCCGTCAGGCCCAGGGGCAACAGGGCGGCGGCGACAACGACGGCTGCACGGCGGATACGAGTCTGCATGGCAATCCCTCAGCGATCAGGTTCCGTGAAGGCCCTCTGCCCTCATCACCCGGAATCCGGAACGGACCGGCACGCGGATTGGTCCAGGATCCAAGAGCCGGACGCGAGGGCGCGGCGGAGTGCGTCCCGCAGGCCACCCGGAGATCATTCGACGGTGACGGCCACCGAGTGCCAGCCGGACGCGCCGTCCGGGATGGTGCGGGTGCGCCGGTCCGTCTGGGTCTCGCCCGTACGGTCCGTGGCGCGGACCGTCAGCGTGTGGCTGCCTTTCTCCGCCTGCCAGGGATACGACCACTGGCGCCAGGTGTCACGGGTGTCCTCGGCGGCCAGCTCGGCCTCCCGCCACGGCCCGTCGTCGACGCGTACCTCGACCTTGTCGATGCCGCGATGCTGGGCCCAGGCCACGCCGGCGACCATGACCGTGCCCGCCTTGGGGCATCCGAACGGCTTGGGGGTGTCGATGCGCGACTGGGTTTTGATGGGTGCGCGGCGGGCCCAGTCCCGTTTGACCCAGTAGGAGTCGTAGGAATCGAACGTGGTGAGTTCGATGTCCTGGATCCATTTGCAGGCCGAGACATACCCGTAGAGACCGGGGACGACCATGCGGACGGGAAAACCGTGCTCGAACGGCAGCGGCCGGCCGTTCATGCCGAGGGCGAGCATCGCGTCCCGGCCGTCCATGACGTCGTCGACCGGTGTGCCGATGGTCATGCCGTCCACGGAGCGCGCCACCAGCTGATCCGCGGACCCGCCCTTGGCCGGGGGCCGCACGCCGCACCGGGTCAGGAGGTCGGCGAGGCGGACGCCGATCCAGCGGGCGTTGCCGACGTACGGCCCGACGACCTCGTTGGACACGCAGGTCAGGGTGATGTCCCGTTCGATGAGCGGCATGCCGAGCAAGTCGTCGAAGGAGAGCGTCAGTTCAGGGTCGACCCCCTTGCCGTGGATGCGCAGTTCCCATTGTGTGGCGTCGACCTTGGGGACGACCAGGGCGGTGTCGAACGGTAGAAGTCGCCGTTGGGGGGCATGAACGGGCTGAGGCCATCGATCCGCGGGGCGGCATGGCGCGGGACGGAGGCGGCGCGCGAGGCCGGGGCGGGCAGCCGCACGACATTGCGTGACGCGACCGCGTCCTTTCCCTGTACGCCGTTGAGCGCCCGGCCCGCCAGTCCGGCGCCGGTCGAGGCGGCGGCCGCCGCGGTGGCCGCGAGGATGAACCGGCGGCGGTCCCAAGATTGCCCGGAGTCGACAGCCTGCGCCGTCCCGGCCCGCCCCTGCACCGGGTCGAGTCGCCCGGCCAGCCAGTACAGAAGAGCCGCCCCGGCCAAGGCCCCGACACCCGAAGGCAGGGCGTCGGCAAGGCTGATGGAGTCGGGGCGGCCGACCGCCGCGAGCGCGCCGACGAGGCCGAACGCCAGGACGCCGATCGAACCGGTCAGCCGCCACCGGGCGGCGAGCACGCCCAGGACCAGCGCGAGCACACCGAGTACGCCGAGAATGCCTAGTTGCAGGACGAGCTTGTCGTTGGTGCCGAAGTGGCGGATGGCCCAGTCCTTGACCGGGGCCGGTGTGCGGTCGATCGCCGCGCCGCCGACCGCGATGACGGGGCCCGCCTCGGGCCGTACGGCGGCGGAGACCAGCTCGGCGACCGCGATCGCGGCGTATGCGGCGAGCAGGCCGGCGAGGGCGCCGAGCGAGAAGCGTCTGAACCCGCGGAGCGGCTGCTGTGTAACGTCGTCCATGCTCAGGAATCCGTCCCGGCCGCGCGTCCGGATTGGTCGGCCACACGCAAGAGCTTGCCGCACACCGCCTGCCGCGCCCCAGCAGTGACGCCCGGGGGAACCCGGTTCGGCAGGGACCGGACCAATCCGCCACCGCCCTCGGCTCCGCATCACAGGAGTAGCCAGCGTCGTATGCCTGTTCCTTGGAGGACCGCTGCGTGAAGGAAGTCGTGCACATCGGGGCCCGGACCGTGCCGGGACCCGATCTTCAAGAGCTCGTCGCCCGGGTCGCCCACGGCGACCAGCAGGCGTTCTCCGGCGTCTACGACGTCGTGGCCGGTCCCGTCCTCGGCGTCGTTCGCGCCGTGCTCCGCGATCACGCCCAGTCCGAGGAGGTGGCCCAGGACGTCCTCCTGGAGGTGTGGCGCACGGCCCCCCGTTACCGGCCGGACGTCGGAACGGCGAGGAACTGAATCCTCACGCTCGCCCATCGCCGGGCGGTGGACCGGGTGCGTTCCGTCGAGGCGTCCGCGGCCCGCGACCACAAGGCCGCGATGCTGGCACGCGCCCGGGACTTCGACGAGGTCAGCGAGCAGGTGGAGACCCGCATCGAGCACGAGCAGGTACGTCGGTGCCTGCGCACCCTGACCGAGGTCCAGCGCCAGTCGGTCACCCTCGCCTACTACCGCGGCCTCACCTACCGACAGGTGGCGGAACTGCTGTCGCTGCCCTTGGGAACGGTCAAGACCCGCCTCAGAGATGGACTCATCCGCCTTCGTGACTGCCTGGGGGTCAGCGCGTGACGAGCATCGACGACCCGCACCTTCTCACCGGCGCCTACGCCGTGCACGCGCTGGACGACGAGGAGCGCGTGGCGGTGGAAGACCATCTCGCGCTGTGTGACAGCTGCGCGCAGGAGGTACGCGAGTTCACCGAGACCGCCGCTCGGCTGGGGCAGGCCACCATGGTCACTCCGCGCCGCGGCATGAAGGACGAGGTGTTGCGGCGCACCACCACCGTCCGGCAGGAGGTCCCGCACGCCGGACCCGGTCCAGGCCCGGAGTCCGGACGACCGCGGGCACGCCGGCTGTCCCACTGGGCGCTCGCGGCCTGTCTGGCCGTGGCGGCGGGCCTGGGCGGCACCACGGTCTGGCAGCACCAGCAGGCCCAGGACGCCCGCGAACAGGAGCGGCGGACGCAGCGTCAGGCGCAGGGCGTCGCGGCGGTGCTGGCCGCCCCGGACGCCAGGACACGTACGGGGAAGGTGTCCGGAGGGGGCACCGGGACCGTCGTCGTGTCCGCCAGCCGCGACCGCGCCGCCTTCCTGGCGTCCGGCCTGACCACTCCCCCGCAGGGCAAGGTCTACCAACTGTGGTTCGACGACGACGGAACGATGCGGCCGGCCGGCCTCCTGGACCCCGGCTGGCGCACGGAGTCGGTGCTGATGGCCGGGCACGTCGACCGGGCGACCGGCATGGGCGTCACCGTGGAACCCTCCGGAGGATCCTCCCGCCCCACCAGCCCGCCTGTGGCGCTGCTCGACTTCCCTTCCTGAGGTCCTTCACCGCTCAGACAGCCTCTAGCCCAGCCGCAGCAGGGCCTCGTCGAGGGCCTTCCTGACCAGCAGGGCGTCCGGGGCCACCGCGGTGACCAGAACGGCGGCGCCCGCGAGGGGGGTGAGGGCCGCCCACTCGCCGAGGAGCGCGGGCTGCGGCTTGGCTTCCTCGAACTCGGGTCGCACCAGCAGGAGTTGACCGACGGCTCGGTGGCCGGCAAGGACCGCCGGGCCGTCCCAGCCGCCCGGCGCGCCCGGGCCGCAGGAGAGCTCCTGGTCGAGCAGCGGGCGGCCCGCCCGGTGGACGGTGAGGCGGCTGGCGAGGCGGCCCGAGGGCTCCCCGGTGCGGCCGAGCGCCTGTTCCTCGCGGAACACCAGGCGGGCCCCGGCGGCGAGATCGATGCGCGTGGTCACGCGCAGGTCGCTGTCGCACACCGAGATCAACTGCTCGGGCAGCCAGCGCAGTTCCGCGCCGTCGTCGACGGTGAGCCGGACGTCGTACCGTGCCCTCGACTCCTGCTGGCCCGGCAGGGCGATGGTGGCCGCCGCCGAGCCGACGTGCAGCGCCGCGCCGGGGCGGACGGCCGCCTCCACGGTGAGGTGGTCGCCGCCGAGGGGGCCGCTCATCGCGCCGACCAGCGTGACGTGCGCCGCCGGGCCTACGGAGCGGGTGCGGCGCAGGGCGAGCGGGCCCTCCCCGTCGAGGACGGGCAGGGAGGTGCGGCCGCGGCCGTCGGCGCGCGCCTCGACGCGGGCGGTGGCGCGGATGCCCGCGCCACCGGTGCCGAGGGGCGCACCCGTGACGGTCCGCCGGCCCAGGTCCACCGTCACGCCGACGCGGTCCACGCCGCGTACTGCGCGCGGACCCAGGCGGCGACCGGCCCGACGCCCTCGGCGGACCGCAACGACTGGAAGGCGACGGGGAGTTCGGCGCGCTGCGCCTTCGCGTCGGCGGCCATCCGGGCGAGGTCGGAGCCGACGTGCGGGGCGAGGTCGGTCTTGTTGACGACCAGCAGGTCGGCGGTGGAGACGCCCGGGCCGCCCTTGCGCGGGATGTCGTCGCCGCCCGCGACGTCGATGACGAAGATCTGCGCGTCGACGAGGCCTTTGGAGAAGGTGGCCGTGAGGTTGTCGCCGCCGGACTCGACGAGGATCAGGTGGAGCGGGCCGACCTCGTCCTCCAGGTCCTCGACGGCCTCCAGGTTGGCGGAGATGTCGTCGCGGATGGCGGTGTGCGGGCAGGCGCCGGTCTCCACGGCGGTGATGCGCTCGGGCGGCAGGACGGCCTCGCGCAGCAGGAACTCGGCGTCCTCGCGGGTGTAGATGTCGTTCGTGACGACGGCGAGGGAGAGTTCGTCGCGCAGCTCGCGGCAGAGCGCGGCGACGGTCGCGGTCTTTCCGGAGCCGACCGGGCCGCCGAGCCCGATGCGCAGCGCGCGGCGGGTGCCGTCGGGACGGTGGGCGTCGGCGCTGACGGCGGCGGGACCGTCGTGCGAGTGGTCCAGGTGCATGGTGCAGCTCCTTCGGGTGATGCCAGTAGTGCGGGTAGTGCCAGTGGTCGGGGGTGGCGGGAGGTCCGCGCCGGACGCGGGTCCGGCCTCGCCGCGGTGCCGTGGTGTGCGCTCAGGAGGCGAAGAGCCGTACGGGCCAGCCGGCGTGCGCCTCCGCGCTGATCTCCAAGAGGGGCGCCGACGCCGCGGGCAGCGCCTCGACGCCCTCGTCGACCGCGCGTCTCGCCGCGTCGGCCGCCCGCCGCGCCACGTCGTCGAGGTCCGGGGCGAGCCGGGCCAGGACCGCCGTGGCGTCGAACGGGTCGAGGCTGAGCAGCCGCACGGTGGCCGTCGCGGGCCCGCTGATCCCCTCGTACGCCGAGCAGTACGCGGCGTCGTCGGGCCCGAGCCCCGCCGCGCGTGCGGCGAGGCCGAGGACGACGGGCTGATGGGCCCCCTTGGGGAACTGCCGTGCCAGGGCGTCGAGTTCAGGGTGTGGCCAGGTGGCGCGGGCGGCCCGCATCATCTGGCGGCCGAGCCGACGCGCGGCCGTGCGCAGGGCGGGCGAGGGTGTGCGGGCGTCCGCGGCCTCGTCCAGGGTGACCGGGTCGATGCCGAGGGCGGCGGCCGCCGCCAGGGCCGCCGACACCAGACCGGAGGTGTGCAGCCGCCCCCGGCAGAACGCCTCCAGGCTCGCGGCGCCGGTGATCCGCCCCGCCTTGACGGCCGCCTCGGCCCCGCCGGAATGGGCGTGCCCGCCGGCGGGGAAGCGGCCGTCGGCCAGGACGAGGAATGCTGCTCGTGACATGAGAATCGTCGCCTGAACGCTTCGGGGCCGTCAGAAGAGGAAGTACCGCTGGGCGAGCGGCAGTTCGACGGCCGGTGACGGTTCGACGAGTTCGCCGTCGATGGTGACGGCGAAGCTGTCCGGCGCGACCTCGACCCGGGGCAGCGCGTCGTTCTCGCGCATGTCGGCCTTGCTGCGGCCCCGGGTGGAGCGGATGGCGGCGAACGGCTTGTCCAGGCCGAGGCGTTCCGGCAGGCCGTCGTCCAGCGCCGACTGCGTCACGAAGTTGATCGAGTTGAGGCTCGGCGCCTTCCCGTGCGCCCCATACATGCGGCGCGGCAGGACCGGCTGCGGGGTCGGGATGGAGGCGTTGGCGTCGCCCATCTGCGCGTACGCGATCTGGCCGCCCTTGAGGACCACCTGCGACTTGACGCCGAAGAACGCCGGTTCCCACAGCACCAGGTCGGCGAGCTTGCCGGGTTCGACCGAGCCGAGCTCGTGGTCGATGCCCTGGGCGACGGCGGCGTTGATCGTGTACTTGGCGACATAGCGACGCGCGCGACGGTTGTCGGCGCGGGAGTCCCCCGGCAGGAATCCCCGGCGCCGCTTCATGACGTGGGCGGTCTGCCAGGTACGCATGATGACTTCACCGATGCGGCCCATGGCCTGGGAGTCCGAGGACATGATCGAGATGGCGCCGAGGTCGTGCAGGATGTCCTCCGCCCCGATGGTGGAGGGGCGGATGCGGGACTCCGCGAACGCGAGGTCCTCGGGAACGGCCGGGTTGAGGTGGTGGCAGACCATCAGCATGTCGAGGTGTTCCTCGACGGTGTTGACGGTGTGCGGCCGGGTCGGGTTGGTGGAACTCGGCAGCATGTTGGGGAGCGAGACCGCCGTGATCATGTCGGGGGCGTGACCGCCGCCCGCGCCCTCCACGTGGAAGGCGTGCAGGGTGCGCCCCGCGACCGCGTCGAACGTCGCGTCGATGAAGCCCGCCTCGTTCAACGTGTCGGTGTGCACGGCCAGTTGGGCGCCGGTCTCCTCGCACACGGTCAGACAGGCGTCGATGGTGGCCGGGGTGGCGCCCCAGTCCTCATGGATCTTGAAGCTGACGGCACCGGCGCGCAACTGGGCGTGCATCGACTCGGAGTTGACCGTGTTGCCCTTGCCGAGGAAGCCGATGTTGACGGGGCTGGACTCCAGCGCCGCGAACATCCGGGACAGATGCCAGGCGCCGGGCGTGATGGTGGTCGCCTTGCTGCCCTCGGCCGGCCCCGTGCCGCCGCCGAAGAGTGTGGTGACGCCGGAGGCGAGCGCCTCGTCGACGATGGTCGGCGAGATGAAGTGGATGTGGGTGTCGATGCCGCCCGCGGTGAGTATCTTGCCGTTGCCGGCGATGACTTCGGTCTCCGGACCGATCACGAGGTCGGGGTGGACGCCGTCCATCGTGTCCGGGTTTCCGGACTTCCCGACGGCGGCGATGCGGCCGTCACGGATGCCGATGTCGGCCTTGACGATGCCCCAGTGGTCGATGACGACCGCACCGGTGATGACGGTGTCGGGCGCGCCTTCGGCCCGGGTGGTGCGCGACTGGCCCATCGACTCGCGGATGACCTTGCCGCCGCCGAACACCGACTCGTCGCCGGACCGGCCGGGACCGCCCGAGCGGTCCTCCTCGATCTCGATCAGCAGGTCGGTGTCGGCAAGCCGGATCCGGTCGCCGGTCGTGGGGCCGAACAGATCGGCGTACGCGGCACGGGACAGTTCAGGCATCGAGGGCTCCTCCGGTCTCACCGCGCAGGCCGGGCACGATGCGCTTGCCGGCCAGCGGGACGAGTTCGACGTCGACGGGGATTCCGGGCTCGAAGCGCACGGCGGTACCCGCGGCCACGTTGAGCCGCTTTCCGTGCGCGGCGCCGCGGTCGAAGTCCAGACCCGGGTTGGCCTCGGCGAAGTGGTAGTGGGAGCCGACCTGTACGGGGCGGTCGGCGGCGTTGAGGACGGTGAGGCGGGTGACCTCGCGGCCCTCGTTGAAGGCGATGGGGTCGTCCGCGAAGAGGATCTCCCCGGGGACCATTCCCTGGCCCGAGCCGTGCGTTGCGGCATGCATGAGGCGCGAACTCCCGTCAGACGATCGGCTCGTGGACGGTGACGAGCTTCGTGCCGTCCGGGAAGGTGGCCTCCACCTGGACGTCGTGGATCATCTCCGGGATGCCCTCCATGACGTCGTCGCGCGTGAGAACGCCTCGCCCGGAGGACATCAGCTCGGCGACGGAGCGGCCGTCGCGGGCGCCTTCCAGGATGTGCGAGGTGATGAGGGCGATGGCCTCGGGGTGGTTGAGTCGCAGCCCCCGCGCCCTTCGCTTCTCGGCCACGTCCGCGGCCACATGGATGAGCAGTCTCTCCTGCTCGTGCGGGGTCAGTTGCACGCGTCCCACCTCAACAGTTCTCACTCCGAACCGTGCGGGGTCCGGCTGCCGCGGCCACCGCGACGGATATAGATGTAACACACAGCGAAGGTGCGCGATCTTGCGCACCCCGGACAGGAAATCCGCTGGTGGCGTGGCATGGAAGGTAGTTGGGAGGAGTTTCAACGAGGTTAACCAGTCATTGACCGACCCATGACCATCGACTGGTCTACGCCATACCCATCGGCCGAGCGGCGCCCCATTTGTCCATCCTGTGAATGCGCGCCCTTACGTGGCGTCGGGCCCCCGGTGCTCCGCCGCTATGCCGAACCGCTGCCGCTCCGAGGAGCCGGGCGGCACGGAACCGATCGAGGTGACGGTGCTGACCGTCCGCTCCTCCACGGATTCCACGGCCTCCGCGAGCGCTTCAAGGCGCTCCAGATCCTCGGCGGAGACGAGCGCCACGAGCGGCTTGCCGTGCCGGGTGACGACGACGCGCTCGCCGCCGTACACGACGCGGTTGATCAGCTCGGCGAGCTCTGCGCGGGCTTGCGTCACCGGAATCTCGTAGGCCATGCGTCCAGCTTAAACGGCACCCTTCCGGCGTCACGGGCACAAGTGGACCCCGCGCCGCCCTCACGCCGCCCATCCGCGACGCCCGTACGTCCTGTACATTTTGTACAGAACCCGGATCGCGCCGCGACCGGAGGAAGAGAGGCGTGCCGTGAACCGTCCTTCTGCCCGCTACGTCCTGCCCGAGTTCACCGAGCGCACCAGTTCGGGGACGCGGACCGTGGACCCGTACTCCAAGCTCCTGGAAGAGCGGATCGTCTTCCTGGGCACCCCCGTCGACGCCACCTCGGCGAACGACGTGATGGCGCAGTTCATGCACCTCGAGTACCAGGCGCCCGACCGCGACATCTCGCTGTACATCAACTCCCCCGGCGGCTCGTTCAGCGCCATGACGGCGATCTACGACACGATGCGGTACGTGCGGTGCGACGTGGAGACGGTCTGCCTCGGCCAGGCCGCTTCGGTCGCCGCCGTCCTGCTCGCCGCCGGCACCCCCGGCAAACGGTCCGCGCTGCCCGGCGCACGCCTCCTGATCCGCCAGCCGGAGATCTCCGAGCCGATCCAGGGCCAGACGAGCGATCTCGCCATCCAGGCCGACGAAGTCCTTCGCACCCGGCGGCTGTTGGAGGAGATGCTCGTCCGGCACACCGGCCGTGGCCCCGACCAAATCACTGCGGACATCGAGCGGGACAAGATCCTCGACGCCCAAGGAGCCCTGGAGTACGGGCTCGTGGACCGGATCATCCCGAGCCGCAAGAGCTCGCTCGCGGCACGGGACGCGAGGTGACCCGCCGATGCTGCCTCCCGAACTCCCGCCCCTGCCCGCCCTGACGCGCGCCGAGTCCGAACTGGTCGACCGCTATCTGGAGGTCGTCGACCTGCTCGGCAGGATCAACCCGGCCCGCGCCGAGCACACTTACGGCGGACTCAGGGCCGCCCAGGCGCTGGTCGGCCGGGCGAGCGCCCTGCGGGACGCGCTCGCCCTCATGCACCGGCGGGGCGAGAGCGAGGTGCACGCGCCCACGCTCGCGCGGGCCTTGCGTGTCCTCGACGGCGAACGGCGCGCCGGGCGCGTCACCCTGCCACCCCCGACGGGCGGCTGAGCCCTCGTCAACCGCCCCGCGCCCGGAGCCGAACCGTCCGGGCCGCGGGCGAAACGGACCAGTCGGGCTACCCCGGACGGCGTATTTCCACCTCCCCCTTCACACGGTCCGCGGTTGCGCCCGCCGCCTGCAGCAGTTCCGGAATATGACGTTCCGTTGCTGGTCGAGCCGTCGTCAGGCGATGTGTCGACTAGTCCATTTCGGCTGTGTCCACCTGAACAGGTCAGTCGTGAGGAGCCTCACAAAAGGTCGTTTCGGCTCGGTTTTCGGGCCTGTTTCGGGTCAAGATCCCTTCCGACGACAAGCCCCCGCCACAGCGGCGGGGCGGTCCGGGCGGACGCCGAGTCCTGCCGCCGCCCGGATGACCGGTCGACATCTGTGCAACGGCAGGAGTGGAGGACCCAGCACGACGGGCCCGTCCGGGAAGTCCGGACGACGTCCTTGGGGTGAAGCCGCAGAGCACGCCGCGGCCGGGCATCTTCGCCTGCCCGAACCCGACAGGTCATCCTTCACAGGCGGCTGACGAAGGGTTGCGCATGACCGCGCTGAATCACGTTCCGTCGCTGCTCAGCAGGACCGGTGCCGCATCGGTCCTCACGCTCGCCGTCGTAGGCGGCACTGTCGTGGCCCCCGGGCTCACCACGGAGGCCCAGGCAGCGACCCACGGGGCCAAGGCGCTCCAGATCGCGGCGTCGAAGAAGGGCGCCCCGTACGCCTACGGGGCCGCGGGACCCCACCGGTTCGACTGCTCCGGCCTGACGCTCTACTCGTTCAAGCGAACGGGCAAGAAGCTGCCGCGCACCGCCGCCGCGCAGTACAACAAGACCCAGCACCTCTCCAGGTCCCAGCGCTCCCGCGGCGACCTGGTGTTCTTCCACTCCGGGCGGAACGTCTACCACGTGGGTATCTACGCCGGGAACAACCGCATCTGGCACTCCCCCAAGTCCGGGGCCGTGGTGCGCCTGGAGAAGATCTGGTCCAAGAGCGTCTGGTACGGCAGGGTCCGCTGACGTCACCGGCCCTTCGACGGCCGGCTTCCCGGCTCCTGGACGCCGTGGCGTCGCTCCTCAGTGGGCGGCGTCACGGGGTCTGCGCCGAACGGGCGCCCGCCAGGGAAGCGCGATCCACACGGTCTTGCCGCCCTCGTCGGTCGGGCTGACCGAGAGTCTGCCGCCGCACTCCGCGGTGAGCCAGCGGATGATGACCATGCCGCGGCCGTTGTCCTGCTGGACGGCGGCCGGAAGCCGCTTGGGATAGCGCGGGTGGCTGTCGGTGACGCCGATCCGCAGGTGCTCGTCCCGGTCGAGTTCGAGGCCCACGGTGAAGGTGGGCGACTGCCCCAGGGTGTGCTGCACGGCGTTCGTGGCGAGTTCGGAGACGATGAGCCTGATCGTGTCCGCCACCTCGGCGTCGGCGGGCAGACCCCAGTCGTCGAGCACCCGCATCACGTACTTCCGGGCCGCTGGGACCGAGGCGGGATCGCTCGGCAGGGTGACGGAGGCTTCCTGATGGTCGGCCATGGCGACGCTGTCCCTTTCCCACCGGGACCGGTCTCCGACTGGCGGCGGATGACTCGAGGACCGTCCCGGGCTGGTGCTTCGCGCCAGACTGCCACTCCTTGGCCGGTCACGCGTGGCGATCCACCGAGATGTGCATATATCTGTCGCTCGAAGCGGTGAACTCTGCTACGGCAGACCGTATTTGGGCACAGCACTCGCGCTTCCTCTAATCTCCCGTACTGCCCCCGTCCTGCCGCCGGGTGACCCGGCGGCTCCGTCCGGAAGGAGCGGGCATGCAGTACGGCCCCGCGGTGCGCCGGCGCCAGCTCGGCGCCGAACTGCGCGCGCTGCGCAGCGAGGCGGGACTGACCAGCAGTGAGGCCGCGGCCCTGCTGGGCTGGCACCAGTCGAAGGTGAGCCGCATCGAGACGGGCCGCAGCGGCGTGAAGGCCTCCGACGTGCGGCTGCTGCTCGCCGCGTACCGGGTGAAGGACTCCCGGCGCAGCGAACTGCTCATCGCCATCGCGGGCGCCGACGAGACCGGCGCGGGGCGTCAACACTGGTGGCGCGCCTACCGCGATCTGCTGCCCGCGACCTACCGCGATTTCATCAGTCTGGAGTCACAGGCGAGCGGCGTGCGCACCCTGGAGACCAGTGTGGTCCCCGGCCTGCTGCAGACCCCGGACTACGCGCGCGCGGTGACCCGGGCGGCGCTCTGCGGGCTGCCGGAGAAGCAGGTCGACGCGTTGGTGGAGGTGCGCCTCGCCCGGCAGGACGTGCTCCGCGCGGACCCGCCGCTGCGGCTGAGCGTGGTCGTGGACGAGGCCGTGCTGCACCGGCCGGTGGGCGGAAGGCCGGTCCTGGCGGGGCAGTTGGCGCGGTTGCGGGAGGTGTCGCAGCTGTCTCATGTCCGGATCCAGGTGCTGCCGTTCGCCGCCGGCGAGCATGCGGGTTTGATCGGTTCTTTCGTTATCTTTTCATTTCCGGCCATTGCTGATCTGGATGTGGTTGTTCTCGACCACTTGACGAGTAGCCTCTACCTCGAACGGAAAGAAGACCTCCAGGCGTACACGGAGGCCTTCAACTCCCTTCAGGCACAGGCGCTTTCACCCGAGGAATCAACGGACTTCATCGCCGGACTAGGCAACGGCGCGTAAGGAGGCACCATGACCGCAATGCCTCGGTACGTACCTTCCAGCACGACGCTTCCAGGTGCGCGGTGGCAGCGCAGCAGCTACAGCAACGGAATGAACAACTGTGTTGAGACGGCCACCCTCGACACGAGTCCGCCGACCGGCCTGTGCGCCGTGCGTGACTCGAAGGACGTCGCAGGGCCCGCCCTGCTCTTCTCCCCCGGCCCCTGGGAGACGTTCCTCCACAGCCTCCGGTGAGCCGGCCCGGCCTCCCGCGGGCCGGGCACGTTTCACCGGGGTGCTCTGCGGCTGATCACCCGGACCGCATCGGCGATCATCGCGTCGGTGAGGTCGGCCCGGGCGGTCAGCCGCAGTCGTGAGATGCCGTCGGGCACCGACGGCGGCCGGAAGCAGCCCACCGCGAGCCCGTCGGCCCGGCAGTCGGCCGCCCACCGCACGGCCTGCTCCGGTGACGGCGCGCGCACCGAGACGACGGCGGCGTCGGGGCGCACCGCCGAGAGCCCCTCGGCCGTCAGGCGCCGGTGCAGCTCGGCAGCGACCTCGCGGGCACGGGCGGCGCGTTCGGGTTCGCGGCGCAGCAGGCGCAGGGCCGCCAGTGCGGCGCCGGCTGCGGCGGGTGCGAGACCCGTGTCGAAGATGAACGTACGGGCCGCGTTGACCAGGTGCTCGATGACCCGGGCCGGGCCGAGTACGGCGCCGCCCTGGCTGCCGAGGGACTTGGAGAGGGTGACGGTGACGACGGTGTCGTCCGCGCCCGCGAGCCCCGTCGCGTACGGGGCGCCACGGCCGCCGTCGCCCAGTACGCCGAGGCCGTGGGCGTCGTCGACGATCAGTCCGGCGCCGGCCTCCCGGCAGACCGCGGCGAGTTCGGTGAGCGGCGCCATGTCGCCGTCCACCGAGAAGACCGAGTCGGACACCACGACCGCGGGACCTTCGTGGCCGTCCAGCGTCTTGCGCACCGCTTCGGGGTCCGCGTGCGGCACCACTTGCGTCGTACCGCGGGCGAGCCGGCAGCCGTCGATCAGCGACGCGTGGTTGCCCGCGTCGGAGACGATCAGTGCGCCGTGCGGGGCGAGCGCGGTGACGACCGCCAGGTTCGCCGCGTAGCCCGAGGAGAAGACGAGCGCCGCCTCGAACCCGCAGAAGTCGGCGAGCTCGCGCTCCAGTTCGGCGTGGAGCTCCGTGGTGCCGGTGACGAGCCGGGAGCCGGTGGCGCCACCGCCCCAGCGCCGGGCCGCGGCCGCCGCGCCCTCGGTGATCTCCGGGTGCCGGGTCAGGCCGAGGTAGTCGTTGCCCGCGAGGTCGAGGAGGCCGTCCGCGTCTGCGGGGCGCGGGCGCAGGGTGCGGACGAGTCCGGCGTCGGCGCGGAGCCTGGCCTGATCGTCGAGCCAGCCGAACGCCGCGCCCGACGGGGAGTCGGGGGACGCGCTGCTCGGCGCGGTGGACGCGCCCGTCACGGGGTGCCTGTTTGTAGACATTGCACAGACCTTAGCCGTCGTGCCACCTGGCCAGTATGTGGCAATACCCACACCTCAAACCGGTTCTGTTGTGCGAACTCTCCTTGGCCGGGGAGGCTGCCGTGCGTAAGGATCAGCGCCATGGATCTGCTGAACACGCTGGTGGACAAGGGGCTTCGGCGCGAGCTGCCGACCCGCGAAGAGGCGCTGGCCGTGCTGGCCACCTCCGACGACGATCTCCTGGACGTAGTGGCCGCCGCCGGGAGGGTGCGGCGGCAGTGGTTCGGGCGGCGGGTGAAACTCAACTATCTGGTCAACCTCAAGTCGGGTCTGTGCCCCGAGGACTGCTCGTACTGTTCGCAGCGGCTCGGCTCCAAGGCGGAGATCCTCAAGTACACCTGGCTGAAGCCCGACGAGGCCTCGCAGGCCGCGGCGGCCGGTGTCGCGGGCGGCGCCAAGCGGGTCTGCCTGGTGGCCAGCGGCCGCGGACCGACCGACCGTGACGTCGACCGGGTGGCGCAGACCATCGCGGCGGTCAAGGAGCAGAACGAGGGCGTCGAGGTGTGCGCCTGCCTGGGCCTGCTCTCGGACGGCCAGGCGGAGCGGCTGCGGGGCGCGGGCGCCGACGCCTACAACCACAACCTCAACACGTCCGAGGCGACGTACGCGGGCATCACGAAGACCCACACGTACGCCGACCGCGTCGACACCGTGCAGAAGGCGCACGCGGCGGGCCTGTCCGCCTGCTCCGGGCTGATCGCGGGCATGGGCGAGAGCGACGAGGACCTCGTCGACGTGGTGTACGCGCTGCGCGAGCTCGACCCCGACTCGGTGCCGGTGAACTTCCTGATCCCCTTCGAGGGCACGCCGCTGGCCAAGGAGTGGAACCTCACGCCGCAGCGCTGTCTGCGGATCCTCGCGATGGTCCGTTTCGTCTGCCCGGACGTCGAGGTGCGCATCGCGGGCGGCCGCGAGGTCCATCTGCGCTCGATGCAGCCGCTCGCCCTGAACCTCGCCAACTCCATCTTCCTCGGCGACTACCTGACCAGTGAGGGCCAGGCGGGCCAGGCGGACCTGGACATGATCGCGGACGCCGGCTTCGAGGTGGAGGGCGCGGACCAGGTCACGCTGCCGCGGCACCGCGCGGACGCGGCGGCGGGCGGCTGCGGTTCGCACGCGGCGGCCGGGTGCGGGTCCGGGTCGCACGAGGGTGGCGGCTGCGGCTCGCATGAGGGCGGCGGTTGTGGTCCGTGCGGCGCTCCTGAGCAGGCCGTGGAGCAGGTCGCGGAGCCGGTGGCCGAAGCCACGGCCTCGGTCGAACCGGGCGAGGCGCGGACGGACCTGGTGGCGGTGCGCCGCCGGGGCGCGGGAACGGACCTGGCGCCCAATGCCTGACCTGTCCACCGCGGAGCTCCTCGCCCTCGACCGGCAGCACGTCTGGCACCCCTACGGGCCGATGCCGGGCCGCCAGGAACCCCTGGTCGTCGAGTCCGCGAGCGGCGTCCGGCTGCGCCTCGCGGACGGCGGCACGGAGCTGGTCGACGGGATGTCGTCCTGGTGGTCGGCGATCCACGGCTACAACCACCCCGTCCTCAACGACGCGGTGCGCGGCCAGCTGGACCGCATGAGCCACGTCATGTTCGGCGGACTCACCCACGAGCCCGCGGTCCGGCTCGCGAAGCGGCTTGTCGACATGTCGCCCGAGGGGCTCGAACACGTCTTCCTCGCCGACTCCGGCTCCGTCTCGGTCGAGGTCGCCCTGAAGATGTGCCTGCAGTACTGGCGCTCCCTCGGCCGCCCCGCGAAGCAGCGGGTGCTGACCTGGCGCGGCGGTTACCACGGGGACACCTGGCAGCCGATGGCCGTCTGTGATCCGGACGGCGGGATGCACGAGCTGTGGCAGGGCGTCCTGCCGCGCCAGGTGTTCGCGGACGCGCCGCCGTCGGCGTACGAGGAGTCGTACGCGACCCATCTGCACGACATGATCGAACGCCACGCCCACGAGCTGGCGGCCGTGATCGTCGAGCCCGTGGTGCAGGGCGCGGGCGGGATGCGGTTCCACTCCCCCGCCTATCTGCGGGTGCTGCGCGAGGCGTGCGACGCGCACGACGTGCTGCTCGTCTTCGACGAGATCGCGACGGGCTTCGGCCGTACGGGAGCGCTGTTCGCGGCGGAGCACGCGGGCGTCACGCCCGATGTGATGTGCCTGGGCAAGTCGTTGACCGGCGGTTATCTGACCCTGGCGGCGACGCTGTGCACGACGCGGGTCGCCGACGGCATCTCGCGGGGCGAGGTGCCGGTGCTCGCACACGGGCCGACGTTCATGGGCAACCCGCTGGCCGCGGCGGTCGCCGGGGCCTCGATCGACCTGCTGCTCGGGCAGGACTGGCAGACCGAGGTCAAGCGCATCGAGGCGGGGCTGCGGGACGGTCTGGCCGAGGCGGCCGACTCCGCGTCCGTGCGGGACGTCCGCGTCCTCGGCGCGATCGGGGTGGTTCAGCTGGACCACCCGGTGGACATGGCGGCTGCGACGCGCGCCGCGGTCCGTGAGGGCGTCTGGCTGCGGCCGTTCCGCGACCTGATCTACACGATGCCCCCGTTCATCACGGGGGACGACGACGTGGCGCGGATCGCCCGCGCGGTGTGCGCCGCGGCGCGGGAGGGCTGACATGACGGTGATCATGGTGTCCGGTACGGGCACGGAGATCGGCAAGACGGTGACGACGGCCGCCGTGGCGGCCGTCGCCCTCGCGGCGGGTCGGAGCGTCGCCGTGCTCAAGGGCACGCAGACCGGCGTCGCGCCCGGCGAGCCGGGGGACGCGCAGGAGGTGGCGCGGCTGGCGGGTGACGCCGTGACCACGCTCGAACTCGCCCGCTTCCCCGAGCCGCTGGCTCCCGACACCGCCGCCCGCCGGGCCGGGATGGCTCCGGTGAGCCCGCAGGACGTGGCCGACGCCGCCCGGAAGCTGGCCGTCGAGCACGACCTGGTCCTGGTCGAGGGCGCGGGCGGTTTGCTCGTACGCCTTGACGACGAGGGCGGCACGCTCGCGGACGTGGCGCGGCTCCTGGACGCGCCGGTCCTGGTGGTCGCCGCGGCGGGGCTCGGCACCCTGAACGCGACGACGCTGACGGCTGAGGCCCTGCGGGCTCGCGGGGTGGCGCAGTTGGGTGTCGTCGTCGGCAGCTGGCCCGCCGCGCCGGACCTGGCATCCCGGTGCAACCTCGCGGATCTTCCGGCGGCGTCCGGCCGGGCGCTGCTCGGCGCGATCCCCGAGGGGTCGGGGCTGCTGGACGGGCCCGCCTTCCGCGCGGCGGCCGGGAGTTGGCTCGGGCCCGAGCTCGGCGGCACCTGGGACGGGGCGTCGTTCGCGGAGCGTGAGGCGCCCGCGCCGCGCTGATCCGGCCGCGGCGGTCGGTGGCCGGTCCGCCAGGGCGAGGCGCCCCGGCGGACCACCCGTAGGGGACGCCACCGAAACACCTCGGCAACACCTCGGCCCGGGGACTGCGGAGAACGGCCTCCCCGAGGGCACCATGGCGGTATCCGCTCGCTCCGCCGAGGAGGGCCCATGTCGCCGCGCTCCGCCCGATCCGCCGCGTCCCGGGACGCCGTGCACCACCCCGTCTTCGCCCGTTTCTACGCCCGTCAGAGCGTCGCCGCCGAACCCCTGATCGGTCCCCGCCGCCGCGAGCTGCTCGCCGGGCTCTCCGGGCGGGTCATCGAGGTGGGCGCCGGCAACGGCCTCAACTTCGGGTACTACCCGGGTGCGGTCTCCGAGGTCGTGGCGATCGAACCGGAGCGCATGCTGCGGCGGTTGGCGGTCACCGCGGCGCTGCGCGCGGACGTGCCGGTCGACGTCGTGCCGGGCGCCGCGGAGGCGCTGCCCGTCAAGAGCGAGGCGTTCGACGCGGCCGTCCTCTCCCTGGTGCTGTGCAGTGTGCGCGACGTGCCGCGGGCGCTGGCCGAACTGCGGCGCGTGCTGCGGCCCGGCGGGCAGGTGCGGTTCTTCGAGCACGGCCGCGCGCCGGGGAGGCTGATGTCCGCCACGCAGCGCGCCCTGGACCGCACGGTGTGGCCGCCGCTGTTCGGCGGCTGTCACGTCGGGCGCGACACGCTGGGCGCGCTGCGCGAGGCCGGCTTCGAGGTGGGCGACCACCGCCACCTGCTGGTACCCGCGAAGGGGCCGCGCCTGCCCACCTCGTACTGCGTGATCGGCACGGCACTGCGCCCGGACCACACACCCTGACCCGGCCCCGCCCAGGACGTCACAGGCTCCACTGGCGCAGCTCCGCCGCGATGTCGTGCACGCTCGCGCCGTCCTCCTTCACCAGCCGTGCCAGATCGCGCACCTGCTCGGGCGAGGTGACGACCTTGAGGCCGCTGGAGACGAGGTAGGCGTACGCGACGGAGGCGGCGAAGAGCGCGTTGGAGCGTTCGAGCGCGGGGATGTGCAGCAGGACCTGGAGGAGCGCCGCCGCGCGGTCGTGCGGGGTCTCGTAGACGGGCATCCCGAATATCTCCGCCTCGTGTCTGCCGACGGCGGCGACGAGTGCGCCCCAGTCGGTGACCTGGGGGTCTCCGGGCGTCTTGTGTTCGGCGATCATCAGGAGCCAGGCAAGGTCGATTCTGAGGTTCAACGGCTCAGCGACGACCTTCACGCAACGGGCGGCTGCCCTCGCGTTCGACGCCGAACTCCTCGGCGAAGACGGACTCGTACTGCTTCATGAAGTCGGCGGCGGCCTCGACGAAGGTGTGGCCCACCTCGCCGGAGTCCTGTCTGACGAGTTCTTCGATGTAGCGGTTGACGCTCATGCCCCGGGCCAGGGCCCGCTCCCGCGCGGCCCGGGCGGTGCCCTCGTCCACGCGTACGTTCAACTGGGTCTTCGCCATACCGTCAAGCTAGCGCCCAAGTGCTAGCACGACAAGGGCGCGGGACCATGCCCCTTACATGCGTCTCGGGGCCCGACCTCGGAGGGATACCGGACACTCAGGCGGCCCACTACTCTCGGCACGGTCACGGGAGTTGGAACGGCCACAACCCAGGAGGCCGCCTTGTCCACAGCTGCTTCGGCACCGTTCACGGGACGTTCGGGGGCCGCCGGGACCGCCGCGCGCGCCCGCGGCCTCACCAAGGCGTACGGCTCGGGCGAGACCGCCGTCCTCGCCCTCGACTCGGTCGACGTGGACATCGCGCGTGAGCGTTTCACGGCCGTCATGGGTCCCTCCGGCTCCGGCAAGTCCACCCTGATGCACTGTCTGGCGGGGCTCGACAACGTCTCGGCCGGCCAGGTGTGGCTCGGCGACACGGAGATCACGGGTCTGAAGGAGAAGGAGCTGACCCGGCTGCGGCGGGACCGCATCGGCTTCATGTTCCAGTCGTTCAACCTCATCCCCACCCTCAACGCCCTGGAGAACATGACACTCCCGATGGACATCGCGGGGCAGCGGCCGGACCGCGACTGGCTGGAGCACGTGATCGACACGCTGGGCCTGCGGGACCGTCTCAAACACCGGCCCGCCCAGCTGTCCGGCGGGCAACAGCAGCGGGTGGCCTGTGCGCGGGCCCTGGCCGCGAAACCCGAGCTGATCTTCGCCGACGAGCCGACGGGCAACCTCGACTCGCGGGCCGGGCTCGAAGTCCTCGGCTTCCTGCGCGACGCGGTGGACCAGCTCGGTCAGACGGTGGTGATGGTGACCCACGACCCCGGCGCGGCCGGCCACTCCGATCTGGTCCTCTTCCTCGCCGACGGCAGGATCGTGGACGACATGGAACGCCCGACGGCGGACGCGGTCCTGGAGCGCATGAAGCGGTTCGACACGCTGCAGGCGATGACGCCCGGAGGGCGGCAACCCACCTCCCCGCAGACCGACCGTCCGTCCGCACAGGGCTGAGCCGGGGGCCCGCGGTGCTGAAGGCGACGCTCAGGAGTTTCCTCGCGCACAAGGGCAGGCTGGTGCTCTCCGCGCTCGCCGTCATCCTCTCGGTGGCGTTCGTGACGGGCAGCCTGATCTTCTCGGACACGGTCACCCGCACCTTCGACCGGCTCTTCGCCTCCACGGCGGCCGACGTGACCGTCTCGCCCAAGGACGACCTGGACGAAGCGGTGCCCTCGGGGCAGACACCGACGGTGCCGGTGCGCCTGAAGGACCGGGTCGACCGGGTGGCCGGGGTCGAGGACACGCACGTCGACGCGTCGGTCGACAACATCACCGTCGTCGACCGCGACAACGAATCCGTGGGCCCGACGACGGGCGCCCCCACCGTCGCCACCAACTGGTACCCCAGCGACCGCAGCCCCGTGGAGCTCACCTCGGGCCACGCACCGCGCGGTGCGGGCCAGGCGATGCTCGACGCGGACACGGCCGACAAGAAGGACGTGGAGATCGGCGACACCCTCACCGTCCTCGCGCGCCCCGGTTCCTTCAAGGTCGAGATCGTCGGCATCGCCACGTTCACCACCACCAACCCCGGCGCGGCCCTGGTCTACCTGGACACCCCGACCGCCCAGGACAAGCTCCTCGGCTCGACGGACGAGGCGACGAGCATCTCGGTGACGGCTGCCGACGGCGTCTCCGACACCACCCTCAAGCGGCGGATCGCCGCCGAACTGGGCTCCGGCTACGAGTTGGAGACCGCCGACGAACAGGCCGATTCGGCCGCCGCCCAGCTCGGCGGGTTCCTGGACGTCATCAAGTACGTGATGCTCGGCTTCGCCGGTGTCGCCGTCCTCGTGGGCATCTTCCTGATCGTCAACACCTTCTCGATGCTCATCGCGCAGCGCACGCGCGAACTGGGTCTGCTGCGCGCGCTCGGCGCCGACCGCAAGCAGGTGCGCCGCTCCGTGCTCATCGAGGCGCTGCTGCTCGGTCTGGCCGGCTCGACGCTGGGGCTCGCCGCCGGGATCGGTCTCGCCCTCGCCCTGATCGAGCTGATCGGCCTGCTCGGGATGAACCTGAAGTCCACGGAGATGGTCATCGGGTGGGTGACGCCGGTGGCCGCGTACGTGGTCGGGGTCGGCGTCACGTTCGTCGCGGCGTATCTGCCGGCCCGGCGGGCCGCGCACGTCTCACCGATGGCGGCCCTCGCCGACGCCGAGATCGCGGGTGTGGGGCGGCCGTTGAGGGTACGGGCGATCGCCGGCGCCCTCGTCGGCGCGGCCGGCGCCGCCGCGCTGGTGGGCTGTGCGACGGCGGAGAAGACCGCGTCGGCGTCCTCCCTGCTCGGTCTCGGCATCGTCCTGACCCTGATCGCCACCATCATCTCGGGGCCTCTCCTGGTCCGGCCGGTGATCCGGGTCCTCGGCGGCGCGTTCCCGGCGGTCTTCGGCTCAGTCGGCCGGATGAGCCAGCGCAACGCGCTGCGCAACCCGCGCCGCACGGGCGCCACGGCGGCCGCGCTGATGGTGGGGCTCGCGCTGGTCGGCGGACTCTCGGTGGCCAGCGCGTCGATGACGAAGTCGTTCGACCGGCAGATCGACAAGACCCTCGGGGCCGACTTCGTCGTGCAGAACGGCAACTTCCTGCCGTTCTCCCCGGAGATCACCGGCAAGGTCAGGGGCACCGACGGCGCGGGCCTCGTCGTGCGCCAGCGCTTCACCCCCGTCGAACTGGCCCTGCCCGACGGCAAGAACGTCGAGTCGACCGCCGCGGGATACGATCCCCGGCTCGACGACGTCGCCAAGGTCACGTACGCGCAAGGGAGTTCACGCGCAGCGCTGGCGGCAGACCGGATCGGCATGGACAAGGACTTCGCGCACAAGCACCGGGTGCGCGTCGGCGACACGCTGTCCGCGACATTCCCCGGCGGGCGCGCGGCGAAGCTGACGGTCGGCGCGCTCACCGACCAGGACACGGCCGAGGGGTTCGGCGTGGAGGGCGGCCTCTTCCTCGGGTTCGGCACGGTCGAGAAGTACGTGCCGGGCGGCCAGGACTCCGCGCTGTACGTCAACGCGGCCCCGGGCACGGACGCGGACACGCTGCGCGCACGCCTGGACAAGACCCTCGACCCGTATCCGCAGGTGCAGGTGCGCGACCAGGCCGACTACAAGGAGCTGATCCGGCAGCAGATCGCCGTGATGCTCTATCTCGTCTACGCGCTCCTCGGGCTCGCGATCGTCATCGCCGTCCTCGGTGTGGTCAACACCCTGGCGCTGTCGGTCGTGGAGCGCACCCGAGAGATCGGGCTGCTGCGCGCCATCGGGCTCGGCCGGCGTCAGCTGCGCCGGATGATCCGCCTGGAGTCGGTGGTGATCGCGGTGTTCGGCGCGCTGCTCGGGCTCGCGCTCGGTCTGGTCTGGGGCGTCGCCGTGCAGCAGATCCTCGCGCTCCAGGGCATGAAGGAGCTGGCGTTCCCCTGGACGACGATCGTCGCGGTGGTGATCGGCTCGGTGGTCGTCGGGCTCGCGGCGGCGCTGCTCCCCGCCCTGCGGGCGTCACGCATGAACGTGCTGGCGGCCATCGCGCACGAGTGACGGAGTGGTGGGTGACGGGGCTTGTACGGGCCCGGCGCCCCGGCCCTTAGTCGCACCTTGACCCCGACCTGTCGTCCGCATCCTGAAACGCGCTGCGGCAGGGATCGGCCGGTGGTGGGATGCCGGTATGGATGATCTTCGTAACGGCAGGGATGACCTTCGTGTACGGGCCGCAGCGCCCGAGGACCTCGACGCGGTGCTGGCCTTCTGGAAGGTGGCCGCCGAGGGCACCAGCATCAGCGACGACCGCTCCGGCGTGGAGCGGCTCGTGGCCCGCGATCCGCAGGCGCTGATCCTCGCCGAGCGCGACGGGGGGCTCGCGGGCACGGTCATCGCGGGATTCGACGGCTGGCGCTGCCACCTCTACCGCCTGGCCGTGCACCCGGACCACCGGCGGCGCGGGGTGGGGGCGGCGCTGCTTGCCGCCGCCGAGGAGCGGTTCGTACGGCTCGGCGGGCGCCGCGGCGACGCGATGGTCCTGGACCGGAACGAACTCGCCCAGCACGCCTGGCGCGCGGCAGGCTACGCTCCCGAGCCGCAGTGGAGCCGCTGGGTGAAGCCGCTCACGGAGTGAGCCACCGGCCGGACCGGCCGGCCCAACAGGGGCAAGAGGGGCAACAGGCCCAACAGGGGTTCGAGTGGCTTTGCTGATCCTTTACCATGGTTCCACCACTCGTATCCGACTGAAAGGTGTGAGCGTCCGCCCATGGGCGAGCCTCCCAGTACCCGACATCGCGCATTCCTCCCGCCCCTGTCCGATCATGGGACGGAGGTGACCCGATGACCGAAGTGCTTCTGCTCCTCGTGGCGCTGCTGCTCTGCCTGGCGTGCGGTGTCTTCGTCGCCGCGGAGTTCTCCCTCACGACGGTCGAGCGCAGCGAGCTCGAGCGGGCCGCCGAGCGGGGCGAGCGCGGCGCCACCGGCGCCCTCAAAGCCGTCAAGAACCTCACGTTCCAGCTCTCCGGCGCGCAGCTCGGCATCACGGTCACCAACCTGGTGGTCGGCATGCTCTCCGAGCCCTCCATCGCCAAGCTCATCGCGGGCCCGCTGCGCGACCTCGGGGCCTCCCGGTCGGCGGCCTCGTCCATCGCCCTGGTCCTCGGCACGGCCCTGTCGACGGTCTTCCTGATGGTGATCGGCGAGCTGGTCCCGAAGAACTGGGCGATCTCCACGCCGCTCGCCGTCGCCAAGCGGGTGGCCACGCCGCAGCGCCTGTTCAGCGCCATGTTCCGGCCCTTCATCGCCCATCTGAACAACACCGCGAACCACTCGGTGCGCCGCTTCGGCCTCGAACCCACCGAGGAGCTCGCCTCCGCCCGCGGCCCCAAGGAACTCATCGCCCTGGCCCGGCACTCCGCCAAGGCGGGGGCCCTGGAGGCGGACACCGCCGAGCTGTTCGTGCGCACCCTGAACCTCGCCGACCTGACCGCGGAGAACGTGATGACGCCCCGCGTCCAGGTCATGGCCCTCGATGTGCACGCCACCTGCGAGGACGTCGCCAACGCCACGCGCGCCACGGGCCTCTCCCGCTTCCCGGTCTACCGCGGCAACCTCGACACGGTCGTCGGCATCGCCCACATCAAGGACGTGCTCGCCGTACCGGCCGAGCGCAGGCAGCGCGTCTCCGTCGCCGAGCTGATGCGTGAGCCCCTGCTCGTACCGGAGACGCTGACCGTCGAGCGGCTCCTCGACCGGCTCTCGGGCAAGCGCACCATGGCCGTGGTCATCGACGAGTACGGAGGCACCGCCGGCGTCGCCACCCTGGAGGACATCGTCGAGGAGGTCGTCGGCGAGGTGCGGGACGAGCACGACCCCCACGAGACGCCCGACATCGCCCTCGCCGGCACCGACGACGACGGCAGAACCCTCTACTCCGCCGACGGCGCGGCCCGCACCGACCAGCTCGCGCGGGTCGGCCTGCGGGCGCCCGACGGGCCGTACGAGACGCTCGCCGGCCTCGTCGCCACCGAGCTCGGCCGCATCCCCGCCGTCGGTGACGGCGTCGACGTGGGCGGGTGGCGGCTCGACGTCGTGGACGCCGCGGGGCGGCGCGCCGCGCGGGTGCTGCTGCACGCGCCCCTGGACACCGACGACCACGAGGAGGATGCCCGATGACCGCCATCCAGTTGCTGATCGCGCTGGCGACGCTCGTCGTCAACGCCTTCTTCGTGGGCGCCGAGTTCGCGCTCATCTCCGTACGCCGCAGTCAGATCGAGCCGTACGCGGACGAGGGGGACCGGCGCGCCAAGAGCGTGATGTGGGGCCTTCAGCACGTGTCGGCGCTGCTCGCCGCGGCGCAGCTGGGCATCACGCTGTGCACCCTGGTCCTCGGCATCGTCGCGGAGCCGGCCCTCGCGCATCTGCTGGAGCCGGTGTTCGACGTGGTCGGTGTGCCGGACGGCCTGGTCCACCCGATCTCGTTCGTGCTCGCGCTGATCGTGGCGACCTACCTGCACATGCTGCTCGGCGAGATGATCCCGAAGAACATCGCGCTGGCCGAGCCGGTGCGCTCGGCGCTGCTCCTCGGCCCGCCGCTGGTGGCGCTCGCGCGGGCGCTGCGCCCGGTGATCTTCGCGATCAACGCGTTCGCCAACGGGCTCCTGAAGCTGCTGCGCGTGGAGGCGAAGGACGAGGTGTCGGCGAGCTTCTCCGACGAGGACCTCGCCCGCATGGTCAAGGACTCCGGTGACGCGGGGCTGATCGACGACCGCGCGCAGGAGCGGCTGCACGACGCGCTGGAGCTGGGGCGCCGTCCGGTCAGGGACGTGGTCCTGCCGCTGGAGGACGTCGTGTACGCGCGCGTGGGCGTCACCCCGGAGAAGCTGGAGCAGCTCTCGGCGGACTCCGGGTTCTCCCGCTTCCCCGTGGTGGACGACGGCCGGCGCATCGTCGGCTATCTGCACGTCAAGGACGCCCTGGACCGGGCGCCGCGCGATCTGCCGTTCCGGGTGCCGGAGATGCGCAAGATCGCCCAGGTGCGCGAGACGACGCCGCTGGACGACGTGCTGACCGCCATGCGCGGCAGCCGTACGCACGTGGCGGCGGTGCTCGGCGCGGACGGGCGGCTGGCCGGCATGGTCACGATGGAGGACGTGCTCCGGGAGCTCTTCGGCCAGCCCGCGTGATCGGCCGGACGGCCCCCTGGGCCCCTTAGGGGGCCGCCGGAGCCCCGACCCGTCGTCGTGGCTCCGGCACCGCCCCTCCCCGGGTCCTCAGCGGACCGGCTCTCCCGCCCCGGCGGGCGTCGTCGGGTTCGGACGCTCGGTGATCCCCGGGCCGTGTGCGCCGGCCTCCGAGGCGCCGACCGCCGTCAGGACGGCGAGCAGCGCGGCCAGCCCGCCGTCGCGAAGGCGGCGCCCCAGGGGACGTCGAGGAGGCTCGTCGCCCCGGCCACCAGAACGGCGGCCAGCGCCTGGGCGAACGTGCGGACCGCGCGTTCCGCGGTGGCCTTCCAGAATGCTGCGGTCCACATGGCGGGCTCGCTCTCTCGTGACGACGGCGTGCCTTTGGCATACCGCGGGGCAGCCACGCTGCCCAGGGTCCGGGCGGCCGCCGCCCCGCTCTCCGACGCCGATCACGCCCGACGCCCGACACCGACGGGCCCCGGCGAGATACCATCGCTGCCGCCATGCAGATGAATGCCAACTACACCAGTCTCGTCGCGGTGGGCGACTCCTTCACCGAGGGCATGTCGGACCTCATGCCCGACGGCACCTATCGCGGCTGGGCCGACCTCCTGGCCGGCCGGATGGCTGCGCACGCCCCCGGCTTCCGGTACGCGAACCTCGCGGTGCGGGGCAAGCTCATCGGCCAGATCGTCGACGAGCAGGTGGACGTCGCGGCCGCCATGCAGGCCGACGTGGTCACCCTGGTCGGCGGGCTCAACGACACGTTGCGTCCCAAGTGCGACATGGGCCGCGTGCGCGCCCTGCTCGAAGAGGCCGTCGAACGTCTCGCCCCCTCCTGCAAGCAGCTCGTCCTGATGCGCAGTCCGGGCCGCAACGGCCCCGTCCTGCAGCGGTTCCGGCCGCGCATGGAGGAGCTCTACTCCTACGTCGAGGACCTGGCGGGGCGGCACGGCGCGCTGGTCGTGGACCTGTACGGCGCGGCCGTCCTCGGCGACCAGCGGCTGTGGGACGTGGACCGGCTGCACCCGACCGCCGAGGGCCACCGCAGGATCGCCGAGGCCGTGTGGCAGGCGCTCGGGTACGACGCCGAGGACGACTGGCAGAGCCCGCTGCCCCTCGCCGTGCCGCCGGGCTGGACCTCGCGCCGGATCGCCGACGCCCGCTTCGCCCGCCAGTACCTCGGCCCGTGGATAGGCCGCCGCCTCACCGGCCGCTCCTCCGGCGACGGCCGCGCCCCGAAGCGCCCCGACCTGCTCCCCTACGAGGACCCGCGCCCCTAGGGGCCGAGCCCAGTCGTACGGGGCCCGCCCGCGCGGCGCCGGACGGCGCACGCTCTCGTAGCTTCCGACGAACGGGGGCGTGGCGCTGGCCTGCACGAACGCCCAGTAGAATCCGTACACGTGACTGCCGCGCCTGCAAAGCCCCGTATCCCGAACGTCCTCGCCGGACGTTATGCCTCCGCCGAGCTCGCCACCCTCTGGTCGCCCGAGCAGAAGGTGAAGCTGGAGCGTCAGCTCTGGCTCGCCGTGCTGCGTGCGCAGAAGGACCTCGGGATCGAGGTCCCGGACGCCGCCATCGCCGACTACGAGCGCGTGCTCGACCAGGTCGACCTGGCCTCGATCGCCGAGCGCGAGAAGGTCACGCGCCACGACGTCAAGGCCCGCATCGAGGAGTTCAACGCCCTCGCCGGGCACGAGCACGTCCACAAGGGCATGACCTCGCGCGACCTCACCGAGAACGTGGAGCAGCTGCAGATCCGGCTCTCCCTCGAGCTGATCCGCTCCCGTACCGTCGCGGTCCTCGCCCGGCTCGGCAGGCTCTCCGGTGAGTACGCCGAGCTGGTCATGGCGGGCCGCTCCCACAACGTCGCCGCGCAGGCGACGACGCTGGGCAAGCGCTTCGCGACCGGCGCCGACGAACTGCTCGTCGCCTACCGGCGGGTGGACGACCTCCTCGGCCGCTACCCGCTGCGCGGCATCAAGGGCCCGGTCGGCACCGCCCAGGACATGCTCGACCTGCTCGGCGGCGACGCGGAGAAGCTGACCGACCTGGAGCAGCGCATCGCCGGGCACCTCGGCTTCGACCGCGCGTTCACCTCGGTCGGCCAGGTCTACCCGCGCTCGCTGGACTACGAGGTCGTGACGGCGCTCGTACAGGTCGCGGCTGCGCCTTCCTCGCTGGCCAAGACGATCCGTCTGATGGCGGGCCACGAGCTGGTGACCGAGGGCTTCAAGCCGGGCCAGGTCGGTTCGTCCGCGATGCCGCACAAGATGAACACCCGCTCCTGCGAGCGCGTCAACGGCCTCACCGTCATCCTGCGCGGCTACGCGTCGATGACCGGCGAGCTGGCGGGCGACCAGTGGAACGAGGGTGACGTCTCCTGCTCCGTCGTGCGGCGCGTCGCCCTGCCGGACGCGTTCTTCGCGCTCGACGGTCTGCTTGAGACCTTCCTGACCGTGCTCGACGAGTTCGGCGCCTTCCCCGCCGTCGTCGCGCGCGAGCTGGACCGCTACCTCCCCTTCCTCGCCACCACCAAGGTCCTGATGGCCTCGGTGCGCGCGGGCGTCGGCCGCGAGGAGGCCCACGAGGCGATCAAGGAGAACGCGGTCGCCTCCGCGCTCGCCATGCGCGAGCAGGGCGCCGAGCGCAACGAACTGCTCGACAAGCTCGCCGCGGACACCCGCATCCCGCTGGACCGCGCGGAGCTGGACGCGCTGATGGCCGACAAGCTGTCCTTCACCGGCGCCGCGAGCGACCAGGTCGGCACGGTCGTCGCGCAGATCGAGGCGCTGCTCAAGGAGCACCCGGAGGCCGCGGCCTACACGCCGGGCGCGATCCTCTAGCGCCGCCTGGGGGCAGGCCGAGTGCTGCCCCAGCGCACTACGTACGACGTCACGGCCCCGGGGCTTCCCGCCCCGGGGCCGTCGCGCGTTCCGGTCAGAGGCCCACGTCGCGGCTGCGGAAGTCCTCCAGCGACTCACGGCGGACCAGCAGCCGCGCGTGCCCCTCGGACACGGCAACCACAGGTGGGCGGCCCACGAGGTTGTAGCCGGATGCCATCGACAGGTGGTACGCCCCGGCCACCGGGACGGCGAGCAGGTCTCCGGGCCGTACGTCGCCGGGCAGCGCCACGTCCGAGGCGAGGATGTCGCCCGCCTCGCAGTGCCGGCCGACGACCGTCACCGGGGCGGGGGCCGCCGTGGAGCGCCGGCCGACCAGGCGCGGCACGTAGCGCACGCCGTAGAGGGCCGGTCGCGGGTTGTCGCTCATCCCGCCGTCGACGGCGACGAAGGTCGTGCCGCCGGTCCGCTTGACCGCGAGGACGCGGTAGAGCGCCACCCCGGCGGGCCCCGCGATGGCGCGGCCCGGCTCCACCACGAGGCGTGGCACCGGCAGGCCCGCCGCCGCACAGCTCTGTTCGAGCTCGGCCCGCACCCGGCGTGCGAGCGCGGTGACGTCGAGGGCCTCCTCACCGGGGCGGTACGCGATGCCGTGGCCGCCGCCGATGTCCAGTTCGGGGAGGGTGACGCCGTGCTGGTCCGCTATCCGGGCCATCAGCCCGACCAGGCGCCGCACCGCGGCGACGAACGGCTTCACCGAAGTGATCTGCGAGCCCAGATGGCAGTGCAGGCCCACGAGTTCGAGGGTCGGCTGGTCCAGGATGCGGGCGATCGCGTGCTGTGCGGAGCCGTCGTTGAGGGACAGGCCGAACTTCTGGTCGTCGGTGCCCGTCCGGATCTTGGCGTGGCCGCCCGCCGCGATCCCCGGCACCACCCGGACCAGCACCTTCTGCCGGCTGCCCGGGGGTACGGCGGCGGCGATCCTGGCGATCTCCGACGCGCTGTCGATGACGATCCGGCCCACCCCGAGCCGCAGGGCGGCCCGCAGGTCCTGCGGGCTCTTGGCGTTGCCGTGCAGCACGACGCGGTGGGCGGGGAACCCCGTCGTGACGGCCAGCTCCAGCTCGCCGGCCGAGCACACGTCCAGGCCGAGGCCCTCCTCGTCCATCCAGTGCGCCATGGCGCGGCACAGGAACGCCTTGGCCGCGTAGAGGACTTCGCCGTCCGGGAAGGCGCGCCGGTACGTGCGGCAGCGGGCCCGTACGTCGCCTTCGTCGACGAGGTAGGCGGGGGTGCCGAACCGCTCGGCGACCTCGGTGAGCGGCACGCCGCCGACGGTGAGGTCGCCGTCGGGGAGGCGGGCGGTGGACGCGGGCCAGACGGACAGGTCGTCGTCGTGCGGGATCGTCTCGTCGTGCCGGATCGCCTTGTGGTGCCTGATGACCTCGTCGTGCCTGCTGACTTCTTCGTGCCTTGCGGCTTCGTCGTGCCGGGCCGGGGCCTGGGTGAGCGGGGGTACGCGCAGGGTGGTCATGACCGTTTCTCTCTTCGCCTCGTCCTCAGCCGAACCACAGGGTCAGGGCGCCCACTTGGGCGGCCGCGCCGGTGAGGCGCCGGGGGCTGCCGGCCGGCCTCAGGTCCGCGTCGGGGTCCGGGCCCCACCGGTCGGTCGTGCGGGGCTCCGGGGGCAGCCGCCGCGGATGGCCCACGGCGTGGGCGGCCAGGCGCGGGTCGACGGTGACCTCACCGACACCGAGCGGCTCGGTCAGCGACCTGAGCGCCGGTTCGGAGAGGCGGACCCACGGCTGCCGGGCTCCGAGGGCGGCGCGCAGACGCTGTTCGGTGGTGAAGGCGACGGCGGTGCGCCCGCCCACGGGGGTACGGAACAGGCGGGCCACGCAGCCCGCGGGTCCCGGCCGGACGGGGACGAACAGCGGCCCGGCCGGGCCGGGTTCGCAGGGCTCGGGGTCCTCGCCGTACAGAAGCGCGGTCATGGGATTCCTCCGGTGGAGACAGGGGGCGTACGAAACCTGCGGGACACGACGACGTTATGCCCGGCACCCCGCGCCAACCGACCCTCCCTGACGCGACGTTGACGCGAGGGCGCCGTCCTCTGACGCGATGCCGACGCTCACGCCGTCCACTCGTACGGGTCGAGTCAGAGTCGATGAGGCGGTCTTGAGCCCGCGGGCGCGGGACAGTTGGATGTCCGGCACGGCGGGAGTGCGGCGCGGTGGTGCTCGGCGCGGGCCGGCCGGCCCTCCGGCCGGGGCCCGGCCGACCGGCGCACCGGTCCGTCCCGGCGCACCCGCCCCGTCCCGCACACCGGTTCCACCCGCCGTCGCACCCGTTTCACCCGAAGGTCTCACTCCGGAGGAGCGCCTGATGATCGAGGTCCCCCCGCACCACCTGCCCGCCGTGCCCCGCTGGTTCACCCCCGGGACACCCGGGCCCGGCTCCCTGCCCGAGCACGTGGCGGCCGTCGGCGTCGGGCGCTGGTGGGCCGACCGCGCGCTCGACCCACGGGCCGTGGCGGTCTCGTGCGCGGGCCACGTGCTGCTGCGCGGCGACGCGGGCAGTCTCGCGCCGGATCTGCTGGCCCCCTTCGCCCGCAGCCACGTCGAGGCTCCCGCCCGGTTCCTGCCGGTGCTCGGCGCCGCCTTCGACCGGCTCGTACCGGCCGAGCGGATGGTGTACGTACACCGCGAGAAGACAGAACCGCCCCGCACGCCGCGCAGTGTGACGGTCCGCCGGCTGATGCCCGCCGACGCCCCCGCCCTCGTCGCCCTCGGACCCGAGTCCACCTGGATCCACGACAGTTGGGGCGGGCCCGAAGGCCTCGCCGCCTCCGGGCACGGCTGGGCGGCCGTCGACCGCGGCGGCCGGGTCGCCGCCGTGGCGTGCAGCTACTTCACCGGGCAGGCGTACGAGGACGTGGCGGTGCTCACCGCGCCCGAGCGCCGGCGCGAGCGCCTGGCCCTCGCCTGTGTCACCGCGCTGTGCGCGGACATCGCCGCGCGCGGCCGCACGGCGAGCTGGTCGTGCGGCCGCGACAACCGCCCCAGCCGCCTGCTGGCCTGGACCGCCGGCTTCCGGCTGCAGCGCGAGTACGTCCAGTACGTCACGGGGACGCCCGTGGCGCCGCCCCGTCAGGCAGCCCGCGTCTCCGCCTGACGGCCGCCCCGGCCCCGGCGCGGGGAGCGGACAGCGGGGGCGCGGGCGGGCGCGGTCGCGTGGCCCGGAACCACGCCCTCCGGTCGGCTCGATGCCTGCGGCAATCAATAGCCGTCCGCTCGTTCGAGATCAAGAGCGATCAGAAGAGGGCAAGGTCACAGCCCTTGATGGCACCGCGTGCCATGGGTTGCGCCCTAGCATCGGGGCATGACGGTCCTGCCTGACGACGGGCTTCCGCTGGCCGCCGAGTTCCCTGATGCGACCCATGAGCAGTGGCAGCGCCTTGTGGAAGGCGTGCTGCGCAAATCGGGTAAGGACGCATCGGGGACGGCCGCCGAGGAAGCGCTGTCCACCGCCCTCGAGGACGGGCTCACCACCCGCCCCCTGTACACCGCCCGCGACGCGACACCCGATGTCGGACATCCCGGCTTTGCCCCCTTCGTACGGGGTGGCACGGCCGGCGGCACCGCGGCGGCGGGCTGGGACGTGCGGCAGCGCCACACGGGCTCCGATCCCGCCCGGACGAACGAGGCCGTCCTCGGGGACCTGGAGAACGGCGTCACGTCCGTGTGGCTGGGCGTGGGCGCCAACGGCGTCCCGGCCCCCGCTCTGGCGTCGGCGCTGAAGGGCGTCTATCTCGACCTCGCGCCGATCGCGCTCGACGCGGGCGCCGAATTCGGCCCGGCGGCGCGGGCGTTGCTCGACCTGTACGAGGCCGCGGACGTCCCCGCGGAGTCGGCGCGCGGCACCCTCGGCGCGGACGTCCTCGCCCACGAGGCCCGTACCGGCGAGGCGTTGGACCCGGCCGAGGCCGTGGAGCTGGCGCGGCTGTGCGTGCGGCGCCACCCCGGCGTGCGGGCCCTCACGGTGGACGCGCTGCCCTACCACGAGGCCGGCGGCTCGGCGGCGCAGGAGCTCGGCGCCTCGCTCGCCACGGGCGTCTCCTATCTGCGGGAGCTGACCGCCGCGGGCCTCTCGGTCGAAGAGGCCTGCGCCCAGCTGGAGTTCCGCTACGCGGCCACCGCGGACCAGTTCCTGACCATCGCCAAGCTGCGCGCGGCCCGGCGGCTGTGGGCCCGGGTGGCCGAGGTGTGCGGCTCCGCCGCGGCGGGCGCACAGCGCCAACACGCGGTGACGTCACCGGTGATGATGACCCGCCGCGACCCGTGGGTGAACATGCTGCGCACCACCGTGGCCTGTCTGGGGGCGGGCGTCGGCGGCGCCGACGCCGTCACCGTGCTGCCGTTCGACCACTCGCTTGGCCTGCCCGACGCGTTCGCGCGCCGCATCGCCCGCAACACGTCGACGATCCTCATCGAGGAGTCCCACCTCGCCCGGGTGATCGACCCGGCGGGCGGCTCCTGGTACGTGGAGCGGCTCACCGACGAACTCGCGCGGGCGGGCTGGGAGTTCTTCCAGGAGATCGAGCGTGCGGGCGGCCAGGCGGCGGCCCTGCGCTCCGGGATGGTGGGCGAACGCCTCGCCGCCACCTGGGCCGAGCGCAGCAAGAAGCTCGCCCGGCGCCGTGAACCCATCACCGGTGTCAGCGAGTTCCCGCAGCTCGTCGAGCGTTCCGTGGAGCGCGAGGCCGCGCCGGCCGGACCGTCGGGCGGGCTGCCCCGGGTGCGCCGCGACGAGGCGTACGAGGCGCTGCGCGCCCGCTCGGACGCCCACCTCGCGCGGACCGGTGCGCGCCCGAAGGTGTTCCTCGCCGCGCTCGGCCCCGCGGCCGCGCACACCGCGCGGGCCTCGTTCGCCTCGAACCTCTTCCAGGCGGGCGGCATCGAGGCCGTCCACGAGCCCGCGACGGTGGATCCCGGCACGGCCGCCGAGGCGTTCCGGGCCAGTGGCGCGAGCGTCGCGTGTCTGTGCTCCAGCGACGCGCTCTACGCCGAACAGGCCGAAGCCGTCGCGCGGGCCCTCAAGTCGGCGGGCGCGGAGCGGGTGTTCCTGGCCGGGCGCGGGGAGTACGCCGATGTCGACGCGTACGTCTTCGCGGGCTGTGACGCCGTCGCCGTGCTCTCCTCCACCCTCGACCGCATGGGAGTGGCGTAATGCGGATCCCCGACTTCTCCTCCATCGACCTGGACGCCGGGACCGGCGCCGACGGGTCGCACGAGCAGTGGCGCACGGCGGTGAAGGAGTCCACCGGCAGGTCCGAGAGCGATCTGCTGTGGGAGACGCCCGAGGGCATCGCGGTCAAGCCGCTGTACACCGGCGCCGACGTGGAGGGCCTGGACTTCCTGGGGACGTACCCGGGCGTCGCGCCGTATCTGCGCGGTCCGTACCCGACGATGTACGTGAACCAGCCCTGGACCATCCGGCAGTACGCGGGATTCTCCACCGCCGAGGAGTCCAACGCCTTCTACCGCCGCAACCTCGCGGCGGGCCAGAAGGGCCTCTCCGTCGCCTTCGACCTGCCCACGCACCGCGGATACGACAGTGACCACCCGCGCGTGACGGGCGACGTCGGCATGGCGGGCGTGGCGATCGACTCGATCTACGACATGCGTCAGCTCTTCGACGGCATCCCGCTGGACAAGATGACGGTGTCGATGACGATGAACGGCGCCGTGCTGCCCGTGCTCGCGCTCTACATCGTGGCGGCCGAGGAGCAGGGCGTACCGCCCGAGAAGCTGGCCGGGACCATTCAGAACGACATCCTCAAGGAGTTCATGGTCCGCAACACCTACATCTATCCGCCGAAGCCCTCGATGCGGATCATCTCCGACATCTTCGCGTACACCTCGCAGAAGATGCCGCGCTACAACTCCATCTCGATCTCCGGCTACCACATCCAAGAGGCGGGCGCGACGGCCGACTTGGAGCTGGCGTACACCCTCGCCGACGGCGTGGAGTATCTGCGCGCCGGCCAGGAGGCGGGCCTGGACGTGGACGCGTTCGCGCCGCGGCTCTCCTTCTTCTGGGCGATCGGGATGAACTTCTTCATGGAGGTCGCCAAGCTCCGCGCGGCGCGCCTCCTCTGGGCGAAGCTGGTCAAGCAGTTCGACCCGAAGAACGCCAAGTCCCTTTCGCTGCGCACCCATTCGCAGACCTCGGGCTGGTCGCTGACCGCGCAGGACGTGTTCAACAACGTCACGCGCACCTGTGTCGAGGCGATGGCGGCGACGCAAGGTCACACCCAGTCGCTGCACACCAACGCCCTGGACGAGGCGCTCGCCCTGCCGACCGACTTCTCCGCGCGCATCGCCCGCAACACCCAGCTGTTGATCCAGCAGGAGTCGGGCACGACGCGGACCATCGACCCGTGGGGCGGCAGCGCGTACGTCGAGAAGCTCACGTACGACCTGGCGCGCCGGGCCTGGCAGCACATCGAGGAGGTCGAGGCGGCGGGCGGCATGGCGCAGGCCATCGACGCCGGCATCCCGAAGCTGCGCGTCGAGGAAGCCGCGGCGCGCACCCAGGCGCGCATCGACTCGGGGCGCCAGCCGGTCATCGGCGTCAACAAGTACCGGGTGGAGAGCGACGAGCAGATCGACGTCCTGAAGGTCGACAACTCCTCGGTGCGCACCCAGCAGATCGCCAAGCTGCGCCGGTTGCGCGAGGAGCGCGACGAGCGGGTGTGCCAGGACGCGCTGCGCGCACTCACCTCGGCGGCCCAGCGCGGCTCCGGCCAGGGCCTTGAGGGCAATCTGCTCGCCCTCGCGGTCGACGCGGCCCGCGCGAAGGCCACGGTCGGTGAGATCTCCGACGCACTGGAGAGCGTGTACGGGCGGCACGCGGGCCAGATCCGTACCATCTCCGGTGTGTACCGCACCGAAGCAGGCCAGTCCCCGTCCGTCGAGCGGACGCGCACGCTGGTGGACGCGTTCGACGAGGCCGAGGGGCGCAGGCCGCGCATCCTGGTCGCCAAGATGGGCCAGGACGGCCACGACCGCGGCCAGAAGGTCATCGCCAGCGCCTTCGCCGACCTGGGCTTCGACGTCGACGTCGGCCCGCTGTTCCAGACCCCGGCGGAGGTCGCGCGCCAGGCCGTCGAGGCGGACGTGCACATCGTCGGCGTCTCCTCGCTGGCCGCGGGGCACCTCACCCTCGTACCGGCGCTGCGCGAGGAGCTGGCCGCCGAGGGGCGCGAGGACATCATGATCGTGGTGGGCGGGGTGATCCCGCCGCAGGACGTCGAGGCGCTGCACGAGGCGGGCGCCACCGCGGTCTTCCCGCCCGGCACGGTGATCCCGGACGCGGCGTACGACCTGGTGACCCGCCTCGCGGCCGACCTCGGCCACACGCTGTGAGCCGGTGAGCGCCGACCCATGCCTGTGACGATCGACATCGACACGTATGCGAAGGGCGTCCTCGACGGGAAGCGCGCGTTCATCGCGCGCGCCATCACGCTCGTCGAGTCGACGCGGCCGCACCACCGGGAGCTGGCCCAGGAGTTGCTCACCGAGCTGCTTCCGCACAGCGGGCGGGCGCGGCGGATCGGCATCAGCGGGGTGCCGGGCGTCGGCAAGTCCACGTTCATCGACGCCCTCGGCACGATGCTCACCTCGCTCGGCCACCGGGTCGCGGTGCTGGCCGTCGACCCGTCCTCGACGCGCACGGGCGGCTCCATCCTGGGTGACAAGACCAGGATGGAGCGGCTCTCGCAGGACCCTGCGGCCTTCGTCCGCCCGTCCCCTTCCGCGGGCACGCTCGGCGGTGTCGCCAAGGCGACGCGGGAGTCCATCGTGGTGATGGAGGCGGCAGGTTACGACGTGGTGCTCGTGGAGACCGTGGGCGTGGGGCAGTCGGAGACGGCCGTGGCGAACATGGTCGACACGTTCCTGCTGCTGACGCTGGCCCGCACCGGCGACCAGCTGCAGGGCATCAAGAAGGGTGTCCTGGAGCTCGCGGACGTCATCGCCGTGAACAAGGCGGACGGTCCGCACGAACGGGACGCGCGCTCGGCGGCGCGTGAACTGGCGGGCGCGCTGCGTCTCATGCATCCGGCCGACGCGGCGTGGACCCCGCCGGTGCTCACCTGCAGCGCCCGCGAGTCCAGCGGCCTCGACACCCTGTGGGACCGGATCGAGCAGCACCGCGCCCTGCTCGACTCGTCCGGCCGGCTCGCCGCCAAACGCCGCGACCAGCAGATCGACTGGACGTGGGCGATGGTCCGGGACGAGTTGCTGGGCAGGCTGCGGGACCACCCCGCGGTGCGCGGCGTCACCCCTGAGCTGGAGCAGCGCGTACGGGAGGGTACGTTGACGGCGACCTCGGCCGCCGAGCAGATCCTCGACGCGTTCCAGGGCGGCAGCCCGACGACGCGCCCCACGTGAACGGAGCCACCCGCACCATGAACGCCACCGCCGACGAAGCCCCCGTCCTGCTGCGCCGGGAAGGCCGCGCCGGGCACCTCGTCCTGAACCGCCCCCGGGCCATCAACGCCCTGAACCACGCGATGGTCCGGATCATGGCGGACGCCCTCGACGCGTGGGAGCACGACGCGGCGGTGGCGGCCGTGGTGCTCACCGGAGCCGGCGAGCGCGGGCTGTGCGCCGGCGGTGACATCCGGTCCATCCACGACGACGTCCGCGCCGGGCGCGCTGCCGCCTCGGCCGCCTTCTGGCACGACGAGTACCTCCTCAACGCCCGTATCGCCCGCTTCCCGAAGCCCTACGTCGCGGTGATGGACGGCATCGTGATGGGCGGCGGCGTGGGCGTCTCGGCGCACGGCGGCGTACGGGTGGTCACCGAGCGCTCCCGGGTGGCGATGCCGGAGACCGGCATCGGTTTCGTGCCGGACGTGGGCGGGACGTACCTCCTGACGCGCACGCCCGGTGAGCTCGGCACGCATCTCGCGCTGACGGGTTCGGCGGTGGGCGCGGGCGACGCGCTGCTGTGCGGCCTCGCCGACCACTTCGTGCCGTCCGAGCGGCTGCCGGAGTTCACCGCGGTGCTCGCGGACACCGAGGTGGCCGACGCCGTGCGGGAGTTCGCGACCACCGCCCCCGCCGGTGAACTGGCCGCGCACCGGGAGTGGATCGACCACTGCTACGCCGCGGACTCCGTCGAGGAGATCGTCGACCGGCTGCACGCGTCCGGGGACCGGCACGCCAAGGAGGCGGCCGAGACGATCCCCGCCAAGTCACCGACCTCCCTGAAGGTCACGCTGGCGGCGCTGCGCCGGGCCCGGGAGCTGCCGTCCCTGGGGGCCGTCCTGGAGCAGGAGTACCGCGTGTCCTGCGCGGCGCTCGCCTCCCCCGACCTGGCGGAGGGCATCCGCGCCCAGGTGGTCGACAAGGACCGCACGCCGCGCTGGTCGCCCGCGGATCTGGCCCAGGTGACCGAGGCGGATGTCGCCCGGCACTTCGAGCCGACCGCCAACGGCTCGCTCGGCCTCGTCTGAGGGACCGGATCAGCCGTCCCTCATGGCGGGTCGGTCTCCGTGACCACGGCGAGCAGCTGGAAGGGCAGTTCCTTGTCCCACTGGGCGACGCCGAGGGCTATCCAGCGGCCGTCCGCGCGCCAGAGGTGGAGGTCGGGCACGCAGGCGCTCAACTGGGCCCACGGCTCCGGTATCTCCTCGTCCGCGTCGCCGAAGTCCACGGCCACGGTGCGCTCGAAGAGGCTCGCCAGGCCGAACCTCTGGGGCGGGCCCCACCGGTCGGCGAGGAGGACGGTCAGGGCGTCGCGCTCGGCGTCGTACTGCTCCTCGACGAGGTGCCAGCGCGTCCCGTCGTCCTCCCAGAACGTCTCACTGGTCAGTAACTCGGCGATGTGGAACCCGGGGCCCTCACTGCCGCACTCCGACCTGCCGTGCTCCGCGGGGAACTCCCGGGAGCGCAGCAGGTCGATCATGGCGAGATGCTGTGCGGTGCTCATGACGTCCAGTAAAGCGGGCGCCACTGACAACGCGTCATGAGCGGGGCTGACGGGCGTGAGCGAGCGGACGTCGTCGTGGTCCGGGCCGGTGCCTGGCCGAGCCGGGAGGAACCTCACGCGTCCCTGCGCCGCACCGCCCACCAGCCGGCCAGCAGCGCGGCGGCCGCCCAGGCCGCGGCCACGGCGAGCCCGGGCCACGGGCCGAGGGTCCCCGTCGGGTTCTCGTGCAGCACCTGCTGGCCCGCCTGGTCCGGCAGGAAGCCGGCCACTCCGCTCGCCATGTCCCCGAGCACGAACGAGACGATCAGGGTGAAGGGGATCAGGATGCTCAGGACGGCGACTCCGCTGCGCAGCACGGCGGTCAGACCCGCCGCGAGGAGCGCCATCAGCGCCAGGTAGACGCCTCCGCCGACGCAGGCCCGCACCGCGCCGGGGTGGCCGAGGCCGATGGCGTACTCCCCCAGGAACGCCTGGCCGATCAAAAAGGCGCCGAAGCTCGTGGCAAGACCGACGAGCAGGGCCAGACCGCCGACGACCGCCATTTTGGCGGCGTAGAAGAGTCCGCGGCGCGGCACCGCGGTGAGGGAGACCCGCAAGGCGCCGCTGGTGTACTCGCTGGACACGGCGGTCGTGCCGAAGCTGATGGCCGCGATCTGCCCGAAGTTGAAGGCGTAGAAGGCGCCGAACAGCGGCTCGGCGTCGGCGTTGTCGGCCTCCGCCCGGCCGACCGCCGCGAAGACCAGTGCGGTGATGCCGACCGTCGCCACGAAGACGACGATCAGTGAGACCAGGCTGGACCGCAGCGACTTGATCTTGAGCCACTCGGCGCGGGCGACGGGCAGCGCGGCGGCGACAAGGGTGTTCGACATCGTCAGGCCTCCTGGCGGGAGAGGGGGGCGGCCGCCGCGAACTGGGTCTCGTCGGCCGTCAGGGCGAGGTAGGCCTGCTCCAGGGAGGCGTGTTCGTCGGCGAGTTCGAGGACGGGGATGCCGGCGGTGGCGGCGAGCGCACCGATCTCCGCGGCCTGCGCCCCGTCGACCGTCCAGCGCCCGTCGTGCGCCTCCCCCAGTGCGTATCCCCGGTCGCTCAGGAGACCCCGCAGGCGCTCCGGATCCGCCGTCCGTACCCGCACTCTCGGGCGGCTGTGCGCCGCGATGAAGTCGCGCATGGACGTGTCCGCGAGGAGCCTGCCGCGTCCCAGGACCACCAGGTGGTCGGCGAAGGTTGCGGTCTCGTTCATGAGGTGGCTGGAGACGAGGACCGTCCGGCCCTCCATCGCGAGACGGCGCATCAACTCGCGGATCCAGATGATGCCTTCGGGGTCGAGGCCGTTGGAGGGCTCGTCCAGCATCACGACCTCCGGGTCGCCGAGCAGGGCCGCCGCGATGCCGAGGCGCTGCCGCATGCCCAGCGAGAACGCCTTGATCCGCTTGTCCGCCACCGAGGCGAGGCCCGTCTCGTCGAGGACCTCTTCGACCCGGCGCTCCGGCAGCCGGTTGGTGGCGGCGAGGACGCGCAAGTGGTCGCGGGCGGTGCGGGATCCGTGGGGCGCCTGGGCGTCGAGCAGCGCCCCGACATGGCGCAGGGGGTCCTTCAGGGACGCGTAGGGGCGGCCGCCCACGGTGGCGGATCCGGAGGTGGGGCGGTCGAGCCCGAGGACGAGCCGCATGGTGGTGGACTTGCCGGCGCCGTTGGGGCCGAGGAAGCCGGTGACCCGGCCGGGGCGGACGCTGAAGGTGAGGGCGTCCACGGCCCGGGTCGTGCCGTACTCCTTGGTGAGGTCTTGGACGTCGATGCTGGTCATGGGCGTCAGCCTGGCCGCCGTACGCGCCAATGCGCCTCCCCCGCGCGGGGAGTTCGGCTCCCCCGTGCGGGGAGTTCGGCTCCCCCGTGCGGGGAGTTCGGCTCCCCCGTGCGGGGAGTTCGGCTCCCCCGTGCGGGGGAGCCGTGCGGCGGCGCGGGCCTGGCACGATGGCGCCATGTCCGGCTTCCTGAGACCTCTGACGCGTGCGGTCACCTACACGCGGTGGCTGCATCTCCTCATCGGCTCGGGTGTCGCGTGGGTCTGCGCCTCGATCTATCCGGGACTCAGCAGTCCCACGCCGACGGGCTGGCTGCTCGTGGTGCTCGACCCCATACCCCTGATGGTGGTGGCCGGCATGGTGCCCGCCATGCGCCGGGCCGAGGGACTACAGGCGCGGATGATGCTGTTCCCCGGTCCGCACGCGCGCGGGGAGGGCGACGAGGCGGATCCGGGCATCTCCGTGGCGGCGTCCGCGTCGTGGCGCGAGCGGGCCAGGACCGCCGTCTGGCTGGTGCTCCGCCTGGAGGTCGGGTGCGCGATGGTCCTGCTCACGGGGCAGCTCATCGGCTCCGTCTTCATGGTGCTCGGCGCGACCGACGAGCCGCCGGAGAGCGACGGGCTGATCCTGCCGGTGTCGTACCTGGGTTGGGGTGGACTGCCGCCTGCCCTGCTCCTGGTGCTTGCGGAGGTGCTGATGCTCGTCGCGGCGGGCCGGTTGATCGCCTGGGCCGCGCCCCGCCTCCTCGGCCCCTCCCCCGCCGAACGTCTCGCCGCCCTGGAGGAACGCACCGAGCAGCTCCTCGAACGCAACCGCATCGCACGGGAGTTGCACGACTCCATCGGCCACGCGCTGACCGTCGCCGTCGTCCAGGCGGGCGCCGCGCGGGCCGCGGCCGACCCCGAGTTCACCGACCGGGCCCTGGAGGCCGTCGAGGAGACCGGCCGGGCCGCCCTGGAGGACCTGGAGCGGGTGCTGCGGGTGCTGCGCGAGGACGGGCGGCCCGCGAGCGGCCGGCCGACGCTCATCGACGCCGAGCGGCTCCTCGACTCGGCGCGTGCCTCGGGGGCCGAGGTCGACGTGGAGATGTCGGGACCGGTCGAACGGCTGCCGGGCCCGGTGTCCCGCGAGGGCTACCGCATGCTGCAGGAGTCCCTGACGAACGTGTTGCGGCACTCCGGTCCGGTCCCGGTCCGGCTGCGGATCACCGTCGACGACGCACGGCTGGTGATGGACGTCCGCAACACGCTCCCCCGCGCCACCAGTTCGACGGGGCGCGGCGGCAGCGGTCTGCGCGGCATACGGGAGCGGGCCACCCTGCTCGGCGGCCGGGCCACCACCGGACCGCTCGACGACGGTCAGTGGCAGGTGCACGTCGAGCTGCCCCTCGGGTGATCTACGCTGGCCGGATGCCGGTCACAGTGCTCCTGGTCGACGACGAACCCCTCGTACGCGCGGGGCTGCGCGCCGTCCTGGAGGCACAGCCGGACCTCCACGTCGTCGGCGAGGCGGCGGACGGCGCGGCGGTGATCCCCCTCGTCCGCGAGCTGCGGCCCGACGTCGTCGCGATGGACGTCCGGATGCCGCTGCTCGACGGCATCGAGGCCACCCGGGCCGTACTGCGCACGGTGCAGGACCCGCCGAAGATCCTCGTGGTGACGACCTTCGAGAACGACGAGTACGTGTACGAGGCGCTGCGCGCCGGAGCCGACGGGTTCCTGTTGAAGCGCGCCCGCCCCGCGGAGATCGTGCACGCCGTGCGGCTGGTCGCCGAGGGTGAGTCGCTGCTCTTCCCGGCGGCGGTCCGGCAACTGGCGGGCGAGCACGGCAAGGAGCGGGGCAACGCCGAGGCACGGGCCGCGCTCGACCGGGCGGCGCTGACCGAGCGCGAGGCCGAGGTGCTGCGGCTGATGGCGCGCGGCCTGTCGAACGCGGAGATCGCCGCCCGTCTGGTGGTCGGCACGGAGACGGTCAAGTCCCATGTGAGCTCCGTGCTGGCGAAGCTGGCGGCGCGCGACCGGACGCAGGCGGTCATCGTCGCGTACGAGTCCGGCTTCGTCTCTCCCGGATGACGCCGTACGCAGGGGAAATGCGGGCCCGGCACTCGCCGCGGACCCGTGCGGCGAGTACGATCCGGCCATCATGCGCACGAGCTGGAAGGTAGGACGTTGGGGCGGCTGACCGGCGGGGACCCCTCTCTGTTGCGGCGTATCAACTCCGCGGTGGTGCTGCACGCGCTGCGCGCCGCGGATTTGGCGACGCTCACGGAGATCACCCGTGTGACCGGGCTCTCCCGGCCCACCGTCGAGGGGGTCGTCGAGGGGCTCATCGAGGCCGGGCTCGTGGTGGAGTCGGCGGCCGATGACGGTGGCGCCCGCCGTCAGGGGCGGCCCGCACGGAAGTATCGATTCCGCGCGGAGGCGGGGCATCTCCTCGGCCTGGAGATCGGCCCGCACCGGGTGGCCGCGGTCGTCGCGGACCTCGACGGCAAGGTGCTCGGCACGGCGTCCAAGAGCGTCTCCGAGGAGGCCTCCGCGGACGACCGGCTGGAGCGCGTACGCACCGTCGTCGCCGATCTGCTGCGCCGCACCGGGATCGCGCGCAGCTCGCTGCGCGCCGTCGGTGTCGGCAGCCCCGGCATCCTGGCCGCGGACGGCACGGTGCGGCTGAGCACCGCGCTGCCGGAGTGGAACGGGCTGCAGCTGGGCGAGCGGCTGCGCCGGTCGTTCAAGTGCCCGGTGCTTGTGGAGAACGACGCGAACGCGGCGGCCGTGGCCGAGCACTGGAAGGGCGCGGCCGCCGACACCGACGATGTGGTGTTCGTCCTCGCGGGGCTCAGCCCGGGGGCCGGGTCGCTGATCGGCGGGCGGCTGCACCGGGGGTACGGGGGCGCGGCGGGGGAGATCGGCGCGCTGCACCTCCTCGGCCGTGAGGTCACTCCGGAGACGCTGCTCTCCACCACGGACGAGCCGCTGCACCCCCTCGACGAGCAGGCGGTCGCAGAGGTCTTCGCCCATGCGCGCGGGGGCGACGAGCGGGCCCGGGCCGCCGTGGAACGCTTCATCCAGCGGCTCGTGCACGACGTGGCGGCCCTCGTGCTCGCCCTCGACCCCGAACTGGTCGTCGTCGGCGGCTGGGCGGCAGGGCTAGACGGCGTCCTGGAACCGCTCCACCGGGAGCTGGCCCGCTACTGTCTGCGGCCGCCGCGGGTGGCGCTGTCGCTGCTCGGCGACGCGGTGGTGGCGACCGGGGCGCTGCGGCTGGCGCTCGACCATGTCGAGGAGCAGCTGTTCGCCGTCGAGGGGACGGTCACCGCGCGGCGGTGAGCCGGGAGCCGGAAAGCCCCGCGCCCGGCACGTGGCGTGCCGGGCGCGGGTTCCGACCGGTGCCGGGGCGGGCGCCGGTCCGCGTGATCAGGAGGCGTGGCGCTCGTGGCGGATCTCCACGCCACCGGCGTCGCCGAAGGTGAGCCTGCAGGTGTCCGCGCGGTAGGTGGCCACGGAGACCGCGGCCGTGCGCCCCTCGGCGAAGAAGCGGGTCGTCACGACAAGGACCGGAGCGCCGGGGAGACGGTCGAGGGCGCGGGCGTCGTCGGCGCGGGCCGAGCCGAGCTCGACGGCCCGGTCCTGGCCTTCGAGGCCGAGTCGGGCGAGTTCGCGCAGGACGACACGCGCGCGTGCGGCGCCGGACGGCTCGTCCATGCCGGTCAGTTCGGCGACGGCCGACGTCGACACGTACAGCAGCTCGGCCGCGACGGGCTGGCCCTCGAAGACGCGGGATCGGCGCACCACGTGCACTTGCTCGTCCGCGACGGTCTCCAGCATGCGGGCGACGTCCGCGGGCGGGGTGGCCGGCGCGCAATCCGCGGGCTGCCAGGCGTCGCCGGCCGCGCCGGGCCAGGTGCCCTGCGCCGATCCGACGGCCACGCCCATGCGCGGCGGTGCGACGGTGGTGCCCACGCCGCGGCGGCGCTGCAGCCTGCCTTCGAGTTCCAGTTGCTCCAGCGCCTGCCGGAGCGTGGCGCGGGCGACACCGAAGCGGGCGGCGAGATCACGCTCGTTCGGCAGGATCTCCCCTACGGCGAATTCGGAGTCGAGCGCCTCACTGAGCACCGTCTTCAGGTGCCAGTACTTCGGCTCCGGCGCCGTTTCGAGCTGCGTGGTCCCCACCGTGTCCTCCGCAATCGCCGTTGACCGGCGGCATTTTAGCGCCCTTGTTTATTAAAGGTTCCTGCACTATCTCTGCGACCATAGAGCCGCTCCCACCCTTGGTCAAGACCAATCCTCGTTCGGTTACAGGGTGCACAGGGGTGATGCCACAGAGCATTCACGCGGAGTTCGCGTGCGGCCAAGCGGGCGTAATCGGCCACGCGCGCGTGAACGGCCGACGACGACCGCACGACGGAGCCCCCGCCCGGCCGGGCGGGGGCTCTGCACTGCGCGGACGTGCCGCGGGGCGCCGG
Organism: Streptomyces sp. NPDC005863; assembly: GCF_042871345.1. Classification (NCBI taxonomy): domain Bacteria; kingdom Bacillati; phylum Actinomycetota; class Actinomycetes; order Kitasatosporales; family Streptomycetaceae; genus Streptomyces; species Streptomyces sp. NPDC005863. Next base: position 266,470 of record NZ_JBIAII010000004.1, on the reverse strand, counting down.
GTCTCTACCGGGCGAGGCTCGCGAGCTTGTCCGGATTCCGGATGATGTAGACGCTCTGGACGCGCCCGTCGCCGACGTCGAGCTGGAAGACGCTGTCGGGCCTGCCGTCGATGATCAGGTACGCGGACTCGGCTCCGTTGACCTCCAGGAAACGGAACTCCACCTCGCGGGCGGCCCGGATGACGCTGGCCGCCGTGCCGTGCAGGAAGCGGCCCACCTTGTCCGCGCTCTCCAGGACGCGGAGCGGAGCCTTGTTCTTGCCCCCGGCGTCGCCGATCAGCCGGACATGGGGCGCGAGCAGCGCCATCAGCCCGTCCAGGTCGCCCTCGGTCGCCGCGGCGAGGAACCGCTCGGTCAGGTCGCGGCGTTCGGCGGGGTCCACCTTGTAGCGGGGTCGCCCGGCGTCGACGTGCTTGCGGGCGCGCCCTGCGAGCTGGCGCACCGCGGCCTCACCGCGTTCGAGGGTGAGCGCGATCTCGGAGTAGGGGAACCCGAAGGCCTCGCGGAGCACGAACACCGCGCGCTCCAACGGCGAGAGGGACTCAAGGACCACGAGCACCGCGAGCGATACGGAGTCGGCGAGCACGGCACGCTCGGCGGTGTCGGGGACCACGGGGCCGAACTCGGTGACCCAGGGCTCGGGGAGCCACGGCCCCACGTACGCCTCACGCCGGGACTGCACATGGCGCAGGCGGTCGATGGCGAGGCGCGTGGTGACGCGAACCAGGTAGGCGCGCGGTTCGCGCACGCTGTCGTGGTCCGACGTCGACCACCGCAGCCAGGCCTCCTGGACGACGTCCTCCGCGTCGACCACGCGGCCGAGCATGCGATAGGCGATGCCCATCAGGACGGAACGGTGCTCTTCGAAGACGTCGGTCATGCTGTCGGTAGCCACCCTTCCATCCCAACCCACCGGGGTGCGGGTGTCCAGGTGGAGCGGGCGCGGCACCGGGTGGACCGAACCTCGTGCGGGGGCTTGAACTGCGGCCTACTGAACGGTAATTGTTGCTGACAGCGTGTCTAACGTACCGAGGAGCCGTCGCCCGACGGCGGGGACAGGAGCAGTCATGGCCGCAGAGGTGTCCTTCGATGTCGCATCGCCCCACGGCACCCGCACCGTGACGGTCTCCTACGAACGGGCGGGCGCGGGTGAGCCGTTGCTGCTGCTGCACGGGATAGGCCACCACCGGCAGGCCTGGGATCCGGTCCTGGAGATCCTGGCCGCCGAGCACGACGTCATCGCGGTGGACCTGCCGGGGTTCGGGCGCTCGCCCGACCTGCCGGACGGCTTCGCGCACGATCTCGCCACGGTCGTTCCGGTGCTCGGCGCGCTCTGCGAGGCGCTCGGCGTGGAGCGCCCGCACGTGGCGGGCAACTCCCTGGGCGGACTGCTCGCCCTCGAACTGGGCCGCGAGAAGCTGGTCCGCTCCGTCACCGCCCTGTCCCCCGCCGGCTTCTGGACGCCCGCGGAACGCCGGTACGCCTTCGCCACCCTCCTCGGCATGCGGCAGGGCGCGCGCGTGCTGCCGCTTCCCGCCATCGAGCGACTGTCCACCAGCGCGGCGGGCCGTACCGCCCTCACGAGCACCATCTACGCGCGCCCTTGGCGCCGTTCACCGGGGGCCGTCGTCGCCGAGACGCTCGCGCTGCGGGACGCGACGGCCTTCGACGCGACGCTGGCGGGCGGGCGTGACGTCCTCTTCCGGGACGACGTGGCGGATGTCCCGGTCACCATCGCCTGGGGCTCCCGCGACCGGCTGCTGCTGCGCCGCCAGGGGATCCGCGCCAAGCACACCATCCCCGGCGCGCGGCTGATCCGGCTCCCCGGCTGCGGTCACGTCCCGATGAACGACGACCCGGCGCTCGTCTCCCGCGTCATCCTCGACACCTGCCGCCGCTGACGGACGGCGGGCGAGCACTCCCGAGCCCAGGGCCACCCCCGCGCCGACGAGTGCGCTCCCGACGGCCTGGGGTGTCCCGTACGTGCCCGTCCCCACCAGCGGAGCCGTGCAGGCGGCCGCGACCGGGATGAGCCCCGAGAAGAGCGTGGCCCGCTCGGCGCCGATGCTCTGCAGGCCCGTGTACCAGAGCACGAAGCCGACCACGGTGACGATCACCGCCTGCCACAACAGGGCGGCCCCTTCGGTGCGGTCGGGCCACCGCAGGAATCCGCCGCCGTCGAGGACGAGCCCGAGGACGGCCGACTCGACGGCGGCCACCGCACATACGGTGGCGGCGAGCAGCCTGGGCCCCAGGGGGCGCAGTACGGGCACGGCGAGCACCGCGAAGCCGACCTCGCCCGCGAGGGCGCCCACCGAGAAGAGCAACCCTGCCCCGTCCGTACGGCCCCATCCCTGCACGACGAACGCCCCGGCAGCGACCAGGAGCGCGCCCTGTAGGACGGCCCGCTGTGGAGCGCGCCGGTCGAGAAGGGGCACCAAGAGGGCGACGACAACGGGGGCGCAGCCTACGAAGACACCCGGTACGGCCGGTTCCGCCGACCGTTCCGCCGCCAGGATCGCCATGTTGAAGCCGACCATGCCCACGGCCGCGAGCAGCGCGAGGCGCCCCCACTGGGAGGGCCGCAGCCCGCGCAGCGGTGCGGTGCCTCCCGCGCCGAGCCAGGGCAGGAGGAGCAGACAGGCCAGGCCGTAGCGGAGGAACTGGCCGCCCGTGTACGGGTATGCGCCCAGAAGGCTGTTGGCGGTGAAGGAGCCGCCCACGAGGAGGCAGGCGAGGCCCGCGAGGAGTGCCCCGCGGGAGGAGTTCGTGGTCATGCCCCGACGTTAGGAAGTGCGGCGGTCCCCCTTAAGGTCCACTTTCATGGGGTGTTCGGGGACCACTTTCCTCATGGGTCCGCTCGGCGACCCGCATCGACTCCCCTGACCCGACCGCACGCGACCACCCGTTCGTCCATCTCTCCCCCGATCGAGGAGGCGATCCCCGGTGGCCTCACAGAGCGCCGACGACCGCGCGCGGTGGAACGCCGCGTGGGAGCTGCTGCTGCCCGCCGCGGCCGCCCCCGCGCGCACCCGTGGCCGCAGCCTGCGCTCCGCCCTGCGCGAGGCCGTCCGCTCGGGGCGGCTCACGGCGGGCACGCGGCTGCCTGCGAGTCGCGAGCTCGCCGCCGACCTGGGCGTCTCGCGCGGCCTGATCACGGAGACGTACGAGCAGTTGACGGCCGAGGGCTATCTGCGCAGCGACCGGGGCGCGGGGACCTGGGTGGGGGACGCGGCGCGGGCGGCGGTGCCCGCGGTGCGTGACCTGGCGCCGCGCGACGGGCACGCGCGCGTGGACTTCCTTCCCGGCGTTCCCGATCTGTCGCTGTTCCCCCGCTCCGCCTGGGCGACCGCCCACCGCCAGGTGCTCGCCGAACTGCCGCACCACATGCTGGGCTATCCGGATCCGCGCGGGCTGCCGACGTTGCGGACGGTCCTTGCCGACCTGCTGGCGCGGCGGCGCGGGGTGGTCGCCGAGCCGGAGCGCGTGATCGTCTGCTCCGGAGTGGCCCAGGCCATGACCCTGCTGGCGCTGGCGCTCCGCGCGCGGGGGCACACCGCGACGGGCGTCGAGGACCCCGGCAGCCCCGAGCACGCGACACTCCTCGCCGCCTCCGGGATCACCCCGGTGGGCGTCCCTCTCGACGACGAGGGCGTGCTCCCCGAGGCCCTGCGCGACCGCGAGGTACGGGCCGTCGTCACCACACCGGCCCACCAGTTCCCCTCCGGGATCGCCTACTCCGCGAAGCGGCGCGCCGAACTCCTCGACTGGGCGCGGTCCGTCGACGGGCTGGTGATCGAGGACGACTACGACGGCGACTTCCGTTACGACCGGGCCCCGGTCGGCGCCCTCCAGGGGCTCGACCCCGAACACGTCGCGTACACCGGCTCGGTCAGCAAATCACTCGCTCCGGGGTTGCGCCTCGGGTGGCTCCTGGTACCGGACGGCCTCACCGAGGAGGTCGTCGAACGCAAGCGCGTGATGGACCTCGGCAACCCCTCCCTCGACCAGGAGCTCCTGGCCCGCTTCGTCCAACGCGGCGACTACGACCGGCAGTTGCGCCGCTGCCAGCGGGCCTACCGCGATCGCAGGGACGCGCTCGTGGCCGCGCTGGAGCAGCACTTTCCGGGCGTGCGGGTGACCGGGATCGCGGCAGGCCTGCACGTCATCGCCCGGTTGCCCGGCCGCTGGGGACCGCAGGACGCCTTCCTGGCACGGGCCGCCGCGGCCGGCGTCGCGGTACGGCCGCTGAGCGACTACGACGCGCCGGGGGAGCTGGGCGTGACGGTCCACGGCCACGGCACCGCGGCTCCGGACGAGGTGTGCCTGGTCCTCGGCTACGCGCATCTGTCGACGGCCCGGATCCGCGAGGGGGTGAGGTTGCTGGCGCGGGCGGTTCGGGACCTGGACCTGGACCACACGCGCGTGGTTCAGGAGTTGGACCACCCGCGCGTACAGAGCACGAGACGGTAGGCGTCCGGGTCCTCGACGGTGACACCCCACTCGTTCCAGTAGGGGTTGGGGGACGTCACCCGCTGTCCGCCGTGCTCCTCCAGCCGGGCCACCAGCTCCTCGGGCACCTCTCCGTCGACGTAGACGACCAAGAGGTCCTCCTCGGTGGGGCGGGGGTCGACGGCGGCGTCCGCGTCGTAGACCAGTTCGAGGTGCCAGGAGGCGTCGGGCCAGCCCACCATGAGCAGATCGTGCTCGCCCGGCACGCCGTGGCTCTCGGCCCGGTACAGCACGGAGAGCCCGAGTCCGTCGACCCAGAAGCGTTCGGCCGTCGCCAGGTCGCGGCTCGGGCGGGCGATACGGATGTGACTGTGACCGTTGACCGGCACGAGGCTCCCCCTTCGGTGCGGCACGCCGGGGTGGCATGCTCCGGTGCCGAGCGTAGAAGGGTGTGGATCTTGTGGCCATCGGTCGTACGTCCCCGGGGGTCCGGCCCCGGGACGTAGGACCGTGGACCCAGACGGGGCTCCACAGGGTTCCACGGGGCTCCACGTTCATGCTCTCCACCCCGCGCCTCTCGGGGACGTTCCCGCGCGGCGGTTCCCCCGCGCATGCCGCGAGTTGTTCACTTGTGGTTCGCGTGGACGCTGTGGCGCGGTACCGGCCGGGCGCCCGCACACTGGTCGCACCCGTCAACTGGAGGCGCATTCATGTCGCAACGTGAGCCCAGCCCGTCGCCCCGCCGCCGCAGCGTGCTGCGCGGATCGCTCGCCGTACCGGCGGCGCTCACCGTGCCCGCGCTGACCGGGGCGGCCCCTTCGCTCGCCCTCGCGGGACGCCCGGAGGCCGGGTGGGGCGTGCAGGCCGGTGACGTGACGGCGCACGCGGGGCTCGTCTGGGTCAGGTCCGACCGTCCGGCCCGGATGATCGTGGAGACGTCGGCCACCGAGTCGTTCCGCGATCCCCGCCGGTGGCGCGGCCCACTGCTCGGCCCGGACACGGACTTCACCGGGACGACCCGGCTGCACGGGCTCCCCGCCGGTGAGCAGATCCACTACCGGGTGCTGCTCGCCGATCCGGACGACCCGCGGCGGACCGGCCGGCCGGTCGGCGGAACGTTCCGGACGACGCCGAAGGGCCGCAAGGAGGACGTGCGCTTCCTGTGGTCGGGCGACATCGCGGGCCAGGGCTGGGGCATCAACCCCGACCGCGGCGGCTACCGCATCTTCGAGGAGATGCGCAGGCGCGACCCGGACTTCTTCCTGTGCAGCGGCGACAACATCTACGCCGACAGCCCCATCCTGCCCAGCGTCACCCTGCCCGACGGCAATGTGTGGCGGAACGTCACGACCGAGGAGAAGTCGAAGGTCGCCGAGACCCTCGCGGAGTTCCGCGGCGCGTTCCGCTACAACCTGCTCGACGAGAACCTGCTGCGGTTCAACGCGCAGGTGCCGTCCATCGTGCAGTGGGACGACCACGAGGTGCACAACAACTGGTATCCGGGGCAGATCCTGGACGACCAGCGGTACACGGAGAAGCGCGTCGACGTCCTCGCGCGCCGTTCCCTGCGGGCGTTCAGCGAGTACTGCCCCGTGTCGACCCTGCCGCCGGGCGACGAGGACGGCCGGGTGTACCGGGTCATGCGGCACGGGCCGCTCCTGGACGTGTTCGTCCTCGACATGCGCACCTACCGCAACGCCAACTCGCCGAACAGACAGCCCGACGACACCACCGGCATCCTCGGCGCTCGCCAACTGGCCTGGCTCAAGCGCGAGTTGTCCCGCTCGCGGGCCGTGTGGAAGGTCATCGCCTCCGACATGCCACTGGGCATCGTCGTGTCGGACGGCCGGGTGAACTTCGAGGCCGTGGGGCAGGGCGACCCCGGTGCCCCGCTCGGCCGCGAGCTGCAGATCGCCGAGCTGTTGCGGCACATCAAGCACGACAGGATCACGGGAACGCTGTGGCTGACCACCGACGTGCACTACACCTCGGCGCAGCACTACGACCCCTCACGTGCGGGGTTCAGGGACTTCGCGCCGTTCTGGGAGTTCGTGTCCGGGCCGCTGGCGGCCGGCGGCTTCCCGGCCACGCAGCTCGACGGGACGTTCGGCCCCGAGCAGAAGTTCATCAAGGCACCGGGCCGGGCGAACACCTCGCCGGTGGAGACGCCGCAGTACTTCGGCGAGGTCGACATCGACGGAGGCAGCGGCGAGTTGACGGTGCGGCTGCGGCAGGAGGGCGGCGACGTCCTGTTCACGCAGGTGCTGCAGCCGGGACGGGTGGGGCAGTGACCCGGGCCGTGAGGCCCGGGAACACACCCGCCAAAAGGGTCAGACGGCCTCTTTACCCATCAGTCACAGGGCGTTCGCGACCACGCAACACCGGTCGAGCACAGTGGCCACATGAGAACCGACCTGTCTGACGTGACACGACGCACCAAGCACGGCCGCCCCGTCCATCACTGGCGGCGCGACGTGGTCGAACTGGCCGCCCTGTTCACCGCCGTGGCGGTGGCCGACGCGGTGGCGAACATGGTGGGGCACGGCCCGGACGGGCCCGTCCTCCTGGTGATGTCGGCCGTGGTGCTCCTCGCCACGGTCGGCTTCCACACCTGGTGGGCACGGCGCCACAACCACGCCCCGCCGGCGGCGCACGATACCGGCGCCCGGCCGCCCGCGGACGCGGAGCAGACCGGGCCCGCGACGCCCTCCCCCGCGGCTCACGGGGCGCCCCGAACGACCGCGCTGTGGCGGATGCGTACGACCGTGCGGGACGAGCCGGGGTCGCTCGCCGCACTGTGCGTCGTACTCGCCGAGCGCGGCGTGGACATCCTCAGCCTGCAGGCACACCCGCTGGCCGACGGCACCGTCGACGAGTTCCTGCTGCGCGCCCCCGCCGAGCTGTCCGGCACGGACATCACCCGCTCGATCGCCCGGGCCGGCGGCACCGGCACCTGGATCGAGCGCGCCGACGCCCACGACCTGGTGGACGCCCCCACGCGCATCCTCGGCCTGGCCACCCGCACGGCGCTCGACGCCGCCGAACTCCCGCTCGCCCTGCGGCACTTGCTCGGCCGCTGCACGATCCGCTCGCTGCCCGCCGCCGCACGTTCCGTGGCGCGCGGGGACGAGGCCGCGGCCCCGGAGGGAGCACCGGGGGACGGCGTACTGGAGGGGACGGTGCTGCGGCTGAACGGGCCCGAGGGCGAGGTGATCACCGTGGAGCGGCCGTATCTGCCGTTCACCCCCACGGAGTTCGCGCGCGCCAGGGCCCTGGTGGAGCTCGACACCCGGCTCGGCCCGCGCATCCCGCACAGCCAGGACGTCCTGACGCTCCCCGAGGGCAACTCCATCACCGTGCGGCGTGCCGACACCGCCGACGTCGAGTCCGCCAAGGCCATGCACGAGCGCTGCTCGCCGCGCACGCTGGACCTGCGCTACCACGGCCCCGTCCGCGACGCCGACCGCTACCTCCACCATCTGCTCAGCCCGCGGTTCGGCCGCACGCTCGCGGTGCGCACCGCGTCGGGGCGGATCGTCGGCCTCGGGCATCTGCTGTGGGACGGCGACGAGACCGAGGTCGCGCTGCTCGTCGAGGACGACTGGCAGCGGCGCGGCATCGGCACCCAACTCCTCGGCCGTCTGGTGACGATGGCGGTGGAGGCCGGCTGCGAGAGCGTGTACGCGGTGACGCAGGCGTCCAACACCGGCATGGTGGCCGCGATGCGGGGTCTCGGGCTGCCGCTCGACTACCAGATCGAGGAGGGCACGCTGGTGATCACGGCCCGCCTCGACGCGACTCCGGTCACTTCGCGGCTGCCGTACGACTCCACTCGGCATCGCGACGACCGGGTAGGTCACCGTGGGCAGGCGGAGCGCTGACCGTCGCCGTGACGGGCGCCGCGACGGAGGCCCCGCCCGAGATCGGGCCGAGCGCCCCGTCCAGGTCGGTCCACAGGTCCTCGACGTCCTCCAGACCGCAGGACATCCGCAGCAGCCGGTCGCTCACGCCGGACGAGCGCCGGTCCGCCGGGTCCACGACGCGGTGACTGATGGACGCCGGGTGCTGGATGAGCGAGTCGACGCTGCCGAGGCTCACCGCCGGGGTGATCAGCCGTACGCCGGCGATCACCTCGTGCGGATCGCCCGCCACCTCGAAGGCGATCATGGCGCCGCCGAGCCGCGGGTAGTGGACGCGGGCCACCCGCGGGTCGTCGGCGAGGCGCCGCGCCAGTTCCGCGGCGGTCGCCGACGCCGCCTTCACCCGGACCGGCAGGGTGGAGAGCCCGCGCAGCAGCAGATATCCGGCGAGCGGATGCAGCACCCCGCCCGTGGCGAACCGCACTTGACGCAGCCCGCGCGCGAACTCCTCGTCGCAGGCGACGACCCCGCCCAGCACGTCGCCGTGCCCGCCCAGGTACTTCGTGGCGCTGTGCAGCACCAGACGGGCTCCGCTCTCCGCGGGCCGCTGCAGCACGGGAGTCGCGAAGGTGTTGTCGGCGAGCAGCGGCACCGCGCCGCACGCCCGCGCGACCGCGCCGAGGTCGAGTTCGGCGAGGGTGGGATTGGCGGGCGTCTCGACCATCACCAGGCCCGTCTCGGGGCGGATGGCGTCGGCGATGCCCTCCGGATCCACCCAGGTGACCTCGGTGCCGACCAGGCCCGCGGTGAGCAGGTGGTCGCTGCACCCGTACAGCGGCCGGACGGCCACGACGTGGCGCAGTCGGGCGGCGCCCCGCATGAGGAGGACGGCGGTCAGCGCGGCCATGCCGCTGGCGAACGCGACGGCGCTCTCGGTCCCTTCGAGCCGGGCCAGGGCGGTCTCGAAGCGGGCGACGGTCGGGTTGCCGAGCCGCGCGTAGACGGGCGGTCCGTCGTCGAGGGCCCCTTCGGCCGCGAAGGCGTCGATGCGGGCGGCCTCGGCGCGGCTGTCCCGCGAGGGGTACGTCGTGGAGAGATCGATCGGCGGGGCGTGCAGGCCGATTTCGGCCAGATCGTCCCGGCCCGCGTGCACGGCCTCGGTGGCCAGGGCGCGCTGCGGTGACGTGGTGCCGACGACGGGCTCGTGCGGGGCTGTCCCGGTGTTCGCTTCCATGGCGCTCAGGCTGAACATCCGCCGGGGACCGGCGCCGGATCACCGTGCTACGTTCGGCCGATGGCCGATTCCGTCGCACTGGACCCGGTGGACCTCCACATTTTGCGTCTGCTGCAGAACGACGCCCGGACCACGTACCGCGATCTCGCGGCGCAGGTCGGCGTCGCGCCCTCCACGTGTCTGGACCGCGTGACGCGGCTGCGGCGTTCGGGGGTGATTCTCGGACACCAGCTGCGGCTCGACCCGGCGAAGCTCGGCCGTGGCCTCGAAGCGCTCCTGTCCGTGCAGGTGCGGCCGCACCGCCGCGATCTCGTGGGGCCGTTCGTGGAGCGGGTCAGGGCCCTACCCGAGTCGATGTCGCTGTTCCACCTCACCGGGCCCGAGGACTTCCTGGTGCACGTGGCCGTGGCGAGCCCGGCGGATCTCCAGCGGCTCGTCCTCGACGAGTTCACCGTGCGGCGTGAAGTGGCGCGTGTGGAGACGCGGTTGATCTTCCAGCAGTGGGCCTGCGGTCCGCTGCTCCCGCCCGACGCCGCGGCCGCGGAAGTGCTGGATCCGGTCAGTGAATCATGGTGACGCGCGGCCCCTCGCCGTACGAGGATGTCCGCATGTCAGCCACGAGTACCCCTCATGCGAACACCGGCCCCCTGCCCCGCGCCGTCGCGGACGCCTTCGTCGACGAGCTCATCGCCCTCGACCCCATCACGGGCACGTATCTCGGCGTCCAGGAGAGCAACAGCAGGCTTCCCGACACCTCTCCGGAGGGCCAGGAGGCCCTGGCGCGGCTGGCGCGCACCACGTTGGCCCGGCTTGACGAGGCGGAGCGCAGGCCCGGCGCGGACAGCGAGGTCGAGCGCCGCTGCGGCAGGCTGCTGCGCGAGCGGCTCACCGCGCAGCTGGCCGTGTACGAGGCGGACGAAGGGCTCCGGGCCGTCGGCAATCTGCACACGATGCCGCACCAGGTGCGGGAGATCTTCACCGTGACCCCCATGGAGACGGCGGAGGACTGGGCGGCGATCGCCGAGCGGCTCCGTGCCGTGCCCGCCGCTCTGGAGGGTTATCGCGCCTGCCTCGAACTCGGCCTGGAACGCAAGCTGTTCGGGCCGCCGCGCCCGACGGCGACGTTCATCGGGCAGCTCACCGAGTGGGCGGGCGAGGCCGGCGGGGATGCGAGTGGCCGCGGCTGGTTCGAGGACTTCGCGTCCGCGGGACCTGAGGCGTTGCGCGCCGACCTGGACACCGCGGCGCGAGCCGCGACCGCGTCGGTGGTGGCGCTGCGCGACTGGATGCGGGACGTCTACGCCCCCGCGATCGAGGGCGCCCCCGACGTCGTGGGCCGTGAGCGCTACGCCCGGCTCTCCCGTGAGTGCAACGGCACCGACCTGGACCTCGACGAGGCGTACGCGTACGGCTGGTCGGAGTTCCACCGGCTGCTCGACGAGATGCGTGCCGAGGCCGAGAAGATCCTGCCCGGCGCGGCCACGCCGTGGGTGGCGCTCGCCCATCTCGATGAGCACGGCGCGCACATCGAGGGCGTGGACGAGGTGCGGGTCTGGCTGCAGCAGCTGATGGACGAGGCGATCGAAGCGCTGGACGGCACGCACTTCGAACTCGCCGAGCGGGTACGGAAGGTGGAGTCGCACATCGCTCCGCCCGGCGGCGCGGCGGCCCCCTACTACACGGCCCCCACCGAGGACTTCTCGCGCCCCGGCCGCACCTGGCTGCCGACGATGGGCGAGACCCGCTTCCCGGTGTACGACCTCGTCTCCACCTGGTACCACGAGGGCGTGCCGGGCCACCATCTCCAGCTGGCCCAGTGGGCGCACGTCGCGGAGGACCTCTCCCGCTACCAGGCGACCGTGGGCATCGTCAGCGCCAACGCCGAGGGTTGGGCGCTGTACGCGGAGCGGCTCATGGACGAGCTGGGCTTCCTCACCGACCCCGAGCGCAGGCTCGGCTATCTGGACGCCCAGATGATGCGCGCGCTGCGGGTCATCGTCGACATCGGCATGCATCTGGAACTGGAGATCCCGGCCGACTCGCCCTTCCACCCGGGCGAGCGCTGGACGCCGGACCTGGCCCAGGAGTTCTACGACGCGCACTGCAGCCGCCCCACGGACTATGTGGCGAGCGAGATGACGCGCTACCTGACGATCCCCGGCCAGGCGATCGGCTACAAACTGGGCGAACGCGCCTGGCTCCTCGGCCGGGAGAACGCACGACGCCGCCACGGCGCCGCGTTCGACGCCAAGGCATGGCACATGGCGGCGCTCTCGCAGGGTTCACTCGGCCTGGACGACCTGGTCGAGGAACTGTCGAAGCTGTGACGACGCGGGGCGGCGGGACGGAGGCGAACCGAGGCACCCCCGCCGCCCCGCCACCGGTCACGCTTCAGCGGCGGATCCCGCCCTCCGAGTCGATGACCTGGCCGGTGATCCAGGCGGCCTCGTCCGTCGCGAGCCAGGCGAGGAGCCGGGCCGGGTCATCCGGCATGCCCCAGCGGCCGGCGGGGAAGAGCCCCTCGATCCGCGCGTGGGCGTCACCGGTGAGGTAACCGGTGTCCACGGGGCCGGGGTTGACGCAGTTCACCGTGACCGCCAGGTCGGTGAGCGCGGTCGCGAGGCTCCGGGTCGCCGACGCCAGCGCGCCCTTCTGCAGGCTGTACGCGATCTCGTCCGGCATACCGCCCGCGATGTCCTGCCCCGACGTCATCAGCACCACCCGCCCGCCCGGGGTCCGCTCGGGGAGGTGTGCGCGCAGTCGGGCATAGGCCTGGACGAGGAGGATCACGGAGCGGGTGTCCACCGCCCAGTGCGCGTCGAGCATGCCGGCGTCGATCTGGTCGAGCGTCCCGTCACGACCGCTCAGCGCGTGGTTGGCGACCAGGACGTCGATCCGCCCGCCGAGCGCCTCGGCCGCGGCCTCGATCAGTCGGGCCGGTGCGGCGTCCTCGGTCAGGTCGCCGGGTCCGGCGCAGACCGCCGACGCCGGGTCGCCACGCGCCTCCCGTACGCCGTCGACGACGTCCTGCGGGCGGTCGGCGCCCCACGGCATCGCGGCGTCGTGCGGGATGTGGTGGTGCAGATAGACCCCGGCGTCGTACGCGGCGAGCCGACGTGCGACGGCGTAACCGATTCCGCCGCGCCGGCTCGCACCGGTGACGAGCGCGGTGCGTCCGCGCAACGGGAGCGGATCGCGGCGGAGTTGGTCCGGAGAGGGACGCGCAGGGTGTGTCATGCCGCCTCATGATGCGGGCCCGGGCTACGGCGCGCATCCGAACGTCGGCATCTCAGCAGCCGCAGTCGTCCGCTTCGACCGGTGCGGTCAGGGCGTCGGGGGTGCGTTGCGCGTGGCCCTCCCACGTCTCGAACGCGAAGCCTTCGCGTGCCCAGTATTCGAAGCCGCCCAGCATCTCCTTGACCTGGAAGCCCAGTTGGGCGAGGGCGAGGGATGCGCGGGTCGCGCCGTTGCAGCCGGGGCCCCAGCAGTAGGTGATCACCGGCACCGACTTGTCGAGCAGCGTTTCGGCCTGTTCCGGGATCAGGGCGGTGGGCAGGTGGATTGCGCCCGGGACGTGGCCCTGGTCCCAGGACGCGGTGGAGCGGGTGTCGATGACGACGAAACCGGGGTCGCCTTCGGAGGCGAGCGCGGACGCCACGTCGGAGACATCGGCGTGGAAGGCGAGGCTCGCCCCGAAGTACGCGGCGGCCGCGGCCGGCGACGCGGGCGGGACCCGCAGGACGGGGTTGGCGGCCGGCGGCGCGCTCGCGGTCCGACCAGTGGCCGTCGAGCTCATCGTGTGCGTGCTGTTCTGCGTGCTGTTCATGGCAAAAAATCTACGGGCGCGGCTCTGAAGCCTGAAGGGACGATCCCCGGCGTATCGACCGCTCGACCGTCGAATGCACGGTGACCCTCGGGGTCCGGCCGGGGAGTTGGCCCAGACCAGCAACCGTTTCATCATGCAGTCAGTGGCAATCTCACGCATTTGAGGGGCCATTACCCGTCACGGCCCCACCTCCCCTCCGCATCACTGACACCTCCCGGGCCCTTGCGCCCCCTCAACTCCTCTGCCAGATTCTCCCCCAGCCGAAATGGCATGCCCGCGACAGGAGATACCCGCCTCCCGACCGGGCGCCCACTGCATACCTATGCAGTCGTCCTCACCAGGACGCCCCCTCCCCACACAATGGAGACGAACGTGCGAATATCCAGACTCGTACCCGCGCTCGCAGCCACCGCCCTCGCCGTACTGGGCCTCGCCCCCACGGCAGCGGCCCAAGCGGCGGACCAAACGGCGGACCAGACAGTGGCCCGAGCAGCGGCACGCGGCGACGCGCCCAGCGTGGCCGCGGTCAACTCCCCCCAGCCGATCATCGGTGGCGGCTACGCGAGCAACGCGCCCTGGGCGGCCAGGCTCTTCTCCAACGGTCAGCAGACCTGCAGCTCCACGATCATCGCGCCCACCTGGATCCTCACCGCGAAGCACTGCGTCAGCGGCGGCGGCCTGTCGTTCCGCATCGGCAGCCTCGACCAGACGTCGGGCGGCACCACGGCCAACGGCGTCAGCGTCCAGACCCACCCGAGCGCCGACCTCGCCCTGGTCAGGCTGGATCGCTCCGTACCCGGCACCTACTCCCGCCTCGGCAGCCCGGGTTCCGTCTCGGTGGGCCAGACCGTCCAGGTCTACGGCTGGGGCGCGACCTCCCAGTGCGGTCAAGAGATCAACTGCCAGTCCCGGCTCCTGAAGGTAGCCAACGTCGTGGTGACCGGCGGCTGCCGCGACGCGTACCAGGGCCAGGCGATCTGCGCCCGGCGCGGCAACGGCATCACCGCGGGCGGCGACTCCGGCGGCCCGATGACGGCGAACGGCGCGCAGGTCGGCGTCGCCTCCACCAGTGACCGTCAGACCACGACCGCGTACACGAACGTGACGGCGTACCGCTCCTGGATCCAGAGCATCGCGGGCGTCTGACGACGAGCCCTCGGCCTGAAGCGCCGGTCCCGGAACGGGCATCTCGCCGCCCGCCCGGGACCGGCTGCCTCCCGTCGGCCATGACCCATATCCCTTTTGTCCGCGCCCCATTACGGACGGCCTCCTGCGAGTCCGGCCTTGTTCGCCCCGGCCCACCTCTTGATCGGCCGGGGATTTCCCTGTTACCTCTCGGACATGACCGGCTATTCCACGGACGCCACCGACTGGCGCATACTCGATGTCCTCCAGCGCGAGGGCCGCGCCAGCTACGCCGAACTGGCGCGCGCCGTCTCGATGTCCGCCAGCGCCGTCACCGAGCGGGTGCGCCGTCTGGAGGAGGCCGGCGTCATCCAGGGATACGCGGCCGTGATCGACCCGGAGCGACTCGGCCTGCCCATCCTGGCCTTCGTACGGCTCCGGTACCCCAACGGCAACTACAAGCCCTTCCACGACCTGGTCGAGACGACGCCCGAGATTCTCGAGGCGCACCACGTCACGGGAGACGACTGCTTCGTCATCAAGGTCACCGCACGGTCGATGCAGCATCTGGAGGAGGTCTCGGGGCGGATCGGCGCGCTGGGTTCGGTGACGACGAGCGTCGTCTACTCCTCGCCCCTCCCCCGCCGCCCGCTCGGCCGCTGAAGACGTCAGGAGAACCCTTCCATGCCAGTGCCGCAGATCGACGCCGTCGTGTTCGACGTGCTCGGCACGCTCGTCGACGAACCCGCCGGCCTCCGCGCCGGCATCCGCGCGCTCGACCCGTCGCTCGACGACACCCGGGTCGAGAAGCTGTTGTCGCTGTGGCAGCGCCACATCGAGCGGGAGCAGCAGAGCATCCTCGACGGCGACCGGCCCTATCTGCCCAGTGACGCCCTCGACCTGGAGGCCGCCCGGCTCGTCGCCGACGCCGCCGGAACCAGTGATCCGGACGCGGTGGCGGAGCTGGCCCTGTCCGGACGGAGACTGCCGCCGTGGCACGACACCGTGTCGGGGCTCGCCCGCATCGCCGCGGGGTTCCCGCTGATCGGGCTCTCCAACGCGAGCCGGACGGCGCTGCTTGGGCTCAACGCCCACGCCGGGCTGCGCTGGCACCAGGCGCTGTCCGCCGAGGACGCCCGGACGTACAAGCCGGATCCCGCCGTCTACCGCCTGGCCGTCACGGTCTCCGGGCGACCGCCGGAGCGCCTCCTGATGGTCGCCGCCCATGCCTGGGATCTGCGCGGGGCACAGAGTCTGGGTCTGCGCACCGCCTATGTCGCCCGCCCCGTCGGCGACCCGCCGGCGTCCACAGACCGTTTCGACCTGTACGCCGACGACCTGACCGACCTGGCCGACCAACTCGACCGCGCCCAGGGGTGAAAGTCCCCCGCACCCGAGGCGAAAACAACAAAGGCAAGGAGAGATCTCTCCTTGCCACTCTTAACTTATAGCTCACCGGGGGGCTTGCCGCAAGGCCCCGGTCGTGGCGCACAATCGTCCGCCGAAGCCACCACCTGCGGAAATTGGAGTACTGCGTGCCTGTCTTGGCGTCGATGCCGATGTGTGAGCGATACGTGCTGGATCTTCGCGAGGTCGACGAGGAACAGGTCGCTGCCGTCGGCGGCAAGGGCGCGCACCTGGGCGCCCTGTCACGGATCGAGGGCGTCCGCGTGCCGGCGGGCTTCTGCGTCACGACCGACGCGTTCCAGCGGATCGTCGCGGAGGCGCCGTCCCTCGACGGCCTGCTCGACCAGCTGTCGGGCCTGGACCCGGACGCCCCGGGCGCCGCGGAGGCGATCCGCACGCTCAGCGCGGAGATCCGCGAGGTCATCGAGAAGGTCGCCGTCCCGGACGACCTCGTGGCGGAGATCACCGCCGCGCTCAGCCGGGCGGGCGACGAAGCCGCCTACGCCGTACGGTCCAGCGCGACCGCGGAGGACCAGCCGACGGCGTCCTTCGCCGGGCAGCAGGACACGTATCTCAACGTCGTCGGTCCTGCGGCGATCCTGCGGCACATCAGCCGGTGCTGGGCCTCGGTCTTCACCGAGCGTGCCGTGATCTACCGCCGGCGCAACGGCATCGACCACCGGACGGTCCACATGGCCGTGGTCGTGCAGCGGATGGTCTTCGCCGAGGTCTCCGGCATCCTCTTCACCGCCGACCCGGTCACGGGCAACCGCAGGCTGGCCACCGTGGACGCCGGGTTCGGTCTCGGCGAGGCCCTGGTCTCGGGCCTGGTGAACCCGGACGTCTTCAAGGTGCGGGACGACCGCGTCGTGGAGCGGACGATCGCCGCCAAGCAGCGTGCCGTGCACGCGCTGGCCGGGGGCGGGACGCGGGAGGTGACGGTCGACGCGCGGCAGCAGGAGCAGCCGGCGCTGTCGGACGACCTGGCCGTGGAGCTCGTGCGGCTCGGGCGGCGCATCGAGGCGCACTTCGGCCGTCCGCAGGACATCGAGTGGTGCCTCTCCGACGAGGGTTTCCAGATCGTCCAGAGCCGGCCGATCACCACGCTCTTCCCGATCCCGGAGACCGGCGACCAGGACAACCACGTCTACGTCTCCGTGGGGCATCAGCAGATGATGACGGACCCCATGAAGGCGCTGGGGTACTCCATGTGGCAGCTGACGGCCATGGTGGCGATGCACGAGGCCGGCGGCCGGCTCTTCGTGGACGTCACCCAGCGCCTCGCGTCGCCGGACAGCCGAACCGCTCTGCTGGACCTGATGGGGCGGGGAGACCCGCTGATCAGGGACGCGCTGGAGACGGTCATCGACCGCGCGGACTTCATCCCCGCGCTGCCGGACGCGGAGCCCGACGGAACCCTTCCGGGCGGAGGCATCGCCGCTTCGGCGTCCGGAGACGACGTGTCGACCCCCGAGGTGGCCGACCCGGCCATCGTCGCCGAGCTGATCGAGCGCAGCGAGACCTCCGTCGCGGCCCTGCGGCGTGACATCCGGACGAAGACCGGACCGGAGCTCTTCGCCTTCCTGTCGGAGGCCTTCGAGGAGCACAAGCGGGTCCTCAGCGACCCGTTGAACTTCCGCGCGATCATGGCGGGGATGGAGGCCACCTGGTGGATCAACGACAAGCTCCTGGAGTGGCTGGGCGAGAAGAACGCGGCCGACACGCTCACCCTGTCCGCTCCCGACAACATCACGTCGGAGATGGGGCTCGAACTGCTCGACGTCGCCGACGTAGTCCGTCCGCACCCCGAGGTCGTGGCGTATCTGCAGCAGGTCGAGGACGACGACTTCCTGGACGGGCTGACGAAGGTCGCGGGCGGCGCCGAGGCGCGCGAGGCCATCGAGGCGTATTTGAACCGGTACGGCATGCGCTGCGTCGGGGAGATCGACATCACGAGGCCGCGTTGGAGCGAACGCCCCACGACGCTCGTGCCGGTACTCCTCGACAACGTCAGGAACTTCGCGCCCGGCGCCGCGGAGCTGCGCTTCGAGCAGGGGCGGCAGAAGGCGCTGGCGAAGGAGGAGGACGTCCTGTCGCGCCTGCGGGCGCTGCCGGACGGAGAGCGGAAGGCCGACGCGGCCAAGCGCATGATCGACCAGGTCCGGGCCTTCGTGGGATACCGGGAGTACCCCAAGTACAGCATCGTCTGCCGCTACTTCGTCTACAAGCAGGCCTTGCTGGCCGAGGCCGAACGCCTGGTGCGGGCCGGTGTGGTGCGTGAGGCCGAGGACGTCTTCCACCTCACGTTCCAGGAGTTCCACGACGCCGTCCGCACGCGTCAGGTGGACGACTCACTCATCGAGCGGCGCAAGGAGGCGTTCCGTTCGTACGGTGCGCTGACGCCGCCGCGGGTCCTCACCTCGGAGGGCGAGGCCGTCACCGGCGCGTACCGGCGCGACGACGTGCCCGACGGCGCCCTGACCGGTCTGCCCGTGTCCGCCGGGACCGTCGAGGGCAGGGCCCGCGTCGTCCTCGACATGGCGGACGCCGATCTCGAGGCCGGAGACATCCTGGTCACGCCCTTCACGGACCCCAGCTGGACCCCGCTGTTCGTGGGCATCGCGGGCCTGGTGACGGAGGTGGGCGGCCTGATGACGCACGGAGCGGTGATCGCCCGCGAGTACGGCCTGCCGGCCATCGTGGGCGTGGAACAGGCGACCCGGCTCATCCGGGACGGTCAGCGGATCCGTGTCCATGGGACGGACGGGTACGTCGAGATCCTCTCCTGAGCGGAGACGCGTGAACCAGGCCCTGGCACGGACATGTAGACGTATACGTACACGTACGTGCCAGGGCTCACCGGCAGTTAGCCCTGCTTCTTCCGGTCGAACCAGATCGTGGCGGCCGTCGGGATCAAGCCGGCCCAGAAGAGCAGCTGGGGGATCGACAGGTCCGTCCAGGGGAGTTCGGCGATCAGGAGGGCGCAGAGCATGGCCCAGGTCGCCTGGGCGACCACCACGCGGGCCCAGCGGCCGCGGCGGAGCAGCGAGCGGACGTTGAGGCGGACGCCGGTGCGCAGCCGGCGGTAGCGGCGCCAGGCGCCGAAGGCCCAGACCGCCGCCATCAGCACGAGGCACCACAGGCGCTGGCCGATCGGGACGGGCAGGTCCGGGGCGGGCTCGTCCTCGGAGGGGAAGACGTTGACCATGGCGCCCGCGAGGACCACGCACAGCACCGCGAGCCACCGGGTGCCTCGCAGCAACCGGTAGGTGGCGTGGTCGAGTTGTCGGCGCATGGTGTCCGAGGCGGGCTCGGTCGCGAGCGCGTCCGCGTAAAGTTCGGCGGCCTGGGCGGCCCCGACTCCCGGCGCCCGGGCGGCCTTGGCCGTCTGGCGGGCGAGCGCCTCGGAGTGGCCGGGGTCGATGCGCAGGATGGCCTCGTCGAGCTGGTCGGCGACCGTGCCGTTGCCCGCGGCGCTGGCGATGCGGTGGGCTATCTCGTGGGAGTAGAGATGCTCGGGCCCCAGGCGCAGCGCTTCCATCGCCAGGTCCGCCGCGTCACGCGAGAGGCGGTCCATGTCACGGGTGCTGAGCTCGCGGGCTCCGGTCTCCTTGGCGAACCGGACCAACGACTCGCGCCACACTGCGTCGGCGAGCATGGCGTAGGCGTGCGGCTCGTGCGGCGCGACACGGATCGCCTCGCGGAGGATCGGCTGGACAGTGAGCCAGCCGTTGTCACGGACCAGCGCGTCGGCGCGGAGCAGCAGGGCCAGGTAGTCCTCGGGGTCCACCTTGAGGGCCTCGTCGGCCGCGGTCGCCGCCTGGCCGGGGTCCTGGGCGTTCAGATGGCAGTAGCCCAACTTGACCCACGCGCGTACGTCGCCCGGGTCCTCCGCGACTCTTCGGGCCAGCAACTCCCGTGCCTGGTCGTGGCGTTCGAGCTCCATCAGGGCCTGTGCCTGCTCGACGGTGGGGTGCAACGTGCTCACAGCTTCCGCTTCTTCTTCAGGTAGGTGACGAGGTCGTCGTACATGCCGCCGTCGTTCGCGTACATGGCGACGTTGCGCGCGGCGGCGAACCAGGGCTCGGTGGACGGGACGATCTGCTTGACGGCCGACAGCAGGTCCTTCATGCCGATCATGCGGACCGTGCCGGTCCGCGCCGAGTCGAGCAGCGCGCACTCGGCGGCCGCCTCGCACACGTGGGCCAGGTCGGCGCCCGACAGGCCGTCCGTCGCCTTGACCAACTTGCCCAGATCGACGTTCTCGACGGGCCGTTCGCGCAGGTGGTAGCGGAGGATCGCCTCGCGGGCGGGAGCGTCCGGCGGCAGCACGAGCAGGGTGCGGTCCAGACGTCCGGGGCGGCGCAGCGCGATGTCCACGTCCCAGGGCACGTTGGTGGCCGCGAGCACGAAGACGCCTTCGTTGGCCGCGGAGTCGATGCCGTCGAGCTCGCTGAGCAACTGGTTGACGGTGTTGCGCAGACCGCTGTGCTGGGTGCGGCTGCGTTTGGCGCCGAGCGCGTCGAGTTCGTCGAGGAACACCACGCAGGGGGCCTTGCGGCGGGCGGTCCGGAAGATCTCGTGCATGTTGCGCTCGGAGTTGCCGATCCACATGTCGAGGACGTCGTCGATCGACACGGAGAGGAAGTTCGCGCCGAGTTCGCCGGCGATGGCGCGGGCGATGAACGTCTTGCCGCAGCCGGGCGGTCCGTACAGGAGCAGGCCGCCGCGCAGGCTCTTGCCGTAGAGCTTGCGCAGTTCGGGGTTGCGCATCGGCGCGAGGAACGCGGCCTCCAGGCGCTCCTTGACCTCCCGCATGCCTCCTACGTCCGCGAGGCGGAGCGTGCCGGGGGCGTCGACGTCCCAGGCGGAGGCGTTCGCGGGGTCGCCGGTGCCGTCGGCGGCGAGGGGGGCCTCTGGGGCGGCCGTGGCTTCCGGCCCGGTTCCGGCTCCGGTTTTGCCTCCGATGAAGCGGGGTGGGATCACGTCGCCCACCTGGTCAGCGGCGGCGCGCCAGTCGAAACCGGTGACGGGCCCTTCGGGCGCCGACAGTTCGGGCGCGGGTGCTGGGCGTGGCTCCGTGGGGTCGTCCGGAGCCTGCGTCTCCTTCGTGCCCTCCGTGCCCTCCACGCCTGCGGGAACGGCCGCTCCCATGGCCCGAGTCATCAGTGCGCGGGCACCGGCGTCGCCGGGAGCGTGTTGCAGGGCGACGGCCGCCTCGGCGATGGCGGCGTGCTGCGCTCCCGCGTCCAGCAGCAACTCGGCCAGGTGCAGCCGCAGCGGTATGTCGTGCGGCGCCGCGTCGACGGCCGCGCGCAGGCTTCGTATCAGGGGTGATTCCTCGGACATGCCGCTAGCTTATGTAAAGGTCGTCCTCCAGCACCGCCTGCGTTTCCTTCCGGGAGTATCCCCCTGTGTTTCCCCCTTCCGTCGTCGTCGGCCTGCACGGGACTCTGCGGCTCCATCCGTGGTTCGAACGGTCCGGAGGCGGGGGCGGGATCGGAGGCGAGGGCCGCGTAGAGGAGGAGATCCTGTTCCTCGCCGTGGACCGGGCCGGTGCGTACGGTTGGCGGACCGTGGGCGGTCTGCTGCACGAGGACGGCGAGGTCACGGCGGAGCACGAGCCGACGGCGTGGGCGCACGAAGACGCCGGGGGTGACTGGACCCAGGACGGCGGCGTGCACCAACTGGCGTGGCTGGGGGCAGGAGTCTGTGCGGACCCTCCGCGGCCGGGCATCCCCGTCCGTCCGATCGCCCTGGTGCTGTCCGACACCCTGGCCCGCGTCGGAACGGTGACGTTCACGGGCCTGCACGCGCTCCTTCCGCTCCAGGCGACCGAGCGCGACACGGCCTTCCACCAGATCGAGCTGGCCCCGTGGTTCGAGCTGGCCGACCCGGACGCCCGTCATGAGGTGACGGTGACCGTCTCCTGCCGTCCGGGCGAGGTCGGACCGCGCGAACACGACGCGCTCGCCCTGGCCGAAGCGGTACGGGAGAGATCACAGGGAGCCGTGGACGCGGAGGTCCTCACACCGGCAACGGTGGACGGGCTCCCGGGGCTGGACCTCGATCTCGACCGGACGGTACACACACGGGATGCGCGAGGTCGTCCGGCTCGGCTGCCGCACACGGGAGTGGTCGCCGGACATGGCGGTGTGGCTGGTGGAGATGATCGCGGAGGCGCTGCGCGATGCGGGGCGGCCGGCGCCGGTGGTCGTGACGGCGTCGCTTGCGAGCCCGTAGGCGTACGACTCCCGTAGGCGCACGAATAGGGGCGTCCTCAGTACGCCGTGAACACCGACCAGCAGATGTCGTTCCGCAACCGCTGGTCGTCGAGCACGAGTTCGCGGATGGGCTCCGGGAGTTGTTCCCGCTGCCACTGGCATTCGAGTCGCCTCGCGGCATCGCTCTCGCCCTTTGGCGCGGCAGCGCTTGCGGCCTTGATCGCGTAAGCAGCCGCCCCGAGTTCATGCGCGGCGACGTGCGCGACGACTGCGGCCTGGCCGGCGGCGTAGGCCGCGTGCCGTGCCGCGCCACGCAGATCCCGGGCCGCACCCATGGCGTGGCCGCCCGCCGCGCGTGCCTGCATCATCTTGACCTCGCCGCGTGCCCAGGCGCGGGCGTGCTCGATCGCCTGGCGCGGACGTGGGTCCTCTGGCCGCGCCGACTCGAAGAGGCCGAGGACGTGTTCCGCGCACGCCGCCGCCCACAGGGCGAGGAGATGATGATCCGGGTCAGTGAGGGTCCCCCCTCGGCGGATCGTCACGAAGCGGGGGTCCCTGACCTTCGGGAGGATCATGG
Organism: Streptomyces sp. NPDC005863; assembly: GCF_042871345.1. Classification (NCBI taxonomy): domain Bacteria; kingdom Bacillati; phylum Actinomycetota; class Actinomycetes; order Kitasatosporales; family Streptomycetaceae; genus Streptomyces; species Streptomyces sp. NPDC005863. The sequence goes on along the minus strand of NZ_JBIAII010000004.1, from coordinate 243,765 downwards.
TCGGCTCGGCCTTCCTGTTTCCGGCGGTCGCGATGTCGGCGGTCGCGCGGTGCCCGGAAAAAAATACCGGTGCTGTCGACGGTCGTATCGCGATACTGGTCACCATGGGCATCTTGGATGAGGTCGAGGTCGTCGTCGCCCACTCCGAGCGCGCGACCCTGCGCGTCGGCGACGTGTTCCTGAAGGTGGACGCCGATCAGGCCCGCATCGACGCGGAGGTCGAGGCGATGGCCTCGGCGCCGGCCCCCACCCCGGAGGTGCTGTGGCGCAAGCCGCCCGTGCTCGCGATCGCCGCGGTTCCCGGGACGGCGCTCGGCCGCCTCGGCGAGCCGACGACCGCGTCGCCGGCGGCGTGGGCCGCGGCGGGCGCCACGATCCGCACCCTGCACGACGCCCCGTTGCCGCCCCGGCCCGGACGGGCGGGCCCCCGCCTCGACGCGTTGGCGGCGGAACTCGACGGCGAGTGCGCGTGGCTCGTGACGAACGACGTCCTGCCCGCCGACCTGGTCACCCGCAATCGTCAGATCGCTCAGGCCGCACTCCGGCCGTGGACGCCGGTGTTCACCCACGGCGACCTGCAGATCGCCCACGTGTTCGTCGACGACGACGAGGTCACCGGCATCATCGACTGGTCCGAAGCGGGCCAGGGCGATGCCCTGTACGACCTCGCCACCCTGACGCTCGGACACGAGAAGCATCTCGGCGACCTCGTCGCCGGCTATGGCACCGACGTCGACATCGACCTCGACGTGATCCGCGCGTGGTGGTCGTTGCGCAGCCTGCTGGGTGTTCGCTGGCTGGTCGAGCACGGCTTCGATCCGACGGCGCCGGGGTGTGAGGTCGACGTGCTGAGGTCCCGGATGTCCGCGTGAGCACCTGCCGTCGGCCACGTAGGGCGCCCTACGGCCGGCGGACCAGCACATGGGTGTCGAGGAAGCCCCGCTCGGACGCCGGGTCGTGGAGCAACCGGGCCACCGTGACGAGCCCGGCCTCGGTCAGCAACTCCACGAACTGCTCCACCGGCCAGCTGTAGGCGGGCGCCACCTTGTGGTCGAAGCGGACCGGCTCCGGCCCCTGGGTACCGAAGAAGGACACCAGGAGCAGGCCCCCCGGCGCGAGGACACGCACCTGCTCGGCGAGCAGCGCGGGCAACTCGCCGGGTGGGGTGTGGATCATCGAGTAGTGGGCCAGCACACCGCCCAGCGAGCCGTCCTCGACCGGCAGGTTCTCCATGCGCGCTTCTTCGAACCGCAGCGTCGGGTGGGCCCGTCGAGCGTGCTCGACCATGGCCGGGGAGAGGTCGAGCCCGAAGGCGTCCAGCCCCCATTCGTGCAGCATGGCCGTGAGATGACCGGGCCCGCACCCGACGTCGGCAGTACGCAGGTTCCCCGTACTCCGCACCACCTCGGCGAAGGTGCCGATCATGTTCCGTGCGAACGGCTGCGTCTCCAGCCGGTTGGCGAACAACGACGCGTACAAGTCGACGACCCCGTCATAGGCCGCCTTGGTCTCGTCCTGGTGATCCGACATGGGCAGGAAGCTAACACCCTTGCCGTTGGCGGCCATTCGTCGGCCCCACCCTGGTGAGGAGGGCGCGCGGACCAACGGGCGGTCGATCATGCCGCCCGCGGGCGTACGTCGTTGGCCGGTTCTGGATCGTGTTGGCGGGGGTCGCCTTCCGTACGCTCGACGGAGCCGGATTCTCCCGTCCCACGAGTAACCCCTGGGGGTCGTCGTGCTGTACGCATTCGCCTTCGAGCAGGTCGGCGCCGTGGTGAGCGACCTGTACTTCCTCAATCCGCATCCGCAGCAGGGGCAGGAGGCCCCCGAGCGCGGGGCGCGGCTCGAACTGCGGGTCTTCGAAAGCGGCGAGCTGCCCGGCTCCATCTACTCGGCCCGCCCCATCACGATCGGCCGCCCGCTGTGGCGGGTGGACCTCCTGCAGGACGCGAGCGCCGCCCCGAACACCTTTGACCGGACGCATCACCACCGCGACATCGTCGGCTGGGAACCCGGCCCACGGACCTTCGTCGAGGAGCTGTCCCACGATCCGCTCGGGTGGCTGACGGACAGGCTCACCGATGTCTCCAGCCTCCTGAAGGAGACCGGTATCGCTCCCCGCGACATCCCTGCGGCGGACGCGGAAGGCCTTCGCGCGGCGGCGCCCGAGATCGTGGACGCGGTCCGTCGAGTGCTGGAGCGGGTGTGGGCCGGCGAGCTCGGCCGTCCCGAAGCGGACGAGGGTGCGGGAGCGGTGACCAGCGTGCGGGCCGGTTGGCTCTGACGCGCCCCGACCCCGGCAACGCCTTTCCGTCGCCCTCGCCCCCTCAGACCCCGCCCCGCTGCCGCACCGACGACCCGGCTCGTCCCTTCACGACCTCCAACTGCGCGTACACCCGCCGCCTCAGGTCGGCCACGTGGCTCACGATGCCCACGCTGCGGTCCCGCTCGCGCAAGGAGTCGAGGACGTCGAGGACCTCGTCGAGCGTCTGGTCGTCGAGGCTGCCGAAGCCCTCGTCGATGAAGAGCGTGTCGAGGCGGACGCCGCCCGCCTCGTCCGTGACCACGTCGGCGAGGCCCAGGGCCAGGGCGAGCGAGGCGAAGAACGTCTCGCCGCCCGACAGCGTCGACGTGTCCCGCTCGCGGCCCGTCCAGGCGTCAACCACGTGCAGACCGAGGCCCGAACGCCCGCGCCCCGTACGGTCGTCGGAGTGTACGAGGGTGTAGCGCCCCGACGACATGCTGCGCAGCCGCACGGTCGCGGCCGCCGCCACCTGTTCCAGGCGGGCGGCGAGCACGTACGACTCCAGGCGCATCCTGCGTTCGTTCTCCGCCGAGGTGCCCGCGGCCAGTCCGGCGAGCCGGGCCACCCTGTCGTACGCGTCCCGCAACGGCGCCAGCCTGCGCATCGCCGCGATCGATCGGGCCGAGAGGCGGTCGAGTTCGGCGCAGCGCCGTTCGGCCGCGTCCCGCGCGGAGGTCGCGCCCCGCAGGCGCAGGTCCGCCGCCTCGGCGGCCTCCCGCGCGGCCGGTAGATCGACGGCCGGCTGCCGCGCCGCCGCGGCCGTGTCGGGCTCGGCGAGTACGGAACGCACCGCTGCGTCCTCGTTCCGCCAGGCGTCGATGCGGTGCTGGACCTCGCGGTAGCGGGCGTCGTCGAGCAGGGCGGCGGCCGCGGCGGCCGGCGTGTCGAATCCGGCGCGGTACGCCGCGTCGGCGAGGCGGGCGTCCGTGTCCTTGAGGCGCTCGGCGGTGTCGGCGGCCGCGCGCGCGGCGTCCGCCGCCTCGGTGAGCAGCGCCGCCTGCCGCTCCAGCTGGGCGGCCCGGTCCGCGACGCTCCCGCTCGCGCCCCGCGCCCGCGTCAACTCCTCGTCGAGCGACTCCTGTTCCCGTACGAGGGCGTCCCGCAGGGTGGTCCGCGACGCGGCGCGCCGCGCGGCCTCCTGCTGGCCCGCGAGCCTGCGCTCGTACTCCCGCTCGGCCTGAGCCAGGGCCTCCCTGGCGGCGTGCAGACCGGAGGCACGGTCGCGGGCCTCGGTATAGGCGTGCAGCAACGCGTCGACGGCGGCGGCGAGTTCGTCGGTGGTCCGGTCGATCGCCTCGGCGGCCCGGCCCGCGTCCCCGGCCGTGCCCCCTCCCGCGGCCGTGCCTCCTCCCGCGGTCGGCGTGCCCTCGTCCGTGGCCGTCTCCTCGCCCGGATGCGTCGCCGGGCCACCGCCCCGCGCGGCCTCCGTCGCCGCCGCCAGCGACTCCCGTACGTCGCCGAGGGTTCGCTCGGCCGCCTGGCGCGACTCGTCCGCTCGCCGGTGGTCGGCGAGCGCCGCCTCTTCCGTCCGGCGGTCCACGTGGCCGGCGACCTTCGGGGTCGGTGCGGGGTGCTCCGTCGCGCCGCACACCGCGCACGGTTCGCCGTCCGTCAGGTGCGCGGCCAGTTCGGCGGCGATGCCCGTGAGGCGCTGCTCCTTGAGCGCGAGCCAGTGTTCGTGGGCCGCTGTGGCGGACTCGCGGGCGGCCAGGGCGTGTTGCTGTGCTGCCGCCACCTCGCGGGCGAGGCGGTCGCGGCGGCGGGCCGCGTCCAGGCGGGCCCGCGCCGGTTCGAGACGGCCCGCCAGTCGCTCGGCGTCGGTCGCGGCCTCCTGGGCGGATGCGATGCGCTCCTGGAGCGTGGTCCGGTTCGCCTCCCAGCCATCGAGCCAGGCCGCCGCCTCCTGGAGCAATTCGTCGTCCGCGCGCTCCTGGCGGTCCAACGTCGCGCGTTCGGCGGTGATCTCGGCGATCCGCCGTTCGGCGCGGCGCGCGGACGCGAGGCCGCCCAACTCCTCGGCCGCCGCACGTGCGGCGGCGGCGAGGCCCGCCGCGCCGGCGGCCGCGAACGTCTCGGGCAGGCGGCCACGCGCGCGTGCCTCGGCCTCCGCCGCGCGGTGGTGGTCGGCGTCGGCGGTGTCGCGCAGGCCGAGGGCGGGCGCGACCTTCTCCGCCTTGCGGGCCCGTTCCAGACGCTCTTCGAGCTCGCGCTGTTCGTCTTCGCGCGCGTGGAGTTGTGCCGCGCGCGACTGCGCCTCGGCGAACCGGGCCTGCAGCCGGTCGAGTTCGCGTGCCTCCCCCAGCCGGCGTTCGGCGGCGGCCTGGGCGGATTCGGCGGCCGAGAGCGCACAGTGGGCGACGGTGAGGCGTTCGCGGGCACCCGCGCGGGCGACGGCGGCCCAGGTGAGGACCGCGTCCGCGAGACCCGGGTCGCCCGGGGCCGCGTCGGGTAGGGGCAGTTCGGCGCCGAGGCCGTCGTCACCGGCGGCCTGTTGCATGCGGTGCGCGTCGGCGAGCAGCGCCGCGTCCCCGTCCTTGACCTCTGCCTCGGTGGAACGCCGCTGCTCGGCGAGGCGCTGTTCGACGGCGGCGAACCTGCGGGTGTCGAAGAGCCGCCCGAGCAGCTTGCCGCGCGCCTCCGCGTCCGCGCGCAGGAAGCGCGCGAAATCGCCCTGTGGCAACAGCACGACCTGGCAGAACTGCTCCTTGCTCATGCCGAGCAGCTGGGTGATCTCCTCACCGATCTCCTGGTGGGAGCGGCTCAGGTCCTTCCAGCCGCCCGGGTCGGCCGCGGCGTCGTAGGCGCGCAGCCAGCTCTGCGCCTTCTCCATGGTGGTGCCCTTGCCGCGCTTCTTGGGGCGCTCCCACGGAGGCTGGCGCGTGATCTCCAATCGGCGTCCCGCGACGGTGAGTTCGAGGCACACCTCCGTGCGGGTGCCCTGCTGCGCATGGTCGCTGCGCAGCGTCACACCCTGCCCGCTGCCCTGCCGGGCGCCCGGCACCGAGCCGTAGAGGGCGTAGCACACGGCGTCCAGGACGGAGGTCTTGCCCGCGCCGGTCGGGCCGTGCAGCAGGAAGAGTCCGGCGGCACTGAGGTCGTCGAAATCGATGTCCTGGGTGGTGCCGAAGGGCCCGAAGGCGGTGATGCGGAGCCGGTGGAGCCTCATCGGGCGACCTCGCGCAGGGTGTCGTCGGTACGGACCGCGTCGAACGCCGAACGCAGCACTTCCTGTTCCCGTTCGTCGGGGCCCGCCCCTCGCACGTGGGTCACGAAGTCCACGGCGATCTGCTGGTCGCTACGGCCCTGGAGGCGCTGGGCGTACGAGACCTCCGGGTCGTCGGGGGCCCGGTCCGGGTCGAAGACGAGGCTGAGGGTGTGCGGGAAGCGCTCGCAGAGCCGGGCCATCGGGTCGTCGGGGCGCACCGCGTCGGTGAGGGTGGCCTCGACCCATGCCTCCTCGTGACGGTCGAGGGCGGGGTCGTCGAGCAGGTCGTCGAGGGTGCCACGGAGCCGTGCGAGGGGTCGGGGCACCGGGCAGTCGACGCGCTCCGCCTCGATGCCCCCTTCGGGGCCGAGGTCGACGAGCCACATGCTCTTGTGGTGGCCGGCCTCCGAGAAGGAGTACGGGAGGGGGGAGCCGGAGTAGCGCACGCGCGTGTCGATGGTCTGGCTGCCGTGCAGGTGGCCGAGTGCCACGTAGTCGACGCCGTCGAACACCCCGCACGGTACGGACGCGACTCCGCCGACGGTGATGTCCCGCTCGCTGTCGCTGGCCTCGCCCCCGGTGACGAAGGCGTGGGCGAGAACGACGGAACGCGTGCCGGGCGGCCGGGCGGCGAGGTCGGCGCGCACCCGCTCCATGGCGGCCGCCAGGACCGCCTCATGGCCCGGCTTGGCCACGCCGAACTCGTCCTTCACCAGGGCGGGTTCGAGGTAGGGCAGGCCGTAGAAGGCCACTTCCCCATGGGCGTCGGCGAGGATCACCGGCCGGTCGCAGGCGGCGGGGGCGGTGCGCAGATGGATGCCGGCGCGGTCGATGAGTCCGGCGCCGACTCCGAGGCGGCGTGCCGAGTCGTGGTTGCCGGAGATCATGATCGTCGGCACACCGAGGTCCGCGAGCCGGTGCAGGGCGTCGTCGAAGAGCTCGACCGCCGCGAGCGGCGGCACCGCCCTGTCGTACACGTCGCCGGCCACGACCACGGCGTCCACGTCGCGCTCGCGCACCGTCTCCACCAGATGACCGATGAAGGCGGCCTGGGCGTCGAGCATGTTCACGCGGTGGAACGATCGCCCCAGATGCCAGTCGGACGTGTGCAGCAGCCTCATGATTCACGAGACTATCGGGCGGGTCGGACATCACGGGCGGCCACTCCCGCAACTGCCCCCTGCGGGGCCACACACCGCGCAGGACCTTCTGCCCTTTTGCCCCGGCCCACGCCCTTTGTTCGGAGTGGCCACTCCGTGTCAGGCATCCGTGAGGCCTCCCTCAGGCGGCCGTCGCGTGCTCCTCACGCCTCCCCGTAAGCCTCTCCCCCGAGCTCGAGGATCGCGCTGCCCGCGGTGGCGTCGGCCAGCCAGCCCCGGAAGGCGTCCACGTCGGCGTCGGGCAGGCCGATCTCGATCGTGACCGCTTCGCCGTAGCGGACGTCACGCACCTCGCGTCCGGCCGCGCGCAGATCGTTCTGGACCTTGCCCGCGCGCTGGTGGTCGACCGTGACGGTGGCCAGGCGGAAGCGGCGGCGGGTGACGGTCCGCAGGGCGTCGAGGGCTTCGCCGACCGATCCTCCGTAGGCACGGATCAGACCGCCGGCGCCGAGCTTGACGCCTCCGTAGTAGCGGGTCACGACCGCGACGACGTACCGCATGTCGCGGCGCAGCAGCATCTGCAGCATGGGGACGCCCGCGGTGCCGCCGGGCTCGCCGTCGTCGCTCGCCTTCTGGACTGCGGCCTCGGCCCCGATGACGTACGCGAAGCAGTTGTGACTGGCGGTCGGGTGCTCCTTGCGGACGCGCGCGACGAAGTCCTGCGCCTCCCGCTCGGTGGCCGCGGGTGCCAGGGCGCACAGGAAGCGCGAGCGGTTGATCTCGGTCTCGTGCACGCCCTCGCGGGCCACTGTGCGGTACTCGTCCTGCATCACGCCAGCGTAGGCGCTCCTCGGCGGCCCGCCGCACCCGGGCAGGCGGCCGGGTGGCGTGGGCCACAGCCCGCACGCGCGCGTGCGCCGCCCGGTACGGTGATCTCTCGTGACGTCACCTTCGATACCCGTGCGCCAAGTGCCGGATCCCGCCGGGCCCTTGGCGAGTCTGCTCGCCGACGTGCCCGTCACCGTCGTCGAGACCCACGAGGACCCCGTCGACGCCGTGCTCTTCCCCGAGGAGGAGGCGGTGGTCGCGAAGGCGGTGGCCAAGCGGCGCAACGAATTCACCACCGTGCGGCACTGCGCCCGCACCGCCCTGGCCCGGATCGGTGTGCCGCCCGCGCCGATCCTCCCGGGACAGCGCGGCGCGCCGGGCTGGCCGGCCGGGGTCGTCGGGAGCATGACGCACTGCGCCGGGTACCGCGCCGCGGTGGTGGCCCGCGCGGGTGAGGTGATCTCGGTCGGCATCGACGCGGAGCCGGGTGAGCGCCTGCGCGACCCGGAGGTCCTGAACCTGGTGGCCGACGAGACGGAGCGAGCCGCCCTGGGAGCGCTCGGTGTCCGGTACCCCGCCGTCCCGTGGGACCGGCTGCTCTTCAGTGCCAAGGAGTCCGTCTACAAGACGTGGTTCCCGCTCACGGGGCGTTGGCTCGGCTTCGAGGACGCCCGGGTCGAGCTGACTGCGGAGGGGACGTTCACGGCACGGCTGCTGGTCGAGGGACCGGTAGTCGAGGGCGCCGAGCTGACGGTGTTCTCCGGCCGGTGGGCGGTGCGGAACGGGATCGCCGCCACGGCCATCGTCCTGCCGGTGACCTCCGCGCTTCCGGTGGCGTGAGGCGCGGCGTCGATACGCCGCCATAGGAAGGGCTCTGCAGGAGGGCGCGCGCTCACTCTCCGGCAGCCCGATATGTAGGCCGGCCACCCAGCCAGGTGCCCCGCACGCGCGCGTGCCGGATCTCCATGGGGTCGGCCGCCCTCGGGTCGGCGGAGAGCAGCACCAGATCGGCGGGGGCGCCCGGCGCGAGCTCCAGGCGGCCGTCGGCGCCCGCCTGGTGGGCGACGCCGGCCGTCGCCGCCGTCAGCGCCTGGTCGACGGTGAGCCGCTGGTGCGGTATCCAGCCGCCGGCCGGCTCCCCCGTGAACGTACGCCTGGTGACGGCGACTTGGATGCCCTCCAGCGGCACGTGCGAGCTGACGGGCCAGTCACTGCCGAACGACAGCCGCACGCCGTCGCGTGCCAGCTCGCCCATCGGGTACTGCCGCCCGGCGCGCTCCGGGCCGATGCGCGGGATGGACAGCTCGGTCTGGAGCGGGTCCGGCTGGGCCCACAGCGGCTCGAAGTTGGCGATGACGTCGAGCGCCGCGAACCGCGGCAGGTCGGCGGAGTCGACGACCTGGACGTGGGTGATCACCGGACGCCGGTCCCAGGCGGGGTTGGCGGCCACCGCGGACTCGATGGCGTCCAGCGCCGCGCGCACGCCCGCGTCTCCGATGGCGTGGATGTGGGTCTGGAACCCCTCGGCGTCGAAGGCCCGCACCGCCTCGGCGAGCGCACCGGGCTCCCAGACCGGCATGCCGCAACTGTGGGGCGCGTCGAGGTAGGGGGCGAGCATGGCGGCCGTACCGCCCTCGATGACGCCGTCGCTGAAGTACTTCACCGTCCGCGCGGTGAGCAGTTCCCCGCCGTCGGCGGCCACCCGCGCGCAGGTCGCGGCGAACGGCCCGAGCTGCTCGCGCCAGCGGTCGGGGTCGGCCCGCTGGGCGAGGTCGACCCGGACGGAGAGGGCTCCGCTCCGCGCGGCAACGAGATAGGCCTCGGCCATCTCCGGTTCGACCCAGGCGTCCTGGACCCAGGTGATGCCCGCGCGCGCGTACGCGTGCCCGGCCCTGCGCACCGCCTCCACGAGGTCGTCCGTGGCCCGCGCGGGCACCTGGTCGAGCACCAGGTCGCAGGCGTGCCATTCGCGCAACGTCCCCAGGGGGCTGCCGTCCGCGCGCCGCACGATCCAGCCGAGACGTGGTTCGGGGGTCGTCCCGGTCACCCCGGCCCGGCGCAGCGCCTCGGTGTTGCACCACACCGTGTGGTAGTCGTGGGCACGCAGGACGACGGGCCGGTCGGGGACGACGGCGTCCAGCCAGCGCGCGTCGAACGCACCGTCGGGGGCGAGTGCGGGGTCGTAGGAGGCGCCGACGACCCACTCCGTATCGGGGTTCTCCTTCGCCCACCGCCCCACTTCGGAGACGATCGCGTCCACGGAGTCCAGCTCCTTGATCTGCGGGCCGAAGCTTTCGAGGCCGCCGAAGAGCGGGTGGGCGTGGCCGTCCCCGAAGGCGGCCATCAGCAGTCCGGTCCCGATGTCGACGACCTCGTCCGCCGTCGCGGCGAGGGCCCGCGCCTCGTCCCCCAGGGCGACGATCCGGCCGTCGCGCACGGCGAGCGCCGTGCTGTCACCGGTGCGGGTCCCGTCGGGCCGACCGCTCCCCCCATCGAAACCGTCACTGCCGCCGTCACCGCTACCGCTACCGCTACCGCCGGTGCGTACCGTGCCCAGGAAGACGAGGGTCGTCGCCGCCATACTGCCGCTGCTCCTTGCTCAAGGTCTCGGGTGTCGTGGTCTCGTGGTGCCGTGGTCTCGTGCTGGGCCGTCTCCGCGTCCGCGGTCACACCCGGTCGGCGTCCACCGTCGTCAGTCGCTCGTACGCCGCCGCGTCGCGTCGTCTGATCCGCAGCGCCGGCACCACCCCGGCCGCGAACAGCACCGGCAGCGGCGCGATCAGGGCCACGTTCACACCGGTCGACGCGCCCGTGAGCAGGTCGAGGTCGGCGCAGACGAGGACGATCATGACGGCGAGCCCCGCGCACGCGACGAGTGGGGCGGCGACCACCCGCCAGGCCGGCATACCGCGCCGGTCCGCGCGGAAGAAGCCGTACACGGCGAGCGCGGTGAGCGCCTGCAGGAGCATCACGCCGAGGATGCCGGAGCCGCTGGTCCACAGGAAGATCACCGTGTACGGGTCGGCTCCGACGGCCATCGTCAGCACGGTCACGGCGAGCGCGATGCCCGACTGGACGACGACGGCGGTGGCCGGCGCCTTCGTCCGCGCGGAGACGGTGCCGAGCCGGGCCGGCAACAGGCCCTCCCTGCCGAGCGCATAGAAGTAGCGGGCGGCGCCGTTGTGGAAGGCGAGGGTGGCGGCGAAGGCGCTGGTGATGAGCAGGACATGCATGGAGTCGGAGGCCCACGCTCCGGCGAACCGCTCGGTGGCCGAGAACACCATGTCGGTGCCGCCGTCCCCGCTCGCGACCGCCTGGGCCCGGTCGGAGCCGTACGCGTTGATGATCATCCAGACGGTGAAGGTGTAGAAGAGCGCGAGGAACGCCACGGCCACGCAGGTGGCGCGGGGCACGCTCCGCTCGGGGCGCCGCACTTCCTCCGCGTAGATGGCGGTCGCCTCGAAGCCCACGAAGGCCCCGATGGCCAGCACGAACATGCCGCCCACCCCGGAGTTGCCGAGGCCGCCGGGCGAGAGCGTACCGAGATCGAGTCCGCGCGGGCCTCCCCCGTCCGCGACGACACCCCCTTCGAAGACGAGCAGCACCAGCACCTCGAGGACGAGCGCGACGCCGAGGATCCTGGCGCTCAGCGTCACCTTGAGGTAGCCGAGCACGCCGATGGCGACGAGTCCGGCCAACGCCCAGAGCCACCACGGCACATGGACCCCGGTCAGGTCCTCGACGCCGGACTCGGCGAACCACCCGAAGGCGGCGAGCAGCCCGACTTCGATGGCGTTGTACGAGAAGAGGGCGACGTAGGCGGAGCCGGCCCCGGTCGGCCTCCCTAGCCCCCGTGCGATGTACGCGTAGAAGGCGCCGGCGTTGCGCACGAAACGGCTCATGGCGGTGAAGCCCGCGGCGAAGACGATGAGGAGCAGCCCGGAGATCAGATAGCCGAGCGGTGCCGCCCCGCCCGCCATGCCGATGGCCACCGGCGCGACCCCGGCCATGACAGTAAGGGGCGCGGCGGCGGCCACGACGAAGAACACCAGGTCCCCGGTCCCGATGGCGCCGCCACTGAGACCGCGGGAGGTAGAGGCGGTCGGTGTGGTCACGCGCGTACCCCCGAGGTCGGATGCGCCGAAAACTTCGATCGCGCCCGGAACCAGAGCCTCTGGTCCGAAGAGCCTCTGGTCCGAGCTGGCAGGACCGTACTCCGCGCGGGAAGCGTCTGGGAAGCGGCCGTTACGCCCTTCCGTCCCCCTCGCCCCGCGCGACCGTCTCCCAGAACATCTCCTCGTACCGTGCCACCAGCCGCCCGAAGCGCAGGTGTGCCGCCGTCACACGGCCCCGGTCGAGGCCCGCCTGCACCGCGGCGAGCGCCTGCCGGTCGAGGTCCGGCGCGGGCTCCGCGAACAGGTCGAAGAAGCCACAGGCCGCGTCGGAGAAGCCGTAGTGGTCGCGCAGCGCGCGGGCGATGGCGGCGCAACTGCGGCCCCAGACCTCGAAGTTCGCGGTGAGGGCGAGGACGACGTCGGCCGGCTCACCGTTCAGGGCGAGCCACGCCACGTACGAGGGGTAGGCCTGGCAGCCGGCCTGCGGCTCGTACGTCGCCGCCTCGTCCCTGCTCACCTCGCAGGCGTCGAGCAGCGGGGTGAGCCGTTCCCTTGCGAGGCTCTCCCCGTCGGCCAGGGTGTCGAAGAACGCGGCGGACTCCAGGTCCTTCGCCTCGGCCGCGCGTCGGGACAGGTGCTGGAAGGAGCACCGGTCGGCGGGGATGACGTGCCGCTGCTCCAGGCCGAGGACGGCGATCGTGCGCACCTGCGCCGAGCCGTCGGCGATGCGCGGGACGAGCGGGTTCGTGGCGGGGTCGGGGGCGAGGCGGGCCGCCGTGGTCCGCAGGAGTTCGTGTGCCGTGGGCGTCATGGCGCGCACCTTCCGCTGTGCGGGAACTTCTCGGCCCGACTGCTAGTTTCTACTCTGCTGTAGAAATTGGCGGGGACCCGGACCTGCGCGCAGCGTACCGGGCACCCCGTCGAACACCCCTGATACATCGACACATCGATACATTTATGGAGTTCCCCATGGCTCTGTGGGACCGCGTCAAGGAATCCGCATCGACGATGCAGACCCAGTTGATGGCGAAGAAGAACGACCTCAAGAGCGGCGCATTCCGCGACGCCAGCATGGCGATGTGCGCCCTGGTGGCGGCCGCCGACGGCACCGTCGACCCGTCCGAGCGCCAGCGCGTGGCCCAGCTGATCGGTTCGAACGAGGTCCTGCAGAACTTCCCCGCGGACGACCTGCGCCGCCGCTTCGACGCGTATGTGGACAAGCTCACCGCGGACTTCGCGTTCGGCAAGGTGAGCGTTCTTCAGGAGGTCGCCAAGGCGAAGAAGAAGCCCGCGGAGGCCCGCGCGGTGATCCAGATCGGCATCGTCATCGGCGGCGCCGACGGCCACTTCGACAAGGACGAGCAGGCCGTGGTGCGCGAGGCGTGCTTCGCGCTGGAGCTGCCGCCGCACGAGTTCGACCTCTGATCCGGCCTCCGACGCGCCTCGCGGGCCGGCCTCCCGGGCCGGTCCGCGCCCCCGCGCCGCTCACAGCGGTGTGGCCGCCCGCAGGATAAGGACCATGGTCACGGCCGAGTTGGCCGAGGACATCGCGGACACGGCGGTGCCGAAGGCCGCGGACCAGAGGGCCAGCCCCACCGCGGTGAACACGGACGGGCGGGTGCGGACGGCCGGCGCCGGAGCGAGCAGCGCGGCGACCCGGCGCGGCACAGGGCCGGGCGCCGCGAGGCCCGCGAGGGTCGGTGCGGGCACACCGCGCGACACGAGGGCGGCCTTGCCGATCGCGCGGGCCACCACACGCCGGTCCCGCACCGCCCCCGCCGCCGCCTCGTCGGCCCACCGCTCGGCGGCGTAGGCGACGGAGGTGCGCAGCGGCCGCAGGAACGGATTGGCGCGGGCCGCGAGTTGCGTGACGATCAGGTGCCGGTGGTGCCGCGCGGACAGGTGGGCCCGCTCGTGGGCGAAGAGCGCGCGGCGCTCCGGGGCCGTGAGCCGGGAGAGCATGCCGCGGGTGACCACGACGCGGCCGCCCGCGCGCGAGGGCAGGGCGTAGGCGTACGACGCCTCGTCGGCGAGGACGGCGACGGAGTTGCCGGGCAGCCCCTCCAGGGCGCGCCGCCCCCGTACCCGTACCCGCGCGTGCCGCCACAGCGTCCGGGCGCACGCGGCCCAGACGGCGAGCAGCGCGGGGATCGCGACCCGTCCCGCCACCTCGTCGTAGGGGACGGCCGCACGCACCTCGGGGTCGGACCAGCCGTCCGGCAGGGGGTTGCCCGGCAGTTGGGCGGTGCCGACGACCATGAGGAGCGCCAGACAGAGGGTGCTGCAGAGCGCCATCACGCCGGCGACGGCGGTCAGCAGCCGCGTCGCGGTGCGCGGATGGAGATGCTGCTCGGCGAGGCGGGCGATCGGCCACGCGGTCAGCGGCAGCACGAGCGGCAGGAAGACGAACACACCCATCAGTGGAGAACCCCCGTCGGGCGTCAGTCGTCGGCCTCGGCGCCCGCCTGCCCGAGCAGCTCGCGCAGGAGCTGTTCGTCGTCGGGCGTGAGCGTCGTGACGAAGCTGGCGAGCACGGCCTCGCGATCGCTCTCGCCGTCGAGGACCTTGCGCATGCGGAAAGCGGCGAGCCCGGCCTCGTCCGAGGCGGGCGTCCAGGCGAAGGAGCGCCCCGCGCGCTCGCGGGTGACCACGTCCTTGGCGAGCAGCCGGGTGAGGATCGTCATGACGGTCGTGTACGCGAGGTCTCCGCCGATCCGCTGCTGCACCCAGGCCGCGCTGACGGGGCCGCGCGCGGCGTGCAGCGCGGCGAGCACCTGCGACTCCAGCTCGCCCTGTGCGCGACGGCGCAGCCGCGGCGGCCGCTCGTCACGCTCGTCGTGGTGCGTCATGCCCGGGAATCCTCCGTCGTCCGTGTACTCCACCGCGGACGGGGAGCGCCCTATCGTAACGGGGCACCACCGCGCACCCCACTTCTACATTCCTGTAGATTTCGGGGAGCCGGCATCCGACATCCGGCATGCACACACACTCGGACCTCAGGAGGACATCGTGGGAGTTTCCCTGGCCAAGGGCGGCAACGTCTCGCTCAGCAAGGAGGCCCCGGGCCTCACCGCCGTGCTGGTCGGCCTGGGATGGGACGTGCGCACCACGACCGGCACCGACTACGACCTCGACGCCAGCGCGCTGCTCTGCGACGACTCCGGCAAGGTCGTCTCCGACCAGCACTTCGTCTTCTACAACAACCTCACGAGCCCCGACGGCTCGGTCGAGCACACCGGTGACAACCTCACCGGTGAGGGCGAGGGCGACGACGAGGCCGTGAAGGTCAACCTCGCGCAGGTGCCCGCCGACATCTCGAAGATCGTCTTCCCGGTGTCGATCCACGACGCCGAGACGCGCGGCCAGAGCTTCGGCCAGGTCCGCAACGCGTTCATCCGCGTGGTGAACCAGGCCGACGGCGTGGAGATCGCCCGCTACGACCTGTCCGAGGACGCCTCGACCGAGACCGCCATGGTCTTCGGCGAGCTCTACCGGCACGGTGCCGAGTGGAAATTCCGCGCGGTCGGTCAGGGTTACGCCAGTGGGCTGCGCGGCATCGCGTCGGACTTCGGTGTGAACGTCTGACGCATCCGGCGCTCGGCGAGCGGCGCCCACGGCTTCGACGGCATCCGGCCGCGGAGCCCGATCGAGGAGGCAGGTCATGTACGGCGACCAGGAGACGGTCCGCAAGATCCTCACGGAGTCCGGTGACACCTGGGCGGTCGTGGGCCTGTCCAACAACCAGGACCGGGCGGCGTACGGCGTCGCGGCCGTCCTGCAACGTTTCGGCAAGCGCGTCGTGCCGATCCATCCCAAGGCCGAGACGGTCCACGGCGAGCAGGGGTACGCGTCCCTGTCCGCCGTGCCGTTTCCTGTCGACGTGGTGGACGTGTTCATCAACAGCGCGCTGGCGGGCCAGGTCGCCGACGAGGCGGTCGCCGCCGGCGCGCGGGCGGTGTGGTTCCAGCTCGACGTGGTCGACGAGGCGGCGTACGACCGGACCCGCGCCGCGGGCCTCGACATGGTCATGAACCGCTGCCCCGCCATCGAGATCCCGCAACTGGGCTGATCCGCCCCGGTTCCCGGGCGTCGGCGACCCCGCACAGGTCGCCGCTCAGAACGCACAGGTCGCCGCTCAGAACGCCTGGGCGGGCCAGTGCAGGAGTCGGGCCCCGATCACCGCCGTCTGCAACGTGTAGCGGTGCACGGGGTCCGACGGGCTGGCCCCGGTGAGGCGGTGGATGCGGTCCAGGCGGTAGGTGAGGGCCCGCACGCTCAGCGAAAGCCTGCGGGCCGCCTCCGCCGCGACGCAGCCCGCGTCGAAGTAGGCGGCGAGCGTGTCGATCAGGGGCTGCGCCCCGCCGCGGGCCTGCCGCAGCGGCCCGAGCGTGTGCAGCACCAGATCGGTCATGGCCTGCCGGTCGCGGGTCAGCACGGGATAGACGAGCAGGTCGGCGGCGCGCAGCAACGGCCCGTCGAGTTCGAGCCGTTCGGCCAGGTCCAGGGCGTTGAGCGCCTCTTCGTACGACTGGACGACACCGCCAGGACCGGGCTGCGGGCGGCCGATGACGACGCGGCCGCCGTCGGTGGCGGTGTACGCGTGCTTGGCGAAGAAGGAGAGCACCTCGCCCTGGTCGCCGGGGGCGATGCAGACGAGCCGGCCGTCCTTGGTGGTGACCAGGATGCTGCGGTCCCCGAACCGGCCGATCAGCGCGCGCTCGACCTCGCGGGCCACCGCGTCGCCCTCCTCGTACTCGCGGGTCCCCTGGGCGACGGCGACGGCGTGCTCGTACGAGAGGCGCAGCCCGAAGCGTTCCGCGCGCTCGGCGAGCAGACCGAGGTTGCTGCGCCCGTGCAACAGGTCGTCGATGAACTCCCGCCGGGCGGCCTCCTCCTGGCGGACCGCGAGGCGCTGGGCGCGTTCGTACCCCGCGGCGAGGGCGTCCACGGCTTGCTCAGCCGCTGCCAGCACGCTGTCCACGGAGCCCGTCGCCGCGGCGGGCCAGTACTCACGGGTCGCCGCCAGGTGCACGCGCACCAGGGCCCGCAGCCCGAGCCCCGCCTCGGCGGCCCGCTCCCCCAGCGCGCGCCGCGAGTCCAGCTCCTCGCGGGTGGGCCTGCGTCCGGTCGCGGCCGCCGCGGCGAGCATCGGCGCATAGCCGTCGAGATACTCCTCGGGTATGCCGTGCCCCGCCATGGTCCGCCCCCACTGCCGCGATGACCCGCTGTCACCGTGATGAATCATTTGAGGCATTTCTAACGCATCGGTCGCCGTGGACGTTCGGCAGGTCGGGGTGAAGGTGCGGGTGAGGCGATCGGGGGGACGCGTTCGGGTGAGGCGGCGGCGGAAGCGGAACAAGACGGGATCGCCTCGCGTTGGGCGAGGTATGCCTCTGACTGGTGAATACGAGCCCGGCACGTGGGACTGGGCGAGCAAGCAGGTCGTCGAGTACGAGAGCTCCGGCGGTAAGGAGGGGACGACCATGCAGGGCAAGCCCGTCATCGTCCTCACCTCGGTCGGCGCCAAGAGCGGCAAGCTCCGCAAGAACCCCCTGATGCGCGTCGAGCACGCCGGGGAGTACGCGGTGGTGGCCTCGAAGGGCGGTGATCCGGCGAACCCGTCCTGGTACCACAACCTCGTCAACAACCCTCATGTGGAATTGCAGGACGGCCCCGTCAAGAAGGACTACCGCGCGCGGGTCGCCTCCGGCGAGGAGCGCGAGCTCTGGTGGGAGCGGGCGGTGGCGGCGTGGCCGGACTACGCCGAGTACCAGAAGAAGACGACCCGCGAGATCCCGCTCTTCGTCCTGACGCCGATCGAGTCCTGACCGCGCTCCTGCCTTGACCGCGATCGAGTCCTGATCCGTGCGGGTGGCGGCCGCGCCTCGGCCGGTCCGTCGCCGCCGGAGGTTTCCGGTGCCTACCGCTCCCGCTGCCGGGCGCGGTAGGCGCGCAGGTTCGCCGCGTTGCCGCACGTCTTGACGTCGTGCCAGGCCCCGCTGTTGTTGCGGGAACGGTCGTAGAACGCCACGCGGCACTCGGGGTTGCGGCAGGTTTTCAGGCGTCGTGCGGTGTCCGCCTGCTGCCCCTCGTAGACCTCGGCCAGGACGAGCGCGACGAGCTGATGCCCACCGTGGCCCCGGGCTTCGAGCCGTACGACACCGTCGCCCCCGAGCCGCAGCGCGGCCTCGCCGGAGTGCTCCGGGATCTCCGGGTGGTCCCCGGCCAGGGGCCCCGCGCCTGGCACGGCGGCCTCGCGCAGTGCGTCACGCAAGCCCCTGATCACGCGCAGCGCCGCGTCGTCCAGCGTCACGTGCGGCGTCTGCCGACCCGTGACAGCCGCCCACGCCGCGGTGGCCCCGTTCGTCCACTCCTGCGCGTCCGCCACGTCGGCGAGCAGGTCCCGGTGGGCCGGCCCGCCCGCGGCGACGGTGTTGAGCAGATCCTGGACGAGTGCGAGGCCGCCGGGCGCGGACTCCAGGCGGTACCGCTCGGTCGCCGACCAGGTCATGGTGGATCACTCTCCGGGATTCGTACGGGCACCCCAACTCTTTCACGTCGGTCGCGGCCGGCCCGGGCGAGCACGCGACCGCACCGGGCCGGCAACGGTGCCTCACACCAGGGTGCTCAACTGCGCCGCGTCATAAGGCACCGCTTCGTCGAGGCGGCCGGTCAGAGCCTTCGTGGCCCAGTCGGGGTCGGCCAGAAGGGCGCGGGCGACGGCGACCAGGTCGAACTCATCGCGCTCCAGCCGGTCGAGGAGCGGGCCGATGCCGGTGACCCCGGAACGCTGCGTGCGCCCCGGCGCGCCCGCGAACTGCCGGTCGAGGCCCACCGAGCCGACCGTGACGGACGGCTTGCCGGTGAGCTTCTTCGTCCAGCCCGCGAGGTTCAGGTCGCTGCCCTCGAACTCGGGGAGCCAGTAACGGCGGGTCGAGGCATGGAAGGCGTCGACTCCCGCTTCGGCGAGCGGGGTCACCAGGGCCTCCAGTTCCCGGGGGTGTGCGGCGATCCGGGCGTCGTAGTGGTCGGTCTTCCACTGCGAGAGGCGGAACAGGACCGGGAATCCGGGTGAGACCGCGCCCCGCACCGCGGCGACGATCTCGGCGGCGAACCGGGCGCGGGAGGCCGGGTCGCCACCGTAGGCGTCGGTACGGGTGTTGATGCCGCCCCACAGGAAGGCGTCGATCAAGTAGCCGTGGGCGCCATGCAGTTCGACGCCGTCGAAGCCGATGCGCTCAGCGGTGGCCGCCGCCTCGGCGAAAGCGCGGACGACCGCGTCGATGTCGTCGAGCGTCATGGCCCTGCCGTGCGGGCGCCCGTCGAGGTCGAGACCGGACGGCCCCTCGGCGGAGACGCCGGGGTGCGGCGCCGCGCCGGTGCGCAGCACCCCGGTGTGCCAGAGCTGCGGCATGACGCGGCCGCCCGCCGCGTGCACGCGTTCGACGACCCGCGCCCAGCCGGCCAGTGCCCGCTCACCGTAGAAGTGCGGCACCCGGTCGTAGGCGGCGGCCGCGTCCCGCCGTATGTAGGTGCCCTCCGTGATGATCAGGCCGGCGCCTCCGGCGGCGCGCCGCGCGTAATAGGCCGCGACGTCCTCGCCGGGCACTCCGTCCGGCGAGAACCGCCGGGTCACCGCGGCCATCGCGATGCGGTTGCGCAGGGTCAGGCCGCCGAGGGCGAAGGGCCGGCCCAACAGGCGTGCGGCGCGCGGCTCTTGCTCGGGCGGGGCGTCTTCGCGGTGGTCCGCAGGGGTGTGCCGCGCCGTTTCCACAGTCTCCATGGCAGGTTCCTCTGCTCGTGCGTACGAGCCTCGTGAGTACGAGAACTATGAAAGAAGCGTAGACCTTTTACCTCTGTCGGCGGTCGTCGCCCCGGGTGAGGTGGATCACGAGGATCCGCGGACTCGCCCCGCCACCGCCCGGACCGTCCCCACGAACACGCACACCCAGACCGCCACGGCGATCCACAGCAGCACCCGCCCCGGTTGCCGCAGCCAGGAGACGTCCGTCGCGGCGCTCACCGAGAGGGTGGCGACCGCCGTCATGCCCATGGGGAAGACCGTGGCCCAGCGCCGTACGTCGTAGCGAAGCCGGGGCCGGCGTACCTCCGCAGCGAGCAGGACGAGGTACCAGGCGAGGTCCAGCCCGAGCGCGATCAGCGTCACCGCGCGCAGCACGTCGTGCCGGGCCCCGGTGACCAGCGGCGCGGCGAGCAGCTTCGCTCCCGCGAGCGCCGAGATCGCCAGGGCCCCGCCCGCCACCCACTGGTCGCCCGCCCCGGTGCTGACCTGCGCCAGGTCGAACCGGGTGAAGGCGACCGCGTACAGCACCAGGCCCAGGCAGAAGAACACCGTGGCGACGGCGGAAAGCGGGCGCGCGGGCAGCACGGCGGCCAGAGTGGCGGACAGCACCGCGATGGCCTGGGTGGCGACGCAGACGAGGAAGACCGCGCCCGGCATGCGGTGCCCCCAGTGCCGCACGACGGCGGGCAGCAGGACCAGCCAGAGGACGGCGGTGAGCAGCAGCAGGGCCAGGGCGACGGGCGAGCGTCCGAGGAGTGCGAGGCGCGTGCCGAGCACCCCGGTCGCGGCGACCGCCGTGAGCGCGGCCGGGGTGTCCGCCTCCGACCGCCAGCGAGTCCGCCGGCTCAGCAGCCGGAGCGCGAAGTCGGCGGCGAGCCCCAGCCAGGCGGCGCAGGCCAGGACCAGCGCGACACGGGAGAGCGTCTCGTGTCCGAGGAGGTACAGGCCCACGGAGATGATCCCGGTGGCCATCACCGCGGAGCCCGCCGCGGGCGGCAGCGCTGTCCACCAGGCGGCGAGGCGTGCCGCGCGTGTCGTCTGCGGGCCCGGTCCCGAGGTCATGGCCCCAGCATCCGGGACCCGGGGCGGACGCGCCGACCGGGCATGGCCGATCGGCGTGCCGGGAGTCATGGATCTCCCCGCGGCCCGTCCACGTGTGCCTGTCCGGGCAGCGGGGTACGCGGCCGCTTCAACCCATTTGAAGGAGCATCGTGGCTGTACAGCGCAGGAACATTTTCGTGATCGGACTGGACGAGGCCAATGTGCCCGCCCTGGAGAGCGTCCCCCGTGCGGATGAGTACCGCTTCCACCCGCTGCTCACGGTCGAGGAGCTCCAGGGCGGCGAGGTCTCCGTGCCGGCGCTGATCGAGAAGGCGCAGTCGATCCTCGACTCCTTCGACGGCACCATCGACGCGATCGTCGGCTACTGGGACTTCCCGGTCAGCACGCTCGTGGCGATCCTGGGCGAGCGGTACGGCACGCACCACACCAGCCTGGAATCGATCGTCAAGTGCGAGCACAAGTACTGGAGCCGGCTGGAGCAGCAGAAGGTCATCGACGAGCATCCGCGCTTCGGCCGGGTCGATCTGGACACGGACGACCCGAAGCCGCCCGAGGGCGTGCGCTTCCCGATGTGGCTCAAGCCCGCCCTCTCGTACTCCTCCGAGCTGGCCTACGGCGTCAAGGACGAGGACGAGTTCCGCGAGGCCGTCGCCCGCATCAAGGAGGGCATCAGCCGGGTCGGCCGGCCCTTCGAGCACATTCTCGAGCAGATAGAGCTGCCGCCCGAGATGGAGGGCGTCGGCGGCGAGGTCTGCCTCGCGGAGGAGGCACTCTCGGGCATCCAGGTCGCCGTGGAGGGTTACGTCCACCGCGGTGAGGTCACCGTCTACGGTGTGCTCGACTCGATCAACTACCCCGACTCGTCCTGCTTCCTGCGCCACCAGTACCCCTCCGCCCTGCCGGAGCCCGTGCAGCAGCGCCTGCACGACGTGTCGAAGCGGGTGATCCGGCAGATCGGCATGGACGCGGCGACGTTCAGCATCGAGTACTTCTACGACCCGAGCACCGACGCCATCAACCTTCTGGAGATCAACCCCCGGCACTCCCAGGCGCACGCGGAGCTCTTCGCCTACGTCGACGGCGTCCCCAACCACCACTGCATGGTCAGTCTCGCCTTCGACGAGGACCCCGCGCTGCCCTACCGCGAGGGGCCGTACGCGGCGTCGGCCAAGTGGTACTACCGGTGGTTCGCCGACGGCGTCGCGCACGAGGTGCCGACGCGCGAGGAGATCGACCGCATCGAGCGCGAGATCCCGGGCGTGCGCATCGACGTCGGCGTCGAGGAGGGGCGGCGGCTCTCCGACGCCACCCACCAGGACAGCTACAGCTTCGAGCTGGCGCACATCAGCACCGGCGGCGACAGTGAGGAAGACCTGCGCCGCAAGTACGACCGGTCCGTGGCCGCGCTCGGGCTCTCCTTCGACGGCACCGAGCCCGGCGGCCGCGACGTCACCAACGACTGACACGGGCCCCCGCCCCCGCACGAACCCGCCCGCCCGGCGGGAAGGCAACCGAGAGGACGGCACCGCTCCATGCGTCACGTGGACCATCTCCCGTACGCGACGAAAGAAGAAGAACACGTCGTCATCCCCATGTCCGACGGCGTCCGGCTGTCGGCCCGCATCTGGCGCCCCACGTCCTCGGACGACACCCCGGTGCCGGCCGTCCTGGAGTACATCCCGTACCGCAAACGGGATCTGAGCTCGCAGCGCGACTCGATGCACCACCCCTACATCGCGGGGCACGGGTACGCGTGCGTCCGGGTGGACCTGCGCGGCACCGGCGAGTCCGAGGGCGTCCTCACCGACGAGTATGTCGAGCAGGAGCAGACCGACGCCGAGGAGGTGCTCGCCTGGCTGGCGGAGCAGCCCTGGTGCGACGGCGCCACCGGCATGATGGGCATCTCCTGGGGCGCGTTCGCCGCCCTCCAGGTCGCCGCCCGCCGGCCCGAGAGCCTGCGCGCGATCGTCATCTCCTCGTTCACCGACGACCGGTACGCCGACGACATGCACTACATGGGCGGCGCGATGCTGTCGGACAACCTCGCCGAGGCGGGCACGATGTTCGCCTACGCGACCTGTCCGCCCGATCCGGCGGTGGTCGGCGAGCGCTGGCGGGACATGTGGCACGAGCGGCTCGACGCCGCCAAGCCGTGGGTGCTCGAATGGCTGCGCCACCAGCGCCGCGACGACTACTGGCGGCACGCGTCGGTCTGTGAGAACTACCGGGACGTCCGCTGCCCGGTCCTCGCCTCCAGCGGCTGGGCCGACGGCTACTCCAACGCGGTGACGCGGCTGCTCGGCAACCTCGACGTGCCCCGCAAGGGCCTCATCGGCCCCTGGTCGCACAAGTATCCGCACCTGGGCGAGCCCGGCCCCGCCATCGGCTACCTCCAGGAGGTGGTGCGCTGGTGGGACCACTGGCTCAAGGGCGAGGACAACGGCGTGATGGACGGGCCGATGCTGCAGACCTGGATGCAGGAGAGCGTGCCGCCGTCGACCTCGTACGAGGAGCGCCCGGGCCGCTGGGTCGCCGAGCCGGAGTGGCCCTCCCCGCACATCACCGAGGTCAGCCACCCACTGCGGCGGCACCGCATCGTGATGGCGCAGGACGCCGAAGGGGACGCGGCGGCCGAGGGCGAGGCCATGACCGTGCAGTCACCGCTCTCCGTGGGCCAGTTCGGCGGAAAGTGGGCCTCCTACAACGCGCCCCCGGACCTGCCCTACGACCAGCGCGAGGAGGACGGCGGCTCCCTCGTCTTCGACTCCCCCGAGCTGACCGAGACGGTGGAGATCCTCGGGTCCCCCGCCGTGGAGCTCGACCTGTCGGTCAGCGAGCCGGTGGCCACGGTCGCCGCGCGCCTCTCCGACGTCGCCCCCGACGGCAGCGCCACCCGGGTCACCTACGGCGTGCTCAACCTGACCCGCAGGGACGGCACGGGCGAGCCCGAACCCCTGGAGCCGGGCCGCCGCTACCGGGCGACCCTCCAGCTGAACGGCGTCGCCCAGTCCTTCCCGCCCGGCCACCGCATCCGCCTCTCGCTGTCCACCTCGTACTGGCCGCTGGCCTGGCCCCCGCCCCGGCCCACACTGCTCAGCCTGTACGAGGGGTCCAGCGCGCTGCGCCTCCCCGTGCGCCCGACGGCGGAACCGGACGACGCGCCGCGGCGCCCCTTCGGCGAACCCGAGGGCACCCGTCCGCTGGCCACCACCCAGATCACCCCGCCGGACCAGCGCTGGGAGGTCAAGCGGGACCTGATCGGCTACGACTGGGCGCTGGAGATCGTCAAGGACCGCGGCACCGTGCGCTACGACGAGATCGGGCTCGGCGTCGGCTGCCGGGCCTACGAGCGGTACACGGCGACCGGTGACGACTTCACCTCGGTGGGCGGTGAGACGGACTGGACGATGCGGTTCCAGCGGGGCGACTGGGACGTGCACGTACGGACCAGGACGGTGATGACGTGCGACGAGGACAACTTCTTCGTCAACGCGACGCTGGACGGTTACGAGGGCGAGCGCCGGGTCTTCTCGCGCACCTGGAACGAGACGCTCCCGCGCGACTGGCTCTGACCCGCCCCCCCCGGCGGCGGGCGGCGCGGCGGCCGGGTTTGTCCCACGGGTCACGGGAGACTCGCACCCACCGGAGGCCGAGAGACCTTGGAGGTCGCCATGTCCACCGTCAGGGGCCGCGCATGACCAGCAACGCGTCCGATCCGCTGCCGGGCCGCCCGGAGTCGTACTGGATGGAGACCGCCCCCGCGCCGTCCCGCCCGCCCCTGTCCGACGACATCGAGGTGGACGTCGTCGTGGTGGGCGGCGGCGTCGCCGGTCTGAGCACGGCGTGGGAGCTGGCCCGCGAGGGCCGCTCGGTCGCCGTCCTGGAGGCCGACCGCATCGCCGCCGGCGTCACCGGCCACACCACCGCCAAACTGACGGCCCTGCACTCCCTCATGTACGAGCGGCTGCGCCGCACGCGCGGACCCAAGGCCGCCCGCCTCTACGCGCAGTCGCAGCAGCAGGCGGTGGAACACGTGGCGTCGGTCGCCGCCGAGCTCGGCATCGACTGCGACCTGGAGCGCGCGCCCGCCTACACCTACACCACCCGGGCCGAGGACACGGACGAGCTGCGGGCCGAGGCCGCCGCGGCCCGGGAGGCGGGACTCCCCGCGGTGTACACCGAGCAGACCGGTCTGCCGTTCCCGGTGGCGGGCGCGGTGCGGGTGGACGACCAGGCGCAGTTCCACCCCCGCAGCTATCTGCTGGCGCTCGCCGAGGACCTGCGGGCGCGCGGCGGCGTCATCCACGAACGCTCCCGGGTGACCGGCCTGCACGAGGGCTCGCCCTGCACGGTGACCACCGAGGCCGGGCACACGGTCACCGCGCGGGCCGTCGTCGTCGCCACCCACTACCCGGTCTTCGACCGCGCCCTGCTGTTCGCCCGGCTCTCCCCCCGGCGTGAACTCGTCGTGGCCGCCCCGCTGACCGGCCGGGACCCGGGCGGCATGTACATCACGCAGGAGGAGGGCAAGCGTTCGGTGCGGACCGCGCCGTACGGCGACGGCGGACGCCTCCTCATCGTCACCGGTGACAGCTTCACGCCGGGCACGGGGGACGCCGCCGCGGGCTTCGCCTCCCTCGACGCGTGGATGAGGGAGCGCTTCGACGTCGGCGAGACGGCCTACCGGCGGGCGGCGCAGGACAACGACGTCAGCGACGGCGTGCCGATGGTGGGCTCCTTCCACCCCGGCGCCCGGCACACCTATGTGGCGACCGGGTTCGGCGGGTGGGGCATGAGCGGCGGCGTCATGGCCGGGCAGCTGCTCACCAAGATGATCGGCGGGCAGAAGTCGCCGTGGGACGACCTGTACGACCCGCGCAGGCTCTGGAGCACCCTGCGGGAGGCGCCCGCCCTGCTGAGCCAACAGGCCGAGGTCGCAAAGCACTTCGTCGGTGACCGGCTCCGCACGACCCATGTCGACTCGGTGGACGACATCCCCGCGGGGGCCGGGGCGGTGGTCCGCGTCGAGGGGCGCCGCTGCGCGGTCCACCGCGACGCGGACGGCGGCCTGCACGCGGTCTCCGCCCGCTGTACCCACCTCGGGTGTCTGGTCGCCTTCAACGAGGCGGAGACGGCGTGGGAGTGCCCCTGCCACGGTTCGCGCTTCGCCACCGACGGGGCGGTGCTCCAAGGTCCCGCGACCCGTCCGCTGGAGCGCCGGGAGCTGCCCGGCTCATGAGCGTCCGGGCCCCGGCCCCTCGGCCAGGGGTGCGGGCAGGTCGACCATGGGCGCGGGCAGGGCGCCGGGCTTGCCGGTGCGGGCGAAGGTGACCCACGCGGCGCGCAGTTCCCCGCCGATCCGGTCGGTCTCCTCCCACGGGGTGTCCCCCAGCATCGGCGAGACCTGCCAGGCGTCCCGGGTGCCGAAGAGCAGCGGCAGGTCGAGGCAGTGGGTGGCGCCGTAGGGGGACCCGGCGGGACGCCAGTCGAGCCGGTACGAGGACACCTGGGCCCCGGCGCGGGCGAGTTGGGCCCCGTAGTGGGTGAGGGGCTTCTCGTAGACCTCGCGGGTGCGCTCCGCGAGGTCGGCGCCCGTCGCGTCGAACGCGCTCATGTCGTCGGCGTTCCAGCCGTACAGGACGTCGACGCCGCGCACGTTTCCCTCGAACGCCTCCTCGGGGGCAGGCAGCGGGGCGATGCCCTCGACCGGAAGGAAGGCGGGGTCCATCGCGCCGCCCACTCTGCGGCGATGTGCCTGCGCCGTCTCGATCTGGGCCGCGAGGATCGCGGGAACGCCGGCGGTGCGCGGGTCCCCGCCGAGTGCGTCGGCGAAGGTGCGGCCGATGTCGAGGGACGTCTCGTGGGGGCGTGCGGTGATGCCGATCGGGGCGCTCTGCAGGATCGCGCGGTGGAACAGGCCGCGGGTCTCGGGAAGTTGCATCAGGAGGCGGATGGAGATCCCGCCGGCCGACTGTCCGGCCACCGTGACATCGGCCGGGTCACCGCCGTAGTCGGCGATGTGCGTCTGGACCCAGCGCAACGCCTCCACCTGGTCGTACAGGCCGAGATTGCCCTCGCTCACCCCGTCGAGACAGAGGTAACCGAGCGCCCCCAGGCGGTAGTTGACGCCCACGACGACCACGTCGCCCTCGGCGGCCAGGACCCCTCCGTCGTACCAGTCCATGCAGCCCGCGCCGCTGCTGAACGCGCCACCGTGCAGCCACAAGAGCACCGGTCTGGCTCCCCCGTCCCCGGCCGGTGCGGTGACCGTCAGGTTGAGGCAGTCCTCGCCCTGCGGGTGGACGTCGCGGGGCCGCCCCATCACCGCGTCGAGCCGCGAGGGGGGCTGCGGCGGAATCTCGCCGGTGGCGGGGCGGGTGTCGCGCGCGGACACGGGGCGCGGGCGGGCGAAGCGCTCCGCGGTGGCGTAGCGGATCGGACCCGAGCGGACCACGTCCGCGGGGTTCTTCGTCGAGTCGGTCATGCTGGCCCACCTTCCGTGCGCGTACGGCTGACCCGGCGAAGTCTCCGTCACGGGGCCGGAATCGCGCCACCGGCGTGCGGGTGCCGAATGCCGGTCTCGGGTGCCGGATGCGGTGTGTCGGGTGTCGGGTGCCGGGTGCCGTTCAGCGACGGAAATGCATCCGCACCACCGCGCCCTCCGCGCCGAGACGCTCGGTGACCAGGTCGCTCAACTGCCGTACGAGCCAAAGCCCGTGACCCGTCGCCGCCCTGCCGTCCGGCGGGACGTGCCCGAGGTAGCCCGCCGTGCCCGCGGCGTGGACGGCGGGTCGTCCGGCCCCGGCGTCGGCGACCTCGCAGACGACCCAGTCCGCGTCGCACCAGAGCCGCAGCGTGCCCCGGCCGCCGCCGAAGCGGACGGCGTTCACCACGGTCTCGTGGACGGCGGCGACCATGTCACGTGCGCGGCCCTCGGCGACCTGACACCGTCGGGCGTACTCGGCGACGGCTATCCGGATCGCCACCGACTCGCCCCGCACGAAGGCGACTTCCCGGGCAGGTCCGGCCGGATCGGCCGGGCCGGGCGAGGTCCGTGCGAGGGCGTCGCACTCGGCGTAGAAGTCGGCCGGGTCGGTGTAGCGGCCGTCGGCGGCCGGCCGGCCG
This sequence comes from Streptomyces sp. NPDC005863, assembly GCF_042871345.1. Classification (NCBI taxonomy): domain Bacteria; kingdom Bacillati; phylum Actinomycetota; class Actinomycetes; order Kitasatosporales; family Streptomycetaceae; genus Streptomyces; species Streptomyces sp. NPDC005863. The sequence continues at coordinate 216,221 of NZ_JBIAII010000004.1, read as the reverse complement.
GTGGCCGTGGTGACCTCGGGATGGGTGCGCGCGACACCGTCGAGGACGTCGCCGGGGAGGGCGCGGGCGTCGTAGGGGCAGACGATCCAGTGCGGCGAGGCGGCGAACGCCACATTGACCAGGGACTCGTAGCGCATCCACTCCCGGGTTTCGAAGGCCGTGCGGCCGGCCCAGACCGGTTCGCCGATGACGCGGACGCGCCGCGCGCCCCCTTCGTCGCGCTCGGCGCAGTAGTCGTTGTACCGGCCCAGCGTGCGGGAGGGAAAGTGGTACCAGTCCTGGGCGTCGACGAAGTCGACGTCCCGTGCGGCACCGCCGAGTGCGTCCCGCAGCAGCGTGATGTTGTGCCGGGCGACGACGGCCAGCACGGCCTCGTCCGCCGCGATCCCGTCCCGGACGAAGCCGACCGTACCGGACAGGAACGCGTCGTCCGAGGCGTAGCAGAGCGCTTGGTGGACGAAACCGCCGCGCGTCATGACTCCGCAGCCCCCTTTCCGAGGTCGAGGCCGGGGGCGCGGTCCCAGCCGGTGACGCGCAGCACCCGGCGTACGTGCGGGGCGACACCGTCCAGGACCAGGCCGCCGCCCAACGCGTACAGGCCAAGGCCCGTGTGGAGGAGCAGGCGCAGCGCGCAGATGTCGATGAAGGTGAGGCCGCGCAGGTCGAGCCGGGTACGGGGCGGACCGTCCGCCCGTTCGGCGGCACGGTCGGCCTCGGCGCGCAGGGCGCGGGCCAGCGCGGTGACGTTGCTGTCGTCGATCTCGCCGCACAGGGCGAGACCGGGCGGCGCGAACGTCCGGGTGATCCGCAGCAGTTCGTCCTGCCAGACCTCGTCGGCGACGGCGTGGCCGTGGTGCAGGGCCTCGGCCGCGTTCAGTTCGCGGGGGCCGAAGAGGCGTCGGTCGTACAGGCACAGGCCGAGCACGGGCAGGGTCGAGAAGGCGGGTCCGAGCAGCCGCTCGGTCGCGCAGAAACCGCCGGCCGGGCCGTCGTCGCGGTCCGGTGCCATGTCCAGGGCCACCCGCAGCCCCAGGAAGCCGTCGGCCACCGCGGCTTCGGTCTCGCGGCGCACCAGGCCACCCGGGTCTCGCGCGGCTCCCGCGGCGCCCGGCCGGGAGCCGGTCCGCAGTCTGCCGGCGGTCAGCGCGCCCGCCACGTCGCATCCCGCGCGCCGCAGAAAGTCCAGCGGGGCGACCGGTGACGTCTCGTCCGAGGTCAGGAGCAGCACTCGCTGGCCGGCGGCCAGGCCGTCCGTGAGGAACGCGGCGAGCACCGCCTCGCGTTCCTCGTCCGTGCGGTGGCCGAGGAGGAGATGGTCCCCCGGCCTCATCTGCCCCACGGCCCGCAGGGCAGGAGCCGCGTCCATCCTCATGCACCCCCTCCGTGCACCGCCCGCCGCACCGCTACCCGATGTGGCGGGACGGTTACACGGTACGCATCCGAGCATCCCACCGGAACGGCTTCGGTGAAGCGTCGCGTTGGGGCGGCACGCGTCGGACGGTTCCGCCGCCCACCCGAGGCTCGGCTCCTCAGCGGAGGTAGTCGGTGTGTCCCTGGTCGTCGAGGCCGAGCGGGCCCTCGGGGATGACGCAGAACTCATTGCCCTCGGGGTCGGCCATCACCAGGAACCCGCCGTCCTCGTACCCTTCGAGTCTGCGTCCTCCGAGCGCCTCGATCCGCTGCTGTTCGGCGGCCGGGTCGGAGGTCTCCAGGTCGAGGTGGAGGCGGTTCTTGCCCGGTGCGGGTCCGTCGTTCCGCTGGAACCCGACGAGCAGGCCGTTCTCGCGCCGCAGCCATACGTACGGTCCTGCGCGGCCGGTGACCGGCCTGTCGAGCAGTGCGGACCAGAAAGCGGCGAGGCGTTCGGGGTCGGCGGCGTCGACGATGAGGGCGTTGATCTTCATGGGGGATTCTCTCCGGAGGTGTCCGGTCAGACGACCACCCGGGCCCGGGACGGCGAGCCGCCGGGTGTGTCGCGGTGGATGGGGTGCCGGGAGCCGGTCAGCGGCCGGCCCGTGCCGCCCTGCCGGGTCGCGACGATCTCCGCCGCGATGGACAGGGCGGTCTCCTCGGGCGTGCGGGCCCCGAGGTCGAGGCCGATCGGCGAGCGCAGGCGGGCCAGTTCGGCCTCGGTGACGCCCTCCTCACGCAGCCGGCGGTTGCGGTCCTCGTGGGTGCGGCGTGAGCCCATCGCGCCGACGAACGCGACGGGCATCCGCAGCGCCGCCGCGAGGAGCGGCACGTCGAACTTGGCGTCGTGGGTGAGGACGCACAGGACGGTGCGGCCGTCGGTCTCGGTGTCCCGGAGGTAGCGGTGCGGCCAGTCGACGACGATGTCGTCCGCCTCGGGGAAGCGGGCGCGGGTGGCGAAGACGGGACGGGCGTCGCAGAGCGTCACGTGGTAGCCGAGGAACTTGCCCGCGCGGACCAGCGCCGAGGCGAAGTCGACGGCGCCGAAGACGATCATGCGCGGGGGCGGTTGGCTCGACTCGACGAGGACGGTCACCGCGGTCCCGCAGTGCGCGCCGCTCTCGGAGACGACGAACTCCCCGGTGCGGCCGGCCGCCAGCAGGGCGCGGCTCTCGCCCCTGGCGGTGCGGTCCAGTTCGGGGTGGCCGCCAAGGGTTCCCTCGTGCGTCGCGCCCCGCCCTCCCTGGTCGGGCTCGGCGGATGTCACCAGGAGGGGCCTGCCGAGCAGTTCGGCCGGGCCCCGGTACACGCGGGCCAGCGCCACCGCCCCGCCGCGCGCCGCGGCGGACAGGGCGGCGGCGAAGACCGCCCTGTCCGGCGCGTCGGCGGCCACCGGGGTGACCAGCACCTCGATGACCCCGCCGCAGGTCAGCCCGACGGCGAAGGCGTCCTCGTCGCTGTAGCCGAACCGTTCGACGACGGCCCGGCCGTCCTGGAGGGCCTCGACGCACAGGTCGTAGACCGCGCCCTCCACGCAGCCGCCGGAGACCGAGCCGATGACGGTGCCCTCGCCGTCGACGGCCAGGGCGGCGCCGGGACCGCGCGGCGCGCTGCCGCCGACGCTGACGACGGTGGCGACGGCGAAGTCCCGGCCCTCCCTGATCCACCGGTCGAGGTCGTCGGCGATGTCAAGCACGGGTGGTGTCCCCGGAGAGCGTCCCCGCACGCAGGACGCGGTCGGGGCGGATGGGCAGCGAGCGGTGCCGCACACCCGTCGCGTGCCAGACGGCGTTGGCGACCGCGGCGGCGGCCCCCACGATGCCGATCTCGCCGATGCCCTTGATGCCGACCGGGTCGTCCGCGTCCGGGTCGGCCACCCAGTCCGCCTCGATCTGCTGCACGTCGGCGTTGGAGGCGATGTGGTAGCCCGCGAGGTCGGGGCCGACGAGGCCGCCCGATGCCGCGTCCCTGACCGCCTCCTCGTGCAGCGCCATCGACAGGCCCCAGATCATGCCGCCGACCAACTGGCTGCGTGCGGTCAGCGGGTTGACGATGCGGCCCGCGGCGAAGATGCCGAGCATCCGGCACACCCGCACCTCGCCCGTGGCGACGTCCACGGCGACCTCGGCGAACTGCGCGCCGAAGGAGTGCCGTTCCTTCTCGCTGAGCGCGCCGATGGCGGCGCCGGTGTCCGATCCCGCGGTGATGCCCTCCGGCGGGATGTCGCCGCCGGGGACCAGCTTCTCCCGCAGCTCACGGGCGGCGAGCGTGACCGCCCAGCCCCAGGAGCGGGTGCCCATCGAACCACCGGCGATCATCGCCGGGCCGAAGTCGCTGTCGGCGATCCGGACATGGACCCGGTCCGGGGTCACGTCGAGGGCGTCGGCGGCGATCAGGGTGAGCGCGGTCCGCGCGCCGGTGCCGACGTCCGCGGCGGTGATGCGCACGGTGAAGGTGCCGTCGGCCTCCGCCGTGATCGCCGCGGTGCTCGGCGCGACGAGCACCGGGAAGGTGGACGCGGCCGTGCCGGTGCCGATCAGCCAGCGCCCCTCGCGGCGCACGCCGGGACGTGGGTCGCGGTCGGCCCAGCCGAACCTGCGGGCCCCCTCCTCGTAGCACGCCAGCAGGTTGCGGCTGCTGAAGGGCAGGCCGGAGAGGGGGCCGACGTCGGGTTCGTTGCGGACCCGCAGCGCGATCGGGTCCATGCCGCACGTCTCGGCGAGCTCGTCGAGCGCGGACTCCACGGCGAAGGAGCCGGGCGCCTCGCCCGGGGCGCGCACATAGGTGGGCGTCGGCACGTCGAGGCGGACGAGGCGGTTGACGGTGTGATGCGCGTCGGCCGCGTACATCGAGCGGCCGTACCCGGCGCTCTCCTCGACGAACTCGTGGACGGTCGACGACAGGCTCTGCGCCTGGTGGTCGAAGGCGAGGAGCCTGCCGTCCGGGTCGGCGCCGAGCCGGACGCGCTGGGTGGTGGGGCTGCGGTAGCCGACGAGCGAGAACAGCTGACGGCGGGTCAGCACCACGCGTACGGGACGGTGCAGAACGGTCGTCGCCATCACCGCGAGGATCTGGTGGACCCGCAGCCCCTTGGAGCCGAAGGCGCCGCCGACGTGCTCGGACGTCACCCGCACCGAGGCCTGGTCGAGCGAGAACAGCTTCGCGAGCTCGTCCGCGACCCAGGTGCTGCCCTGGTTGGAGTCGACGACCTCGAGGCGGCCGCCGTCCCAGCGCGCGGTCGCCGCGTGCGGCTCCATCGCGCAGTGGTGCTCCTCGGGGGTGGTGTACTCGGCGTCCACCAGGTGTGTGGCGGCGGCGAGTTGGGCGTCCAGGTCGCCCTTGCCCTTGCGCATGCCGTCGCCGTCCGGCGTGTACGTGCCCGGGCGTCCCGCGGCGAAGGCGACGTCGTGCGGCTCCTGGTCGTAGTGGACGACGAGCGCCTCGGCCGCCTCCCTGGCCTCCTCGGACGTCTCGGCGACGACGAGCGCCACCGGCCAGCCCACGAACGGCACCCGGTCGTGCTGGAACATCTCGACGATCGGGTCGGGGCGCCCCAGCATGCCGACGTAGTCGCCGTCGACGCGCGGCGCGTTGCCGTGGTGCAGGACGGTCAGGACGCCGGGCATCGCGAGGACGGGTTCGGTCTCGACCGAGCGGACCGTGCCGCGGGCGATCGTGGAGAGCACCAGCCAGCCGTGGGCGAGGTCCGCGAAGGGGATCTCCCCGGCGTAGCGGGCGGCGCCGGTGACCTTGGCCAGGCCCTCGATGCGGGTGTGCGCGGTGCCGACGGCGCTCGTCGCCGCACCGGTCACTGCGGTCGTGGTCATCGGGCGCCCTCCTCGGTGAGTTCGGTCAGCACGGCCACGACAAGGTTGCGGATGAGCGTCACCTTGTAGCCGTTGTCGGGCAGCGCGCGGGCCGCCGCCAGTTCCGCGTCGGCCGCTGCGGCGAACGCCTCGGCGTCGGCCGGGCCGCCGATCAGCGCCCGCTCGGCCGCCCTGGCCCGCCACGGCCGGGAGGCGACCGCGCCGATGCCGACGCGCACGTCCCGTACGACGCCGTCGTGCACATCGAGGGCCGCGGCGATCGAGCCGATGGCGAAGGCGTACGAGGCGCGTTCGCGCACCTTGCGGTAGCGGGAGACGGCGGCGACCGGGGCGGGCGGCAGGGTGATGCCGGTGATCAGGGCGCCGGCCGGCAGCGCGGTCTCCAGGTGCGGGGTGTCGCCGACGGGCAGGTAGAACGCGTCGATCGGCAACTCGCCGGACCCTTGCGCCGATTCGTAGTGCACGACTGCGTCGAAGGCGGCGAGGGCCACACCCATGTCGGAGGGGTGGACGGCCACGCAGTGCTCGGTGGCGCCGAGGATCGCGTGGTTGTGGTGCTCGCCCTCGACCGCGGAGCAACCGGTGCCCGGTTCCCGCTTGTTGCAGGGCTTGCTGAGATCGGTGAAGTAGCCGCAGCGGGTGCGCTGCAGGAGGTTGCCGCCGACCGTCGCCATGTTGCGCAGCTGCCCGGAGGCGCCCGCGAGGACGGCCTGCGCGAGGGCGGGGTAGCGCCGCCGCACCTCGGGGTGGGCGGCGAGGTCACTGTTGGTGACGGTCGCGCCGATGCGCAGCCCGCCGTCGTCGGTGATCTCGATCCGGTCCAGGGGCAGTTCGCGTACGTCGACGAGGAGTCCGGGCCGCTCGACGCCGGTCTTCATCAGGTCGACGAGGTTGGTGCCGCCGCCGAGGTAGCGGGCGTCGGGGTCGGCGCCGAGCACGGCGACGGCGCCCGACACGTCGTGGGCCCGCTGGTAGGCGAAGTCCCTCATACCGTCTCCTCCTCGGCGCGCGCGGCCTTGGCGACGGCCTGCGTGATCGACATGTACGCGCCGCAGCGGCACAGGTTGCCGCTCATCCGCTCGCGGATCTCCTCGGCGGTCAGTTCGGGCACGCCCGCCTCGGGCCGTACGTCGGTGGTGGCGGCGCTCGGCCAGCCGTCGGCGTGCTCCTGGAGCGCGCCGAGGGCGGAACAGATCTGTCCCGGGGTGCAGTAGCCGCACTGGAAGCCGTCGAGGTCGAGGAAGGCCTGCTGCACGGGGTGCAGCCGGTCGCCGTCCGCGACGCCCTCGATGGTGGTGATCTCACGCCCCTCGGCGGCGACGGCGAGCTGCAGACAGGAGACGGCGCGGCGGCCGTCGATCAGCACGGTGCAGGCCCCGCACTGGCCCTGGTCGCAGCCCTTCTTCGTGCCGGTCAGATCGAGCCGCTCGCGCAGCGCGTCGAGCAGCGTGGTGCGGTGGTCGACGGACAGTGAGTGCTTCTCGCCGTTGATGTTCAGGGTGACGGCACTGGACGTCGATGGAGCCATGAGCAGCCTTCTTTCGCGAATCGCGTCGAACGAGGCGGTTCGGCGGGAAGTTCGGGAGGATGTGGCGCTGTGCAGGGGGACGGTCCCCCGCACGGTGGCGGCGGGGTCCCCGGCGGCGATGTCTGCCGCTATGGTGAGTCTAAGCGGACACTCGTCCGTTAGTGCTTGAACCTAGCGGACAGTTGTCCGCTCAGCAAGGCGCAACCAGGCCGTGCTGCGCGAGAGCGGAAGGAGAGCCCATGGGTCACCACAAGAACGCGCCCCTGCGCTCGGACGCACAGCGCAACCGCGAGCGGATCCTCGAGGTCGCCCTGGAGGAGCTGACGCGCGCGAGCGACGCGCCGCTCAGCGCGATCGCGAAGAAGGCGGGGGTCGGCCAGGGCACGTTCTACCGCAACTTCCCCAACCGCGAGTCGCTCGTCCTAGAGGTGTACCGCTACGAGGTCATGCAGGTCTGCGACGCGGCCTGCCAGTTGCTGCAGTGCCGCGCCCCCGACCGGGCGCTGCGGGAGTGGATGGACCGTCTCGTCCGCTTCGGGATGGCCAAGGCCGGCCTGGCGGACGCGATACGGAAGGCCACGAGCACGCTCGGCAGCCTGGCCGGGGTGGGTCCTGGACCGCTCACCGAGGCCATCACGTTGCTGCTGCGGGCGAACGAGGAGGCCGGCACGATCCGGCCAGGGGTGACCCCCGACGACTTCCTGCTCGCCATCGCCGGCATCTGGCAGATCGATCCGCGCACCGACTGGGAGAGCCGGGCGGGCCGGCTCATGGACCTCGTCATGGACGGTCTGCGGGCGGGCGCTCCGGGGCGCTGAGCGCCTCCGAGAGATGGACCGCCGCGTCACGCGACGCGGACGGCACGCCGGCGCCGGGCCGCAACAGCCGGGCCGCGGTGGCTCCCAGCGACCGCGCGGCGCGGGCCGACCCGATGCGGGCGACGCGCGGCGCGACCTCGCGGATGAGCTCCTCCGCGTCCCGCCAGGCACCCGCTCCCACCAGCGCGGAGAGCAGCTCGGCGGTGAACAGCTCACGGTACGAGGGGCCGTCCGGAACGGCGGCGGCCCGGCGCAGGAGCGGAATGGCCTGATCCCAGCGGTGCAGTCGGGCCGAGACCCAGCCCTCGTGCCCGAGGAGTTCGGTCTCGTCGATCCACCAGGCCCAGGCCGGATCCCCCGCCGACACGCCGTCCAGAAACAGATCCCTGGCCCGGGCGACTCGCCGGGCGGCGGCGCGGTCGGCGCCCAGCATGGCGGTGGCGTGGGCCTGGCGGATCAGGACGAGTGCGCCGACCCTGGCCGGCAGGGGGCGCGGTCCCGGCACGCGGGACGCCGTGGCCAGGGCGGCGTGCGGGTGGCCGGTGTGGGCCTGGAGCATGCTGTGGTTCAGCAGGACGAGCCGGCCCGTCCATCGGTCGCCGCAGAGGTCGGCCAGGGCCAACGCCCGCGCGTTCGCCCGGTGGGCCCGGCGGTGGAGCCCCGCGTCGAACAGGATCCAGCCGATGACCTCGCACAACTCGGCGAGTACGGCGAGCAGTTCACCGTCCAGGGCGGCCAGGCGCGCCGGTTCCGCGGCGAGTTCGGGAACGGTGCGCGCGGCTTCGGGGAGTACGGGCACGGCGGCGCGCGCCCCGCGCCCGGCGTCGAGGTCGAGCAGTCGCCGCATGGTCCGGACGACGTCGGGTACGGAGGAGGCTGGCCGGTCGGGATGCGAGGGGAGCGGGGTCCGGTGCCCGACATGTTCGTACGCCGGGTCGTGCGCCCGGCACGGGCCGTCCATGGACGTCATCGGGTTCCGCCGCCTCCCCCTGCCTCGCTCGATCGGCTTGCTCGATTCCCTTACTCGATGGCCGCGCCCGTCCGGTCTACCGTCGAGGACATCGCCGCACCGACGACCCGGCATCAGCCCGTCCGTATGTCAGCCCATCTGTACGTCAGTCCACCTGTACGTTCAGGGTGCCAGAACGTCGGTTCGCGTCCTCCGTCCCCTCCCCCGCCCCCATGGGCCCGTCATTGGAGACCACCGCATGTCGAAGATCCTGTTCGTAGTCACCGGCGCGGACCACTGGACGCTGGCCGACGGCACCCGGCATCCGACCGGCTTCTGGGCCGAGGAGGCGGTTGCCCCGTACGAGGCGTTCAAGGCCGCGGGCCATGAGGTCGTGGTCGCCACGCCGGGCGGCGTCGTCCCCACCGTCGACCCCGGCTCCCTGGCCCCGGAGTTCAACGGCGGCCAGGAGGGCGCCGACCGGGTCGAGGCCGCTCTGGCCGCGTTCACCGAGCTCCAGGGCCCGGTCGAGCTGGCGGATGTGGACCTCGACGACTACGCCGCCGTCTTCTACCCCGGGGGCCACGGCCCCATGGAGGACCTGGCCGTCGACGCCACCTCCGGCGCGCTGCTCACCCGGGCTTTGGAGTCCGGCAAGCCGCTCGGCATCGTCTGCCACGCCCCGGCCGCCCTGCTGGCCGCCGTCTCGGCCGACGGCGCGCCGTCCGTCGCGGGCTACCGCCTGACCGGCTTCACCAACATCGAGGAGAGCCAGGCGGGGTTCGCCGACCGCGCCAAGTGGCTGCTGCAGGACCGGCTGGTGCAGGCCGGCGCCGACTTCCGGGAGGGCGAGCCCTGGGCACCGTACGTGGTGGTCGACCGGAACCTGGTCACCGGGCAGAACCCGGCGTCCGCCGGCCCGCTCGCCACGGAGCTGCTGAAGCACCTGGCCTGAGCCTCGTACGAAGGCGGCGACTCCCGCACCGCCGGTCCGGGGCCACCTCGGACGGCCGCGAAAGCCGTCGGCCCCGGCACCGCAGGGGTACCGGGGCCGACGGCCGAAGCGAGAGTCCTTACGCGCCGCTGGCGTTGAGCATGTCCTCGCGCTCGACGAGCTTCACGCGCTCGCGGCCCTGCGGCTCACCGAGCGACTTCTCCGCGGCGTCGAGGCGGTACCAGCCGTCCCACGTGGTGAAGCGGATGTTCCGCTCGCCGAGGAAGGCGTCGACGGCCTCGGGCTCGGGCGAGGCGGGGACGTGCAGCCGGCCGTTCTCGCGGTCCTCGAGGAGGCTCGCGACCGTCTCGTTGGCGTCACCCTTGGTGTGGCCGATGAGGCCGAGGGGGCCGCGCCGGATCCAGCCGGTGACGTAGGTCGACGTCAGGTGCCCGCCGCTCTCCTCGATCACCCGTCCCGCCCGGTCGGGCACCGTGCCGGAGGCGACGTCCCAGGGCAGCTTGGGCAGCTCGTCGGAGAGGTAGCCCACGGCCCGGTAGACCGCGCCGAGGTCCCAGTCCTTGAACTCGCCGGTGCCCTTGACGTTGCCGGTGCCGTCGAGGGCGGTGCGCTCGGTGCGCAGCCCGACGACCTTGCCGTCCTCGCCGAGGATCTCGGTCGGCGACTCGAAGAAGTGCAGGAACAGTTTGTGCGGCCGGTCGCCGACGTCGCGGATGGCCCAGTTCTCCAGGGTCTTGGCGACCATGTCGGCCTGCTTGTTGCCGCGCCGGGTCGCGATCGACCCGTCGTCGTAGTCGATGTCCTCGGGGTCGACGATGACCTCGATGTTCGGCGAGTGGTCCAGCTCCCGGAGTTCCATCGGGCTGAACTTCGCCTGGGCGGGGCCGCGGCGGCCGAAGACGTGGATCTCCTTGGCCCGGTTGGCCTTGAGGCCCTCGTGGACGTTCGGCGGTATCTCGGTGGGCAGCAGCTCCTCGGCGGTCTTGGCGAGGATGCGGGCCACGTCGAGGGCGACGTTGCCGACGCCGAGGACGGCGACCTTCTCCGCCTCAAGGGGCCAGGTACGCGGCACATCCGGGTGGCCGTCGTACCAGGAGACGAAGTCCGCCGCGCCATACGAGCCGTCCAGGTCGATGCCCGGTATGTCGAGCGCACGGTCGGCCGTGGCGCCGGTGGAGAAGATCACGCCGTCGTAGAAGGCGTGCAGGTCGTCCAGGCTGATGTCGCGCGGGTAGTCGACGTTGCCGAAGAGGCGGATCTGGGGCTTGTCGAGCACCTGGTGCAGGGCGGTGATGATGCCCTTGATCCGCGGGTGATCCGGGGCGACGCCGTAGCGGATCAGGCCGAAGGGCGCCGGCATCCGCTCGAAGAGGTCGATCGACACACCCGGCTCGACCGCCACTGCGGACTTGAGCAGCGCGTCGGCGGCGTAGATCCCGGCAGGGCCGGCTCCGACAATGGCTACCCGCAGAGGGCGAGGCATGTTCAGGTTCCCTTCGAGCGGTGATGGAGTGACTCAGGGGGAAGCCTAAACTAAGGCATGCCTAAGTAAGTAGGCGGGTCGGCTTTATGACCCCATAAGGCTGCCTTATGAGCCCCCTCGGTCACCGAGATGGCCTCTACCGGTCGCCTCCCCCGCCCACCAGCACCCTCGCGCTGACCCTACGACCGCTCGCCCGCCGCACGTCCAGACGCACGTCCAGGCCGGCCCATGGTGGTGGGCCGGCCTGGATGTGGTGGTCACTTCACCCGGCGTGGAGCCGGATCAGGCGACGTCGAACCGGTCGAGGTTCATGACCTTCACCCACGCCGCGACGAAGTCGTTCACGAACTTCTCCTTCGCGTCGTCGCTCGCGTACACCTCGGCGAGCGCCCGCAGCTCGGAGTTGGAGCCGAAGACCAGGTCCGCGCGGGTGCCGGTCCAGCGGACCTCGCCGGTGGCCGCGTCGCGGCCCTCGAACGTGTCCTGCGCCTCGGACGTCGACTTCCACTGCGTGCCCAGGTCGAGCAGGTTCACGAAGAAGTCGTTCGTGAGCGTGCCGGGGCTCGTGGTGAACACGCCGTGCCGGGAACCCTGGTGGTTCGCGCCGAGCACCCGGAGGCCGCCCACGAGGACCGTGAGTTCCGGGGCGCTCAGCGTGAGCAGGTTCGCCTTGTCCAGGAGCAGGTACTCGGCGGGGAGCCGGTTGCCCTTGCCGACGTAGTTGCGGAATCCGTCGGCGGCCGGCTCGATCGCGGCGAACGACTCCACGTCGGTCTGGTCCTGCGACGCGTCGACACGGCCCGGCGTGAAGGGGACCTCGACGGTGAACCCGGCGTCCTTGGCGGCCTGCTCGACGGCGGCACCGCCGGCGAGCACGATCAGGTCCGCGAGGGAGACCTGCTTGCCGTCGCTCCGGCCGGAGTTGAAGGACTCCTGGATGCCCTCCAGGGCGTGCAGGACCGTCGCGAGCTGGTCGGGGTTGTTGACCTCCCAGCCGCGCTGCGGCTCCAGACGGATGCGCGCGCCGTTGGCGCCGCCGCGCTTGTCGCTGCCGCGGAAGGACGACGCCGCCGCCCACGCGGTGGAGACCAGCTGGGACACCGACAGGTCCGAGCCGAGGATCTTCGACTTGAGCGCGGCGACGTCGGAGGCGTCGATGCCCTCGTACGTCACCTCGGGCAGCGGGTCCTGCCAGAGCAGCGTCTCGGCCGGGACCTCCGGGCCGAGGTAGCGCACGACGGGGCCCATGTCACGGTGGGTCAGCTTGAACCAGGCCCGCGCGAACGCGTCCGCGAATGCCTGCGGGTCCTCCTTGAAGCGGCGCGAGATCGGCTCGTAGACCGGGTCGAACCGCAGCGAGAGGTCGGTCGTCAGCATCGTCGGAGCGTGCGTCTTCGCGGAGTCGAAGGCGTCGGGGACGGTGCCCGTGCCCGCGCCGTCCTTCGGCCGCCACTGGAAGGCGCCCGCGGGGCTCTTGAACAGCTCCCACTCGTAGCCGAAGAGGATCTCGAAGAAGCTGTTGTCCCAGGCGGTCGGGGTGTCCGTCCAGATGCCCTCGAGTCCGCTGGTGATCGCGTCGGCGCCGACGCCGGTGCCGTGCGAGCTCTTCCAGCCCAGGCCCATCTGCTCCATCGGGGCGGCCTCGGGGTCGTCGCCGACCGCGTCGGCCGGACCCGCGCCATGGGTCTTGCCGAAGGTGTGGCCACCGGCGATCAGGGCGACCGTCTCCTCGTCGTTCATCGCCATCCGGCGGAACGTCTCACGGATGTCGCGGGCGGCGGCGATCGGGTCCGGAGAGCCGTTCGGGCCCTCGGGGTTGACGTAGATGAGGCCCATCTGGACGGCGCCGAGGGGGTTCTCCAGCTCGCGGTCGCCGGTGTAGCGCTCGTCGCCGAGCCAGGTGGTCTCGGGGCCCCAGTAGACGTCCTCGTCGGGCTCCCACACGTCGGCGCGGCCGCCGCCGAAGCCGAAGGTCTCGAAGCCCATCTGCTCCAGGGCGACGTTGCCGGTGAGGACCAGGAGGTCGGCCCACGACAGGGACTGCCCGTACTTCTTCTTGACCGGCCACAGCAGACGGCGGGCCTTGTCGAGGCTGGCGTTGTCCGGCCAGCTGTTGAGCGGGGCGAAGCGCTGCTGGCCGGCGCCGGCGCCGCCGCGGCCGTCGCTGATGCGGTAGGTGCCTGCGCTGTGCCACGCCATCCGGATCATGAAGGGGCCGTAGTTGCCGAAGTCGGCGGGCCACCAGTCCTGGGAGGTGGTCAGCACCTCGGCGATGTCCCGCTTCACCGCGGGCAGGTCGAGCGAGCCGAACGCCTCGGCGTAGTCGAACTCCTCGCCGAGCGGGTTGGCCACGGCGGGGTTCTTCGACAGGATCTTCAGGTTCAGCCGCTCCGGCCACCACTGCCGGTTCCCGCCGCCCTGCGTCGGGTGTGCGGCGCGCGCGACCGGGCAACCTCCCCCTGTCTCCTCCGGCTTGGGGTCGGTGACGATCGCGTCGTGGTTCTCAGTCATGGGAATCCTTCCGGAGGGGGCGGATCACGGTGCTCAAGAGCTGAGGGTGGTGGAACAGTCGGGGCACAGGTCCGACCGACCGCTCGCGAGGCGTGCGGTGCGCGAGCCGCGGATCCGGATGCCGGGCCGTGCGGGCCCGTCTCCTGAAGTCACGTGAAGTTCCCTGCTGTTGCCCTGTCCCTTGGCTGTCAGCCGGAACCGATCCTACGATGGACCAAGTCCAAGTCAATACGACAGACAAACGCACGCGCATTCATTCGACGGGACTCTGCACAGTTTTCGACGGGACTCCGCACAGTGAGGGCTGGTGGTCATGAGTGACCTGCTGCAACGACTTCGCGAGCGCGGCTGGCGGATGACCGCCCAGCGCCGCGTCGTCGCCGAGGTGCTCGCCGGCGAACACGTCCATCTCACCGCCGACGAGGTGCTCGCCCAGGCCACGCGACGGCTGCCGGAGATATCGCGCGCCACCGTCTACAACACCCTCGGCGAGCTGGTCACGCTCGGCGAGGTGGCCGAGGTCGCCACCGACGGCCGCGCCAAGCGGTACGACCCGAACGCCCACCACCCCCACCAGCACCTGGTGTGCTCGGGCTGCGGCGCGATCCGTGACGTTCATCCCGACGGCGACCCGCTGGCCGCCCTGCCGGCCGCCGAGCGGTACGGCTTCACCGTGGCCGTGGCGGAGGTGACGTTCCGGGGCCGGTGCCCGGACTGCGCGGCGACGGCCTGAGGGGGAGCGGCCGGACAAGGTCAGCCCAGGAAGCTCAACCGCACCTTGCGATCCGGATTGTCGACGTTCGGGTCGACCAGGCACACCGACTGCCACGTCCCGAGCTGCAGGCGTCCGCCGACGACCGGCAGGGTCGCGTGCGGTGGGACCAGCGCGGGCAGGACGTGGTCGCGGCCGTGGCCCGGCCTGCCGTGGCGGTGCTGCCAGCGGTCGTCGGCGGGGAGCAGGGTGTGCAGCGCGGCGAGCAGATCGTCGTCGCTGCCCGCTCCCGTCTCCAGGATCGCGATGCCCGCCGTGGCGTGCGGGACGAACACGTTGAGGAGGCCGTCGCGGCCGCCTGCCGCCTCGCGCAGGAAGGCCTCGACGTCGGCGGTGAGGTCGGCGACCACCTCGGTGGAACCGGTGGTGACCTGTAGGACCCGGGTGGTGAATGCATCGGACATACGCCCATTCTCCCGCACTCACCCATCCATTCGCTGATACCGGGAGTCCGTCTTTCGAGACGCCATTGACCGTGCGTGCGCGATCTGGCTACGTTCTGCGGCATGTTGCGTTCAGCCCTGCTCACCACGCGCGGTCACATCGACCTGCTGCGGGTGGCCTCCTCCGCGTGTCGCCGCGGCTGCTGACGCCCTTTCACCCGCTTTCGCGTTTCCCTCTCCGCCCGGTTGCCCGGCAGGCGCCTCCTGTCGCTCGTGTGCACCGGCAGGAGTACGCGTCCCTCCCCTCGGGTCCACGTCTCGGCCTGATCCGCAGGGCCGGTCCTCGGGCCTGCCCCGTAGAGCCGGTCCTCAGGCCTGACCCGTAGAGCCGAACCCTCGGGCCTGACCCGCTGGTCGCCGCGTGCCCCTGTCCGCCGTACGCCCGAGCGTCACCCCGCACCCCCCGGCTCCCGGCACCCCTTGGCCCGAAGGCCACCCCTCCGGCCCGAAAGCCACCCCTCCTTCACGCCTCCACGGAGTACCTGTGCGCATCAGCCATGCCCCACCACAGCCATCGGCGCCCGACATATCGGGTATCACCCTCGCCAAGGACGAGCCGGCACCTCCCGTCCCCGGACCGACCCCCGCGCCCCCCGAACCAGGCCCCGACCTCGTCGCCCTCGTCCCCGCCTCCCGGCGCCGCACCCGCGTCCCCCGCTGGCTGCGCCGTACCTCGGGGCCGCTCGCCCTGCTCGCCCTCTGGCAGGTCCTGAGCGCCACCGGCGTACTCGCCGGTGGCGTGCTCGCCTCGCCCGGAACCGTCGCCCGGGTCGCCGGTGATCTCATCCGGGAGGGTTCCCTGCCCAACGCGATGGGCGTCTCCCTGCAACGCGTGGCCCTCGGGCTGCTGTTCGGCACCGCCGTCGGGACGGCGCTCGCGCTCGTCGCCGGGCTCTTCCGTCTCGGCGAGGACCTCGTGGACGCCAGTGTGCAGATGCTTCGCACCGTGCCGTTCGTCGGGCTGATCCCGCTCTTCATCATCTGGTTCGGCATCGGCGAGGCGCCCAAGATCGCCATCATCTCGCTCGGCGTCTCCTTCCCGCTCTATCTCAACGTGTACGCGGGGATCCGGGGCGTCGACGCCCAGTTGATCGAGGCCGGGGAGTCGCTCGGCCTTTCACGGTGGGGTCTCGTACGGCATGTCATCCTGCCCGGCGCGCTCCCCGGGGCCATGACGGGGCTGCGGTACTCGCTGGGCGTCTCCTGGCTCGCCCTGGTCTTCGCCGAACAGGTCAACGCCGACGCCGGCATCGGCTTCCTCATGGTCCAGGCCCGCGACTTCCTGCGCACCGACGTGATCGTCGTCTGCCTCGTCGTCTACGCCTTCCTCGGCCTGAGCGCCGACTTCGTCGTCCGCACCCTCGAAAGGCTGTTGCTCCAATGGCGACCGACGTTCACCGGCCGGTGACCACACCCGCACCAACCCCGCGGCACCCCGCCGACGACGCCGCGCCGTCCGCCGTACGCGTCGACGGGCTGACCCGCACCTTCGACGGCCGCCCCGTCATCGACGACCTTCAACTCAACGTCAAGCCCGGCGAGTTCGTGGCGCTGCTCGGCCGCAGTGGTTGCGGCAAGTCGACGCTGCTGCGGATCCTCGCCGGCCTCGACCGCGACATCGAGGGCACCGTGCTGGTGCCGCGCCGCAAGGCCGTCGCGTTCCAGGCGCCCCGGCTGATGCCCTGGAAGCGGGTGTGGCGCAACGTCCTGCTCGGGCTGCCCGGCAAGCCCGACCGGGACGTCGCCGAGCAGGCGCTGACCGAGGTGGGCCTGAAGCACCGCACCGACGCCTGGCCCAAGACGCTCTCCGGCGGCGAGGCCCAACGCGCCTCGCTGGCCCGCGCGTTGGTGCGCGAGCCCGACCTGCTGCTGCTCGACGAGCCGTTCGGCGCGCTCGACGCCCTCACCCGCATCAAGGCACAGCGGCTCGTCGACGAGCTGTGGCAGCGGCGGGGCTGCGCGGTGCTCCTCGTCACGCACGACGTCGAGGAGGCAGTGCTCCTGGCCGACCGGGTGCTCGTGATGGACGGCGGCGTCATCGCGTACGAGACCGAGATCGATCTGGAGCGTCCGCGCGGCATCTCCGACCCCCGCTTCGGCGAACTGCGCGCGGAGCTGCTCCGGCGGCTCGGCGTCGACGCCGACACACCTGCCCCCTGACCGAAGTCCGTGCAAGCCTGCCGGCCCCCGCCCCACGGCCGGCCGGCCCCGCGTCCCGACCGAACCGAACGGAACCGCCATGCGACCACCCCGCCCCGCCCTCTCCCCCGCCCTGCTCCTGCTCCCCCTGTCCCTGCTGCTCAGCGCCTGCTCCGGCACCTCCTCCGCCGGCACCTCGATCGGAGGATCCGGCGGCGGCACCGACGGCAAGGGGTCACTAACTCTCAACGTCGGTGACCAGCGCGGCGGTTCGGAGGCCGTGCTGCGCGCGGCCGGTGAACTCGACGACCTCGACTACAAGATCCGCTGGTCGACCTTCACGTCCGGGCCCCCGCTCCTGGAGGCCATCAACGCCAAGGCCGTGGACATCGGCGCCATCGGCAACACCCCACCCGTCTTCGCCGCCGGCGCCGGCTCGAAAATCACCGTCATCGCCGCGACCCACGGCACGGCGGCGGGCGACACGATCCTCGTGCCCGAGGACTCACCCCTGAAGAAGCCCCAGGAGCTCAAGGGCAAGTCCGTTGCCGTGGCGCAGGGTTCGTCGGCGCACTTCCAGCTGGTCGCCTCCCTGAAGAAGGCCGGACTCGACTTCAAGGACGTGAAGGTCAAGTATCTGCAGCCCGCCGACGCCCTGGCCGCGTTCACCAGCGGCAAGGTGGACGCCTGGGCCGTATGGGACCCGTACACCTCACAGGTTCTGCGGGGCAAGAAGGGGCGCGTCCTCACCGACGGCGACGGGCTGGTCAACGGCCTCGGTTTCCAGGCGGCGGCGCCCGGCGCCCTCGCCGACAAGAAGAAGTCCAAGGCGATCTCCGACTACCTGGAGCGGCTCCGCCGGGCCCAGGACTGGGTCTTCAAACACCCCGAGGCCTGGGCGAAGGTCTGGGCGAAGGACACCGGCCTGCCCTACGGCGTCGCACTCGACGCGGTCAAGCGGACCAACGGCACACGGGTGCCGGTTGCCGTCGACCGCGACGTCGTCACCTCAGAGCAGGAGATCGCCGACACCTTCAGCGAGTTGAAGCTGATCCCCCGCCGCATCGACTTCGGCGACTACGTCGACACCCGCTTCAACGGCGATCTGCCGCCCTCCACCACCGCGCCGCGCTCGTACCGCAAGGAGTCCTGACCATGAACGTCCACCTGCACTGGTTCCTGCCGACCGGCGGCGACGGCCGCACCCTCGTCGACCGGCACGCCTACACCGACGGCGGCATCACGCGTTCCCGGGTCACCCCGGTGAGCGGCGTGCGCGCGCCCGACATCGAGTATCTGGCCCAGATCGCCAAGGCCGCCGAGCAGTTGGGGTTCGAGGCGGTCCTCACGCCGACCGGCACGTGGTGCGAGGACGCCTGGCTGACGACCGTCGCCCTCGCCCAGCACACCGAACGGCTGAAGTTCCTCGTCGCCTTCCGCCCCGGCGTGCTCTCCCCGGTGCTCGCCGCGCAGATGGCGGCCACGTACCAGCGCATCACCCGCGGCCGGCTGCTGCTCAACGTGGTCACCGGCGGCGACTCGACGGAACAGCGGCGGTTCGGCGACCACTTGGACCACGACCGCCGCTACGCCCGCACCGACGAGTTCCTCTCGGTCGTACGCGGGGCGTGGAGCGGCCGGCCGTTCGACTTCGCCGGCGAGCACTACCAGGTGGAGGGCGGGCTGACCGCGCTGCCGCCGGACCCCCTGCCGGAGATCTTCTTCGGCGGCTCGTCGGCGGCGGCGGGGCCGGTCGCGGCGCGGCACACGGATGTCTACCTGACCTGGGGCGAGCCGCCGGAGCAGGTCGAGCAGAAGATCAACTGGATTCGCGGGCTCGCCGAGAAGGAGGGGCGCACGGTCCGCTTCGGCATCCGTCTGCACACCATCTCGCGCGACTCGGCCGCCGAGGCGTGGGCGACCGCGAACCGGCTGCTCGACGACCTCGATCCGGACACCGTCGCCGCCGCGCAGGAGGCGCTCGGGCGCAGCGAGTCGGTGGGCCAGCAGCGCATGCTCGCGCTGCACGGCGGTTCCCGCGACAAGCTGGAGATCTCCCCGAACCTGTGGGCCGGTGTCGGCCTGGTGCGCGGTGGGGCCGGCACGGCGCTGGTCGGCGCCCATGCCGATGTCGCCGACCGGATCGAGGAGTACCACGCGCTCGGCGTCGAACACTTCGTGCTGTCGGGCTATCCGCACCTGGAGGAGGCGTACTGGTTCGGTGAGGGCGTCATTCCGGAGCTGGCCGCGCGCGGGCTGCTGTCGCGGATTCCCGCCTCACCGCTCGCGGGCGTACCGGCGTCGAACGGCCGTCCGGCGTCCGCTCCGGGCGGGGCTCCCTTGCTGGTGGCGGGGGGCCGCTGAGCCCGGCCGTCCCGCCCGCGGGATCTCACACCTCCCGCCGGGAAGATCCCGAACCCCGATGAAGTTAGTAGAAGCGTGAACGACATCGGGGTACGAGACGCGGCCCTCCCAGCGGCGGTCCAGGACGTGGACGTGGTCGTCATCGGCGCCGGACAGGCGGGACTGTCCGGCGCCTACCACCTGCGCCGGGTCGGCTTCGAGCCGGACCGGGACTTCGTGGTCCTCGACCACGCGCCCCGGCCCGGCGGCGCCTGGCAGTTCCGGTGGCCCTCCCTGACGTACGGGAAGGTGCACGGCATGCACGCGCTCCCCGGCATGGAGCTGACCGGCGCGGACCCCGCCCGCCCGTCGTCGGAGGTCATCGGGGAGTACTTCGAGGAGTACGAACACCGCTTCGACCTGCGCGTGCGGCGCCCCGTCGACGTGTACCGGGTCCGGGAGGACGACTCCGGCTCCGGCTCCGGCCCCGGCGAGGACGGGCGTCTGCTCGTCGAGACGTCGGCCGGCACCTGGTCCACGCGCGCGCTGATCAACGCGACGGGCACCTGGGACCGCCCGTTCTGGCCGCGCTACCCCGGCCAGGAGACCTTCCGGGGGCGGCAGTTGCACACGGCGATCTATCCGGGTCCCGAGGCGTTCCGGGGGCAGCGGGTCGTGGTCGTGGGCGGCGGGGCGTCCGGCACGCAGCACCTGATGGAGATCGCCCCCTACGCCGCGTCGACGACCTGGGTCACCCGGCGGCCCCCGGTCTTCCGGGAAGGTCCGTTCGACGAGAACTGGGGCCGGGCGGCCGTCGCCATGGTCGAGGAGCGGGTGCGCCAGGGCCTGCCGCCGCAGAGCGTGGTCTCCGTGACGGGGCTGCCGGTGAACGACGCGATCCGGCAGGCCAGGGCGGACGGCGTGCTCGACCGGCTGCCGATGTTCGACCGGGTCACGCCGGCCGGGGTGGCGTGGGACGACGGGCGCCGCGTGGACGCGGACGTCATCCTGTGGGCGACGGGTTTCCGCCCGGCGATCGAGCACCTCGCGCCCCTGCGGCTGCGCGAGGCAGGCGGTGGCGTGCGTCTCGCGGGCACCCGGGCCGCGGCCGACCCGCGCGTACACCTTGTGGGGTACGGGCCTTCGGCCAGCACGATCGGCGCCAACCGGGCGGGCCGTGCGGCGGTCCGCGACATCCAGCGGTTGCTGGCGGGGGCGCCTGCCGCGGTGTGAACCGGCGGTGTCCTCGCCGTCGCGGATGGCGGATGGCGGATGGTGGATGGTGGATGGCGGGTGGCTGCGGCGATCAGTGTCGGGGTGCGTGATCCGGGTCAGGGCGCGGCGACGTTGACCAGGCTCTTGTACGGGAGGTAACGCGGCACGGCGGGCAGGGTGGGGGCCGGGGTGACCCCCTCCAAGCTGTCGATCATCATGGCCAGTTCGACGGTGCCGCCGCCCTCGTTGAAACGCCGCCAGGAGGCGAGGTCCGCCCACTCCGCGTGGTTGAGCACTCGCCGGCCGTCCTTGCTCGTATGGAAGTGCGCGGCCAGCAACCCCGGCGGCCGGGTCCGCTCCAGGATGCCGATGACTCCGTCGACGAACGCGCGCTGGCTGTCCGGGCCCTCGGTCTCGAACATGGGCGTGACCAGCGCGCCGGGGTCCCGGTCCGCGCCCTCGTCGGGCGCATAGCTGCGGTAGATCGCGTAGCGCACCTCGCCGGGCCGCTCGATGCCCAGCACCATGCGGTCGACCTTGCCCCTGTCCTCAGCGCTCTTGGCCGCCCGTGTCCACCGGCGGTAGGAGTCGTCGTCCGTCCATTGCGCGTAGTTGAGGACCTCACGGCCGTTCTCGCTGAGGAACGTGGTGAACGAGAGCATGCCCGCCGGGCGTTCCTGCTGCTCCCACTCCTCGATCACGAGGTCCGCGGCCTGCTTCTGGACCCCTGGGGCCGGCAGCGTCCAGGAGCTGACGAGGATCGTCCCGGCGTCCGCGCGCCGGACGTCGGGGAAGGCACGTGATATCGGTGCGGCCACGGTCGGCTCCTCTGCATACTGAGCGGTATGGTCGGTGAAAAGCGTTGTACCTGAACCACGGTTGAGGTCAAGGCGAAGCCGGCCCGGCGGCCGAAAGGAACCCCCCTCTGGCCTCCTGCTACTTCGCCCTGTTGAACTCCCCCACGTTCTTCTGGTGTTCCTCGAAGCTCGCCGTGAAACGTGTGTCCCCCGGCTTCACGGTCACGAAGTACAGCCAGTCCCCCGGGGTCGGATTGGTGGCCGCCCGCATCGCCTCCTCGCCGGGATTGCTGATCGGCGTGGGCGGCAGCCCCATGCGCGCGTAGGTGTTGTACGGGCTTTTGATCTGCGTGTCGCGTTCGCTGGTCGCCAGGGTGGAACGGTTGAGCGCGTAGTTGATGGTGGAGTCCATCTGCAGCGGCATCCCCCGGTCGAGACGGTTCTGGATGACCCGGGCGACCTTGCCCATGTCCTCCTTGGAGCCCGCCTCTGCCTCGATCATGCTCGCAATGGTGACGGTCTGGTAGCCGTTTGCGGCATTTTGGTCGGCGCCCGCCGTGACCTGGCCCCCGCCGAACTTCTGCTGGGCCGTATTCACCATGTACGACAGCACGGAGGCAGGCGTCGACCGGGAATCGATCGGATACGTCGCCGGGAACAGATAGCCCTCGGGGTTGCCGTGGGCGTCCCGGGGAAGTTTGAGCCCGGCCTTCGGGAGGGCCTTCTTCGTGGTGCCCTTGGGCACCCCGAGGGCCTTGTCCACGGCCGCGTACACCTGACCCGAACGCCACCCTTCCGGGATGGTCAGGGTCTGCGGCTTCGCGTCGTCGTCAGGAAGCAGCAGCGGCACCGTCACGGCGGTGACCGCAGCGGCGGCTCCGGTCGCGATCAGGGCGATCTTGCCCCGCCGCGTCAGTCGAATCGTGCCCCGTCGCGGAATCTTGGTCTGCATGGAGGCACGGTAACCCGCAAATGCCTATATTCCGGACATATCTTTATGTCGCGGGCTCCAGTTGGGCCTCCCTGCGGACGAGGGCCGCGTAACGGCCGTCCCGCGCGATGAGCTCCTCGTGGGTGCCGCGCTCCGCGGTGCGTCCGGCGTCCAGGACGACGATCTGGTCGGCGCCGCGGACAGTGGAGAGCCGGTGGGCGATGGTGAGGGTGGTCCGGTCGGCGGACAGGGCGTCGATGGCTTCCTGGACCGCTCGCTCCGTGCCGTTGTCCAGGGCGCTGGTCGCCTCGTCGAGGATGAGGACCGGCGGGTCGCGCAGGATGGTGCGGGCGATGGCGAGGCGCTGCTTCTCGCCGCCGGAGAAGCGGTGCCCGCGCTCGCCGACCACGGTGTCGTACCCCTCCGGGAGGGAGGCGATGTGGTCGTGGATCTGGGCGGCGCTCGCGGCGGCGACAAGCTCCTCGTCGGTGGCGTCCGGCTTGGCGAAGCGGAGGTTCTCGGCGACCGAGGCGTGGAAGAGGTACGTCTCCTGGGAGACCACGCCGACGGCGCGCGCCAGGGTGTCGAAGTCGAGGTCGCGCACGTCGACCCCGTCGAGGGTGACACGGCCGCCCGTGACGTCGTAGAGACGGGGGACGAGGTGGCTCAGGGTCGACTTGCCGGAGCCGGTGGGTCCGACCACGGCGAGGCTGCCGCCCGCGGGTATCGCGATGTCGATGTCCTGGAGCGTGGGGGCCGACTTCTCGTCGTAGCGGAACTCGACGCTCTCGAAGCGGACCTCGCCCTTGATCCTTTCGAGGCGCACCGGCTTCTCGGGCTCGGTGATGTCGATCGGCAGGTCGAGGTACTCGAAGATGCGCTGGAAGAGCGCGAGCGACGTCTGGATCTGCACACCGGTGGAGAGCAGGCTGACCGTCGGCCTGAACAGTCCCTGCTGGAGCGAGACGAAGGCGACGAGCGTGCCGATCGAGACGGTCGGGCCGCCCAGCTGGAAGGCGAGGCCTGCGGTCCAGTAGATGACGGCGGGCATCGCGGCCATGACGATCGAGATCACGGACATGCGCCAGCGGCCCGCCATGTTCGACCGGATCTCCAGGTCCACCAGCTGCTCGGACTCGTCGGCGAAGGACTTGGTCAGGGAGTCGGCGCGCCCCATGGTCCGGCCGAGCAGGATGCCGCTCACGGAGAGGGACTCGGTGACCGTCGCCGCCATCACGGCCATCTGCTTCTGGCGCTGCGTGGCGATCTTCTTGCGTTCGCGGCCGACGCGCCGACTGATCCACACGAAGACGGGGAGCAGGAGCAGCGAGACGACGGTGAGCCGCCAGTCCAGGGCGAGCATGGCGACGATGGTCGCGATGACGCTGGTGAGGTTGGAGACCAGGGAGGTGGCGGTGGAGGTGACCGTCGCCTGCATGCCGCCGATGTCGTTGGCGATGCGGGACTGGACCTCGCCCGTGCGGGTGCGGGTGAAGAAGGCCAGGGACATGCTCTGCAGCCGGCCGTAGACCGCGGTGCGCAGGTCGTGCATGACGCGCTGCCCCACCGAGGTGCTGATCAAGGTCTGCAAGACGCCGAAGACGCTCGTGACGACCGCGCTGAGGATCATGCCGAGCGCGAGCAGGCTCAGCAGGCCCGTACGCCCCTCGGGCAGGGCGGTGTCGAGGATCTCCTTGAGCAGGAACGGGGTCGCCACCGAGACGAGCGAGGCGGCGCAGACCAGGAGGCCCACGATCGCGAGGCGGCCTCGGTAGGGACGGAAGAGGCGGAGGATGCGGCGCATCTGGCGCGGCTGCGGCTCCTCGCCGGGGGCAGAGGACTGCGGCGTCCAGGTGGGTTCGTCGTGGCGCATGGGCTCCTTCGGGATCTCGGACGACGATGACTCAGGGAGCATAGCTCACTGTTACCTATACTCACAATGCACAAGGTCCTGTTAAAGTTCCCGCATGAACACCCCGGACCCCGACGGCCTGCTCGCCGAACAGTTGCTGCGGCTCACCCGCAGGCTGCAGCGGATCCAGAAGCGCCATCTGGTGCCGATCGGTATCACGCCCGCCCAGTCCCGCCTGCTGCGCACCCTCGCGCACTACGAGACCCCGCCGCGCATGGCCGACCTCGCCGAGCGCCTCGAAGTCGTCCCCCGCGCCGTCACCACCCTGGTCGACGGCCTGGAGTCCGCCGATCTCGTACGACGCGCGCCCGACCCCACCAACCGCCGGGTGATCCGCATCGAGCTCACTGACGCCGGCCTCAAGGCGCTCGGCGAGCTGCGCAGCGCGCGCCGCACCGCCGCGGAGGACATCCTGGCTCCGTTGGACTCCGAGCAGCGCGCCCAGCTGGGCGTGCTCCTCAACGCCCTGTTCGACGTGCCGGACGTCCGCCGCTGCTGAGGCCTCCGGTCCGCCGGGCACGACCGTCCGCACCGCCGGGCACCACCGTCCGCAGCGCCGAGCACCACCGCCGGGTACGCGACCACCGGTACGCCACCGCAACCGCCGAGGAGAGCTCATGCCGCTGCTGAAGCCCGAGCCGGACGCCCTGCGCCCCGGTGCCGCGTCGCGCGTCCAGGGCCCGTCGCACGATCGCGTGCCCGACCGGCGGGCCGCCGGCACCCCGGAGCCGCTGCGTTCCGGTCTGACCGCGCTGCTCGGCGCGGACAAGGTCCTGACGAAGGTCTCCGACCTGGTGCGGTACGCCTCGGACGCCAGCCCCTACCGCTTCGTGCCGCAGGTCGTGGTCGTCGCCGAGGACATCGACGACGTGTCGGCCGTCCTGTCGTACGCGCGCGGCAAAGGCCGGGACGTCGTCTTCCGCGCGGCGGGCACCTCCCTCAACGGCCAGGCGCAGGGCGAGGACATCCTGGTCGACGTCCGCAAGCACTGGTCGGGCGTGGAGGTGCTCGGCGGCGGCGAGCGGGCCCGGATCGGCCCGGGCACGACGGTGCTGCGGGCCAATGCCACGCTCGCCCGGTTCGGCCGGGTGCTCGGCCCCGACCCGGCCAGCGCGATCGCCTGCACCGTCGGCGGCGTCGTCGCGAACAACGCGTCGGGCATGACCGCGGGCACCACCCGCAACTCCTACCGCACCGTGGCGTCACTGACCTTCGTCCTGCCCTCCGGCACCGTCGTGGACACCGCGTCCCCGGACGCCGACGACCAACTGGCGCACGCGGAACCGGAGCTGTGCGAGGGTCTGCTGGCGATCAAGCGTGAGATCGAGGCAGACCCCGCGCTGGTGGCCCGCATCCGCGCCAAGTACGCGATCAAGAACACCAACGGCTACCGCCTCGACGCCTTCCTCGACGGCACGACCCCCGTGCAGATCCTGCGCGGTCTGATGGTCGGTTCCGAGGGGACCTTCGGCTTCATCTCGGAGGTCGTCTTCGACACGCTGCCGTTGGACCGGCACACGAGCACCGCCCTGCTGTTCTTCCCCTCGCTGCCCGCGGCGGCGGCCGCTGTGCCGTTGTTCAACGCGGCCGGTGCGCTCGCCGTCGAGCTGATGGACGGCAACACGCTACGCGCGTCGGTGAGCGTCCAGGGCGTGCCCGCCGACTGGGCAGGGCTCCCGAAGTCGACCGCGGCACTCCTGGTGGAGTTCCGCGCTCCGGACCGGGCCGCACAGGACGCGTACGAGGCGGCCGCCGCCAAGGCTCTCGACGGGCTCGAACTGGTCGCGCCCGTGGCCTCGGTGACCAACACCTTCACGCGCGACGCCAAGACCATCGGCGGCTACTGGAAGGCGCGGAAGGCCTTCGTCGCCGCGGTCGGCGGCTCCCGCCCCTCCGGGACGACGCTGATCACCGAGGACTTCGCCGTACCTCCGGGGCGGCTCGCCGAGGCCTGCGAGGCCCTGCTCGACCTCCAGACGCGGCACGGCTTCGACGCGGCCGTCGCGGGCCACGCCGCGCACGGCAACCTCCACTTCCTGCTCGCCTTCGACGCCGCGGTCCCCGCCGACGTGGAGCGGTACGCAGCCTTCATGGACGCGTTCTGCCGACTGACCGTCGAGCGTTTCGACGGCTCGCTGAAGGCCGAACACGCCACGGGCCGCAACATCGCCCCGTTCCTGGAGCTGGAGTGGGGCCCGAAGGCGACGGAGTTGATGTGGCGCACGAAACAGGTCATCGACCCGGACGGCGTCCTCGCCCCGCGCATCGTCCTCGACCGTGACCCGAAGGCCCATCTGCGCGGCCTCAAGACCATCCCGAAGGTGGAGCTCATCGCCGACCCGTGCATCGAGTGCGGCTTCTGCGAACCGACCTGCCCCAGCGAGGACGTGACCACGACGCCGCGCCAGCGCATCGTGCTGCGCCGCGAGATGATGCGCCAGCCGGAAGGGTCCCCGGTCGAGGACGGCCTGGTGGCGGCGTACGGCTACGACGCCGTGGACACCTGCGCCGGCGACTCCACCTGCCGCATCGCCTGCCCGGTCGGGATCGACACGGGCGCCCTGATGAAGGACTTCCGGCACGCCCGGCACTCGCCCCGCGAGGAGAAGGCGGCAGCGCTCGCCGCGAGGAACTTCAAGGCGGTCGAGACCTCCGCGCGGCTCGCGGTGGCCGCCGCCGACCGGATCAGCGACCGGCTGCTCACGGCGGTGACGCGCACCGCGCGCAAGGCGGTCCGCCCCGACCTCGTCCCGGAGTGGCTGCCCCAGATCCCCGCGGCCGCAGCGCGCAGGCTGCCGCGCACCGCGCGGGTGGACGCCACCGCCGTCTACTACCCGGCCTGCGTCAACCGCATCTTCGGGGGCCCGGGCGACCGCTCCCTGCCCCAGGCGGTGGTGGCCGTCGCCGCGCGCGCGGGCAGGCCGGTCTGGATCCCGGACGACGTCGCGGGGACGTGCTGCGCCACGATCTGGCACTCCAAGGGGTACGAGGCGGGGAACAGGGTCATGGCCAACCGCATCGTCGAGGCGGCCTGGGGCTGGACCGCCGGCGGCCGCCTGCCCCTCGTCGTCGACGCGTCTTCCTGCACGCTCGGCATCGCGCACGAGGTCGTGCCCTATCTGACCCCGGACAACCGCGCACTGCACCGGGAGCTGACCGTCGTCGACTCGATCGTCTGGGCCGCCGACGAGCTGCTCCCCCGCCTCACGGTGCGCCGGACGATCGGTTCCGCCGTGCTCCACCCCACCTGTTCCATGCAGCACTTGGGCGACGAGGGGCACCTGCGCGCCGTCGCCGAGGCCTGCGCCGACGAGGTGGTCGTCCCGGACGACGCGGGATGCTGCGCCTTCGCGGGCGACCGCGGCATGCTCCACAAGGAACTCACGGAGTCGGCCACGCGCAAGGAGGCCGCGGAGGTCACCTCCCGCCCCTTCGACGCACACCTCTCGGCCAACCGCATGTGCGAGGTCGGCATGGACCACGCGACGGGCCGCGGCTACTACTCCGTACTCCTGGAACTGGAGCGTGCGACGCGGCCGTAGGGCTCCGCCGGGCGGTAAGAACCCCGTCCGGCGCGGACCAGGACGTCCCCGACGAACACAGGATGTCCCCGACGAACAGAGGCGGCAAGCCTTTCGCGTCACGACGAGAAGTCCAACTCCTCGGCCACTTCGGCCTCTTGCGCACCGGCCCTCCCCCCATCAGGGTGGCTTCCGCCCCAGTGGTAGAGACCAGCCGCTCATAGCTACGGAGGTCCGATGCACGACGAGAACGCGACACCGACTCCCGACGCCACCCACCCCGACGACTCCGCCGAGGGCACGCGGGGAGACGGCCGCTCGCGCCGTGCGGTGCTCCGGACGGCGGGGCTCGCCGGCGCGGGTCTCGGGGTCGGCGCCCTCACGGGCGGGACGGCGCACGCCGACGCCCCCGCGACCGCCGACGCCACCACCGCCGCGGACGCCGCGGTGCCGGACACCGCCGAGACTCCCGCGCGCAAGGGCAAGACCATGATCGGCGTACCGTTCCAGCGGCGTTCCACGGTCCGGGTCGGGATCATCGGGCTCGGCAACCGCGGCGGCAGCATGATCGACCTGTTTCTCGCGATACCCGGCGTCCGGGTCGTGGCGCTGTGCGATCCGGTCAAGGAGAAGACCGCGGCCGCCGCGAAGAAGGTCACGGCAGCGGGCCAGCCCGCCCCGGCGACGTACACCAAGGGCGAGCACGACTTCGAGAACCTGTGCAAGCGCGGCGACATCGACTTCGTCTACGTGGCCTCGCCCTGGGACTTCCACTTCGAGATGGCAAAGTCGGCGATGCTGAACGGCAAGCACGTGGGCGTGGAGTGCCCCATCGCCCTGCGGCTGGACGAGCTGTGGGAGCTCGTGGACCTCTCCGAGCGCACCCGCAGACACTGCATGCAGCTGGAGAACTGCTGTTACGGCAAGAACGAGATGCGCGTCCTGCGGATGGCGCACGCGGGCAAGTTCGGCGATCTCCTGCACGGCGCGGGCGCCTACAACCACGACCTGCGCGGTCTGATGTTCGACCCCGACTACTACGAGGGGCCGTGGCGTCGTCTGTGGCACACCCGGCTGCGCGGCGATCTCTACCCCAACCACGGCTTCGGTCCCGTCGCCAACTACATGGACGTCAACCGCGGCGACCGCGTCACGCACATCTCCAGCTTCGGCACGCCCTCGCTCGGCCTCGCCGCGTACCGCAAGGCGCACATGCCCGCGGGCGACCCCAGTTGGAAGGAGACGTACATCGAGAGCGACCGCACGATCAGTCTCGTCCAGACGGCGAAGGGCCGGGTGATCCGCCTCGAACACGACGTGTCGACGCCCCACCCCTACAGCCGCATCAACAGCCTGGGCGGCACGCGCGGCGTCTTCGAGGACTACCCGGAGCGCATCTACATCGAGCCCGACCACACGAACGACGAGTGGGGCGACTTCACCCAGTACGCCGACTTCGACCACTGGCTCTGGAAGGAGCACGCGAATCCGCCCGGCGGACACGGCGGCATGGACTACATCATGATCTTCCGGCTGATGCAGACCATGCGGCTCGGCCTGGTGCCGGACTTCGACGTGTACGACGCCGCGACCTGGACCTCGCCCGTGCCGCTGAGCCATCTGTCGATCAAGGCGAAGGGCGCGCCGCAGGCGATCCCCGACTTCACCCGCGGCCTCTGGAAGAAGGCACGGCCCGGCATGGATTCGGAGAAGCCGGAGGAGGCGTAACGGGCCCGGCGACCGCGCGGCGCGTGGCTTGCGACGCGTGGCGTGCGGCCGCCGGAGTCTCCGTCCGTTGTCCCGGTCAACCGTCGGTCAGCAGCGCCGGCGGTCCTCGGTGAGGGTGCCTTGGACCGTGGCGAGGGTGCGGTCGTAGCAGCCCGTGTCGCCGATCAGGCGGTAGCGCTCGCGCGACGTACCCACGGCGTGGCGCTGGTCGCGCGGGGCGTTGGCCGTGTACGTCGCGTCGCCGTCGTAACGGTCGTCCCGCACCGACCAGTTGCCGCGCCGCCCACCACCGCCGCTCGCGTGGCTCGTGCGGCTTTCCGTGCGGTCGCCCAGCGCGATCTCGGTACGCAGCCGGTCACCGGATCCGAGGGTCGTCGTGCCGTCCATGCTGTACGTGCGGTCGGTGCGCACGGCCCGGCGGCCCGTCGTGACCGTCTCGCGGTCGGTCCATGTGGCCTTGAGCGCGTCCATCGCCTCGCCGTCGGTCCAACGGTGGACGGAGGTGGTGGCGAGCGTGCGGTTCACGGTCGTCGTCACGCGTCCGTGTGAGGTGTTCACGTACCCCGAGACGCTGAGCCGGTGACCGCCCGTCGTGTCCAAGCGGTGCGGATCCTGTCCGGAACCGGGCTTATACGTCGACTCGTTCACCGGCGCGCCCTCCTGGTGGCGGGTCAGCCGGCCCGTGACGTGCTCACTCTTCTCGTCCTGCCAGACCAGGACGTTGACCGGGGTGCTCCAGCCGGTCTGCGCCTCGGGGACACCGACGACGGAGACCTCCACCCGGTGCGGGCGCCCGTCGTTGAGGATGCCGGCGAAGGGCGTCAGGTCGTACTCGACGGGCTTGATGTCGAAGGCGCGGGGCCCGGGGATCACGTACCAGAGGAAGGGGTTGGACCAGCCACCGGTCCAGACGGTCGGGAACGGCGCGGCGATGCCCGCCAGTTGGCCGTCGACCGTGACCTGGATCTCGCGGTACGGCCCCTTGTCGGCCTTGCAGGAGTAGGGCGCGGCGTCCGGCACCGTCAGGTACCAGTACTCCTCGCAGCCGCCGCCGGAGCCGGTGGCGTACACCTCGGCGACGATGCGTTCGCTGTTGCGCGGGGTGGTGAGGGATGTGCGCTCCCCGAGCGGAATGACACGATCGGGCGTCGCCTGCGGCGTCGCGCCGCGCTTCTCCTGCGCGTAGAACGTCAGCGTCGCCTTGACGTCGATGATCCCGGTGTAGGTGTCGTCGACGACATTGCCGATGAGCATCTCCACCTGCTGGTTCCGGCTCAACGTCTCGCTGTAGCGGGTGACGTCCTTCGCCACGGACCAGGTGATGCCGTCGGCCGACGGCTCCGGGGTCGAGGTGCGGAAGACCTCGACACCACCGATGCGCAGGTAGCCGAGCCGGTCGTACTGCCGTCCCTTCACCTTTCCGTCCAGGCGCAGGACCACCTTGCCCCAGCGTCCGGCACCGCATTTCTTCGGAGGGGTGTAGGTGCCCTTGTACGGGGTGAAGTCCTTGAACTGGGCCTCCGCGACGGTCACTTCGCATGACTTGGTGTGCGGTCTCGACACCGGCGGGGCCGCGGTGACCGGATCGTGCCAGTCGGAACCGAATTCGGGCGGAGGCGTCGCGGCTGGGCGGGCGCCGTCGGTCGTGGAGCGATCGCCGGCACCGTCGGCCGTAGCCGGGCCTGCGCCGAGGAGAGTGCTCGCAGCGAGGGCCGCACCGGCGAGCATGGACATGACGCATCTTCTCATGGGGGATTTCTATGGGCAGTTCCCGATCACCGCAATGGTGCTGCGTGACGCTGCACGTACGTGTGGCGCTGCCCGGCGCTTCACTTCCACGTAGTGCCGCCCGACGCCGCACTCCCTCTTGGTGCTGCTCGACGGTTCACGCCCGCAGGTTCGCCTTGTCGCCCATCACCACGACCGGGTGCTGCTTCGGGTCAAGGGTGCGCAGCAGTGACTCCATGGCCGACTTGGACAGGCTGACGCAGCCCGACGTGCCGCTGCCGTGGTCCATGTGCAGCCAGATACTGCCGCCCTTTTCCTGGCCCTGTGGCCGGGTCGGGTCGTTCGGCGGCGTGCCCTTGGCGCGGTTGTAGTCGATGGCGATGACGTAGTCGAAGTCGTGCCAGTGCGTCTTGGGCCAGTAGTGCGGGGCCTGGATGGACGCCGACTTCGTGTACGGGAACTTGGCGCCCGGGTCCGCGAGGACCCCGCCCGCGTCGGTGAGCGTGAACACGCCGACCGGGCTGCGCTTGTCGTTCTCCCGGTGGTCAGTGGTCCAGCCCTTCTTGCCGTTGTGCGCGGGCCAGCTGCGGGCCTTCTCCCAGGTCTTGTCCTGGTCAGATGACTTCGTGTAGAGCACGACCGTCGAGTCGGCCGAGTCGACGCCGTCGCCGTAGACCGCGACCACCTGGCGGGAGTTCTCGGGGATCTTGGACTGCAAACCGTCGCCCACGTCCGGGATGCGCCGAAGATCAGCGGCGGCGGCACCCTTGCCGCTGCCCTGGGCGCCCTTGCCGTGACCGGCGTCGCCATCTCCGGAACCGTCGTCGTTCCCGCTCGCGCAGGACGTCAGAAGAACACCGCAGGCCGCTGCCGCGACCCCGATTCGCACCACACCGGCTATACGCATCCGCCCATGGTCGCACCTGGTCCGCGGTACTCCCGCGCGGCCCCACGACCCACGCCGGGACAGGGCCGATTCTTTACCCCGCGGCGGAAAACCGTTTGCCTCGGAGTACCGCGCGAGGTGAACCTTTCACGGTTTGTAACCGCCGTCCGCTCCCTCGGTCATGGCCCGGAGCGACGGCCGCCGCACCGAGCCCAGGGACGTCATGCAGATTCGCGACCTTCCGTTCCCCGACCCCGGCGTCCCCGATGCCCGGTCGGGGCCGCGCTTCCTGCTGTGGTTGGGCCGCAACCAGCTCGGCGGACAACTCAGGTCCCTCGCCTGGGGCCTGCTCCACTTCTCCTGCATCGCGGGACTGCCGTACATGGTCGGCATCGCCGTCGAGGCCGTGCTCGACCGCTCCGGCGCCCGGCTCGCCTTCTCCGGCGCGCTGATCGGCCTGCTCGGCGTCGGCATCGCGGTGGGCGACACGATGCTGCACCGCACCGCGGTCACCAACTGGATCACGGCCGCGGCCCGCGTGCAGCAGCTGCTCGCCCGCAAGACGGCCGCGCTCGGCTCCGCGCTCACCCGGCGTGTCGCCGCCGGTGAGGTCGTGGCCGTCTCCACCGGCGACGTCGAGAAGATCGGATGGTTCGTGGAGGCGCTGTCGCGGTTCGCGGCGGCCGCCCTCACTGTGGTCCTGGTCTGCGTCGGGCTCGTCGTCTACCAGCCTGCTCTCGGTGTCGTGGTCGCCGTGGGCATCCCGATGCTCGCGCTCGCCGTGCTCCCGCTGCTGCCCCGCGCCACGCGTCGGGCGGACTTACAGCGGGAGAAGGCGGGGCGGGCCACCGAGCTGGCGTCGGACACCGTCGCCGGACTGCGGGTGCTGCGCGGCATCGGTGGTGAGGAGCTCTTCCTCGACCGCTACCGCCGCGCGTCGCAGGAGGTCCGCACCGCAGCGGTGCGAAGCGCCAGGATGTGGGCGGTGATCTCGGCCATCCAGGTCCTGATGCCCGGCCTGCTGCTGATCGCCGTCGTCTGGTACGGCGTCCACCTCGCCCGCGAGGGCCGCATCACGGTGGGCGAACTCGTCACCGTCTACAGCGCGATCATGATGCTCAACTACCCGCTGCGGCACTTCGAAGAGATCGCCATGGCGTACTCGTTCTCACGCCCCTCCGCGAAGCGGGCGGCCCGCGTCCTCTCTCTGAGCCGGATGGCGGAGAAGCCGCAGGACCCGGCCGAGGCAGGCTTTCCCGGAGGCGCCCGCGCGCACCCGCCGGTGGAGTCGGTGCCGGTGGAGTCGGTGGAGACCCCCGCCGAACCTGGCGGCGACCTGTACGACCCGGCGACCGGCCTGCTCGCCCCGGCCGGCCGACTCACCGCCGTGGTCTGCGGCGACCCGGACGAGGCGGGACGGCTCGCCGAACGGCTCGGCGGCCACCCAGCGTTCGATGACGCCGCGAACCTGCCCTCCGTACGGCTGGGTGACGTGCCCCTGGACGATGTGCCGCTGGACACCGCCCGCACCGCGGTCCTCGTCCAGGACAAGGATCCTGTTCTGCTCTCCGGGACGCTCCGAACCCTGCTCGACGTTCCGAGGTCGGGAGCCGTCACCCCCGAGGCGGCCCTCACCGCCGCCCAGTGCGCCGACGTCCTCGACGCGCTGGCCCAGGCGTCCGTCGACGACGATCCGATGACCGCCCGCCTCACGGAACGCGGCCGCTCCCTCTCCGGCGGCCAGCGCCAACGCCTCGCCCTGGCCCGTTCGCTGGTCACGGACCCGGGGGCGCTGGTGCTCGACGAGCCGACCTCCGCCGTCGACTCGCACACCGAGGCCCGCGTCGCCGACGGCATCCGGCGACTGCGCCGGGGACGCACCACCGTGGTGCTCACCTCGTCGCCGCTGCTCCTGGACCGTGCCGAGCGCGTCGTGTTCCTGGCCGACGGTGAGGTCGCAGCCGTGGGCGAACACCGTGAACTGATGCACAGCGAACCGCGGTACCGCGCGGTCGTCACCCGCGAGACCGACGCCGAACGCGTCGCCGCGGACGCACGGACAGATTTCGACACAGACCTCACGACGGACTTCGACATCGAGGAGACGGCATGATCGGCCTGGCGCCCCCGGAGTACGATCCGGCGGCCCCCACGACGACGGAGACCCTGCCCGTCGGGTCGGCCGCGACCGTACGCACCTACGTACGCGAACTCTTCCGACGCCACCGTCGCCCCTTCCTCCTCCTCATCCTCGTCAACACGCTCGCCGTCGTCGCCTCGATGGCCGGCCCCTATCTGCTGGGCAACCTGGTCGAGAAGGTCTCGGACGACACCCGCGCACTCCATCTGGAACTCACCATCGGGATGTTCGCCCTCGCTCTGCTCGTCCAGGCCTACTTCGTACGCGAGGTACGGCTGCGTGGTGCGATGCTCGGCGAACAGATGCTGGCGGACCTGCGCGAGGACTTCCTCGTACGCTCCGTCGGGCTGCCGCCCGGGGTTCTGGAGCGCGCCGGCACCGGCGACCTGCTCTCGCGCATCACCACGGACATCGACCGACTCGCCAACGCCATGCGCGAAGCGGTGCCGCAGCTCGCCATCGGCGTGGTCTGGGTCGTCCTGCTGCTCGGCGGGCTCGCGGTGACCGCGCCGCCGCTGGCGCCCGCCGTGCTCATCGCTGTACCCCTCCTCGTCGTGGGCTGCCGCTGGTACTTCAAGCGGGCGCCTGCCGCCTACCGTTCGG
The DNA here is from genome assembly GCF_042871345.1 of Streptomyces sp. NPDC005863. Taxonomy (NCBI): domain Bacteria; kingdom Bacillati; phylum Actinomycetota; class Actinomycetes; order Kitasatosporales; family Streptomycetaceae; genus Streptomyces; species Streptomyces sp. NPDC005863. Next base: position 181,582 of record NZ_JBIAII010000004.1, on the reverse strand, counting down.
AGGCCGCCGGATACGCCGCCGTCGCGGCCGCCCTCACCGAGACCGTCGACGCGGGACGCACCGTGGAGGCCCATCGTCTCGGCCCCCGCCGCATCGAGATGTCCGAACGTCGCATCAAGGAGTGGACCGCCTGGGAGCGATACACCCTCTACCTGCGGTCGGTCCTCTTCCCGGTGATCAGTTTCACCCATGTGACGGTCCTCTGTTCGACGCTGATGATGGGCGGCGTCTTCGTCCTCCAGGGATGGATCGGCGTGGGCCAACTGACGACCGGCGTGCTGATCGCGCAGATGCTCGTGGATCCGCTGGGGATCATCCTGCGCTGGTACGACGAGCTTCAGGTCGCGCAGGTCTCGCTGGCCCGGCTCGTCGGCGTACGCGACATCAAGCCGGACGCAGGCGACTCGTCCGTCATCCCGGAGGGCCGCCGTGTCCTCGCGGACGACGTGCACTTCGGATACCGCGCGGGCGTGGACGTGCTCCGCGAGGTGTCCCTGGCCGTGGAACCCGGCTCCCGCGTCGCCCTGGTCGGCCCGTCCGGCGCGGGCAAGTCCACGCTCGGTCGGCTTCTCGCGGGCATCTACGGGCCGCGCACCGGCCATGTCACCTTGGGCGGCGCGGCGTTGGCGGCCATGCCCGCGGAGGAGGTGCGCGCCCATGTGGCCCTGGTCAACCAAGAACACCACGTCTTCGTGGGTTCCCTGCGCGACAACCTCCTCCTGGCACGGACCGGCGCGCGGGACGCCGAACTCTGGGCCGCGCTCGGCGCGGTGGACGCGGCCGACTGGGCACAGGGCCTGGACGACGGCCTCGACACCGAGGTCGGCTCCGGCGGCTTCGCACTGACGCCGGCGCAGGCACAGCAGATCGCCCTGGCGCGTCTGGTCCTCGCGGACCCGCACACCCTGGTCCTGGACGAGGCGACGTCCCTCCTCGACCCGCGTGCGGCACGGCACCTGGAACGCTCCCTCGCCAAAGTCCTCGACGGCCGCACGGTCGTGGCCATCGCCCACCGGCTGCACACGGCACACGACGCGGACGTGATCGCGGTGGTGGAGGAGGGACGGATCAGCGAACTGGGCACCCACGACCAACTGGTGACGGCGAACGGCGCGTACGCCGCCCTGTGGCGGTCCTGGCACGGGTAGGGGTGGCGGGGCCGGAGGCGAAGTCGTGCGCGGGGCCAGCCTGTTGGAGTCGGGCGCGTTGCTCGGGTGGGTGAGCGGGGTGAACGCGGGGCGCTCTGTCAGGCAGCGCACAGAGGTAGTTAGGGTGCGGGAATGGCCGCATCTCCCACGGGCCCCGGCACCCCCGACCACCGCGGGCCTGCCCGCTACCTCTGGTGGGTGACCGTCAGCCAGCCCCGACGGGTGGCCCTGGGCGCCCTGTTGGGCAGTGCGTGGATGATCTGCCTCACTCTTCCCCCGTACGTCCTGTCGCACGCGATCGACGACGGGCTGCGCCCCGGTGACCGGTCCGCCCTGCTCAGCTGGTCCGCGGTTCTGTTCGGCATCGGTGTGGTGAACGCCTGGTTGGCGATCATGCGGCATCGCACGATGACGCGTGTCCGGCTCGACGCCTACTTCCGCACCGTGCGCGTCGTGATCGACCACGCGACCCGGCTCGGCGCCGTGCTGCCGCGCCGGCTCTCCGCGGGCGAGGTCGTGACGATCGGCCACTCCGACGTGGGCGTGATCAGCCAGACCCTCACCGTGACGGGCCCCGGCGCGGGCGCGGTGCTCGCCTACGTCGTGGTGGCCGCACTCCTCTTCTCCGTCTCCGCCCTGCTTGCCGTGGTGGTACTGGTCGGCGTGCCACTGCTCGCCATGCTCGTCGGACCGTTCCTCAGCCGACTGCAGGGAGCGGAGACGGATTACCGGGAACGCCAGGGCGCGCTCGCGGCGATCCTCGGCGACCTCGCCGGCGGGCTGCGCGTCCTCAACGGCCTGGGCGGCAAAGCCGTGTTCGCCGCCCGCTACCGGGACGGCTCTCGCCGACTGCGGGACGACGGATACCGCGTCGGATCGAGCATGAGCTGGATCCAGGCCTTCGGCCTCGGCCTGCCCGCCTTGTTCCTGGCAGCCGTGACGTGGCTCGCCGCACGCATGGCCGCTCAGGGCTCCATCACGGTGGGCGAGTTGGTGGCCGTCTACGGCTACGTGGCCGTGCTCGTGGTCCCGGTGACCTTCTTCATCGAGGCCGGTTACGACATCGGCCGGGGTCTGGTCGCCGCGCGACGGGTCGTGAACTTCCTGAACCTGGAGCCGGAGGGCCTGAACGGCAGCCCAGAGGAGCCTGCGCCTTCGACCGAGCGAGGGTCGCCCGAACGGGGGTCGGCGGAACGGGGTTCTACGGGACGGGGTCCTGCGGGACGAGGCTTGGCGGAACTGCGGGTGGCGGAAGGGGGCTTGGCGAAGGCGTCGGCCGGGGCAGCGGGCCGAACCCAGCCCTCGGGCGCTTCGCCTGGTGGGACGGGTGCCGGTGCGCGCCCGGTGCGCGGTCCTCAGGTGCCGTCCGTGCTGCGGGACCCGCAATCCGGTGTAGAGGTCGCGCCCGGCCTCCTCACCGCACTCGCGACCCGTCACGCGTCGGGCGGCACCGACATCGTCGATCGCCTCGGCCGCTTCACCCCCTCCTCCGCCACTTGGGGCTCGGTCCGACTCGACGCCATGGAGCTCGACGAAGTCCGTTCCCGGATTCTGGTGGCGGACAACGAAGCCGACCTCTTCGCCGGCACGCTGCGCGCCGCGATCTCCGGACGGTGGTCTCCTCAGGAGGACGCTCTTGCCCGTGCGGTCGAGGACGCTGCGGCGCGCGACATCCTCCTCGGTCTGCCGGACGGCCTCGACGCGCTGCTCGAAGCACACGGCCGCAACCTCTCCGGCGGGCAACGCCAGCGCATCCGCTTGGCTCGCGCCCTCCTCGCCGACCCCGAAGTCCTCCTGGCGGTCGACCCCACGTCGGCAGTCGACGCCCACACGGCGGCGAACATGGCGGCCCGGCTGCGTGCCGCGCGCCGGGGCCGTACGACCTTGGTGACCAGCACGTCGCCGCTCGTCCTCGACCAGGCCGACGCCGTGTACTACGTGGTCGACGGACGAGTGACCGCCGTCGGCCGCCATCGCGATCTCCTGACCGAGCGCCCCGGCTACCGGCGCCTGGTGTCGCCCGGTGACGAGGCGGAGAAGCCGCACGCACCACCCCGTCACGAGCCATCGCGACACTCCGCCGCCGAACCGGGTCATGAGGCACTCCGATGACGCCTGCCATACCGTCCGGACGTCGTGACGCCGCCGAGGCCGCTTCCGGGCTCCTGCCCGTGGCCGACCGCCGTCAGGTCCGTCGGGCCGCCGTGCGTCTCATACGCCAGGACACCGGCGCCTTCGTCACCATGATCGTCTTCAGCGCCCTCGCCGCGGCCGCCGGCCTGGTCGGCCCCTGGCTGTTGGGGCGCATCATCAACACGGTCAAGGACGGCGGTGGCGTCGCCGCCGTCGACCGCCTCGCGCTCGGCATCCTCGCCGGAGCCGTCGCCCAGCTTCTCCTGGCACGCCACGCCCGCTACCTCGCCCACCGTTTCGGCGAGCGGACCCTGGCCCGGATCCGCGAACAGTTCGTCGACCGAGCACTCGCGCTTCCCGCCTCGGTCGTGGAGCGGGCCGGTGCCGGGGACCTGACCGCCCGCGGCACGACCGACGTGGCCACGGCAGGGCAGGCGCTGCGTGACACGGGCCCCGACATCTTCGTCGCAGCCGTGCAGGCCCTCTTCATCCTCGGTGCGATCTTCCTCCTCGACCCTCTGCTCGGCGTCTGCGGCGTGCTCGGTCTCACCGGCATCTGGTTCGCCACCCGCTGGTACCTGCGCCGGGCGCACTCCGCCTACCTCGAGCAGGGAGCGGCGCACTCCGCGCTGGCGGAGGTCCTGGCCGCCACCGCGTCCGGGGCCCGCACCGTCGAGGCCTTCGGACTGCGCGAGCGCCGCGTCGCCGACAGCGAGAGGGAGATCGAACGGTGCGTCGCCGCCCATGACCGGACGCTCTTCCTGCGCAGCGTGCTCTTCCCTGCCATCGACGCCTCGTACGCCGTACCGGTCGTCGCCGTGCTCCTCGTCGGTGGAGCTCTGCATGGAGAGGGCTCCGTGAGCCTGGGCACGGTGGTCGCTTCGGCGCTGTACCTGCGCCACCTCTCCCAGCCCCTCGACACGATCCTGCAGCAGGTCGAACAGGTACAGAGCAGTGGCGCCTCCTTCGCCCGCGTCGAGGGCGTGGCCGCCGCGCCGAGAGTCCCCGCGGATACCTCCGCCCCGGCCGACGCCTCCGCACGGACTGCCGCCTCTTCCGTCCCGGCCCCCGGCGGCGCGCCCGAGGACGACCGCATCGAATTGCGCGGCGTGTGTTTCGCCTACGGCAGCGGCGCCGATGTTCTGCGCCGTGTCGACATTTCCGTACGGCCCGGCGAGCGTCTGGCCATCGTCGGCCCGTCCGGTGCCGGAAAGAGCACACTGAGCCGTCTGCTCGCCGGCATCGACGCTCCGACCTCGGGCGCCGTCACCGTCGGCGGCGTGCCGATCGCCGAGATGGCGCCCGACCGGCTGCGCCGTCAGGTCGTCCTCGTCACCCAGGAGCACCACGTCTTCCTCGGCACGGTCCGGGACAACCTGCGCGTCGCGGCGGAGTCCGCCCCCGAGACCGATCTCGAAGGGGCCCTGGCCGCGGTCGGCGCGGACTGGTACGACGGCCTGCCGCACGGACTCGACACGGAGCTGGGCCCTGGAGGCCACCGGTTGCACGGCGCTCAGGCCCAGCAACTGGCACTGGCCCGCGTCGTCCTCGCCGACCCCCACACCTTGATCCTCGACGAGGCCACGGCGCTCCTGGACCCGACGGCTGCACGGCATACCGAACGCGCTGTGGCCGCCGTCCTGCGCGGGCGCACCGTCATCGCCATCGCCCACCGTCTGCAGACGGCACACGACGCGGACCGGGTGGCGGTCATGGAGGCGGGCAGGATCACCGAGCTCGGCACCCACGACGACCTCGTGGCGGCTGACGGTGCCTACGCGGCGCTCTGGCACTCCTGGCACGGGCAGCCGCCGAGCACCGCCTGAGCCGGCGCCGCCCCCGCAAGGGACGTCACTCCTGCGGGAGTGGCCGTTCAGATGAAGTTGAGTGCGGCCGCGCCGCCCACTCCCCCGAGCAGCATGAACACCGGCATGAGCACCTTGAGCTCGATCCAGCTGCCGGCCCGGAACCGCATCACCTTCGGCGGTCCGATCGGATACCAGCGCTTGCGACCGATCGGGATCGGCCACAGGATCGGGCACCCCGAGACGGTCAGTGCGTCGCCGACATCGTGCACCAGCGCACCGAGCACGATCGGAAGCCCCAGCCACAGATACTCCTGGCCGGGCGCCGTGAACAGCCAGTCCGCGCCGTTGCCGGGCTTGTCCAGGACACCGGCGAGGATCCAGGCGCTCGTCGCGGCCAGCAGCCACACCAGCACGTCGCTGCTCGAGCCGCGGGCCGCCCGCCACAGCAGGCCCTCGATGGCGAGCACCATGTGGACGAAGAGAATCCCGAGGACCGCCCAGCGGCCGCCGAAGATCGCCAGGGCCGAGGATCCGGCTCCGATCAGCACGGCCCACAGCCAGGTGTGCGTGAGCGTGCGGTGCCCGCCCGAGCGGCGGGGGTCCCCCTGTTTGCGTGTCGCTTTGTAGACCGCGTACGAGAGTTTGTCGACAATCTCGCACATGCCCCGGGAGAGCGGCCCGAAGGCCCGCGAGATGGTCGCCGACTTGTGGTCGAGGTCGGGCGCGAGCGCCGCTCCCGCGCAGATCAGCGCCCCCACGAGGAGGACCGGCCAGGGCATCGTGTGCCCCGCGGCCGCAGCAGCGGCACCGACCCCCAGCCAGGCTGCCGCCCCCGACAGCGAGTGTGCCGGTCCCATCATTGCTGTTGCCCGCCCCATTTCCATTGTTCTGACGCCCCGTTGGCGACACAGCGTAGCGTTCGTGATCTTCGTGGGACCCTCCGGTTCCCTCATCGGGTGCGAAGGAAGGCAAGATGGGGGTGTGACCCTTATCGATCAGCTGCCGCCGGATGCCGACCCCGATGCCCTCTTCGAAGCCTTCTCGTCGTGGGCCGAGGACCAGGGCATCACTCTCTACCCGGCCCAGGAGGAGGCGCTGATCGAGGTGGTCTCCGGGGCGAACGTGATCTTGTCCACGCCGACCGGCTCCGGCAAGAGCCTGGTCGCCGCGGGTGCCCACTTCACCGCCCTCGCCCAGGACAAGGTCACCTTCTACACGGCACCCATCAAGGCTCTGGTGTCGGAGAAGTTCTTCGACCTGTGCAAGCTCTTCGGCACCGAGAACGTCGGCATGCTGACCGGCGACGCGTCGGTCAACGCCGACGCCCCCGTCATCTGCTGCACGGCCGAGGTCCTCGCCTCGATCGCGCTGCGGGACGGCAAGCACGCCGACATCGGCCAGGTCGTGATGGACGAGTTCCACTTCTACGCCGAGCCGGACCGTGGCTGGGCGTGGCAGATTCCGCTGCTGGAACTTCCGCAGGCCCAGTTCATCCTCATGTCGGCCACGCTCGGCGACGTCAGCATGTTCGAAAAGGATCTGACGCGCCGCACCGGCCGCCCGACCTCGGTCGTCCGTTCCGCCACCCGGCCCGTTCCGCTGTCCTACGAGTACCGCCTGACGCCCATCACCGAGACGCTCACCGAGCTCCTCGAGACCAAGCAGGCGCCGGTCTACATCGTGCACTTCACCCAGGCCCAGGCGGTCGAGCGGGCACAGTCGCTGATGAGCATCAACATGTGCACGCGCGAGGAGAAGGACAAGATCGCCGAGCTGATCGGCAATTTCCGCTTCACCACCAAGTTCGGCCGCAACCTCTCGCGCTACGTGCGCCACGGGATCGGTGTGCACCACGCCGGCATGCTGCCCAAGTACCGCCGACTGGTGGAGAAGCTCGCGCAGGCGGGGCTCCTCAAGGTCATCTGCGGCACGGACACCCTGGGCGTCGGCGTCAACGTCCCGATCCGCACGGTGCTCTTCACGGCCCTCACCAAGTACGACGGCAGCCGCGTGCGCACCCTGCGCGCCCGGGAGTTCCATCAGATCGCCGGACGCGCGGGCCGTGCGGGCTTCGACACGGCAGGCCTTGTGGTCGCCCAGGCGCCCGAACACGTCATCGAGAACGAGAAGGCGCTCGCCAAGGCGGGTGACGACGCCAAGAAGCGCCGCAAGGTGGTCCGCAAGAAGGCACCCGAAGGGTTCGTCGCCTGGTCGGAGAGCACCTTCGAGAAGCTCATCACCTCCGACCCCGAGCCCTTGACCTCCCGCTTCCGGGTCACGCACACCATGCTGCTGTCCGTCATCGCCCGGCCCGGCAACGCCTTCGAAGCGATGCGTCACCTCCTCGAGGACAACCACGAGCCGCGCAAGCAGCAGCTGCGGCACATCCGCAGGGCCATCGCGATCTACCGCTCGCTGCTCGCCGGCGGCGTCGTGGAGAAGCTCGACGAGCCGGACACCACCGGTCGCATCGTGCGTCTGACGGTCGACCTGCAGCAGGACTTCGCCCTGAACCAGCCGCTGTCGACCTTCGCCCTCGCCGCGTTCGAGGTCCTCGACCCCGAGTCGCCCTCGTACGCCCTGGACATGGTGTCCGTGGTCGAGTCCACCCTCGACGACCCGCGCCAGATCCTCGCGGCCCAGCAGAACAAGGCCCGAGGCGAGGCCGTGGCGCTCATGAAGGCGGACGGTGTCGAGTACGAGGAGCGGATGGAGCGGCTCCAGGACATCACGTACCCGAAGCCTCTGGAGGAGCTCCTCTTCCACGCCTACAACACGTACCGCACCAGCCACCCGTGGGTGGGCGACCATCCGCTGTCCCCTAAGTCTGTCATCCGGGACATGTACGAACGGGCGCTGTCCTTCACGGAATTCACGTCCGTCTACGAGCTCGCCCGCACCGAGGGCATCGTGCTGCGCTACCTCGCGAGCGCGTACAAGGCGCTGGAGCACACCATCCCGGACGATCTGAAGTCCGAGGACCTGGAGGATCTGATCGCCTGGCTCGGCGAGATGGTGCGCCAGGTCGACTCCAGCCTCCTCGACGAATGGGAGCAGCTGGCCAACCCCGAGGTCATGACGGCCGAGGAGGCCCAGGAGAAGGCCGACCAGGTCAAGCCGGTCACCGCCAACGCGCGTGCCTTCCGGGTCCTGGTGCGCAACGCCATGTTCCGCAGGGTCGAGCTGGCCGCCCTCGACCACGTCGAAGAGCTGGGCGAGCTGGACGCCGACGCCGGCTGGGACGCGGACGCCTGGGGCGAGGCCATGGACAAGTATTGGGACGAGTACGAGGATCTCGGCACCGGTCCCGACGCTCGCGGCCCCAAGCTGTTGCTCATCGAGGAGGATCCCGAGCACGGTCTGTGGCGCGTCCGCCAGACGTTCGCCGACCCGAACGGCGACCATGACTGGGGCATCAGCGCGGAGGTCGACCTCGCGGCTTCCGACGAGGAGGGCCGTGCCATCGTCCGGATCACGGACGTCGGCCAGCTCTGACCGCCCCCAAGAGCCACGCACCCCGGACAGGAGTCGAAGAACTGTCATGAACAACCCCGCCGACGGGCTGGTCGACCTGCTGGACCTGGAGCAGATCGAGGTCAATATCTTCCGGGGCCGCAGTCCGAACGAGTCCCTGCAACGCGTCTTCGGCGGCCAGGTCGCGGGGCAGGCCCTGGTGGCGGCCGGCCGCACCACGGAGGGCGACCGGCCGGTGCATTCGCTCCACGCGTACTTCCTGCGTCCGGGCCGCCCCGGCGTGCCCATCGTGTACCAGGTCGAACGAGTGCGGGACGGGCGCTCCTTCACCACGCGCCGCGTCACGGCGGTCCAGCAGGGTCGCACCATCTTCAATCTCACCGCCTCCTTCCATCAGCCCGAACAGGGTGCCTTCGAACACCAACTCCCGCCGCGATTGACGGCCCCCGACCCGGAGTCGCTGCCGACGGTCGCGGAGGAGATCAGGGAGCACCTCGGCGCCCTTCCCGAGCAGCTGGAACGCATGGCCCGGCGCCAGCCCTTCGACATCCGTTACGTGGACCGGCTGCGCTGGACCCCCGAGGAGATCAAGGACGCCGAGCCGCGGAGCGCCGTGTGGATGCGCGCCGTCGGCCCGCTGGGCGACGACCCCCTCGTGCACACGTGCGCGCTCACGTATGCGAGCGACATGACGCTCCTTGACGCCGTCCGCATCCCGGTGGAGCCGCTTTGGGGGCCGCGCGGGTTCGACATGGCCTCCCTCGACCACGCCATGTGGTTCCACCGCCCTTTCCGTGCCGACGAGTGGTTCCTCTACGACCAGGAGTCCCCCATCATCGCGGGGGGCCGCGGTCTCGCTCGCGGCCGGATCTACGACACCGAGGGCCGCATGTTGGTGTCGGTCGTGCAGGAAGGGTTGTTCCGTCCGTACGGGGAACGCCACATGGACAGTCCGACGGCAGGCGCATGATCCGCGAGAAGGGCGGGCAGGGGGCGTGGTGCGACGCATCGATGTGGCGGAACGGCGGGCACGGCTGGGGCTGCGGCACCGGCTGACGACGCGCACCAAGTCGGACGACCCCGTCGAGGTGGCGCGTTCCCTGCTGGCCCTGCACGGCACGGATCCGTCGTCCGTGTACGTGGGCGCCTGGGCCCGCATGCGGGACGGTGACGTGGCGGACGTGCAGCGCGCCCTGTACGAGGGCCGGTCGCTGATCCGGCTGTTGGGGATGCGACGCACCGTTTTCGTGACCTCTCTGGACGTGGCTCCGGTGCTGCAGGCCGCCTGTTCGCGGGCGGTCGCCGCACGGGAGCGCCGTCTCGTCCTGCGCATGCTCACCGAGACCGGGGTCGCCGACGACGAGATGGGTGTCAAGGCATGGCTGGCGGAGGCCGAAGGGGTGGCCCTGCGAGCCCTTAAGGAACGGGGGGAGGCGACGGCGACCGAACTCGCCGTCGACGACCCCCGGTTGAGCACGGAACTCGTCATGGCTCGCGGCAAGAGTTACGAGGGACGACAGAAGCTTGCCAGTCGGCTTCTTCTGTTGCTCGCCGCCGAAGGGCACGTGGTTCGGGGCAGGCCGCGCGGCACGTGGACCTCCCATCAGTACCGCTGGGCGCCGCTGACGGACTGGTTGCCCGGTGGCCTCGCCGACTGGGACACACAGAAGGCCGAAACTGAGCTCGCCCGGCGCTGGTTGCGAGCCTTCGGCCCGGCCACCGCGGACGACCTGCGCTGGTGGGCCGGGTGGACCAAGACCCAGACCAAGCGCGCGCTGACCGAACTGCGCCCCGTTGAAGTCGACTTGGCGGGAACAGCCGGACTGCTGCTCGCGGACGACCTCGAGGAAACTCCCCCTCCCGAGCCCTGGACCGCCCTGCTGCCCGCACTCGACTCCACTCCGATGGGCTGGCAACACCGCGGCTGGTTCCTCGGGGAGCACGGCCCGCGTCTCTTCGACGGGAACGGCAATATCGGCCCCTCCCTGTGGTGGAACGGACGCATCGTCGGCGGCTGGGCACAGGACGGCAACGGCGACGTCGTGTACAGGTTCCTGGAGGACGTCGGTGCCGACGCGAGGGACGCGGTGCAGACTGAAGCCGAGCGGCTCACCTCGCGTCTGGCCGGCGTACGGCTCACGCCACGAACCCGAGGACGCACATGGCTCGAGGACGAATTGGCCTCCGGCTGACGGCCATGGAACGCGCTGACTCTGACAACTCATGAGCATGCATACTCTCCGTTCGGCATAGTGAGTGATCGACGACGTGGTCGGACCTGGCTGACGGCGCGACGAGTGGGCTGCGAAGGGGGGCGGGATCGTGAGCACGAATCCTGACGGGGACAGAGATCGTCTGCTGGCGGAAGCGGTGCGACTGCGCGAGGCGGGCCGACGCGAGGAGGCCAAGGAGCGCCTCGTCGCGCTCTCCGGGGCGTTCCCCGACGACGCGGAGGTGGCGTACCAGACAGCGTGGGTTCACGACACGCTCGGCCTCGAAGCCGAGGCGGTGCCCTATTACGAGCGCGCCCTCAACCGGCCCGGTCTGTCGGCCACCGATCGCCGAGGAGCTCTGCTGGGCCTCGGGAGCACGTACCGGATCTTGGGGCGTTACGAAGAAGCCGTCGCCACACTGGGAGGTGCGGCAGCCGAGTTCCCCGAGGACGGCGCGCTCAGGACGTTCCTGGCCATGTCCTTGTACAACGTCGGCCGGACGCACGAAGCGATGGAGATGCTGCTGACGCTCCTCGCCGCCACGAGCAGCGATCCGGAGATCACTGGCTACCGCCCCGCCATCGAGGAGTACGCCAAAGACTTGGACGCAACGATGTAAGGACGGGGCGGCGCTCCCGCGCGATGCGGCCTCTGCGCCTCAGGCCCTTCTACGCCGCAGCCACTTCATCAAGCCTCCCGGTTCCTTCGGAGTTGCGCCGCCCTGCGGGTCCGTGCCGACCTCCCCCATCAGATCGGTTTCCGCGGCGGGCAGGGTCGGCTCGGGTGCGACCCACTGCTGTCCGGGCCTCGGTGCCGGGCGCTGGGCTCGGGCCTGGACGAGACCGATCAGGAGGCTGGACCGCAGCCATCGGATCTCGTCGGGGTCGTCCGCGGTCATGATCTTCTGCAGAAGTTGCGAACCGGGCGAGTCAGGTGATCCGTGCGTACGCGGCGTGGGCTTGAGCCGGTTGAGGTAGGCGCGTTCGTAGGGGTCCTTGACGAGCTCCGCGATCTGTACCGGGTCGAGCAGTGACGTCATGGCGGCGGCGCGCTCCCAGGCGTCGTCGGCCTGGCGCAGCAGAAACCCTGCATACCGCCCCCGCCAGTTGCGGGCCCGAAGGTCCTGGCCCTCGTCGAGCCGACGGCGCATCGACTCCGGCAGGCGTCCCTTGAGCAGGGTGCGGTTGACCTCGGACTCGGCGAAATGCCGCAGCTCTTCGGCGAGATAGAGCCAGACGACCGCGCGGTACCGATTCAGGTAGACCTTCACGGGCGTCACGACGCCGAGGCGGGCGAGACGAGTGAGACGGGCCGGGGCGATCTCCATGAGGGCCGCGCCCTCCGTGGTCCCCACGGCCCTGACACTCTCCCTCAGGGACTCGGGAAACCCTTCCGCCCCACGGACGCGCTCGATCTCCTCGCGGGTGACGCGCCGCTGAACGCTCGACACGTCCCCGACGGTGCGGACACGCCCCAGCATCACCGCGAGATCGAACTCGCCCCGTTTCAACTCCAGTTCCCTGGCGGCCCGACTTGGCGTGACCGTCGGCGGAAGGGCCGTGGTGTGGATGGATTGCGTGATGGTGCCACCGGTCATGGTGGTTCTCCCCCGTGAGATGTGATTGCTCTCGGGAAAAACCGTAGCCCGATGACCGCGATCCTCGCTGAGCCTGTGGATAACTCTTGACCGGACGCCGTCAGCGCAGGTCAGAGGTCGACCGTGGGCGTGCGTTCCGGTTGCCGGGCACCTACGCCCAAGTGTTCACCGACCCGGTTCACGAGCAACGTCATCTCGTAGGCGACCTGGCCGATGTCGGCCTCCGCCGAGCTCAGGACGCACAGGCAGCTTCCGTCCCCCGCAGCCGTGACGAAGAGAACCGCGTCATCGAACTCGATCATCGTCTGACGCACGTTGCCGGCGTGAAAGTGCCGCCCCGAGCCCTTGGCCAGACTGTGCAGCCCGGATGCGACCGCGGCCAGATGTTCCGCGTCCTCCCGTTGCAGATCCGTGCTGGCGGCGGTGACCAGTCCGTCGTTGGACAGCACCAGCGCGTGGCGTACGTGTTCCATCCGTTGCGTCAGGTCGTCCAGGAGCCAGCCGAGCCCCGTTCCCTGCCCCATGTCTCGTCTCCCCGTGTCCGCTCCCCCTGGCTGGAGGATCTGACCTGCCAGCCTTCCCCACGACCGGGGCTCCGGCAAGCATGATGGGGACATGGCACAGAAGATGACCGAGGACGAATGGCGGGCCTTCGTCTCGCACGGCACACGAACCGCCAAGCTCTCGACTGTCAGGGCGGACGGCAGCCCACACGTCGCGCCGATCTGGTTTCTGATCGACGGTGACGAAGTGGTGTTCAACACGGGAAGGGGAACCGTCAAAGGCCGCAACCTCGCCCGGGACGGGCGCGCGGCCCTTTGCGTCGACGACGACCAACCGCCGTTCGCCTACGTCATCCTCCAGGGTCGCGTCGAAGTGAGCGAGGATCTCGACGCCCTCCAGAGCTGGGCGGCCCGCATCGGTGCGCGCTACATGGGTGAGAGCCGCGCGGAGGAGTTCGGGAAGCGCAACGGCGTCCCCGGGGAGCTGTTGGTCCGCATGCGGATCGAGAAAGTGTCGGCGTACACCGGTATCGCCGACTGACGCCGCGTCCGAACTCGTCGGAATCAGCCCACGGAGTCGAGCATGCGCGCGGTGTGGACCCGCCCGGCGTACTCGACGAGCCGAATCAGCACCTCCTTCCCCGAATCGCGGTCCCGGGCATCGCACAGCACCACCGGCGTTCCGCGGTCCAGGTCCAGGGCTCGCGACACGTCGCTCGCGCCGAACGTACGGGTGTTGGCGAAGCAGTTGACGGCCACGACGAACGGAATACGACGGTGTTCGAAGTAGTCCACGGCAGGAAAGCAGTCCTCGAGGCGCCGGGTGTCCGCGAGCACCACGGCGCCGAGAGCACCCTGTGACAACTCGTCCCACAGGAACCAGAACCGGTCCTGCCCCGGGGTGCCGAACAGGTACAGCGACAGCCCGGACCTGATGGTGATGCGGCCGAAGTCCATGGCCACGGTCGTCGTGGTCTTCCGGTCGACGCCTTCGGTGTCGTCCACCGACTGGCCCGCCTCGCTGAGCAGTTCCTCGGTGCGCAGCGGACGAATCTCGCTGACCGCCCCCACCAGGGTGGTCTTGCCCACCCCGAAGCCTCCCGCGACCAGAATCTTCAGCGCCATGGCGGCGGTCTCGGCCGCCGCGGCGTCAGAGCGCTCGGAGCCCATCGATCACCTCTCGGAGAATCTTTTCGTCGGGAAGCCGAGCGGGCGGCACCGGTCGGCTGATCTTGACGCCGCCCATCTCCAGCAGGTCACCGAGAAGCGCTGATGGAATATGACAGAGAGACGGCTCTGCACGACCGCGTCACGCTCGAACGAGTGCACCCAACGCACGTGCGACTCCGTGCGAGATCATGGCTCGCATGAGCCACGACCACACGAAGGTGCAAGAGTTCTTCACCGCACGCGCGGCCGACTGGGACACCCGCTTCCCCGACGACGGACCCGCCTACCGGGCCGCCGTCGCCGAGCTTGCGCTCCGCCCGGGTTCGTCCGTGCTCGACGCCGGGTGCGGAACGGGACGGGCGTTGCCGGCGCTCAGAGAGGCCGTAGGACCCTCGGGCGTGGTCCTCGGCGCCGATCTGACGCCGGCCATGCTGGAGGCGGCCACGCGCGCGGGCAGGCACCACGACGGGCACCTGCTGCTCGCCGACGTTGCACGCCTGCCCCTGCGCGCCCAGACGCTCGACGCGGTTTTCGGCGCCGGGCTGATCAGCCACCTGTCCGATCCGGAGGACAACCTCCGGGAGTTGAGGCGGGTGGTACGCCCGGGAGGGCTGCTCGCTCTCTTCCATCCCATCGGCAGGGCGGCACTCGCGGCACGGCAAGGGCGGCAGATCACATCCGACCTCCGTGCGGAGGCCAACCTCGGCCCGCTGCTGGCCGGTTCCGGCTGGCGCATGACGTCCTACGTCGACGAGGACGCCCGCTTCCTGGCCATGGCAACCCGCGAGGGCTGAGCCGACCGAGCTCCGCCCATTGCTGGTCAGAGGCGCCCGGCGACAACTCCGGCGAACGTTTCCGCGTCGTCGAACATGACGTTGTGCCCCGCATCCGGCACAGTCACCACCCGCACGCCGGATGCCGTCAGCTCGCTCTCCCCGGCGACTTCTCCGCTCAGTTCCCCCTGCACGTATACACGTTCGGTGGTGAGCCCCATCAGCATCCGACGCATCGTGGGGTGCGTGCCCGCGACGAGACCGGTGGCGCTGCGATGGAGCGCCACCGGGTCCGTGAGGCGCATGGTGGCGCTCCACTCCGTGCCGACCCGCTCCAGCACGCGTGCGAAGCCCCCACCCCTGACGAACTCGTCCTCGGAGTACGTGGCAATGCCGCTGCTGCCAGCCGTCGCAGGAGGGTGCGGGTCGAGGTTGGCCTCCGTCAGGACCAACCTCGACACCAGGTCGGGGCGACGGTACGCGAGCACGATGGCCACGGACCCGCCCATGCTGTGAGCCACGACCTCCACGCCCGTCAGCCGAGCCTGATCAAAGACGGAGGCCAGCACTCCCGCATGGTCCTCCAGGGTGTAGCCGAAGTCCGCCGGACGGTCGCTGAGACCGTGCCCGGGGAGGTCCACGAACAGCGAACGCCGTCCCGCCAGTTCGGGCCGTGCGGCGATATGCGCGTGATAGGCCGTGGAATTTGCGCCGAGGCCGTGGACGTATACCCGGGCAGGTTCGGCGTCCTCCACCTCGGTCCACCGCACGCGACTTCCCCGCGCATCGAACCGCACCTCGTGCATCGCCATCTCTCCGCTCCCTTCATGCCGTGCCCAATGGCGCCTGTTGGTCTGCTCGCGTTGCTGGCACACAGACAATACATCTGCACCGATGTATTGCGAAGCGGAGGTATGCCCGAGACGTAGTCGGGTACGGCAAAATGGAGGCATGCTCGAACTGGCCATCCTCGGATTTCTCTATGACGCCGCCTTGCACGGCTACGAGTTGCGCAAGCGCATCACCGCTCTCACCGGGCACGTCCGGCCGGTCGCCGAAAGCACGCTCTATCCCGCCATCAAGCGCCTGGAGAAGGCCGGACTGCTCGCCCGCGAGACACAGCCCGGCGCCGGGGCAGCCCCACGCCACGTTCTGAGCCTGACGCCCGACGGCAAGCGGGAACTGCGCAGGCGACTCAAGGAACCGGCGCACGGCGACATCTCCGACGAGAACCGCTGGTTCACGCTCCTCGCCTTCCTCCGCCATCTGGACGACGAGGGAGCTCAGGCCGCGGTGCTGCGGCGCCGGCTCGCCTTCCTGGAGGAGCCTGCCAGCTTCTTCTACGACGGCGAGCGCCCTCTGTCAGCCGAGGAGCTCGACGACCCGTTCCGGCGCGGCATCCTCACCATCGCCCGCGCGACAAGTCGCGCCGAACTCACCTGGCTGCGCGCCACCCTGCCATCACTCGAGGGAAACGGCGGTTGAGTCACCCCGGTGTGGGACCGGGCATCCGCGAACGCCCGGGACGGGGAACGAACCGAGCTCGGCGACCTCGTATCCGTGGGGATAGCCCTTGATCTCCCGATTCTGTCGGGCGTAGTGCGGCGTACGGCGCGGCGGCATCAGGCGCACCGCGCGGCCTCTCATCCGCACCGCCCGCCTCACCAGAGAACGGGTGACCGCGCCCGGCCGTTCGTACCGGAATGCCCGCAGGAGCGGGTCGTCGAGCAGCGCGAGGGTCACGTTCCGCAGCACGGGAGCCAGGGGGCGCGGGTACCACGAAGCCATCAGGTCCAGCGTCGCGTCGGACACCTCACGCGCCCCTTGGTCCCAGCCGAAGTTGGCGTCTTCGTAGTCGTCGAGGCACTTCTCGAACTCCTCGTAGGAGCGCGGGATGTCCTTGATGCTCAGGTGCCGGCCGAGCGTGCGGTAGTACGCAGCGGCGGCGGCCGCCTCGTGACGGGAGAGCCTGCGCCAGCCGTAGGCATCGATCCACCGTTTCGGCACCACCACGAAGGTGCACAACACGTACCGCATGTCGTCGTTGCTGATGTCGTAGCTGCGGTGCATCTGATTGATCCGGCGGACGGCCGTGCGGCCGCGTTCGCCGGTGAACCCGTGCTCCACGATTGCGTCCAGGAGGAGCGCGGTGTCGTCGTATCTCTTCTGCGTACGTTCCGTCAGTTCGGCGGTCTGCGCGAGCAGTCGACCGATACTGGGAACCGCGTAGGTGCGGTAGAGCGCGAGTTCGAGTGCGCGCGTGTAGTCCCACGGAAATTCGAACGTCGTGGTGAGCCGGTAGATCGCGAGGAAGTCCTGCTCCGGATCGAGGCGCCGGATCTGCTCGAGCCGCGCGAAACGCTTCACCGCGTGCTCTCCCTTCTGCAGTGGAGCCCCTAACTCTACGTTGGGAGCCGACAACTGAGCGGTCTACGGCGGCAGCCGTACCGGGGGAAGGCGGGCCGCATGTTTGATGTACTCCGCAAGTTCTGGCGCGCCGACAAGTCGGCGCGGCGTACAGCCGAGCGCGCGCAAGGTCAGGGCGGCCCGAAGCGAACACACAACCTCTTCGAAGCAGCGGCCGTCTATGTGTCGGCGTGTGCTGAGGACGATCAGGACGAGATGGACGAAGCCACCGACTGGGTCTCACCGGAGGCGTTGTCCTTCGGTGTCAGCGAGCTCGCCTGTCGGGCCGTCATTGCTCTCGCACGCGAACGCGACGAGTCGCCGCGCGACGTGGCCCGTTCCCTCCTGGGACTGCCCGCCGCTTGAGACCACGACGTGCGTCGGCACGTCAAAGAAGGCGGTCCGCCGCTGAAATTCCTGGTCATCCTCCTCTCGACGATCTCTGTGGCCAATGGTTAGGGTGCGCCGACAGATGAACGATGGGGAGGCTCGCATGGCCGGGACGGACGACGCTGTCGCCGCCGATGACGACGCGCTGTACGTGCTGACCGCAGTGCTGTTGACACCCGCGAAGTTCCCCAGTGTGTTGGGCGACGACTATCCGGAGGCGTGTGCGGCGCTCGGCCTCGCGCCGCTTGCCGCGGGGTACGGACTGGTGCTCGGCCAGGACGGTGACGGCGCCCGTTGGACGGTTGTGGTGGACGACGTCTCCCTTGTGGCCGTGGCGATCGCTTCTTGGGACTGCGGCATGGAGTACGACCTGTCCCCCGACGAGCGCACGGTGGTCACCGCACTGCCGGGCTGGCCGCTCGCCGTCGCCGTGTCAGCCCCTGGCGTGCCGGCCCCGCACGACCCCGAGCCTGCGCCCGAGCCCGATTCGGAGGAGAGCGTCCGACCACCGCTCGCACCACCGGCGTCGGACACATGGGGCCCGGCCCAGCGGCGGCTCGGAGCGGACGAGATAGCGCTGCAGTGGGCAGCCTGGCGCGCCCAGATCGATGACGCCGATTTCGCGACGGACGCCCCCGCGGGCGGCTCATCGGACCGCGCGGAGGAGGAGCCCTTGGCCGGTGTACGTCGGGTCCTGGCGGAGGCCCGCGCGTACGTGGACACTCCCCCACCGATGGGCCGGGTGCGGTCGTCCTTCGCCTCGGGCGACGCTCGCACCCTGCGAGCCGACGGTCCGGGCTGGTCCATGGTGGCCAGGACCGATGACATCGCGTTCGTCCTGCTGGACGAGGAACCGGGAGAGGTACTGCCGGTGGGTCGTGGACCAGCGCTCCCCGCTCTCCTGGAGGCTCTGGACAAGATGGCGGTCCGCCCCTCCTGAGGGTGGCCGTTGATCGACCACGTGCCCGCACCGGCTACAGCACACTCCGTCTCAACGGCCTATCTCCCTGCGGGAGGACCGGCGCAACCTGCGTCGCTGACTGGGATCGAGTGCCAGATACGCCACCGCGGGGACGCCCAGCACGATCAGAAGTGCGGCCCACCAAGGCAGCCAGATCAACAGGATGATGCCGGCCGCCACACCACCTGCGGCGATCTTCGCGTTTTTCGACATGTTCGTCGCCTCCTTCACGGCTTCTGCCGCTCTCTGTCTTGGGAACGGAACCCGGCGCCCTACGGTTCCTGGACCCGACCCTGATAGAGCCCTGAGACGCCGCCCCTAAGGGTCCGGACCCGCCCCGCCGGCCACCGCTTCGGCCCTACTCGACCCGGAGCGGCTCACCGACCTCGTACATGTGGCGCAGCACCTGGCGATAGGAGTCCACGAACCCTGCCTCGGCGTAGGACATGCCTACCTCGGCACAGTGGGCCCGGACGAGAGGCTGCGCGCGCCGGAGGTGCGGGCGCGGCATGCTGGGGAACAGGTGGTGCTCGATCTGATAGTTGAGGCCGCCGAGGAACCAGTCGGTTGCCGGACCGCCACGAATGTTGCGAGAGGTGAGTACCTGGCGTCGCAGGTGTCCCCACCGCTCACCGTTCGGGTCGGGCATCTCCATGCCCTTGTGGTTGGGCGCGAAGGCCAGTCCGAGGTGCAGCCCGAAGAGGGCCTGGTGGATCGCGGCGAAGGCGATGGCATGGCCGCTGGGCATCGCAAGGAGGAGCAGCGAGACGTAGCCGGCGAGGTGAGCGACGAGCAGAAGCCCTTCCACCCTGCGCTCGCGCTGCCCCTGCCGACGCAGGTCCTGAAAGCCGTAGATCTTCATCGCGATGCCCTGGAGAAGCGTCAGCGGGAAGAAGAGCCAGGCCTGGTTGCGGGTGAGCCAGCGCCGAAATCCCACCCGGGCCCTGGCCTGCTTGCTGGTCCACACGAGGACGTCGGCAGCGACATCAGGGTCTTTCTCGATGTGGTTGGGGTTGGCGTGGTGCCGGTTGTGCTTGTCGTTCCACCAGGCCGAGCTCATCCCGAGAAGGAGGTTGCCGTGCACCAGGCCGATGGCCCGGCTGACGGACCGGTCTCCGGATATCTGCGAGTGGCCCGCGTCGTGTCCGATGAACGCCGTGCGGGCGCACAGGACGGACAGCACGGGGGCGAGCAGCAGCACCCACCACGAAGTCCCGAGAAGGATCATTCCGGTACCGACAGCCACCAGCGCGAGGGCATTGACCGCGATGGTGCGCGCGTACCAACCGATGCGTCGATTCAGCAGCCCCTGTTCCTTGACCACGCGCAGAAGGGGCGCGAAGTCGCTTCCGGGGGCCGGTCTCCCGGGGGCAACTGGGGAGCGTTCCGCGACTGCGGCAGCCTGGGGCATGGTGGGTCTCCGGTGCTCGTGAGTGGCTTGACCTCATAGAACGTACGGATTGGTGACCCAGGGCAGCCATGGCGGCACCACCCGTGTGCGGTCGGGGGTCAGCACCGCTCGACAGGGGGGGTTGGCTACACCCTCCAGCGGGAAGTGACCCGAATCACTCAACCTTGACTCCCCTGCGACCTCGTCGTGCTGTACTCTCGGCCGCTCCGGTCTCAGTAGTCAAATTTGAGGAATGCGTCATCGCTGTGCACAGGCCCCCTGTCGTGTCCCCCTCCGAGATCTCCGAACTGTCCCGCTGTTCCGTGCTCTTCGTGCCGTGTGACCCTCCACGCTCCGGCCGCGTGGCTTTCTGGTACGCCGACGGCACCCAGCCTCCGGCCGTCGCCTCCGGCACCTACGAAGAACTGGCCCTCGCCGTGCCGCGTGACGACGGCGTCGAACTGGCCGACATCCCCGCCGTGCTGCTCCCTGTGCGTGCCGCGCTGCCCGTGCTCACGCGCGCGCGTGCCGCCGCGGCGACACATCCGACCGGTGCCTTCTGGGGCACGGCAGGCGTGCTGGCACTGCAGTTGGCGGCTCGGGGGCTACTGCTGCCGGGGCTGACCACCGATAACCACGACGCGTGGCGTGCCGGGCCGCTGGGCGCCGAGGACGTGCAACGGCTGCGCGATCTGGCCGCCGCGATGCCGCCGGCCGCTCATGCCCTGCCGTTGGACCATGGCGATCCGTTGCGACTGCCCGAACCGGAGCGCCTGCTGCGCCAGTTCCTCGACGCCGTGGCCGACACGCTCCCTCGCTCCCCCTCGGCGCCTCTGGCAGCGGGCGGGCCCGTCTTCGCCGCACCGGAGCCCCAGCACATCCCCGAACAGCGCTCCTGGGCCCTGGACGTGGCGGCCGGGCACGACGCCGGTGTCCGGATCTCGCTGCGGCTGGAGATTCCCGGACTCGCCTCGGTCGTCGAGGACGGCACCCGGCTGCCCTTCCGCGCGGTCCTGCAGGTGCACAGTGTCAGCGACCCTTCCTTTGTCGCGGACGCGGCGGAGGTGTGGGCGGAAACCACGCTCTCGGAGCGGGCGTTCGGGCCGCGCGCGCGGATGGACGTCCTGCTCGCGCTCCGTCGTGCCACGCGCGCGTGGCCACCACTTGCCCCGTTGCTCTCCGCCTCAGTTCCCGATGCCGTAGAACTGGCGGATGAGGACGTCAGCTCCCTGCTGGGCGAAGGTGCCCGCATGTTGGCCGTCGCGGGCGTCGACGTGCACTGGCCCAAGGAGTTGGCGCGCAGCCTCACCGCCCGTGCGGTCGTCGGTCCTCCCGACGAAGACGCCGACGGTCACCACAAGGGGCCCGACAAACTGGCTTCGGATACGCCATCCTTCCTGTCGGCCGACGCGCTTCTCGCCTTCAACTGGCGTTTCGCGGTGGGAGACCAGCAGCTCACCCACGCGGAACTGGAGCGGCTGGCCGAGGCCAACCGTCCCGTGGTGCGCCTACGCGATCAGTGGGTCCTCATCGACCCTGACGAGGTCCGTCGTGCCCGCGACCGGCATGATCACAAGGTCACTCCGATCGATGCGCTCAGCGCCGCGCTGACCGGTACCGCGGAGGTCGGGGGAGAACGCGTCGACGTGCAGCCGACAGGCTGGCTCGCCGAACTCCGTGAGCGCCTCGCCGACCCCGAGGGCATGGAGCCCGTCGGGCAACCCGACGCACTCGCCGCCTCCTTGCGTGACTACCAGTTGCGTGGGCTGAACTGGCTGGCGCGCATGACCTCGCTCGGCCTCGGCGCCTGCCTCGCCGACGACATGGGCCTCGGCAAGACGATCACGTTGATCGCGCTGCATCTGCACCGTCAGACACAGCCGGAGACAGCGGGGCCCACACTGGTGGTCTGCCCGACGTCACTCATGGGCAACTGGCAGCGCGAGATCGAAAGATTCGCTCCCGGCACCCCCGTCCGTCGCTTCCACGGGGCGCGGCGCAGCCTCGACGCTCTGGAGGAGGGCGAGTTCGTGCTGACGACGTACGGCACGATGCGACTCGACACGGAGAAGCTCGGGCAGTCCTCCTGGGGCATGGTCGTCGCCGACGAGGCCCAGCATGTGAAGAACCCGTACTCGGCCACCGCGAAGCAGCTCAGGACCATCCCCGCACGCGCACGCGTGGCGCTGACCGGCACTCCAGTGGAGAACAATCTTTCCGAACTGTGGGCCATCCTCGACTGGACCACACCTGGTCTGCTGGGCAGGCTCAGTACCTTCCGTACGCGCTACGCCCAGGCCGTGGAGGGCGGGACCGATCCTGGCGCCGCCGAACGGCTCGGGCAGCTCGTGCGTCCGTTTCTGCTGCGCCGCCGCAAGTCCGATCCGGGGATCGCACCCGAGCTGCCACCGAAGACGGAGACCGACCGCGCGGTCTCGCTCAGTGCGGAACAAGCGGGCCTCTACGAAGCTGTGGTGCGGGAGACGCTCGCGGAAATCGCCGGTGCCGACGGCATCGCCCGCAGGGGGTTGATCGTCAAACTCCTCACCGGGCTCAAGCAGATCTGCAACCACCCCGCGCAGTACCTCAAGGAGGACGAGCCTCGCATCCTTGGGCGCTCGGGGAAGCTGGAACTCCTGGACGAGTTGCTCGACACGATCCTCGCCGAGGGCGCGGGTGTACTCGTCTTCACCCAGTACGTGCAGATGGCTCGGTTGATCGAGCGGCATCTGGCGGCCCGCGGCATCGCCTCGCAGTTCCTGCACGGTGGTACGCCTGTCGCGGCGCGGGAGGCCATGGTGCAGCGCTTCCAGGACGGTGACGTACCGGTCTTCCTGCTGTCACTGAAGGCGGCGGGAACTGGCTTGAACCTCACCCGGGCCGAGCACGTCGTGCACTACGACCGCTGGTGGAACCCCGCCGTCGAGGCCCAGGCCACCGACAGGGCGTACCGCATCGGGCAGACGCAGCCGGTACAAGTGCATCGACTGATCGCGGAAGGCACGATCGAGGACCGCATCGCCGACATGCTGCTGCGCAAGAGCAAGTTGGCGGACGCCGTCCTCGGTTCCGGCGAGTCCGCTCTGACCGAGTTGACCGACGCCGAGTTGTCGAATCTGGTGGAGCTGCGAGGGGGCACGCGATGAGTGAGATCCACGACGAGGTGTTCGGTGCCGGGGACGACCGCCCGGCCGCGGGGAGGCAGCCCGAAGAGCGCACGTTCGCGCCACTGCCACCCGCGCACGGCCGTGGCTTCGCCGAGAGTTGGTGGGGTCAGGCCTGGATGAAGGCGCTCGAGGACACGGCGCTCGACCTCCAGCAGCTCAAGGCCGGGCGCAGGCTCGCGCGCGCGGGCGCCGTGGGGGCGGTCTCGGTGCGGCCGGGCCGGATCACCGCGATCGTCAAGGGTCGCGACGGCACACCACACCGTTCCGATGTCCTGCTGCAGGAACTGAGCCCGGGGGCTTGGGATCGCTTCCTGCGCATGGCGGTCGAACGTTCCGGGCACATCGCGGCGCTCCTCGACCGCGAGATGCCACCGCATCTGGTGGAGGACTCCGCGGCGGCAGGTGTCGAACTCCTGCCGGGCATCGGCGACCTGGAGCCCGAGTGTGACTGCGACGCGTGGGATCACTGCGGACACACGGCCGCGCTCTGCTACCAGGTGGCTCGCCTGCTCGACGAGGACCCGTTCGTCCTGCTGCTGATGCGGGGACGCGGGGAGCGGGCGCTCCTCGACGAACTGCAGGTGCGGAGCATCAGTACGGCGGCTGGGTCTCAGGAACCCCAGGAAGACGCCCAGGAGGTTGCTCCAGAGGGCGTCAGCGCCGCGGAGGCCTATGCGGACGGTGGAATCCTCCCGCCGCTTCCGGCGCTGCCTCAGCTGCCCGCGGAGCCGGGTACGCCCCCGACGCTGGATACGGAGACCGAGCCGGCGTCCGGTCTCGATGTGACCGCGATCGAGTTCCTGGCCGCACGAGCGGCCGCCGAGGCCCACAGGATCCTGGCGGAGGCACTTGCTCCCGGTCACGCAGACCTGCCGGTCGAGGACGAGTTGAGCGACAGCGAGGACGCCGTGCGCCTGGCCGCCGGACAGCCCGTCGCCACGGTCGAGGCGCGGCTCGCGGCGGTATCGGAGCGAGGGCAGGACGGCCTCGCGCTCGCCGTACGGGCCTGGAGATACGGGGGCCGCGCCGCGCTCCGCATACTCGAATCGGAGTGGACACCGAAGGACGAGACATTGGCACGCGCGCGTGCCGCTCTGGACGCCGCGTGGGACGACGACGAGAGGCCTCGCCTCCACGCGGCGAACAACCGCTGGACCGTGGCCGACACCGACGTGCAGCTGCGCCACTCGCGCGACGGTCGGTGGTGGCCGTACCGCAAGGAACGCGGCCGGTGGGCACCGGTCGGGTCGGCGACCCCTGACCCCGCGACGGCGCTGGCAGTGGCTACTGGAACCGAGTAGCGAGGACGCCGCGCGAACCACTGACCGAGCCAAGCAGGCGCGAATGGTGGCAGATGACCAAAAACGCACGGCGCCCACCGGCGTGTTCTCGGTTGAGGTCCGTGCGCCGGGAACACCGGCGCACGCACTCCCTCCCGTCAGCGATTGAGCGCGGCCATGCCATCGGCGAGCGTGGATCCCGTCGGATCAGGGAGGTCTGACCGCGAGAGCCCGCCGTGGCCTCTCAGTGGGGATCGGGCATGTCAGCTCCGTCAGCGTGACCTATGTGAAGGGGGGTTGTTCCGGGCACCGCGTCCCTCCGATGCTGATCGGCCCGATGATTGCCGGCGGCGCCTCCTGCCCCTCGCAGGAGGCGCCGCCCATGCGTCGGCATCCGTCGCACCGTTGGCTGCACGTATGTCGAGCAGTCGCAACAGCCGGTGCCCCCCAGTAACCGGGTGGCAGCCCTTCAGGGGCGGGCCGCCAAGAGATGGTCCATGGCCAACTGGTCGAGGTGCTCGAAGGCCATGCCGCGGGCCGCGGCCCCCTCGACGTCGAAGGCCTCGAAGGCGCTCCTGTCCGCGAGCAGGCCGGAGAGCCCGTCGTCGGCTGTGGGCACCGCCAGTTCGTCCAGCCGCGCGGCACGCAACGCCTCACGTACCTCGGGGTCGGCCCGGAAGGCGGCCGCTCGCTCCCGCAGAATCAGGTAGTTGCGCATACAGCCGGCGGCCGACGCCCAGACGCCGTCGTGATCCTCTGTGCGCGGCGGCTTGAAATCGAAGTGCCGGGGGCCGTCGTAACCACCCCTCTCCAGCAGATCCACCAACCAGAACGCGCTGCGCAGATCTCCCGCACCGAACCGCAGATCCTGGTCGTACTTGATGCCGGTCTGGCCGTTGAGGTCGATGTGGAACAGCTTGTCCGCCCACAGCGCCTGGGCTATGGAGTGCGTGAAGTTCAGCCCCGCCATCTGTTCATGGCCCACTTCAGGGTTGACGCCGAACAGTTCAGGCCGCTCCAGGCGCTCGATGAAGGCAAGGGCGTGGCCCACGGTGGGCAGCAGGATGTCGCCGCGCGGTTCGTTCGGCTTCGGCTCGATCGCGAACCGGAGATCGTAGCCCTGGCTGGTGACGTACTCGCCGAGCAGGTCGAAGGCCTCCTTCATGCGGTCGAGCGCGTCGCCCACATCCTTCGCGGCGCCTGATTCCGCCCCTTCCCGGCCACCCCACGCGACATAGGTGCGCGCACCCAGTTCGGCCGCGAGGTCGATGTTGCGGATCGTCTTGCGCAGCGCGTACCGGCGTACGTCACGGTCGTTGGCCGTGAACCCGCCGTCCTTGAAGACGGGGTGAGTGAAGAGGTTCGTGGTGGCCATCGGCACGACGAGACCTGTCGCGTCCAGCGCCTGCCGGAAACGCTTGATGTGCCCCTCGCGTTCCGATTCGGAGGCCCCGAACGGGATCAGGTCGTCGTCGTGGAACGTCACTCCGTAGGCGCCCAGTTCGGCGAGGTGCCGCACGGAGTCGGCAGGATCGAGCGCCGCCCTGGTGGCGTCTCCGAACGGGTCCCTCCCCTGCCACCCGACGGTCCACAGGCCGAAACTGAACTTGTCCTCAGGAGTGGGCTGGTAGTTCATGTGCGGCTCCCTCACCTATTTCGTCATGGCCGTTTACAAATTAGTATCCGAGGGCGCCGCTGGGAAGAGGAGAGAACTCCGGGGCATACCCGGAAGGACCCCAGGAACGGAGACCGTCATGTCATCAGCGCCCACAGCCCAGGGCCCGCTCGTCGTCGGTGTGGACAGCTCCACCCAGTCCACCAAGGCCCTGGTCGTCGACGCCGCCACCGGCCGGGTCGTCGCGAGCGGTCAGGCTCCGCACCGGGTCAGCACCGGTGAACACAGCGAGAGTGATCCTCGGGAGTGGTGGGACGCCCTGTGCGCCGCCCTTAAACAGTGTGGGACCGCGGCACACGAGGCCGCCGCGGTGTCGATCGGCGGTCAGCAGCACGGACTCGTGACGCTGGACAAGGAAGGCGCCCCGGTGCGGCCGGCCCTCCTCTGGAACGACGTGCGGTCGGCTCCACAGGCCCGGAGTCTGGTCGACCGACTGGGCGGTTCCAAGGTATGGGCCGACAGGGTGGGCAGCGTGCCGGGGCCGTCCTTCACGGTGACGAAATGGGCCTGGCTGACCGAGCACGAACCCACCGCCGCCCGCGCCACAGCTGCCGTCCGTCTGCCCCACGACTACCTCACGGAACGACTCTCCGGCCTCGGCACGACCGACCGCGGCGACGTCTCCGGAACGGGTTGGTGGGCATCAGAGACGGAGCAGTACGACGAGGGCATCCTCGACATGGTGGGCCTCGACCCAGCCCTCCTGCCGCGTGTCGCGCGGCCGGGCGAGGTCGTCGGAACGGTGCGGGGCGACGGCGAACTGCCTTTCTCCAAGGGCACGCTGATCGCCCCCGGTACGGGTGACAACGCGGCCGCCGCCCTCGGGCTCGGACTGCGCCCCGGCACACCGGTGCTGAGTCTCGGCACATCGGGCACCGTCTACGCGGTCTCGGAGAACCGTCCTGCGGACCCGAGCGGAACCGTCGCGGGTTTCGCCGACGCGCGCGGCGCCTGGTTGCCACTGGCCTGCACCCTCAATTGCACGCTCGCCGTCGACCACGTGGCCGAACTGCTCCACCTGGAGCGCGAGGCGGTCGAGCCGGGCGACTCGGTCACGCTCCTGCCCTACCTGGACGGCGAACGCACCCCGAACCTGCCCCACTCCTCCGGCCTCCTGCACGGCCTGCGGCACGACACGACCCCAGGGCAGTTGCTGCAGGCCGCGTACGACGGAGCGGTGCACTCACTGCTCGGCGCCCTGGACCGGGTCCTCGAACCGGACGCCGACCGGTCATCGCCGCTCCTGCTCATCGGGGGCGGAGCACGCGGCACTGCCTGGCAGCAGACCGTACGACGGCTCTCCGGGCGTCCCGTGCAGATCCCGGAGGCCCAGGAGTTGGTCGCGCTCGGCGCGGCGGCACAGGCGGCGGGCGTGCTGACCGGCGAGGACCCGAGCGCGGTCGCGCGACGCTGGGACACGGCCCGAGGCCCCGTACTCGACCCCATGGAACGGGACGAGGCGACGCTGGCCCGGATCTCCGGGGTACTCTCCGACGCGGCGCCGCTCCTGGACCGGGCGCCCCGTGGGAGTGAGGGTTGACCGAGGCATGACCGCACCGCTGCACGATGAGCGCCGGACATCCTCCGGTGCGCGGCTGCCCGACACCCAGCAGGGGATGCGTCGGCGCAACCTCTCCCGGGTGATGCACACCGTGGCCGCGCACGGGCCTCTGTCCCGCGCCGCCGTGGCCTCGCACATCGGGCTCACGCGTGCTGCGGTCTCCACGCTCGTGGACGAGCTGATCCGCTCAGGGTTGCTGGACGAGCTGGGTCCGGAGCGCCCTGGGCGAGTGGGGCGCCCCGGGTCCGCCCTCGCCGTGAGCGCGCGGGGACCGGTCGGCATCGGCGCGGAGGTGGGTGTCCACCATCTCGCCGCATGCGCGGTCGATCTGCGCGGAGAAGTTCGCGCTCGTGTTACACGCCCCGCCCCCAACCGCGGGCGGTCACCCGTACCGGTACTGGAAGAACTCATGCTCCTGGTGGAGCAGGTGAGCGCTGAGGCCCGAGCGGCCGGCCTGACTCCCGCGGGGCTGGCGGTGGCGGTCCCGGGCCTTGTGACCCGCGGCACACCGACAGTCGTTCGTGCACCCAACCTGGGCTGGCACGGCATCGATCTGGGCCAACTCGTCCCCACCGAGATGCCACTGGCGGTGGACAACGAAGCCAACTTCGGCGCGCTCGCGGAGCTGTGGCTCGGCGAGGAGACCCCCGACGACTTCCTCCATGTCTCGGCGGAGATCGGCATCGGTGCCGCGCTCGTGGTCGACGGCCAGGTACTGCGAGGTACGCACGGCTTCGCCGGCGAGCTGGGACATGTGCCCGTGCGGCCTGATGGTCCGGCCTGCCCTTGTGGCGGGCATGGCTGTCTGGAGCAGTACGCCGGTGAGGAAGCCGTGCTGCGGGCGGCGGGCCTGGAACCTGGTGCCGAGCGGAGCGAACTACTCGCCGAGCGCGCTGCCGCAGGCGATGCTGTGGTCCGACGAGCGCTGCGCGGCGCCGGGGAGGCCCTGGGGATTGCTCTCACCGGTGCCGTGAACCTGCTGGACCCGCGGGCCGTGGTGCTCGGCGGAGCGCTGTCGCGCCTTGCGCCGTGGCTGCTGCCCGCGCTGGAGCACGAGTTGACGGACCGCACGGCAGGACGGGCTTGCGGAGTTACGGTCTCCGGTCTCGGCCCGGACGGCCCGCTGCTGGGCGCGGCGCACTCGGTGGCGCGAGCGGTGCTTGACGATCCGGTGGGAGTGAGCGCCGGCGTCGGGGCGGGGCCTAGCGCGGAGCCGGGTCGATAGTCGGCGGTTGCCGATAGCCGGTGGTCGGTTGACATGTCGGGGGACCTGACCCACGCCCGGCTGTGGGGCCGGCTACCACCCCTCCCTGCCACCCTCTCCCCCGATCGAGTGGCGGAGATATCCACAACCACGCTGCTATACACAGATCAGAGCCACCGCCTTCCGCCTCAACCGGCTAGCGACGTAACGTAATTCACGGGAGGCCAGCCGTCACCTCATCGAAGCTGAGGCGGCGTCACCGGCCCGCGCAGTTCTCGTAACCCCGAGGAACACGTGCAACCACGGCGGCCCGATCGGCCGAGCAGATGGCCCAGCGGCCAGAGCGGAGCAAAAACCGAAATGAGCGAACCCCGCGTCCTGACCCTGAGGCCCGAACCGGGCGAGTACGCCTGGACCTTCGGCGGCGCCCCGCCCGTGGCCCGCATCGCTCCGGGCACCGTTCTCGACCTGTTCACGGAGGACTGCTTCGCGGGGAACGTGCGCTCGGAGAAGGATCTGGTCTCCGAGGTCTGCGAATTTCCCTTCCTGAATCCGCAGACGGGCCCGTTCTACGTGGAAGGAGCGGAGCCGGGCGACACCGTCGCCGTGCACTTCGTGTCCATCGAACCTGCCCGCGACTGGGCGGCTTCCACGACGGTTCCTCTGTTCGGCGCCCTCACTTCGACCCACTCCACCGCTTCGCTCCAGGCTCCGCTGCCGGAAACCGTCTGGATCTGGCAGCTGGACCGGGCCCGTCGAACGGCGCGGTTCAGTGCCAGGGACGGGGACTTTCACATCGACCTGCCCATGGACCCCATGCACGGGACGGTCGGCGTCGCACCCGCGAACCTGGAGGTTCGTTCGGCGCTCGTGCCCGACGCGCACGGCGGCAACATGGACACGCCCGAGATGCGCGCCGGCGTGACCTGCTACCTAGGCGTCAATGTCGAAGGCGCGCTACTGAGTCTCGGCGACGGGCACGCCCGGCAGGGCGAAGGCGAGACGTGCGGGGTCGCCGTGGAGTGCGCCATGAACAGCGTGGTGATCGTCGAGCTGCTCAAAGGGGTGACCACACCCTGGCCACGGCTGGAGTCCGACACCCATATCATCTCGACCGGTTCGGCACGGCCGCTCGAGGACGCGTTCCGCATATCCCAGCTCGACTTGGTGCAGTGGTTGGTCCGTGACTACGGCTTCAGCGAGATGGACGCCTATCAGTTCGCAACCCAGACCGTCGAGTCCCCGGTCGCCAACGTCTGCGACACCAACTACACATGCGTGGCCAAGATCCGCAAGGATTGGCTGCCGAAGCGGGAAACTCACCGGGGGCTGCACGCGCAGCTGCGGGAGTCGGCCGCCACGTTGCCCCCTGGATCGGCCCCGTACACCTCCTAGAACCCAGCGCCTTTCGGCAGGGCGGCACCCTTCCCGCTCCGTGTTCGGTGTTGCTGCCACTGCGATGTGATGCCCGCCCGAACCAGGGCGCCATTGGTTCAGTGGATCCCTCAAGTACAGCGCCAGTCCAGCCGTTCCCCCCCCACCGAGAGGCAGGCAAGTCATGGACCAGGCAAGACGCTTCCCCTCCCGACGCCGACTGCTGCAGGGCGCGGCCGCCGTCGCCGCGCCCGCGGCTCTCCTGCCGGCCGTGCGCGCGACCGCCCAGACCCGTGCGGTCGACTACCCCCTGGCCGAGTGGAAGCCGGCCAGCAGCTCCAACTACACCGCCGCCAGTCGCCCCAGTACATATCCCATCGACTATGTGGTCATCCACGTCACACAGGAGACGTACGCGGATGCCATCGGCATCTTCCAGAACCCGGCAAAAAAGGTTTCGGCCCACTACGTGGTGCGTTCCAAGGACGGCCACATCGCCCAGTGCGTACGGGAGCGCAACGTCGCCTGGCATGCGGGCAATTGGACCTACAACACACGCAGTATCGGAATCGAGCACGAAGGGTGGGTCGACAAACCCGAGTACTTCACCGACGCGATGTACGAGCAGTCCGCAGCGCTGACTGCCGCCATCTGCGCGAAGTACGGCATCCCCAAGGACCGCGAGCACATCATCGGACACAGTGAGGTTCCCGGAGCGGACCATACGGACCCCGGCCCGTACTGGGACTGGTCGCGGTACCTACGCCTCGTCAACTTCGCCTGATCGCGCCGGTGACTGCGGGACCATCAGCGTAAGGAAGCCGTTGGCTCTTTGCTTTCAGGGGCCCACCTGCGTACCGCGTCCTTGTCGGCGCACGGCTCCGGGGCGACGATGGCAGCACCGCATCGCCGTCCCGGGAGGCCGTTTTGACCGAGCCATGGGTGGCCTTGGAGGCAGGCGCTGACCCGGCCGAGCGGACGAGGATGCTTCGTCGGGCGCATGAGAGGTTCACCGAGGCAGGGACGATCTCCCTGCCGGTGCGTTCGGTGGTCGCCGATTCCTGGCGCAGGTCGGCCAGGGCTCGGGTCAGCCCCGAGGCGGGTGGCGCGCCGGTGGAACTGACCGACGGTGACCTCGGCACCTATAGGTCGGAGCATCCGCTGGCGCGGGTGATGCCGCTGTTCCGTGAGCTGATGGGTACCTTCGCGGCTGACGGAGAGCATCTCCTCGCCGTGTGCGACGCGCAGGGCAGATTGTTGTGGGTCGAGGGCCATGCGCTGACGCGACGGCGGGCCGGTCGGATGAACTTCGTGCCGGGAGCTCGGTGGGCGGAGTCCGCCATGGGAACGAACGCACCGGGGACGGCGGTCGCCGTGGACCGACCGGTGCAGGTCTTCGCCGCCGAGCACTTCATGCGGCGGGTCCAGCCGTGGACGTGCGCGGCGGCCCCCGTACACGATCCGCGCACGGGGCGGCTGATCGGCGCGGTGGACATCACGGGTGGGGACGGTCTGGCACATCCCCACAGCCTGGCGTTCGTGCAGGCTGTGGCACGTTCCGCCGAATCTCAACTTGCCCTGCTGGCACCGCCGGTGACTGCTGGTGAGACGGTGGAGCTGGCTGTCCTAGGGCGGGACGAGGCGTTGTTGATCGCCGGTGGGCGCAAGGTTCGGCTCAGCCGGAGACACAGCGAGATCGTCGTGCTGTTGGCCCGTCATCCGGAGGGGCTGACAGGGGACGAGTTGTTGTGCGCGCTGTATGAGGACGAGTCCGTGTCGCAGGTGACGTTGCGGGCCGAGATGGCCCGGCTGCGGCGGATCCTCGGGCCCGAGTTGTTGCGCTCACGGCCGTACCGACTGGCGGCGCTCGTCGAGTGTGACGCCGATGTCGTCGAGCGTCGCCTCGGAGCGGGAGCGGTGACGGCGGCAGCCGCGGCGTACACGGGGCCACTGCTTCCACAGTCGCAGGCCCCGGCCTTGGTGCGGATGCGCCGACGACTGGCCGATCAGGTGCGGGCGGCACTCGTCGACCGCAATGACCCGGACCTGCTTGCGGACTGGGTGCGCGCACCGTGGGGGGACGACGATCTCACGGTGTGGCGGGCTCTGGGCGCGCTGCGTCCGACCGCGCCGGTGCTGGCGCGGCTGAGGGAGCTCGACGCCGAACTTGCCTCACCGGGTCGCGAGTTCGCGTAGCCGATGCGCGGACGGCGGCGCGAGGGGCACCCATCGTCGGCCACCCGACACCCCGCACCCCGCACCCCGCACCCCGCGGATGCTTGCAACGTCGATGCAACCTCCGTGCTCCTAGCCTCCGGGCGAGAGCTGTCCGACGGCGGGCAGCCTTTTCCGGGAGGTCAGCCACCATGACCCGTTACGCAGCGCCCGGCGCCGAGGGCGCGATCGTCGGCTACCAGTCGCGGTATGACCACTTCATCGGCGGCGAGTACGTGGCGCCTGCTCGCGGCCAGTACTTCGAGAACCCGAGCCCGGTCAACGGCCGCCCCTTCACCGAGATCGCCCGTGGCACCGCGGAGGACGTCGAGCGGGCTCTCGACGCGGCGCACGCGGCGGCGCCCGGCTGGGGGCGCACCTCCGTCACCGAACGCGCAGACGTACTGCGGAAGATCGCCGACCGGATGGAGGCCAACCTCGAACAGCTCGCGGTCGCCGAGAGCTGGGAGAACGGCAAACCCATCCGCGAGACCCTGGCAGCCGACATTCCGCTTGCCATCGATCACTTCCGTTACTTCGCGGGTGTCATCCGCGCGCAGGAGGGGTCGCTGAGCGAGGTCGAAGAGGACACCATCGCGTACCACTTCCATGAACCGCTCGGCGTCGTCGCGCAGATCATTCCGTGGAACTTCCCGATCCTCATGGCGACGTGGAAGCTGGCGCCGGCGCTGGCCGCAGGGAACGCCGTCATCCTCAAGCCCGCCGAACAGACGCCGGCCTCCATCCACTACTGGATGAGTCTGGTTGCCGACCTGCTGCCGGCGGGGGTCGTCAACATCGTCAACGGGTTCGGTGTCGAGACGGGCAAGCCGCTGGCCTCCAGTCCGCGCGTCGCCAAGGTCGCGTTCACCGGGGAGACGACGACGGGGCGGTTGATCATGCAGTACGCCTCGGAGAACATCAAGCCGGTGACGTTGGAGCTGGGCGGCAAGTCGCCGAACATCTTCTTCGACGACGTGTGGGCCGCGAACGACGACTTCCGGGACAAGGCTCTTGAGGGCTTCACCATGTTCGCACTCAATCAGGGAGAGGTGTGCACCTGCCCGTCGCGGGCGTTGGTGCAGCGCGGGCACTACGGCGAGTTCCTCGAGGCGGCGATCGCGCGGACCGAGCAGATCAAGGCCGGGCATCCGCTCGACACCGAGACCATGATCGGCGCGCAGGCCTCCAACGACCAGTTGGAAAAGATCCTCTCCTACCTGGACATCGGCCAGCAGGAAGGCGCAAAGGTCCTGACGGGAGGTCAGCGCATGGAGTACGACGGCGAACTGGCCGGTGGCTACTACGTCCAGCCGACGATCTTCGAGGGTGACAACCGCATGCGGGTCTTCCAGGAGGAGATCTTCGGTCCGGTCGTCTCGGTCGCGTCCTTCAACGACTTCGACGACGCCATCAAGCTAGCCAACGACACTCTCTACGGCCTCGGGGCCGGGGTGTGGACGCGTGACATCAACACGGCATATCGGGCGGGCCGTTCGATCCAGGCGGGCCGCGTGTGGACGAACTGCTACCACGCATATCCGGCCCACGCGGCGTTCGGGGGCTACAAGCAGTCCGGTATCGGCCGTGAGACGCACAAGATGATGCTGGAGCATTACCAGCAGACGAAGAACCTTCTGGTGTCGTATTCGCCGAAGAAGCTCGGCTTCTTCTAGACGCACGAAAAAAGGCGCCTGCCCTTGGCTTTTGCGCGCGAGGCGGGCGACGCCGTCCCGGTGCGTACGCCGTACTCGGCGTGGGCGGTCACCACGGTGCCGGAGATCCACCTGTCGATGGTCGAGGACGCGGCCCCTACTCCTGGGCCTGCTTGCGGGCCTTTGGGGATGGCTCGCTTCCAGGTGTCGACGGAATGGCCGTGCTCGTCGGCGAGTTCGGCAGCTACCTCTCCGGCTTTCCGCCCGGGTATCGCCGCCTGTGCCTCGGCGGCCAGCCGGATGCGGGCGGCGGCCTTCGCCTGGCCGGTCTTGGCACCGGGGACGGAGGGGCGCCCCGCCTTTCCAGCAGCATCGCGCCCCGGGGCCTACGCGCACTTCAGCGTGACGCCGCGGCCTTGGCCGGACGGCGTTTCTTCGACATCTCATGGACGGCTGCGTCACGCTCACGGCACACGGGATACCCAGCCGCCTGGCTCGTCCTCCTTCACCTCCTGGCCACAGCTCCCTCCGCGGCCGGGACTTACTCCACACGCCGCCCGTCGGTTCTGCCCGAGCTGGCCGTCCAACGAAGACAGAGCAAGCGCCACGTGCTCTCAGGCGATCCCGGTGTGGAGCGCGAACGGGATGCCCTGGAACACCATCCGGTCCGGAGTGGGCCAACGATCTCGGAGATCACTTCGTCAGGGTTTCTCAGGCGTCTTGGCCATGGCCGCGACCAGCGCTGCAAGGAGCAGGACGCCCGCCGACCACCAGGCCGCGATGGTGAAGCCGTGCACCATACCCTCCCCCTCCCCCGGGCCCGGGCCCCGGCTCCGGGACGGGTGGGCGTCGATGTAACGGGTGGTGGCGGACGACGCGATCGTGTTCAACAGGACGGTGCCCAGGGAGCCGCCGATCTGCTGGAAGGTGGAGACGGTCGCGGACGTCACTCCGGCGTCCTGCGGGGCGACCCCGGCGGTCGCCGTCGCGTAGACCGGCATGAACGTCAGTCCCATGCCCAGGCCGAGCAGCACCAGCGCGGGCAACACCCCGGTGGCGTAGGCGGAGTTCATACTCAGGCGGGTCAGGAGCAGCATGCCGGCGGCCGCGAGGAGCATGCCGGGGGCCATCAGGTTTCGTGGGGCGGTGTGGGGCAAGAGCCGGGCGGCGATCTGTGTCGCGCCGATGACGATCGTGACGGACATCGGCAGGAACGCCAGTCCGGTCCGTAGGGGTGAGTAGTCGAGGATGGCCTGGAGGTAGTAGGTCAGGAACAAGAAGGCGCCAAACATGGCGACGGTGGCCAGGCCCATCGTCGCGAGCGCCGCCGCACGGGTGCGGTCTCTGACGATGTGCAGCGGCAGCATCGGATGCTTGGCGTGGGACTGCCACCACACGAAGACGGCGAGCAGGACCACACCGGCCGCAAACAGGGTCAGGACCAACGGGTCGGCCCAACCGGCGGATTCCGCGTCACTGGAGGCGTACACGATCGCCACGAGTCCGCCGGAGGCGAGCAGCGCGCCGGGGATGTCGAGGCGCACCCCGCGCCGGCCAGGGCTGTCCTTGAGGAGAGCCGGCGCGCCGCCGAGGGCGGCCAGCGCGATGGGGACATTGACGTACAGGCACCAGCGCCAGGTCGCGTACTCCGTGAGCAGGCCGCCCACCAGCAGCCCGATGGCGCTGCCGCCCCCGGCGAGCGCGCCGTAGATCCCGAACGCCCTACCGCGCTCGGCAGGTTCGGTGAACGTCGTCGTCAGCAGTGACAGCGCGGAGGGGGCCAGGATCGCGGCGCAGGCCCCTTGCAGGGCCCGCGCCGCGAACAG
Source organism: Streptomyces sp. NPDC005863 (assembly GCF_042871345.1). NCBI lineage: Bacteria > Bacillati > Actinomycetota > Actinomycetes > Kitasatosporales > Streptomycetaceae > Streptomyces > Streptomyces sp. NPDC005863. The sequence goes on along the minus strand of NZ_JBIAII010000004.1, from coordinate 145,660 downwards.
CGTCCCGGGACCGTCGGCCACGCCGCCGAGCGCGGAGGCGGCGGCGAATCCGACCAGGCCGATCATGAAGGTGCGTTTACGGCCGACCAGGTCGGCAATCCGGCCGCCGAGGAGGAGCAGGCCGCCAAAGGCCAGGGAGTATGCGGTGATCACCCACTGCCGGTTCGCATCCGACATGCCCAGTCCGTTCTGGACGGAGGGCAGGGCGATGTTCACGATCGTGCCGTCGAGAATCACCATGAGCTGGGCGCCTGCGATGACGGCGAGAGCCCACCACCGCTTCGGATCGGGCAACTCAGCCGCGTGCGCGGTGGTGTGGGGGGCCGGCGTGGGCACGGTGTCCCCAGGGGAGGACTGCTTGGTCAAGGCGATCACATTTCTGCGTCGGAGGTGTAGGAGCAGACGCGCGGTCCTGCACCCCGGGACGCGACACAAGGGATCGCGAGAGCAGCGGACACCACCATGAGGTGCCGCAAAGGGGGCTAAGAGTCCTACCGCGCGCCGAACGGGGGCACACGGCCGGGGGCAACTATGGCCGCAACACTCGTTGTCCAGTTCCAGTCCATGTTTCCCACCTCCTCCCGGCCGGGCACGCGGTACACATCGACGCCGAGCGCCGAATGGTGAGGCAGGGGCCCCGCCGCACATGACCTCCGACAGAGTAGGTCAGGCTGCCGGGGACGCAAACGGATTTACCCGACGCCTGGGTACGGGCTCCTCACGCTTCGACAAGCAAAGATCGCGCCATGCCCAGCCGAGACGGCGGCGGCCCCGTTGCGGCTACGAAGCCCTGACCGTTCCTTGCGGCTGATGAAACGGTTCCTACCGACGCCCCCGATCCTCGTTGCCGACAGCTACTAGCTGGGGAAGGAAGAGCATCACCGGCCGAATCCACAGATCCTCATCACTGCCATAGTTGGGGCATGAACGGTGACTTCTTGGTCCGGCACCATCACCAGTTGACCGCGTGGCTGAGGGATGGAGACGCTGAAAGCCTCGACGCATTTCTGAGCGCGCACCACGACGCCTTCGTGCTCGTGACGACGGATGGAGCGATCCTCGACCTTGAGACGCTGCGAGGATCCCTGCGCAGTGCGGGCGGCAGCCAGCCTGGACTGTCGATCGAAGTCGAGGAGATCACCAGCGTCACCCCCAAGGTGTACCGGTTCCTGGAGCGCCACAGCGTGAACGGCGCTGGCCTGGGCGTGCGGGTGGTGACGGCCGTGATGGAGGACGGGTTGCTGCTCAGTGTGCAGGAGACCGCCCGCCGGTAAGGGCAAACGCTGCCTGTTGCGGCACTGGCTCTGCGCCGCGCGCGGTGTCGGGATGTCTCCCTCCGTACCTCCCCGGGGCGCCGAGCCAAGCGAACCTGAACTGCCGGGTCCGGAACATCTGACCAGGTTCTTTGCCTGATCGGGTGGCCGATTCAGAAGATGTTGTAGAGGACGACGTACACCCAGAGCAGCTGAGGGATGAGGAAAAGGGCGAGTCACCCCAAATCGCCGCTGTCGTCGCTCGCGCGAGAGCACACGCAGGGTCGGACTGGTGGGGCCTCGCGGCGATGCAGATCGCATCGCGAGGAACTCCCCCAGGGGATCAGGGGGCCCCGGCGCTCAACGCGGGCTGCGTCGGCTTCGGTAGGCCGCGACGCTGGCTCGGTGTGCGCAGGTTCGGGTGCAGTACTGCTTCGAGCCGTTGCGCGAGAGGTCCACGAAAGTGGCCCGGCAGGCCGACCCGGCGCATACGCCGAGACGAGCGGGGCCGAGCGTGGCCATCACGGAGGCCAGTGCGCTGAGCGTGGTCGCGGCGAGGTGTGCCGCGCAGCGGTCGGTGTCGGAGGTCACCTCGGTCCACCAGCGGTCGTCGCCATGGCGCAGTACCGGGGTGGCGCGGTTCCTACGTAGACCGTCGTTGATCAGAGCCGCAGCTTCGACCGCGTCCGTGCTCGCCCGTTCGAGCACCTCACGCACCGTCTCGCGCACCCCGCGGACTTCCGCCAGGTCGGTTGGGGTGAGATGCCGCGGACCGGCCCCTCCGTTCGCGGCAGAGCGCGGCGACTCCGCCGCGGGGTGGTCGTCAAGGAAGTCACGGAGCTGCTCCACAGTCTCCAGCGCGTCCTCCCCCTTGATCGGCCTCAAGGTGTTGGCCAGGTCGACGGCCGCCTGCACCACCAACGGGCTGTGATACGCATCCTGCATTTGACGTGTCTCCTCCCTGCTCCGTAATGTTACACGCAAGGGAGGCTTAGCATGTCACATCATGCCCAGCGCCAGGAGCGGACGACGCCGCAGAGGATCACGTCTGGAGGGGCCCCGGCGCTGGAGCGAGCCCGCGCCCCGGACGGGAGTCGGCTGGGGCTGACGTTGGGGGTGCTGGTGCTGCCGATGTACGTGGCACTGGGAGCACCCTCGGTGGCTCTGCCGGCCATCGGCCGCGCGCTCTCGGTGCCGTTCGGGGCCACCGCGTGGATTCTTGCCGCGTGGTCGCTGACCTCCGCGCTCGCAATGCCGGTCGCGGGTCGGCTGCTGGTCCGCTGGAACCCCTTCCAGGTCCTCGTCGCCGGGGTCGTGACGCTCGCCGCGGGCTCCGTGGTCGCCGGAGCCGGGCCGACACTGGCCGTCGTGATCGCGGGCCGGCTCATCGGCGGCGCCGGGGCGGGCGCGACCGTGATCGCCGTCTTTGCCGCGGCCACCGCCCTTCCCCGCCGGCAACGGATCCGCGCCCTTGGAATCATCGCGGCCGCCAGCGCGACGGCGTCGGCATGCGGGACGCTGCTGGGCGGGGCGGTGACCGCATGGCTCGGGTGGCGTGCCGTACTCGCCATCCCGGTCCTCGCGCTGCCCCTCCTGCTGGCCGCATGGCCGAGCAGGCATGCGCTGACGCGGAGCGGCAGCGGTAGTAGCAGGAACGGCAGCGGCGAGCGCCACGGCTCCGCCGGGCGACTCGATGTCGTCGGCGCAGCCATGCTGTCGGTACTCGCCGGCTCCTTGATCACGTTGCTGCAGGCACACTCGGTCGGCCTGCCCGCCCCGGTCACGCTCGTCGTGGCCGCCGCCGGGGCGCTCGCCGCCCTGGGACTGTGGCGGCACGTGCGCAGTACTCCCGACGGGTTCGTACCACGGCGGGTGATCGCCTCCCGCGGCTTCCTGGCGGCCGGGCTCGTCGGCGGGACCGTCTTCGCCGGTTATTACGGGGTGCTGTTCCGCGCCCCGTCCCTGATCGAGCAGGCCACGGGCGGTGGCCCCCTGAAAGCCGGCGTGCTCCTGGTCCCGGCCGCCGTCTGCTCGGTACTGGCCGGGCGGCTGGTCGGCGCCTTGACCGGCCGGTTCACCGGCTGGCAGATGTCGGCCGGGCTTGCGGCACTCACCGTCGTCGGTGTGCTCGTGGTCGCGATCTTCCCCGGGCCGACCCCCGTTGTCGTCGGGACGGCGTTGACCGTGTGCGGGTTCGCCGGCGCGCAAGCCGTACTGGTGAGCCTCGCGCCGGACCTGGTCGCCGTGGACGACCGCGACACCGCACAGAGTCTGCTCAACTTCATGAACGCCCTGGGTGGCGGGATCGGTCCGGCCGCTGCCGCGGGTCTGTCCGGCATCGTGCCGGAGCCGGTGGCCCTCGCCGCCCTCGCGGCACTCCCCCTGGCCGGACTCATCATCAGCCTGACCCGGCGCCCTGCCGCCGATCGCCGCCCCCAACCCGACGTCACGCGAGGGGGTCCGCGATGACGGTCCGCCTGCGTCCGATCCGACAACGCCTTGACCATTCTTGACCAGTAAGGAGTCCTGCCATGTCCGCCGAGCCATTCGAGGTCAGCATCACCGAAGCCGAGATCACGGATCTGCGTGCACGTTTGCGGCGGACACGGTGGCCCGAGCGCGAGCCGGTGGACGACTGGTCACAGGGGGTGCCGCTGGCGTACGCGCAGGAGCTTTGCCGCAGTTGGGCCGAGGAGTACGACTTCGGGTTCTCCGAGCGGCTGAACGTGTTCCCCCAGTACCGCGACACGATCGACGGCCTCGGCATCCACTTCCTGCATGCCCGCTCGCCGGAGCCGGACGCGTTCCCGCTCGTAATCACGCACGGGTGGCCGGGGTCGGTGCTCGAGTTCCTGGAGGTCCTCGGGCCGCTCACCGACCCGCGCGCGTACGGCGGTGACCCGGCGGACGCGTTCCACGTGGTCGCACCGTCGTTGCCCGGATACGGCTGGAGCGACAAGCCGTCGACGACCGGGTGGGGCATCACTCGCACCGCCCGCGCCTGGGACACGTTGATGGTCTCGCTGGGTTACGAATGGTACGGCGCCCAGGGCGGTGACTGGGGTTCGGCGGTGTCCGGGGCGCTGGGCGAGGTGGCGCCCGAGCGGGTCGCAGGCGTGCACCTGAACCTGGGATCCGTGGCGGCGGGCGCGTTCGACGACCCGACGCCCGGGGAGCTGGCGAATCTTGAGGCGGAGACGGAGATGCGGCGCGCAGGGCGCGGGTACTCGGCGATCCAGGCGGCCCGGCCGCAGACGCTCGGCTACGGCCTCACCGACTCCCCGGCGGGGCAGGCCGCCTGGATCGCCGAGAAGTTCTGGGCGTGGACGGACAACGACGGCCATCCCGAAAACGCGTTGTCGCGGCAGACGATCCTCGACGAGATCTCGGTCTACTGGTTCACCGCGTCGGCCACGTCGTCGGCGCGCCTGTACTGGGAGAGCTTCGCCGACTTCCGGGACAAGGTGACGGCGCCGTCCGGGCTTTCGGTCTACCCGCGCGACATCACCCGCCCGTCGAGGCGGGAGGCCGAACTGCGGTTCACCGACCTGCGCTGGTTCGAGGAGCTACCGCGCGGTGGCCACTTCGCCGCGCTGGAGCAACCGGAGTCGCTGGTCGAGCAGGTGCGCGGGTTCTTCCGCTTGTTCCGCTGACTGTCCGTGCCACAAAGTCTGGGGACGGCCGGCCACGTCGACCAAGATCTACACTGCCCCGGCGGCTGGACTCTCGCTTCCAGCGATGGAGCGCGAGGCGCGCATGCGGAGCACGGAGCACGGAGCACGGAGCACGGAGCACACGATCGCCATCCCGAGGGTGGCGCGCGAATTCTGACGAAGGCGGACTGATGGCGGCAATACCTTTCGATGCGGCGCTGCTGGACGGATACCGCGCCGTGCAGGAGGCCGGTTCGGGACCGATGAGCCTGGAGCGGCTGCCGAAGGTCCGGGCCGAGGACGCCGCAGAGGTGCCGACGCTCGACGAACTGCGGCGGGGCGGGCGGTTCGAGGTGACGTCGCGCTCGGTCCCGGGGGTGTCCGGTACCTCGGGTACCGCAAACACCTCAGAGGCGGAGCTGCTGATCTGCACGCCTGTCGGAGTTTCGGGTCCGGCCGCGTCGCGCCCGGTCATCTACTTCGTACACGGCGGCGGCTACTTCAGCGGCGATCCGCGGCACCTGTTCTTCCTCGAACAACTGCTGGACGAGGCCGAGCGGTTCGGGGCGTCGCTGATCTCTGCGGGGTACCGGCTCGCGCCGGAGCATCCACATCCCGCACCGCTCGACGATGTCTACGCCGGGCTGCTGTGGACCGTTGAACACGCGGCCGAACTCGGCGTGGACGCGGACCGGATCGTCGTCGCGGGGACGAGTGCCGGTGGTGGCCTGGCCGCCGCGCTGAGTTTGTCGGTGCGCGACAAGGGCGGTCCGCGGCTGGTCGGGCAGTGGCTGATGTGCCCGATGCTCGACGACCGCAACGACACTGCTTCGGCCCATCAGATGGACGGTGTCGATGTCTGGGACCGCGGCTGGAACGGCTTCGGGTGGAAGGCCCTGCTCGGTTCCGAGTGCGGGGGCCCGGACGTGTCGCCCTACGCCGCGCCTGCCCGCGCCACGGATCTGTCCGGACTGCCGCCCGCCTTCATCGACGTCGGCTCCGCGGAGACGCTGCGCGACGAGGCCGTGGCGTACGCCGACGGCATCTGGCGGGCCGGCGGCTCTGCCGAGCTCCATGTGTGGGCCGGTGGTTACCACACGTTCGACCTGGTGGTCCCGGACGCGGCGATCAGCCGGGCAGCGTGGCAGGCCCGGCGTTCCTGGCTGGAGCGGGTGCTGGCGGCGGGCTGACGTCCAACTCGGGTTCTGGGCGGCCAAGTTCGTACTGCAGCGTAATGGTAGGAGTGGATCGCTGCCGGTGACACGTAGGCGTTGTCGGCGATGTACGGGATGCCGTCAACGATCTCCCGCTGCGGCGGTCTCTCCGGGGGCCCGCTCGTACCGGCGCCATGTGAGGCGGAAGCGGTCTGCAACCCGGAACGTGTAGAGGTCCGGCAGGCATCCCCCTTCTTGCCGGGCCGTGGTTCCGCGGTCTGGCGCGGCCGGCGGGCTGATCGGCGTGCATCAGGCCGAGCTTGAAGTTCGCTTTCCCCCGGCTGCGATCGTACGAGCCATGGCGGCGGCACAGTCCATCCCCACGTCGCATCCGGATGCCCGCAGGAACCTATGACCAGCGGCACACCGAGCTCGTCACGGGCCTTGCGGAGCAGACGCAGATCGCGGGAGACGGCCTGGGCAAAGCGCGCCGTAGCCGCCTCCCCCGTTGCACGCGGTCGACGCAGCCGTAACGGATTCGCTCAAGGGACCACCCCTTCACCCGTGCGGCGGTGACCTTGGCCCGACAGGTGTGGCTTCGGCGTTTCCGGCTATACGCGGAAGTCCGGAGGGCGTGACTCCTTACCGAGAAGGGGAAGTGATCCACATTCTTCACGCGTCAGTGGAACTGCATGCGGAGACGGTGCAAGTGGCAGGGCAGCACACGATTCGCCTGGCGGGCGAGATAGATCTGGGGACCGTCGGCGCCCTGTACGAAGCTGTCCGCGCCTGCCTTGATGCTCATCCCGATCGGATTCTGATCACCATGGCCGAGGTGACCTTCTGCGACTGCGTCGGCGTCCGCGCGCTGCTGCAGGCCCGCCTGGAGACCCTGCGCAACGGCGCCGCCTTCCTCCTCCGCGGCCCGCTCCATCCCTCTGTGGCCCGGGTGTTCGAGTACACCCGAGCCTCGGCTCCACTCGGCGTTCAGCTCTGACGCACTGCGGTCGGCGTAGGCGGTGTAGGCGGTGTCCAGATCATGGAAGTGCAGGCGAACCACAGTGCCCTGGCGACAAGTGCACGGAGGTGCGCATGGGCCGCGGGCAATTCTCGTGGGAACGCGTCGAGGGGCTCTGGTGCCATACGGCACCAGAGCCCCTGGGGATTTGAACACCATCTGCCGGCTTACTGCTGCGCCGGCGTTCTCTTTCCGCTCGCCCTCTCGGAAGAGGGGGATGTATGCGGGGATCGCTTGTGCGTAACCGTGGGACCACCTTCCGTTCTGGGGCCTGCGGCACCCGGACCGACTACGTTCTCGCCCGGGCGATCCTGATGGCGTCTGCCTCCTTCTCTTCTTCCTGTCTTCTTCCTGATCCTGCACCTGCTGGTTCCTGCGTACTGGCGGCCCCGTTGAGCCGCCCGGCCCGGCAGTCAGTGAAGGGACCCCGAGATCCTTTCGGCCCCGCCACTCCACCGCCGTGCCACTACCTACTGGTCCTGCATGCACGGCAGTTCATGTCTGCCGCGCCTTCTCGATCTCCTGGCTACGGGTAAGACGTTAGCCACCATGATCCCAGATGTCTACCATCGCCGTGACACATTTTCTGCGTGTCACGATGGCGGTGTTCTACTGCTCACGGATGCCGGAAATTTGTCACCCGGGTGGGTGGTCCATGAGTGGGCGCAGGCGGAGGAGGGCATGTGACCCGGCACTGCAAAGGGCCTCTCACGCCGTTGACCGCGAAACCGACGGGGCTACCGGCAGGCCTGTCTGTCGGCCCGGAAAAGTTTGCATGTGAAAGATGGTGCGAACGAGAATAAGTTCGTCAGACAGGGCACGTTGACTGTGGACCGTTTCAGGAAGCGCCGCGTGGGGCGGGTGAGAACGTCCTGAAGGGAATGGGCACCTGTTCAATGGGAGTGACGGCCACATGGACCGCGCGGCATCGTCGGACGAATCCCTGAATGTGCTTGCCCGGCAGGTGTCTGAACACGCGGAAGCCCTGGTGGAGGTCTGGAGCGAGGCCGCCAAGGCAGCCGATCCCCGGCTGTCGAGTTTGCAGCTGCAGGCCCTGCTGATCACCCACCGGTGTCCGGGGATCAATCTCACCGGAATGGCGGAGAGGGTGGGCGCCGCTCCCCCCACGGTCAGCAGGCTCTGCGACAGGCTGGAGGCGGCGGGGCTGCTCATGCGCCACCGTGCCACGACCAATCGCCGGGAAATCGGGCTGACGCTGACCGCGCGCGGCCGCGAAATGCTGGACGCTCTGTCCGAGCGCCGTTTCCGGGCCATCCGCAGCGTGCTTCAGCACGTCCCGGCGGCGCAGCGTGAGGCGCTGGTGGCGGGTCTGCGATCGTTCACCGACGCCACGGGGGCGGTTGACGCCACGGACATGGGGCGCTGAGTTCGCTACCGGGGTCGGCCCGGAGGGCCCGTTCGCCGAAGACACTCGTATCCGCCCCTTGGTCCGCCCCTTGGTCAGCGTGGACGCCGCTGCTCACGTGCGCTGGCGGTGAGGATGGTCAGCAGGGTCGCCTGGATACGGTTGCCCTGGCCGTCGGTGACCGTGGTGGTCAGCGAGCCATCGGTGCCGCAGCCTCCTTCGAGTCAGCATGGTGCCATCCGCCTGGCGCAACTGCTCATTCTGCTCTTCGAGTTGGACGTACAGGGCCAGGGCGCCGCCGTTGGTCTCGGTCAGTTCGTGCTTGAGGTGGCGGTGCTCGGCCATGAGGGAGTCGGCGCGTGGGCGTCTGCGCCTTGGGTTCGGTTCTTGGGTGCGGGGCCGCGGGGGTATGTGCGTACTCGCCATCCACTGTTCGCCACGCCTCGCGGACAATTTTGCTACAGCGCGCTCGGTGCTCCGTGCGCACATACCCTCACGTCCCCTCCCGTCTCGTACGCGGGTGCGGCCCGGTGGTCCCTCTCGTCCCGGGTGTGGGTGGGCGGGTGCCGCCGAGGTTGTTAATCGGCCTCCGGTGTGGGGGCGTTGGGGGAATCTGCGGGCCGGAGGGCCGAAGGTGTGGGCCTGCCCTTTGATGCGGGGGATACGGGCACGTCCGCGACCGGCAGGACGAGGCGGGAGCGGACCTTGGCGGGCCTGGTCCGGGAGCGAGCCGGGCAGTCCGCATTGTTCGACCGGCTAGCGGGCCGCGGCGGCGGCCAGGTGCACCGCGCTCGAGTGATCGATGCGCACGGAGACCGCCCGGGTAGCGGTCAGCGTCACTGGTCGGTCCACCGGGTGGCGGTCACGGTCGTGCCCTTTCCCGCCTCGGAGTGCACCGAGAAGTCGTGCATCAACCGGCGCGTGCCGCCGAGCCCGTGGCCCAGTCCGGCACCGGTGGTGAACCCGTCGGCGAGGGCAGCCTCGACGTCCGGGATGCCGGGACCGGCGTCGCTTATGGTCAGGCGCAGCCCCGTACCGCCTTTGCGGCCGAGGTATTCGATGGTGAGGTTTCCTCCGCCGCCGTGGATGTAGGCGTTGCGGGCCAATTCGCTGGCCGCGGTCACGATCCGGGTCTGATCGATGAGCCCAAAACCCGCCCTCACCGTGGCCGCGCGAACGGCGTGCCGGATCGTCAGAAGATCCTCTTCCGTGCTCAGGGTGTGGCGCTCGGGCGCCTGCTTCTGGTGGTGTGGCTGCGCGGGAGTCTGGTGCTGAAGCTGTGCGGGAGCTAGGTTCCCCTCCCCTGCCCACGGAGTGTTGGTGGAGGTGGTGCGGTCAGCGAGTCGGATCATGTCGTGCCCCTTTCAGGGGGCTGCGGGCGCTGGTGCCACCCGAGAGCCGCCATGCCCTGTTCGGCATTCAGGGCATGCGGGCGCTGGTGCCACCCGAGAGCCGCCATGCCCTGTTCGGCATTCAGGGCCGTTTCGACGCCGTCGAGTCCAATACCGAGCTCCACCAGCGTGATGGCCACCGCCGGCCGCAGACCGGCCACGATGACCCTGGCCCCCAACAGGCGTGCCATGGACGTCATTTCCATCAGGATGCGCGCCACGAAGGAGTCGACCATCTCCAGACGTGAGATGTCGATCAGGACACCGCGAGCTCCTTCCGCCGATATGCGGTGCGTCAGCTCGTCCGTGAAGGCCGGAGCGGACTCGTCGTCGAGCTCGTTCAGCAGCCCGGTGACCAGGACATCACCCAAGGGCCGGCTCCGACGTCAGTCTGATCGCCTCGGACAGCGCGTCGGCAAGACTGGCGCGCGTGAGGATCTTCGACAGGTCGATGCCCAGCTGCGCGATGGTCAGCGCGATCTGCGGGCGGATGCCGCTGATGACGCAGTCCGCGCCCATCAGCCGTACGGCGTTGACCGTCTGCATCAAGTGCTGGGCCACCACCGTGTCCACGGTCGGCACACCGGTGATGTCGATGATCGCGGCCTGCGCCTCGTGTTCCTGTATCGCCCGCAGCAGGTTCTCCATGACCACCTGAGTACGCCCGGTGTCGAGGGTGCCGATCAGCGGGACCGCCAGGATGTGCCGCCACAGTCGCACCACCGGTGTCGACAGTTCGAGCAGCTGCCGGCTCTGCCGACGGATGATGTCTTCCCGGCCCTCGACATACGTGTCGAACGACAGCACCCCGGCCGCGTCCAGCAATCGGTTGACCAACAAGGCCGCCTCGAACAGTTCGTCCGCATCGCCGGTCGCGCTCTGCACCACCTCCAGCACCGCCTCCTTGAGGAGGAGAACGGCCAACGAGGTCGCCGTCGGCGTGGCACCGCACCGTGCCCGGCGCAGCGACAGATCAACCACCGCTCGGCGCAGCGCCTCATGCGAGGTGACCACCTGGGACACGGGAAGGTCGGCCTCAAGGCCCGCGACCAGAGCCGTGATCAGCTCGTCGGACTCCTCCCGCAGCTCCCGCTCGCCAACGCCCGCCCTCAGCTCGTCCTGCGCGAGTTGCAGCTCCACCCATCGGTCGCCCACCGTTTCAGCGTTCGCCCGCAACGCCTTCGCCACACGTCGGCGCACCATGGCTTCGCTGATACCCACCCGGATCCCTCTCGTCGGCCCCGCACGTGCGGGCGGCGGGCCCAGTGCGCGATGTCGTACGTCGCACTTGCTCACCGCACGCCAATTGTTGTCGCGTGGCAAATATACGCACGGGTGAGTCGAACTCGAAAGGTCCGCCCTCCGGTCCGCCCACCCGAACGAGCCGGACCTGCCGACATTCCGGGGCACTCTGATACACGGTCAGAGTGCGGCGCTACACGGTCAGAGTGCGGCACCTCGTAACCCCGGTGGGACCCGAAGAGAGCAGCCGGCGCGGGGGCGGCCGCCACAGGAGGCGCCGAGGCCGGCCGTCAACTACCGCGTCGGCCAGGGACGCCGCGCGGCGAGAGGACAGGCCGGGGCATGGCATCATCCGCGCGCATGGAACTCTTTTCGCTGGAGCTGGCCGTTCATCGCCTGCGCGACGCCCAAGCAGCACTGGATGCCGCGCGGGCCGACACCGAAATGGAGGCGGTCGCCGCCCTGCGCCGCGGGGGCGCCGTGGACGCCATCTGCGAACTGTCCGGCCTGAACCCGCACGACCTGCTACGCCTGGAAAAGGTGACCGGCCCGATCCCGGCGAGCTGAACCCGACGGAACGACGCACGCCGGAGTCCACAGGCGAGGGTTCGCGGAGTCGAGCGCATGAGCGATTCTGTTTCCGCGGGGAAAACCTTGCCGTTTGACAACAATACCGTCAGGCCGCAATCTAGACGCGGGCTCACGGTCGACGTGCGCATGGGATCCCCAGCGGAGGACTGAGAACGGTGAACCTATTGGGGCACCGCCCACCCGGCGGCGTCAAGCGCTGCCCGCCACCTCGCCGCGTTCGGAACCTGCGTCGCCCTTCCCGCGCAGCACCGCCGTACGGAAGCAGGCCAGCCCTTGCGCGAAGGCCGCCTGTTCGGCAGGCGTCATGGTGGCCACCACCTCGGCCAGCGAGGCCTCGCGACGCGCCCTCAGCTCCCTGAGGTAGCGTGCACCCCTACCCGACAGGCGCAGTTCCACCTCCCTTCGACTAGCCGAACTAGCGGCCCGCTCGATGAGATCGAGGGCGTGGAGCCGGTCGCACATGCGGCTCACCGACGAGGGGGCCGAACCCAGTTCTTCGCCCAGGGCGCGCAGATTGATTCCGTCATTGTCCGCAAGGACGTACAGCACCCGCAGCTGAGAGGGCGAGACGGGAGAGGTCGGTGCCAGGTCCCGCCGCTGGCCCCACAGCACCTCGAGCACTTCGAGGGCTTCGCGGGCCGTGAAGGCGGCCATCCCCTGACCGCTGGTCGCGCCGCCGCCGGAGGATCCGCTCTCAACAGTCACGGTCTTCAACCGTCTTGGCAGTCGCTGAGGCACAAAACGACCCTCCCGCTCCTCTGCATTTTCATTTCCCGAATAGGCGGTACCTGAACGGTGGACAGATTCACGGCTGCGGAACGCGCGCTGCGCCAAGCGGCGCCGCACGCTCTGCTGCAGGCGGTGCAGGGCGCCCTTGCCACCCACTACGGAGCCGTCTCCGTCGACCTGCTCATGGCCGACTACGCGATGACCATACTGCAACCGGTCAGCGAGCTTCCCTACACCGCCGAACCGATTTCTGTCCACAACAGCTCACCAGGGCGAGCGTTCGGCGCCCAGCAACCCTACGTGGTGACCGACGACCGGGGCGGCCGGCTGACCGCCCATCTGCCCATCAGCGTGCGCGGGGACCGCATCGGCGTCCTCTCCGTGGTCCTGCCGCAGGAGGTCTACGACACCGCGGCGGAGGAGGAACTCGCCAACGTCGCCGAAGTGCTCGGCCACGAGATCGTCGTCGGCGAGCGTGACACCGACGTCTACCTCCAGGCGCGGCGCGCCAACCGTCTGACCCTGGCCGCCGAGATGCAGTGGCAGTTGCTGCCCGGCAGGTCCTGCTCCCGTCCGGAATACGACATCGGTGCCCAGCTGGAACCCGCCTACGCGATCTACGGCGACAACTTCGACTGGTCCACCTCGGCCGATCACCTCACCCTCGTCGTCACCAACGGCATGGGCGAGGGGATCGAGGCGGCCCTCCTCACCAATCTGGCCGTCAACGCCCTGCGCAACGCCCGCCGTGCCGGACTGTCCCTGTCCGACCAGGCGGTCCTGGCCGACCAGGCCCTTTACGGCCACTACCACGGAGACGTATACCTCTCCACGCTGCTGCTCCGCTTCGATCTCGACACCGGGCAGACACAGATCGTCGACGCCGGATCTCCCCAGATGTGGCGGCTGCGGCAGGGGAAGTGCGAGCTGATCCAACCTGAGGCACAGATGCCGCTGGGCATGTTCGAGGACACCCCTTATACGACCGAGCCCTTCCAGATGGAGCCGGGAGACCGCCTCATCTTCATCAGCGACGGCGTCTACGACGTCGTCTCCCCCGCGGGAGAGCGTTACAGCGAGAAGGCCCTGATGCGGGCCCTCGCCAGCACCCGTCTCCTGCCCGCCTCCCAGGTACCGCGCGCCGTGCTGCAGGAACTCGCAGGGCACCGGGGTCCCATCGACGCCGACGACGACGCCATGGTCGTCTGCCTCGACTGGCGCGGCCGCCAGCCGCAGGACTGAACCGCAGACCCGCCTCTCCGCCTGAGCTCCCGGCCGTCCCCTTCCCCCGTACGGGTGGATCGGGCGGTCCCGTACGGCTTGTACGGGTCCATGTCGGCGGGGGCTCGGCATCGTGGCGGGCGGTACTCGCGGACCCGCGCACATCCAGGAGGCATCATGCTCGGCACCGACTTCCGCACCGGATCGCCCAACTGGCTCGACCTCGGCAGCCCCGACACGGACGCGGCCGCCGCGTTCTACGGCCGGGTCTTCGGCTGGGAGTTCGCCTCCGCCGGACCCGAGGCGGGCGGCTACGGCTTCTTCCGCGTCGGCGGCAAGACCGTCGCCGCGCTCGGCCCGCTCAACGAGGAGGGCGCGCGGTCCGCCTGGATGGTCCACTTCCAGAGCCCGGACGCCGATGCCACCGCGCGGGCCGTCCGCGAGGGCGGCGGGACGGTGCGGATGGAGCCCATGGACGTGATGGGCGAGGGCCGGCTCGCGCAGTTCACCGACCCGCAGGGCGCCGAGTTCGCGATCTGGCAGCCCGCGAAGACCGGCGGCCTGGAGGTGGCCTCCGAGGAGAACACGCTGGTGTGGGTGGAGCTCCACGTACCGGACTCGGACGCGGACATCGCCTTCTACACCGGCGTCTTCGGGTGGCGGCACTCCGAGATGCAGGCGCCCGGCATGCGGTACCGGGTGCTCAGCGTCGCGGACGGCGACCAGGAGGAGGGCTCCTTCGGCGGTGTCGCGCAGGAGGAGGGTGCCGACGGGACGTCGAGGTGGGTGCCATACTTCCGGGTGGCGGACGTCGACGCCACCGTCGCCGCGGTTCAGGACGGCGGCGGAAGCGTGGTCGTGCCGGCGGCGGACGTCCCGCAGGTCGGGCGGATCGCCTGGGCCGCGGACCCCGCCGGGGCGGTCTTCGCGCTGCTGAGGCCGGACCCGCGGATGTGACGGTGGCGGAGGGGGCGCCGACGTGGAGCTTCGGCGCGGGGCCCAGTCGCGGGGCGCGGGGCTTGGACGCGGGGCTCAGTCTCGGAGCGCGGGGCTTGGACGCGGGGCGCGGGGCTCGGGGCTCGGTCGCGGAGTGCGGCGCTCACGCGGCGGCCGTGTCCAGCTGGTACGAGGCATTGGCCCGGCGGCCTCCCCACGCACGCACGGGCGGCCGCCCCGCGCACGCACGGGCGGGCCACCCATCCCGCGCACGGAGGGGTGGGATCCGGCCCGCCGCGGTAGGCATGCCGCGTGCAGACCTTTCTCCCGTACTCCGACTTCACACGATCCGCCGCCGTCCTGGACCGCGCCCGCCTGGGCAAACAGCGGGTCGAGGCCCTCCAGGTGCTGCGCGGTCTGACGGTGCCCGGTTACGGATGGCGGCATCACCCGGCGGTGCGCATGTGGATCGGTTATGAGGAGGCGCTGGTCCGTTACGGCCTCGACGTGTGCGCGGTCTGGGTGGCGGAGGGGCGCGGCGACACGTGTGCCACCACTCTGGTCACCGACTTCGGTCGGCATCGTCCCGGAGCCGCCGTACGCACCCAGAAGGAACTCACCGAGGACGGCGAGTTGCCTCCCTGGCTGGGGGACCCGGCCTTCCACCGCAGCCACCGGTCGGCGCTGGTGCGCAAGGCTCCGGAGATCTACTCCCCCCTCTTCCCCGACGTCCCCGGCGACCTGCCCTACGTCTGGCCGCCCTCGGACCGCGCCCCGTCGTGAGGTCGGCCCGCTGAGACTCCCCGTGCGACCGACTCGGGCGGCCGGTCCGGCGCGTCCGCTACCTGTTCGGTCTATCAGGCCGTGCCGTCGCGCCCGCCCCGTTCAAGAGTGGTCGCATGACGGAGCAGCGTTCACGACGCACCCAGGCCCCCGCGCGCCGGTCCGCCGAGCGCGGCGTCGCGGACCTGGGGGAACTGGTCCGCGAGGCCTGCCGGACGTTGAGCGACCTCATCGGGCACCCCGCCGAAGGGGTGTCCGCCGTCTGTCCGACCGAGAGCGACGGGTGGCGGGTGTGCGTGGACGTGCTCGAAGTCCCGCGCATCCCGGACACCACCAGCCTCCTGGCCACCTACGAGGTGGATCTGGACGCGCACGGCCGCCTGACGCAGTACCGCAGAGTCCGCCGCTACCGCCGCGGCTGGGCGGACAGCTGAGGCGTCACCGCGTGCGCCGTCGCCAGGACGCGTGCGCCGTCGAAAGGAGCAGGGCCCGCCATGACCACCACCTACAGCGAGGACGTCGTCGCGTGCGCACCACGCGCCGGCACCCTCTACGACGTCCTCGAGCTCATACTCGACCGCGGCATGGTGATCGACGTCTTCGTGCGCGTCTCGCTGGTCGGCATCGAGATCCTGAAGATCGACGCCCGCATCGTGATCGCGTCCGTCGACACCTATCTCCGCTTCGCCGAGGCGTGCAACCGCCTCGACCTCGAACACGACTCCCGCAGCAAGACCGTCCCCGAGCTGTTCGGCGGCGGTGGCCCCGTCGGGGCGCTCGGCAAGGCGGGCGCCAAGAGCGCGGCGCGGTCCGTGGGCGACAAGGTCAAGGACACCCTGGGCCTCGGCCCCTCCGACGACGATGACGACGACCACGACGGTGACTACGAGCGCGAGCACCGCCGGGAGCGCCAGGAGCGCGATGACTCCGGCCCCCGCCGCCGCGCCCCTTCCCGTACGCCCGCCCGCTCCCGCAGCGGATCCGGCAGTCGCGACGACAGCCGGCGGCCGCGTTCGCGACGCCGTGACGAAGACGACGAAGAGGACTGACCGTGCCCGCTCCCCCCGCCCCGTACGGCCTGTACGTGTACGCCATCGCCGGCTCCGGCACGGCCGCGCAGGCGAAGCGCTGCCGTGCCGTCGGTGACACGAACGCCTCGGTGTCCGTGGTGGACCGGGACGGTCTTGCCGCCGTCGTCAGTCCCGTGAGCGGTCGGCCGCGGGCCCGGCGCCGCGATCTGAGCGCCCACCAGGAGGTGCTCCGCGTGCTCGCCGACCACGGCGCCGTACTGCCGATGCGTTTCGGCGTGATCGCTCCCGACACCGATGCCGTCCTCGCCGGGCTGGACGCCGCGCGGCCGGCGCACCTCGCCGCGTTGGAACGGCTGGCCGGCAAGGCCGAGTGGAACCTCAAGGGCGCTCCCGTACCCGATGCCCTGCCCGATCTCCTGCGGGAGGACGCCGGCTTGCGCGCCCTGCGGGAGAGCACGCGGCGGCGGCCGGGATACGAGGCCAACGTGCGGCTCGGCGAGGCCGTGGCCGTGGGGCTGCAGCGGCGGGCCGAGCAGGCAGCCGCCGACGTCGTGGCGCAACTGCGCCCGCTGGCAGCCGAGTTCAGCGAAGGCCGGGACATCACGGGAGGCGCGCTCAACGCCTCTTTCCTCGTACCGCACACCGCCGCGACCGCCTTCCAGCGTGCCGTCGACGCGCTCGCCGACCGGCATCGGGGGCGGATCACGCTGACCCTCACCGGCCCCCTGCCCTGCTACAGCTTCGTGCCCGCCGACCCCGTCCCCACGGCTGTCTGACGTGGGACTCATCAGCGGCCTGCTCCTGCTTCCCCTGGCTCCCGTACGCGGCGTCGGCTGGGTCGCGGACCGGCTGATCGAGGCGGCGGAGGACGAGATGTACTCGCCGGATGCCGTCCGGGCCCGGCTCGCCGCTCTCAACGAAGCGTTGGACGAGGGCGAGATCGACCTCGACCACTTCGAACGCGAGGAGGAGAAGCTGCTCGATCTGTTGGAGCGGCGACCTCACCGACCGGCCTCCTGACGTCCCCGCGACGTCGTCCGTCATCGATCCATACGGGACTTCCTCATGAACGAAACCAGCAAGATCGCTCTCGGCGCCGCTGTGGCGGGCGGATACCTCCTGGGCCGTACGAAGAAGGCGAAGCTCGCCTTCGCCGTGGGCACGTACCTCGCGGGCCGGAAGTTCAGCCTCTCGCCGCAGGAACTGCTCAACCAGGGCATGCAACGGCTGCGCGACACACCGCAGTTCGCCGAGCTGACCGACCAGGTGCGGGGCGAGCTGATGGGCGCGGGGCGCTCCGCCGTGTCCGCCGCCGCGGACCGGCAGTTGGCTTCCTTCGCGGACATGCTGCACGAACGTACGCAGGCCTTGCGCTCGGGATCTGGCGGACGGGACGAGGACGAGGACGACGAGCCGGACGCGTACGCGGACGATGATGAGGACGAGGACTACGGCGACGAGGACCAGCCCGAGGGCCGGTACGACGACGGCGAGGACGACTACGGGCCGGAAGATTCGGACGAAGACGAAGACGAAGACAACGCGGAAGACGAGGACGAGGATGACGACGCCGAGCGGGGCGTGACCTCGTCGAGGGGTCGTCAGCCCTCGCGCAGGCATGGCCGCACCCGTGACCGCGGCGAGCGCACGCGTCGGGAGCCGGACCGTCAGGCGTCGTCGCGCCGGGACACGGGCCGGGAACGTTCGGCCGCCCGCTCCGCGACGAAGCGGGGCGCGGCCAAGAGGACCGCGTCGAAGAAGTCGGCGTCGGGCAAGACCGGCAGGACGGGCAGGTCGGGCCGGCAGGCGTCCGGCCGCTCGTCGCCGTCCGGTCGAGCGGGCGAGGCGGAACCGTCGGGCGCGGCCCGCGGAGGTTCCGGTGCCGGCAGATCCGCCTCCGATCGCCGCCCTGCCGCGAAGAGGTCCTCCCCGCCGGCCAAGAAGTCCGCCCCGGCGACCAAGAAGTCCTCGCCCTCGGCGAAGAAGACCAGCCCTTCCAAGTCGACGGCGAAGAAGGCCGCGTCGGCGAAGAAAGCGACACCCGCGAAGAAGGCGGCACCGGCCAAGAAGGCGGCACCGGCCAGGAAGGCCGCACCGGCGAAAAAGGCCCCGGCCAAGAAGGCCGCCGCGAAGACGACCGCGGCGAGCAGGACGGCTTCGGCAAAGAAGACCGCGGCGAGCAAGAAGGCCGCTCCCAGCAAGAAGAGCGCCGCCAAGAAGAGCACCACGAAGAAGACCGCGACGCGGAAGACCGCACCGAGCAAGAAGACCACCCAGGCGAAGAAGACCACCGCAAAGAAGACCACCGCGAGGAAGACCGGCGCCGGCAAGAAGGCCGCCGGGAAGTCGACGCCGCGTTCGAGGCAGAGGAGCTGACCGGCCATGGCCGAACGGAAACACAGCGCCGGGAACGGCAAGAAGGGCGGCGGCCGGCAGGGCGGAGGTGACGGCGAATCCGGGATGGACCGGCTCCGCAGCGAGTTCACGGAATTCCTCGGCGCTCAGGCCCAGCACCTGTCGGACCGGGCGGGCGACGCGTTGGGCGGCCTCACCGACAAGCTGCAGGACGCCGCCGAGAACGGCGGCACGCTGTCGCGCGTGGGAGCCCGGGCCGCGAAGGGCGAGTCGCCGGTGAAGGCGGCCCTGGCCGAGAAGGCCAAGGACGTCAAGGACAGTGTCGTCGGCAAGGCGAAGGACCTGTTCTCGTCGGGCGGTGGCGGCGGAGGCGGTGACGCCAAGGTCACCAACATCGTCGAAACCGTCGACGTGGGCGTCCCGTTGCGCACCGCGTACGACCACTGGACGCAGTTCGAGGAGTTCAGCGGCTTCACCAAGGGCGTCAAGAGCGTCTCCACGTCGGATGAGGTCAGCTCCGACTGGAAGCTGAAGGTCGGCCCCTCCAACCGGAGTTGGAAGGCCACGGTGCAGGAGCAGCTGCCCGACGACAGGATCGTCTGGTCGTCCGAGGGCAGCAAGGGCAGCACCCGCGGTGCCGTCAGTTTCCACGAACTCGGCCCGACGCTGACCCGCATCGTCCTGATCGTCGAGTACTACCCGGCCGGCTTCTTCGAGAAGACCGGCAATCTGTGGCGCGCTCAGGGCCGTCGCCTTCGGCTCGACCTCAAGCACTTCGCCCGTTACGTGACGTTGAACGCGGACGAGGAAGTGGAGGGCTGGCGCGGGGAGATCCGCGACGGTGAGGTCGTCCGGTCCCACGAGGAGGGCCTGGAGGACGACGACAACGACAACAACGACGGCGACAGCGGCGGCGGCCGCGAGGACGAGGACGACTACGCGGAGGACGACGACGAAGGGGACGAGGACCGCGACGCCGAGGAGGGCGAGAGCGACGAGCCGGAGGACGAGGACTATCCGGAGGACGAGGACGAAGAAGCGGACGACGACGCAGCCGAGGACGACGCGTACGAGGACGACGACGAGCGGGACCGTCCCCGTACGCGCCGGAGGCGGTGACCGGCTGCCATGAGCGATCTCGACACCTGGCGCACCCCGCAGGCGCCGCACGCGGTGGGCCCCGCCGACGGCAGTCTCGCGGACATCCTCGAACGCGTGCTTGACAAGGGCATCGTCATCGCCGGTGACATCAAGATCGACCTGCTGGACATCGAGCTGCTCACCATCCGGGTACGGCTGTTCATCGCCTCCGTCGACACCGCGCGCAAGGCCGGCATCGATTGGTGGGAGACGGACCCGGCGCTCTCGTCGCGCGCCGCCCGCGACGACCTCCGCGAGGAGAACCGCCGTCTGCGCGACCGGCTGGACGAACTGGACCCGGCCGGCGACCACGCGGACCGCAAGGACCGCGAGCTGCGCCAGGACCACCAACCCCACCAGGACCATGGCTCCCGTCAGGACCGCGACTCCCGACAGGACCGGACGAAGGAGACTCCCCGCTGATGACCGACACGACGACCGCCCCGCACGCCGTGTGCGTGTTCGCCGTCCGCCGGGGCCGCGGCCCGGACCTCCCCCCGGCGCTGTCGGGCCACGAGGGCGGCGGTCCCCTGCGCCTCATGCCGGTGGGCGCGCTGTGGTCCGTGGTCCAGGACGTTCCGTCGGACACGTACTCGGAGGAATCACTGCACGGGCGGCTGTCCGAGCCGGCGACCCTGGAACGCTGCGTGCGCGCCCACCACGCCGTGGTCACCGCGTTCGCCGCGCGGGGAGCGGCGATCCCGCTTCCGCTGGCGACGCTCTTCCACTCGCAGGAACGGGCCCGGACCGCTCTGCTGGCGCACGCACCCCGCTTCGAACGCGGTCTGGCCCGGATCGCGGGCCGTGCGGAGTGGGCGGTGAAGGTCAACCTGCTCGCGACCTCGGCCCCTGCACCGGAGCCCACACCGGCTCCGACCCCGACTCCCGCCACCGGCCGCGCCTACCTGAACCGTCTCCGTGAGCGCGGTCAGGCACGGGAGCAGCGCAGGGAACGGGCCGTACAGGCAGCCGAGTTGCTCGACCGCGCGGTCCTCTCCCTCGCCGACGCCACCGTACGAAGGCGGCCGCACAGCGCCGAGGTCACCGGCCGCGACCGCGCCCAGATCATGAACGCCGCCTACCTGGTCCCCGAGGACCGCGCCGCCGAACTCCTGGCACTGGTGGAGCAGTTGCGGGCGGCGCCCGAGTTCCAGGACTCCGAGGTCGAGGTCACGGGCCCGTGGGTGCCGTACTCGTTCGTGGACGCCGCCTCCTTCACAGAGGTCGCGAGCAGTCCGGGCGACCGCCCGCCAGCCACTGCGGAGCCGCGCGACCGTGGCCCGCACGAGACCGTCCCACAGGATGCCGCGGGGAGTCGCGCATGAGCCCGCACACGACCGCCGAACCCGTCTCCTGGCAGGGACCGGACAGCGGCGCCCCCATCGGCGTCCCCCTGGTCGACCTCCTCGACCGGGTCCTCGGCACCGGCGTGGTGGTCAGCGGCGACCTGGTCATCGCCATCGCCGAGGTCCCCCTCGTACGCATCTCGCTGCACGCCCTGCTGGCGTCGGTGAGCGAGCGCGTTCCCGCGCCGTGGGCGGACGGGGGCCCGCTGTGACCCGTACCGCGCGCCTGGACCTCGATGCCGAGGAGGTCGGGCGTGACCTGGCCTCGCTCGTCCTGACCGTCGTCGAACTGCTCCGTCAGCTGATGGAGCGCCAGGCGGTCCGCCGGTTCGACGCGGGCGACCTCACCGCCGAACAGGAGGAGCGGGTCGGCACCGCGCTCATGCTCCTGGACGAGCGCATGACGGAGCTCTGCGAGCGCCACGGCCTGCGCCGCGAGGACCTGAACCTCGATCTGGGACCGCTCGGTTCACTCCTGCCGTACGACTGACCTGCGCGACGGCGTGATCCACCAGAGTCCCCTTCACTCATTTGGATGATGATGGGGCTTTTGCGTGCGCGACGTCGGCGGAATCCGGGACACTGGACGGGATCCGCTGTGCGTACAGGGGCCGGGGGGCCGAGACATGGTGCGAGTGGTCGCCGTCGGCGACGAGTCTCCGACGCTGCTGGTACGCGATGCCTCCAGCGTC
Source organism: Streptomyces sp. NPDC005863 (assembly GCF_042871345.1). NCBI lineage: Bacteria > Bacillati > Actinomycetota > Actinomycetes > Kitasatosporales > Streptomycetaceae > Streptomyces > Streptomyces sp. NPDC005863. Next base: position 123,759 of record NZ_JBIAII010000004.1, on the reverse strand, counting down.
GTACGAGACATATCCCGCGCCATACCGTGCGCTCGCCTCGGGCGCCTCGTCCCGCGTTCCGTACGGCAGCGTTGAGGACCACAGGTCCGTCGCGCACCCTCGCACCCTCGCACCGTGGCGGCCCGTTCCGCCCGGGCCCGTTACGTCACCCGGACCAGGCCGGGCTGGGGGCCGGTGGGTTCGCCCTGTGAGACCGTCATGCTCGTGAGCGAGTCGTGGGCAAGTCGTGGGTGAGCGGATGAGCGAGTCGTGGGTGATCGAGGAGGGCGATGGTGACACCTCTGGGCCGGTGTCATCCGCGGCAGCGCCGGCGGCCCTGCGGGCGAGGATCGACGACGGTCGGCTGGAGACGTGGCTGACCAGTTCGTCGGGCCGGTCTCTGGCTTTCGTGACGAATGCGGAGCGCGCGCTGGTGATGCTCCTCGAAGACGCGGACGACCCCGGCGAGCATGCCGTGGACGCGGGGGCTCAGGGGACGAGCGGTGGCTTCGTCCTCTCCCACGGACAGGACGACGAGTACGCGAACGAGGACACCGTCCCCATCGGCGAGGCGCTCAGACTCGTCCAGCACATCCTCGACACGGGGCACTGGCCGCCGGACGCTCGCTGGGTGGGCGAGCGCTGAGGTTGCCACGTGCCCGGGGCGGTGGTCCGGCCGGGCCGATTGCGGTCTTCGTCGGCGAAGTCACCCTGAGAGAGGGCGAGTTCGACCTGCCGCACAACTGGCGGCCGGGGCCAGACGGTGGACTGACCGCGCACTCTGGACATCCCTTGGGCCATACGACGTCAGGCCTCAACCCGCGAACTCGGGGGCCTTCTCCGTGGGCAACGTACGCATAGTCCTAAGCGGGGACAGCAGATTGGGCAGGAAACTCAGCGTCATACCCGTCCCGCCGATCCACAACGTGCCCGTCGCCCCGAAGACCGAGCCCGCGGCTCCACCCAAGAGCCCGCCGAGAGGAATGCCACCCGAGGAAAAGAATCGGGTGGTTGCGCTCATCCGGCCCAGTAACCGATCCGGGGTCAGGGCCTGTTGGATGCTCTATTGGGCCACCACTCGGACAACTCCGCCCAGCGAAAGGGCCGCGAGGCCCACAGCAGCCACGTACACGCTCCCACTCCACCCCGTTCGCGCCCACGGCATGAGCACCGTCAAGGGACAGGTGACCAGTGACGCGAGCCAGATGACCGGCCCTTGCCCGACCCACGCGGACACTCTGGTCGCCACCAGCGCACCCAACAGAGCGCCACCCCCCATTCCCGACAGGATGAGGCCGACGCCAAGAGACTCGAGGCCCAGCTCTCGCTCCAGGAAGACCAACAGCATGGTTTGGTACATGACCGGGAACAGGTTGAATATCGCGTCCCCGAGCATGATCGCGCGCAGGGCAGGGTGTTTGGCGACGAACCTCAACCCCTCCCTGATCTCTCGGACCAGATGGGGGCGTTCGCTCGGCTCAGGCTTCTGTTCGCGTTTACGGATGGTGGTCGCGAGCAGCCCGGACAAGGCCATTCCGGCCGAACTCACGAGAAGCGTCGCAGGGGCGCCCGCCATGCCGACCAGCGGGCCCGCCACCGTCGGCCCGCCGATACTCGTCATGGAGCGTACCGTCGACAGTTTCGCGTTCCCCTCCCCGAGGTTGTCGCGGCCCACCAAGTGAGGCAGATAGCTGACGTACGCAACGTTCGAAGAAGACCGTCAACACCCCATGCGCCAGGGCAACCGCGTAGAGCCATGACATGGTGAGAAGGCTCGTCCACCACGCCACCGGGACAGTCACGAGGAAAAGCGCGCGAGCGAGATCGGCGCTGACCATCACGGAGCGCTTCCGCACACGGTCCACCCACGCGCCCGCCGGCAAGCCGATCAGGAGCGACCCCGCCGTCGTCATCGCAGTAAGCAAGCCGACCTGGAACTCATCGGCGTGCAGGGCCGCAATGGCGACCAGAGGCAGTGCCAGAAAGATGACGCGGTCGCCCAGTTGACCGAGCGCAGTGACAGCGATCAACCGACCGAAGTCCCGATCACGCAGGAGGTTTGGCCGGGAGGAGTTCAGCACGGAATACCCTACTGTCGAGTTGGCATTTTCGGCATGGTTCCTGCTACGACCGCGGACGACCGGCTTCGAACTCGTAGACCACTTCCCGGCGTACATCCGGAATGACCATGTCGGCCGTTTCCACCGGGCGCCCGCCCGTGTCGAAGATGGTCCGTTCGAGCTGCAGCACCAGGTCCCCGACGCTGATACCGAGCAGATTCGCCTGCGTCTGGGTGGCACGAGCCGGGCGCGGCATCTCGACCACGGTCGAGACGACCACACCGATGGAACGCATGCGCTCGACCACGCCCTTTCCCGCAAGGGGCCCCCTTTCGGGCAATACGACTGGCGTTCCCTCCGTGATGGCCATCGGTTCCCAGGACTCGGAGAGCTGTACGGGCTGCCCCTCGGCAAGAAACTCGTAGTGCGTCTGAACGCAGAGACCTCCCGGGCTGATGGCGAGCCGTTCGGCGATCGAGCCAGGCGCGGGGACCCTCACCTGGCTGTGTGCGTCCCAGGCGTCAGCCCTGCCCCGCTCCCTCCTGTCGGGCCAGAGGGGAGAGCTCTCCGCCGCCCACGGTGTCGCGAGCGGACGAGCCTCAGACGCTCTCGCGGCATGCGGACGTAGGTGCCGGAGCCGGCACGCCCTTCAAGGAGACCGTCGATGATCAGTCGGTCCATGGCCCTCTGCATGACGTTGCGTCCGACCCCGTACTCGACGGCGAGCCGTGCACGGGACGGCAGCCGCCCTCCGATTTCCCACTCCCCAGCGAGAATTCGCGCGCGCAACACATCGGCCAGCGCGAGGTACGGCGCCTCTCGGGGCATGGAGGGTCCTCCGGTCGTCTTGTCCTGCGGGAGCGTCACGTGCAGAGCCGGTCACTGAGGGAGCACGTCACCACTTGGGTGGGAGTCGGCAAATTACTGCACCGGGAAAATGTTGCTGCAGTAGAAATACGTTCCGAGCGCACGCCCTCCCACAGCCGTTCGACCCGGTGCCTTGTTTCGCGGGCATCGGGGTACTCGGAGGGCCACGCGTTGAAAGGAGGCGTATGGCCGACATGTCGATGAGGGCCGTGGGCTGGGCCCGGTCGTTTCCCGTGTCCAGCGGGGCGCGGGAGGGGCGGCGCTGGGTGCGCGAGCACCTGGACTCCCTGGAGTGGACCGCGCACGCCCCGGAGACCGTGGACGACGTGCTGCTGACCGTGTCGGAGCTGATCACCAACGCTCACGTGCACGCGCACAGCGACGCGCAGCTGATCCTGACCTGGGACAGCCGGTGTCTGCACGTGAGTGTTCACGACTCGGATCCCGATCTGCCCACACCCCGCGCCCTGGACACCACCTCGCCCGGCGGACGCGGGCTCGCGCTCGTCGACGCCGTCGCCACCGACTGGCACACGCACGAGCAGCCGGACGGGAAGACGGTCACCGCCTGCTTCACGCCGCCGGCCGAGGCGCTGTCGGGCCGGTAGGCCTTCGGCACGCCCGTCACCTCTCCCGGCGGGACCCGCACCGTGTGCCGCCGGTATGAGACTTGACTCTCACAATATGTGAGAGGAACCTCTCACATCATGGAGACCGGTAACCGTCTGGGCGATGTCGAGATCACCGACCCGAAGGCGATGCGGGCGCTGGCACATCCGGTGCGGCTGGCGATCCTCGAACGCCTGCAGCGGCATGGTCCGGCGACGGCGACGCACCTCGCACCCCATGTGGGAGCGACGCCCTCGGTGACCAGCTGGCATCTGCGGCATCTGGCGAGCTTCGGGCTGGTCCGTGATGCCGAGCCAGGACCTGACCGTCGCCAGCGGCGGTGGGAGGCGGTGGCGCGAGGTTTCCGGTTCGAGGCGCCGGTGGATCCGGACGACGAGGAGGGCAGGTCGGCTGCGCGGGTCCTGGCCCGGGAGATGTTCCTGCGCTCCGGAGACCTGCCGGACCGGTGGGCTGCCGAGGTCGAGCCCACGCTCGAACCGGAGTGGCGGCGGCTCGCCGGTCTGGCCGACACCCGCGTCGTCGTCTCCGCCGACGAACTCGCCGCCATCGAGGACAAGATTGAGCGCGTTCTGGCCCCTTACGTGACGCGCGACAAGGCCGCACGTCCGGCCGACGGCCGCGGCGTCCGGCTGCTGCGTTACGTCCTGCCGGAGGGGGCGGACTGGACGGAGGGGGCGGAGGGACAGACCGGCGGGACGTCAGCCGGGGAGCGTACCGGGGGGACGTCAGCCGCGGAGCAGACCAGCCAGCCGTCAGCCGAGGGGCAGACCGGCAAGACGTCATGAGCGCCGCCGCAGAGTCCTCCTTATCCGTCTCGCTCTGGCGCAATCGGCGATTCCGTCGCTTCTGGGCCGGTCAGTCGATCTCGCAGTTCGGCGACCGGATCACCGAACTGGCTCTGCCGCTGATCGCCGTGGGGGCGCTGCACGCTTCGGCCCCTCAGGTCGCGTGGCTGACAGCGCTCATCTGGGCCCCGAACCTGCTCGCGATCGTCCTCGGCGCCTGGGTCGACCAGCGCGTCCACAAGCGGCGCCTGATGGTGCTCGCCGATGTGGTGCGGGCGGCGGTGCTGCTCTCCGTACCGGCCGCTCACCTCCTGGGCGTGGTGACGCTCGGTCAGTTGTACGTCGTGGCTCTGCTGACGGGCGCCGCCGGGGTGTTGTTCAACACCGCCTATCCGCCGTTCTTCGTCCGCCTGGTGCCCCGGTCGTCCTACGTCGACGCGAACAGCAAGCTCAGCACCAGCCGTTCCGCGTCGTACGTCGCCGGACCCGCCGTCGGTGGTGCGCTGGTCCAGGCGTTGACCGCCCCGGTCGCCGTCGTCGTCGACGCCCTGACGTTTCTGGCGTCCGCGGTTCTGGTCGGGCGGGTCTCGATCGACGAGTCGCCGGCCGCCCATGACCGAGCGGCAGCATCCTCACTGCTGAGGCGGGCCAGGGAAGGGCTGGTGTTCGTCGTCCGTCACCCGGTCCTGCGGGCGAGCCTCGGATGCGCGGCGACCGTCAACTTCTTCACCTTTGTCGCGGGCAGCGGATTGATCGTGCTGTTCGCCAGCCGCACCCTCGGACTGACCGCGGGAGTCATCGGGATGGCGTTCGGAGTCGGCGCCACCGGCTCGCTCCTCGGCGCGGTGCTCGCTCCGAAGGTGTCGCGAAGATTCGGTGTCGGGCGCAGCATCGTCGTGGGCGCCGTGCTGTTCCCGGCACCGATCGCTCTCGTCGCCGCCGCGGGCGGCCCCCTCTGGGCTCGCGCCGGTGCCCTGGCCGTGGCCCAGTTCCTCTCCGGAGTCGGCGTCATGCTGTTCGACGTCAACCTCAACTCCCTCCAGGCACACGTGATCCCCGACGGGATGCGCAGTCGGGTCGCCGGTGCGTACAGCACGATCAACTACGGTCTACGGCCTGTGGGCGCCGTCGTCGGTGGCCTCCTCGCCACCGTGATCGGCCTCCGGGCGACCCTCCTCATCGGCGCCGTCGGCGGAGCGCTGTCCCTGCTCTGGCTTCTGCCGTCCCCGATTCCGCGCATGCACTCCTTGACGGCCGACCATCCGGTGACGCCGGACAGCGTTCAAACGGAGGCGGCCACGGTTCAGCGACAGCCGCCCCGGTGAGGAACCAGCCCCGGCCCATGACCGATCATGGACCCGGCGTCGTCCCTCAACTGCCCGGAGAGTGCCCCGTGTCCGTCACCGCTGACCCCACGAATCTCCACCCCATGCCCGAGCAGCCGCGGGTGGTCCTGCTCAAACCTCTGGTGAAGTCCCCGCTGATCGAGGTCGGCGAGTACTCGTACTACGACGACCCGGACGACCCCACCGCGTTCGAGACCCGCAATGTCCTCTACCACTACGGTCCGGAGAAGCTGGTCATCGGCAAGTTCTGCGCGCTGGCGACCGGCACGCGGTTCATCATGAACGGCGCCAACCACCGTATGGACGGCCCCTCCACGTTCCCCTTCCCCACCATGGGCGGTTCGTGGGCCGACCACTTCGACCTGCTGGCCGGGCTGCCGAGCCGGGGGGACACGGTGGTGGGCAACGACGTCTGGTTCGGTCACGGCACGACCGTGATGCCGGGCGTGCGGATCGGGCACGGCGCGATCATCGCCTCCGGCTCCGTCGTCACCGGGGACGTGCCCGATTACGGCATCGTGGGCGGCAACCCGGCCCGCCTCATCCGCAAGCGGTACGAGGACCGGGACATCGCCCGCCTCCTTGCCGTGGCCTGGTGGGACTGGCCCGCCGATCACATCACCGAACACGTCCGCACGATCATGTCCGGCAGCATCGAGGGCCTGGAGAACGCGGCGCCCGCACACTGAGCGACTCCGCGCGTAGCAAGAGGATGCACTCCCGCTCATCGCCCTAGGCGTGCTGTCCCGGAATCACCGCGCCGACCCGGATGAAGAGGGCGACGGCGACACGAGAGGCCGGAACGGCCGCAGCACCGCCAGCCCCTCCTCCAGTCCGACCCTCATGGCGAAGTCGAACCGGTCCACCTCCAAGCACAGTGCCACGTCATCGGGGTGGGTGCCCCCGCGGCGTGCGCCGCGCAGGTCGTCCGCGGCCGAGGAGGTGCGGGCCCGGTGCAGGTAGGGGCCGGGGTCCGGCCGCTCCCCCATGGTGAGCCGCTCCACGTACGCGGCGCAGGCCAGGTCTTCGGCGGCGTGGCCGTCCTCACCGGTGGCCACGAACGTCACCGATTCGGCGCCGGCCTCCGTCAAGGCCCGGGCGGTGGCGCCGGCCACGGGGAAACTCGCGCACAGCGCCAGTTCCGCCTCGACGACCGCGAGGGCGCCGACCGTTCCGGCGGTGGTCTTCTGGATCACGGTGCGGCCGGTGAGATCGGCCTCCCGGATCAGGCCGGGGGAATTGACCAGATCGAACCCGTTGACCCGCGCGCCGTCCTTGAGCGCGAGCCAGCCGGGGTGACTCGCCTTGATCGCCAGCGCCTCGTCCACGTCCGCAGCGAGGACGATCTTTTCCGCGCCGCGGTGGAACACCCACGCGGCGGTGGTGAACGCCCGCATCACGTCGATCACCACGGCCACCTGCTCGGCGCCGTCCACCTGGGGTATTCCGATCGTCCGCGTGTCCATGCGGGCGATGATCCCAGCTCACCGATCCGGCGTCACGGCGGGTCCGCGCGGCGCACCTCGCGGGCCACGCATCCACGCCCGCCTCCACCTCTCACTCGTCCAGCATCCCCAACCGGTGCGCGATGGCCGCCGCCTCGCCCCGGCCCGCCGCGCCCAGCTTCGGCAGGATGTTGGAGACGTGCACGCTCGCCGTCTTCGGCGAGATGAACAGCTCCTGCGCGATCTGCCGGTTGCTCCGGCCCGCCGCGACCAGGCGCAGGACCTCGCGCTCCCGGGTCGTCAGGCCCAGCGCCTCCGCCGGTGGCGGGGGTGTCTCCCTCGCGGTCCGGCGCAACGGAATCCGGGCCCGGTCGGCCAGCGCGGTGATCTCCGCCTCCAGTGGTGCCGCGCCCAGCTCGTGGGCCGACCCCGCAGCCTGGCGCAGCAGTTCGCCCGCCTTTTCGCGAGCGCCTGCGGCGCCGCCCTGGCCGAGCAGGGTGTCCGCGAAGCGCAGGCGGGCCGTGGCCAGCAGCACCGGAGTTTCGAGCTGCTCGGCCGCGGTGACCGACTCCGTCCAGAGGTCGGTGGCGTCCAGGCCCTCCGCCGTGCGCAGTTCGGCCCGGACCATCAAGGACTGCGCCGCCCATACGGGGGCGAAGTCGGGTTGGCCCTCCATCGCCCGACGGATCCGCTCCACCGCTTCCTCGCGTCCCGGCCCCGCCACCGCGAGGCCCCGAGCCCGCGCCTCCGCCGCCGCGGCCTCGTACAACAGCGGCCAGCCGTAGCGCTGATGGCCGAACGGGATGGCCTCGCCGATCGCCGTCCGCGCCAGCGAGCGGACGTCGAGTATGCGGCCCTCCGCTGCCGTGAGGACGATCGCCAGGCGGGCCGCGAGCAGGGTGTGCTGCGGCTCCGGGTAGGTGACAGTCGTCCAGGTCTCGGACTGCTCCAGGTGGTGGCGGGCCTCCTCGTACCTGCCCCGCGCTACCGTCAACTCGGCCTGCTGTTCCGCCATTTGCGCCCACGTGGCGACGCTGACCCCGCGGCGGCCGAGGGCGCGCGCGAGCACGGCGTCGGCCTCGGCCCAGCGGCCAAGTTGGATCAGGGACTCGGTGCGGTTCGCGTCGATGTACGAGGCGATGTCCGGCAGCCCGTGCCGCTCGGCGAGGTCGCTGCCCTTCTCGGCGGTCTCGACGGCCTCGGTGTAGCGGCCGATGCCGTGCAGTGCGGTGGAGAGGTTTCCGTAACCGCGCAGCACGGCAACGGAGTTGGCCTGCACGAGTGGGCGGGCGCCCGCCGCACGCGCCAGTCGGAGCCCGCCCTCGGTGTCGCCGGAGTGCATCATCAGCCAGGCCAGGCTCTGTTCCGCGGTGATGAGGCTGGTCTCGGCTCCGGTCGTCCGGCAGAGCTCGACCGCTTCGCGCGCCAACTCGATGGCGTGCAGGCCCGGTTGGTGCACCGCGTTCCAATGCGCCGCGTACGTGAGGACGTCGGCGTGCACGACGGACGGGGGCAGGCCCCGCATCAGCTCCTGGGCTCGGGAGAGCTCTTCCCAGCCGTCGGATCGGCACAGGTCACGCATGACTTGGTAGCGCTCGGTCCAGAACCAGGCCGCCCGGATCCGATCCGCCCTGCCCGGGCCGGGCGGCGCCTCCGGGGACGCGGTCTCGGCGCCGTCCTCCAGCAGGCGCAGCGCCCGTTTGCTGGTGGCGAGCGCCCGCTCCCGTTCACCCGCGAGGCGCGCGGCGACGCAGACCGCGGCGAGCAGATCCACGAAGTCCCCCGTCGGTTCAGGGGTGATGGCCGGACGAATGCGGTCGTCGTCGACCCCCTGACGTATCGCCGCCCGGCGCAGCTCGTCGGGTGCGTCGTCCCACAGTTCCAGCGCACGTTCCAGCAGTTGATGCTGCTCGGCGAAGGCGTGCCGCATCCGGGCGGCGGCCGCCGCGGCGATCGTGGCGGGCAGCGCGCGGGCCGGATCGCGGGCATCGAACCAGTAGCCGGAGAGCCGTCCGGCCCGCTCGTCGGAGCGTACGAGACCGGGGTCGGCCTCAAGAGCCTCGGCGTAGCGGCGGCTGAGCCGCGACCGCTCGCCGGGCAGCAGGTCACCGGCCACGGCTTCGCGCATCAGGGCGTGCCGGAACCGGAACGACTCGCCCTCGTCGGCGGGTTCCAGGACGGAGGCGCCGACAGCGCCGCGCAGCGTCTCGATCAGCTCGTCCTCGCCGAGGCCCGTGACGGCGGCAAGGAGACGGAACTCCACCTCGGAGCCGCCCCCGGCGGCGATGCGCACCACACGCTGCACCTCGTCCGGGAGCGCCTCGACCCGGACCAGCAGCAGGTCCAGCAGGGAGTCGCTGATGCCGCCCGGGGAGCCTTCGGCGATGCTGCGGGCCAGTTCCTCGACGAAGAACGCGTTGCCCTCGGAGCGTGCGAAGACCCGGTCGACGAGCTGCTCGGGCGGCGCCTCGCCGTGCAGGGCGGTGAGCTGGCGCCGGACCTCGGAGCAGTCGAAGCGGGGCAGTTCGAGGCGGGTGACGGTGCGCAGCCGCTCGTACTCGGCGAGGGCGGGCCGCAGCGGGTGGCGTCGGTGCAGGTCGTCGGCGCGGTAGGTGACGACGATGAGGAGCCGGCTGTCGGTGAGGGCGCGCAGCAGGTAGCTGAGCAGTTCGCGGGTGGAGCGGTCGGCCCAGTGCAGGTCTTCGAGGGCCAGGATGAGCGTCCGGTCGGCGGTGATCCGCTCCAGGAGGCGGGCCGTGAGTTCGAAGAGCCGGGCGCGGCCGTCGGCTTCGGTCCGGCCGTGGTCCATGTCGCCGAGTTCGGGCAGCAGGCGGGCGAGCTCGCCCTCCTCTCCCGCGACGGCGGCGTCGAGCTCCGGGCCGATCCTGCGGCGCAGCGAGCGCAGGGCGGTGGAGAGGGGGTGGTACGGCAGGGCGTCGGCGCCGGTCTCGACACAGCCGCCCCGGCCGACGACCGCTCCGTCCGCGGCGGCCCGGCCGAGGAACTCCTCCAGGAGCCGCGTCTTCCCGACTCCGGCCTCCCCGCCGATGATCAAGGCGCTCGGCTCTCCCGTGTCCGCCCGGGACAGGGCCGCGCCGAGGACGGCCAGTTCGGCGTCGCGGCCGACGAAGACGGTACTTGTGTGACTGGTGTGCACGGTGCCGAGCATCGCATGGCGTACGAGGCGCGGGAAAGCACGTATGAGGGCCTTGCGGTGTCAGGGACGAGGTCTGATGCAGCACTTCCGGAATGTGACGCCGCGGCTGACGCAATGTAAGTGCGCCGCTCTGAGGGGCCGGGCGGGGCGTTTGCACGCCATCGGCATTTCGTCGCAAAGCCAATGCGGGCGGGTGCTGTTTTAACAGTTCCCTTGCTGTTCTGTTAAAAGCTCCCCTGGTCACGGGCCTTGTCCAAGAGAACGGCGCTGAGCCAGAGTTCATGCCGCGGCGAGCCCCACGCTCGCCGCCGGGCGGGAACCCCACCTTCGGCGATACCTCACGTGGACACGCCCCACGTGTTTCCCCGTATTACCCGAGAGTTCCCGCCTGCCATCCGGAAGGAATGAATGTGTCGCATTCTCGTAGATACAGATTCGCCGCCGTGGCCGCCCTGCTCTCGGCATCAGTGGTCGTGGGAACCCAGGCCACGGCGCAGGCACAAGCACCCACCAAGGACGCCGCGTCCGACGCGCGCTACCAGCCGGAGATGGTGCGGGCGCTCGCCGCGTCGCTCGGTGTGAGCGAGCGGGCAGCGGTCGACCGGCTCGACCGGCAGGCCGCTCAGCAGGCCAGGCTCGCCGACCTGAAGAAGGGCGGGATATCCGAGGACGGCGCGTTCTTCGACGCCGCAGGCAAGCTGACCGTCAACGTCGACGACAGCGCCGACGTCGCCGCCGTCGAGAAGGCCGGCCTCGACGCCCGCGTGCCGGCCCGCGGCGAGGACGCGCTCGACGGGATCAAGGCGCGGCTCGACGCCGCGGCCGCCCGGCGCGCACCCGCCGGTGTCGTCGACTGGTCCGTGGACCTGGCCTCGGACAAGGTCACCGTCAGGGTCAACAGCGACCGCGGAGCCGCCGCGAAGGCGTTCCTCGCCAAGGCCGCGGCGTACGGCTCCGCCGTCAAGGTCGTACGGGACCAGGAGAAGCGCGCGCCGCAGGCCGCGATCGCCCCCGGCAGCAAGATGACGATCAACGACACCAACGGCTGGTGTTCCGTCGGCTACGGCGCCCACGACCGGTCCGGCCGTCAGTACCTCGTCAGCGCGGGCCACTGCATCGCCGGCCTGCCCACCCTGCGCTTCGACGGCACCGCGTTCGCCAAGGGCAACCACACCCGCTTCGCGATCGGCACCAACAGCGTCGACATGGGCGTCGCCACCATCAACTCCGGCCACTCGATCACGACGAAGGTCGGCACCTGGGGCCAGGCCGGGAACGTGGCCGTCAACGGCAGCCGCCGCGCCGCGTCCGGTGCCGCGCTCTGCAAGTCCGGCGCGACCACCGGCTGGACGTGCGGCAAGGTCGGTTCGTACAACGTCTCCGTCACCTACGTCGACCGGAACGGCGGCCCCGACACCGTGGTCACCGGGCTCGCGACCTCCAGCGTCTGCACCGAGGGCGGCGACAGCGGCGGCGCGTACATCTCCGGCAACCAGGCCCAGGGCATGACCTCCGGCGGCCCGATCGACCAGGAGTGCACGGGAGGTGTCAACTCGCGCGGTTCCTCCTATTTCCAGCCGCTCGACGACGCCCTCTCGTACTACGGCCTGACGCTCAACACCAACTGACCGTCCTTTCAGGGACGACCAGGGGCCGCCCACCGGCTATGGTGGGCGGCCCCTGGTCGCCCGTGTGGCCGGAAACCGCCGTTGAGCCGCCTTCATCGGAGCGAGGGACCGCCGCCCCAAGAGCCGATGGTGTCTCCCGCCCGCCGAAAGACGCCATGCCGAACCTCCCCCACCCCGAAGGATCCGACGCGACGTTCGCCACCGTGTTCCGTCAGGCCCTGCAACAGCGTGGGCTGCCGCTGGAACGCATACGCGACCACCTCAGGGCCCAGCAGATCACCGTCAGCCTCGCCACCCTCAGCCACTGGCAGCGCGGCCGCAGCCAGCCGGAGCGAGCCCAATCGCTGCGCGCCGTGGACGCGTTGGAGCCACTGCTCCATCTGCCCGCCGGCACCCTGCGCTCGCTGCTCGGCCCGCATCGTCCGCGCGGCGGGCCCCCGCCCCTCGATCCGGCCGTCGCCCGCACGGTCTACGGCGAGAACTCGGACGTGGAACAGGCGCTCGGCGACGCGTTCCCCCGCTTCAACGAGGGGCTGCGGCCCTTGACCATCCAGGAGACGGTGAGCCTGGACGAGCACCGCTCCATCCACGAGACGTCGATCACCACGGTCGTACAGGCGGTCCGCGACGCCGTCCAGCATCTGACCGTCGTCCACTTCCTCGACTCCCCGAAGGCCGGGACCGTGGAGCTCGCCGTCCCGTACGGGCCGCCACCGCGCATGCGATTCCTGCCCGAACTCGGCTGTGTGGCCGCCGACATCCCCCTCGGGCGGCAACTGGCCAGGACCGAGACCGCGGTGGTCGCCTACACGCTCCGGGCCGCATCGGACATCTCCCACCAGCACGAGCGCCGCGTCACCACACCGCTGCGGGCCTACCTGCTGCAGGTGCGGTTCCACCCCCGAGCGCTCCCCGCCAGTTGCTGGAGCTATCACCGCCGGCAGATCGGCGCCGAGCCCCAGCACCGGCACCGCACCACCCTCGACACCTTCCACACGACCCATCTGCTCCCCACCCACTGCAGGCCGGGCGTGTACGGGATCGAGTGGGAGTGGCCCGGGTGACGTCCGGTCGAAGGAAAGCGTGGCAGGAATCGACACCTGTTACGCTCCGAATGAGCGGACGTGTCGATCACGTTGATCACGGGATCACGTCGATCACGGACGCGCGGATTCAAGACTGATCACGAAGTACTGATCGAGGAGTCACAGACGTGGTGGGTGAAGACGACATCTCCGGATGAGATCCGGGTGTGACAGGCCACCGGCCGGCGCGTACGCGTGCCGCTGCCGTGGCCTTGTTCGTCGTTCCCTTCCCCACCCTGCCCAGGGCAGAGGTCTGTCTGCCCTCAACCCCTCGAGGTCATCTCCATGTCCGACGCCGCCATCACCTGCTCGAACCTCTCCTTCGCCTGGCCCGACGACACCCCGGTCTTCGGCGACCTGTCCTTCACCCTGGCCACCGGCCGCACCGGCCTGGTCGCTCCCAACGGCTCCGGCAAGAGCACGCTGCTCAAGCTGATCGCCGGCGAGCTCAGGCCCGCCACCGGCTCGGTCTCGGTCAGCGGCACCCTCGGCCACCTCCCGCAGAGCCTCCCCCTGACGGGATCCCTCACCGTCGCCGAGGTGCTCGGTGTCGCCGCCGTCATCCGCGCCCTCGACGCGGTCGAGTCCGGCGACGTGAGCGAGGCGCACTTCACCACCATCGGCGACGACTGGGACGTCGAGGAGCGCACCCGCGCCCAGCTCGACCGCCTGGGCCTCGCCGACCTGGACCTCGACCGTGGCCTGAGCACCCTCAGCGGCGGTCAGATCGTCTCCCTCGGCCTCGCCGCGCAACTGCTCAAGCGGCCCGACGTACTCCTTCTCGACGAGCCGACCAACAACCTCGACCTCGAGGCCCGGCACAAGCTCTACGACGTCCTGGAGAACTTCACCGGCTGTCTGCTGCTGGTCAGCCACGACCGCCCGCTGCTCGACCGCATGGAGCGCATCGCCGAACTGGGCAGTGACGAACTGCGTTTCTACGGCGGGAACTTCAGCGCGTACGAGGAGGCCGTGCGCGCCGAGCAAGAGGTGGCCGAGAAGAACATCCGCAACGCCGAGCAGGAGCTCAAGCGCGAGAAGCGCGAGCTGCAGCAGGCCCGTGAGCGTGCCGAACGCCGGCAGAGCAACGCCGCCCGCAACCTCAAGAGCGCCGGTCTCCCCCGCATCTTCGCCGGCAACATGAAGCGCGGCGCGCAGGAGTCCGCGGGCCGGGCGGGCCAGATGCACGCGACCCGGGTGAGCGAGGCCAAGGCCCGGCTCGACGAGGCCGGGCGCGCGCTCCGCGACGAGCAGCGCATCACCCTGGAACTGCCCGCCACCCAGGTGCCGGCCGGGCGCAACCTCTTCCTCGGCGAGGGCCTGCAGGTCCACCACGCGGGCCGGGCCGTGTTCGCCGACGGCGGCGTCGACCTGACCGTGCGCGGACCCGAGCGCATCGCGCTGACCGGGCCCAACGGCGCCGGCAAGACCACCTTGCTGCGCCTGATCACCGGCGATCTCGTGCCGGACGATGGCGTGATCAAGCGCAATGACGGCCGGATCGCCTATCTGTCACAGCGCCTCGACCTCCTTGACCTGGAGCGCACCGTGGCGGAGAACTTCGCCGCGTTCGCCCCCGAGCGGCCCGAGGCCGAGCGGATGAACCTGCTCGCCCGCTTCCTCTTCCGGGGCCCGCGCGCCCACCTTCCCGTGGGCGTGCTCTCCGGCGGCGAGCGGCTGCGGGCCACCCTCGCCTGCGTGCTCTGCGCGGAACCGGCACCTCAGCTGCTGCTCCTCGACGAGCCCACCAACAACCTCGACCTGGTCAGCGCGGGCCAGTTGGAGAGCGCGGTCAATTCCTACCAGGGCGCCTTCGTCGTGATCAGCCACGACGAGCGCTTTCTCGCCGACATCGGGGTGAGCCGCCGGCTGCGGCTTGCCGACGGCGTGCTCAGGGAGACCGGGGCCCCCACGGTGTGAGCCGCCGGTGAGCGCAGTGGCCCGCGCCGAGGCGTGCCGCGCCCGGCGGGCCGACCACCGATCGACTCCGTAGGACGGTTCCCCATGCCGCATTCCCACTCCCAGTCCCAGCCCCAGTCCCCATCTCAATCCCCCCAGCCCTCCCCTCCCCGGGTTCGGGCACAGCCCCAATCCGCCCTGCTCGCCCACGAGATCGTCCGCGTTCTCGGCGGGCGGCGGGTTCTGGACGGCGTCTCCCTGACCGCGTCCCCCGGCCACCGCATCGGGCTGATCGGCGAGAACGGGGTCGGCAAGTCCACCCTGTTGCGGGTGCTCGCCGGCGCGGACGAGCCCGACGTCGGCAGCGTCTCGCGCCCCGCCGACCTCGGCTTCCTGCACCAGGAGATGCCCTTCGACGCCGGCTCGACCGTCGCCGCGGTCCTCGACGACGCGCTGCGCGAGGCCCGCGAGGACCTGGCGGAGCTGCAACGGCTGAGCGAGGAGCTCGCCCGTACCGCCGTGGACTCCCCCGGCCATCAGGATCTCCTCGACGCGTACGGCGGACGCCTCGAACAGGCCCAGGACCGCGAGTCCTGGGACGCCGGCCGGCGGGCCGGCCTGGTCCTTGACGGGCTCGGCCTGGGCGCGGTCGCGTACCGTCGCACGCTGGGCACGCTGTCGGGCGGGGAGCGCGGCCGGCTCGCCCTGGCCGCGCTGCTCGTCCGCCGGCCGTCGGCGCTGCTCCTCGACGAGCCGACCAACCACCTCGACGACGACGCGGCCGCCTTCCTGGAGGAGCAACTCCGCGCCCTGCCGGGCACGGTGGTGGCCGCCAGCCATGACCGCGCCTTCCTCGACTCGGTCTGCACCGACCTGATCGACCTCGACCCGGCGGTGGACGGTCCGGTCCGCTACGGCGGCAACTACACGGCCTACATGGGCGCGAAGCGCGCCGAGCGGGCGCGCTGGGAGCAGCGTCACGCCGAAGAGCAGGAAGAACTACGGGAGTTGCGGCGCGCGGCGGGTGTCACCGCGCGCCGGGTCGCCCCGGACCGGGGACCGCGCGACAACGAGAAGATGGGGTACGGGCACCGGGCGGGGCGGGTGCAGAGCCAGATCTCCCGCCGGGTGCGCAATGCCATGCGGCGTCTGGAGGAGTTGGAGCGCGTCCAAGTGGCCGCGCCGCCTCGGCCCCTGCGGTTCGCCGCCAAGACGCTGGCGGCCCAGGCGCCGGTGCAGGGGGCTCCCTCGCCGGAGGACCCGGTGGCGGAGCCGCTGGTCGCGCTACGGGCGGTACGGGTGCCGGGCCGACTCGCACTGGATGCCCTGGACGTGTCGGTGACCGACCGGCTCTTGGTCACGGGGGCGAACGGCGCGGGCAAGTCGACGCTGCTCGACGTGCTGGCGGGACGCCTGGCCGCTGAGGGCGAGGTGCGTCGACGGCATCACCTGACCGTGGGGCTGCTCACCCAGGACACCGTGTTCGACCGGCCCGACCGTACGGTACGGGACACGTACCAACTGGCCCTCGGCTCGCAGCGGGCCGAGGTGACCCCGCTGGCCTCGCTCGGCCTGATGCACGCGGCTGACCTGGGCAAACCGGTTGGCTCGCTGTCCGTCGGGCAGCGTCGACGGCTCGCGCTCGCCCTGCTGGTGGCCCGGCCACCCCACCTGCTCCTGCTCGACGAGCCCACCAACCACCTCTCCCCACGCCTGTGCGACGAACTGGAGGAGGCCCTGGGCAGCGGCCCCGGCGCAATCGCGCTGGCAAGCCACGACCGCTGGCTCCGCCGCCGGTGGCAGGGACGTGAGTTGCGGCTGGGGTAGGGGCGGGGGCGGGGCGACGAGGGGGTGCGCGGTTGACGGGAGGAGGTGCCTCGCCGAGGTGGTGGTCCGCCCGGTTCACAGATGCACGCGGTTCAACCGCTCACCCGGCTCACCCGACGGCGGTCCCCTCGAGTTCGACCAGTTGGCCGGGGATCGCCAGCCGGGACACCCCGAGCATCGTGGTGGGCGGCGCCACTCCGGCGGCGGCCAGCCTCGCCGCCAGTACGCCGTAGTGCGGGAAGAGCAGGTCGACGTCGGTCGCGTAGACGTTGAGCCGGACGAGGTTCCCGAGCGTCATCTCCACCTCGGCGAGCACCGCCTCCAGGTTGTCGACGGCAAGCGCCAACTGCCCCGCCATGTCCCCCTCGTGCAGGGGCCTGCCGTCGCCGCTCATCGCTGTCTGCCCGGAGATGTACAGGGTCCTGGTGTGCCCGGAGACGACCTCGCCCTGGTTGAATCCCCTCTCCACGGACCATGTCACCGGGTTGACCGCTCTGCGTTCGACTGCCACGTCAGCTCCATTCGTTGCGTGCGGAGTACGTACGTTCCTCGGGCCGGGAACCGCCGGCCCCGACGTCGTACGGACGAGCCTCGCAACGAATCACGACATCCTTGGTCATGTATTCGTTCGACGGGGGTTTTCGCATGCGTGCCGACCGGCTGGTCTCGCTGGTACTGCTGCTGCGTCAGCGTGGTCGGCTCACCGCGGACACGCTCGCCCGCGAGCTGGAGGTCTCCACCCGCACCGTGCTGCGCGACATCGAGGCGCTGTCCTCGGCCGGTGTTCCGGTCTACGCCGAGCGCGGTCGGCACGGCGGCTTCGCCCTGTCTCCTGGCTTCCGGACCGACCTCACCGGTCTTCATCGGGACGAGGCCCTCGCCCTGCTGGTCGCCGGATCGCGGCGCGGCGCGCAGGCGTTCGGCCTCGGCTCGGCGCTCGCCTCGGCCATGCTCAAGGTGATCGACGCGCTGCCCGGCAGCCAACGGCACAGCGCGGTCGAGGTCACCGAACGCGTACTCGTCGACCCCGAGGCCGACCTTCTCTCCCGTCGGCAGGTCACCGAGGAGATGCCCGACTTTGTGGCAGCCGAGGTGCGGCACGCGGTGTTCGACGGGCGCAAGTTGCGCATCCACTACGCAGCCGTGGGCCGGGACCCGACGTGGCGCACGGTGGACCCGATCGGCCTGGTGACCGTGCGCGGCCAGGGCTACTTGCTGGCCCGGAGGTCCGGCGAGGACCGCACTTACCGGCTGTCCCGGATTTTGGCCGCCGAGGCCGGGGCCGAACCGGCACAGCGACCGGATCGAGTCGACCTGGCGCGGGTTTGGCAGGAACGCAGTGCCCAGTTTCGGGCCCGTGGCGACCAACTCACAGTGTTGGTACGGGTATTGCAGACGCGGCGGGATGAACTCGTGGGCACAGCGTTGGCCGTCCGCGCCGGGGAATCCGGCGCGGACGGCTGGCTGCGGCTGGAGGTGGTCTTCCAAGACGCTCGGCACGCGGAGTGGGCGCTGTGGCAGCTCGGTACGGAGGCCGAAGTCCTGGATCCGCGCTCCTTGCGTACGGCCCTGCGCGATCGCGCCGCAGCCGTCGCCGCTCGCTACGGAGACCCGTCGCCCTGAGACCGGCGCACCGGCCACCCCTGCCGGGTCGCCTGCGGGAGCGGCCCGGGTGGGTGGGGCGGGAGGTGACAGTGACGGTGACGGCGACGGCGACGGTGGGGTCCGGTGGTCGGCGCGTGGGTGACGGCTCCGGTTCCGGTGTGGCTAGCGGGTACTCACGCCGCGTTCACCCACGCGGCGCGCAGCGCCTTCTTGTCGACCTTGCCGACCTTCGTCGTCGGCAGTGTGTCAAGCAGGACCGTCTTGCGGGGCGTGTACAGGTCGCCCAGCTCCGCGGTCACCGCCGCGCCGACCTCCTCCGGGTCGACCTCGGCGTCCTCGGCCGTGGCGAGGAAGATCTGGACGGCCTCCCCGAACTCCTCGTCCGGCACGCCGAGCGCCGCCGCGTTGCTCACGCCGGGCAGCGTCAGCAGGAAGTCCTCCAGGACCCTGGAGTAGACGTTGTCGCTGGTGCTGCCGGTGACGATGATGTCCTTCGCCCGGTCGACGAGGTACAGGTAGCCCTCCGCGTCGAGGTAGCCCATGTCGCCGGTGCGCAGCCAGCCGTCCTGCATCGCCTGTGCGGTGCGCTCGGGGTCCTCGTAGTAGCCGAGCATCACCGTCTCGCCCCGGACGCACACCTCGCCGACCTGCCGTACGGCGAGCGCCTCCGTGCTGTCCTCGGCGCGGATCTCGATCTCGACGTCGCATATGGCGCGGCCGCAGCTGCGCCAGAGCTCGGGGCGGCGGGCGCCCTCCGAGGCGAGGTCGTCCACGCCGAACGCGGCGATGCCGAGCGCCTCCGACTGGCCGTAGCCCTGCCCCAGCACCGGACCGAACACCTCGACGGCCTGCTGCAACCGGCTCGGCGACGTGGCCGCTCCGCCGACGACGACGCGTCGCAGGGCGGGGAAGGAGCCCGGCGCGGCCTCGGGGTGGTCGAGAACCGCGTACATCATCGGCGGCACGAACATCGTGGTGGTGATGCGCTCCTCGCGGAGCACCCGCACCGCCTCGCCCGCGTCGAACTCGGGCAGCACGACGAGCGCGGAGCCCGTCACCAGCGCCTGGATCGAGGTGAGGTGGCCGCTGCCGTGCGTGAGCAGGGTCGCGGCGAGAACGCGGTCCGTGTCCGCGACCATGGACGGGAAGAAGGAGGAACCGGAACCGTCCTCACCGTCGTCCATGCGGCCCACCAGCGCGTCGTACAGCCGGTGGCTGTGCGCGGCGAGCTTGGGGCGGCCCAGGGTGCCGCCGGTGTACAGGACGGTGACGGCCTCGTCCGGCGCCGGGGCGGGCACGCCCTCGGGGCGCTCCGTCGGGCACTCGGCCGCCTCGACCAGCAGGTCCGTGCACGGCTGCGCGCAGGGCCCGAGGCTGAGCAGTACGGGGGCGTGGACGCTGCGGCCCGCCGCGTCGGCGGCACGCTCGGCGAAGAGCGGGTCGGTGACGACGGCGCGCGCCCGCGACTGCTCGACCAGCGCGGCGAGTTCGCCGGGACCGGGCTCGGGCGGCAGGAACACGACACGGCAGCCGATGAGGTGGACCGCGAGCTGGACCAGGACGGAGTCCACACGATTGGCCAGGAACAGCCCTACTCCGTCGCCGGGCCGCAGCCCCTGGCGGCGCAGCGCGTGCCCCAGGCCGAACAGCCGGCGCCTGGCCTCCCCCCGGGTGAGGCGCTGGGCGCCCTGGACGAGGGCCTCGGCGTCCTCGTTCTCCTGCCAGTGCTCCAGGATCCGGTCCACGTACGTCCGTGGATTCGAGGTTTGCTGTGCTTTAACGATCATGGACATATGCAAACATGCCGCGGCGGAACCTTGGCATCGCAGGGGGCGACTTCGGCCAAGAGTCGACGGAGTACTATTCGGCCTCGCCGATCCGCCGCTCCGCCGCACCGACGATGCGCGGCACCGCCGATCCGCCGCACCGCCCCACCGCCGCTCCGCCGCCTCTGCCCGTGCGGGTGGCACGTTTCAGGGTCACGATCAAGGGGACTGGAGGTTTCTCCACTCTGTCCGCCACCGTTTCGTGAAGGAGCCACCGTGCGCGCCCTGGCACTCGTCTGCACCCTCTCCCCGTCCCCCTCCGCCTCCAGCAGCGAGAAGCTGGCCGGGCAGGTGCTCGCCGAGCTGGAGAAGCGGGAGGTGACCGTCGAGTCGGTGCGGATCGCCGACCACGACGTGAAGCCCGGCATCGGTGTCGACATGGGCGACGGCGACGCCTGGCCCGCGCTGCGCGAGAAGGTCCTCGCGGCCGACATCCTGCTGATCGCCACGCCCATCTGGCTCGGCCACCCGTCCAGCATCTGCCAGCGCGTCCTGGAGCGCCTGAACGCGGACTCCTCCGAGACCGACGACCAGGGACGGCCGCTGTTCTACGGCAAGGCGGCCGCCGTCGCGGTGGTGGGCAACGAGGACGGCGCGCACAACGTGAGCGCCGACGTCTTCCAGGGGCTCAACGACGTCGGCTTCTCGCTGGCGCCGGGAGCCGTCACGTACTGGGTCGGCGAGGCCATGCAGGGCACCGACTACCAGGACCTCGACGAGACGCCCGACAGCGTCGCGGGCACGACGCGCACTCTCGCCGCGAACACGGTGCACCTGGCCCGCCTGTTGCGTGACGCGCCGTTCCAGGCGCCCGCCCAGTAGTCCGCCTCGGGGTCCCGGCGCGTCCGGGTCACCGCAATCCGTGGCACCGCAATCCGTGGCACCGCGAAGGGCCCGCGCCGATCGCTTCGGCGCGGGCCCTTCGTCGTGTCCGGCGTTCGTCCGCCCTCTGCTGCTTCGCCCGCTGCTACGCGGTGGCGACGGGGCCGTCCCCGACCTGAGCCGCGGAGAGCTGGTGGCGGGCGGCGGCGAGGGCGGCCTTGATGTCACGCGTGCCGGTGGACACACAGAGCGTGTAGGCGACGTCCTCCATGCGTTGACGCGCTTCCTTGGTGCCCTTCTCGGCGTGCAGGGTACGCAGCGTCTCGTACTGCTCCACCAGGTTCTTCAGCACGATCGGATGTGCCAACAGCATCAGAGGCCTCCCTCATAGCCACTCATCGCCACCACTCACACGGGGCATCGCTCCGCCCCTTGTGCCCCGAATCCGGGTCGGCACTCTCCCGCCCCCCAGCATTGTCCCCCCGGCAACCCCGCCGCTCCAGTCGAGGACCGGACGTCCCGCGTCGACCGGTCGGCTCCGCCGCCCCCGCCGGCCGGCCCTCACTTGATCCTTTTCGTCCGGAAGTCTGTTTGCCGCCGGAGACGCAGGGCAGGCGGTCGTCGAGTGCTTGGGACAACAGGCGCTCCTCCAGGAGAAGGCCACGGCTCATGCCGTGGGCCACCCCCGCTGACCCCAGTGATGAGGAGTGCTCATGACTAACCGCCATGCCCATGACGATGCCCCCGACACCGAGCAGGCCTTTCGCCGTCTCGCCGCCACTCCCGTGGGCCGCGAACGCGACGTACTGGTCGAGGAGTTGGTCGAGGCCTGGCTGCCGATGGCGCACCGCATCGCCGGCCGCTTCCGCAACAAGGGCGAGAACCTCGACGACCTGAAGCAGGTCGCCGCCCTCGGTCTGGTCAAGGCCGTCGAGCGGTACGACCCGGACCGCGGCGCGTTCCCGTCGTACGGCGTCCCCACCATCACCGGCGAGCTGCGCCGCCACTTCCGCGACCACAGCTGGGACGTGCACGTGCCGCGCCGGGTGCAGGAGCTGCGCAACAAGGTCCGCGTCGCCCACCAGGACCTGATGAACCAGCCGGGCCACCCCGCCGAGCCCGGGGTGGACGAGCTCGCCGTGCAGGCCGGTCTGACGTCGGACGAGGTCCGGGACGGGATGGAGGCCCTGGAGAGCCACAGCAGCCTCTCCCTGGACGCCGAGATCGGCGCCGCGCAGGACGGTTACAGCCTCGCCGACACCCTCGGCGCCGCCGACCCCGGCTTCGATCTGATCGCCGACCGGGAGGCCGCGCGGGGCGGCCTGGAGAAGCTTCCCGAGCGCGAACGCACCATCCTCTATCTGCGGTTCTTCGAGGACATGTCGCAGTCCAGGATCGCGGAGGAGATCGGCGTCTCGCAGATGCACATCTCCCGGCTGATCACCCGCAGCTGCGAGCAGGTCCGCGCCCACGCGCTCGGCCACGCCTCCGCCCGCCAAGCGGCCTGAGAACCCTCAGCGCCTGCTCGAGAGGGCCGCCCGACGATTTGCCGGTCGTCCCCGGTCGGCCCAGACTTGCGGCGACACGGCTTCCTCTCGGCAGGCAAGAGGAGAAAAGCTCCATGGTGAAAGGCCCCTCACGCCGCACGCCCCGAAAACCCCGTGCGGCGGAGAGCGAATCGCGCGCCTCGCGTTCGGCGACGGACCGTATGGCCCGCACACTGCTGCGCCGCCGGAAGAAGACGCTCAGCACCGAGGACGTGATGGTCTCGGACCGGCCGAAGGTGCGCCGCGCCGTGACGGCCGCCGCGCTCGGCAACACCATGGAATGGTTCGACTTCGGTGTCTACGCCTATTTGGCGGGCACCATCGGAAAAGTATTCTTCCCCTCCAGTTCGCCGGGCGCCCAGGTGGTCTCCACGTTCGCCACCTTCGCCGCGGCGTTTCTTGTACGTCCGCTCGGCGGCCTCGTCTTCGGGCCGCTCGGCGACCGGATCGGCCGGCAGCGGGTGCTCGCCGCGACCATGATCATGATGGCGGCCAGCACCTTCGCCGTCGGCCTGCTTCCCACGTACGCCTCGATCGGTTTCGCCGCGCCGCTGCTGCTGCTCCTGTGCCGGCTGGTCCAGGGCTTCTCCACGGGCGGCGAGTACGCGGGTGCCACCACCTATATCGCCGAGTACGCACCCGACCAGCGGCGCGGATTCCTCGGCAGCTGGCTCGACTTCGGCACCTTCGTGGGCTACTCCCTGGGATCCGGTCTCGTCACGGTGCTGACTCTGACGCTCGGGACCGACGGCCTGGAGAGCTGGGGCTGGCGCATCCCGTTCTTCGTCGCGGGACCGCTCGGCCTCATCGGGCTCTACATGCGGATGAAGCTGGAGGAGACGCCCGCGTTCCAGCAGGAGGCGGCCAGCTCCGCCGCCGAACGCGAGGCGGAGTCCGAGCGCGGCGAGAGCGACCCCGTCGAGCAGGCCCGCCAGTCCGGCCACGGCCGGCTCCGGGAGATCTTCGCCCGGCACTGGCAGGCGGTGCTGATCTGCATGGGCCTCGTGCTGCTCTACAACGTCACCAACTACATGGTGACGTCGTATCTGCCGACGTTCATGACGGTCACCCTCGGGGAGAGCGACACGACCGCGCAGCTCCTGGTCCTCGGGACCATGCTGCTTGTGGTCCTCGCCATCACCACCGTGGGGCGCAGCTCGGACCGGTGGGGCCGGCGGCCGATGTTCATGGTCGGCAGCATCGCCATGATCATCCTCGCCGTGCCCGCGTTCCTGCTGATCCGGGAGGGCGGGATCCTGCTGCCCGCGTTCGGCTGCGTGATCCTCGGGCTGCTCCTGGTCTGCTTCGCCGGAACGGCCGCCGCCACCTTGCCCGCCCTGTTCCCCACCCGGCTGCGGTACGGCGCCCTGTCGATCGCCTACAACATCTCCGTCTCCATCTTCGGCGGTACGACCCCGCTCCTCGCCTCGTACCTGGTGGACTCCACCGGCAACACGCTGGTCCCGGCCTTTTATCTGATGGTGGCCGGGGCGATCGGCCTGGTGTCGACGTCCTTCCTGCACGAGACGGCCGGCCGCCCCCTGCGCGGCTCCGGCCCCATGGTCGAGACGCACGACGAGGCGCGCGAGGTGGTGGCGCGCAGCCGTACGGAGGCGGGCCGGCACGCCCGCGACGTGTGGCTGCGGCTGTGGCATCCCCGGGGCGGCCGGCGCGGGGATGCCGGGAAGCGGCGCTCGGGCAAGGACGACGAGTGACATGCTGACCCCATGCGGCTTCTGCTGACCTCCGACACCCATGTGCCGGCGCGGGCGAAGCGTCTGCCGGACGCGTTGCTCGCGGAGATCGACCGGGCTGACGTGGTGATCCACGCCGGCGACTGGATCGACGAACCCACGCTCGATCTGTTCGAGTCCAGGTCGCGCCGGCTGATCGCCGTGTACGGGAACAACGACGGGCCGCCGTTGCGCCGTCGGCTCGCCGAGGTCGAGCGGGCCGAGCTCGCCGGGGTGCGGTTCGGTGTCGTCCATGAGACCGGGGCGGCCACCGGGCGCGAACGCCGGTGCGCCGAGCGCTTCCCCGACCTCGACGTCCTCGTGTTCGGGCACAGCCACATCCCCTGGGACACGGAGGCGCCCGGTGGCCTTCGGCTCCTCAACCCCGGCTCCCCCACCGACCGCAGGCGCCAGCCGTTCTGCACGTTCCTCACGTTGACGGTCGCGGACGCGGCGCTGCACGAGGTGACCCTGCACCGGCTGCCGCCGAGGCGCTGAGCGCGCCGACGGGACGCCGACCGGCGCGTGCACGGTCGACGCCCCACGGGGCGGGCTCTCTGCGAACTTTCAGAACTGCAGCGCCCAGGCGCCGATCGTCCCGGTGTCATTCGTCCAGTTGTCGGTCACGCGCAGCTTCCACGTGCCGTCGGCGGTCTCGCTGGAGGCGTCGACGCGGTAGGTGGCCCGGACGTCGTCGGCGCTGTCGTCGCTGTCGTAGTTCTTAAGGAGGTAGGCGGTGCCGTCGGGCGCGACGAGCTCGACCTTCAGGTCGCCGCGGTAGGTGTGCCGGATGTCCACGGTCACGGACAGGCCGGCGGGGGCCTTGCCGGTGACGCCGGTGACGGGGAGCGGCGATTCGACGGTGGCGTTGTCGCGGATCGGGTAGTCGTCGGTGTTCTCGAACTTCTTGCCGGTGGGCGGGGTGCTGTCGCCGCCCGTGTGCAGGAGCTTGTTCGGGGAGCCGGTGCGCGGGTCGGTCACCTTGCCGGAGGTGGCGTCGGTGACCAGCTGGTCGCGGACCTGGGCCGGGGTCCACGTCGGATGGGCGGCGAGCAGCAAGGCGGCGGCGCCCGCGACGTGCGGGGAGGCCATGGAGGTGCCGCTCATCGTCTGCGAGGCGCTGTCACCGGAGTTGGAGGACGAGACGATGCTGTCGCCCGGGGCGAAGATGTCCAGACAGGAACCGTAGTTGGAGCCCTGCCCGTTGGACCAGCCGGTGGCGCGGGCGTCCCGGCTGTTGGTGGCCCCGACCGTGATGGCCGACGGGGTGGAGGACGGGGAGTACGAGCACGAGTCGGCGTTGTTGTTCCCGGCCGCCACGACCCATGTCACCCCGGAGGTTATGGAGGTGGCCACGGCGTCGTTGACGGACTGGGTCTTACCGCCGCCGATGCTCATGTTGGCCACGGCCGGCTTGACCGCGTTCTTGGTGACCCAGTCGATGCCGGCGAGGACCGGGGCCCAGGTGTCGCCCGAGGTGCCCTGGCAGTTCAGCACGCGCACGCCGATCAGCTTGACGCCCTTGGCGACGCCGTACGCGCCGCCGCCGACGGTCCCGGCGACGTGCGTGCCGTGGCCCTGGCAGTCGGAGGCGTTGGAGTCGTCGTCGATGAAGTCGTAGCCGCTCACCGCGCGGCCGCCGAAGTCGCGGTGGCTCATGCGGATGCCGGTGTCGACGATGTACGCGTTCACGCCGGAGGCGGTCGTGTCGTACGTGTAGCTCTTGTCGACCGGCAGGTCGCGCTGGTCGACGCGGTCCAGGCCCCAGGAGGGCGGGTTGGTCTGCGTGTCGACCGCGTGGGCGACGGCGTCGGCCTCCACGCGGGCCACCGCCGGGTCGGCGGCCAGCTCCTTCGCCTCACCTTCCGACATCCGCACGGCGAAGCCGCGCAGGGCGGCGGTGTACGTGTAGCGCAGGCTCCCCGCGTGCTCCTTGGCCAGGGCCTTCGCCGAGGCCGGGATGTCGGCGCGGGCGACGGAGTTCTTGAAGGTGACGATGTACGAGCCGTCGACGGCGCCGGGACGGTCCGCCCCGACGATGCGGCCCTCGCCGTCGCCGGGCGGCACAGGGGCGGCAGCGGCACCGGAGGTCGCGGCAACTCCCGCGAGCAGGGCGGTACTTGCGCCGACGGCGAGCATGCGCCGGACGACGCGAGCGTCGAATTTCATGGGGTCTCCTCGGACTCGGATATGGGGGGCCGCGCGGTGCGGTGCGTGTTGTGGGGGTTGAACCGCACGGCTGCCATGTGCATGACAGGGCGATGTGTGCGGGTGGGACGCGGGTATGAGCGGTGCGGGGATTACGAGTGGGTCTTGGGTTACGAGTAGTGCAGGAGTGACGGGTGCTGCGGGGGGCCGGGACGTACGAGGTGGCGTCACCGGACGGGCAGAGCTTCGGCCTCACGGAGGC
Source organism: Streptomyces sp. NPDC005863 (assembly GCF_042871345.1). Taxonomy (NCBI): domain Bacteria; kingdom Bacillati; phylum Actinomycetota; class Actinomycetes; order Kitasatosporales; family Streptomycetaceae; genus Streptomyces; species Streptomyces sp. NPDC005863. The sequence goes on along the minus strand of NZ_JBIAII010000004.1, from coordinate 97,108 downwards.
GGCACAGCAATCCGTAGCGCTACCCAATGAGTGGCGTGCGGGCCGACGCACCGGTCCGCACCTCTCGCGGTTCCGGCCCCTCGGCCGACCCGACCACCGGTCTGACGGCCTGCCTGACAGCGGGCGTCGTCATTCCGTAGGTGGTGGACCCCTATTGCGAGGCCGCCTCACCGCCGGGTAGACCACCGTTCAACGAACGCCGTGCACCGGCGAGAGGCCGGCTCCTCGCCGAGGGCGGATCCCCGGGGGCACCGGCAGGCGAGAGGCGGACCCGTGACCCGACGTTTCTTCGATGCGGACCGTTCCTCCGACTCCGCGTGGGACGTGGAGGCGGCGGCCGATGAGGGAGGCGGTTCCGTGGGCCGAGCCGAGGAGACCGGGCGCCTGCGGGAGGCGTTGCGCGCGGGCCCGGTGCTCGCGGTGGTGCGAGGAGAGTGCGGAACGGGCGTGTCCCGCCTGGTGGACGAGGTCCTGGATGAGCCGGAGTTCACGGGGTGGACGCAGTTGCGCGGGACGTGCCCGGGGGTGACGGGGGCGGGGTGGGACAGCGTCGACGCCGGCCCGAGGGCGGGGTGGGCCGGCGCGTCGGAGGGAGCCGGCACCCCCGCGTTCGCGCTGGCCCCCCTCGCCGACGCCCTCGCCGGGCTGCCGTGCCGTCCCGTCGGCCCGCAGCCGTCCCTCCCCGACGTCGCCGGGGTCGTGGGACTCCTCGTACCCGAGTTGGCCGAGCGGTTGCCGGAACCGCCCGCGGCGGCGGCCGACCCGGCGTCATGGCGTGCGTTGTTGCCGCGTGCCGTCGGGGCGCTGCTGGCCTCGTTGGGGGACTGCGTCCTGGTCGTGGAGGACGTCCACCACGCCGACCCCGCCACCCTCGCCCTGCTCCACCACCTGATCGGCGCGATGCCGCCCCGGCTGCGGCTGGTCGTCACCGAGGACGCCGCGCCGGGGCTGCCGCTCTTCGGGGTCGGCTTGGCGGCGCGGACCCCGGTGGCGGAGATCTCCGTCCGGCCCTGGACGTGCGAGGAGACGGAGGAGTTCGTACGCCGATGGCTGCACGCCCACCGGCCGCAGCGTGTCGAGGAGTTGCACGACCTGGTCGTCCTCGTGCACGAGCGGACCGGCGGCCTCCCGGAGGTGGCCGAGATCCTGTTGCGGGCCGCCGGGGAGCTGCTGCGCGCTCCGGCACAGGGCACCCGACGAGCGCCCTTGATCGCGGTCGACGGCCGGAACGTGCGGGACATCGGGAGCGCCGGTCCAGCCACGACCGCGGGAGGAAACGGCCGGCGGGAGCGCGATTCGCCGTACGAATGGGCCGCAGGGGTCGACGCCTACAGAGCGCACGGTGCGGCATCCGCCGACGACCTCACCGGCGCGACGGAGACGGCGTCGGCTCTCGTCGGCGACCACACGCCTCCGGCCGCGGACTCCGTACTCGCGGCCGTACGGTCCGTGGGCGTTCCGCCCCCACTCCGGCGGGACTTCGCCCTGCGGTACGCCCGTCTCGACGAGGACGCCCTGCGCATCGTCGAGGCCGCGGCGGTGCTCGGCCGCCCCGCGCCGGTCTCCGTGCTCGCCGACGTGGGCCAGGTCGCCGCCGACCGCGCCGAGACGGCCGTGGAGATGTGCGTGCGGCAGGCCGTGCTGCGGGCCGACGGTCGCCACCCCGACTTCCGCCATCCGCTGGACCGCCGCGCCGCGCTGGCGCGCATGCCGGGGCCCCGCCTTGCCCGGCTGAGTCTGCGCGCCGCGCGGGCCCTGCACCGCGGGGGTGACGGTCCGTTGCCGCTGGTCGACCTCGCCCGCCTGTACCGGGCTGCCGGACGCGTGCGTGAGGGGGTGCGCTGCCTCGTGGCGGCGGCCGACCGGGCGGCCACGGCCGGCGACTACTCCACCGCGACCAGCCTCTACACCCGCGCCGTCGACGAGGACCCGCGCGCCGCGGGCCGTATCCGTACCGCGGCGAAGCTCGCGCGCACGGCCCAACTCGCCCGCGCCGACGGGCGCGTGGTCGCCGCCGTGCGGCGCGTACTCGACGAGGACGACCCGCCGCCGCGGCTGCGCGGCGAGATCCGGCTGCACCTGAGCGTCGTGCTCCGCAACCAGAGCGGAGGCGCGCTGGACAGCCTGAACGAGGTGGCCCGCGCCATACCCGACCTCGAGCTCACGGACCCGCAGACCGCCGCACGCGCCATGGCGGTCGCCGCCATTCCGTCCATCAAGGGCTGGCCGGTCGACCGCCACCTGCACTGGCTCGCCCGGTGCGAGGCGCTCGACGGCCAGGTCACGGAGCCGGGTGCCCGCGCCGCCATCGCCGCGAACCGCGCGACCGCGCTGATGCTGCTCGGCGACCCCCGCGCCTGGACCGCGGCCGAAGCACTGCGCGGTCCGGCCGCGACCGCCATGGAAGCCGCGCATCACGCCCGCGGCTGGACCAACCTCGCGCACGCGGCCACCGCGCTCGGATACGACGCGCGGGCCCGCGACTTCCTCGCGCGGGCGGCCCACGGCCTCGCCGAGACGAGCAGTCCGTACCTGGAAGGGCTCACGCGGACCGCCCAGTTGGTGCTCGGCTGGCACGAGGGCCGGTGGGACGGGCTGCACGACGCGGCCGACCGCACCACCCGGCACTACGCGGAGATACCCGATCTGACCGCCGAGGCCATGCTGGTCCGCGGGCTGACCGCACTGCACGTCCTCGGTGACGTCCCGCGGGCCCGCCGCGACCTGGCGGAGGCGGCCGGGACCACGCGCTACGACACCGGCGTCATCCTCACCGCCGCTGCCGCCGCCACCGCCCGCGTGCACCTGGAGGCGGGGCGGCCCGGCCAGGCGTGCGAGGCGGTGGAGGAGGCCCTGCACCGCCTGGAGCGCACCGGCGGCTGGGTGTGGGCCGGCGAGGTGGCGCCCACCGCGGTCGAGGCCCTGTGCGGCAGCGGGCAGGACGGGCGGGCCCGTCGGCTCGTCGCCGAGTTCGCCGCGGCGACCGGGCGTCTCGACGCGCCCGCCGCACGTGCCGCGCTGACCATGTGCCGGGCGCTGCTCGCCGAGGCCGACGGGCGTACGGACGAGGCGGTCGGTCTGTGGGAGGACGCGGAGGTGCGGTGGCGCGGGCTCGGCCGGCCCTTCGACGCCGCGCGGGCGGCGGAGGCTCGTGGGCGCTGTCTGCTGGATCCGCCCGGCGCGGCGGGGGACGTCGTGTCCGCGGCCGGCGTCATCCAGGACGTCGTCGAGGCCTACCGCGCACTGGGCGCGCGCTGGGACGTCGCCCGCTGTCAGCGGCTGCTGCGCCGCCACGACATCGTCACCACCCACCGCCGCGGCCGCCTCGGGTACGGCGACCAGCTCTCGCCCCGCGAGCGGGAAGTGGCCGAACTCGTCGTCCAGGGGCGGGCGAACCGGGAGATCGCCGAGAGCCTGGTGCTGTCGACCCGGACCGTCGAGCACCATGTGGCGCGCATCATGCGGAAGTTGAACGTCGCGTCCCGGACCGGCATCGCCCTGGCGGGCCGTACGGGCGAGGACTGCTTTTCGGCCAGAGTCACACGCGCCCAGGGCACCCCGTGGGAGTCACCGCGACAATGCACCTGAGCACGCCGCGCTCTTCTGCGCGCAGCGGGCGGAGGGCCGGACTTCCCCGGCATCACACGCACATGAATCGAAGGAGGGCACTTCCCTCATGCAACGGTTCACACGACTCTGTTCCGCGGTGGGACTCGCCGCGGCCGGAGTGCTCGTATCGGTTCCCGCCGCCCAGGCGTCCACGGCCCCGGCGGCGACGGATGTGTCGATCACCGCTTATCAGGACTGCCCGGTCGGCTGGTTCTGCGCCTGGGAGGACGCCGGAGGGTGGGGCCGGATGGCGCGGTTCCAGGTGGGCTCCGACGACCTTCGCGACTTCAATCTGAACGACCAGATCTCCTCGGTGTGGAACAGGACCGGCAAGACCTTCTGCACCTGGCTGAACATCAACCGAGACGGCGCCACGTGGCCGGTGGGGAACTGGCGGGGCGACACCTCCCAGTACAACCGGAACGACAACATCAGCTCGCTGCGGGTCGGTGCGTGCTGATCCGGTGGCGTACTGATTCAACGGCGCACTGATTCGATGGCGTGCTGATCCGACCCGGAGGGCCGGGCTCCAGCGGCACGTGAGAGCCTGCGTCGGGGCGGTGGCGGCGCGTGAGCGCCGGTCGCCGGAAGCGCCCCGATCCGCACCGCTGTCGCTGTGACCGCTTCCGTCCAGCCAGAGTTTCCCGGCGCCGGGCGGCGCCGCGCAGTTCGGAGTTCCGGCCCGTGCTTTTCGACGTCACCCGCGGCGGCCTCGCCGAGATCTTCGGCGAGGACCGTCTCGCGACGCTGCCCGTCACCGCCTTCCCTCCCTGTGCCGTGGACACCGAAGGCGCCCGCCTCCTGCAGACCGTCGGCGTCCCCACCGGGACGTTCCACCTGCGGAAGCCGGACGAGGAAGCGGGCACGCTGCCCCTCGTGCGGGACGCCGTCCACGCCGAGGACCACGAGGACGTCTCGCCGGACGCCGGCGGGTGGCCCGTCATCGGCTGGCTGCTCAACGCCCATGTCGCCCTCGACCCCGCGTCGGGCACGGTGTACGCCTTCGACGCCGACGAGGGAACCGCCGAGCAGCTCCACACCGACGTCTCCTCCCTGGTCCGGCTCGCGGCCCGGCTCCAGCGCCTCCTGGAGGAGTTCACCTTCAGCGGCGACGACGGGGACGAGGAGGCCGACTTCGAGCGCCTGGAGCGTGAGGTCGAGGCCATCCGCGACGCGACGCACGCCGTCGACCCGCTCCCCTTCCGGGACGACGAGACGACCTGGTCGGTGGTCGGGGAGGAGATCGCCGCAGGCCAACGCTTCACCGGCGACTCCCCGGGGGCCCGCTCGCTCTACGGGTGACGGCCGGCCCGCCCCGCCCACCGACGGCCCGTACCCCCCACGGGCGGTCGGGCCTCCGAGCCCACCGCCGCACTCCTCCCGTCACCCCGATGGCATGATCGGTCCGTGTTTTCCTCCCGAATAAGCCACGCCACGCACCTCACCCCGGACCGCAGACCACGGATCGTTCTTTGGACCGCGGCCGGTGTCGTGGCCCTCGGGTTCCTCGTCGCGCTGGAGCTCGCCGCGCGTCATTACGGCAGCCCGGGCCCGATCACCGATCAGGCACGCGAGGTGATTTTCCCGCCCAAGCCGGGGCCGCTGTACGGCGGCATGGCGCTGACGATGGTGGTCCTCACCTGGCGGGAGCGGTTCATCGCGGTGGGCGCCGCCGTCGGGATCGACCTGATGTTCGCGCTGGTGCGCTGGGCGGCGGGCCTGCACACCCCCTCCGATCGCCTCTTCGGCAACGGCGCGCTGTGGGTGATCCTCGGCTGCGCGGTCATCGCCCTCACCCGCCGCAGCGGCCAGGAGCGCGTCCTGCTCCTGAAGGGCGTCGGACTCGGCCTGCTGCTGGTGACCGGGCGCAAGACCGGTGACACCTGGCTGCTCATCACCGCGAAGGCCCACCCGAACGTGCTCGACCCGTACGTGGCGACCGCCGACCACGCCCTCGGCAACCCGTCGTGGCTGGCGGGCCGGCTCCTGGAGACCACCGCGCCGATCGGCACCTACGTCCTCGACCTGGTCTACGCCCAGCTCGCGGTCGCCGCGATCGTCGTCGCGCTCTACCAGCTGCGCAACGTGGCGTCCGAGCGCCGCTTCCCGAGCCACCACCTGGTGCGCACGTTCCTGGTGATCGGGCTCATCGGGCCGGGCATCTACATGATCTTCCCGGTGGTCGGGCCGATCTTCGCGTACGGTCCCGGCACCTCCGGGACCGGCGGCGTCGAGTGGGCGGTGGCCGACCTATGGCCGCACACGCCCCCGGCGCTCGGCATCCCGCACCCGGTGCCGTACGACGGGCTCACCCCGCGCAACTGCGTGCCCAGCCTGCACACGGCGTGGGCCACCGCGATCTTCATCCACTCCCGCAAGGGCCCCCGCCTGCTGCGCTACGCGGGGACGTTCTGGCTGGTCTGCACGCTCGGCGCGACGCTCGGCTTCGGCTACCACTACGGCGTGGACCTGCTGGCCGGTGTGGTGTTCGCGCTCACGATCGAGGGAGCCCTGCGCGCCCTCGACCGCGGCTGGGACCGGTCGGCCACCCGGTTCGTCGCCTACGGCACCACGGTCTTCGCCGCGCTCCTGGTGTCGTACCGCTATCTGCCGGTGGAAATGGCCGAGCACGCGTGGCTCGCGGGCCCGCTCCTCGTCCTGGCGATGGCCTCGGTGATCTACGGCTACGTACGCACCACCCGGCAGTGGGACCCGAAGGCCGCACCGCCCCAGCAGCCGGAGCCCCAGCCCGCGCTGGCCTGAGGCACCCGCGTCAGCGGCGCCTCACGGGGTGCGGAAGCCGCGGAAAGTCACCGCGGCGCGGGTCTTGAAGCCGAGGCGCTCGTAGAGGGCGATGGCGCCGGCGTTCGCCTCGGCGACGTGCAGGAACGGCTGCTCGCCGCCGGACAGGATCCGCGCGACCAGCGCGCTCACCAGCCGGGCGGCGTGGCCCTGGCCGCGCGCCTCGGGGGCCGTGCACACGGCGCTGATCTCGGTCCAGCCCGGCGGCCGGAGCCGTTCGCCCGCCATCGCCACCAGCGTTCCTTGCGCGCGGATCCCGAGGTAGGTGCCGAGCTCGCGAGTGCGCGCCCCGAACGGGCCCGGCTCGGCCCGCTCGACGAGGTCGAGCATCTCGGGCACGTCGTCCGGTCCGAGCTCCACCAGGGAGACGCCGTCGGCCGGGCGCGACTCCCCGGTCGGGTGTCCCCCGCGCCACAGCATCTGGCGTCCTTCGAGTTCGAAGACCGGCTCCCAGTCCGCGGGCGGCAGCGCCGTGTTGCTGAACATGTCGGCGAAGCCGCCGTGGCCGAGCAGCCGCGCCAGGTCCGCCCAGTCCGCCGGGCCCGGCTCGGTCGGCAGGGCGCAGAAGGTCGCCACGCCCGGCAGGTACGTCGCCGCCTGTCCGGTCCGCCGGGCCAGATGTGCGTGCGCCGCGAGCAACGACTCGGCGACGGGGTTGTCGAGCACGGTGAGATCACTGTTCACTCGCCGGATCCTCGCATCCAGGGGTCCTCGCGACGACGGCGGGGGCCGCACGCGGCCACGGCCGGCAGGCCGCATCCCGCCCGCCTACGCGAAGGCCCGGACCTCGCGGTCCGGGCCTTCGCGCTGGCGGGTGAGGGATGTACGAGGGGTCAGACCTGGCCGCGCCAGGCGCCGGTCTCCACTCCGTCACGCCGCTCGATGAACTCCTTGAACCGCCCCAGGTCCCCGGTGACCTGCCGCTTGACGAAACCGAGCTTGTCGCCGGCCTTCTCGGCCATGCCCTCGGGCTCGTAGTGGAGCTGCAGCATGACCTTGGTGCGTTCGTCGTCCAGGCGGTGGAAGGTGACGACGCCAGCCTGCTTGGCCTGACCGTCCACCGTGGTCCACGCGACCCGCTCGTCGGGGATCTGCTCGGTGATCTCGGCGTCGAACTCCCGCTCCACACCGTCGATCTTCGTCACCCAGTGGGTGAGCGTGTCGGTGCGCTGCTCGATGCGCTGCACACCGTCCATGAACTCGGGGAACGTCTCGAACTGGGTCCACTGGTCGTATGCCGTACGCACCGGCACATTGACTTCGACGGACTCTTCGACTTGCGACACGAATGACACCCTTCCTCGTGAACCGGTGAAGTGGTGGATCACCACTTTCCTTCCACGCGAGTGCCCTGGCTCTCCGGCTTCACTCCCGTACCACTTCATCGATCTCGCGGGTGCGCCCTGCGTACTCGGCGAGCCCGACCGCCATGGCCCGCATGAAGCGGCGGAGGTACCACTGGAAGAGCCGGCGCGTCCCCCGGCTGCCCACGTAGGTCCCGTGCCAGTGGATCCTGGTTCCGCCGCCCGGCAGCTCATCCAGCTCGATGGTGGCCTGGTACCGCGACATCTGCGCGATCCGCACGCCCTCGTAGCGAAACCGGTGGACGGGTTCGAGGCCGGTGATCCGCTCCTTGGTGACGACCTTGCCGGTGCGGAAGGCCCGGGTCGCTCCGACGCCGTCGCGTCCGTCGGGTGACAGGTCGCGGGACTCCGCCGCCTCCAGCGCGTCGATGCGCGACCACTTGGGCCAGCTCAGCGGGTCGAGAAGCAGGGACCACACGGCCGCGGGCGGGGCCGTCGAGTCGGCCGTGACGTCGTACGACTGCATTCCGGGACTCCTCACGATGTCCGGCTGACCGAACCGGACGGGGCCGGGCCGGTCAGGGGTTGATCATGAGGCAACCCTAGGGACGGACCGGCACCGATCCCATGCGTGGAATTGCGGTCCTCCGGTCAGGAATTGCGGTACGCGGAGGGGCGCACTCCGGTCTGCCGGAGGAAGGCGGCCGACAGAGCGCCCGGTCCTGCGAAGCCGACCCGCGGCGCGATCTGGGCGATCGCCAAGTCGGTGCCGCGCAGCAGCCGTTGCGCCTCCTCGACGCGCAGCCGGGTGAGGAACCTGTACGGGGTCGCTCCGGTCGCCGCCTTGAAGACCCGGACGAAGTGGTAGACGCTCATGTGCGCCTCCCCCGCGAGCTCGGCCAGGGTGAGCGGGTCGGCCAGGCGGTCGTGCATCATCGCGACGGCCGCGCCGACGCGTGCGTCCTCCCGCGTCGCGGGGCACGGGTCCGTGCGTCGTTTCCGCCCTCGCGCATGGCGGGTCAGCAAGTGAGTGGTGAGGAAGGCGGCCGCCGACTCGGCGTAGAGCTCGCCGCCGTCGTCCCCGCCCGGCGTGCCGAGCGCGCGGACGGTCTCCTCGATCAGCGGGTCCCCCGCGGCCAGGGACGCCGCCATCGCCTCGAAGTCCACCGGGCCGCCGCCCAGCCGTGCCGCGACCGAATCGACCGTGTCGCGCGGAACATGGACCTGCACGCTCCGCATCGCCCCGTCCCCGCGGTAGCGGCGCAGGACGGGCCGGTCCGGGATGCCCAACTGCACCCGCCCCGGGGTCCAGGCGGAGCGGACCGCCCGGCCACCGCTGCGCGACTCCATCACGGCCCGACCGCCGACGGGCAGCACCATGTGCAGGTCGGCCGCGCCCGGCAGCTCCATGTCGTCGGCCACGGGAACGTGTTCGAACCGCTGGACCAGCAGCGACCGCCAGCCGAACGCCTCCCAACTGCAGTACGTGCGCCGCACGTAGCGCGCCATGTCGAAGCCGACGTAGGGCCGGAGATCGAAACGGGTGGAGTCGAACACCATGGCGTCGAGGCTACCGACCGCCGCCCCACGCCGACCCGCTCTTTGCGGCCCGGGTCCGGTCCCTGAAGCCCGTCTCCATTCCCTGCGGCCCGGCTCCGCCCCCTCAGCCCTCGCGTACGCCCTCCGCACGGCGCCTGCGGTACGCCGCGACCGCACCCAGCACCACTCCCACGCCCAGGACGATCAGTCCGCGCACCCATACGTCGCGTTCGACCTGCGTGGCGAGCAGGACGCACGAGGCGGCGCCCAGCACCGGCAGGACGGTGGGCACCCGGAAGTGCTCCCGCTCCCCCGGGTCCTTGCGCAGCACCAGGACCGACACGTTGACGAGGAGGAAGACCACCAGCAGGAGCAGGACGAGCGTCGAGGCGAGCGTGGCCACGTCGCCGGTCAGCGCGAGCACGAGGGAGAGGAGGGTGGTCGCGGCGATCGCCGCCCACGGTGTGCGCCGGCCCGGCAGGACCAGGGTCAGGAAGCGCGGCAGCAGACCGTCCCGCGCCATGCCGTAGGCGAGCCGCGAGGCCATGATGCCGGTGAGCAGGGCGCCGTTGGCCACCGCCACCAGAGCGATCGCGCTGAACAGCTCCGTCGGGACGCCACCGGCCGCGCGGACGACCTCAAGGAGCGGCCCGCTGGATTCGGTCAGAATGCGGGTCGGTACCGCCGCGGAGGCCGTCATTCCGACCAGGGCGTACACGATGCCCGCCGTGACCAGCGCGCCGAACAGCGCCCGGGGGTAGGAACGGCGCGGGTCCCGGGTCTCCTCCGCCACGTTCACGGAGGTCTCGAAGCCGACGAACGAGTAGTAGGCGAGGACCGCTCCGCTCAGGACGGCCGCCGCGGGCCCCTTGTCCGCCGTGCCCAGCTTGGTCAGCCGCCCCAGGTCCCCGTCGCCCCGCAGCACGATCCAGGCGCCGAGCCCGATGACGAGCAGCAGTCCGCCGACCTCGATCACGGTGGCCACGACGTTGGCGCGGGTCGACTCGCTGATGCCCCGCGCGTTCAGGAGCGCCAGCGCGCCCAGGAACACGATCGCGACCAGCACGACGGGCAGCGTGACGAACTCGGTGAGGTAGTCGCCGCCGAAGCCGCGGGCCAGGGCGCCGACGGACACGATGCCGGAGGCGAGCATGCAGAAGCCCGCCAGGAACCCGGCGAAGGGCCCGAACGCCAGGGTCGTGTAGTGCGACGCGCCGCCCGCCCTCGGGTACTTGGTGACGAGTTCCGCGTACGAGGCGGCGGTCAGCAGGGCCAGGCACAGCGCCACGAGCAGCGGCACCCACACGGCGCCGCCCGCGTCGGCGGCGACCTGGCCCACCAGGACGTACACGCCGGCGCCGAGGACGTCGCCGAGGATGAAGAAGTAGAGCAGCGGTGTGGTGAGGGCCTTCTTGAGGGACGGCTGGGCGTCCTGGGCCGCGGGAGTCGGGAGGGGAGCTTTCACGGAGAGTCATGTACCCCGTGAAGGGCGCGGCAGGCGGAGGTTCCCCTGGATGCCGGGGAGGCGGGGGCGGGTGTCCGGCGGGGGCCCAGCCGGACGACCCGGCGCGGTGGGCGATGGCCGATCCGGAGCGGTCGGCGCCCCGGTGGGTCCGGATGGCAGCGCTCGCCGGGTGCGGATCGGCGCGGGCAGGGAACCTGCTCGTAAACGTGTTCCCCCGCGCACTTCAGGTGCAGAAGTGGAGACGAACGATGGCCACGACCACGGGTGAGGTCCGCGCCCGGACCTTATCACCGAGGAGCCTCCAACTGCCCGGCATCGTGCTCGGCGTGGGCATGGGCGGTTTCGTCGACGGCATCCTGCTGCATCAGCTGCTGCGCTGGCACCACATGCTGAGCAGCACCAATCAGGACCACATCGGGGTGAAGTACTACAACCCCCACACGGTCTCCGGGCTGCAGATGAACACCCTGTGGGACGGCGTCTTCCACACCGTGTGCTGGCTCGCGGTCCTGCTCGGCCTCGCGTCGCTGTACTCGCGGGTCACGCACAGCCGGCTGCGGGTCTGGGGCTCGCGGGTGCTTTGGGGCTGGATGCTCGTCGGCTGGGGGCTGTTCAACCTGGTCGAGGGCGTCCTGGACCACCACATCCTCGGGATCCACCACGTCTATGCCGGGGACGGGCAGGTCTGGTGGGACATCGGCTTCCTCGTCCTCGGCGCCCTGCTGGTGGCCGGCGGCTACCTGCTCCAGCGCGGCGGCACCTACCTCGACGCCGACGCGCCCGCCGGGCACCGGGAAGGCCGGTGAGCCCGGTGAGTCCGGTGAGTCCGGTGAGTCCGGTGGACCACCCCATGCACGGCCACGAGCACGCCACCGGCGACAGCGCGTTCGCGGTGGCGCTGCCCGCGCTGGTCCTCTCGGCGGGCGCCGTCGGCTATCTGCTCCTCGCCCGCCGGGCCCGCCGGCGCAACCCCGCGCTGGGCTGGAGCCCCTGGCGTACGGCGTGGTTCCTGACCGGGATCCTGCTGCTCGGCGTGGCGCTGCTGCCGCCCGTGGCGCCCTTCGCGCACGAGGACTTCCGCGGCCACATGGTCCAGCACATGCTCATCGGCATGTACGCGCCGTTGGCGCTCGTCCTCGGCGCGCCGGTGACCCTCCTGCTGCGCGTGCTGCCCGCGGTACGGGGGCGGCAACTCACCGCCGTACTGCACAGTCCGCCCGCCCGTTTCCTCACGCGCCCGGCCGTCGCGCTGACGCTGTCCACGGGCAGCCTCGCCCTGCTCTACTTCACGCCGCTCTACGACGCGACCATGACCCGCCCCGTGGGCCACTGGCTGCTGCACGCGCACTTCCTGCTGGCCGGCTGCCTCTTCGCGCATGTCATCGCGGGCCCCGACCCCGCCCCGGCCCGGCCGAGCGCGCGTGTGCGGCTCGTCTGTCTCGGTGTCGCGATCGCCGGGCACGCGGTGATCTCCCAGCTGATGTACGGCGGCTTCTGGGTCCACGCCCACGCGCCCATCGTCCAGGTGCAGGGCGGGGCGGAGATCATGTACTACGGCGGTGACATCGCCGAACTGCTCCTGGCCGCCGCCCTGGTCACCACCTGGCGGCCCGAGCGCGCGCGCCGCACGACGGCCCGTGCCGTCGTCCCGGCCGGCGGCGGCTCAGCCGGTGCGCTCCTGGGCCGGCAGTAGGGCGAGCGTGGCGACGACCGCCCGGTGATCCGTTCCCGGCACGGTCCGTTCGCCGACCGAGACGCCCGCCAGGCCGGAGCCGTGCACGACGTGGTCGAGCTGGACCAGTGGCGGCAGCAGCGTCCCGCCGACGGGCCAGGTGCGGGCCCAGCCGCGGCCCAGTTCGGCGTGGGTGTCGCTGAGGTGGCCCTCGTCGAGCAGATCACGCAGGGGCGCGTGGTCGACGGTGGCGTTGAAGTCGCCCAGGAACACCGTGTCAGGGCCGGCCGCGCGGGCGGCGGAGGTGAGGGCGGTCATGTCCCGGTTCCACCTCCCGGCGTCACCGAGGGGGTAGTAGGTGTGCACCGCCACCAGGCGCACCGTGCGTCCTCCGACGGTGACCCGCGCGGTGGTCTGGGGCCAGGCCGTGTCGGCCTTCAGCTCGCCTCCGTGGGTCAGCGGGAGCCGGGAGTAGAGCGAGGAGTCGTTCTCCGGGTGCAGTTCGCGGTACGGCAGCGCCCTGTCCAGGCCGGCCTCGGCGAGCGCGGCGACGCCTGCGGCGGGCAGCTCCTGTACGGCCAGGACGTCGATCCGCTCCTCCCTCACCAGCCGGACCACCGCCCGCGCGTCCGCCGCGCCGACGTGGGTGTTGAGGGTGGCCACGCGCAGCTCAGGAGCGTGTGCCGGTAGGTGCGGCCGATCGTCCGGGACGAACCGCGGTACGAGCAGGGTCAGATGGACGGCCACGAGCAGCGCGGCGACGGCGCCCCGCCGGACGGACCGCAGCGCCGGGACCGCCACGACGGTGACGAGGACGAGCAGGCTGAGCACCCCGGCGTAGGGCAGGAGGACCACCGGAACGGCGAGCGGTGTACCCGCGTCGAGCCCCGTCAGCCGGACGAGGGGCAGGACGCACAGCATCCCGAGCAGGACGGCACAGCTGCCCCGCCCCCACCGGCGCCACCGACTCCCCCAGCTCCCCCGCCTCCCCCGGCGAAGGTCGCCCGCCCGCTCCCCGCCCGCGCGGTCGTCGTCCACCGCGGTGTCCGTCATTCCTGGCCATCCTCTCCGTCAGGAGCGCGGACGGCGGTCACGGACGACGTCGATGATCGCTCCGGCTCCTCGAGGAGGAGGACGACCATGGCTGACCTGCGGTTGCGCGCGTCGTCCCGATCGCCGGGCCCACCATGGAGCCATGGAACCGCTCCTGGACCGCCTCCCGGCCGACTTCTGGACCGTCCCGTACGCCGGGGCACGCCACCCGGGCGCTGCCGCCGTGACGGCGCGTCCCGGACTCGCGGCGGGAGCGAACTGCCAACTGTTCGCCTACGGAGTGCTCGGCCACTTCGGGCTGGTTCCGCCGCCCCTGCGGTCCAGCGAGTTGTGGGATGACACGGAGGCGACCGTCCACGTTCCGGTGCCCGAGCCGCTCGATCTCCTGCTCTTCAACGGCTCCGCCGACGCCTACGGCGCGCACGTCGGCGTGTGGGCGGGCGACGACGCGGTCCTTCATCTCTGCGCGGAGGTCGGCCGGCCGGCCGTGTGGAGCCTGGCCGACTTCGCGGGCCGTACGCGCTACCGGGTCCTGCTGGGCGCGAAGCGGGCGACCCGGCGGGCCGGCCTGCGGTGAGCGCGGTCCGCATGGCGTACACGCAGACGGGCCCCCGGCGCCGCAGCGCCGAGGGCCCGTTCCGCTCCGGCCGGTCAGCCGGGACCCGCGCGGTACATGCCCCGCTTGCTGCCCCGGCTCGCGCCGGCCTCGCCCTGCCGGGCCGCCGCGCTGGCGGCCAGGGCGAGCAGCAGAGCGACGCCACCGGCGATGACGTTGCTCACCACGGTCCTCGTGGTGCTGACGTCACCCGCCACGACCCAGGGCGCGACGATCGTCCAGACGCCCAGCGCACAGGCGGCCCACGCCATGCTGTGCGTGCGGTCGTAGGCACGGCCGAAGCCACCGCTCATCAGCAGGGCGTACGCGATGCCGACGATGAGGTTGGTGACCGTCAGCCGCGTCAGGCCTTCGAAGCCGACGATCCAGGGCGACGCGGCCAGGTAGAGCCCCGTGAGGAAGGCCAACGTGTCGATGGCCTGCACTTTCGGCGAGCTCGCCGCCCGCTCGGCACTCTCGTGACGGGCGCGGATGTCGGCGATGTCCGGGTGCGTTTCCATGGACGGGGACATGGGAGACGTTGTCACTGCGTCCACCTCCAGTAGGTGGTTCTTGGGATGCGGACAGGGCCGCGACGACGACGTCACGCGGCCGGACCAGGACTCGGGGCGGTGGCAGCACCGATGTGGCTGCCGGAATTCCGGGCCGCGGAGGACGGTGTCCGTCCCGCTTGGCCGGAGGGGCTCACGTCGTCTCTTCGAAGCGACGGGCCTTGAGATGGAGTTGCTCGGCGGAGCCCGCTGCGGCGTCGGCTCCGTCCTATCCCGAGAATACTGCGCATCACCCGTCTTGTCGTATGGCGGCCGCGTCACCCGTGGGGCCGCCGGGGCGGGTGGCGGCACGCCTGCCACCGCGCCCACCGGCGTAACGGCCGGGCGGAATCCCCACGACCCGCTTGAAGTGCCGGCTCAGGTGTGCCTGGTCGTAGAAGCCGACCTCGGTCGCCACCTCCGTGGGCGGCCGGCCGTCGAGGAGCAGCCGGCGGGCGCGTTCGACCCTGCGGGCCATCAGGTACTGGTGCGGGGCGATGCCGAAGGCGGCGCTGAACGCCCGCACGAGATGGGTGGGGTGCGCGTGGACCTGCTCCGCCGCCTCGTCCAGGGTGACGCCGCTCAGCAGCCGCTCGTCGAGCAGTTCCCGCAGGCTGTGCGCCACGCCGCCGGGCCGCGGGCCCGGGGCGGAGAGCCGGGGCCGCAGGTGGCCGCGGAGCCGTTCGCCGACCAGGGCGAGCCTGCTCTCGGCCTCCAGCTCGTCGCCGCGCCGGGCGAGCGCCGTGTGCAGCTGCCCGATGCGGCGGCGCAGCAGCGGGTCGGCGATGTCGGGGGCGTCCACGGCCGGGCCGATGAGGCTCTCGTCGAGCAGGGGCGCGTCCAGGTACAGGACCCGCTTGCGGAAGCCGTGCGCGGTGGCCGGGGAGCCGTTGTGCGGCACCTGCGGCGGCAGCAGCGAGACGGTGTCCCGCGGGGTGCCGCGTTCACGCCGGTCCAGGTCGTAGCGGACCGCGCCGTCGTCGACGATCAGCAGCGTCCACACGTCGTGGACGTGCATCGGGTACGCGTGCTCGGTGAAGTGCGCGTGGAAGACCTCGACGACGCCCGGGACCTGCGGGCGCCACGCGGAGACCTCCTGCGGGGACGGCATGCAAAGAACGTACAAGACGCGCGGGCGGTGCGATCGGCAGCCTGGCACGCATGACGACCGACACCACGCAGAGCACGCCCGTACGTTTCGACACCAAGATCGCAGTGGTGCTGCGCGAGGACCTGGAGACCTGGCAGCGGCTGAATGTCACCGCGTTCCTCGTCAGCGGCCTCGGCACGCAGGTCCCCGAGGTGATCGGCGAGCCGTACGCCGACGCCGACGACACCCCGTACCTGCCGATGTTCCGCCAGCCGGTCATGGTCTTCGAGGGCACGAAGGAGGCGGTGACGGCGGCGCACGGCCGCGCGCTCGGCCGCGACCTGCCCCGGGCGGTCTTCACCTCGGACCTCTTCACCACCGGGAACGACGCCGACAACCGCGCGGCGGTACGGGCCGTGCCGGCCGGGCGGCTCGATGTGGTCGGGGTCGCCGTGTACGGGCCGCGCAACGCGGTCGACAAGGTGATGAAGGGGTCCCGCATGCACCCCTGAGCACGCCGCACATGCAGCAGGGCCCCGGATCCTCAAGGGATCCGGGGCCCTGCTGTCGCAGTAGCGGGGACAGGATTTGAACCTGCGACCTCTGGGTTATGAGCCCAGCGAGCTACCGAGCTGCTCCACCCCGCGTCGGTGAACCCAACAGTACGCCATCGCGAGGGGTGCCGATGACCACGTACGGAGGGAGCGGCCCGGTCGGGTGCGGGAGCCGGGCGCTCAGCTCCCGAAGGGGACGTCGTCCGTGGTGGCCATGCGGCGGGTGTCGGCGTGATCGCCGACGAACGCCTGGATGTGCGCGAGGGCCTGCCGCGCGGACGAGTCGTCCTTGCCGCAGCCCCGGGTGGCGGAGACGCCGTCGGGGTAGCAGGACGCCCGGTGGCCGTAGATCAGCCCGTCGGCGTCGCCGCCGGTGGCCGACAGGAGACGGCGGGTCGCCTCTTCGTCGCCCGCGGCGGTCGTCCAGCCGAAGACGCGGGCGATGTCGCCCCGGTCCCGTGCGGCCGCGCCGAGGCGCAGCTGGTCGGTCACCTTGTTCAGCACGGTCGGCAGGCCGAGGTTGAACAGGCCCTTGTCCATGACCCGTTGGTTGTGGGCTATGGCTCCGCCGTGCTCGCCGAACTGGCCCTCGACGTCCGCGGCGTCCCCGCTGATGTCCACGCCTTCCAGGTGGTTGAGGTCCTGGCTGACGTCCTTCCATCCGGCCCCGCCCGCGGTGCCGTAGAAGCCGTACAGGACGCGCACTCCGGCGCTCTCCAGCTTGGTGCGGGCCAGGTCGCGCAGGGCGGCGGTGGAGCAGTGGCGCGTGGCGGCGTCGCCGCTGTCGCAGTGGTCGGGGTTCTTGATGTCCAGCCAGACGAACCCGACGTTCTTGCCGGCCCTGCGCTGCTGCGCGATCCGATCGAACATGTCGGCCATGGTGTCGCCGGCGCTGGTGGGGAGCCCGTCGTGATCGGCCCACCAGCCCTTCTTCCACGCGGTGGCGTCGATCTCCATCGCGTTGGCGCCGTGGTCGAGGGCCTTGTTCACGCCGTCGACGGTCAGGACGCGGTGGGCGATGGCCCAGACCGGGCGCTTCCCCTGCGACCCGGCCGCGTGCGCGGGTGCGGTGGCGTCCGCGGGTGCGGTCCTGGTGCCGGCCGGTGCGGCGCCGGCCGGGGCGGTGGCCAGGGCCGTCATCGCCAGGGCGCCGCAGACGACGCCCAGCGTCGCGGCTCGAGCGGTCGAGCTGGTGCGGGCTCGAGGTGTCACGGTTGTCTCCCCATCCGTTCCTGTGCGCTCCCTCCTAGGTGCGTCGCCGCTCGGCGCGGCACCCCGGGCAGGAGCGGGCCGGGCGCTTGCTCGCGCACCCGGCCCCAGCTGCCCCACCTGCCCATCCCGTCGCAGGTGAAACGCCCTACGAGCATGTACGGGCGCTACGGATCCGTCAGCCAGAAGCGCCACGGACCAGGGGGCGCCGCCGAACTCCCGTAGATGCAGAGGCTCTTGGTCTATACCAGCCATCCCTCCCCCAGTATTCTCGTCCTGCGCCGGCAGCACACCATCCCCACCTCCCCCCACCCGGGTTGCACGCCGGCGCGGGCGACACCACCCCGCACTTCCCCCAGCAGCCGGGTGAACTCCCCCCGTTCGCCGCCTCCAGGAGGATCACGGTGAAAGTTCGCACCAGAAGCTCGGCGATCGTCGGCGCCCTCTGCCTCGTCGCCTCCCTCGTCCTGACCACGGCATCCGCCGACGAGCCCGTGGCCCAGCACCGGCCGGCGAAGGTCGCGCTGACCAAGGTGGCCATGGCCAAGAACCCGTCCGCCGGAACGGCCGGCCCCGACGGCACGGTCTGGATCGCCGAACGCGCGGGCACCGTACGGGTCCTGGACAAACAAGGGCTCGGCGAGCCCGTCCTCGACATCTCAGCCGAGACCACCACCGACGGCGAACGCGGCCTGCTCGGCGTCGCGTTCGACAAGAACTTCGCGCACTTCTACATCTCGTTCACGAACCTCGAAGGCACCAGCACCGTGGACGAGTTCGCCGTACGAAAGGGCAGGATCCAGCCGGCCACCCGGCGCACCGTCCTCACCCAGACGCAGCCGTACTCCAACCACAACGGCGGCGACATCAAGTTCGGCCCCGACGGCTACCTCTACATCGCGCTCGGCGACGGCGGTTCGGGCGGTGACCCGCACGGCAACGGGCAGAACCTCGGCACCCTGCTCGGCAAGCTGTTGCGCATCGACCCCAGCGGCGGCAAGCCGTACGCGATCCCGCCGGACAACCCCTTCGCGGACGACCCGAAGGCCAGGCCCGAGATCTGGGCGTACGGGCTGCGCAATCCGTGGCGGTTCTCCTTCGACGCGGGCACGGGCGACCTGCTCATCGGCGACGTCGGCCAGAGCGCGTGGGAGGAGATCGACTGGGCCCCGGCGCGCAGCCGGGGCGGCGAGAACTACGGCTGGTCCCAGATGGAGGGCACGCATCCGTTCCGTGACGGCACCGAGCCCGCCGACCATGTGCCGCCGGTGCACGAGTACGACCGCACCGGTCTGGGCTGCTCGGTGACCGGCGGATTCGTCTACCGGGGCAAGACCATTCCGGCGCTCAGGGGTCAGTACGTCTACAGCGACTACTGCGACGGCACCCTGCGCACGCTGCGGTTGAAGGACGGCAAGGTGACCGGCGTCAGCGATCTCGGGGTCAACGGCGGCGAGGTCGTCTCGTTCGTGCAGGGCGGCCACCGCGAGCTGTACGTGCTCGACATCGGAGGCAGCGTCTACCGCGTCGATCCCGCGGCGGCGTGAGAACTCGGCGAAGCCGTAGTCAAGGGTCGCCCTCGTACGCGGGCGACCCGCACCGCCCCTGCCGAGGGATCACGCACAGAGGCGGCGCAACGCTTTGCCTCCATTTTCCTTTTCTCCGTACAACCTTTATCCGATTGCCCCGTTCGGATTTTCCCCGGGAAAAATACCCGGAATTCGGGAACTGGCCCGGCTCCGACGCTGTCTTAACCGGCGTCATCGGCACCATCGACCGCACCCTTTGTGCGGGACCGAGATAAACGGGGAAGGTTCCCTTCACATGAACGTTCGCGCTCCGCACACCACGCGTACCTCTCGCATCTCCCGCAAGCGCACCGTCCTGTTCGCCGCCACCGCTGCCGCGGCCGCCCTCTCGGTCGCCGTCGTCACGCCCGCACTGGCCGGGACGTCGTCGCACCCGGCGACGCCCGCCCACAGCGCGGCCGCCGCGCCCGCCGCCAAGACGGGCGACCCGCGCAGCACGACCGACCGCGTCGCCAACTTCTACGGCGCCTACATCGACTCCGTATGGGCGAACGAGGACCCGGCGGCGGGCGGCCAGGCCAAGGCATTGCGCGCTTTCTACTTGAGCGCCGCCGCACAGAAGAAGGTCGCCGCGTTCGAGGAGAAGGAGCACGCCGACGGAATTCTGTTCGCGCAGAACGTGCCGGTGAAGTGGAAAGTCACCTACACGGGTTCCGGCGCCGGCCACGCCACCTCTCTGGTGACGCTCACATGGAGCGACGGGCCGAGCGCCGAGGTCAGCAAGATCAAGGTCCAGTCGGACCTCAGGACCCAGAAGATCACCGACCTCGCACCGGCGGAGTAACCCGCGAATCTCGGGCGCGGGCCGGGGAGGTCTAGTCCGGCACCGCGTTCCCCGAAGGTGCGTCGCTGCGGCCGTAGTGGTGGGTGGTGAACATGTACACCAGGCCCGCGCCGATCACGACGCCACCGCTCAGGAGCACGATCCAGTTGTCGTACCAGGGGGCCTCGGGGGTGCGCGGCCAGGCGATGTTGACGATGGCGAAGATGCCGTACGCGAGCGCCCCGATGTTGACCGCCATGCCCCACCGCCCCATCCGGTACTCGCCGCTCGGCTTCCAGCCCTTGAGGCGGGCCCGCAGCGCGGCCAGGACGACCATCTGGAACGCCGCGTAGATGCCGAGGATCGCGAAGGACACGATCTTCGTCAGGGCGTCCGCGGAGATCAGCGAGCCGAAGGCGATCAGCGCGGGCAGGATCGCGGCGAGCAGCAGCGCGTACGGCGGGACCGCGCGGGCCTCGGAGAACTTCCGCAGCAGGCGGTGCCCGACGATCATCTCGTCGCGGGCGTAGGAGTAGATCAGCCGGCCCGCGGCGGCCTGCAGGCTGATCGTGCAGGACAGGAAGGAGATGAGGACGACAGCCATCACGGTGCGCGCGCCCGCCTCGCCGAGGGCGTCGAAGAGGACGTTGACCACCGGGTCGGTGTCCTTGCCCGAGATCACCGCCCGGTAGTCGACGACGGACAGGAGCAGCGTCAGACAGGTGAACGTCGCCGCGATCCCGCCGACGTAGATGGTGCGGCGCATCGCCTTGGGGATCACCGTGCCGGGGTGCTTGACCTCTTCGGCGACGTCGCCGCACGCCTCGAAGCCGTAGTACTGGTAGAAGCCGATGATCGCCGCGCCGAGGAAGACGGGCAGATACGAGCTGTCGCCGGCCGCGCCGTAGTCGTCGAAGAGGACGCCGAGGCCGTGGAATCGGTGGGTGGTGAGCAGGATGACGCCGACCACCAGCGCGCCGAGCAGCTCCGCGCTGAAGCCGATCAGCGCCGCCCAGGAAAGGGCCTTCGTACCGGCGTAGTTGATGAGGACGCCGATGACGATCAGGGCGACCGTGCAGAGCACGGTGGTGTGCACGGTGGGCCGGAAGCCGAGCAGGATCGCGATGTAGGGCCCCGCGCCGTACGCGACGCTGGTGATCGTGACGAGCAGCGCCCACATGTAGACCCAGCCGGTCATCCACGCCCAGCGCTTGCCCCACAGCCGGCGCGCCCACGGATAGACGCCGCCCGCGACCGGGTACTGCGCGACGACCTCGCCGAAGACCAGGGCGACGAGGAACTGCCCGCAGCCCGCCATCACGAAGGCCCAGATCATCGGCGGGCCGCCGTCGGCGAGCGCCGTGCCGAAGAGGGTGTACGTGCTCACCACCGGCGAGAGGTAGGTGAACCCGAGGGCGAAGTTCGCCCAAGGGCCCATCTCCTTGCGGAACTCCGACTTCTCCTCGCCGGGCGCGGCGTCCGCGGTGCCGTCCGGTGTGCCGGGAACGGTCACTGGTTCCCCCCTTCCGCGGCCAGCGGCTCGGGAGCCGGCCGGGCGCTGATGAGGTCGGCCGCGCGCTCGGCCACGAGCAGCACGGTGACCATCGGGTTGATGGTCGGCATGGTCGGGAAGACCGACGCGTCGACGATGCGCAGTCCGTCGTGCCCGCGCAGCCGCAACTGCGGGTCGACGACGGCCATCGGGTCGTCCTCGGCCCCCATCCGGCAGGTGCCCGCCGGGTGGTAGACGGTGTGCGCGGCGCGGCGCCCGTACTCCGAGAGGTCCTCGTCCGACTGGACGTCGGGGCCCGGCGCCACCTCGCGCAGCAGCCAGTCGCTGAACGGGGCGGTGGCGGCCACCTCGCGGGCGATCCTCAGGCCGTCGACGATGGTGCGCTCGTCGTGTCCCTCCGGGTCGGTGAAGTACCGGAAGTCCAGGGCGGGT
Source organism: Streptomyces sp. NPDC005863 (assembly GCF_042871345.1). NCBI lineage: Bacteria > Bacillati > Actinomycetota > Actinomycetes > Kitasatosporales > Streptomycetaceae > Streptomyces > Streptomyces sp. NPDC005863. Next base: position 75,368 of record NZ_JBIAII010000004.1, on the reverse strand, counting down.
TTGTCCGCCGGGTCGGCGCTGCGCAGCCACATCCGGCCGGTGGACCGGGCGCGCGGCACGTTCGGTGTCATGCAGACGCCGTGCTCGGGGGCCGGGTAGCCGAGCCGTTCGGTGTTGACGGTGAACGGCACTTGGTAGAAGTGGAACATCAGGTCGGGGCGCGGCCCGCCGTCCGCGTCGCGGCGCAGGAAGAGTCCGGCGTCGGAGTCCATCGCGGAGTTGGGCGGCAGCGGTCCGCGGGTCTCCCACACGATCACCGACTCGGGGTGGTCGAGGAGGTTCTCGCCCACCCCCGGCAGGTTCGCGTTGACCTCGATGCCCACGTCCCGCAGGTGGTCGGCAGGGCCGATGCCGGAGAGCATGAGCAGCCGCGGGGTGTCGATGGCGCCGGCGCACAGCAGCACCTCCGCCTCGGCCTCCAGGGTCGACTCCGAGCCGTCGGGGTTGCGCACCTGCACCCGGGTGAAGCGCCCCTCCTCGTCGCGCAACAGCCGGTGCGCCCAGGTCTCCAGACGGAGCGTCAGGTTGGGTCGGTCCATGATCGGGTGGAGGTACGCGACCGACGCTGAGGAGCGCTTGTTGGTCTCCGGGTCGTAGGCGAGGGAGAAGAACCCGGCGCCGTCGGTGAAGGGGCGGGCGTTGAAGTCCTCGACGACCGGGACGCCGAGCCGCGCGGTGGCCGCCGCGACGAAGTCCTGGGCGATCGGGTTACGGTCGGCCGCGCCGACCGGCACGATGTTGTTCTGCAGTCTCGTCCGGTACGCCAGGATCGTTTCCGGATCCCATCCTTCGCACCCCATCCGCACCCACTCCTCGAGGTCCTGCGGGAACGGCAGGAAGCTGATGAGGGTGTTGTGCGAGGAGCAGCCGCCGAGCACGCGCGCCCGGGAGTGCAGGATGTGGGAGTTGCCGCGCGGCTGCTCCTCGGTGGTGTAGCCGTAGTCGAACTCGCCGCCGAGCAGGTTGATCCAGTTGCGCAGCCGCAGGATGCGGTCGTCGCCGACGTCGCTCGGTCCGCCCTCCACCACGCACACCCGGCAGCCGGGGTCCTCGCTCAGCCGGGCCGCCAGTACGGAGCCCGCCGTACCGCCGCCGATGATCACGTAGTCGTAGGTCGTCGTCTCGTCGCGCATGCGTCGCCCTCTCTCTCGCCCTGCCCGCTCAGCCCTGGAACCAGCCGCCGGGAGCCGGCCTCAGGTTCTGGTAGATGTGCTTGGCCTCCTGGTACTCGCGCAGGCCGGTGGGCCCGAGCTCCCGGCCGAAGCCGGAGCGGCCGAAGCCGCCCCACTCGGCCTGCGGCACGTAGGGGTGGAAGTCGTTGATCCAGACGGTGCCGTGCCGCAGCGCAGCCGCGACCCGCTGGGCGCGACTCGCGTCGTTCGTCCAGAGGCCGCCGGCCAGGCCGTAGCGCGTGTCGTTGGCCAGTTCGACGGCCTCCTCCTCGGTACGGAAACGTTCCACCGTGACCACCGGGCCGAAGACCTCCTCCTGGACGATGCGCATGGAGCGGTCGCAGTCGGCGTAGATGGTGGGCAGCAGGAAGAAGCCGCGGGAGAGCTCGGGGTCGTCGGGGCGGCGGCCGCCGCAGACGAGCCGGGCGCCGTCGTCGCGGGCGATCTCCAGATAGCTCTCGACCTTCTCGCGGTGTTCCGCGGAGCTGAGCGGGCCGCTCTCGGTCTGCGGGTCGAGGCCGTTGCCGAGCCGGATGGCGCTCGCGCGTTCGGCGAGGCGCTCCACGAACCGGTCGTGCAGGGAGTCCTCGACGATGAGCCGGGAGCCGGCCGAGCAGACCTGTCCCGAGTGGAGGAAAGAGGCCTCCAGCGCGTGGTCGACGGCGGTCTCGAAGTCGCAGTCGGCGAAGACGACGTTGGGGTTCTTGCCGCCGAGTTCCAGCGCCATGTTCTTCACGCCGGGCGCGCAGGCCTCCATGATGCGGCGGCCGGTGGCCAGCCCGCCGGTGAAGGAGACCAGGTCCACCTCGGGGTGGGCGGACATGGCCGCGCCGACGGTGGCGCCCGGGCCGAGCACCAGGTTGGCGGAGCCCGCGGGGGCGCCCGCCTCGGCGATGAGCCGCATCATGTGGATCGTGGAGAGCGGCGTCGTCTCGCTGGGCTTGAGCACGAAGGTGTTGCCCGCGGCCAGGGCCGGGGCGACCTTCCAGGAGGCCTGCAGCAGCGGGTAGTTCCACGGCGCGATGAGCGCGCAGACCCCGATGGGGTGGTAGGTGACCCGGCTGAGGACGTCGGGGCCGACGTCCACGACGCGGCCGCCGTCCTTGTCGGCGATCTCACCGAAGTAGCGGAACGCGTTCGAGACGTCCTCGACGTCGATCCGTGCCTCGGCGAGCGTCTTGCCGGTGTCGAGGGACTCGACGTGGGCGATCTCCTCCTGGTCGCGCAGCAGGAACCGGGCCACTCTGAGCAGCACGTCCGCCCGCTCCCGGGTGGGCGCCCCCGACCAGTCGCCGCGGTCGAAGGCGCGCCGGGCGGCCTGGACGGCGTGATCGACGTCCGTCTCGTCGGCGTCGTCGACCTGCTGGATGACGGAGGCGTCGTACGGGTTGACCACATCCCGCCGCGCTCCCTGGACGGCTCCGGTCCATTCCCCGTCGACGAACAGTTCCGGCATCGTGGGCTCCCTCGCTCTGGTACCTGTCCGGTGCCGCGGTCACCCACCGGCACGCACGCCGGGCACCAACATCGTCGGGTCGGCGCGCACCGGCCGCCGGGACGCACCGGGCGGGCGAGGGTTGGGGGGCAGATTGGACCTGGTTGGGCTAGGGCCTCACGTGTGGATCGGGCCGGGCTCGCGGGACGCGGGCGTCACCGCCCCCTGGTGCGGCCCGCGAGGGCTCCGCCCGCTGCGACGACGGCGGCCGCGCCGAGGGCGGAGAGCAGCCGGGCGTGGTGGGAGGCCCACAGCTGCGGGCTGCGGGCGTGGGCGCGCGCGTCGAAGGCGCCGTGCGCCCCGTGGTCGTCGGCGCCGGCCTTGTCGACGGGTTCCCACAGGTTGCCGGGGCGCTCCGGTACGTGTTCGTCGGTCTGCTGGGAGTCGTAGCCGGTGCGGGCGAGGTAGCGGTCGAGGAGGGGGGCCGCGAACTTCTGCGCGAGGATCGTGCCGACGGTGCTGGCGCCCACCCAGTACTGCTTGCGCCGGGGGTGGTCGGCGGCGAACGCGATGGCGCGGGCGGCCACTTCGGGCTGGTAGATCGGGGGGACGGGCTGCGGGTGGCGGGGCAGCCGGGAGAGGACCCAGGAGAACTGGGGGGTGTTCACGGCGGGCATCTGGACGACGGTGACGCGCACGTTGCTGTGCTGGTGCAGCAGTTCGCAGCGCACCGATTCCGTGAAGCCGTTGATGGCGTGCTTGGCGCCGCAGTAGGCGGACTGCAGCGGGATGCTCCTCGACCCCAGCGCGGAGCCGACCTGCACGATCGTGCCGCGGTCCCGGGACTTCATCCGGTCGAGCGCCACCATCGTGCCGTGCACGTAGCCGAGGTAGGTCACCTCGGTCACCCGGCGGAACTCGTCCGCCCCGATCTCGTCGAACGGCGCGAACACCGAGGTGAACGCCACGTTGATCCAGACGTCGATGGGTCCGAACCGCTCCTCGGCCCGGGTGGCCGCCGCCTCGACCGCCGCGTGGTCGGCCATGTCGGTGGGGATCGCCAGTGCCGCGCCGCCGGCCTCCTCGACGTCGCGGACGGCGCCCCGCAGCCCCGCCTCTCCCCTGGCGAGCAGGACGACGTTGGCGCCCCGGCGGCCGAAGTGCTGGGCGGTGGCACGGCCGATGCCTGCACTGGCGCCGGTGATCACTACGTTCTGGGGCATCGCGGTGAGGGTCCTTTCTGGTGGTGCCGGGGGTGGTGGTGCCGGGGTGGTGGTGCCGGGGGCGGCAGCGGGTGTCGGCCGGTCACACGGGCCGGCGCTGGGATCGGGGCAGCGGGTCCTCGGTGAGGCGTCCGGCGCACTCCAGGAGCAGGGCGTGGACGAAGGCCTGCGGGAGGTTGCCGCGCAGCTGGCGCTGGATGATGTCGTACTCCTCGGAGAACAGTCCCGGCGGTCCGCAGGCCGCCCGGTTCCGCTCGAAGAGGCGCAGGGCGCGGTCGGTGTGGCCCTGCTGGTGCTCGGCCAGCGCCATCATGAAACCGCACAGCAGGAACGCCCCCTCGGCCTCGCCCAGGGGGCGCCGGTCGTGCCGGAAGCGGTACACGTACTCGTCGCGGACCAGTTCCTGCCGTACGGCGCGCAGGGTGGCGAGGGTGCGGGGATCGTCGGCCGGCAGCGCGCCGCGGACCGGCGGGAGCAGCAGCGCCGCGTCGACGTTGGGGTCGTCCGGGGACCGCTTCCAGTGGCCGTCGGGGTGCAGGCAGGTGCGGGACGTCTCGGCGAGGAGGGCGTCCGCGAGCGAGGTGAGGCGGGCGACCTGGCGGCCGGCGCCGGGCAGTGCGGCGATCGCGCGCAGCCCGGCGACGCAGCTCAGCCGGGAGTGCGTCCAGGGCCGGTCGTCGATCTCCCAGATGCCGGCGTCGGGCCTGTTCCACAGCTGTTCGACGGCGCTGACGCCGGTCTGCACGGCGCGCCATCCGTCGGAGTCGAGTCGGTCCACGTGGCCCGCGGCGGCGAGGAGTTGGAGGGCTTCACCGAACGCGTCGAGCTGGAACTGCTGGTTGACCCAGTTGCCGATCTTGTCGGTGCCGCCGGGGTAGCCGGGCAGGTCCAGGGTCTGTTCGGAGGGGACCGGGCCGCCGGTGACGGTGTAGGCGGGTTTGAGCTCCGGGCCGTCCTGCAGGAGCCGTCCCGCGACGAAACCGACGGCGGAGTCGAGGAGGCCGGTGGCGCCGGCTCCGGCCGCGGCGATGCCCGCGTAGCACTGGTCGCGGATCCACGCGTAGCGGTAGTCGTAATTGCGGCCGGCGCCGGAGCGCTCGGGCAGGCACATGGTGGCGGCGGCGACCATCCCGCCCCCGCTGCTGGTGAGGCCGCGCAGCACGGCGAGGGCGTGGTGCGCGTCGCGGGTGGCGAGGGTCTCGGGCGGCTTGGGGCAGGCCCGCGCCCAGGAGGCCTCGGTGGCGGCCCATGCCGTGTCGGGATCCACCGGTTCGGCGGGGAGGGTGTGCGGCGAGAGTTCGAGTACGAAGTCGTGGTGGCCGCCCAGGGGCACGGTCAGTTCGAGGGTGAGCACTTCGCCGTTGCCGTCCGGGTCGCGGCTCGTGCGCGCCGCTGCCGCGCCGGTCCAGCGCCAGTGCAGCGGCCCGGTCTTGCCCGTCCATACCCCGTCGTGCTGCCGGACGTGGCTGCTGCTGTCGCCGCCGAACGCGCCGCGGGGTTCGAGTACGACCCTGACCCGTGCCGGGCAGTCGGTGGCGAGCACCCGGCGCAACAGCACGACACGCTCGGGCTCCCCGGGGAAGGCCAGGGCCTCCCGGCACTCGACGGGTCCCTCGCCGGTGATGAAGCGGCTGCGCCAGATCAGGCTGCCGGTCTCGTAGAACCCTCCCCAGACGTGCCGGGGGTCGAGCGGGGTGACGGCGTAGGTTCCGCTGCCGCCGACGAGCGAGGAGAAGACGGCGTCGGAGTCCCAGCGGGGCGCGCACATCCAGGAGATGTCCCCGTGCGGCCCGACCAGGGCGCCCCGTTCGCCGTCGGCCAACAGCGCGTACTCGCGCAGCACGTGCGGGAGGAACTCCGGGCCGGTGTCGCTCGCGTTCGGCGTCGGCATGATGGGGGTCCTCTCCGGTCGGGCTCGGTGCGGGGTCGCTGGGGTTGCGGGGTCAGGAGATGCGGTAGGGCTCGGCCGCCCGGTGCCGGAAGGTCAGGCCGAGTCCCGGCTCGCCGGAGGCGCCCGGCCTGATCGACCCGCCGGCCGGGTCGAGGACGCCGTCGAAGAGCAGCCGCTCGATGCGGGTGTGGTCGTGGAACCACTCCAGGTGGCGGGTGTTGGGCACGGCGGCGGCCGGGTGGGCGTGCAGGTGCGGGGCGCAGTGCCCGGAGATCTGCAGCCCGGCGGCCTCGGCGAGCGCGGCGGCGCGCAGCCATACGGTGATGCCGCCGCACCGGGTGACATCGGCCTGGAGACAGTCGACGGCGCCCGCGTCGAGCAGGTGGCCGAAGTAGGCGAGGGTGTAGCCGTATTCGCCCGCGGCGACCTCCGGGGTGACCGCGGCCCGGATCCGCGCGAGGCTCTTCAGGTCGTCCGAGGAGACCGGCTCCTCGAACCAGGTGACGCCCTGGTCGTCGAGATGGCGGGCGACGCGGACGGCCTGTTTGACGGAGTACGCGCCGTTGGCGTCGACGTACAGCCGGGCGCCGTCGCCGATGCTGCGCCGGGCCTCGGTCACCCGGGCGCGGTCCCGCCGCTCCTCCTCGCCCCAGGACTCCCCGATCTTGATCTTGACCCGCGGAATACCCAACTCCTCCACCCAGGCGCGGAGTTGACGGTCCTGCTGTCGTTCGTCGTACGTGGTGAAGCCGCCGCTGCCGTACACCGGCACCCGCGTCCGGCTCGCCCCGAGGAGCCGCACCAGCGGCAGTCCGAGCACGCGCGCCTTGAGGTCCCACAGCGCGACGTCGACGGCGGAGAGCGCGCCCGCGGCCACACCCGGGCGGCCCGCGTTGCGCAGCGCCCGGTGCATGGCCTCGTTCGCCGCGGACACGTCCCACACGCACCGTCCGGCCACCACCGGCGCGAGCTGATCACTGACGACGCGGGCGGTGGCCGGGGCCCCGTAGGTGTAGCCGAGGCCCTCGGTGTCGCCGCTGCGCGCCCGCACCAGGACCAGGGTGGTGGAGCTCCAGGTCAGTGTGCCGTCGCCCTCCGGCGCGTCGGTGGGCACGGTGTAGACGCTCACGTCCACACCGTCCACCGACGGATCCGCCTCGGGGCGGGCACCAGGGCTCATGCGCCGTCCGCTCCTTTGCGCGTCCCGGAGTCGCCGCCGGAACCGCGTCCGGGCAGCATCTCCTGGACCTTCGCCTTCAGGCCCTGCCGGATCATGCCGACCCGGTCGCTGTCGCCCTTCACGACGGCCGACGCGGCGGCCTCGATCTGGTCCAGGCTCGCGTGCGGCGGGATCGGCGGCACCGCGGGGTCGGTGCGGAAGTCGATGACGAACGGCCGGTCGCTGCCGAGCGCCCGGTGCCAGGCCGCCTCCACGTCCGCCGGCTTCTCGACGCGCACCCCGCCGAGCCCGATGGAGGTGGCGAAGTCGGCGTAGGGCACATCGGGCAGCGACTGCGAGGGCAGGAACTGCGGGGCGCCGGACATCGCGCGCATCTCCCAGGTGACCTGGTTGAGGTCCTGGTTGTTGAGGACGGCGACGACCAGGCGCGGATCGCGCCACTCCTGCCAGTACTTGGCGATCGTGACGAGCTCGCCGAGCCCGTTCATCTGCATGGCGCCGTCGCCCACGATGGCGATGGCGGGCCGGTCGGGGTGGGCGAACTTGGCGCCGATCACGTACGGGACTCCGGGGCCCATGGTGGCGAGGGTGCCGGACAGGGAGCCGCGCATGGTGCCGCGCATGCGCAGATGGCGTGCGTACCAGTTCGCGGCGGAGCCGGAGTCGGCGGCGAGCATCACGTCGTCCGGCAGCAGGGCGTCCAGCGCGTGCACCACGTACTCGGGGTTGATGGGGTCGGCCTCCACCGCGGCGCGCCGCTCCATCACCTCCCACCAGCGTGCGGTGTCCTTCTCGATCTTCTTCCGCCAGGAGCCGTGTTTCTTCTTCTTGAGCTGCGGCAGCAGGGCCTTGAGCGTCTCCTTGGCGTCACCGACCAGGTTGACCTCGAAGGGGTACCGCAGCCCGATCATGTGCGGGTCGATGTCGATCTGCACCGCGCGGGCTTGGTCTAGGTCGGGCAGGAACTGGCTGTAGGGGAAGCTGGAGCCGATGACGAGCAGCGTGTCGCAGCCCTGCATGAGCTCGTACGAGGGGCGGGTGCCGAGCAGCCCGATGGACCCGGTCACGTACGGCAGGTCGTCGGGGAGCGCGTCCTTGCCGAGCAGCGCCTTGGCGACGCCGGCGCCCAGCGTCTCGGCGAGCACCTCGACCTCGGCGCGGGCCCCGCGGGCGCCCTGGCCGATGAGCACCGCGACCTTCTCCCCCGCGTTCAGGATCTCGGCGGCGCGAGTGATCTCGGCAGGCGCGGGGACGGGCGCGTACGAGGCCATGCCCAGGCTGGAGGGCACCATCTTGAACGCGTGGGTCGGCGGCGAGTAGTCGAGCTCCTGCACGTCGGCAGGGACGATGATCGCGGTCACCGTGCGGCGCGCGTAGGCGGTGCGCATGGCCCGGTCGATGACGTTGGGGAGCTGCTCGGGGACCGTCACCATCTCGCAGAACTCGGAGGCGACGTCCTTGTAGAGGCTCAGCAGGTCGACTTCCTGCTGGTAGGAGCCGCCCATGGCGGTGCGGTCGGTCTGTCCGACGATGGCCACGACGGGCACGTGGTCGAGCTTGGCGTCGTAGAGGCCGTTCAGGAGGTGGATCGCGCCCGGGCCCGAAGTCGCCGCGCACACCCCGACCTTGCCGGAGAACTTCGCGTAGCCCACGGCTTCGAACGCGGACATCTCCTCGTGCCGGGACTGGATGAACCGGGGCTTGTCGTCCGCGCGTCCCCAGGCGGCCAGCAGGCCGTTGATGCCGTCTCCGGCGTAGGCGAAGACGCGCTCGACGTCCCACTCGCGCAGACGCTGAAGGATGTAATCGGAGACTTTCATGGACACGGGGTGCTTCCTTTCCGAGAGAGGGGCCGAGCGGGGCGGTGCGGGCGAGGGCAGGTCAGCGGCGATGTCGGTGTCGGCGGGCCAGCGCGGTCGCGCCGAGCGCGGCGCCCGCACCGGCGGCGGTCACGGCCGCGGTGACCAGGCGCGGCGCCGAGCGCGGCACGGTGGGGCGAGTGGTGAGCCGTTCGGGCCGGTCGGCCGGGAGCGGGCCGTCCAGGGCGAGCGCCAGGGCTTCGGCCAGGTGCATCGCACGGCGCCCGGTGCCGCCCTGCTCGATCTGGGTGCGGCAGCTGAAGCCGTCCGCGAGGACCAGGGCGCCGGGCGCGGCCTCGCGCACCGCGGGCAGCACGCCGAGCTCGCCGACCGCCATCGACACGTCGTGGTGGTCGCGTTCGAAGCCGAAGTTGCCGGCGAGGCCGCAGCATCCGGCGTCCAGGACGTCGGCCTCGATGCCGGCGCGGCGCAGCAGCTCCCGGTCCGCGTCGTCCTTGAGCACGGCGTGCTGGTGGCAGTGGGTCTGCACGGTGGCGATGCGTGCGAGGCGCGGTGGCCGCCAGCCGTCGGGGGTGTCGTTGACCAGGAGTTCGGAGAACGTCCTGAACTGCCCGGCGAGGCGGTGCACGTCCTCGTTGCGGGGCAGCAGCTCCGGGGCGTCCGAGCGGAACACCGCGGCGCAGGAGGGTTCCAGGCCGACCACCGGGGTGCCGGCCTCGATCCAGGGGCGGAGCACGTCGAGCGTACGGAGCAACACCCGCTCGGCGACGCCGAGTTGACCCGTCGAGATCCAGGTGAGGCCGCAGCAGACGGCCCGGGTGGGCACCGCGACGCCAAAGCCGGCGTCCTCCATGACCCGCACGGCCGCCTTGGCGATGGCCGGGTGGAAGTGCGTCGTGAAGGTGTCCGGCCACAGCACGACGGTGCGCGGATCGTGCGGGTCGGGCTCCGGCGCGGCGCGCCGCCGCCACCACTGGACGAAGTTCTCCTCGGCGAACACGGGTGCGTCCCGCTCGCCGGAGACGCCCGCGAGCCGTTTGCCGGCCCGGGCCAGTCCCGGGGCGTGCAGCGCGGCGTTGGCCAGCCGCGGGGCGAGCGCGGAGAGCCGGGCCCAGAGCGGCAGCCATCCCATGGAGTAGTGCGCGGCGGGCCGCAGCCGTTTCGCGTAGTGGTGGGAGAGGAACTCGGCCTTGTACGTGGCCATGTCGACCCCGGTGGGGCAGTCTGACTTGCAGCCCTTGCAGGCCAGACAGAGGTCGAGCGCGTCGCGCACCTCGGTGGAGCGCCAGCCGTCGGTGACCGGCGAGTCGGCGTGGCCGCCCAGCATCTCGAAGAGCAGCCGCGCCCGGCCCCGGGTGGAGTGCTCCTCCTCGCCGGTCGCCCGGTAGGACGGACACATCACACCGCCCTGGTGGGTGCGGCAGTTGCCGATGCCGACGCAGCGCTGCACCGCCCGGGCGAAGGAGTGGTCGTCGTCGGGGTAGCCGAAGTGCGTGGCCGGGGTGGCGGGGCGCCAGTCGACGCCGAGCCTGAGGTTCTCGTCCACGCGGTGCGGTGCGACCACCTTGCCGGGGTTCATCCGGTCGTCGGGGTCGAAGAGCGCCTTGACCCGGCCGAACGCCTCGATGACGCGGGGCCCGTACATGCGCGGCAGCAGCTCCCCGCGGGCCTGCCCGTCGCCGTGCTCCCCGGAGAGCGACCCGCCGTAGGAGGAGACGAGGTCGGCGGCGCGGAACAGGAACGCGCGGAACGTGGCGACTCCCTGCACGGTCGTGAGCTCGAAGGGGATCCGCGTGTGCACACACCCCTGCCCGAAGTGCCCGTACAGGGACGGCCGGTCGTAGCCGAACTCCGTGAAGAGGTCCTTGAGGTCGCGCAGGTAGTCGCCGAGCCGCTCGGGCGGGACCGCGGAGTCCTCCCAGCCCTCCCAGGTCTCCCGCCCGTCGGGCGGCCGCGCGGTGACGCCGAGCCCGGCCTCGCGGGCCTTCAGCATCCGCTGTTCCCGGTCGTGGTCGTCGGAGAACGCCACGGTGTCGTCCTTCTCGCCGCGCCCGAGAGCCGCCAGCAGCGCGTGGGCCTTCTGGTCCGCCTCGTCCCGACTGTCCCCGGTGAACTGCAGCAGCAGCCAGCTCTCGCCCGCCGGGAAGTTGTCGAGCGAGTCGAGGCAGGCGCCCCCCTCGCGCATGAGCTGGGCCATGCGGTCGTCGATGGCCTCCAACTGGGTGGGGGCGCTGTGCTCCAGGAGCCGCGGCACGTCGTCGGCGGCGGCGCAGATGTCGTCGTAGCCGAGGACCAGCATGGCCTCCGTCGACGGGACCGGCACCAGTTCCAGCTCGGCGCGCAGGACGGTGACGAGGGTGCCCTCGCTGCCGACCAGGGCGCGGGCGACGTCGAAGCCGTTCTCGGGGAGCAGGGAGTCCAGGTTGTACCCGGACACCCGCCGGGGGATCCGCGGAAAGCCCTGGCGCACGTCCGCAAGAGAGCTCTGGATGATCTCGCGCAGGCCCCGGTACAGCTCGGCGCGCCGCCCGCCGGCCGCGACGATCTCCTCGTACTCCGCGTCCGTGGTGGGGCCCACCCACATCCGGGTGCCGTCGTAGGTCAGGATCTCCAGGCGCCGTACGTTCTCGACGGTCTTGCCGTACGCCTGGGCGGAGGCGCCGCACGAGTTGTTGCCGATCATGCCGCCGAGCGAGCAGTGGCTGTGGGTGGAGGGCTTGGGGCCGAACTTCAAGCCGTGCCGGTCCAGCTGCCTGTTCAGCTCGTCGAGGACCAGTCCCGGCTCGACCACACAGGTCCGCTCCTTCGGATCGACCGAGAGCAGCCGGTGGCAGTGTTTGGTCCAGTCGATGACGACCGCGGTGTTGGTGCACTGGCCGCCCAGGCTGGTCCCGCCGCCCCGGGACAGGACAGGGGCCCCGAACCGGGCGCAGACGGCGACGGCCTCCGCACCGGCGTCGACCGTGCGGGGCACCACGACGCCGATCGGCACCTGCCGGTAGTTGGAACCGTCCGTCACGTACGCGCCGCGGCTGCCCGCGTCGAAGCGCACCTCGCCGTCGACCTGCTCGCGCAGCGCTCGTTCCAGACCGACGACATCCATGACCTCATTCACCCCTCTGTCGCGCCGACCGACAACCGGAACGGGCGAGGGCACGCGTACCGCGCGGCGTCCACGTCGGTCCGCACGCCGGGTAACCGCCCGAACGGACGCGGAAACACGTCGCTCACGTGTCTCTGGGGACGTCCGCCCCACTGGCCGGGAAGTAGGTGCGGTGAGAAACTTTCAGCAGTTCTGCGTTCTGCGAGGAGGAGCAGGCGTGCGCAACCGGCGGTCGGCGGGAAACGGGAGGCGGACCGGCGCTCAGATCGCCTCGTGCGCCCCGGTGTGGCGCAGCAACTGCCGCTCCAGCTCGTGCCGTACGTCCGCGCAGAGGGACCCGGTGCGGCCCCACTCGACGACCAGCTGAGCGACGTGGAACGGCTTGATGTCCGTGGCCAGCGAGATCCTCCGCAGGATGTCCCGCGCCTCCGCGGCCGTACACCGGCCGACGCCCACGATCACGTTCGCGGCACGCTCGACGGCGGCCCTGGACGCGGCCGCCTGCCGGCTCCCGTCGTCGGTCCCGACCGATACCTGCGCCCGCCGCCGCCCGGCGCCACGCTGCCCTGCACCCTCTGATGGCACGGTGCCCTCCGCTCGTGACAACGCCCCCAGCTCATGGTCGGGCCCGGACCGCCACCGGGCAACCGGACGGGCTCTCGCCCCGTACGGGCCCGGGCAGCGGCGAGTCCGCCGGCAGGTGCGCCAGGAAGGTGTCGGTCGCGGAGCCGGGCTCAGGCCTCGTACTCCGTGAGGTCGATCGCGTGGACGCTCAGCGGGTAGCCGTACTCCGGGTGGTCCGTGACGCGCTCGGGGACCATGCCGAGCTTGGCGATGACGTTGGCCGATGTCCGGTTCTCCGGACGGTCGATGCTGATGACCCGGTCGAGGCCGCGGTCCTGGAGGGCGAACTCGAGCGTGGCCTGGGCGGCCTCGGACGCGTACCCCTGGCCCCAGAACGGCGTGCCGAGCCGCCAGCTGATGGCGACGGCGGGCATGACCTCGGGCAGGAACTCGGGCACGGTGAGGCCCGTGAAGCCGGCCAGTTCACCCGAGGCCAGGAGCTCGACGGCGAAGAGGCCGAAGCCCTCGTCGTCCCACTCGTCCTCCCAGCGCTCGATCTCCTCCGCCGTGCGCTCCAGGTCGTGGACCGAGCCGTCCTCGATCCAGTGCATGACGCGGGGGTCCGCGTTGATGTCCGCCATGGGCACGAGGTCGTCGTCGTGCCAGCGGCGCAGGAGGAGGCGGGGCGTGCGGATCTCTGTCATGCGCCCATCCTGCCGGTGGCGGCGTCGACGGCGGTAATCGGCCCGTCGGGGGCACGGACACGTGCGGGCGGCCCGGGACTCCTCGGAGTCTCGGCCGCCCGGACGGTGTCGCGCACGTGGGGCCGCCGCTCAGCGGCCGAGCGCCTGCTTGAGTTCCTTCTTGTTCATCGAGGAGCGGCCCTCGATGTTCTTCTTCTTGGCCTCCTCGTACAGCTGGTCGCGGGTCGGGCCCTCGGCCCCGCTGTGCGAGCGCTCGCCGCCGCGCTCGGAGGCGGACTTCTTGTCGCGCGTCGAGGTCTTGCTCGCCGTCTTCGACTCACCGGAGCGCGCGCGTTCCTTGTTCACGGTACGAGCGGCGATCTCCTCGGCGCGCCCCTTGGACGCTCCACGGTCCTCGGCGCTGTCCTTGATGTGCTCGTACTGCCGTTCGCGCTTCTTGCTGGATCCAGCAGGCATGGGATGCCCCTTTCCGTGTCGGTTCCCGATTCGGCGGTCGTCCGGTGGCCGGCGGTCACGCCGGGCGCAGCCACAAAGTTCCCAGCGGCGGCAGCGTCACACATAGGCGTCCCGGCCCGTCGCCGCCCGCGGGCCGCTCGGGCTTCAGCGGCCCCGGATTGCGCACGTCGCCGCCGCCGTAGCGGGCCGCGTCCGTGTTGAGGGTCTCCTGCCAGGCGCCGACGGAGTCCGGCACGGCCAGCTCGTATCCGTGACGCACCACCGGGGAGAAGTTGCTCACCGACAGCAGCGGGGTGCCGTCCTTGGCGTACCGCAGGAAGGCCACGACGTTGTCCTGCGCCGCGTCCACCACGACCCAGGAGAACCCGGCCGGTGTCGTGTCCTGCTCCCAGAGGGCGGGCGCGGTCCGGTACTGGTGGTTGAGGTCCGCCACCAGCTCCTGCACGCCGAGGTGGTCGGGCCGCGCCGGCCAGGCCTCGTCCAGGAGCCCCCAGTCGAGCCCGTGCTCCTGCGACCACTCGGCGCCCTGGGCGAACTCCTGTCCCATGAAGAGGAGTTGCTTGCCGGGGTGGGCCCACATGTAGGCCAGGTAGGCGCGGTGGTTGGCGCGCTGCTGCCACCAGTCGCCGGGCATCTTGGAGACCAGCGAGCGCTTGCCGTGCACGACCTCGTCGTGCGAGAGGGGCAGCAGGTAGTTCTCGCTGTACGCGTAGACCATCGCGAAGGTCAGGTCCGAGTGGTGGTACTGGCGGTGCACGGGCTCGTGTGCGACGTACTGCAGGGAGTCGTGCGACCAGCCCATGTTCCACTTCAGGCCGAAGCCGAGGCCGCCGTAGCCGCCGGCGCCGGTCTCGTGGGTGGCCCGGGTGACGCCGTCCCACGCGGTCGACTCCTCGGCGATGGTGACCACGCCGGGGCAGCGCCGGTAGACCGTGGCGTTCATCTCCTGCAGGAAGGCGACGGCGTCCTCGTTCTCCCGGCCGCCGTGCGCGTTGGGCGCCCACCGGCCCTCTTCGCGGGAGTAGTCGAGGTAGAGCATCGAGGCCACCGCGTCGACGCGCAGGCCGTCGATGTGGAACTCCTCGCACCAGTACGTGGCGTTGGCGACCAGGAAGTTGCGGACCTCCTTGCGGCCGTAGTCGAAGGTGAGCGTCCCCCAGTCGGGGTGCTCCGCGCGCCGCGGGTCGGCCGGTTCGTACAGGTGCTCCCCGTCGAACGCCGCCAACGCCCAGTCGTCGCGCGGGAAATGGGCGGGCACCCAGTCCATGAGCACCCCGATGCCGGCCTGGTGGAAGGCGTCGACGAGGAACTTGAAGTCGTCGGGGGTGCCGAGGCGTGCGGTCGAGGCGTAGAAGCCGGTGACCTGGTAGCCCCAGGAGCCGCCGAAGGGGTGCTCGGCGACGGGCATCAGTTCGACGTGGGTGAACCCGAGGTCCGACACGTATGCGGGGAGCTGCTCCGCCAGCTGACGATACGTCAACCCGGGCCGCCAGGACGCCAGATGGACCTCGTACACCGAGAACGGCGCCTCATGGACCGGCACGTCGCCGCGCCGCCGCATCCACTCGTCGTCCCGCCACTCGTACGTCGAGACGTCCACGATCGAGGCGGTCGCCGGCGGCACCTCCGTGCGGCGGGCCATCGGATCAGCCCGCATGCTCCGGCTGCCGTCGGCCCGCGTGACGTCGAACTTGTACAGCGTGCCCTCGTCGACCCCGGGCACGAACAGCTCCCACACACCGGTCGAACCGAGGGAGCGCATCGGGTGGGCGGTGCCGTCCCAGTGACAGAATTCGCCGCACACCCGCACCCCCCGGGCGTTCGGCGCCCAGACGGTGAAGCGGGTGCCCCGGACGCCCTGGTGGGTCATCGGGTGCGCGCCCAGCGCCTGCCACAGCTGTTCGTGGCGGCCCTCCCCGATGAGGTGCAGGTCGAGCTCGCCCAGGGCAGGCAGGAAGCGGTAGGGGTCCTGCAGCTCGACCTCACCGCCCTCGTACGTCACACGCAGCTCGTACGCGGGGATCGGGGCCGCCGGAGCGGGGGCGGCGGGGTCCGGGGCGTCGGAGGCGGCCGGGTCCGGGGCGTCGGGGTCCAGGGGCAGGACGCCCGAGAAGAAGCCGTCCCCCACACTGTCCAGCCGCAGACTCCGCCCGTCCTCGACGACAACCCGCACAGCGTCGGCGAACGGGCGCAGGACCACGAAGGCGATCCCGCCGGGCACAGGGTGCGCGCCGAGCACGGCGTGCGGGTCGTGGTGCGTGCCCGACAGCAGCCGGTCGCGGTCCGCGGGGTCGAGCGGCGCCTCGGCCGGGACGGCGTCAAGCGGCGCCTCGGGGCGGGAGTCGCGGCCGTCGGCGCGCCGTTTGACCGCGCGGACGGGCCGCGCGGGGCGCGGGCGCTCGAGGAGGGCGGCCGCCGGATCGGGAGCGGACGTATCGGTGGTGGCCACGGATTCAGCTCTCCTCTGGTGAGGGGTGGGCGGGACGGTGCATCGAGGGGGCGGCACGTCGGGCGGGCGGATCAGGTGCGCAGAAACGTTCCGTCACTGCGGTGGCCGGGGTGGGGGTCATGGGCCCTCCGCCAGCCGGGCCAGCGCCGCCATGGGCACGGGGAGCCATTCCGGCCGGTGCCGGGCCTCGTACAGCGCCTCGTACACCGCGCGGTCCGTCTCGTGGGCCCGCAGCAGCGCGGTCTCCGTGCGCGGGTCCCATGCCGCCGCCGCGGCGTAGCCCGCGCAGAACGCCTCGCGGCAGCGGTCCGCCCACTGCGGTTGCCAGGGGCGCTCGGAGTGGGCCGCGTAGTCGAACGAGCGGAGCATGCCGGCGATGTCGCGCACCGGAGCCTGCAGCTGTCGGCGTTCGGTGAGCGGTCTCGCCGGTTCGCCCTCGAAGTCGATGACGAACCACCGGTCCCCGGCCCGCAGCACCTGGCCCAGGTGGAGATCGCCGTGGATCCGCTGGTCGGGCCGGTGCCGGCCGCCCGCGGCGACGACGTCGTAGGCGCCGCGCAGCCGCGGCACGTACGGGGCGAGCGCGGGCACCTGGCTCGCGGCCGCCTCCAGGCGTTCGGCCATCGCGGCGGCCAGCTCCCCGCCCTCGCGGCGGTCCGGCGGCCGGGGCTCGAAGACCTGGGCCAGGGCGAGGTGCACCTCGGCGGTGGCGCGCCCGAGTTCGTACGACTCGTCGGTGAACTCCTCGCCCGCGTCCAGGGATTGCAGCGCCAGCGTCCAGCCGTCCGTCGCGTCGCGCAGGAAGGGCTGGAGCACGCCGAGCGTCGTCCGGCGCGGCTGCTCGGTCCAGAACCAGGCCACCGGCGCGGGCACCCGCGCACAACCTTCGCCGGCCAGCGCGCGCGGCACCTCCAGGTCCGGGTTGGTGCCGTACTGGATGCGGCGGAAGAGCTTCAGGATGAAGCGGTTGCCGTAGACCAGCGAGGTGTTGGACTGCTCGCCGTCGAGCAGCCGGGGCGTGAGCCCGGCCGGCACCTCGCTTCCCGCGTCCCGCTCGAAGCGCAGCGGGCCCGCCGCGCCCGGGGTACGCAGCCGTTCGAGCAGCAGTCCGGCCGAGCGGGGGTCCAACAGGGCGTCGTACACGCTGAGTCCGGCGAGCGGGCCCGCGGTGGGCCTGCCGATGACCGCGTGGTGGAGCCGGGGCGGCAGTTCCTCGCGGATGCCGAGGACGAGTTGATAGCAGTGCGGGGTCGTCCCGTCGTGCCGGGTGCTGATCAGCAGATGCAGACAGCCCGGGTGCAGCGTGGTCATCGACACCACGGAGAGGTCCGTGATGGGCCATCCCTTGGCCGCGAACCACCGCTGCTTCGGGAGCCATTCCCGGAGCAGCCCGGCCAGTGACCTCAGCACCAGGGGTGGGCTGAGGCTGTCCTGTGTGAGCGGTGCGGTCTCGAGCATGCGACACGTCCCTTCAGAGGCGCACGGCGGGGGCCGCCGGACGGGGCGGAGGAAGGTCGTCGCGCAGGCGGAACCAGTAGAAGCCGTGTCCCGCGAGAGTCAGCAGATAGGGGAGTTCACCGATGGCCGGGAAACGGACGCCGCCGACGAGTTCGACGGGGTGGCGTCCTTCGAAGGTCTGGAGGTCGAGTTCGGTGGGTTGGGCGAAGCGGGAGAAGTTGTGGACGCACAGGACGAGGTCGTCCTTGTATTCGCGCAGGAAGGCGATGACGGCGGGGTTGGTGGAGGGGAGTTCGGTGTAGGAGCCGAGGCCGAAGGCGGGGTTCTGTTTGCGGATCTCGATCATGCGCCGGGTCCAGTGGAGCAGGCTGGAGGGGCTGCTCATGGCGGCTTCGACGTTGGTGACCTGGTAGCCGTAGACGGGGTCCATGATGGCGGGCAGGGAGAGGCGGCCGGGGTCGCAGGAGGAGAAGCCGGCGTTGCGGTCGGGTGTCCACTGCATGGGGGTGCGCACGGCGTCGCGGTCGCCGAGCCAGATGTTGTCGCCCATGCCGATCTCGTCGCCGTAGTAGAGGATCGGGGATCCGGGCAGGGACAGGAGCAGGGCGGTGAAGAGTTCGATCTGGTTGCGGTCGTTGTCCAGGAGGGGGGCCAGGCGGCGGCGGATGCCGATGTTGGCGCGCATGCGGGGGTCTTTGGCGTATTCCGCGTACATGTAGTCGCGTTCTTCGTCGGTGACCATCTCCAGGGTGAGTTCGTCGTGGTTGCGCAGGAAGATGCCCCATTGGCAGCCGGAGGGGATGGCGGGGGTCTTGGCGAGGATTTCGGAGACGGGGTAGCGCGATTCGCGGCGTACGGCCATGAAGATGCGGGGCATGACGGGGAAGTGGAAGGCCATGTGGCATTCGTCGCCGCCGCCCTGGAAGTCGCCGAAGTAGTCCACGACGTCTTCGGGCCATTGGTTGGCCTCGGCGAGCAGGACGGTGTCGGGGTAGTGGGCGTCGATCTCGGCGCGGACGCGTTTGAGGAGGTGGTGGGTGCGCGGGAGGTTTTCGCAGTTGGTGCCCTCCTCGGCGTAGAGGTAGGGGACCGCGTCCAGGCGGAAGCCGTCGATGCCCAGGTCGAGCCAGAAGCGCAGGGCGGAGATGATCTCTTCCTGGACGGCGGGGTTCTCGAAGTTGAGGTCGGGCTGGTGGGAGAAGAAGCGGTGCCAGTAGTACTGCTCGCGTACCGGGTCGAAGGTCCAGTTGGAGGCTTCGGTGTCGACGAAGATGATGCGGGCGTCCTGGTAGGCCTTGTCGTCGTCCGCCCACACGTAGTAGTCGCCGTAGGGGCCGGTGGGGTCGGTGCGTGAGGCCTGGAACCACGGGTGCTGGTCGCTGGTGTGGTTCATGACGAAGTCGATGATGACGCGCATGCCGCGCTGGTGGGCGGAGTCGACGAACTCCACGAAGTCGGCGAGATCGCCGAACTCGGGCAGTACGGCGGTGTAGTCGGAGACGTCGTAACCGCCGTCGCGCAGGGGTGATTTGAAGAAGGGGGGCAGCCACAGGCAGTCCACCCCCAGCCACTGCAGATAGTCCAGCTTGGCGGTGATGCCCTTCAGATCGCCGATGCCGTCACCGTTGCTGTCCTGGAAGGAACGGACCAGCACCTCGTAGAAGACGGCACGCCTGAACCACTCCGGATCGAGATCTTTCTCCGGAGTGTCCTCGAAGGTGTCCTTGACGGGCTCGTTGATGATCATTGCGTGGGTGACCCTCCGATCAGTGGTGGAGACGGTCGCAGGACCTGGAAGACGTGCGCGGGGGCCTGGCCCGGTTCGAGACGCACGTAGTTGGTCCTGCCCCAGTGGTAGGTGTCGCCGGTGAGCTCGTCCCGTACCGGCACGGTCTCGTCCCAACCGAGGCCGAGGCGCGGCATGTCGAGGCGGACGGTGGCCTCGCGGACGTGGTGCGGGTCGAGGTTGACCACCACGAGGACCGTGTCGTCACCGGAGCGCTTGCTGTAGGCGATCACCGCCTCGTTGTCGGCCTGGTGGAAGTGCAGGTCGCGCAGTTGCTGCAGGGCCGGGTGGTCCCGTCGGACCCGGTTGAGCGCGGTGAGGAGGGGGGCGATGGTGCGCCCCTCGCGCTCGGCCGCCGCCCAGTCGCGCGGCCGCAGTTGGTACTTCTCCGAGTCGAGGTACTCCTCGCTCCCCGGGCCGGCCGCGGCGTTCTCGCACAGCTCGAACCCGGCGTACACGCCCCAGCTCGGCGCGAGGGTCGCGGCCAGCACGGCCCGCAGCTCGAAGGCGGGCCGGCCACCCGTCTGGAGGAACTCGGAGAGGATGTCCGGGGTGTTCACGAAGAAGTTGGGGCGCAGATACGGGGAGGTCTCCCCGGCGAGCTCCGTCAGGTAGTCGACCAGCTCCTGCTTGGTGTTCTTCCAGGTGAAGTAGGTGTACGACTGCTGGAACCCGGCCTGGGCCAGTGCCCGCACGACCGGCGGCCTGGTGAAGGCCTCGGCGAGGAAGAGCACGTCGGGGTCGGTGGCGTTGATGTCGGCGAGGACCTGTTCCCAGTACGCGACGGGCTTGGTGTGCGGGTTGTCGACGCGGAAGATCCGTACGCCGTGGCCCATCCAGAAGCGCAGCAGCCGCACGGACTCCTCGACCAGGCCCGGCAGATCGCGGTCGAAGGCGATCGGGAAGATGTCCTGGTACTTCTTCGGCGGGTTCTCCGCGTACGCGATGGAGCCGTCCGGGCGATGGGTGAACCATTCGGGGTGCTTCTCCACCCAGGGGTGATCCGGCGAGCACTGCAGCGCGAAGTCGAGCGCCACTTCGAGCCCGAGCCGGTCGGCCTCGCGCACGAACGCGTCGAAGTCCTCCAGCGTCCCCAGATCGGGATGGACCGCGTCATGACCGCCCTCGGGCGAACCGATCGCCCACGGCACGCCGACGTCGTGGGGGCCCGCCGACAGGGAGTTGCCGGGGCCCTTGCGGAAGGTGGTGCCGATGGGGTGGATCGGCGGCAGGTACACCACGTCGAAGCCCATGGCCGCGATCGCGGGCAGCCGTCGCGCCGCCGTGCGGAAGGTGCCGGAGACCGGCGGCGCGCCCTCGCGCGCCTCGGCGCCCTCGGAGCGCGGGAAGAACTCGTACCAGGAACCGAACAACGCCCTGCGCCGCTCGACCAGCAGCGGCAGAGCGTCCGAGCGGGTGACGCGCTCCCGCAGGGGGAACCGTGCGAGGACCGCCGTCACAGCGGGGGCCAGCGCGGCGTCGAGCCGTGCGGAAGGGGTGCGCAGGTCGTCCTGCAACGTGTCGGCGGCGGCCAGCAGGGTCCGGCGTTCCGTGCCCGCCGGGGCGCCGGTCGCGGCCCGCTCGTACAGCGCCGCGCCCTCCTCAAGGACCAGCCCGACGTCGATGCCCGCGGGAATCTTGACCTCGGCCGCGCGGCGCCACTCGGCCACGGGGTCCGTCCACGCCTCCACGGCGTACGTCCAGCGGCCCTCCGCGTCCGGGGTGACCTCGGCGCCCCACCGGTCGGAGCCCGGGGACAGCTCGCGCATCGGCGTCCAGGGGCCGCTCCGCCCGTCGGGGCCGAGCAGCACCACATTGGCGCCGACCGCCCCGTGACCCTCGCCGAACACCGTCGCCGTGACCTGGAAGGTCTCGCCGGGGACGGCCTTCGCCGGGCGGCGCCCGTCGTCGACGCGCGGCCGCACGTCCCGCACCGGCACGGGCAGCACCGGCGCCTGAGCCTGTGTCTGTCTCTGGGTCTTCGTCCGTGTCCGCGCGCGGGGGGAACTCGGCGCCGCGGAGGCGGCGTTCGTCTCCGGAACTGCGGTCATCGAATCTCTCCTCCGCCGCGCTCGTGGTGGGCGCGGCCCCGGGCAGGAGCCGCGCGTGACTACTGCCCCAGACGCTCGGGCGCCGGCCTCGGCCGGCACGCGGCGCGCGGACGCAGGTACTCCTCGGCCGCCTCGGCGGCCGCCCGCGCCGTGCACTCCCCCATCAGCACGCAGAGGGTGTACGCGGTGTTCTCGAAGTGCGTGCGCACGTCACGGTCGGCGGGGCGGACGAACAACAGCCGTTCCCACGACCGGTACTGACTCAGATGCCGCGCGACGACATCTTTGGCGGGCAACAGCACCACGCTGCTCACCTACGTTCTGCGACGGGTGCGACCGGAGCGCCTGGCCGACGCGGAACGGCACCGCACATGGAGGACCGGACGGCTCGCGCCGACATCGGTGTTTCCAGACTCATGGTGCACGCTCGACCACGCAGCGTCTTGTTGGCTATTCAACAAGTGGCCTCTGGTGCTCGTGTTGCGCGAATGGAGTAGTGCTCTCACTCTGAGACTGACTCAGGAGCGATCAGTGCTCACGCTTCGTGTTCGGGGCTCGGTCCGCAGGGCCGAAGAGGAGCGAGAGCTCCGCCGAGAGGAGCCAAGCGCAATGAAGTCGGCAACCCCCCGCTACTACCACCTCGATGTGGAGATCAGCCCGGAGCGGATCGACCAGATCGATCGCATTCTGGCGGCCCATCTCCGCCACTGGGGCCTGGGGATCCTCGTCGACCCCGTCGGCCACTGCACCCGTGTGCTGCTGCGGGCCATCGAGGAGCACGGAACGAACAAGCAGGCGGCCGTCGAGCTGTGGTGGACGGGGCACCATCTCATCACCGGCGTGTCGGACAAGGACCGCGACCTCGGACCGCACTACGCGCCGCAGGGATTCCTGGCCCAGATCGCCGCGCTGAGCGACGGCTGGGGCAGCTGCCCGGCGGCCGACGGAAAGATCATCTGGTTCGCCCACCGCGACCGCACGCCCGACCACGCCACCCTCTCCCCGAGCACGCCGGTGCCCTGTGTGCCCGAGTCGCTCGAGGTGCCGCAGGAGGAGACCATGGCAGTCCTGGCGGGTGCGCCGAAGACGTGAACCCGGCGCGCAGCGGCCCGTTCGCCCCACCGGCGACGGCCCTACGCCACCCCCGCAACTGGAGGCGGAGGCCCTGCCCTTACGGGCGCGGGGCCTCCGTCCATCGTCAGGAAGGCAGCCGTGTGCGCACCTGGACCGGATCCCCTTTCCCCCTGGGCGCCACCTACGACGGGGAGGGCACGAACTTCGCCCTGTTCAGCGAAGTGGCCCAGCGCGTCGTCCTCGTCCTCTTCCACGACGACGGCACGCACGACGACGTCACCCTCACCGAGGTCGACGGCTTCGTCTGGCACTGCTACCTGCCCGGGGTCGGCCCCGGCCAGCGGTACGGCTACCGGGTGCACGGCCCCTGGGACCCCGCCGCGGGCCACCGGTGCAACCCCGCCAAGCTGCTCCTCGACCCCTACGCCCGGGCGATCGAGGGGGAGATGGACAACGACGCCTCGCTGTACGAACGCGCGGCGCAGGGACCCGAACGGGCGGACAGCGCCGGGCACACCCCGCTCTCGGTCGTCGTCGACACGTCCTTCGCCTGGGGGGACGACCGGCCACCCCGTCGGCCGTACGCGGAGACGGTCGTCTACGAGGCGCACGTCCGCGGTCTGACACAGCGGCATCCCGGGGTCCCCGCCGAACTGCGCGGCACCTACGCGGGCCTCGCGAGCGACGCCGTCATCGACCACCTCACCTCCCTGGGGGTGACCGCCGTCGAGCTGATGCCCGTGCACCAGTACGTGCAGGACGGCTTCCTGCGCGACCGCGGTCTCTCCAACTACTGGGGGTACGCCTCCATCGGCTTCTTCGCCCCGCACAACGGGTACGCGGCGCGCGGCGCCCGGGGCGAGCAGGTCGACGAGTTCAAGTCGATGGTCAAGGCGCTGCACGCGGCGGGCCTCGAAGTGATTCTCGACGTGGTCTACAACCACACGGCGGAGGGCAACGAGAACGGCCCCACGCTCGCATTCCGCGGCCTCGACAACGCCTCGTACTACCGTCTGCCGGAGGGCGACCGGGCCCACTACTTCGACACCACCGGCACCGGCAACAGCCTGCTGATGCGGCACCCGAACGTCCTGCAACTGGTCATGGACTCGCTGCGGTACTGGGTCACCGAAATGCACGTCGACGGCTTCCGCTTCGATCTGGCGGCCACGCTGGCCCGGCAGTTCCACGACGTGGACCGGCTCTCGGCCTTCTTCGACCTGGTCCAGCAGGACCCGGTGGTCAGCCGGGTCAAGCTCATCGCGGAGCCCTGGGACGTCGGTGACGGCGGCTACCAGGTGGGCAACTTCCCGCCCCTGTGGTCGGAGTGGAACGGCAAGTACCGGGACGCGGTACGGGACTTCTGGCGGTGCGGGGACCACACGCTCGCCGAGTTCGCCTCCCGGCTGACCGGCTCGTCCGACCTCTACCAGCACGACCGGCGCCGCCCGCGGGCCAGCGTCAACTTCGTCACCGCCCACGACGGCTTCACGCTGCGCGACCTGGTCTCGTACGACGCCAAGCACAACGAGGCCAACGCGGAGGACAACCGGGACGGCGAGAGCGACAACCGCTCGTGGAACTGCGGCGCCGAGGGCCCCACCACCGACGGGCGGATCCTGGAGCTGCGCGCCCGCCAGCAGCGCAACTTCCTCGCCACGCTGATGGTCTCGCAGGGCATCCCGATGCTGGCGCACGGCGACGAGCTGGGCCGCACCCAGCAGGGCAACAACAACGCCTACTGCCAGGACAACGAGCTCTCCTGGGTCGACTGGGACCTCGACGACGAGCAGCGCGACCTGATCGGCTTCACCCGGCGGGCCATCGAACTGCGCGCCGCGCACCCGGTGTTGCGCAGGCGCCGCTTCTTCCGCGGCGAGCCGCCGGCCCGCGACAGCCGGCCCCTGCCCGACCTGGTGTGGCTGCGGCCCGACGCCCGGGAGATGACGGACGAGGACTGGCAGCGCCCCGACGCCCACGCCGTCGGCGTCTTCCTCAACGGCGACGCCATCGCCGAGCCCGACGCGCAGGGCAGGCCCGTGGTGGACGACTCCTTCCTGCTGCTCCTGAACAGCTGCGGGGACCCGGTCGTCTTCCGGCTGCCCGACGTCGCGTACGGCGAGCGCTGGGAGACGCGCCTCGACACCACCGATCCGCGGGGCCTCTCGGACGAGACGGAACACAAGGCCGGCGCCGAGGTCACCGTCGCCCCGCACAGTCTCCTCGTGCTCTCGCGTCCCTCCGTGGGTACCGCGTCCTAGCGGGCAGGAGAACCCGGTCGGACCACAACCAGCCAAGGAGGTGCGCCATGGCCGGCAAGCAGGCCGTGCTGCGGGAACTGCTCAGGACCTCGGGACAGACGTACGCCGCCGAGGCGGGCATCCGGCTGACCGGCACCCCGCAGCCGCTCTACCGCACGCTCGTCCTCTCCTGCCTGCTCAGCGCCCGCATCCGGGCATCCGCCGCGGTGGCGAGTACCCGCGCGCTGTATGACGCGGGGATGCGCGGGCCCCGGCAGATGGCCGACGCCACCTGGCAGCAGCGCGTCGACGCCCTCGGACGCGGCGGCTACCGGCGCTACGACGAACGGACGGCGACCCAGCTCGGTGACGGCGCCCGGCTGGTGATCGACGCGTGGCACGGCGACCTGCGCCGGGTCCGGGACGAGGCCGACGGCGACGTGGCCGCCGTGAAACGCCTGCTGCGGCGGGTGCCGGGCCTCGGCCCCACCGGCGTGGACATCTTCCTCCGCGAGGTGCAGGACGTGTGGCCCGAGTACCGGCCGCACCTCGACGCCAAGGTGTTGCAGGGGGCGGAGCGCCTCGGTCTGCCGCGGGACGCGTCCGCGCTGCTGCGGCTCACCGACGAGCGGCCGAGCGTGGTGGCCGCCGCGCTGGTGCGGGCCGCGCTCGACGAGAAGATCGCCGAGGAGTGTCTGGAGGCGGCAGGCTAGGGCCTTCGGCCGCCGCGCACCCCCCGGGCCATGGATTCGGTGGCCCGGGTGACGTGTGACCTGCCGGATTCGGGTCACGTGAGGATCATGACCCGATTTGCAACGGTAGGCCTGCTGGTGGTCGGCGCGGTGGGCGGTGTGCTCCTCGCCCCGCTGGTGTCGCCGTGGTGGTGGCTGCTCGCGGCGCCCCTCCTGGCCGTGGCGCTCACCGGCGCGTACGACCTCGTCCAGCGGCGCCACAACGTACTGCGGAACTATCCCGTGCTCGGGCATGCGCGCTACCTGATGGAGGCCGTGCGCCCGGAGCTGCAGCAGTACTTCGTGGAGCGCAACTACGACGGCAGGCCCTTCGACCGGGACACCCGCAGCATCGTCTACGAGCGGGCCAAGGGCGTCTCCGCCGAGGAGCCGTTCGGCAGCGAGCGCGACATGGACCAGCGCGGCTACGAGCTGCTCGTGCCGTCCATGGCCCCGGTGGACGTGCCCCAGGAGCCGCCCCGGGTCCGCGTCGGCGGCCCGGACTGCACCCGGCCGTACGACATGGCGCTGCTCAATGTGTCGGCGATGAGTTTCGGCTCGCTCTCCGCCAACGCCGTGCTGGCCCTCAACACCGGGGCGGCGCGCGGCGGATTCGCCCATGACACCGGCGAGGGCGGCCTGTCCGAATACCACTTGCGGCCCGGCGGCGACCTCGTCTGGGAGATCGGCACCGGCTACTTCGGCTGCCGCACCCGCGACGGGGACTTCGACGCCGAAAAGTTCGCCGAGAAGGCCGCCCACCCCGCCGTCCGCTGTGTGTCGCTCAAGCTGTCGCAGGGCGCGAAGCCGGGCATCGGCGGCGTCCTGCCCGGCTCCAAGGTCAACACCGAGATCGCCTCCGTACGAGGGGTGCCCGAGGGTGAGACCGTCGTCTCACCGCCGTACCACCGCGTCTTCTCCACCCCGCGCGAGCTCGTCCTCTTCGTCGCCCGGCTGCGGGAGCTGACCGGGGGCAAGCCGGTGGGGTTCAAGCTGTGCCCCGGCTCCCGGACGCAGTTCCTCGCCGTGTGCAAGGCGATGGCGGCCGAGGGGATCACCCCGGACTTCATCGTCGTGGACGGCGCGGAGGGCGGCACCGGCGCGGCCCCGCTGGAGTTCGCCGACCACCTCGGCCTGCCGCTCACCGACGGCCTCATCACCGTGCACTCCGCGCTGACCGGCACCGGGCTGCGGGACCGTGTCCGCATCGGCGCGAGCGGCAAGGTCGCCACCGGCGCCGACATCGTCAAGCGGCTCGCCATGGGCGCCGACTACACCAACGCGGCCCGCGCGATGATGTTCGCGGTCGGCTGCATCCAGGCCCAGCGCTGCCACACCAACCGCTGCCCGACCGGTGTCACCACCCAGGACCCGCGCCGCGCCCGCGCCCTCGACGTCGCCGACAAGTCCGCCCGCGTCACGCGCTATCAGCAGGCCACCGTGCAGAGCGCGCTGCGGATCATGGCCGCGATGGGCGTGCACGACACCGCGAAGCTCGGCCCGCATCTGCTGCGCCGCCGCGAGGACCGCGGCCACTTCCGCTCCTACGCCGAGCTGTACGAGTGGCTCTCCCCCGGTCAGCTGCTCGCGGAGCCGCCGGAGAGCTGGGCCGCGGACTGGCGCGCGGCCGACCCGGACGCCTTCACCCTCTGACGGCGCCCCCCGCCCTCCCCCTCACTTCTCGATCCACCCGAAAGGAATTCTCATGTCCCGCACTGTTGCCCGTGTCGTGGTCGACGCCCTGGAAGAGCTCGGAGTGCGCCACGTCTTCGGCGTGGTGGGCGACGCCCTGAACCCCTTCACCGACGCCATCCGCGCCTCCGGTTCCGTCGACTGGGTGAGCTGCCGGCACGAGGAGGCCGCGGCCTTCGCCGCCGGCGCCCAGTCCCAGCTCACCGACAAGCTCGGGGTCTGCATGGGCACCGTGGGACCGGGCTCCGTACACCTGCTC
Organism: Streptomyces sp. NPDC005863; assembly: GCF_042871345.1. Lineage (NCBI taxonomy): Bacteria > Bacillati > Actinomycetota > Actinomycetes > Kitasatosporales > Streptomycetaceae > Streptomyces > Streptomyces sp. NPDC005863. The sequence goes on along the minus strand of NZ_JBIAII010000004.1, from coordinate 48,080 downwards.
AACGGGCTCTACGACGCCGCCAAGAGCGGCACCCCGGTGCTCGCCATCGCCGGCCAGGTGCCGCTCGCCGAGGTGGGCACCGACTACTTCCAGGAGGTCGACAACGACCTTCTCTTCCGTGACGTCGCCGTCTTCCGCGCCACCGTCACCTCGCCGGAGCAGCTGCCGGGCCTGCTGGAGATCGCCGTGCGCTCCGCCATCGGCCGCCGCGGCGTGGCCGTCCTGACCGTGCCCGGCGACATCGGCGGCAAGGAGCTGGAGAACGACCGGCCCGCCCGGCTCTCCGTCGCCGAGTCCGCCAACCGGCCCGACGACCCGGTCCTGGACGAGGCGGCCGCCGCGCTGGACGACGGCGGCAAGGTCACCATGCTGGTCGGCCGGGGGGCACGCGGCGCCCGCGAGGACGTCCTCGCCCTCGCCGACCGCCTCGCCGCGCCCATGGTGCTCACCCTCAAGGCGAAGGAGGGCTTCGAGGGCGACGGCAACCCCTATCAGGTCGGCCAGACGGGGCTGATCGGCAACCCGGCCGCCGCCCACGCGATGGACCAGGCCGACACCCTGCTGCTGCTCGGCACGGACTTCCCGTACCGGGAGTGGTACCCGGAGGGGAAGAAGGTCGTCCAGGTCGACCGGGTCGCCGAACACATCGGCCGGCGCGTGCCGGTCGACGTGGCTCTCGCCGCAGACGTCGGCCCCACGGTGCGCGGCCTGCTCTCCCGCCTGCAGCGGCGTGAGGACCGCGGGCACCTGGAGGGGGCGCGGGAGAAGTTCGCCAAGTGGCAGCAGGGCCAGCAGCGGCTCGCCCGCCCCGGCCACGACGACGGCCTGATCGGCAAGGTGCGGTCCGCCTTCGACAACCGGGACCACCTGGTGCGCCCGGAGGCGCTGGCCGCCGCCGTGGACACCGTCGCCGCCGACGACGCCGTCTTCACCTCCGACACCGGCATGGCCACGGTGTGGCTGTCGCGCTTCGTCGAGATGCGCGGGTCCCGCCGGCTGCTCGGCTCGTACAACCTCGGCTCGATGGCGAACGCGATGCCGCAAGCGATCGGCGCGCAGCTCCTGGACGCCGACCGGCAGGTCGTCGCCTTCTGCGGCGACGGCGGCCTCGGGATGCTGCTCGGTGACCTGATGACCATCCGCAGCAAGCAGCTGCCGGTCAAGCTGGTCGTCTTCGACAACCAGCGGCTCGGGATGGTGAAGCTGGAGCAGGAGCAGGCGGGCCTGCCGGAGTTCGGCACCGAGCTCGACAACCCGGACTTCGCCGCGGTGGCGGAGTCGATGGGGATCACGGGCATCCGGGTGACCCGGGCGGAGGAGCTGACCGAGGCCGTCGAGCGGGCCTTCGCGACGCCGGGGCCGGTGCTCCTGGACGTCCTCACCAACCCCGAGGAGATCGCGGTGCCGGCCAAGCCGACCGTCCAGCAGGGCTGGGGGTTCGCCATCGCCAAGATCCGCGAGAACCTCTCCAGCTCGGACAGCCGCTGAACCGAAGTCGGGCCAAACAGATGTGCGTAGCAGGTATTGGCGGCGCCAAGCCGGGCACTCGATGGCTGTCCGGTGAGAGATCCACCCGGGTCGCACCGGAGGCGTAGGCCGCGCCCGGTTCGGCGACATAGCAGCAATGCCAGAAAAGCCGCAATATGGACTTGGCGCCAACGCCAGACACCGCCGCAGGAAAGGCACACGTACCTCATGAGCGACGCCACAGGTAAAGCGACCACCACCGATGCCGGCGTTCCGGTCGAGAGCGACGAACACTCGCTCACCGTTGGCGCCGGTGGCCCGATCCTCCTGCAGGACGGCTATCTGATCGAGCAGATGGCCCAGTTCAACCGGGAGCGCATTCCCGAACGGCAGCCGCACGCCAAGGGCAGCGGCGCCTTCGGTCACTTCGAGGTCACCGCGGACGTCAGCGCGTACACGAAGGCCGCGGTCTTCCAGCCCGGGACCCGGACCGATCTCGTGGCCCGGTTCTCCACCGTGGCCGGTGAGCGCGGATCCCCGGACACCTGGCGGGACCCGCGCGGTTTCGCGCTGAAGTTCTACACGTCCGAGGGCAACTACGACATGGTCGGGAACAACACCCCGGTCTTCTTCGTGAAGGACCCGATGAAGTTCCAGCACTTCATCCGGTCCCAGAAACGCAGGGCGGACAACAACCTGCGCGACCACGACATGCAGTGGGACTTCTGGACCCTCTCGCCGGAGTCGGCCCACCAGGTCACGTGGCTGATGGGCGACCGGGGCATCCCGCGCACCTGGCGCCACATGAACGGCTACACCTCGCACACGTACATGTGGATCAACGCGCAGGGCGAGCGGTTCTGGGTGAAATACCACTTCAAGACCGACCAGGGCGTGGAGTGCTTCACCCAGCACGAGGCCGACCAGATGGCCGCGGCCGACACCGACTACCACACCCGGGATCTCTTCGAGCACATCCGGGACGGCGACTTCCCCAGCTGGACGCTGTACGTGCAGATCATGCCGTACGAGGATGCGGCCACCTACCGGTTCAACCCGTTCGACCTGACCAAGGTGTGGCCGCACGGCGACTACCCGCTGACCGAGGTCGGCCGGATGACGCTGGACCGCAACCCCACGGACAACCACGCCGAGATCGAGCAGGCGGCGTTCCAGCCGAACAACCTGGTGCCGGGCATCGGTCCCAGCCCCGACCGCATGCTCCTCGCGCGGCTGTTCTCCTACGCGGACGCGCACCGTCACCGCATCGGCGGCAACTACCAGCAGCTGCCCGTCAACGCGCCCGTCGTGCCGGTGCACTCGTACTCCAAGGACGGGGCCATGGCCTACCGCAAGGTCACGGATCCGGTGTACGCGCCGAACTCCAAGGGCGGCCCGGCGGCCGACACCGCCCGTTACGGCAACCCGCCCAGCTGGCACGCGGACGGCGAGATCACCCGCGCCGCCTACGTCGACCACGCCGAGGACGACGACTGGAGTCAGCCGGGCACCATGGTGCGCGAGGTCTTCGACGACGCGGCGCGCGACCGCCTCGTGGACAACGTCGTGGGGCATCTCCTCAACGGCGTGACCGAGCCGGTGCTCCAGCGGGCCTTCGCGTACTGGAAGAACATCGACAAGTCGGTGGGCGAGCGCATCGAGCAGGGTGTGCGCGCCAAGGCGGACGAGAAGGACCCCAAGGCCGCCGCGCAGGCCAACCCGGCGCGGAGCAGCATGCAGGACAAGGCCTGACGGCCTGACCCGCGTCTGAAGAGTGACACCCGGTGTGTGCCGCCGCCCGATGGGTGGCGGCACACCCATGTGTGCCGCCGGTCGGGACCGCGTACGGGGTGGTCAGGCGTCCGGCACCGCGAAGTCGCACCAGACGGCCTTGCCCTCGCCCCGGGGTTCCACGCCCCAGCCGGACGCGACCGCCTCCACCAGGAGCATCCCCCGCCCCGATGTGGCGGTCTCCCCCGGCGTCCGCTTGCGCGGGCGGTCGCTGGAGCGGTCCTTCACCCACAGCCGGACGCGGCGCGGCGGTCCCGTGAGCACCTCCAGGGTGAGGATCGCGCCGCCTTCGGTGTGCACCAAGGCGTTGACGAGGAGTTCGCCCGCGGCCACCTCGACGTCGTCGGCGACCCCGCCGAGGCCCCAGGAGGCGAGGTGCTCCCGCAGCGCCGCGCGTGCGTCGGCGAGGCCCTCGGGGTCGGCCTGGTGCACGTACCGGTGGATGCGCGGCTCCTGGAGGGTGCCGGGGTCGGGGTGGCGGCGCAGCACCAGGAGGGCCACGTCGTCACCGGTGCCCCAGCGCTCCCACAGCGCGTTCGAGAGGTGGTCCGCCAGGTCCTCCGCCGCATCGGGGCCTGCGCGCAGCACCTCGGCGAGGTTGTGCATCCCGGTGTCGAGGTCGAGCCCGGCGTCCTCCACGAGCCCGTCCGTGTACAGCACCATGGTCTCCCCCGGAACCAGGTCGAGCCGGACCTCGGGGTAGTCCTCCATGCCGAACTCGGTGGCAAGGCCCAGCGGAAGCCCGCCGCGCACCCGGGGCACGCCGACCCGGCCGTCCTGGTGGCGTACGAGCGGCGGAAGATGTCCGGCCCGCACCGCGCGCACGATGCCGGTGGCGGGGTCGAACTGGGCGTAGGTGCAGGTGGCGAACCGCTCGGTGTCCAGTTCGGCCAGGAAGCGGGAGGTGCGTGAGAGCACCGTCGCGGGCGGGTGCCCCTCGCCGGCGAAGGCCCGCAGGGCGATGCGCAGTTGTCCCATGATCGCGGCGGCGTGGGTGTCGTGTCCCTGGACGTCCCCCACGACCAGGCCGATGCGGCCGCGGGGCAGGGTGATGACGTCGTAGAAGTCGCCGCCGACGTCACGGCCGCCCCAGGCGGCGTGGTAGCGCACGGCGACCTCGGTGTCCGCGACCTCGGGGATCCCCCGCGGCAACATCGTGGCCTGCAGGCTCTTGGCGAGGTCGCGCTCCTCGTCGAAGAGCATGGCGCGCTGCAGCGACTGGGCGACGATGCCGGACAGGCCGATGCACAGGTTGCGGTCCGCGTCGCTGAAGTCCCTGCGGCCCCGGTAGAAGAGCGCGAGCCCGCCGATGGCGCGGTCCTGGGCGACGAGCGGCAGGAACGCCGCCGAGTCCAGCTTCATGCTCTCGATGTAGGGGCGCAGCCGGGTGAAGCGCCGGGCCAGGTCGGGCAGTGAGCCCACGAAGCGGGGCTGGCGGGTCATGACGGCCTCGGCGAGCGGCAGCGACTCGTCGACCTTGTACAGCTTGAGTTCGTCGAGGACCTGCATCGAGTGGCCGACCAGGGCGATGAGCTTCAGGTTCTCGCCCTCGACGAGGCCGAGGACGAGGCCGTCGGCGGCGAACCGGTCGAGGCCGGTCGCGCCGGAGAGCACGGCCACCACGTCGTCCACGGTGACCGCCCGCGAGAGGGCCTCCGTGGTGCCCTGCACCATCAGGGCGATGCCCTGGCGGCGCTCCTCACGGGCGTCGGTGGCCGCGAGTTCGGCCCCGTCGTTGGCGGCGTCCCGCAGCGTGCCGAGGACGCGTACGGCCAGTCCCTCGGGGGAGCGCGTGATGTGGCCGCGGGCGTGGCCGAGGTGCAGGGAGCCGTCGCGGTGCCGGGCGCGGAAGTAGACGCCGTAGTGGTCGGCGCCGGTGCTCACGGCCTCGGTGACCGCGTAGTTGATCCGGACGGCCTCTTCGGGGGGCAGCCGGCGCTGGAGCGAGCCGACGGTGCCCTCGAACTCGTCGGGGCGCAGGTCGAGCAGGGCCAGAGAACCCGCGTCGAGGCGGAGCGCACCGCTGCGCAGGTCCCAGTCGAAGCAGCCCACGCCGGTCAGGAGCAGGCACTGTTCCAGATCGATGGAGGGCTTCTTGGCTGACGTCATGTCTGTCTCCGGTATGCCGCCCCGCCACCCTATGCGCCAACTGTCCGGCGCGCGCGGCCGGGCGCCTCGGGTGACGATGGTGACCGCGGGCCCTCCCGCCACCGGGCGCCGTCGAAACCCCGACCTTGGTCCCGCGGCAGGTGACCTTGGTCCTGTGTGAAAGGGCCGGGGCGGGACATCCGTCACGGTGTCGGACGGCGGATCGCGTGCCGGCACGCACGCAAGCGACCGTCATGTACACAAGCGAAAGGAACGTACTCGTGGGCATCATCGCCTGGATCCTGATCGGTCTCATCGCCGGAGCCATCGCCAAGGCCCTCACGCCCGGCAAGGACCCGGGCGGCTGCCTCGTGACGATGCTGATCGGCATCGTGGGCGGTCTGCTCGGCGGCTGGCTGGGCAAGGTCATCTTCGGTGTGCACTCGATCAACGGCTTCTTCCACCTGTCGACGTGGATCGCCGCCATCATCGGTTCCGTGATCGTGCTGTTCCTGTACCGGCTGATCACCGGCAAGCGGGCGCACTGACCCGAACGGCGCAACCGCGCGGCGCCCGCCCGGTGCCGACGGCTCGGAGGTCTTCTCCGCCGTCGGCACCGGGCGGGCGCATTAGTGCACACGTTCGATTCAGGTGTAACCTTGTCGCATGTCCGGCCACCAGCTCCAGGGATCGCTCTTCGACCAGAGCGACGACGTACGCCTGGGCTCCCTGGACGGCATCCGCAGGACCGTCCTCGGCGACGGGGCGTGGATCGACCTCCTGCCGGGCTGGCTCAAGGGCGCCGACGAACTGTTCGAACGCCTCGCCACCGACGTCCCCTGGAAGGCGGAACGCCGGCAGATGTACGAGCGGGTCGTGGCCGTGCCGCGTCTGCTCGCCTTCTACGGCGCGGGCGACCCGCTCCCCCACCCCGTCCTCGACGAGGCCCGGCAGACCCTGAGCGCGCACTACGCCGACGAGCTCGGCGAACCGTTCACCACGGCGGGCCTGTGCCACTACCGCGACGGGCGGGACAGCGTCGCCTGGCACGGCGACCGCATCGGACGCGGCGCCCGCGAGAACACGATGGTCGCCATCCTCTCTGTGGGAGCACCCCGCGATCTGCTGCTGCGCCCGCTGCGCGGTGGCGGGACCGTACGACGGCCGCTCGGACACGGCGACCTGATCGTGATGGGCGGCTCCTGCCAGCGCACCTGGGAGCATGCGATCCCCAAGTCGACCCGGGCCACCGGCGGACGCATCAGCGTCCAGTTCCGGCCGCACGGGGTGCGCTGACCGCCCGGCCTCAGGCCCTGCGGCGGGTGAGCGCGCGCCGTACCACCTTGCCCAGCACGGAGGGGCGGAGCAGCAGCGAGGGCGGGGCCGTCATGTTCAGGACCCGCACGAACCGCGCCCACACGTCCGGGTCACGCACCGCGAGCGCGAAGACGTGCCGGTTGTACCAGTGCGCGAAGCGCGCGGCCCGGGGCTGCCCGGTGGGCGCCCACATGAGGTCCGAGCTGGTCGCCATGGTCCAGGGCACCTGGATGATCCGCGCGGCGCCGCGCTGGTAGTCGCGGCTGAGGCCGTCGAGTCCGGCGGCCCGTGCCCGCCGGTGGCCGAGCAGCCGGCCCAGCAGCTCCGCCTCAAGGGCGGCGACGGTGAGCCCCTGCCCGTACACGGGGTTGAAGACACAGAGCGAGTCGCCGACCGCGACGAGGCGTTCGGGCCAGCGGTCGTTCTTGTGGTGCAGGCGCCACTCGTTGCCGGGGTTGGTGTAGCGGTGGATGCGCCCCTGCCGGGTGCCGCGCTTGATCTGTTCGGCGAGGCGCGGGTTGCCGAGGCTGTGGGCGAAGTCCAGATAACCCTCGTCGTCGGTGGGCGGCACATGCTCGTCCACGCCGAAGAGCGAGCACATCCAGCGGTGGTGCTCCACGGCCAGCACCACACCGCCGCGCGGCACGCCGGGCGCGAAGGCCATCTGGTACGCGATGTCGAAGTCCTGCGCGTCGTCGGGCGGACGCTCATAACAGGCCGAGGTGTAGGTGATCTTGGCCTTGACGACGGTCTTGGCGGAGACGGGCAGCCGCGCGTCCGTGAGCCACTGGTCGACGGAGGTGGCGCGGCCCGAGGCGTCGACGACCAGGTCGGCGGTGATGTCGGTGGCGCCGTGGGCCGGGTCGGCGTCATCGGCGCGGTACCGGACCCGGTCCAGGCGGCCGGGGGTGCTCGACGTCACCGTCTCGCAGTGGGTCGCCGCGAGCACGCGGACCGTCGCCAGCGCCGATACCCTTTGCCGCAGGCGCCGTTCGAGCTCGTCGCGCGTGAAGGTCTGGACGGGGACGCCGACCGGGTCGGACGGGGCGTATCCGGTCGGCAGCAGGAAGCTGATCCGCTCCCCGTAGTCGAAGACGGGGGCGCCGAGTCCGGCGAGCTCGGCCCGCAGTCCGGGAAAGAGCACCTCCAGCGCCTCGCCGCCCCGGGCGAGCAGCGCGTGCGCGTGGTAGCCCTGCGGGACATGGGGATGGACGCCGGTCTCCGCCCCCACCGGGTCGTGCTCCAGGACGAGCACCTCGGTGAAGTGGTCGGCCAGGACCCGTGCCGTCACGAGCCCGGCGTATCCGCCGCCGACGACGACGGCCCGCCCCCAGCGCGTACCGGACGACGGGTGGTGCGGGTGATGGGTCATGGCCGGTCCGTTCTCTCGACTCGGCGCCCCGCTCGCGCTCCGGGCGGCGGGCGCGAGGGACTCGGACGGAAGTGCCGTGCCGCGGACGGGACATGACGCGGCGCTCACCGAAGTGTGACCGCACCCGCCGCCCCGTCGCGCCGTGCCCTGACGCGATTCGGACGGCCGTCGGTGAGATCGACGGCGGCACATGCGACGGGCATGCGCAGGGTGCGGGCGCAACCGGCCCGCGCGGCCCGGCGGGGAACACCCCGCACATCACGGCTGGATCCCGTCGGCACCCGGGCAAACATCGCAAGGGCGCGATCATCGTATCGAGTTAATGTCGTCGGCTTTTCCTGGTCCGGTGGGCGGAGCGGCCCTTAGTGTTCCCCTGGATCTGGACGGATTCCCGTTCCTATACCCCTTTTCCCTCCTGTTGCCCGATGGCGCCCGTATCGGCGCGTACCCGTCATGACCGAGGAGAGCCCGCCTGATGACCGTTGACTCCAGCCCGGAAGCCCGGACGGCGCCGCCCAAGCAGTCCAGCCTGGGCACGACCGCCGCCCGCAACCTCGCCACCACGACCAAGTCCGCCCCGCAGATGCAGGAGATCACCTCCCGCTGGCTGCTGCGGATGCTCCCCTGGGTGGAGACCAAGGGCGGCGCCTACCGCGTGAACCGCCGGCTGACCTACACCGTCGGCGACGGGCGCGTGGACTTCATCCAGGACGGCGGCACCGTCCGGGTCATCCCGGGCGAGCTGGGTGAACTGGCCCCGCTGCGCGGCTTCGAGGACGAGGAGGTGCTCCGCGCCCTCGCCGACCGGTGCGTCCAGCGCGACTTCGAGACCGGCGAGACGCTGGTCCGGCGCGGCGCCCCCGCGGACCGGCTCCACCTGATCGCCCACGGCCGCATCGGCCAGACCACCGAGGGCCCGTACGGCGAAGAGGTCGAACTGGACGTGCTCGCCGACGGCGACCGGTTCGGGGACGACGCACTGCTCGACGAGGACGCCCGCTGGGAGCAGACGGCGACCGCCGAGACCTCCGGCACGCTGCTCACCCTGTCCCGCGAGGACTTCAACTCCGTGCTCTCCTCGGCGTCGAGCCTGCGCGACCACATCGAGGAGTACAAGTCGCGCGGCGACCGCCGGCAGAACCACCGCGGCGAGGCGGAGATCGCGATGTCGGCCGGCCACACCGGCGAGGCGGAACTGCCGGGCACGTTCGTCGACTACGAGGAGAAGCCCCGGGAGTACGAGCTCTCCGTCGCCCAAACCATCCTGCGCATCCACACCAGGGTCGCCGACCTCTACAACGGCCCGATGAACCAGACCAAGGAGCAACTGCGGCTCACCATCGAGGCGTTGCGCGAACGCCAGGAACACGAGCTGATCAACAACCGGGAGTTCGGCCTGCTCCACAACGCCGACTTCAAGCAGCGCATCCAGCCGCACGCGGGCCCGCCCACCCCGGACGACATGGACGAACTGCTGTGCCGCCGACGCGGATCCAAGTTCTTCCTCGCGCACCCGAAGACGATCGCGGCGATCGGGCGTGAGCTGAACGCGCGCGGCGTCTACCCCGACCATATCGACCTCGGCGGCCAGCAGGTCCCCGCCTGGCGCGGTGTGCCGATCCTGCCCTGCAACAAGATCCCGATCACCAAGGAGAAGACCAGCTCGATCCTCTGCATGCGTACCGGCGAGGAGAACCAGGGCGTCATCGGTCTGCACCAGACCGGCCTCCCCGACGAGTACGAGCCGGGCCTCTCGGTCCGCTTCATGGGCCTGAACGAGAAGGCGATCACCTCCTACCTCGTCAGCACCTACTACTCCGCCGCGATCCTCGTGCCGGACGCGGTCGGCGTCCTGGAGAACGTACAGATCGGCCGCTGGCCCAAGTAGCGGTCCCGAAGCGGTCCCGAAGCGGTCCCGTAGCGGCCCCCATAGCGGCCCACCTTCAAGGAGCCAGTGATGCCCGCGCCTGAGCCGACACCCCCGCAGCCGAGTGCGCCGGAGGCCGTCACCCCCTTCGGGGCGGACGTCCTCGCGGACGCGGCGGCCCGCGCCTGCGACATCAGGGCCGCGTTCGGCGGCCCGCCCGCCGCGCCCGACCTGCCCGCCCCTGCCGCACCACCCGAGGCCTCCGCCGCCGAGGCACCGGTCGAGGCAACGGCCGAAGTGCCGGCCGAGGTACCGGCCGAAGTGCCGGGTACCGGCGGCGGCTTGGCGCGGCTGCTCAGCGGCCCCAGCGGGATCGGCACCGCCGGTCTGCGGCTCGTCCCGCGCGAGGAGCCACCACCGCCCGCGCTGCCCGCAGCCACGCCGTCCGAGGCCGCGGTCGAGGGCACCCCGATCCCGGGCCTCTACCACCACCCGGTGCCCGAGCCGGACCCCGCGCGGGTCGAGGAGGTCAGCCGCCGGATCAAGGCCTGGGCCCTTGACGAGGTCAGCCTCTACCCCGACGACTGGGAGGAGGAGTTCGACGGCTTCCTGGTGGGGCGCTACATGGTGGGCTGCCACCCGGACGCCCCCACCGTCGACCATCTGATGCTCGCCACCCGCCTGATGGTGGCCGAGAACGCGGTGGACGACTGCTACTGCGAGGACCACGGCGGCTCCCCCGACGGTCTCGGCGAGCGGCTGCTCCTGGCGCACACCGCCCTCGACCCGCTGTACACCACACGGGAGTACCAGCCGCAGTGGGAGAAATCGCTCCACTCGGACGCTCCCCGGCGGGCCTACCGCTCCGCCATGGAGTACTTCGTCGAGGCGTCCAGCGCCTCCCAGGCCGACCGGTACCGGCACGACATGGCCAGGCTCCACCTCGGCTACCTCGCCGAGGCGGCCTGGGCGCAGCTGGACCACGTACCGGAGGTGTGGGAGTACCTGGCGATGCGCCAGTTCAACAACTTCCGCCCCTGCCCCACCATCACCGACACCGTCGGCGGCTACGAACTGCCGGCGGACCTGCACGCACAGCCCGCCATGCAGAAGGTCATCGCGCTCGCGGGCAACGCGACGACCATCGTCAACGACCTGTACTCGTACACCAAGGAGCTCGCCTCCCCCGGCCGGCACCTGAACCTGCCGGTGGTGATCGCCGAGCGCGAGGGGCTCTCCGACCGGGACGCCTATCTGAAGTCGGTCGAGGTCCACAACGACCTCATGCACGACTTCGAGGCCGAGGCCGCGGCCCTGGCCGCCGCCTGTCCGGTGCCGACCGTGCAGCGCTTCCTGCGGGGCGTGGCCGCATGGGTCGACGGCAACCACCACTGGCACCGGACGAACACCTACCGCTACAGCCTGCCCGACTTCTGGTAAGAGAATGGATACACCTGTGACCAGCACCGAACTCACCGCCACCCCGGCCACCGCCGCCACCCCCCTGCGCATCCCCGGCCCGGCGACGCCCTACCAGGGGGACATCGCCCGCTACTGGGACGGCGAGGCCCGGCCCGTGAACCTGCGTCTCGGCGATGTCGACGGTCTCTACCACCACCACTACGGCATCGGCGAGGTCGACCGGAGCGCGCTCGGCGACCCCGGGGACAGCGAGAGCGAGAAGAAGCTCATCGCCGAGCTGCACCGGCTGGAGTCGGCGCAGGCCGAGTACCTCCTCGGGCACCTCGGCGACATCGGACGCGACGACATGCTGGTGGACGCCGGTTGCGGCCGCGGCGGCTCGATGGTGATGGCGCACCAGCGGTTCGGCTGCAAGGTCGAGGGGGTCACGCTCTCGGCGAAGCAGGCCGACTTCGCCAACGGGCGCGCCCACGAACTGCGCATCCAGGACTACGTCCGGGCCCGCGTCTGCAACATGCTCGCCACGCCCTTCGAGACCGGGCAGGCCGCGGCGTCGTGGAACAACGAGTCGAGCATGTACGTCGACCTCGAGGACCTCTTCGCGGAGCATTCACGGGTCCTCAAGGTCGGCGGCCGCTACGTCACCATCACCGGCTGCTGGAATCCGCGGTACGGCCAGCCCTCGAAGTGGGTCTCGCAGATCAACGCGCACTTCGAGTGCAACATCCACTCCCGCCGCGAGTACCTGCGCGCCATGGCCGACAACCGCCTCGTGCCGCAGGCCGTCATCGACCTCACGCCCGACACGCTGCCGTACTGGGAGCTGCGGGCGACGTCCTCGCTGGTGACGGGGATCGAGGACGCGTTCATCAACTCCTACCGTGACGGGTCCTTCCAGTACCTGCTGATCGCGGCCGACCGCGTCTGAGCGACGGAACGACCGGGGAGGGCCCGACAGTCGCGAGCCCTCCCTCTCGCCTATGCCCTTTTGGGCCGCGTACGGGGCAGTCGCGTCGCCCCCGCCGCCGCGAGCAGGCAGAAGGCGAGCACCCACCAGAAGGTGTCGCCGAACGCCGACGAGATGTCCGTGGGCCGGGCGGACAGCCGGTTCTGCAGGACCACGGCGAGGGCGGCGGTTCCCACCGAACCACCCACCGTGTTCAGGAGGTTGAGGGCACCGGACGCCCGCGGCAGGTGTTCGGGCTCGATGCGGCTGTAGACGATGTTCATCACCGGTGCGCCGATCATCGCCATCCCGATGCCGCGCACCGCGAGCGCCGCGATGATCACCGCGTCGGGCGGTGCGTGGCCGAGCCGGGTGAACGGGACCGTGCCGGCGACGATCAGCACGATGCCGGTGACCACCAGGGTCCGCGGCGCCACCGTGTCGATGGTCCGGTTGACCAGGACCGATCCCGCTGCCGCCCCGAGCCCCTGGGGTGCGAGCAGCAGTCCCGCCTCCCACGGGGTCAGGCCCCGGCCCGTCTGGAAGTACAGCGGCAGCAGGAACGTCGTGCCGAACACCGACGCGCCCAGGACGAGCAGCGCGAGCGCGGCGGCACCGAACGGCGGCCGGGCGAACAAGCGCGGGTCGACCAGCGGTGTCCCTGCGGTCCGCAGCCCGTGCACGGTGAAGGCGGCCAGCATCGCCAGGCCCGCCACCACCCCGACGACGGCCGGCAGGGTGCGGCCGTGGGCCACCTCGGTCAGCCCGTAGACCAGGACGGCCAGACCGGGCGAGAGCAGCGCGGCGCCCCGGAGGTCGAACGCGGTGCGCCGCGGCGAGGGCGGCACGTCGGGCACGTACCGGCGGGCGAGGGCGGCCGCGACCAGGCCGATCGGCAGGTTGACCAGGAACAGCCACGGCCAGGACGCCACCCCGAGCAGGGCGCCGCCGACGAGCGGGCCGAACACCGGTGAGAGCAGCGGGACGACGGCGACGACGCTGATCACCCGGCCGGTGCGGTGCCGTCCCGCGACCCGGGCCAGGAGCGCCTGTCCGGTGGCGGGCAGCAGCCCGCCACCGAGGCCCTGGACCACCCGGAACACGATGAGCGCGGCCGCCGACCACGCCAGCGCGCAGAGCAGCGAGCCGAGCAGGAACACGCCCACGGCGGTGAGCCAGACCCGGCGGCCGCCGAACCGGTCGGCCAGCCAGCCGGAGGCGGGCACCGCGCCGACGACGGCCAGCAGATAGGCGGTGCTCACCCACTGGATGTCGGCGACGGAGGCGTCGAACTCCTTGGTCAGGCTGTCGATTCCGACGCTGACGATGGTGGCGTCGAGCGTCGCCATGAAGGTGCCGAGCACCAGGATGAACGCGATCCGCAGCAGGTCCCCGTCCACCCGTTTGGGCGGTGGTGCGACGGCGCCGGTCATCGCACCTCCAGGAAGGTGCTGACGTCGTCGTCGAGGTGGCGGTCCAGGGAACGCAGCAGGGCGACGAGTTCGTCGGCAAGGCCGTCGACGTCCACTCCGGCACGATGGGCGAGGACACCCGTCCAGCCGTCGCCGTCCGGCATGACCGTCAGGGTCACCGGGTGGTGGGTGGACTCGCGGAACCGGGTGCCGACGACCGTGAGGCCGGGGGCAGGCTCGCGGAGGCGGTCGGGGTCGACCGGGTAGTTCTCGAACACGACGAGGCTGTCGAAGAGCCTGCGCCGCCCGGTCAGCCGCTCCAGGTCGGAGAGGGCGACGTGGTGGTGGTCGACCAACGCCCGCTGTCGGGCCTGGAGTTCGGTGAGCGTCTCCGCGAGGGTGCCGGCGAGCCGTGCCCGTACCGGAACGGTGTTGGCGAGCAGGCCGACGATCTCCTCGACGCCCGCCAGCTCCGGAGGGCGGCAGGCGACCATGGCGCCGAAGCAGACGTCGGTGCGGCCCGAGCGCCGAGCGAGCAGGACCGACCAGGCACCCTGCACCAGCGTGTTGCGGGTCAGTCCGCGGCGTGCGGCGAGCCGGCCGAGGTCGGCCACCAGCTCCGCGTCGAAGCCGATGAGCGTGGGGTCCTGCCAGGCCGGGCCTGTGTCGCTCCCGGCGAGGTACGCACCCTCCGGCAGGCCGTCCAACTCGGCGGCCCACGGCGCGAGTTCGGGTTCGTGGTCGGCGCGCCAGCGCAGGTAGTCGCCGAACGGCACGGGGGCGGGCAGGTCGGGGGCCGTGCCGCGGACCCGCGCGGTGTAGAGGTCGAACAGCTCGGTGAGGATACGCGGCGCCGACCAGCCGTCGGAGAGCACGTGGTGGCTGGTCATGACCAGGTGCGATCGCCCGGGCCCGGTCCGGATCACCGTGAGCCGCAGCAGCGGGCCCGCGGCGAGGTCGAACGGCTCGGCCAGGTCGGCCGCGAGGACCGCGTCGGCCGGTCCGTCGACGACGCGGAAGGCCGGCGTCGGCGACTTGGGGATCACCGCGAGGTCGGCGGGGAAGACGGCGCCCAGGTTGGGGTGGCGGGCCAGCAGGTCGGCGCCCGCGCCGCGCAGGGCGTCGATGTCGAGCGCGCCCGCCAGGGAGAACGTCGACTGCACCGTGTACGGGTCGGGGCGCTCGGTGCGCGAGTGCCTCAGCATCACTTCCTGGAGCGGGGTGAGCGGCTGGATCTCGGCGACCGCCCGATTGTGGTCGAGCGCGGAGATCTCCGGTGCGGCGGCGAGGTCGAGGAGGGCGGCCCGCAGGCACTCGGCCAGCTCCGCGATCTCCTCGGCGGTGAACAGCGCGGCGGGCCAGGTGATCCGGACGCCGAGTGCGTCGTCGCGCACCAGGGCGTTGACCATCAGGCCGTGCGGCAGGGGGAGTTCGCCGGTGCCGCCGGAGCCGAGCGGGTCGGCGTCCGGGGCCGGCTGCCAGGGGGTCTCCCGGGACGGTGCGCCGGGGAACTGGCCGAGGTAGTTCCAGGCGACCTCGGGCTCCACCGGGTCGAGCAACCCCGCCGAGGTGAGGATGCCGTGCCCGAGCGCGTCTCCCTGGGCGCGCAACCGCTCCCGGACCGCCCGCACGTCGTCGTCGGCGTGCAGCCGTGCCGGGTGGACGGCGGTGAACCAGCCGACGGTCTGCGAGAGGTCGACCTGGTGCGGTCGTCCGTGGCTCTCCAACGCGACCAGCACCTCCGGCGCGCCGCGCCACTCCCGTACCGCCCGGGCGAGCGCCGTGAGCAGGACCGCGTCCGGGGTGCTGCGGTGGGCGGCGGGCAGGGTGGTGATCAGGGCACGGGTCGACGCGGCGTCGAGGCGGAGCTCGTGGTGGCGTGCCGTCGCCACGGTGTCCCGCGCGGGGTCGAGCGGGCGGGCGGCGAGCGGCCGGGTGGCGGTCATCCGCCGCCAGTGCGGCAGTTCGGCCCGGCGGTCGGCGTCGCGCAGCGTCCGTGCCCAGCCGAGGAAGGACTCGCCGTGGCGGGCCGGGGCGTTTCCGGCGTGGGCGTGTTCCAGGTCGTCGAGGAGGATGCGCCAGGAGACGCCGTCGACGACGAGGTGGTGGGCGATCAGGACGAGCCTGCCCGGGCGTCCGGGCCCGGCGTCGACCCAGACCGCGCGCAGCATGGGGCCGGTGCGCGGGTTCATCGCCGCGCGGGCCGCGGCGACGTGGGCGTCGATCACCGGACGCGGGTCGTCGTCGGTCGCCCGTACGCAGGTCAGTACGTCGGCGCCGGTCACCGTGCCGGCCTCGGGGATGTGCAGGGCGTCGTCGGTGAGGCGGGCGCGCAGGACGTCGTGCCGGGCGAGGAGGGTGTCGAGCACGGTGTGCCAGGTG
This sequence comes from Streptomyces sp. NPDC005863, assembly GCF_042871345.1. Classification (NCBI taxonomy): domain Bacteria; kingdom Bacillati; phylum Actinomycetota; class Actinomycetes; order Kitasatosporales; family Streptomycetaceae; genus Streptomyces; species Streptomyces sp. NPDC005863. The sequence goes on along the minus strand of NZ_JBIAII010000004.1, from coordinate 32,016 downwards.
GCGGAGTCGCCGCCGGGCGGGACGCAGATCTCCGTCCACTGGCAGAACCCGTCCGCCGCAGCTCCGGCCCAGCGCAGCAGGTCGCGCATGATCGGGGTGAGCGGCGCGTCGCCGGTGGCCGGCGCCTCCCCCGCCTGAAGGGCGCGGGCGCGGGCCGCGATCCCGGCGACGGTCAGTCCCTCGAACACGTCGCGTGCGGTCAGGCCGAGGCCTTGGCGCCGGGCGCGCGAGACGACTTGGAGCGAGACGATGCTGTCGCCGCCGATGGCGAAGAAGTCGTCGTCGGGTCCGACGGCGTCGGTGCCGAGGACGTCCCGGAAGACGTCGAGCAGCACCGCTTCGGCTTCGGTCGCGGGCGCGCGCCGTGCGGCGGTCGCCGTCTCGGGGGCGGGCAGCGCGGTGGGGTCGAGCTTGCCGCTGGGGCTGAGCGGCAGCCGGTCGATGGGGACGAGGACCGTCGGCACCATGTGGTCGGGGAGCGCGTCGGCCAGGTACGCGCGGACCTGTGCGGTGTCCGGGTCGGCGCCGTCGGCCGGGATGACGTAACCGACGAGCCGGCCCTCGCGCACGATCACGGCGCAGGCCCGTACGTCGGGGTGGCCGGTCAGCGTGGACTCGATCTCGCCCAGTTCGACGCGGAAGCCGCGGACCTTGACCTGGTGGTCGGCGCGGCCGAGGAACACGAGTTGCCCGTCGGGCCGCCACCGCACCAGGTCGCCGGTGCGGTACATCCGCTCGCCGGGCGGTCCGAACGGGTCGGCGACGAACCGCTCGGAGGTCAGGCCGGGGCGACCGAGGTAGCCGCGGGCGACGCTGGGCCCGCCGAGGTACAGCTCGCCCGTCACACCGGTGCCGGTGGGCTGGAGTCCGCCGTCGAGCACGTAGGCGCGGACATTCGGGTCAGGCAGCCCGATCGGCAGCGGGCCCTCGTCCTGCGGGTCGTAGTGCCAGGTCACCGAGTTGATGGTGACCTCCGTCGGGCCGTACGCGTTGAAGAGCGCCCGGCGGCCGCGTCCCCAGCGGCGCGCCAGCTCGGGATCGAGCCGCTCGGCGCCGACGACGAAGAACACGTCGGGGTCGACGGTGCGGTCGTCGGGCATCGCGGCGAGGAACGACGGCAGCAAATTCACTCCGGTCACCCGGTGTTCGGCGATGTAGTCGAGGAGTTCGTCGCCGGGGACGCGCACCTCTTCGGGGGCGATGACGGAGGTGCCGCCGGACAGCAGCGGCACCATGGTCTGCCAGAACGCGACGTCGAAGCCGGTCGACGCGAAGTGCAGATAGCGGTCGTGCTCGGTGACGCCGACGACCTCCTCCTGGAGGGCGATCAGGTCGGGGACGCCCCGGTGGGTGACGCAGACGCCCTTGGGCCTGCCGGTGGTGCCGGAGGTGTAGATGACGTACGCGAGCGCGTCGTCGGTGAGCTTCGCACGGGCATCGGCCGGGTCGGTGTCGGGTACGGAGGCGAGGGTGGCCGGGTCGTCGAGGCGCAGGACCGGGATCTCGCGGGCGACGGGCAGTTCGGCGCCGGTGGAGACGACGGCGGCGGGGTCGATGTCGTCGAACATGAACGCGAGCCGCTCGCGCGGGTAACTCGCGTCCATCGGCACGTACACCGCGCCCGCCTTGGCCACGCCGAACAGGGCGACGGTCATCTCGACGTCGCGGCCGAGCAGGACGGCGACGGGGTCCTGGGGCCGCACCCCGTGCGCGATGAGCGCGTGGGCGAGCCGGTTGGCCCGCCGGTCGAGCTCGGCGTAACTGAGGCTGCGGTCGCGGCAGACCAGGGCCTCGGCGTCGGGCTTGCGGTCGACCCAGGCGGCGAACTCCGTCAGCCAGTGGCCGCGGGTCTTGGCGGGGACGGTCTCGGTGCCGGTGCGCAGGATCCGCCCGCGTTCGTCGGCGTCGAGCGTGGGCAGCCGGAGCGCGGGGCGCGCCGGGTCGGCGACGAGTTCGCGCAGCAGGGTGTGCAGCCGGCGGCCGTGGTCGCGCACGGTGGCGGCGTCGAAGGCGCGCGGCTGGTAGCCGAGGCCGATGGTGATCTCGTCGTCGGGGATGACGATGACGGTCAGCGCGTAGTGCGTGGCGTCGGTGATGTCGACGCCTGCGAGGTCGAGGCCCGGGGCGAGCGGGGTGCGCTTCCGGCTGGACAGCGGGAAGTTCTCCATCACCAGCATGGTGTCGAAGAGTTCGCCGACGCCCACCGCCCGCTGGATCTCGGGGAGTCCGACGTGGTGGTGCTCGGCCAGCGCGACGCTCTCGGCGTGCACCTGGGCCATGAGGTCCCGGGCGGTCTGGTCCTGGGTGTGCCGGACGCGGACCGGGATGGTGGTGCCGAGCTGGCCGATCATCGACTCCACGCCGTCGACCTCGGCGGGCCGCCCGGAGACGGGGCAGCCGAAGACGACGTCGCGGCAGCCGGTGAGCCTGCCGAGGAGCAGGCCCCAGGCGGTCTGCAGGACGGTGGTCAGGGTGACGCCCTGTTCGCGGGCGAAGGCGCGCAGCCGGGCGCTGAACTCCCTTCCGAGCGCGACGGTTTCGCGGCCGGGGCGCTGGACGCCGCGCTCGACGCTCGCGGGCGCGAGGCGCGTCGCGTCGTCGACGCCGGCCAGCGCGTCCCGCCAGGCGGTGAGCGCCACGTCGTGGTCGCGCCCCGCAAGCCAGTGGAAGTACTCGGACAGGGGCGGGGCGGCGGGGGCGGCGGGGCCGCCGCTCAGCTCGGCGTAGAGGGCGAGCAGGGCGCGGCCGACGAGCGGCATCGACCAGCCGTCGAGCAGCGCGTGGTGGTTGGTGATGACCAGCTTGTGCTCGGCGGGCCCGACGCGGGACAGCAGGAAGCGGATCAGCGGAGGGCGTGCCGGGTCGAAGGGGCGTTCCAGTTCGGCGCGGGCGGCCTGCGGGAACCGGTCGTCCTCGCGCCAGTCCAGGGCGATGTCGGCGGGGACGACCTGGACGACGTCGTCCCCCGCCGTGGCCAGGTGGACGCGCAACGCGGGGTGGCGGCGCAGCAGTTCGCGGGCGGCCTCGGCCATCCGGCCGGGTTCGAGGTCGCCGACAAGGGTGGTCACGGCCTGGACGACGTAGACGTCGGCGTCCCGGTCGTCGCGGACGAGGGTGTGGAAGGAGAGGCCGACCTGCAGCGGGGTGGCGGGCAGGACGTCTGCGATGCGGCCGATGCGGCCGATGCGGCCGGTGCGTTCGATGGCGTCGATGGCGGCCTGGTCGAGGTCGACGTGCGGCAGGTCGGAGGGGGTGAGCCCGCCGGAGGTGTGGCGCGCGTGCTCGGCCAGCGCGTCCAGCGTCGCGGTCCAGGTGTCCCGCAGGGCCGTCACGGTGGCGGCGTCGAGCACCTCGGAGGCGGCCGTCCACTCGACGGCGAGCCGGGGCGCGCCCTCCTCGTGGACGAAGCAGTTGAGGGCGAGCACCTGCTCAAGTGCCTTGGCGCCGGGCTCGGTCACCGAGAAGGCGTCGCGCTCGGGCAGCCGCCAGCCGGTGCCGGGCAGGGACCCGAACCGGCCGAGGTAGTTGAGCAGGACGTCCGGGGGCGGCACGGCTCCGAACTCCGGGCGGGTCAGCGGGTCGAGGTGGCGCAGGACGCCGTAGCCGATGCCGCCGTCGGGGACGGCGCGCCGGGCCTCCTTGGCCGCGCGCAGCGCGCGTCCCGCCTCGCCCTCCATGGGCACCCGCACCGGGTACTCACAGGTGAACCAGCCGACCGTACGGGACAGTTCGAGGTGTTCGCGGCCGTGGCCCTCCATCGAGACGGTGACCGCGTCCCCGGGCAGGCCCCAGGCGTGCAGGGTGAGGGTGAGGGCAGCCAGGAGCACCTCGTCGACGCCGGCGCGGTAGGCCGCGGGCAGCGTGGTGAGGAGTGCCTCGGTGGTCTCCGGCGAGGCCACGGTGGTCGACCGGCGGGCGGTCGAGACGGTGTCGCGTGCCGGGTCGAGGGGGCGGGCGCCGAGCCGGGCGGCGGAGCCGAGGGCGGTCCGCCAGTGGTCGAGTTCGCCGCGTCGCGCTCCGGACTCGCCCTGGGCGTCCAGGTGCAGGGCGTGGCGGCGCCATGAGGTGCCGGTGGGTTCGAGGGCGGCGCCCGTGCAGGCCGCGTACAGGTCGGGGAGCAGGATGCGCCAGGACACGCCGTCCATGGCGAGATGGTGGACGACGACGACCAGCAGGTCGGCCTCGTCGTCTTCGGTGCGGATCAGGGTGGCGCGCACCAAGTCGCCGGTACGTGGGTCGAGTTGACCGGCGAGGCGTTCGGCCACGGTGGTCGTGTCCGCGCCGTGCACCTCGTCGACGACGGCGCGTACGGCGCCGCGGGGCAGCACCTCCAGGCCGCCGCCGGGCAGCACCTCCAGGCCGTCGTCCACGCGCAGCCGCAGCGCGTCGTGGTGGTCGAGCACGGCCTGGACGCCCGCGACCAGGTCGGCGCGGTCGAGTGCGTCGACGCTCAGGGCGGTCCACTGCGCGTACCCGGCGACGACGTCGACGTCCGGGTGCGGGTCGAGCAGGCCGCGCACGATGGGCGGCGCGGGGACCGGCCCGGTCGGCTCGGTCGACTCGGTCGAGTTGTCCGGGGGCTCGGCGGCGTCCTCGACGAGCCCGGCGGACGCGGCGAGGGCGGCGAAGGTGCGGCGGGCCAGGAGGTCGCGCGGCCGCAGGTCGAGGCCCTTGGCCCGGAGCCGGCTGCTGAGGGTGATGGCGGTGATGCTGTCGCCGCCGAACGCGAAGAAGTCGTCGTCGACGCCGACCCGTTCGACCTCGAACACGTCGGCGAGTACGGCGCACAGCAGCCGCTCCCGTTCGGTGCTCGGCTCCCGGCCGCCGCCGAAGGAGGCGGGGGCGGGCAGGGCGGCGCGGTCGAGCTTGCCGTTGGGGGTGAGCGGGAGCGAGTCGAGGACGACGACCGCCGCGGGCACCAGGTGGTCGGGCAGCCGTTCGGCCAGCAGGCCGCGCACCGCGTCCCCGGTGAGCGAGGTGGACACCACGTAACCGATGAGGCGGGAGGAGCGGAGGGTGGCGGCGGCCGCGGTGACGCCGGGCAGCGCGCCGAGTGCGGCCTCGACCTCGCCGGTCTCGACCCGGTGGCCGCGGATCTTGACCTGCCCGTCGGCGCGGCCTTGGTACTCCACGCCCCGGCCGGGCACCCAGCGGGCCAGGTCACCGGTGCGGTACATCCGCTCGCCCGGCGCGCCGAAGGGGTCGGCGACGAACCGTTCGGCGCTCGCTCCCGCCCTGCCGAGGTAGCCGCGGGCCAGGTGCGGTCCCGCCAGGTACAGCTCACCCGTGCGCCCGTGCGGCACCGGCTGCAGGGCGCTGTCGAGGAGATGGACGCGGGTGCCCGCGAGGGGGTGGCCGATCGTCGGGTTGTCGCCGTCGATCCGTGCGGTGGTGGCGTCGACGGTGGCCTCGGTGGGCCCGTAGAGGTTGCGCGCGGTGACCCCGGAGTCGGCGATCCGCCGCCACAGGGCGGGCGGGGTGGCCTCGCCGCCGAGGACGAGCAGCGCCGGCCCGCGCTCCAGGAGCCCGCCGTCGATCAGCGGCGCGGCCATGGAGGGCGTGGTGTCCACGATGTCGATGCCGTCGCGGTCGTACGCGGCAAGCAGCGCGTCGGCGTCGCGGACGGTGTCGGCGTCGTAGACGTGCAGTTCATGGCCGCACAGCAGCCAGACCAGGTGATCGAAGGCCGAGTCGAAGGCGAACGAGTAGGTGTGGGAGGCGCGCAGGCGCCGGCCGGCGGCGCGTGCGGCCTCGGCGACGACCGTGGCGCGCTGGTGGTGCAGGAGCGAGGCGAGTCCGCCGACCCGGCCGAGCACGCCCTTGGGCCGGCCGGTGGACCCGGAGGTGTGGATCACGTAGGCGAGGTGTTCGGGGTGGCGGGGCGCGGCCAGTTCGGCGGCGGTCAGCGGCGCGCCGGACAGGGCGGCGGCCTCGTCGAGCAGGGTGTGCCAGGGCAGCCCGTCGACGGTGTCGGTGGCGGTCAGGACGAGGGCGGGGCGGGTGTCGTCGAGCAGGTCGCGCAGCCGCCCGGCGGGGTGGGCGGTGTCCAGGGGCAGGAACGCGGCGCCCGCGTCCATGACGGCGAGCAGGGCGGTCACCGAGTCCGCGGAGCGCGGCAGGGCCAGCGCGACGACGTCCTCGGCCCCGATGGAGCGGGCCCGCAGCGCACGGGCGACGCGGTGCACGCGGTCGGCCAGCGCGGCGGCCGTCAGCCGGTGCTCGCCGCAGACCAGTGCCGTGCCGTCGGGGTCGGCGGCGGCCATCGCGTCGAACGCCGTCGGCACGTCGACGGGTGTGCCGGGCAGGGCGGGCGGGCACCGGTCGGCGAGGAGCCGGTCCGCGTCGTCGGCCAGGGCGATGCGTCCCACGGGCAGGCCGTCGATCAGCCGGGAGAGCAGGGTCCGCAGCCCGGCGAGGAGGGCATCGACGGCGGCCTGGTCGTTGGTCCGTGCGTCGACCTCGAAGCCGAGGAGCAGTCCGCCGTCGCGTGCGGGCAGGACGCTCAGGCCCATGTCCTCCGGCGGCCCGCCCGCGACGTTGCGCATCACGCCGCTCGCCCCGGCGAAGTCGAGGGCCAGGTCGAAGGCCTTGAGGTTGATCCCGCGGCCGTGCAACAGCGCGCCCGCGCCGGGCACGCCGAGGTCGCGCGGCAGGTCCTCGCCGCGGTAGCGCTGGTGGTCCCGCATCTCCTTCAGGACGGTGGCGGCCCGGCGGCTCAACTCGCCGAGCCCGTCGCCGGGTTGGACGCTCATCCGGACCGGGAGGATGTTGACGGCCATGGCGGGGGTGCGCAGTTCGACCGAGCCGGCGCGGCACATCAGCGGAAGGGCGAACACGATGTCGGTGCGGCCGAACATGCGGTGCAGGAAGGCGGCGTAGCCGGCGATCAGCGCCTCGCCCCAGGTGACACCCTGCTCCTCGGCGTAGGCGCGCAGCCGAGCCGTCTCCCCGGGCGAGAGGGCGGCGCGGGCGGTCAGGGTGGCGCCGGGCGCGCCGGCGGCGGCGTCACTGTCGCCGAGGTCGGGCAGCGGGGTGAACCGCTCGACCCAGTACGCGCGGTCCTCGCGGGCCCGGTCGCTCGCCCGGTAGGCGGTGTCGGCGGCCACGAAGTCGGCGAAGCCGCCGAAGGTTGAGGGGCGCGGGTCGGTCCCTCGGACCAGGGCGGTGTACCGGGCGGCGGTGCGGCGGGCGAGCATCGCCGCGGTGTAGCCGTCGAAGACCAGGTGGTGGCCGAGCTGGGTGTACCAGACCTCGCGGTCGGAGAGTCTGATGACGGTACGCGCGTACAGCGGCCGGTCCACCATCTCCCGGCACGCCTCGCCCACCCGGGCCCGCTCCGCGTCGACGAGGGCGTGGGCCGCGGCGACGGGGTCGGCCTCCCCGCTCACGTCGACCACCCGGGGCGGCGGGACCGGTTCCTGGCCCACCTTCTGGCGCGGCCCATCGGGGGTGTCGTACACCCGCAGCCGCAGCGTCTCGGCCTCCTCGGTGGTCGCCCGGACGGCCTCGACGAGCGCGCCGACGTCGACGGGATCGCCGCCGGATATCTCCACCACGTCGCCGACGACGTAGTACGGCGAGTCCGGCTCCAGGCGCTGGGCGTTCCAGATGCCGATCTGGGCGCCGGTCAACGGGAGCAGGCCGTCCGAGGAGACGCTTGCGGTGCTCAACTCATTCTCCTTGCAGGGTGGGGACGACCATCGGCGTATCGGTCACCGGGTCGGGGACGATGACGCTCGGCAGGTCGAAGACGTCCTTGATCAGGGCGGCGTCCACGATGTCCGTGGGGTCGCCCTCCGCGGCCACCCGGCCGTCCTTCATGGCGACGAGGTGGTCGGCGTAGCGGCACGCCTGGTTGATGTCGTGCAGGACGGCGATGACGGTGCGGCCCTGGTCGCGCAACGCGGCCAGCAGGCCGAGCAGTTGGTACTGGTGGGTGATGTCGAGGAAGGACGTCGGCTCGTCGAGCAGCAGATAGGGGGTCTCCTGGGCGAGCACCATGGCCATCCACCCCCGTTGGCGCTGTCCGCCGGAGAGTTCCCGCACCGGCCGTTCGGCGAGGTCGGTGACGCCCGCGGCGTCCATCGCCGCGGTGACGGCCTTCTCGTCGTCGGCGGACCACAGCGCGAGGAGCGACTGGTACGGGAAGCGGCCCCGGCCGACCAGTTGGCGGACCTTGATGTCGTCGGGGGCCTGCGGGTCCTGCGGCAGGAAGCCGAGCTGCTTGGCGAGGGCCTTGGCCGGGTGGGCGGAGACCTCGCGGCCGTCGAGCTCGACGTGGCCGCTGTCGGGGCGCAGCAGCCGTACGAAGGCCCTCAACAGGGTTGATTTTCCGCAGCCGTTGGGGCCGACGACGGCGGTGAACGCGCCGTCGGGGACGTCGAGGCTCAGCCGGGTGGAGACCACGCGGTCCCCGTAGCGCAGGGTGAGGTCCCGCGCGGTCAGGCGTGCGGTCATGCGCGTACCCCCTCCTTGGTCAGCGGGCGTGCGGTCATGCGCGCCTCACCTCCTTGGTCAGCAGCCAGATCAGGTAACAGCCGCCGATCGCGGTGCTCACCACGCCCACCGGCAGCGCGACGGGCGCCAGCAGCATCTGGGCGATCAGGTCGGCGCCCAGGAGAAGCACCGCCCCGGTGAGCGCCGCGGGCAGCAGCGGGACACCGGCCGCTCCGGCGAGCCTGCGGCCGATCTGCGGGGCGGCGAGCGCGATGAACGCGATCGGCCCGGCCACCGCGGTCACCGTCGCCGTGCAGCCGACGCCGACCAGGACCATGACGAGGCGGAGCCGGTCGAGGCCGACGCCGGTGGTGACGGCGACGGCGTCGCCGAGCGACGCCTGGTGCATGGCGTGCGCCCGGGTGGCCATGAGGGCGAGCAGCACGCCGATCACCGTGAACGGGATGCCGAGGTCCGACCAGCCGACGCCGTTGAGCGACCCGGCGCTCCAGCCGACCGCCGCGATCGCCACCTCCAGGTCGGCGCGGAGCACGATCCACGAATTGACCGCGGTCACCATCGCGTTGACGGCGATGCCGATGACGACGAGACGCAGTCCGGAGAAGCCCCGGTCGAAGGAGAGGAGGTAGATGGCGGCCGCGACGACGAGCCCGCCGGTCACGGAGCCGACGGCGAGTTGGGCGGAGGTGCCCGACAGGGCGGTGAGGGCGACGAGGGCGCCGGTGTAGGCGCCCGCGTCGAGGCCGATGACGTCGGGGCTGCCCATCGGGTTGCGGGTGAGGTTCTGGAAGAGGGCTCCGGCCACGCCGAGTGCGGCGCCGAAGACCAGTCCGGCGAGTACCCGCGGCAGCCGCCAGTCCGAAATGACGACGGAGGGTTCCGCGCCGCTCAGTGCGGAGAACACCTCGTCGGGGGTGGACCAGGACGCGCCGTAGCAGAGTCCGGTCAGGGCCAGGGCGAGCATCAGGGGGACCAGGACGGCGACGAGCACCACCGTGCGGCATTCGGCCCGCACTCCGCGGATGTGCAGCACGCTCACAGCGACCCCGCCCCGTACCGGCGGACGGCCCAGATCAGCATGGGTCCACCGAGGAAGGCGGTGACGATCGCCACCGGCACCTCACCGGTGGGCAGCAGCACGCGTGAGCCGATGTCGGCGATCAGCAGCAGGATCGGCCCGAGGACCATGGAGTAGACCAGCAGCCACGGCACCGAGCCGCCGGCCGGCCTGCGCACCAGGTGCGGCACGATCAGGCCGACGAACAGGACCGGCCCGGCCACCGCCGTCGCCGCCCCGCTCAACACGGTGATCAGGACGAGGGCGAAGGCCCGTACGCGGACCACGCTCGCGCCCAGGGTCTGCGCCACGTTCTCGCCGAGCGCCAGCGCGTTGAGCGCCCGGCTCAGCAGCAGGGCGCCGAGCAGGGACACCGCGATGGCGGTCAACGGCCATGCCAGCGGGGCCTGTTCGCGGGACGCGAGCGAGCCGACCGACCAGAACCGGTAGACGTCGAAGGTGTCGGGGAGCATCAGCCGCAGCCCCAGCGCGATGCCGCCGAGCACCGCGGTCAGCGCCACGCCGGTGAGTACGAGGCGCAGCGGGGAGCGGCGCCCGACGGCCGCGACGAGGAGCGCGGCGAGCACCGAGCCGGTGACCGACCAGCCCAACTGGCCGGTCTGCCCGGCGGCGAGACCCAGTCCGGAGCCGACGGTGATGGCGAACCCGGCGCCCGCGGTGACCCCGAGGATGCCGGGTTCGGCCAGCGGATTGCGGGCCAGCGTCTGGATCAGCGCGCCGGCCACCGCGAGGGCGGCGCCCACCGCGACGGCGAGCAGCGCGCGGGGCGCGCGGACGTCGCGCACGATCACGTGGTCGTCGGTGCCCCGGCTGTCGACGAGGGCGCGGACGACCTCGGTGGGCGCGATGTGCCGGGCGCCGACGCCGACGCTCAGCACGGCGACCACCACGAGCAGGACGACCCCGCCGGCGAGAAGGGCGATCTGCGGTCCGATCCGCGGTCCGGCCCGCCGGGTTCCGGGCGCCTCGGGGGCGCGGCCCGCGACGGTCACCGCTTCAGGAGCGGCGCGAACGACGTGTCGATCGCGTCCAGGGTCCGCATGGCCTGGCCGTACGTGGCGGCCTCGGTGTAGCGCAGCGGGAAGGTCTTGCCGGCCTTGACGGCGGGCAGGTTCTTCCAGAGCTTGGAGTCCATGACGTACTTCACCGGCTGCGGGACGCTGCCGTCGGCGTTGACCGAGTACGTGATGGCGTCGGCCTCGCCGAGCGCGTCGGGGAGCTCTTCGAGGGAGGGGTACTCGCTGACGGCGCGCGAGCCGGGCCCCTTTTTCTTGACCTTGCCGTAGTACGTCGCGCCGACGTCCTCGGCGATGTTGGTGCCCCAGGAGCGGCCGAACTCCCGCTGCCAGGTGCCCTTGGCGCTCTCGCCGTACGCGCCGACGTGGCCCAGCTTCAGCTGCGGGAGGACCTTGCGGTACTTCTTCGCCAGCTTCGCGGCCTTGGCCTCGTAGGTGTCCTTGATGGCGTCGAACTTCGCGAGCCCGCCCGCCGCGTCGGCCTGCTGACGGGACTGCTGGCGCCACATGGACGGCACGGTCGGGCCGATCGCCACCACGGGTGCGATGGACTCGAGACGCTTGACGTCGACGTCGCCGAGGGCCGGCTTCGGCACGCCGATCACGATCAGGTCGGGCTTTGCCTCGGCGACGGCCTCGTAGTTGGTCTCTGCCGCCTGTTCGCCCGCCACCTTGGGGAGCTTCTTGTACGTGGCGAGGTCACGCCCGCTCATCATCGGCTCGCCGCGCTTCCACGACGAGACCCCGACCAGCGGCACATGGGCCTCGATCAGGACGGGCACGGCGTACCCGGTGGCGACCACACGCTGCGGGTCGGCGGGGATCTTGATCTTGCCGTTGTCGGCGGCGAACACCCGGGTCGACCCCTTCCCGGAGTCCTTCGAGCCACCGTCCGACGACCCGCACCCGGTCAACGCCAGGGCCAGCGCCACGGCTCCGATCAGCCCCGACGATCTGCGTATGGACATACATGCACTCCCTGTTGCTTAGGTAAGGCTAACCTTAGTTGATGTTTTTGAGAGACAGGACCCCCCGGGGTCCGAACCCGTTCCGCCCGCCCGGCCGTACGGTCAGCGGTCCCGGCCGGTCGGCCGTGGGGTCAGTGGTCGTCCTCGTCGAAGTCGGCGACGCCGCGCTTCCAGTAGCCGGTGATGTCGTGGTCCGCCTTGCCGAGCCCCAGCTCGTCACGGACCCAGCGGCGCAGCGGCTTGATCTGTCCCGCCTCACCGGCGATCCACACGTACAGCCGCTCCCCCTCGGGCACGGCCACCGCGGTCACGGCGCGCTCCAACGCGCCGCCGGTGCCCGCCGGGAGAGCTCCCCGGTGCAGCCAGTGCACGTCGAAGCCCTCGGGCGCCGCGAGCTCGATCTCCTCCGCCGCGCCGGCGACTTCGACGAAGGCCCAGCCCTTCGCGGTCCGGGGCAGCTCCTCAAGGCGGCGGGCGATGGCGGGCAGGGCGGTGAGGTCGCCCGCGAGGAGGTAGCGGTCGTAGGCGTGCGGGACGATCAGGCCGCCGGGCGGGCCCGCCACGTGCACGCGTGCGCCCGGCTCGACCTGGTGCGCCCAGTCCGAGGCGAGTCCACCGTCGTGCGGGACGATGTCGATGTCGAGCTCACGGGCGGCCGGGTCGTACCGGCGCACGGTGTACTCCCGCGAGGTGGGGGCGGGCCGCGGCCAGCGCAGCATCGACCCGTTCCGCTCCGGCAGCCGCAACGAACCGTCCGGCTCGGGGAAGATGAGTTTCACGTGCTCGTCCGGCGCGTGCGCCTCGAACCCCTCGACGCCCGCGCCGCCCAGGGTCAGCCGCAGCAGACCGGCGCCGACCATGGCCGTGCGGACGACCTCGGCCTCCCGCAGGCCGATCGGGTAGGCCACCTTCTCGGCGTGCGGCCCTTCCCGCACCTCGGCGATCCGCTCCAGGTGCCGGTGCCGGTGGTCGACCCGCCTCATGCGGCACGCCCCGTCAGGAGCTCGGTCCAGTGGGCCAGTTCGGGCTGCTCGGCCAGGTCGGGGAACTCCAGCGACCCGGCACCCGCGGCGCGCCACCGCTGAACCAGCGTCATGATCCGCACCGAGTCGAGCCCGAGGTCGAAGAGGTCCTCCCCGGGCACGATCTCGGCGGGGTCGCAGTCGAGCAGCTCCGCGATGTCGGCGCGGACACGCTCGGGCGACAGGGTCTGGCTCATCGGACGGCTCCTTGTGGCTGTACGGGCATACGGGGATGGGGATACGGAGGCACGGGGATACGGGCATACGGGCATACGGGCATACGAGGGCACTCCCCCACACGGCGCGGGCGAATAAGGCAGCACCGAACAGCGCAGCCGCGCTCCGCCCCCCGCAGCCACTCAGGCAAGGCTAACCTAACCTACGCGCGAGAAGGGCGTGAAAAAGGGGAGGCACACCCTGTGACCTCCCCTGACTCCACACCTCGCCACCGCGTCACATCGCGGCGCTCACCGGCCTGTTGACGGTACGAGGCGGGACGGCGACTCCCGCCGCCGCACCACCCGTAACCGTCAAGCGTCCTTCCCCACGTCAAGATCACGGAGCGCGTTGTCGACGACCTCGGTGAGGGCCGGGTGGATCCACAGCGGGCGTTCGGCCAGCTCCCGCGCCCCCAGCCCGAAGGTCATGGCGAGGACGAAGGACTGGATGAGGGTGGCGGCCTGCGGACCCAGCACATGCGCGCCGAGCAGGCGTCCGGAAGCGCGGTCGGCGAGGACCTTGCAGAAGCCCTGCGTGTCCTCCAGCGCCCAGCCGTACGCGACGTCCTCATAGCGGCACGTCCCGATCGCGTAGTCCAGGCCCTGCTCCGCGGCCGCCTGTTCGGTGAGGCCGACCTGGGCGATCTGGGGGCGGGTGAAGACGGCCGAGGGCACCACGTCGTACGACATCGTGCGCGGCTCCTCGGGGTGGAGGAGGTTGTGCGCGACCACCTCGCCCTCCCGGTTGGCCACGTGCTTCAGGGGCGGCCCGGGGACGATGTCGCCGAGGGCCCACACGTTCCCGGCGCTCGTGCGCAGTTGCTCGTCGACCTCGATCAGACCGTCGTCGTCGCAGGTGACGCCGGCCCGGTCCAGGTCGAGCCGGTCACTGTTCGGCGTGCGCCCGACGGCGACGAGCAGGGTGTCGGCCTCGATGACCGAGTCGTCGTCGAGCGTCAGCCGCAGCGCCCCGGGGCTGCCCTCCACGCGGACCAGTTCGCGGCCCAGCCGCAGGTCGTGGACGGGGCGCACGATCTCGGTGAACGCCGAGGCGACCGAGGTGTCCTGCTCGGCGAGGAGCTTGTCCCGCTTCTCCACGACGGTCACGGAGGTGCCCGCCGCGTGGAAGACGTGGGCCAGCTCGGCGGCGATGTAGCCGCCGCCGAGGACCACCATGCGCCGCGGCACCTCGTCGAGCCGCATCACGGTGTCGGACGTCTCGTAGGGCAGCCCTGATTCGGCGACCACGGGCGGCACCACGGGGCGCCCGCCCGCGGCCACGACGATCCGGTCCGCGCTCACCGGCACGGGCCCGCCCGCCGTATCCACCAGGAGTTCCCGCTCGCCGGTGAACCGCGCGCGCCCACGGTAGACGGTCACGAAGTCGTCGTCGCGGCGGCCGTCCTCGCCGTCCCGCGAGGTGGCGTCGAGCCGCCCGAAGACGCGTTCCTGGACGTCCGGCCAGGCGATCCCCTCCAGGTTCGCCCGCACGTCGTGCCGGCCGGAATCGCGGACCGTGTCGGCCACCTCGGCCGTCACGGCGAGCATCTTGCTGGGGATGCAGCCCGCGTTGAGGCAGGTGCCGCCGAAGGGTCCCTCCGCGACGAGGGCGACGTCGAGGTGCGCGAAGCGGTCGTCGATCACCGCGTTGCCGGTGCCCACGCCGAGGACGAGAAGATCATGGTGTCGCATATGCGGAGCGTATCCAGGTATGCCGCTCGCACACCTCTTGTACGCACCTGCCGGCTGGACGCACCTACCGGCCGCACGCACCTACAGGCCGCACGCACCTACAGGTGGCGCGGCGGGCTGTTGCGGATCACCGAGCGGCGGGCCCACAGCGCGCACCCCAGGAGCACGAGCCCGGCGAACGAGTACACCCACGCGTTCGTCGTGCCCGTGGCCGCGCCGATCGCCCAGGCCAGCGACCACAGGGCCAGCAGGACGCACAGACCCGTCCAGGCCACGCCCCACATCCGCTCGCGTGCCTCGAGTCGCTGCGGCGTACCGCGTTCCATCTCCCCCATGGCGGGCGGACCACTGTGCTCTTCATGCGTCGTCATACTCCGTCGCATGCCCCGGACTCCGTGGCCCAACCTCTGCGGCGCGAAGGGCCAACTCCCGCCGCAGCGTGGTCAGTCCACGTCCGACCGGGCCTGTCCCATCGCGAGCCCGTCGATCCAGTTGATCGACGCCGTACTCGTGTCGGTGCCCCAATAGGTGCCCCAGCGCGGCTTGTTGCCGAGGTCGTCCCAGGTGCGGGCGCCGGTGCGGGAGGCGATCTCCCGTCCGTCGAGGTAGACGGAGAGCTTCCCGGAGCTGCCCGAGCTGGTGGTGATGCCGAGCTGGATCGCGTGCCAGGCTCCGGCCGACCACGCGGCGGAACCGATGGGCGTCCACACCTCGCCGGGCGCGACGTACCAGACCTTCAGCTTCCCGTCCTCCACCTTCATGATCACGGGATAGTTCTGGCTGTGCTGGTCGTTGGTGCCGTTCGACTTCCACTGGAAGACGGTCTGGGCCTCGCCCGTCTTGGTCATCGAGTCCCAGCCGAACCAGTAGGTGCCGCCCTCCCGCCAGGGGTACTCGCCGGACGCGATCCGCACGTTGTGCGCCTCACAACGCGGCACGCCGATAGGCTTGTTGAACTTGAAGATGTCGCCGCGCGAGCCGCCCCAGTTGTCGACGGTGACGCTCCCCGGCGACTCGCACAGGGTGGTGCCGAACACGCCGAGTCCGTTCGAGGCGTCACCGTCCCACAGCACGCCCTTGGTCGCGCCGGCCCTCGCGCCGTGCTCATGGGCCGGGGCACCGCTGGACTCGGGGGCGGCGAGGGCCCAGGCGGCGAGGACGGCGACGGCGACGCCGCCCGCCGAGATCAGTGTCTTCCCGGTACGGTGCACGGCTGCTCCTGCGCGTAGGGAGGTGACGGATTCGGCCACCGGCCGAGAATGGCACCGGCCCTCGGGGACAGCAAGCGCTTTCACACCGGAGACGGCGACCTTCACAACTCCGGTACGCACAACGCGAACGGCGTGCCACCGCGCAACCCGACCGGCGCGCCACCGCACAACCCGAACGGCGCGCCACCGGAGTACCGATGACGCGCCGTCAGGTCCACTGTCGGGTCGGCCGGCCGCAGCTCCGGCCCTTCCTCACAGATGCCGCGTGACGGCCTGCTGCGCGCTCTCGGAGATCGAGCGGACCGTCCCCACGGCCCCCTCCGCCGCCCCGCTCAGCGCGTCCACGGCGTCGCGCCGGGCGCGCCGGGCGGTGCGCCGGCCCGTCACCGCGGCGGCGCGGCCGCGGTAGGCGACGGACGGCTTGCCGTGCGTGTCGGCCGCCGCGATCAGGAGTCCGCCGAACAGCGAGACGTTCTTGATGAACTGGGTGCGCTGGGCGGCCCGCTGCTCGGGGTCCTTCTCCTTCCACCAGGCGTGCCCGGCCAGCGTCGTCGGCACCAGCGTGCCGGCCAGCGCGAGGGCGGCCACCCGCGGCACCCGACCGGTCGCGAGCATCAGCCCGGCGCCCAGCTGCACCGCACCGTTGATGCGGACCAGCTTCTCGGGGTCCTCGGGCAGCCAGGAGACCCGGGAGGCGACGGGGGCCGCGAGCGGCTCGACGGCGGGTGCCGCGCGCTCCGGGTTACGGAGGGTTTGCGCCCCGCCGGTGACGAAGACGGAGGCGAGCATCGGACGTGCGCATTTCCTGAGAACAGCCATGTCGTTCGGCTTCCCGCAAAGGCCGCCTCCAGACACGTTTTCGCGCCGAACGGGTCACAGGGCCGCGCTCCCCCGTCGTCCGCACGGAGCCGACTCTGGGTACGGGCGCGGCTACGGGGTACGGGAGCAGCAACCCGACGACAGCGACCCATCCGCCGCCACGGCGGTGAGAACCCGGGAGGACCTCATGGCCGGACTGATCGCACGCCTCAAGGCCTACAGCCGCACCCCGCAGGGCCGGCAGACCGTCGACACGGTGCGCCGCGCCGCCGCCGACCCGCGCAAGCGCGCGCAGGCCCGTTCGCTCCTCACGCGGCTGCGCGGACGCCGCCACTGACGCGACGCCGCTGACCCGCTGATCCGCTGATCCGCCGCCAGTGATCCGCCGCCCTCGTACGGGGAACCGGGCGGAGGCCGATGAGTCTTCCGCGATGAGTTTCTCCACGTCCCGGGGTCTTCAGGGATAGTTGGTGCACCGGGCCGGACCGTCGGCCTCCAGGGCGCCGACCGACCGTGCCCCGGACACCCGATCCACCCAGGAGAGCCCATGCGCACCCTCATCAGCACCGCCTTCGTCTCGCTCGACGGCGTGGTGGAGGCCCCGGGCGGCGAGCCGGGCTACCGGAACTCCGGGTGGACGTTCAAGGACGTCGAGTTCCTCCCGGAGGCGTACGAGATCAAGGGCCGGGAGCAGCAGGAGGCCGCCGCGATGATGCTGGGCCGGGCCAGCTACGAGGCGTTCAGCGCCGTCTGGCCCGACATGGCGGATTTCGCGCGGTACAAGGTGCTGCCGAAGTACGTCGTCTCCACGACCCTCGACGAGAAGGACCTGGTGGAGAACTGGGGCGAGACCACGATCCTGCGCTCGCTGGACGACGTCGCGGCGCTCAAGGAGACCGAGGGCGGCCCGATCATCGTGCACGGCAGCGCCGCCCTCAACCGGAGCCTCTCGGACGCCGGCCTCATCGACCGCTACCACCTGCTCGTCTTCCCCCTGCTGCTCGGGGCGGGCAAGCGGCTGTTCAGCGACACGGACAAGGACGCCCAGAAGCTGCGCCTGGTCGAGCACGAGGTCTACGCCAACGGCCTGCAGAAGAACGTCTTCGACGTCGTCCGCTGAGGCCCGGACGACCGGAGACCTGAACGATCGGAAACTCGGAGACCCTGTGCGGATGGTCATCTACGCCCCGGCGGCGCTGCTGTTCCTCGTCTTCTGCTGGCGCATGGTGCGCGAGCGCCGCCGGTTCGGCAACGCCGTGCTGCTCGGCCTCGCCGCCCTGTGCGGGCTCGCGGCCTGGATGTACCAGCTGGTCACGGCGGGCTCCACGTCGGGACGCGTGGTGGCCGCCGCGCTGCTCGGCCTCGGCGCGCTGGGCATTCTCGTCCTCGTCTGCCTGCTCTTCCTCAACGGCCTGAACATGGTCCGCAAGGAGGGCAGGAGCCCCACCAATCTGCTCTCCCTGATGGGCGCGGTGTGCGTCGTCGCCGTCGTGGCCCTCGTGATCACCGCGGCGGTGCTGCGCACGCCCGTGCTGGTCGGGGTGGGGGTGGTGGCGCTGGGGCTGGCCTGTTACCTCTCGTTCCTGTTCCTGAGCTTCGTCGTGTACGCGTTCCTGTACGGCCGCATGCGGATCCGCCGCAAGGCCGACTTCGTGGTCGTCCTGGGGTCGGGCCTCATGGGCGGCTCCAAGGTGCCCCCGCTGCTCGCCAGCCGGCTCCTGCGGGCGCAGGAGGTGCACACGCTGCTCAGCAGGCGCGGCAGCGCACCCGTGCTCATCGCCTCGGGGGGCCAGGGGCCGGACGAGGAGCTGCCGGAGTCCCATGCGATGGCCGACTTCCTCACCGAGCGCGGCTTCCCCGCCGACCTGATCGAACGGGAGGACCGGTCGACGACGACCGAGGAGAACCTGCGGTTCAGCAAGGCGATCATGGAGAAGACCGATCCCGGCTACCGGTGTGTCGTGGTCACGAACAACTACCACGCCTTCCGTGCCGCGCTCACGGCGCGCCGGGTCGGCGTCCGGGGGCAGGTGGTGGGCTCGACCACGGCGGCGTACTTCTGGCCCAACGCGACGATCCGCGAGTTCGCGGCCGTCCTCGTCGCCTACAAGCGGACGAACATCGCCATGTGTCTGCTCTTCGTCCTCTGCGGGGTCCTGACCTGGGCCGCGCGCTGACCGGAATGCCGTCTGACACCTCTCGGAGAGCCTTCCGAGACCTCTCGGAGAGTGCCGTCCGAGATCTCTCGGAAAAGATCCGTGTAACCCCATCCGTGGTGGGCAGTCGCACCAGTGCAGGGGTGACATCCTGCTGGGGCCGCTGAGAATGGTCAGTGGGCGGCCCTCCTCCGAGCTGAGCGGCCGCGCCTTCGTGGGACAGGGACGCGGCCGCTCACGTTCTGTCCGTGAGCCGGACGGCACCGTGAGTGTCAGCCCTCAGCCCATGAGCGTCAGCGCTCAGGCCATCAGCGTCAGCCTCAGGCGGAGTCCCGCACCACCAGCTCCGGCTCGAAGATCAACGAGGTCGGCTCGGTGCGGGTGCCCTGCACGTGTTCCAGGAGCAGCCCGGCCATGGCGGCCGTCATCCTCTCGACCGGCTGCCGCACGGTGGTGAGCGGCGGCCGACAGGTCAGCGCCACGCTGGAGTCGTCGAAGCCGACCACCGCCACGTCCTGCGGCACGCTTCTGCCCCGCTCGCGCAGCAGCTCGCACACGCCCTGCGCCATGAGGTCGTTGGCCACGAACACCCCGTCCAGATCCGGGTGCCCGGCCAGCAGCCGCGCCATCGCGTCGGCGCCGCTCTCCCGGGTGAAGCCGCCCTCCGCGATCGGTACGTGCGCGGCCCCCGCGCGCTCCAGCGCCGCACGGAAACCGGCGAGCCGCTCGCGTCCCGCCGGCAGGTCGAGCGGGCCGGTGACGCTCGCCAGTCCGCGCCGGCCCCGGGCCAGCAGATGCTCGGCGGCCAGCCGCCCGCCCTCCCGGTGCGCCAGGTCGACATAGCTGATCGGGACGGGCTGCGCGGGCCGCGCGAAGCACACCGCGGGCAGTCCCTCGGCCACCAGCATCGCGGGCAGCGGGTCCACGGCGTGGGTGGAGACCACGAGGGCCCCGTCGGCGCTGCCCTGCCGGAGGAAGGCGGTCACCTGCCTCCGGGCCGCCTCGGTCTCGGCGACCATCAGCACCGGGTGCATCGAGCGCGGGCGCAGGAAGCCGACCACGCCGCTGACGACCCGGCCGAAGAAGGGGTCGGCGAAGACGCGGGCGGCGAAGGTGTTCTGCGGGGTGTCGTCGTCCCCACCGTCCGCGGCTTCATCCGCGCCGCCCGGGGCGCCGTCGTTCGCACCGTCCGGGCCGCCGCCATTGGCTCCGTCCCCGGACCTCCGGGACTCGCTCTCCTCGCCCGCGCCCGAGATGACCAGGGCGATGGTCTCCGTACGCCGGGTGACCAGGGAGCGTGCCGCCCGGTTCGGCGCGTAGCCGGTCCGTTCGATCGCGGCGCGTACCACGTCCCGGATGGCCGGGTCGACGTTGCGAACGCCGTTGATCACCCGCGACACGGTCGCCCGGGAGACGCCCGCCTCCCGTGCCACGTCCTCGAGCGTCAGCGACCGTCTCTCCATGCGTGCACTCTAACTTCCCTTCCACACGCGGAGATAGAGCGCTCTCCCGGTACGGGACCGGCACGGGGCCGGCACGGGGCCGGCACGGGGCCGCCGCAGAGGCCGGCGCGTCGGGCCCGTCGTCACGCGCCCGAGATCATCTTTTGCTTCGCCAACATTGCGATCTCTACGGCAACATTGCGGCCTCATGGCGAACCCGCCCAAAATCTGGCGCGGCCGCCCAGTACGGATCAAGCTGACATTCGCCTCCTTCGAGGCACCGTTCCGTACCCGTACGTCACCCGTACGTCCCAGAAAGCTCCACCACACATGTACTCGACCTGTCCCTCCGGCGCCGTCCCGGCGCGTCCCGCGCGTGTGGTGAGGGGGCGGTCCCTGCCATGCGCTATGTAGTGCGCAAGGCGGGCGGCTGGCTCCTGATGATCGCGGTCGCGACCAACGCGACGTACTTCTTGGCCAGTTGGTTTCTGGACCCGCGATCGAACTACAAGGAGTTGCGCCCCGCCCGCACCGAGGAACAGATCGGCCGGGCCCTCGCCCCGTACAACCTCGACCCCGGCGTGCCGGTGGTGCAGCGGTGGTGGAACTGGCTCACTTCGGTGACCCTCGACTTCGACTGGGGCGCGTCACCCACCGGTGTCTCCGTCAACGGCGAGGTGGGCTACCGAGCGCTCGTCAGCGCCGAGTTGGTCGTCACGGCGACCGTCCTGTCCGTCGTGGTCGGCGTCGCCCTCGCCGTCTACACCGCGTCCCGCCAGTACGGTGTGGCCGACCGCGTCTCACAGGCCATATCCATCGCGGTGTTCAACGTCCCGACATCCGTCGCCGCGCTCGCCGTGGTCTTCGTCGCCATCTGGCTCAACCAGCATGCCGGGCTGGACTTCCTCTACGTCGCCGGGGAGAACTCACCCAACGTGGAGGGGCTGTTCCCGACGATCGGTGACCGGCTCCTCCATCTGATTCTGCCGACGCTCACGCTGACCCTGATGGGTTACGTGGGCTACCACCTGACGCAGCGTTCGCTGCTGCTCGACACGATCAACGCCGACTTCGTGCGCACGGCCCAGGCCACCGGCCTCACCCGCGGCCAGGCCGTCCGCAGGCACGCCCTGCGCGCCGCGCTGATCCCGACGGTGGCCTCCGTGGCGTTCAGCGTGCCCGCCATCTTCACCGGTGCCGTCATCACCGAGACGGTCTTCGGCTGGAACGGCATGGGCCGGTACTTCGTCCAGACCATCAGCAAGAACGATGTGCACGGCGCCGTCGCGACGGCCGCGTTCGCCGCGGTGCTCACCGCGATCGGCGCCATCCTCGCGGACATCGCCACGGTCTTCCTCGACCCGAGGGTGCGGGTGAGTTGACATGGCGACAGCAATCGACACCGTCCAGCCACGCAGAGATCTCGGACGCGGCCGGCTCTACCTGCGACGCTTCCTGCGCAACCGCCTCGCCGTCGCCGGGGTCGTCATCTTCGTACTTCTCGTGCTGTTCAGCCTGTTCGGCGGCCTGTTCACGTCCTACACGCACACCGACGCCGACTTCACCGCCCTCACCCGGCCACCGAGCGACGTGCACTGGTTCGGCACCAACCAGGGCGGCAACGACATCTACGCGAGCGCGGTGCACGGTCTGCGACGGTCGCTGGTGATCGCTGTGAGTGTGTCCGTATTGACGATCGTCGTCGCGGCGGTCATCGGCTCCAGCGCCGCGTACTTCGGCGGCCGGGTGGAGAGGCTGACGCTCGCCGTCATCCACTTCCTGCTGATCGTCCCCTCGTTCCTCATCCTCGCGCTGGTCTCCAACCGTCTGGCCGGTGACTGGCGTGCCCTCATCCTCGTGTTGACCGTGTTCGGCTGGATGTCCACCGCCCGGATCGTCTGGTCCGTCTCCACCTCGCTGCGCGAACGGGACTACGTGAAGGCGGCGGAGTTCATGGGCGTCCACCCGCTGCGCATCGTCCTGCGCCACATCATCCCCAACCTCGGTTCCCTGCTCATCGTCAACGTGACGCTCGGCGTCGTCGCGACCGTGCTCAGCGAGACCGCCCTCTCGTTCCTCGGATTCGGCGTCCAGACCCCGGACGTCTCCCTCGGCACGATGCTCGCCGACGGGGCGACCACGGTCACCAGTGCCCCCTGGCTCTTCGCCTTCCCAGCGGGTCTCGTCGTCCTGCTCACCATCTCGATGACCTTCATCGGAGACGGGCTGCGCGACGCCCTCGACCCCACCTCAGTGACCGGCGCGGCGGGAGGCCGACGATGACGACGCTCACCAGCCCCCTGCGGGACGACCCGGCTTCCACCGCCGACGTCACGCCCGTGCTCTCCGTACGGGACCTGCGGATCTCCTTCCCCTCCGAGGCCGGGCCCGTCGAGGCGGTGCGCGGCGTCAGCTTCGACCTGCTGCCGGGCCGGACCCTCGGCATCGTCGGCGAGTCCGGCTCCGGCAAGTCGGCCACCGCGATGGGCGTCATGGGCCTGCTGCCGCCCACCGCCGGCCTCGGCGGCGAGGTGTGGCTCGGCGGACAGAACCTGATCGGCCTCGACGACCGGGCACTGTCGCGCGTACGGGGCGCCTCCATCGGCATGGTCTTCCAGGACCCGCTGTCCGCGCTCACCCCCATCTTCTCCGTGGGCCGGCTGCTCTCCGACGCGCTGCGGGTCCACCAGGACCTGTCCAGGAAGGCGGCCTGGGAGCAGGCCGTCGAACTGCTCGACCTCGTCGGCATACCCGACCCGCGGGGTCGTGCCTCGGCCTTCCCCCACGAGTTCTCCGGCGGCATGCGCCAGCGCGTGGTCATCGCCCTGGCGATCGCCAACCGGCCGAGGGTGCTGGTGGCCGACGAACCCACCACCGCGCTCGACGTCACGGTGCAGGCGCAGATCCTCGACGTGCTGCGTCTCGCGCAGCGTGAGACCGGCGCCGGGCTCGTCCTGATCACCCATGACCTCGGCGTCGTGGCCGGGCACGCCGACGACGTCGCCGTCATGTACGCGGGCCGCTTCGTGGAGAAGACGGACGTGCAGGCGCTGTTCCGCAGGCCGACGATGCCGTACACCGCCCGGCTCCTCGCCGCCGTGCCGACCGTGGACGGCGGGGTCCGCAGGCCCCTCGTACCGATCGGTGGAGAGCCGCCCGCCCTGGCGGACCTGCCGGGCGGCTGCCCCTTCGCGAGCCGGTGCGCCGTCGCGCTCGACGCGTGCGGCTCCGACGAACCGGAGCTGCGCCAGGTCGCCGGGCACGGGGACGTGGCCTGCCTGCGCGCCGACGAGATCGCCGCCGGCACCCTGGACCCCACCGGAGGCGTCGCGTCCGTCGGCCGGGAAGCGGGCACGAGCCGGGCCACCGGCGGCGACGTGGTGCTCCGCGTCGAGGACCTAGTCAAGACCTTCCCCGTCACCAGGGGCGCGTTCATCAAGCGCCGGGTCGGCACCCTGCACGCGGTCAACGGGGTCAGCTTCGAGCTGCGCGGCGGAGAGACGCTGGGGCTGGTCGGCGAGTCGGGCAGCGGCAAGACGACGACGCTGATGGAGATCCTGCGGCTGCAACGACCCGAGGGCGGCCGGATCGAGATCGCGGGGCAGGAGGTCGGGGCGGCGGGCAAGGGCGCCGGTGCCGGTGCCGCCGTGAACACCTCCGTCACCTCATCCGGTTCCGGCGGACGCGCACGCACCCTGCGGCACGACGTGCAGATCGTCATGCAGGATCCGATGGGCGCCCTCGACCCGCGCCTGACCGTCCACCAACTGCTCGCCGAACCCCTGCGGGCCGTGGGCCGCGACCGTGACGTCATCCGCTCCCGCGTCCAAGAACTCCTGACGCTCGTCGGCCTCGACCCCTCGGTGAGCGACCGCTTCCCGACCGCGCTCTCCGGAGGCCAGCGCCAACGCGTCGGCATCGCCCGCGCCCTGGCCACGGACCCGAAACTGCTCGCCCTCGACGAGCCGCTCTCCGCCCTGGACGTGTCGGTGCAGGCCGGCGTGCTCAACCTGCTCGGCCGGCTCAAGCGCGAACTGGGACTCGCCTATCTCATGGTCGCCCACGACCTCGCCGTGGTGCGCTACATCTGCGACCGCATCGCGGTGATGTACCTGGGACACATCGTCGAGACCGGCAACACGGAGACGCTCTTCTCCGACCCGAAGCACCCGTACACCAAGGCACTGCTGTCGGCGATCCCCGTACCCGACCCGGAGCGCGAACGCGCCCGCGAACGGATCGTCCTGGAGGGCGAGCAGCCGCGTGCCACGAACCTGCCGCCCGGTTGCGTGTTCGTCGACCGGTGCCCCTTGTACCGGCTCGCCGACGACGACGTCCGGGAGCGCTGCCGCACGGAACGCCCCGCCCCCAGAGCAGTGCCGGGCCAACCGGGCCACGCCTACGCCTGCCACGCCGCGTAACGGCGACACACGTCCAACTCCCCCCTCGACACGCCACACTTCAACTCAGGGACCCTTCCTCATGCGCGCAAGACTCGCCCTGCCCGTCGCCCTCGTAGCGGCCATCTCCGTCACCGCCACCGCCTGCCAGTCCTCATCCGGTGACGGCACCGCGGGGTCGAACGCGAAGAACACCCCGGCCTCCGCCTCCGGAGCCGCCGACTACAACCCGACGCCGTACGACAAGGTCAGGGACGGCGGGACCTACACGACGTCGGGGACGTTCGACGAACAGGGCAACCCCTTCAACGTCAACAGCACGCTGACGGCGGCCCGGGTGTGGGCCTGGTACAACGCCGACGCGATCACCTTCTCCCCCACCGGTGAAGTGCGGTACAACCGGGACTACTTCAGCGATGTGAAGGTGTCGGTGAAGGGCGGCAACCAGAAGGTCGTCCTGACGCTCAACAAGAAGGCCGTCTTCAACGACGGAACGCCGATCGACTGGACCGCGATCAAAGCCACCTGGAAGGCCAACAACGGTTCCGACAAGGACTTCGCGGCCTCGTCCACGGACGGCTACGACCGGATCACCGACGTCGCGCGGGGCAAGGACGACAAGCAGGCCGTCATCACCTTCGAGGGCGTCAACCCGTCCTGGCCGAGCCTGTTCAGCACGTTCCTGCATCCGAAGGCGGCGAAGGTCGACACCTTCAACAAGGCGTACGTGAAGAAGGCGCACCCCGAGTGGGGCGCAGGCCCGTACACGGTCGGCAAGTGGGACACCCACTCGGGCAACATCACCTTCGTCCGCAACCCGAAGTGGTGGGGCAGGAAGGGCAAGCTCGACAAGCGCGTCTACGTGAACCTGGAGTCGACGGCGGCGGTCAACGCCTTCAAGAACGGTCAGCTCGACTATGTCTCCGCGGTCGACGCCGAGAGCCTCAAGCAGGTGAAGGGGCTCAAGGGCACCGAGATACGCAGCGGCGGCAGCCCGTTCGAGTACTCGCTGAACTTCAACACCAAGTCGTCGGTCCTCGGGGACAAGGCGGTGCGCAAGGCGATCCAGGAGGGCATCGACCGCACCCAGATCGCGAAGATCCAGTTCCAGGGCCTGGACTACCAGGAGCCGCTGCCCGGCTCTGCGGTGCTCTACAGCTTCCAGAAGGGGTACGAGGACAACGTCTCGGCGGTCCTGAAGTACGGGCCCGACCGGGCGAAGAAGGACCTCGACGCGGCGGGCTGGAAGCCGGGGAGCGACGGGATCCGGGCGAAGGGCGGCAAGAAGCTCGAGGTCGGATACACGCTGCTTGGTGACGACCCGCTGGGCAAGGCAACCGCCGGTGCTCTGGCCGCGATGCTGAAGCCGGTCGGCGTACGCCTCGTCATCAAGAAGGCGGACGACGCGGACTTCTCCCACATCATCAACGAGCGCAAGTTCGACCTGTTCCTCTCCGGCAACCGCTCCATGGATCCCTACGGGACCCGCTATGTGTGCGACACCTACTGCTCGGACCGTGACTCCAACATCACGGGGGCCGGCTCCCCGGCGCTGGACAAGGAGATCCGGGCCACGACGGACATCGCCGACCTGGGCCGGCAGACGACGGCGGTGAACAAGGTCGAGCGGAAGGCGCTCCAGGAGTACGCCAAGCTCCCGCTGTACAGCGGCCCGTCGACGTACAGCGTCAAAAAGGGTCTGGCGAACGTGGGCGCGACCATCTTCTACAACCCGCTGCCCGAGACGGTGGGCTGGGAGAAGTAGCCCTCCTTCACGGCCACGGTGGTGGCGAGGGGCACATCGCCCGCGGAGCGCCCCACGAGCACCGAGAACCGGCCCGCCTCGATCCGCCAGGACCCCGCAGGAGCCGACCAGTGCCGCAGGGCGCGTCCCGGGACGCGCACCACCGCCTCCACCGTCTCGCCCGGCGCCGCCCGCACCGCCGTGTAGCCCGCGAGCCAGCGCACCGGGCGCTCCACCGCCGACCCCGGTCTGGCCAGATACGCCTGGACGACCTCGCGGCCGGCGCGCCCACCGGTGTTGCGCAGCCTGACCCGTACGCGGAAGTCGTCGCCGGCCACCACCGTGGCCGGCGCCTCGACGCCCTCGTACGCCCAGGTCGTGTAGCCGAGCCCGTGCCCGAACCAGTACGCGGGCGAGCGCCCGGAGCGCAGCCACGCGCGGTGGCCCATGTGCAGGCCCTCGGCGTAGGTCACGGCGTTCCGGTCGGGGTGGGTGGTGGCGACCGGGGCGTCGCCCAGGCGGGCGCCCCAGGTGGTCGGCAGCCGGCCGCCCGGTTCGGTCGCGCCGAAGAGGACGTCGGCGAGCGCGCCGCCCGCCTCCTGCCCGGGGAACCAGGTGAGCAGCACGGCGGCGACCGCGTTCCGCCACGGCAGTTCCACCGGCGCGCCCGCGTCGACGACGACCACCGTCCGCCTGTTGGCGGCCGCGACGGCGGTGACCAGGTCGTCCTGCTGGCCGGGCAGGGTGAGCGAACTCCGGTCCTGGCCCTCGGCTTCCGCGCCCTCGGCGGTGCCGACCACGACGACCGCCACGTCGGCCCGGCGCGCCGTCTCGACGGCCTCGGCCAGCGCCTCGTGCGGATCGGGGTGGGGCGGCGCGGCGGTGACGACGGTGGCGCGGCCGGTGTCCGGGGCGAGTTCCCGCCGGGCCACCACGAGCACCGGTTCGGTGGCGCCGAGGTCCGCCCGTCCGTACTGACAGGGCGGGGTGACGTGCTTGACGGCCGGGTCGTCGGTGCGGCACGGGAAGTCGCCGTCCACCACCGGCCGCCCGTCGACGGTCAGTGTCAGCCGGCCGAAGCCGCCGACGCCGAAGGTCCACGCGCCCGCGACCGCCGGGGTCAGCAGCGCCCGGATCTCCACGGTGTGTGCCCCCGGCGGGACGGCGGGCTCCAACTCGCGTCCTGTGGCGCGGTGTTCGGCGTGGAGCTCTCGGCCTTCGGGGTCCAGGAGCCTGACGAGGACGCCCGGCTCCCCCGTGCGCGGGTCGACGCAGTTCGAGGTGTCCAGCGGGGGCGGCGGGGCGCCGACGGCCGGGCCGGTAGCGTGGACGACCCGTGCCCGGCCGCGCAGGTGGTCGCGGATTCCGGCCAGTGGCGTGACGATCCGCTCCGGGTGGACCCCGGCGCTGCCACCGCCCTGCACCTGAGGCCGTACCGCATGGGTTCCGATCACCGCGACCGTGCCCAACTCCGTTGCCGCCAGCGGCAGTAGACCGTCGTTGGCCACGAGGACCGTGCCGGCCGCCGCGGCGCGGCGCAGCAGCCGACGGGCGGAGACAGGCGGCGGTGCGGGCACGGCCGGGGTACGGGCGGGGTCGAGTGCCCCCACCCGGTCGGCCAGCCGCAGGACCCGGATCACCTTGTCGTCGACGGCCGCCCGGGGAACGCGGCCCGCGCGAACGGCGTCGAGGAGCGCCTCGGCCCACGGGCCGCCGGGCCCCGGCATGACGAGGTCGAGGCCGGCACTCGCGGTGTCGACGGTGGTGCGGGCCGCGCCCCAGTCCGAGAGCACCACCCCGTCGAAGCCCCAGTCGTCCTTGAGGGGCCGCGTCAGCAGTGGATGGGCCGTCATGGTGGTGCCGTTGACGCCGTTGTAGCCCGCCATCACCGCCCATGCCCCGGCCCGCACCGCCGCCTCGAAGGGGGCGAGGTACACCTCCCGCAGGGTCCGCTCGGCCACCCGGACGTCCACGGTCA
Source organism: Streptomyces sp. NPDC005863 (assembly GCF_042871345.1). Lineage (NCBI taxonomy): Bacteria > Bacillati > Actinomycetota > Actinomycetes > Kitasatosporales > Streptomycetaceae > Streptomyces > Streptomyces sp. NPDC005863. The sequence goes on along the minus strand of NZ_JBIAII010000004.1, from coordinate 3,815 downwards.
TGCGGCCCGCCTCGGAGTCGTTGGCCACGTAGTGCTTGGCGGTGGCGGCGACGCCGTGCGCCTGGATGCCGCGGACCAGGGCGGCCCCGGTCCGGCCCGCGAGCTCCGGGTCCTCGGAGAGGCATTCGAAGTGCCGCCCTGCCACCGGCGAGCGGTGCAGGTTCAGCGTGGGGGCGAGCACCACGTGCACGCCCTTGCGCCGGGCCTCCCGGGCCAGGAGCCCGCCGAGCTCCTCGACGAGCGGCTCGTCCCACGTGGCCGCGAGCGCGGACGCCGACGGCAGCAGCGCCGACGTCTCCCGCTCGTCCCACGCCTCGCCCCGTACGCCGGCGGGTCCGTCCGAGGTCACCATCTCCCCCAGTCCGACGGCGGGTTCGGCGTGGGTGCGCCACGTCGTCGCGCCGGTCAGCAGGCGCACCTTCTGCTCGGTGCTCAACTTGTCGAGCAGCCGCAGGAGTTCCTCGTCGTTCATCGGGACCGCCTTGCTCTCGTCGTTCTCGTCGCGGACGGGTTCGTTCAGCGATAGACACCGAACTCGTAGAGCGAGTAGCCCCATCCGGTGCCGCGGGCGGTGCCGTTGACGCGGACGTAGCGGCCGGTGCCGCTGACGTCGAAGTCGTCGATGCCGCCGTTGCCGTCACCCACCTCGTGGACGGTCCGCCAGTTCTGCCCGTCGTCGGAGGTCTGGAGGGTGTAGGCCTTCGCGTACGACGTCTCCCAGTTGAGCTGGACGTGCTTGAACGACTGGGTGGAGCCGAGGTCGACCTGGAGCCACTGGGGGTCGCTCCAGTCGCTGGCCCAGCGCGTCGTCACCTTGCCGTCGACGGCCGCCGCGGGGGTGCAGGGGCAGTCGCCGCCGCCGGCCTGGTGGGAGGAGGCGGTGGCGGTCTTGCCGAGGGCGATGTTCGTGCCGTTGACGGGTGGGGCGACGACCCGCACCGAGCGCGTCTCGACGCCGACGTTGCCCTTGCCGTCGGTGACCTTCACATAGATCTTCCAGACGCCCGTGCGGTCGGGCGCGGTGACCTTCAGCCGGCCGGAGCCCAGGTTCGTGAGGCGCAGCGGCGTCAGGTTCTTGTCCTGGTCGATGTACATGCTGTTGGCGAGCACCTCGTAGGACAGGGCGTCCCCGTCGGGGTCGGTCGCCCGGGTGGCGAGGGTCAGGGCGCCGCCTGCGGGGACCTTGGCCGGGTCCCCTTCGACGCTCATCTGGGAGATGACGGGCGGGGTGTTGTCGTGCGAGGTGTCGCCTCCGTAGGCCTTCTTCACCGCGTAGTACGACAGGCGCTTCTGGCCCGCGGGCAGCAGGTTGAACCAGATGCCGCCGAAGTCGTACTCGGTGCCGTAGTGGAACATCGTGGCGCCGAGCGCGACGCCCTTGTGGCCGGTGACGCAGTTCCAGGCCTTGGTGTACCCCTCGGCCTTGGCCCGGTCGGTGGGCTCATCGGGCACCCCGTTGGCGTCGTCGGGGACCTCCCACTCCCCCGCGGGGCCGGTCTCGGTGACGATGTACGGCTTGGTGTAACCGCCCTGTTCCCAGGTGGACTTGATGTCGCACACCGCGTTGTAGGAGTTCACGGCGTACAGATCGAGGTCCGGGGCGTTCCTCTTGTAGTAGGGCCAGGCGCCGGTCCACGCGTCGGTGGAGGTGACGGGGTGGTTCGGGTCGACGGCGTGGATCTTCTTGGCGATGTCGTTGACGAAGGTGGTGTAGGCGTTGCGCTGCCGTTCCAGCTCGTCGCCCGTGTAGCAGTTCTGCAGTCCGAGCACCGATTCGTTGCCGACGTTCCACATCAGGACACCGGCGTGGTCCTTGTAGGTCTGCACCCACTTGGGGAACTCGTCGAGCATCTGGTTCTTGTACGCGGTGTCGGTCAGGTAGTTGACGCAGCCGCCACTGCCCGGGCCGCCGCCCGGCTGCAGCCAGAAGCCCGCGATCACCTTGACGCCATGGGCGGCGGCCGAGTCGAACAGCGGCTTGCTGGAGGCGTCGGTGCCCCAGGTGCGGATCGTGTTGACGCCCATGGACTTGAGGTCCGGCATGTACTTGTCGGCGTCGGCGACGCTCGGGCCCCAGGTCAGGCCCTTGACCTGATAGGGCGAACCGTTCACCGACAGCTGCCAGTTGCCCTGGGAGCCGGTCACCTTCACCACGTTGCCCGCGGCCCCGGCCTGCTGGGCGGGCAGCGCGAGACAACCGGTGGCGAACAGGGCGACCGTGAGCGGAACGGCCAGGCGGCGGCCGCCTGTTGGCCGGCGGGCGGGGATCGAAGGCATGGGGGATCTCCTGACGGGGGTGAGGAGCAGGCTTGTGAGGGAGGTGGTTCCGGGGTGCGACACGGAACCCGGGGAGAGGAAGGTGCCGAGGCAAACCGGGGGCGGCCCGGGGGAGCCGGGCCACCCCCGGCGTGCGTCAGGGCAGCTCGTAGTTCTCGTCGAGCGCCGCGCCGGCTTCCGGGTGCGTCTCGTCGTACCCGCGGGCGTTGCACTGCAGACCGCCGACGACACAGTGGTCGACCAGCGCCTTGAGCGTCGCGGGGTCCCACGCGTTGAAGAAGTCGTAGTGGAACGAGTGGCCCGCGCCGCTGGCCAGTCGCACCTGCGACATATCACCGTTGACCGGGAACGCCATCTTGAACTCGATCATCGGCAGCGCGACCGGGTGGGACGCCGGGCAGATGTTGTCGTTCGTGCCGGCCTTCACCTGCGGATAGGCCATGTGACTCTGGTGGTCGGGAGAGTCCAGGTGCACGCCGTCCCAGCAACTCGGAGCCTGGAAGCGGATGTTGAGCTGAGTGGACTGCGTGGACGGACAGTTCTTCGGGATGTCGACGTTGAAGAAGCTCTCACCGCACTCCCAGCCCTCCACGAAGCCGGGGTGGTGGCGGAACTCGTCCGCGGACTGCATGGGGCTGCCGACGACATAGCGCAGCCCTTCCGGGAACGGGCGCACGCTCGTGTAGTCGGTGACACCCGCCTTGTAGTAGATGGTCTGCGGGCCGATCGGCAGCACCGCCTTGTCGCCCTTGAACAGGGTGGGCATCCAGTACGCCGACTTGTCGCCCGGCGCCTTGCAGGCGGTGTTCCCCTGCTTGAGGGAGTCCGTGGTGCTGCGGGCGTCGGTCGTCGTGTTGCCCATGAAGGTGTGGTCGTGGGACTTCCCCGGCTGGCCCGGGTAGACGATCGGGTCGTCCGGCCTGGTGTGCGTGACCGAACAGTTGGCCTGGAACTCGTGGAAGTACCGGTGGGGCGGGTCCTTCAGCGCGGGTTTCACGGTGGCGACCGGGGACTTCGCCGGGATGAAGCCGTCGCCGTCACGGTCCTCGGCGGCCGGAACGGTGGACGCCGCCATGGCGTGGCCCGCCCGCTGCGGGGAGTGCGCCGCGTGCGCGGAACCACCGCCTGCCGCGCTCGCCGGTACGGGGTCGGCGTCGGCGCCCAGCGCCATGCCACCCACCCCCAGCGAGGTCACCAGGAGCGCGCCGGATACCAGTAACCCTGAGATGATCTTCGATCTCCGTGCCATGGAGACCTCCTGCCACGTCGGAAGGGACTGCCTTGGGGGACCTTGCGAGCGCATCGGGAGAGCGCTCTCCCGTTTCCGGAGTGTTGCGGTCCTGGCGTGACCGTGTCAATAGAAAGTGAACGCTCGGCACTCCCCCGGCTTCCGACCTCCGGAGCGCGGCCTCTTGGCCGTCACGCCGGTGCCGACTTGGCCCAACTAGGTCGTGTTTTGGAAGTCGGTGATCCGTCCGGCTGGCCGCCCTGGAATGTTGCGTGCGGCCAGCCAGACGATGAGGTCGAGGGCGATGCGG